>CAVWFF010000010.1:0-71176 GCA_963754145.1 uncultured Actinomycetota bacterium
CGGGCAAGCATGGCCACTTGGCGAGTTCGGTCGGTAAACCGCTCGGAAGCGCGCTCGGGATGCGGCATCTGGGAGGGCAACAATGGCATGGCGCGGCGAGTTCACTTCTCAAGAGTGACATCGCCGTTGCCGGCCGGGACCAGCTCGATCCACACGTGCCCGGCGGGGACGGTCAGGTCGCCCGACTTCGTCGACAGCGTGATCGGTGCGTCGAGGCTGTCCTTCTTCCAGGTGCCTCGCACCAGCCGGCCGTCGTGGAAGATCATCGCGTCTCCGGTTCCGGTCAGATTCGTCTCCGGCACCGGGTTGCCCGCCGGGTCGAGGTAGCCGGCGTCGACGATCTCCACTCGCAGCACCAGCACGGTGTCTGTCGGGAAATCGTCGCCGTCATCGGCGTAGGTGTCCTCGTTGACGTAGCGGTCTGCGTCGAAGGTCCAGTTCGTGGTGTGGCCGCCACCGAAGGACACCGCGATCTTCTTTGCGGGCTGGCCCTGCGGCAGGTTGTCCTCGCTGCTCCACGGGAGGTAGTCCGCGGGCCGGGCCACTTCCTGTTCGGCGGACTCGGCGATCGTTGTCAGGTCGGCGAAGACGTTGTACGGCGCGGTGCGCGAGCTGTCGCGGGAGATCCCGTCCGAGCCCTCGGGGTAGAAGGTGATGCCAGCATCCTCGATCCGCGCGATCGTCTGCGGCGCCGCGCCGCTGGTCACGATCGACGCGTCGACCGGCGCGACGATACCGATGTCACTGGCCCGCATGGAACGGACCGGACCGACCGTGGTCGGCAGCTGGGAGTAGTAGAACGCCGCGAGCCGGGTGAGCCCGCCCTCGACCAGCTCCTCGACCACCAGGTCGGCCCCGCCAAGGCCCATCTGGGGCGCGCTCGAGGATGTGTTGTCCAGCTTGGTGACGAGCACCGGGTAGGACTGTTCGGCGGTTTCGTCGCCGGTGACGGGCAGCCCGGTCATCGGCCAGGTAGACGCGGTCTTTGCGGCGGGTGACTCCTCACCCCCGCATCCGGCGAAAAGGAGGCTCGCCGCCACCGCGAGCATGGCGGTGATGAGGTGGGCACGGCGCACAGCTCCGCTCCGATCCGTGCTTCTCAAGCGTCTGCGTGGAATTCTAGTGTGCCGGCGCGCGCCCCCCGCGGCGGCGAGGCACGCCAGAGAGGCGACTCACCGGAGGTCGCCGCGACGACCCGCGGCAATGGCCGACCCGGTGCTGGCGATGAACCCGACGGCATGGCCGGCGGCCGCTTCCGTAAGTGAGGAGCGTGCCGCTCCCAACACATCAGCAGCGGCCCCACCAGGCAGCAGCCTGCGGCCGCACCGAACGATTGCGCATCGACCTGCCACGTCTCTTGCCCATAACAGCCGCGTCTTTCCGTCGCGCTGCGGCGCCGTCACGCCAGGTCGAGGGAGCGGCGGAGGAAGTCGACTTGGAGGAGGAGCAGGTTCTCGGCGACGACTTCGTCGTTGGCCATGTGGGTCATGCCGGTCAGCGGCAGGAACTCGTGGGGCCGGCCGGCGGCCAGGAGGGCCTCGGACAGGGCGAGGGCGTGTGCGGGATAGACGTTGTCGTCGGCCAGACCATGGATGATCATCAGCGGTCGGGTGAGCCCCGGCGCCAGCGGGATCAAGCTGTTGCGGTCGTAGATGTCGGGGTCGAGGTTGGGATCTCCGAGGTACCGCTCGCTGTAGCAGGTGTCGTAGAGCCGTTCGTCGCTGGTCGGGGCGCCGGCAATGGCTGCGCCGAACACGTCGGGGTGGCGCAGCACCGCCAAGGCCGCAAGGTATCCGCCGAAGGACCAGCCCCGGATGCCGACGCGAGAGGTGTCGAGGTCGTCGGGGAACCGTTCGGCCACGGCCCGTACGGCGGCGGCCTGGTCGTCTGCGGTCCCGACCCGGTCATGAAGAGCCCGCCGGTCCCAGACGGGGCCGTTCCCGGCGGTGCCGCGTCCGTCGCAGACGATGACGACGAACCCTTGGTCGGCGAACCATTGCGAAGCCAGGTAGGCGTGAGCGCTGTTGAGGACGCGCCGCCCGTGCGGGCCGCCGTAGGGGTCCATCAGCACCGGAAGCCGACGAGACCCAGGCACGTGACCGGTAGGGAACAGCACCGTGGTGGGCATGCCGCTGTCCCCGGCCCGGAACGTGTGCGCTTGGGGGATCAGCGGAGGCCGCTCGGCGCGTGAGGGAACCACTGTCGCCTGGCCGTCGCCGAGGCGCGCCGTGGTGACCACCTCCGTCTCCTTCAAGGTTCGTTGGGTCACGACGACTCCACCCCTGCTCGCCGACCCGGTGGCATACCCGGTGGGGTCGCTCAGCATCTCCACCGTGCCGTCGAAGCCGAGCCTGGCCAGGGCCCGGGCTCCGAGCCCGGGGATGACCGCGGCGACCGCCGCATCAGCGGAGACGGCCAGCACCTCGTCGACCAGCACGTCCGCAGGCGTGCACGCCTCACCGTCGAGGTAGAGCCGCCGGCTGTCCGCCACGTCGGCGCTGGTGACCAGTCGACCATCGGGCACCAGCATCGGCGTCCCGGGCAGGAGCTCAACCCAGGCGTCGTCGGAGACCTCTTGACGCACCGTGGTGCGGCCGGTGGCCGGGTCGAGATCCCGGTACTGCAGCGTGCGCTGGTCCCGAGTGAGCACGGTGATGACTGGTCGCTCCCCACTCCATACGACGTGAGCCAGGTACTCGAAGACCTTCCCGTCCAGCTCGACATCGCTGCGCCAGTCCACCGGCACGGGCGCGCCGCCGTCGACCGGCACGACGGCCAGCGACACCAGGGCGTTGGCGGTGCCGCACTGGGGATACCTGGTCGCGCGAGGAGGCAGCTCGGGATGGGCCGGATCAGAGATGTACCAGACCGACACCGGGGTCTCGTCGTACCGCTCTACCAGCAGCCGCTCGCCGTCGGGGGCCCACCAGAAGCCGTGAGACCGGCCCAGCTCCTCGGCCGCGATGAACTCGGCCAGCCCCCAGACCACTTCGTCCGCTTCGCCCGGGTCCGGAGCGACCAGCAGCCGCGATGCACCACCGTCGAGCTCGACCACGTGTACGCCGCGATCACCGGCGAAAGCGACCCGGCGGCCGGTCGGATCCAAGCGCGGATCCACCACTGCGATGTGGGTCCTCAGCTCGCGGACCGGGGCCTCCCCCACCAGGTCCACCGCGAACAGCCGCGATGACAACGCGAACACGGCCGTGGTCACCGCGTCGTCGGTGCTGAACGCGTTGATGCCGGCGGTCTGCACCCTGGCACGTTCGCGACGCGCGCGTTCCTCGCCTGTCAGGGCCTCCTCGGACTCGGCCAGCAGCTCAACAGGGTCACAGAGCCGACGCTCCGTCCCGCTCGGCACGTCACAAACCCAGAGCCCCAGCTCGCGCGTCGTACCCGACTCCGACCTCACGAACACGACCCGCTCGCCGTCGGGGCTCACCACCAGTTCGCGCGGAAGCCCCAGGCTGAAGTTCAACGTGCGCGCGGCCAGGCGAGGGAAAGAATCCACGACCACCGCCCGATCCTGACACACCGGGCACCGGCCGGCCAGGGTCCCGGATCCAGCGATGACTCGAGGTGGAGACGGGTGTCTCGTGCCACCGCTCGTTGGCGGTGATCTGCTTTGACCTCGCTCGAATGGTTTTCGGGCTTCAACGAAGCGCTGTCGTACGACGATCCCTTGGGCGGCCTTCAACGCGGCTATGGGTCATCGACCCCAGAGCCCCTCCCTCAGATGCCTCAGTTCATGGAGGGCCTTGCATCGGCACGTCGCATCCGAAACGACGTCATGCGCGCCTTCCTAGTGCGGGGTGGACTGTCCCGAAGGACCGCGAGCGGTGGCTATGAGGAGGCCTGCTACACAATCGCGTCCCTCCCCCGGGCCGGAGGACAGATCGAAGCGGCGAGCGGTCTCGGCCACCAAATGCTGTCTGCGAACGGTGGCGCGAGGGTCGAGTCCGGCGTCATGGGTTGCCGTAGCCAACCCGGCGGCGACAGCATTTGCGTCGCCGGCGCTGCGTGTATCCGAGCGCGCATGGCGGTGTCTGTCTCGGGTCGTCTGCCCGGAGCCCGGGGAGTGGTAAGCATGGCCTGTGCTCGAGAACTTCGACCGCTGTGACATCGAGGTCGATGGAGCGCGCATCCACGCCGCATTGGGCGGCGACGGGCCACCCGTGCTGCTCCTGCACGGCTACCCGCAGAGTCAGGTGATGTGGCACAGGCTCGCTCCGGACCTCGCCGACCAGCACACAGTCGTCCTCGCCGACCTACGTGGGTACGCCGACTCGTTCCGACCAGCATCGGTGCGCGATCACGCCTCGTACTCCAAACGCGCCATGGCCGCCGATCAGGTCGGACTCATGCGGCGGCTCGGCTTCGAGAGCTTTGCGCTCGTCGGTCACGACCGCGGTGCCCGAGTCGCGCACCGACTCTGCCTGGACCACCCCGAGGTGGTCTCCCGAGTCGCACTCCTCGACATCGTCCCGACCAGGCACGTGTTCACCCACGTCGACCGCGCCATGGCACAGGCGTACTACCACTGGTTCTTCCTCTCCCAGCCCGCAGACCTACCCGAACACCTGATCAGCGCCGACCCGGGCTACTGGGTGCGACGCAAGCTCGCACAGTGGTCGGGCCCCGCCGGGATCGATGCCTTCGCGCCCGAGGCGGTCGAGGAGTACGTCCGCTGCTTCAGCGACCCAGACGTGATCAGGGCAAGTTGCGAGGACTACCGCGCCGGCGCATCCATCGACCTTGAGCACGACGAGGTCGACGCGGCAGCCGGTCGGCGCGTGGAGTGCCCCATGCTCGTGCTCTGGGGCACCGAGGGCTTCGTCGGCAGCGCATACGACGTTGTTGACGTGTGGAACAAGTACGCCACGGACGTGCGTGGCCAGGCGCTCAAATGCGGCCACTTCCTTGCTGAGGAGGAGCCCGACGCGACCCTCACCGCGCTAGACGAGTTCCTGGCCGTTCAAGGCTCGGGAGACCTCTGAGCGCGGGTGTTGCCAGCCATGCTTGAGAGGCGCGTCCTTCCGCCGCGAGCGAGTCATGGACGAGCCGCACCCGTGTCGGTGACCTGCGATCTACGAATTGGCGGTGCTCTTGTTCGGGCGGCGCAGCCAGGTCGCACCACAGCGACACTCGAGGCGCATGTGCCCGTCGTCGGTAGTCCGTGGTTCACCCATCTATGCCTACGCAAGCGGCATAGGAGCGGCTTCCCCATCGCGTCTCCTCCCGAAAACCATCAGTTCCGAGGCCGCATCAAATGTCGTCGATTGAGATGACCTTATGCCGGTGGTCGGTGCGTGCCATAGCGACGACCGCGATCTGCACAACGTCGCAGACGGTGCGGGCGAGCGGGACCTGGTCGCCTGATGGCTGAGGAGAGCCCACAGGGGTAACGCGTCGCCCCCGCAATTGTAGGTTGCTCGTCAGGCGCCGGGACTCGTCGAGCGCCTCTCAGAGCAGGTTTGCCCTGACCACCTGGCCACTGGATTGAGAGTAGTGATTCGCAGGGCATGCTGCACACGACCGCAGAGGCCCGAAAGGCCCCTGCCTGTCGCGGCGATCATGTCAAGCATGTCCTCCTCGGCGTTACATCGGCGGGCCGAGCGAGCAGGGACCCGTCGGGGAACGACCGCGCCGAGGCTGGCGTCGCGCCAGCGCGACCAACGGTCGTCGAGCACCTGACGGACGGCTTCTTCAGTGGCGAGGTGCCCTCGACGGGGTTACGACCGAGGGCATCGTGGCGCAGGGCGTACCCGAAGAGTTGGTTGAGCAGCGTCCGGGTGTGCTTGGCCCGGGAGTAGGAGACCTCAGCCTGCTGCTTGAGGAAGGTCTCGACGCGGCCGGTGGTGATCTCGCCGAGCGTGTAGCACTCGAAGAAGGGTCGGACATGGATGCGGAGGTCGTCGCGGTAGTTCTCCTTCGTTCCCTCGGAGATCTCGCGACCTTCGAGATCGCTCAGCCAGAGCTCGGCAAGATCTCCGAAAGGACTGTGCAGGCTGAGGACCCCGGCCTGTCCGTAGCCGGGACGTTTCAGGAGTCGGTCCTTCAAGTCGGCGATGGCACGGTTACGGCTTTCAGCGGTCGCAGTAACGTCACGTAGACGACCGTCGATGTCCCGGTACCTCGTGCGGGCGACGTAGGTGCGGCTCCGCTTGCGCGTGACGTGAATGGCTCCGTAGGTGCCGATCGCCGTCCTCGGGCGGCCGCTCATCGCCGACTCCTGTGCGGGTGCCGATCGAGGTCCTCGGCTTCCATCCGTACCAGCCACGCTTCGATCTCGGACTGCCGAAATCGCAGGTGCCGTCCGACCCGGAATCCTGTTGGTCCCCGTCCCTGGCTCCTCAGGTCGTAGAGCGTCTGGATGCTGACCTGCAGTTGGAGGGCAAGCTCCTTGAGCGAGAGTGCCGGCTCGAAGGCGCCGTCGATCACAACGCCGTTGTTGGCTCCAGAGGTGGCTTCTTGTGAGGTAGCGGGCTCCATGGACGCAAGGTGCGCGAGCCGCGCCGATGTCCGGCCCCTCAGCGCCCAAGTCGCCCGAGGAGCGGCGAGACGAGGCGAATTTGTGGTGAGTTTGTGGGGAGTTCTCCATGCTGGTTCCTTCTGTGAGGACCCAGCGCCTCGTCCCGTCAAACGAAGAATCCGCAGGTCAGGGCACTTTCGCCTCAACATGCGGACCCAACGGGGTGGAGCTGAGGGGACTCGAACCCCTGACCCCCTGCATGCCATGCAGGTGCGCTACCAACTGCGCCACAGCCCCATTGCCCGGTGGGCAACTCGGGAATCTTAGCCAACGGGTGTGTCGGACGCGAAATCGGCCGGGTGCGGTCCCGGACTCGCCGTCTCGTTGTACGACTCCAGGCGAAGCAGACCCGTGGTCCGGCTCTCCGCGAGGATCGCCCAGGCGCAGTTGTCCATGCCCCGCACGGTCGCCTCGAGCGCCTGAGGCCAGCCCAGGAGCCCGAACATCCCGGCCCGCGCGCACCAGCCGTGGAGCACCACGATGCCGGTCTCCCCCGGCGCGAGGGCGTCGAGGCAGTCCCGCAGGGCGGGCACCACACGCGCGGTCATCTCGGCGACGGACTCGTTGCCCGGGACGGCGGGTTCGTCGCGGCCGGCCAGCCAGGCGGCGTGCTCGGCCGGGTACTTCTCGGCGAACTCGTCCCGCGTGAGACCGGAGCGCGCGCCCTGATCCTTCTCCCGCAGCCGCTCGTCGTACACAACCTCGAGCCCGGTGGTCTCCGCGACGTACGCCGCGGTCTGCGCGGCCCGCCGGAGGTCGCTGGACCACAGGCGCACGGCGCCGAGCGCGGCGAGGTACGGCGCGGCGGCGGCAGCCTCGGCGTGACCGGTCTCGTCGAGCGGGACGTCGAGCTGGCCCTGGGCGCGCTCCTCGAGGTTCCACGCCGTGCGCCCGTGCCGGAACAGCACCAGACGGCGGCTCACGTCACCGGGAGGTCGATCGTCGGGCAGTCGCGCCAGAGCCGTTCGAGCGCGTAGAACTGCCGCTCCTCCTCGTGCTGCACGTGGACGACGATGTCGGCGTAGTCGATCAGCACCCAGCGCCCGTCGCGCTCGCCCTCGCGGCGGACCGGCTTGGCGCCGATGTCGCGCAGCTTGTCCTCGACCTCGTCGACGATCGACTTCACCTGGCGCTCGTTGCTGGCCGAGCAGAGCAGGAACGCGTCGGTGATCACGAGCTGCTCGGAGACGTCGAACGCGAGCATGTTCGAGGCCAGCTTGTCCGAGGCTGCCTGGGCGGCGGTGGTGACCAGCTCGATGGCGCGTTCGGTGGCGGTCATGCGGGTGCTCGATGCGGGGTCCTTCGGCGGGAGTAGAGGTCGTGCTTGGCGATGTACTGCACGACGCCGTCGGGCACGAGGTACCAGACCGGCTCGCCGGCGGCGCGGCGCTCGCGGCAGTCGCTGGAGGAGATGGCCAGCGCCGGGATCTCGATCAGCGTGAGGCGCTCGGTCGGGATGCCCGCGAGCAGGCTCGGGTCCATCTCGTAGCCCGGCCGGGTGCAGCCGACGAAGTGGGCCAGCTCGAAGAGCTCGCTCGGCGTCGCGCCAGGTGAAGATCTCGCCGAGGGCGTCGGCACCGGTGATGAAGAACAGCTCGGCGTCGGGGTAGACGGCGGCGAGGTCGCGCAGCGTGTCGATCGTGTACGTCGGTCCGCCGCGGTCGATGTCGACCCGCGACACGGTGAACCGCGGGTTGGACGCGGTGGCGACCACGGTCATCAGGTAGCGGTGCTCCGCCGGCGAGACCACCCGGTCGGCCTTCTGCCACGGCTGGCCGGTGGGCACGAAGACCACCTCGTCGAGGTCGAACCAGGCCTGCACCTCGCTGGCCGCGACCAGGTGGCCGTGGTGGATCGGGTCGAAGGTGCCGCCCATCACGCCGACCCGACGGCGTCCCGTGTGCGACGCGCGGGCAGCGGGCGCAGCCGTCACCGGGGGCTCAGGAGTGCTCGCGACCGGCGCCCATCGACAGCAGGGCGAGGAGCGCCCCGAACAGGATCACCAGGGCCAGGCCACCGATGACGTACGGCGACGGCGCCGGCACCGGACTCCGCCGCGAGCGGCACGACAGCGAGGATCGACATGCCGTGATCCTAACGGGACGACGCCGTGCGGGGGCGAACGGTCACTTGAACACCAGGTGCGCGCCGCCGAGGATCGCCCAGAAGAACAGGGTGCGCCCGGCGATCCCGGCCAGGAAGAACACGAAGACGTTCATCCGCAGCGTGCCGGCGATCATCGCCATCACGAAGAACGGCGGGACCCCGACCAGCGCGGACACGAACGTGAGCAGCCCGCTCACTCCCGGCCGGTCCTGCACGAAGTCGCTCCAGCGCTGGAACTGCGCCTGCCGCTTCGGTGTCTCCAGGCGGCGTTTCAGCCAGCCGATGTCGAGGGACTCCCGGCAGACGAAGTACCAGACCAGCTTGCCGATGTTCTGCCCGAGCGGATCCGATGAAGGCGAGCTGGAGCGCGGTGGCGTCGGAGCGGGCGTACGCGACGACGATGTAGGTCTCCATGTTGAAGACCGGCACGACGGAGGAGACCATCCCGAAGAAAACGGTGAGGGCGAACAGCTTCACCTGCGTGTGGCCGGCTCCCGTGACCACGTACTTCGTGGAGGTCATCTCCGGCAGGCCCATCGGCCCCCGCGCGTGGAGCTTCTGGGTGGAGATGCCGATCTCCGCGCCGAAGCCGAACTCGCCGCCGTCGGTGAAGCGGGTGGACGCGTTGACCAGCACGGCTGCCGAGTCGACGGCGGCGACGAAGCGGCGGGCCGCGGCCTGCGAGCCGGTGACGATCGCCTCGGTGTGGCCGGAGGAGAAGCGCCGGATGTGCCCGAGCGCCGCGTCGAGGTCCGGTACGACGGCGGCGGAGATCTCGAGCGCGAGGTACTCGGTCGCGTAGTCGTCGTCGGTCGCCGGCACCACGCCGTCGTACGCCTGCGAACGCCGCGTCGCCGTGCACCGTCACGCCCGGCCTCCTGCAGGGCGGGGACGACCGCGGCAGGAACGCGTCGGCGACGTCGGCGTGCACCAGCAGCGACTCGGCCGCGTTGCACACCGACGTGCGCTGGGTCTTGGCGTTGAGCACGATCGCGAGCGCCATGTCGAGGTCGGCGTCGGCGTCGACGTACACGTGGCAGTTGCCGACGCCGGTCTCGATCACCGGCACCGTCGACTCCTCGACCACCGACCGGATCAGGCCGGCGCCGCCGCGCGGGATGAGCACGTCGACCAGGCCACGCGCCCGCATCAGCGCCTTGGCCGCCTCGTGCCCCTCCCCGGGCACCAGCTGGACCACGTCGGCCGGGCAGGCCGGACGCGACCGCGGCGCGCGCGCAGGGTCTGCCACGACCGCGGCGTTCGAGCGACGGGCGCTCGAGGACCCGCGCAGCAGCACGGCGTTGCCGCTCTTCAGGCAGATGCCGGCGGCGTCGGCGGTGACGTTGGGCCGGGCCTCGTAGATGATGCCGACCACGCCGAAGGGCACGCGCACCTGGCGCAGCTCGCAGGCCGTTGGCGAGCGTCGAGCCGCGCAGCACCTCGCCCACGGGGTCGGGCAGCCCGGCGACCTCGCGCAGGCCGCTGGGCCATCGCCTCGACCCGGTCGTGGTCGAGCCGGAGCCGGTCGACGCAGGTGCTCGCCGCGTGCCGGCCGCCTCGGCCGCGGCCACGTCGTCGGCGTTGGCCGCGAGGATCGCTGTCGCTCTGCTCGACGAGGGCGTCGGCCATGGCCTGCAGGGCGGCGTCCTTGACCGCGCGGGTGGCGAGGGCGAGGTCGGTGGCCGCGACACGGGCGCGCCCGGCCACCTCGGCGACCCGTTCCTCGACGGTCCCGTCGTTGCTCACGGGATCAGGCTAGCGAGCGACCTCACGCGGACAGGCCGTAGCCCTGGCTCAGAAGGAGAGCGGACGCAGGTCCTGCGAGCCGGTGAGCACCTCGTGGCCCTCGTCGCGGTTGCGGTGGATCGAGCGCTCGACCACCTCGAGCCCGACGACCTCCCAGCGGGGCAGCCTGGCGGAGTCGCGGTGCTCGTTCCACAGCCGCAGGGCGAGCGAGGCGACGTCGAGCATCGACTCGCCCTCGTCCCAGAACTGGATCTCCGCGCCGGAGCTGGTGAACCGCATCGAGTCGAGGAACGGCCGCTCCTCGGTGAGCCGGAGCAGGGCCGAGCGCACGAGCAGCGGCTCGACGGGATCTCCCGAGAGCGTCACGGTCACGTGCCAGTGACGTCACGTCCTGGTTCACGAGCACCTCGCTTCTGGACAGGCATCGACCCCCGTGGGGTGGTGACACACAGTCTGCGGCAGACCCGGGGCGGTGCGCCAACGAATCGGCAAATCGTGACGATGTCTTTACGCGTTCAGCGGCCGAGGACGACCAGGTCGTCGCGGTGCACGACCTCGCGCTCGTACGCCGCGCCGAGCTCGCGGGCCAGGTCGCGGGTGGACCGTCCCAGGAGCGTCGGCAGCTCCGCCGCGTCGTAGTTGACCAGCCCCCGCGCGACCGTCGTCCCGTCGGGAGCCAGCAGGTCGACCGGGTCGCCGGCGACGAACGTGCCGGCGACGCCGGTGATGCCGGCGGGCAGCAACGACGCCCGCCGCTCCGTGAGCGCGCGGACGGCACCCTCGTCGAGCTGGATCGCGCCCTTCGCCTCGGTCGCGTGCGCCAGCCAGAGCAGCCGGGTGGGCCGGCGGCGGCCGGTCGCGTGGAAGAGGGTCCCGACCGAGCGCCCGGCGAGCGCGTCGGCGGCGTGGTCGGCGGAGGTGAGCACGACCGGGATGCCGGCGCCGGTCGCGATCCGGGCGGCCTCGAGCTTGGTCTGCATGCCACCGGTGCCGACCCCGGAGGAGCCGGCCCGGCCGACCACGACGCCGTCCAGCCGGGTGACGTCGGCGACATCCTCGACCAGGGTGCTCGCCGGCCCGTGACGGCGGGCCCGTCGTACAGGCCGTCGACGTCGGAGAGCAGCACCAGCACGTCGGCGTGCACCAGGTGGGCCACGAGGGCGGCGAGCCGGTCGTTGTCGCCGAACCGGATCTCGGTGGTGGCGACCGTGTCGTTCTCGTTGACCACCGGCACCACCCCGAGCTCGAGCAGCCGGGCGAAGGTGCTGGAAGGCGTTGCGGTAGTGGCTGCGCCGGGTCACGTCGTCGAGCGTGAGCAGCACCTGGCCGGTGACCACGCCGTGGCGGGCGAACTCCTCGGTGTAGCGGTGCACCAGCAGCCCCTGGCCGACCGACGCGGCCGCCTGCTGGCGGCGCGAGCGCCTTCGGGGACGCTTGCGCAGCGCCAGCGGCGCGAGACCGGCCGCGATCGCCCCCGAGGAGACCAGCACCACCTCGGAGCCGCGCGCCCGGACCGCCGCGAGCGTGTCGACCAGCGCGCGCACGCGCTCGGGGTCGATGCCGCCGCCGGCGGTGGTCAGCGACGACGACCCCACCTTGACCACGACGCGCCCGCGGCGCCGACCCCCGTGCGAGTGCTCATCGCGTTCGGGCCCCGGCGGCGTGGCCCTCGACGGCTCGGGGTCCGCAGCGAGCGACGTCGTGGGGCGTCACGGCTTCAGATGTCGTTCTCGAACGAGGGTGCAGCCGCTTCGGGCTCCTCGTCGGCGAGGTCGGGATGTCCCAGCCGTCGCGCGACGTCGGCGCGGGTCTCCCCCTCGCGGCGGAACGGCATCGCCTCGTCGATCTCGCGGCGGCGGACGGCCGCCGGACGGGTCTGGTTGAACCGCTGGTCCTCGCCGCGGCGGCCGAGCATCTCGGCACCGGCGTCGAGGCCGGGCTTGAAGTCGAAGACCACCGCGTTGTCGACGTCGCCGATCAGCACCGGGTCGCCCTCGACCGCGCCGAGCGCGAGCAGCCTGGCCTCCACGCCCAGCCGGTTGAGCCGGTCGGCGAGGAAGCCGACCGCCTCGTCGTTGCTGAAGTCGGTCTGCCGGATCCAGCGTTCGGGCTTGGCGCCGCGCACCCGCCAGGCCCGTTGTCCTGCGCCTGTCGAAGGGTCGCCGGTCTCGCGCACCGTGAACTCCTGGCCGGTGCCGCTGGTGCCGGCGGGACGCAGCACGATCCGCTCGGTGACCACGGTCGGCTCCGCGGCGCGCCGCTCGGCCACCAGCCGCGCCATCGCGAACGACAGCTCGCGCAGGCCCTCGTGGCTGGCCGCGCTGACCGGGATACACGTCCCAGCCGCGGGCCCGCACGTCCTCGCTGACGATGTCGGCCATGTCGCGGCCGTCCGGGACGTCGATCTTGTTCAGCGCCACGATCCGCGGACGGTCGTCGAGCCCGCCGTACGACGCGAGCTCGCTCTCGATCACGTCGAGGTCGGACATCGGGTTGCGTCCCGGCTCCATCGTGGCCAGGTCGACGACGTGCACGATCGCGGCGCAGCGCTCGACGTGCCGCAGGAAGTCGTGGCCGAGCCCGCGGCCCTCGCTGGCGCCCTCGATCAGGCCGGGGACGTCGGCGACCGTGAACGTCGTGTCTCCGGCGCGCACCACCCCGAGGTTCGGCACCAGCGTCGTGAACGGGTAGTCCGCGATCTTCGGCCGCGCCCGGCTCAGGGCGGCGATCAGGCTGGACTTGCCGGCGCTCGGGTAGCCGACCAGGCCGACGTCGGCGACCACCTTGAGCTCGAGCCCGATCATCCGCTCGTCGCCGGGCTCGCCGAGCAGCGCGAAGCCGGGCGCCTTGCGCTTGGAGGAGGCGAGCGCCGCGTTGCCGAGGCCACCTCGGCCGCCCTCGGCGATGACCATCTCGGTGCCGGCACCGACCAGGTCGGCGAGCACGGTGCCCTGGTCGTCGGTCACGACGGTGCCGTCGGGCACGGGCAGCACGAGGTCCTCGCCGTGGGTGCCGTTGCGGTGCCCACCGGCGCCGTGACCGCCTGATGTGGCCCGCCGCGAGCTGTTGTGGTGGTAGTCGATGAGCGTGGTGACGTCGGGGTCGACGCGCAGGATGATGCTGCCGCCCGGGCCGCCGTTGCCGCCGTCGGGGCCGCCGAGCGGCTTGAACTTCTCGCGGTGCACGGACGCGACGCCGTTGCCCCCGCGTCCCGCTGCGACGTGCAGGGAGACCCGGTCCACGAACGTGGGGACGGCCATCGCTTCCTCTCGGCTGTGAGCCCGGACGGGCCCTGGAACGACGAAGGGCGTCTCCGGTGCTCCGGAAACGCCCTCGTCAGTGGCTGGTGTGGGGTCCGGGTCACTCCCCGGCCGGGACGATGTTGACGACCCGGCGACCACGCTTGGTGCCGAACTCGACGTTGCCGCCGACCAGCGCGAACAGGGTGTCGTCGCTGCCGCGGCCCACGCCGGAGCCGGGGTGGAAGTGGGTGCCGCGCTGGCGCACGATGATCTCGCCGGCGTTGACCAGCTGGCCGCCGTAGCGCTTCACGCCGAGGCGCTGGGAGTTGGAGTCGCGACCGTTCTTGGTCGACGCCGCGCCCTTCTTGTGTGCCATGAGCTCAGTCCTTTGCTGCGGTTGCCCCGCCCCGGTGGAGGAGTCGGGTCAGAGGGAGATGTCGGTGACCTTGACCTGGGTGTACTTCTGGCGGTGACCCTGGCGCTTCTTGTAACCGGTCTTGTTCTTGTACTTCTGGATGACGATCTTCGGGCCCTTGGTGGCGCCGAGGACCTCGACGGTCACGCCGGCCTTGTCGAGCGAGGAGAGGTCGCTGGTGACCTTCTCGCCGTCGACCACCATCACCACGGGGAGGGTCAGCGACTCGCCGGGGGCGGTCGCGACCTTGTCGATCTCGATGACGTCGCCGACAGCAACCTTCTGCTGCTTGCTGCCACTGCGCACGATCGCGTACACCGCGACTCACTCTCCTCGATGGTTCCTCGAAATGTCCGGGTCCGCGCGTCTCGCCGGGGCGCGCACGTCACCACCGATGGTGGAGGGAGTGCGTCGACACGCAGAGGCGGCGTGCAGGCACGCCGAGGCTCCACTTTACGGGGCGGGCAAGACCCCGGTCAAAACGGCGAGCCGGTCAGCGCTTGCGTGAGCCCTTGCGCTTGATCGGGACGTGCAGGACGAAGCCACCCTCGGCGTCCTCCGCGTCGTTGCCCGTCCTGCCCGTCGCGCTGCCCGTCGTGCTGCGCGTCGACGTCGCGTCGGCGTCGCCGTCGTGCTCGTCGACCTGCGTCTGGGCCAGCTGCGGGACCTGGGTGCTGACCGGCGGGCCGGCGGCGCGCCGCGCGGACCGGCGCCGGGTGGACGTGACCACCGTGGGCGCGGCCGGCTCCGCAGGCTGAGCCGGCTCGGCCGGCTCGGCCGGCTCGGCCGGCTCGGCCGGCTCGGCCGGCTCGGCCGGCTCGGCGCGGTCGCCTCGGTCGGCGGGCTCCTCGTCGGGTGCCTCCGACGCCGGGGTGGCGTCGGTGGCCAGCGGCTGCTCCGGCTCCTCCAGCGTCTGCGCGGAGACCGGCTCCGGGGTGTCGGCGGACTCCTTGCCCAGGTCGGGCTCGGGCTGCGGTCCTGCTCGACCGGCTCGGGTGTCTGGTCGGGCTCGTCGACCGGCTGCCTGTCGGCGTGCTCACGAGCCATCGCGGCGACGTCCCGGGGCGACGGTGCGGCCGCGGGGCCGTTGCCGCCCCCGTTCGCGCCACCGCTGCGCCCGCGGCCGGTGCGGCCACGGCGGCCGCCGCGCCTGGCGTCGTCGTCGAGCTTGGTGCTCGGCTCGATCGGGTGGTCGTGGACCAGCAGGCCCCGGCCCTTGCAGTGCTCGCAGTCCGTGCTGAACGCCTCGAGCAGGCCGGTGCCGATCCGCTTGCGGGTCATCTGCACCAGGCCGAGCGAGGTCACCTCGGCGACCTGGTGCCGGGTGCGGTCGCGGCCCAGGCACTCGACCATCCGGCGCAGGACGAGGTCGCGGTTGGACTCCAGCACCATGTCGATGAAGTCGACGACGATGATGCCGCCGATGTCGCGGAGCCGGAGCTGGCGGACGATCTCCTCGGCCGCCTCCAGGTTGTTCTTGGTCACGGTCTCCTCGAGGTTGCCCCCGGAGCCGGTGAACTTGCCGGTGTTGACGTCGACGACGGTCATCGCCTCGGTGCGGTCGATGACCAGCGAGCCGCCGGAGGGCAGCCAGACCTTGCGGTCGAGGCCCTTGGCGATCTGCTCGTCGACGCGGTACGACGCGAACAGGTCGCGGCCGTCGTTCGCCCTCGTCGTCGGGGCGGTAGCGCTCGAGCCGCTCCCGCAGGTCGGGCGCGACGTGGCTGACGTAGCCGTCGACGAGGTCCCAGGCGTCGTCACCCTGGATGATCAGCCGGGTGAAGTCCTCGGTGAACAGGTCGCGGACCACCTTGAGGGTCAGGTCCGGCTCGCCGTACAGCAGCTGCGGCGCCTGGCCGGCGGCGACCTTCGTCTCGATGTCACCCCAGCGGGCGGTCAGCCGCTCGACGTCGCGGGTGAGCTCGTCCTCGCTGGCCCCCTCGGCGGCGGTGCGCACGATCACGCCCGCGGTGTCGGGGACGATCTCCTTGAGCAGCGTCTTGAGCCGGTTGCGCTCGTTGTCGGGGAGCTTGCGGGAGATGCCGCTGGTGGTGCCGTCGGGCACGTAGACCAGGAACCGGCCCGGCAGGCTGACCTGGCTGGTCAGGCGCGCGCCCTTGTGGCCGACCGGGTCCTTGGTGACCTGCACCAGGATCGGCTGGCCGGACTTGAGCACCGACTCGATCTTGCGCGGCTGGCCGTCCTTGGCGCCGAGCGCGTTCCAGTTCACCTCGCCGGCGTACAGCACCGCGTTGCGGCCCTTGCCGATGTCGATGAACGCCGCCTCCATCGACGGGAGCACGTTCTGCACCCGGCCGAGGTAGACGTTGCCGATCAGGGAGGTCTGCGACTCGCGGGCGACGTAGTGCTCCACGAGCACCTTGTCCTCGAGCACGCCGATCTGGGTGAGGTCGTCGCGCTGCCGGATCACCATCACCCGGTCGACGGACTCGCGGCGGGCCAGGAACTCGGCCTCGCTCACGATCGGGGCACGGCGGCGTCCTGCCTCGCGGCCCTCGCGGCGGCGCTGCTTCTTCGCCTCCAGCCGGGTCGAGCCCTGGAGCGAGGTGATCTCGTCCTCGGGGCTGCGGGACTTGCGGACCCGGGTGACGGTGTTGCTCGGGTCGTCGGAGGAGTCGCGGTCGTCGCCGGAGCGGCGACGGCGGCGGCGGCGCCGGCTGGCGGAGGAGGATCCGCCCTCCTCGGCGTCGTCCCGCCGTCGCTTCTCGCCCTTGTCGCCCTTGTCGTCCTTGTCGTCCTTGTCGTCCTTGCCGCTGGCGCCGTCGTCGGCGCTGCGGTCGGTGCTGTCGTCGGACGTGTCGTCGCCGTCGCCTCCGCCCTTGCGGCGGCGGCGGCCGCCACGGCGGCGGGGCCGGCGGCGGGTGCCCGACTCGTCGTCGTCCGCGGTCTCGCCGCGCGTCCGAGCCGTCGCCGGCGTCACCGGACTCGGCGGCCGGCGCCGACTCCGTGACTGGCTCTGCTGCGGCTTCGTCACTGCTGGGCGCCGCCTCGGCGGCCTTCTTGCGGGTGCGCTTGCGCGGGGTGGCCGCGGCCGCGTCCGGGGCCTGGAAGAGCGGCACGGTGGCGGCCGCGCGCGACGAGCCCTCGGCCTCAGCCTCGGCCGGCTCGGTGACCGGCTCGGTGTCCGGCTCGGTGACCGGCTCGGCGACCGGCTCGGCGGCCGGTGCGGCCTTCTTCGCGGCGCGCTTCGCAGCGGCCTTCTTGGCGGTCTTCTTCGCGGCCGCCTTCTTCGCCGGCGGCGCGTCCTCGGTCTCGGCCTCGGGTGCGTCTCCGCCTCGTCTCCCGCGGCGCTGCGGTCTTCTTCGCGGCGGCCTTCCGCGGTGGTCTTCTTGGCGGCGGTCTTCTTGCGCGGCGGTCTTCTTCGCGGCCGTCTTCTTGGCGGCGGTCTTCTTCGCGGCGGTCTTCTTCGCGGCGGTCTTCTTCGCGGCCGCCTTCTTCGCCGGCGGGGCCTGCTCCGCGGCGTCGTCGCTCAGCGGGAGCGGCGCGTCGACCGGACCGGGCTCCTGGTCAGGGGGCGACGCTGGGTCTCGTCGGGGTCTCGTCGGGGGTCTCGGTTGCCGGGACGTTCGCTGTCGAGCATGGTGCTCTCCTCGGCACCGAGTCGGGGCCGGAGCCCCACCGCGGTGCGGTGTCGTCCGTCGTCCGCCGGGGCGTACGACGTGAAGCCTTCATGGGCGGCGACACCCTCCGTGGTTGCCGAGGGGCGGTTCGTCGATCACCGACCGCGGTCAGCGGGCCGACGGGCTCCTGTCACGAACCCTGGGTGTCGGCCGCGTCGCGGTCGGGTGACAACGGATCACCCACCGTGCCGTCGCGAGGATCGAGCGGACCCTGGGCCAGACGCTGCTGGATTGGTGCAGCGCTCAGGCTCAGACCGGCGATCTCGCGTAGTCCGGCGAGAATGTCGTCGGGTCTCACGGACGGCACGCCGTGCCGTAAAACCAGTTGCAGTATCGCACACGGAAGGTCCGGGACCGGACGATCGGGGCCTTCCTCGCCTGGTTCGGCGGCGAGTCGCAGCACCGCCGAGCGGGCGTCGAAGGTGCGCAGACCCTTCTTCGTCATCCGTTCGACGAGCACCTCATCGACCGCCAGGAACCGCTCGGCGGCGTCCGCGACGCGTCGCCACGTCGACCCCGGTGAGCGTGATCCGCCAGTGGCTCGCCTCGAGCCGGTCGGCGAGCGACCCACCCGCGGACGGCACCACCTCGAGCAGGTCGAGCCCGTCCGGGAGCGCCTCGTCGAGCTGGGCGTGGACGGCGGCCGGGTCGACCACCTCGGCGAGCGCGATCTCGAGGTACTCGGCCTCGCTGGCGGAGCCGGTCGGGGCCGCGCCGGCGTAGGAGATCCGGGGGTGCGGGTTGAACCCCGACGAGTACGCCATCGGCACCCGGGCCCGGAATACGGCGCGCTCGAAGGCCCGGCTGAAGTCGCGGTGGCTGGTGAACCGCAGCCGCCCGCGCTTGGCGTAGCGGATCCGCAGCCGCTGGACGGGCGGCGCCTGCTGCTCGGGTTGCTCACGCACGCCCGAAGGCTACGGCGGTCCCGAGCCGAGCAGCCACACGGCTCCGTACGCCGCCGCGACCACCGCCGCCGCGGCCGCGATCCCCGCCTGCCACGCCATCCGTCGTACGGCGAGCCAGCCGGCGATCGGGAGCAGCAGCGGGAACGCCGGCAGCAGGTAGCGGGGCTTCGAGCCGAAGTAGCCGGACGTGACGAACGCGAGGACCACGATCACCACCGAGTAGACGAGGAGCGGGAGCGGGAGGCCGTCGCGGTAGGCCCAGCCGACCAGTGCTCCGAGCGCGATCACCCCGGCGATGATCGCCAGGCCCGGCCACGGGGACGGCGCCGCCAGCATCTCGCCGAGCCGGTCCAGGAACGCGGCACCGAAGTCGATGCCGTTGTGCCAGCCCCGGGTCACCGCGAAGTAGCCGAACAGGTCGTGGGTGCGGGAGGCGACGAACAGCAGGTAGCCGAGCAGGCCGAGCGGCGCCAGCAGGATCGCCTGCGCCCGTTTCCACGGGTGCCGCGGCGACCGGCGCAGGTCGAGCGCGGCCGCGACGACGACCGCGGCCACCAGCGCCGCGCCGGTCGGCCGGGTCAGGCCGGCCAGCAGGCAGAGCCAGCCGGCCGGCACCCACCGCCCGCGTGAGCACGAAGTACAGCGACCACGCGGCGAGGGCGGTGAACAGGGACTCGGAGTAGGACATCCACTGCACGGCGCCGACCGGCAGCACCGCCCAGAGCAGCACCAGCAGCAGCCCGGCGCGCTCACCCTTGAGCAGCTCGCCCACCCGGTAGATGCCCACCGCCGCCACGACCGAGCGAGAGGACCGCGACGACCAGCCCGGCCACGGCGAAGTCGCTGCCGATCGCCACCCGGAAGACCCGCTCGGTGACCGGGAAGAGCGGGAAGAACGCGTAGTCGGAGAGGAGCCGCCCGTCGGGGTGCTGGACGACGGTGCCGTAGCCCCGGTCCGCGATGCCGGCGTACCAGCCCGCGTCCCAGCCGGTCAGCACGCGCAGCACGTCCCGGTCGGCGACCCGCGCGGCGAGCAGGAGCACGCCGAGCACGACCACGCGCACGGCGACGTACAGCCCGGCGGCCCGCACCCACGGGATCTCGCGGACCTCGCGGAGCTCCTGCAGCCGGCTCACGACGGGTGCGCCCGGGCCAGCGGGGACTGGTAGATCGACCGCACGACGTCACCGTCGAGCCAGGCCGTGAGCCGGGCCGCCTCGGCCTCGAGCGGCGCCCGCGCCTCGCGCGGCAGCGTCGCCACCGGGACCAGCACCACGGTCCCGTCGGGCGCCTGGGTCCAGCCGCCGACGATGCGGCCGTTCCACCACATCGTGGGGCCACCGTTGCCGTTGCTGTCGAAGATCTTCGCGGCGTGCTCGCCCAGGTAGAAGTCGCGCTGCTTCCAGCCCATCGTGGTCGGGTCGAGCGCCGGCAGCAGCGCCGCCCAGTCCTCGGGCGCGGCTACCTCGTCCACGTCGTCGGGCAGCAGCCAGGCCGGGGTGCCGTCGGCGAGCTCCACCTCGACCGCCGAGACGTCGGCGAGCGCGCGGCGGACCGCGCCCTTGGTCGCGCCGAGCCACCACACCACGTCGGCCTCGGTGCCCGGACCGAACGTGCGCAGCCAGCTCTCCACGAGCGCGGCGTAGCCGGCCCGCTCGTCCAGCGCGGTGACCTCCTCCCCCAGCCACTCCGACGGCGAGGGTCCAGTAGGGGCGCGTGGTCTTCCAGCCCCCGTCGTTGCGGCCCCGGAGCACGACCCCGTCGGCGGCGAGCGTCGAGAGCACGCGCGGGGCGACGGGGAACTCGCCGCCGTAGCTCTTGCCCGGCGATATCTGCAGGCGTACGTCGAGCATCGGGATCCGTTCGCGCAGCATCGTCGTGGTCGCGGGCGCCGCAGCCAGCTCGGCCAGCACCGCGGCGCACACCTCCCGGAGCCAGGCCGGCCCGTCCGGGGCGAGCCCGGCGGCCTCGACCTCCTTGGCGAGCCGGGCGCCGAGCTGTGCGGCCACCCGGGCGGAGGCCGAGCCCCACACCGCGGGCAGCAGGTCGCGCGGGAACGCGAAGACGGTGCGCCGCATCGCGAGCTGGCGGACAACGGTGCGCTCGTGGAACAGCGCCCGCTCGATGTCGTCCCGCGTCGCCCCCGAGCGCGCGTGCGCGGAGAGGTAGACGTTGGCCGGCTCGGTCGCGTGCAGGCAGGTCATCGCCTCGACGGCCGCCTCCACCGTGGCCACCCTCGCCGACGGCGCCAGCGCATGCCGGACCGCCAGCCGCCCCCGGCGCTCGTCGTCGCTCACCCTGCGCACTGCCTCATGGTGACGTACCGGACACCGGCGACGCGACGGAGCGGCGCCGGTCGGGCGGCTGACAGAATCGTCCGGTGTCCGCCGCGCCCGCCTCCTCCCCGCCGGAGGAGAGCCGGTTCGCGCGGGTGCTGGTGGTCGTGGGGATCGTGGCCCTCGCCTTCAACCTGCGGCCCTCGGCGGTCAGCGTGGGCCCGGTCCTCGACGAGATCATCGACGGCCTCGGCATGTCCGCGGTCGAGGCCGGCGTGCTCACCTCGCTGCCGGTGCTCGCCTTCGCGGTCTTCGGGGCCCTCGCGCCGCGACTGGCGCGGCTGGTCGGGGTCCACCGGCTGACCACGCTGGCCCTGGTCGGCGTCGTGGTCGGGCTGTACCTGCGCAGCCGGGCGGACGAGGTCTGGGCGTTCCTCGCGCTCTCGCTGCTCTCGCTCGCCGGGCATGGCGACCGCCAACGTGCTGCTGCCGTCGCTGGTGAAGCTCCACTTCCCCGACCGGATCGGCCTGATGACGTCGATCTACTCGACCGCCCTCGCGATCGGGCTGACCTCGGCCTCCGTCTTCACCGTGCCGATCAGCGAGGCGTACGACGGGTGGCGCTCCGGCCTCGCGGCGTGGGCGCTCCTTGCGGCGGTCGCGGTGGTCCCCTGGCTCGGCCTGTTCCGGCACGACCGCCCGGCCGACCTCGAGACCAGCGAGGGCAGGATCGGCCTCGGCGAGGTGGCCCGCACCCGGCTCGGCTGGCTGATGGCGCTGTTCTTCGGGCTGCAGTCGCTGCAGGCGTACTCGATCTTCGGCTGGTTCGCGGAGGTCTACCGCGACGCCGGCTTCTCCGCGCACACCGCCGGGCTGCTGCTCGGGGTGATCACCGGCATCAGCATCCCGCTCTCGTTCGTGATTCCGACCCTGGCAGCGCGCATGGACAACCAGGCGCCGCTGATGTGGGCCCTGATGGCCTGCTACCCGATCGGCTACCTCGGGCTGATCCTCGCGCCGCGTCAGGGCGCATGGGCGTGGGCACTCGTGGTCGGGGTCGGCACCTGCACGTTCCCGCTGATCCTGACGCTTGATCGGGCTGCGGGCGCGCACCGCCGCCGGCACCGCTGCGCTCTCCGGGTTCACCCAGTCGACGGGCTACCTGATCTCGGCGGTCGGGCCGTTCGGCGTCGGGCTGCTGCACGGCCTCACCGGCGGCTGGACGGTGCCGCTGGTCGCGTTGATCGTCGTCTCGGTGCCCCAGCTGATGCTCGGACTTGCCGTGTCGCGCCCGTCGTACGTGGAGGACGAGCTGCGCACCCACGGCGACACGGCGCCGGCGGTCAGACCACGCTGAGCGGGAGCAGCCGCTGGCCGGTCGGGCCGATCTGGATGTCGGTGCCCATCTCGGGGCAGACACCGCAGTCGTAGCAGGGGGTCCAGCGGCAGTCCTCGACGTCGATCGAGTCGGCGTCGAGGGCGTCCTCCCAGTCCTGCCACAGCCAGTCCTTGTCGAGGCCGGAGTCGAGGTGGTCCCAGGGCAGCACCTCGTCGTACGAGCGCTCGCGGGTGGTGTACCAGTCCAGGTCGACGTCGTCGTCAGCGCCGTCTCGCAGGCCGCGATCCAGCGGTCGTAGGAGAAGTGCTCGCTCCAGCCGTCGAACCGGCCGCCGTCGCGCCAGACCTGCTCGATCACGGCGCCCACCCGGCGGTCGCCGCGGGAGAGCAGTCCTTCGATGATGCCGGGCTTGCCGTCGTGGTAGCGGAAGCCGATGGCCCGGCCGAACTTCCGGTCCGAGCGCACCTCCTCGCGGAGCTTGCGCAGCCGCTCGTCGGTGGTCGCGGAGTCGAGCTGCGAGGCCCACTGGAACGGCGTGTGCGGCTTGGGCACGAACCCTCCGATCGAGACCGTGCAGCGGATGTCGTTGCGGCCGGAGACCTCGCGGCCCTTCGCGATCACCTTCTTCGCGAGGTCGGCGATCTGCAGGACGTCGTCGTCGGTCTCGGTGGGCAGGCCGCACATGAAGTAGAGCTTCACCTGGCGCCAGCCCGAGGAGTACGCCGCCGCGACCGTGCGGATCAGGTCCTCCTCGGTGACCATCTTGTTGATCACCTTGCGCATCCGCTCCGAGCCGCCCTCGGGGGCGAACGTCAGCCCGGAACGCCGGCCGTTGCGCGAGAACTCGTTGGCCAGGTCGATGTTGAACGCGTCGACCCGGGTGCTGGGCAGGCTGAGGCTGACGTTGGAGCCCTCGTAGCGGTCGGCCAGGTCCTTGGCGACCTCGCCGATCTCGCTGTGGTCGGCGCTGGAGAGCGAGAGCAGCCCGACCTCCTCGAAGCCGGTGGAGCGGATGCCGTTCTCGACCATCGCGCCGATCGTGGTGATCGAGCGTTCGCGGACCGGGCGGGTGATCATGCCGGCCTGGCAGAACCGGCAGCCGCGCGTGCAGCCGCGGAAGATCTCGACGCTGAACCGCTCGTGCACCGTCTCCGCCAGCGGCACCAGCGGCTTGGCCGGGTAGGGCCAGGCGTCGAGGTCCATCAGCGTGTGCTTGTGCACGCGGTGCGGGATGCCGGGCAGGTTGGGGGTGACGGACGCGATCGCACCGTCGGCGGCGTACGCCACGTCGTAGAAGGCCGGCACGTAGACGCCGCCGCTGACCGCGAGCCGGCGCAGCAGCTCGGTGCGGCCCCCGGGTCGGCCCTCGGCCTTCCACTCGCGGACCACCTCCGTGATCGCGAGCACCACCTCCTCGCCGTCGCCGAGCACGGCGGCGTCGAGGAAGTCGGCGATCGGCTCCGGGTTGAACGCCGCGTGGCCGCCGGCGAGCACGATCGGGTCGTCCTCGGTGCGGTCGCGGGCGTGCATCGGGATGCCGGCCAGGTCGAGGGCGTTGAGCATGTTGGTGTAGCCGAGCTCGGTCGAGAACGAGAGCCCGAACACGTCGAAGTCGCGCACCGGCCGGTGGGCGTCGACGGTGAACTGCGGGATGCCGTGCTCACGCATCAGTGCCTCGAGGTCGGGCCACACGGCGTACGTGCGCTCCGCGAGGACGTCGTCGCGTTCGTTGAGCACCTCGTAGAGGATCTGGACGCCCTGGTTGGGCAGGCCCACCTCGTAGGCGTCGGGGTACATCAGCGCCCAGCGGACGGTGGCCGCGTCGTCGCCCCACTCCTTCACGGTGCAGTTGAGCTCGCCCCCCACGTACTGGATCGGCTTCTGCACCAGGGGGAGCAGCGGCTCCAGGCGTGGGAAGACGGACGAGGCCGTGAGGGGGGACATGGCGCCAAGGGTACGTTTCCGGGCGCGGATGCGACCAATCGCGAGGGGGCGGCGGCGAATTCCCAAGGTATCTAGGCCTTCTGGCACATCCACGGGCGTGTACGCCGCTGGAACCGCCAGTTCAGATTGGGAAGTGCGGCAACAAACGTCGATCCCTTGGGAATTCGACCGGTCCCTACCGCCCCACCAGCACCCGCGGCGCGACGGACCGGGTCGGGAGCGACCCACCGGAGCGCAGGTGGATGTTCTGGAGCAGCCCGACCGCCATCAGTGACGCGAACATCGACGACCCGCCGTACGACACGAGCGGGAGCGGGACGCCGGTGACCGGCATGATCCCGAGGCACATGCCGATGTTCTGGAACGCCTCGAAGCCGAACCAGCACGCGATCCCGGCCCCGGCGACCCGGCCGAACATGTCGGCGGAGCCGAGCGCGATCGCCAGCGCCCGCCAGATGACGACACCGAGCAGCGCGATCAGCAGTCCGGCACCGACCAGGCCGAGCTCCTCGCCGGCGACGGTGAAGATGAAGTCCGTGTGCTGCTCGGGCACGAAGCCCGAGCGGGTCTGGGAGCCGTGGAACAGTCCCTGCCCGAACAGGCCGCCGTTGCCGATCGCGATCCGCGCCTGCGTGGTGTTGTAGCCGGCGCCGCGCGGGTCGAGCGCGGGGTTGGTGAACGCCATGAACCGGTCGACCTGGTAGGCCTTGAGCACGCCCATGGTGACCGCGGCCGTCGAGGCGGCTACCCCGGCGGCGAAGAGCGCCAGCAGCCAGCGGCGGGGGGTGCCGGCGATCGCGAGCACCCCGAAGACGGTGGCGCCGAGCACGAGCATGGTGCCGAGGTCGGGCTGCATCAGGATCAGCACGGCCGGCAGGCCCGCGATCGCCAGCATGAGCAGGACGTCGACGGTGTTCACACGGCGGCGGCGCGAGCTCTCGAGCCGCTCGGCCATCACCAGGGCCATGCCGATCACGACGGCGAGCTTGGCGAACTCGGCCGGCTGCACGGACATCCCGCCGAGCACCAGCCACGACCGCGAGCCGTTGATCGTCGAGCCCATCACCAGCACGAGCAGCAGCCCGATCACCGAGGCGACGTACACCAGCGGCGCCAGGATGCGCACCCACCGGTGGTCGGTGGCGAGCACCATGACGAACAGCACGGAGCCGATCGCGATGTTGACCAGGTGGCGCTTGAGGTACGCCGTGTCGTGGCCATGGGTGAGCGAGTCGTTGGTCGACGTCGACGACCAGACCAGCAGGGTGCCGACCACGCAGCACCAGGCCGACCGCGATCATCAGCGACCAGTCGAGGCCGGGCGTCCGCAGCCGGGCGCGGTTGGGCGGGACCAGGGTCATCGGCTCACCGTTCCCTTCGGCGGCAGGATCGAGCCGTCGGAGGCGAAGACGGGCAGCCCGGCGGGCGGCGTGGTGCCCGGGATCACGGCCCGCTTCGGCTTCACGTCCATGCCCTTGACGCCGTAGAGCGACTCCCAGATCTTGCGCACGTAGGGACCCGAGGTGCCCGAGCCGGTGCCGGCCTGGGTCACCATCATCACCACCACGTAGTCCTTGGTGTACGTCGCGACCCACGAGGTGCTCTGCTTGCCGTAGACCTCGGCCGAGCCGGTCTTGCCGCGGATCCTGACCTTGTCCAGCGGGAAGTCGATGAACTTCCAGGCGAGGGTGCCGACCCGGGGCGTGCCCTTCAGCGCGTTGTCGACGTAGCGCAGCGCGGCCTTCTTCGCCTTCACGTGGCCCTGCACCTTCGGCGGGATCTTCTTGACCACCTCGCCCGTCGGGCGAGACGACGGCCTTGGCCACGCGGGGCTCGTAGAGCGTGCCGCCGTTGGAGAGCGCCGCGTAGGCGCGGGCGAGCTGGACCGGCGTGACCAGGGTGTCGCCCTGGCCGATCGAGAAGTTGACCGCGTCGCCCTGGCGGTACAGGTTGCCCTCGAGGCAGAACTCGTGCGCGAAGACCCGGAGGAAGCCGGTCGCCGAGCCCTTCTTGTCGACCTTGCAGTAGTAGCCCTTCATCGCCTTCCAGTACGACAGCTTCCAGTGCCGGTCGGCGATCCGGCCGCTCGACTCCCCCGGGATGTCGATGCCGGTCTGGCTGCCCATGCCGAAGCCCTTGGCCCCCGAGACCAGCGGGTCCTTGGCGTTCACGTTGCGCGGGTCCCTGCCGAACTGCGACCAGAACTTCAGCCCGACCCGGTAGAAGAACGAGTCGCAGGAGATCTGCAGCGCCTCGGCGAAGGTGATCGGCCCGTACGACGCGGACTCGTAGTTCTTGAACCAGCGGTTGCCGACCTGGACCCCGCTCGAGCAGTCCAGCAGCGTGTTCTCGGCGAAGCCGTTGCTGAGCGCCGTCGCCGCCATCAGCGGCTTCCAGGTCGAGCCCGGAGCGAACTGGCCCTGTGTCGCCCGGAACAGCAGCGGGTTGTCCGCCTTGGCGGAGTAGAGCCGCTTGAGCTGCTTGGAGGAGATGCCGCCGACCCACTGCTTCGGGTCGTAGGTCGGCTGGCTCGACATCGCCACGACGCGGCCGTTGTGGGCGTCCATCACCACGACGGCGCCGGAGTCGGCGACGTAGTTCCGGTGCGTGACCGGGTCGTAGGTCTTGCGGGCGGTCGTCATCGCCTGGTGCAGCGACTTCTCGGCCACCGACTGCACCTTGGCGTCGATCGAGGTGACCAGGGTGTCGCCCGGGCTGGCGGCGACCTCGCTGTCGTCGCCGAGCACCCGCCCCATCGAGTCGACGGCGACCCGCTTGTAGCCGGGCATCCCGCGGAGCCAGGCGTCGTAGTGCTTCTCCAGGCCCGCCCGGCCCACGTCGGAGGCGCCGTTGACCGAGCGGTCGTCGTCCTTCTGCGCCGCCTTCAGCTCACCCTCGGTGATCGGGCTCAGGTAGCCGAGCACGTGGGCAGCGTTGATCCCGAACGGCGCCGGGTAGGCGCGCACGCTCTGGGCCTCGGCGAGCACCGCCGGGAAGTCCTCGGACTGCTCGAGGATCGTGACCGCCACCTTCTGGGAGACGTCCTCGGCGATGGGCACCGGCTGGTAGGGCGAGCCGTTCCAGCAGGTGCCCTGCTTCGAGCCGGGCTCGCCGCAGATCAGGGAGCGGGCCCTGACCTTCCGGTACGGCTCCTTCACCGCCCGCGCGACGCGGTGGAGCAGCTGGTCGCGCTCCGCCTCCCCGAGCTTGTGGAAGAGCGTGCGGTCGAGGCTGACCACCCAGCTGGTGCGGTTGGCCACCAGCGGCCGTCCCATGTCGTCGACGATCAGGCCCCGGGCCGGTTGGACGACGAGCTCGCGGACCGACTGGTCGGCGGCCTGCGCCTGGTAGGCCTCACCGCTGAGGATCTGGATGTACCAGAGCCGGGTGAGCAGGGTCAGGAACAGCGAGAGCATCAGCACCTGGAGCACGAACAGCCGCCACCGGCTGCGCTGGCCGAGGTGCGGCCGGATCAGGACGGCTGCCATCAGAGGATCGCCTGGGGCGGACTCAGCCGCCGGAACAGCGGAAGGAGTCCGGGCAGCAGGAGCGCAGCGATGACCACGTCGAGGAACACCCCGAGCAGGATCACCTGGCCCATGTCGCCGACCGGCATCGCCCGGTCGTGCAGGACCAGGCCGCTCAGCGCGAAGATCGAGGTGCCGATGAAGGAGCCGGCGGCCACCGCCAGCACCGCTCCGACCGGCGACCCGGCCTCGTGCCGCAGCCGGCCGGCCAGGAAGCCGACCACCACGAGCGCGAGCGCCCAACGACCCACGAGGTGGTCCGCCGGCGGTGCCAGGTCGACCAGCAGGCCGGCCAGGAAGCCGACGCCGGCGCCGAACTCCGGCCCGCGCACCAGCGCCGCCGCGATCACGAGCACCAGGGCGACGTCGGGGGCCACGCCGTCGACGGCGACCTGGCCGAGGACCGCGGTCTGGAGGACGACGGCGACGACAACGAGCCCGGTCAGGGCGAGGCCTCGAAGCAGCGATCACTTGATCTCTCCGTCCGCGTGGATCAGCTTGCGGTCACCGTGGGTGCCGCGGGGCACCACGACGCCGACCAGGTCGAGGGCGCTGAAGTCGACGAACGGGTCGATCACCGCCTGCTTCGACAGCTGCTGGGGGGTGCTGTAGACCGACTCGATCCGCCCGATCGGGATGCCGGCGACGTACGGGCCGCCCGTGCCGGAGCCCCACGAGACCACGACGTCCTTGCGCGCGGGGGTGGCCGCGTCGTCGACCAGGTCGAGGTCCAGCCGTGCCTTGCCGCCCACGGCGCCGCGGCCCTTGATGAAGCCGATCTTCAGGGTGGAGCCCAGTCGGCCCCCGACGACCGAGTCGCTGTCGACGATGAGGAGCACGGTCGCGGTGCTGCGGCTGGCCCGGACCACGCGGCCGACCAGGCCGTCGGCGTTGACCACCGTGGAGTCCGGCTTCACGCCCGCGTCGGTGCCGGCGTCGATGGTGACCGCGCGGGTGAAGGACTGCGCGGGACCGATCCCGACCACCCGCGCCGGCACCAGCGCGTAGCCGGTGTCGCGGGCGGTGCGCACGAGCCCGTCGTACTCGGCGAGCCGGTTGCGGTCGGTCGAGGTGGTCGCGAGCTGGCTGCGGAGGTCGGAGTTCTGGGCCTCGAGCGTGGCCACGTCGTGGCGCAGGTCGCGGTTGCTGCCGAGGCTGCGGGCGACCTCCTTGAACGGGCGTACGGCGGTCGCCGCGCCGGCCTCGACCGGCCCGACCGCGGTGCCGACGGCGTCGCGCACCGGGTCGACGGGCGACGCCGTTGCGGGCGTCGAGCGTGATCAGGGCGAGCGACGCCAGGACGAGGAGCACGAGTGCCCTCACCCCGCCTGTGCCGTGGTCTCGCTTGGGCATCGGCCGCACTACCTCCGGGGCTCCGAGAGCAGGACCTGCTGGAGCGCCTCGAACTCCTCGACGCACTTGCCCGCGCCCATCGCGACCGAGGTCAGCGGGTCCTGGGCGACGTGGACCGGCATCCCGGTCTCGTGCCGGATCAGCTCGTCGAGCCCGCGCAGCAGGGCACCGCCACCGGTGAGCACGATGCCGCGGTCCATGATGTCGCCGGCCAGCTCGGGCGGGGTCTGGTCGAGGGTGCCGCGGACGGCGTCGACGATCGCGTTGACCGGCTCCTCCATCGCGTGCCGGATCTCGGTGCTGGAGACGTCCACGGTGCGGGGCAGGCCGGAGACCATGTCGCGGCCGCGGACCTCGGCCTGCACCTCGTTCGGCACCGGGTAGGCCGAGCCGAGCGTCATCTTGATCTCCTCGGCGGTGTGCTCGCCGAGCATCAGGCCGTGCTCCTTCTTCATCCAGGCGATCACGGACTGGTCGAGCTCGTCGCCCGCCGTACGCACGGACATGCTGGAGACGACGCCGCCGAGCGAGATCACGGCGACCTCGGTGGTGCCGCCACCGATGTCGACGACCATGTTCCCGGTCGCCTCGTGGATCGGGAGCCCGGCGCCGATCGCGGCGGCCATCGGCTCCTCGACGATGTAGACGCGGCGGGCCCCGGCGAGGTAGCCGGCCTCCTTCACGGCGCGGTGCTCGACGGTGGTGATCCCGCTCGGCACGCAGATCACCAGCCGCGGCTTGGCGAAGTAGCGGCGGCGGTGGACCTGCTGGATGAAGTACCGCAGCATCTGCTCGGTCGCGTCGAAGTCGGCGATCACGCCGTCCTTGAGCGGGCGGATCGCGCGGATGTTGTCCGGGGTGCGGCCGATCATCCGCTTGGCCTCGTGGCCGACGGCGAGGACCTCGTGGGTGGTCGTGTTCATGGCGACGACCGACGGCTCGTCCAGGAGCACGCCGCGGCGCCGTACGTAGACAAGCGTGTTGGCGGTGCCGAGATCGACCGCCATGTCGCGGCCGATGACGCTGTTGGCCATGGGTGTAGCCCCGTTCGCGCTCGATGTTGCAGGGGAAGGGTGGGTCGCCGAGGCGCTAGCGACCCCTCAGGTTGAAGCGTAGGAGCGCGCGGCCGTCCAGCCGGCAGGGACACGCGGTGTCGGTGGGACGAATGTGACGGGTGTGGTCGCGGGCGGGGGGCGTTGTTTCCCACAGCGGAGGCCGACAACCCCGCATTTGCGAAGTTGTCGGGGTCAGGCCGTGTCGCCGGGCCCCCGGAACTCCGCAAATGCGAGGTCCCCGGGCGCGCCGCGCAGGACATCACCCCAGGTCGGGGAACCAGATCCCGATCTCCCGGACGGCCGACTCCGGGGAGTCCGAGCCGTGCACGAGGTTCTCGCGGTTGGACAGCGACAGGTCGCCGCGGATCGTGCCCGGGGCGGCCTTGCGGCCGTCGGTCGCGCCGTTGGCCGCGCGCACCACCTCGACCGCCTCGTCGCCCTCGAGCACGAGCGCCACCAGCGGCCCGCTGGTCACGAAGTCGCGCAGCGGCGGGTAGAAGTCCTTCTCCACGTGCTCGGCGTAGTGGCGGTCGGCCTGGGCGGCGTCGATGGTCCGGTGCTCCATCGCGACGATGGAGAGGCCCTTGGCCTCGAACCGGCCGAGGACCTCGCCCACGAGGCCGCGCCGGACGGCGTCGGGCTTGAGCAGGACGAGGGTGCGCTGGGTCATGGGCGGCAGCCTAGCGACGGCGCCGGCCGGCTCCGGCGGAAGGTCTGGGACGGTCGGGTTGTTGTCCGGCGAAGACCCGATCTCGAGGAGTGACCCATGCGCGCAGTCCAGTTCGAGCAGTACGGCGACCCCGGCGTCCTGCACGTCGGCGACGCACCCGACCCGCACGCCGGTCCCGGGGCAGGTCCGGATCGCGGTCGAGGCGTCCGGGGTCAACCCGTTCGACTGGAAGGTCCGCTCGGGGATGCTGAAGGACGTGATGCCGCTCGACCTCCCCCACGTCCTCGGCCTCGAGGCAGCCGGCGTCGTCGACGAGGTGGGTGACGGCGTGGTCGGGGTCGCGGTCGGTGACCGGGTCTTCGGCAACGGCTCGGCGACGTACGCCGAGCTGGCGGTGCTGAAGGCGTTCGCGCCGATCCCGGGCGCGCTGACCATGGCCGAGGCGGCAGCGCTCCCGGTCTCGGTCGAGACCGCCGCCCGGCTGCTGGACCTGCTCGAGCTCCACCCCGGCGGGCTGCTCGTCGTGGACGGGGCGTCCGGCGGAGTCGGTACCGGCCTCGTCCAGCTCGCGGTCGCCCGTGGGCTCACCGTCGTCGGCACCGCGTCCGAGGCGAACCACGACTACCTGCGGGAGCTGGGCGCGATCCCGACCACGTACGGCGCAGGGCTCGCCGACCGGGTGCACGCGCTGGTCGACCAGCCGGTGGCGGGTGCGCTCGACCTGGCCGGCAAGGGCGGCGTACCCGACCTGGTGGCGCTCACCGGCGACCCGGGCCGGGTGGCCACCATCGCCGACTACGGCGCGGCGGCGCAGGGCGTGACCGTGAGCTCCGGCGCCAGCGCCTACTACGCGCTCGGCGAGGTCGCGCGGCTGGTCGAGGAGGGCCGGTTCCGGGTGATCGTCGACGAGGAGATCCCGTGGACGGAGGCCGCACGGGCGCACGAGCGCAGCGAGTCCGGCCACGCGCGAGGGAAGCTCGTGCTCGCCGTCGGCTAGACACGAGGACCCTGGGCGTCCCAGGCCGCGCGTTCGGTGTCGATCTTGCGGCCGAGGAGGTACGCCGTGCCCCACAGCAGCAGGAAGATCCCGCCCAGGAAGAACATGGTCGCGACCTGGAACCCCACCGCGATCGCGGCGACCTGGATCGCCCAGCCGAGCACGTAGGCCCAGCGCATCCGGAGCAGCCCGGCGACCACCAGGCAGGCGACGCACAGCCCGAGCCCGATCCAGAGCGCGGTGGCGGTCTCGACGCCGGCCACCGCGATCAGCACCGGGGTGCTCAGGCCGAGCGCGATCGCCTCCAGGGACAGGATCGCGGCGCACAGCCGCCGGGTCATCGCGCCGGACACGGAGCGGACGGGCTCAGCCACCCGAGCGGCTCCGCAGCAGCGCCCGGGCCTCGCCGACCGTGACCACCGACCCGGTCACCAGCACCGCGCCCGAGCCGATCGCCTCCCCGAACACACCGCCGGCCTCGGCCAGTGCCGCCGCCTGGTCGATCGCGTCGGCCAGCACCGGCGCGACGGACACGCGGTCCTGCCCGAAGATCCCCAGCGCCACCTCGGCCAGGTCGGCGGCCGGCATCGAGCGGTCGGTGGAGTTCTGGGTGCAGACGACGTGCGCGAGCACCGGCTCGAAGGCTCCGAGCAGGCCCTCGTGGTCCTTGTCGGCCATCACCCCGAGGACGCCGATCAGCGGGTCGAACGCGAACGAGTCCCCGATCGCCTCGACCACCGCCTCCGCCCCGTGCGGGTTGTGGGCGGCGTCGAGCACGATCGTCGGGCTGCGCCGGATCACCTCGAGCCGGCCGGGCGAGGTCACCTCCGCGAACGCCTCACGCACGACCTCGGCGTCCAGCGCGTCGTCGCCGCCGACGAACGCCTCGACCGCGGCCAGTGCGAGCGCGGCGTTCTGGGCCTGGTGCGCGCCGTAGAGCGGCAGGAAGACCTCCTCGTACGACGCGCGCAGTCCCTGCAGCGTCAGCATCTGGCCGCCCACCGCCGGCACCCGGGTGGCCACCCCGAACTCGAGGCCCTCGCGGGCCAGCGTCGCGCCCACCTCGGCGCACCGCTCCCCCAGCACCAGGGCCACGTCCTCGTCCTGCACGGCGGTCACCACGGTCGCGCCGGGCTTGATGATCCCGGCCTTGTCACGGGCGATCTCCGCGGGCGTCGAGCCCAGGTACTTCGCATGGTCGACGGCGATCGGCGTGATCACCGCGACCTTGCCGTCGGCGACGTTGGTGGAGTCCCAGGTGCCGCCGAGGCCGACCTCGACCACGGCCGCGTCGACCGGGGCGTCCGCGAACGTCGGCGTACGCCATCGCCGTGACCGTCTCGAAGAACGACAGCGGATGGCTGTGCTGGGCGTCGACCAGGTGCGTGTACGGCGCGATGTCGTTGAACGCCGCGACGAACTGGTCCTCGCTCAGGGGCTCGCCGTCGACCACGATCCGCTCGGTCATCGACTCCAGGTGCGGGCTGGTGAACCGTCCCGTGCGCAGCCCGAGCGCCCGGACCAGGGCCTCGATCATCCGCGCCGTCGAGGTCTTGCCGTTGGTGCCGGTCAGGTGCACGACCGGGTAGCCGTCCTGCGGGTCGCCGAGCAGCGCGAGGAAGTCCCGGATCCGGTCCAGGGTGGGGTCGATCCGGGTCTCCGGCCACCGCGAGAGCAGCGCGTCCTCGACCTCGGCGTAGGTCTGGGCGAGGCGTGGTGCGGAGGCGGCGGAGGTCGGTCCGGCCGTTTCCGAGTCAGACATATCGGACAAACCGTACGATCAGCGCGAGTTCTGGCGCCTCTCCGGGAGCGTCCCCGAGATCCTGGGACAACGACGACGACATGGAGCACACCCTACGGGGCAGGCGCCGCAGAACCGGTTCGCGGGTCGGAGTCCCCGGACCGTAGGATTTCGGTCCATGACCGAGACCTTGCACGACCCGGCACCGGAGCAGTCGACGAGCGCAGTCCGCGCCGTCGTCGTACCGGACAAGCCGGCGCTGGAGGGCCTCGAGGCCAAGTGGTCGGCGCGCTGGAAGGCCGACGACACCTACGCGTTCGACCGCACCCGCCCGCGCGAGGAGATCTACTCGATCGACACCCCTCCGCCGACCGCCAGCGGGTCGCTGCACGTGGGCCACATCTTCAGCTACACCCACACCGACCTGGTCGCCCGCTTCCAGCGGATGCAGGGCAAGTCGGTGTTCTACCCGATGGGCTGGGACGACAACGGCCTGCCCACCGAGCGCCGGGTGCAGAACTTCTACGGCGTGCGCTGCGACCCCTCGTTGCCGTACGACCCCGACTTCACGCCGCCGGAGAAGCCGGACCCGAAGCGGCAGGTGTCGATCTCGCGGCCCAACTTCGTCGAGCTCTGCGAGGCGCTCGTGGTCGAGGACGAGAAGACGTTCGAGACGCTGTGGCGCACGCTCGGCCTGTCGGTGGACTGGAAGCAGGACTACACGACGATCGGCCCGAAGGCCCAGCTCGCCAGCCAGCGCGCGTTCCTGCGCAACTTCGCGCGTGGCGAGGCCTACCTTCAGCAGGCGCCGACCCTGTGGGACGTCACGTTCCAGACCGCGGTGGCCCAGGCCGAGCTCGAGGCGCGGGAGTACGCCGGCGCCTACCACCGGATCTCCTACCACCGCCCCGACGGCACCCCGGTCTGGGTCGAGACCACCCGCCCGGAGCTGGTCGCCTCGGCGGTTGCGCTGATCGCGCACCCCGACGACGAGCGCTACCAGGACCTGGTCGGCACCACCGTCACCTCGCCCGTGTTCGGGGTCGAGATCCCGGTCGTGGCGCACCCCGCCGCCGAGATGGACAAGGGTGCCGGCATCGCCATGTGCTGCACGTTCGGCGACCTCACCGACGTGACCTGGTGGCGCGAGCTGCAGCTGCCGGTCCGCACCGTGATCGGTCGCGACGGCCGGCTCCAGCGCGAGACCCCGGAGTGGATCGACGGCGACGGCCGCGCGGCGTACGACGCGCTCGCGGGCAAGACTGTCTTCAGCGCCCGCGAGGCGATGGTCGCAGCTGCTTCGTGACGTCCGGCGACCTCGACGGTGACCCGAAGCCGACGCAGCGGATGGCGAACTTCTACGAGCGCGGCGACAAGCCGCTGGAGATCGTCTCCACCCGGCAGTGGTACATCCGCAACGGCGGTCGTGACGCCGAGCTCCGGGCCGAGATGATCGCCCGCGGCAGCGAGGTGACCTGGGTGCCGCCGCACATGAAGCACCGCTACGACAACTGGGTCAACGGCCTCAACGGCGACTGGCTGATCTCGCGCCAGCGCTTCTTCGGGGTCGCCTTCCCGGTCTGGTACCCGCTCTCCGACGACGGCGAGCCCGACTACGACCACCCGCTGACCCCGACCGAGGACCAGCTCCCGCTCGACCCGTCGACGGTCGCTCCCGCGGGGTACGACGAGGAGCAGCGCGGCAAGCCCGGTGGCTTCGTCGGCGACCCCGACGTGATGGACACCTGGGCGACCTCGTCGCTCACTCCGCACATCGCCGGCGGCTGGGAGACCGACGACGACCTCTGGCAGCGCGTCTTCCCGATGGACCTGTGCACCCACGCCCACGAGATCATCCGCACCTGGCTGTTCTCCCGGGTGGTGCGCGCCCACTTCGAGAACCACGTCGCACCGTGGTCCACCGCGATGATCTCCGGGTTCATCGTCGACCCCGACCGCAAGAAGATGGCCAAGTCCAAGGGCAACGCGATCGTCCCCGACGAGATCCTCGCGAAGTTCGGCGCGGACGCGGTGCGCTGGCGCGCCGCGATGACCCGCCCCGGACTGGACTCCCCGTTCGACGAGACCCAGATGAAGGTCGGCCGCCGGCTGGCGATGAAGGTGCTCAACGCCTCGAAGTTCGTGCTCGGGTCGGTGGGTGCCACCGAGACCACGACGTCGATGGTCAACCACCCGGTCGACGACGCGCTGCTGGCGCGGCTGGCCCAGGTCGCGCGCCGCGCCACCGACGCGTTCGCGGCCTACGACTACACGACGGCGCTCGAGGCGACCGAGACGTTCTTCTGGGAGTTCTGCGACGACTACCTCGAGCTGGTCAAGGAGCGGGCGTACGGCGCGCGCGGCGAGGCCGGACCCGACTCCGCCCGGGCGACCCTGGCGATCGCGCTGCACACCCAGCTCCGGCTGCTCGCGCCGTTCCTGCCCTACGTGACCGAGGAGGTCTGGTCGTGGTGGCAGGAGGGCTCGATCCACACGCAGGCGTGGCCGACCGCGGCCGACCTCGGCTCCGCCGCCTCGGTCGACGACGCCACGCTCGACGCCGTCGCGGCCGCGCTCACCGGGATCCGGGGCGCCAAGTCCAGCGCCAAGGTGTCGATGCGGGCCGAGCTCGCGAGGGTCACGATCACCGGGCCGGCCGCCGCCGTGGCCGCGATCGAGGGTGCGCGAGAGCGACCTGCGCAACGCCGGCAAGATCACCGGCGACCTGGTGCTGGTCGCGGCGGGCGACGGCGCGCCGATCGAGGTCGATGTGGAGCTGGCCGCCACGGACTGACGTCAGGACCCTCGGTCAGCCGGCGCCACCAGGCGGGTCGCCACCGGTGGGCCCCGGGTCGGCCGGCAGGGTGGCCGGGTCGACCACCACGGTCGCCTCGGCAAGGGCCTGGGCGTCTGCGATCGTCTCGGCCCGTACGTCGGCGGCGGTCTGCACCTTGGTCGTGAGTGCGTCCTTTGCCCGGGCGAGCGTGGTCGCCGCCTCGGCGGCCGATGCAGCCCGGGCGTCGGTGACCATGGCTCGGACCCGCTCCAGCTCCTCCTTGGCGACTCCGGTCGCCGTCTCGTAGGCAGCAGCGGCACGGTCCCGCTCGGCGCCGATCCTCGCGGCGAACGCGTCGTCCGTCTTCGCCAGGTCCGCCAGGGCCTGCTTCCGGTACGCCCCGGCCGCCGCGACGTTCCCGGACCGCAGCTTCTGCTGGTACACGTACTGGATGTGGCGCACGGTCGCCTGGCGATTCTCGGCGTACGCCCGCACCTCACGCAGTCGCTGGTCAGCCGCCTTGTGCGCCGCCGTACCGGCCTTGTCGAGGGCCTTGCCGTAGGCCGAAAGTGCAACGGACCACTGGTCCTGACTGGTCTCCTGGACATCCGCTGCTTCCGCGCGTACCTGCTCCCGCACCTCGCCGAACTGCGCCTGGGCCCTCTCCACCCGCGAGGTGAACGTATGTGTGGCCCGCTCGCGGACCGGGGCGACGAACGCGGCGATCGCGCCGAGAAGGTGCTGCACCACCATCTCGACGTGGCTGACCTGGGCGGCCGCCGCGTCGGCCCGGATCGCGGCCTCCTCGGCGTCGTCCCGCTGCTCGGCGCAGGAGGCCTTGCCCTGGGCGCGGAAGCAGAGCCTGACGATGCGGGTCGTCTGCAGCGCGGCCGCCCTGGCCTGGCTGGCGTAGACCCGTGCCGCCTGCAGGTCGTCGCGGGCTGTCTGCAGCGTGGTCGGGCCCGTGGGCACCGGAGGCGGGCTACCGATGTGGCGGGGGCGCGGGATGTGGACGCGAGAGGGGTGTCGGGTCGTGTGCGCGCGGTGTGCGCGTGGGACGGTCGTGGTGCGTGTCCGGGTGGCGACAGCCTGGACCACGTCTCGGATCGACCCCACGGCCGGCGACGCGCCGGCCGCGACCGGCGCGCGACCGGCGGCGCCAGCGGCTGCGGCGGCGGCAGCAGCTCGGGCGCGGCCGGCTCCGGGACCTCCCCGACGGCGCCGATCGCGGTGCCGAGGAACGGGGTGTCCAGGTAGCGGCCGTTGGCGCCGGACGCCTGGATGGTGTCCAGCAGGTGTGCGGGCGCGATCGGGACCAGGATGCCGAGGCCGATCCCGTTGCCGAGGAGGGCGCTGCGGACCGACTGGCCGACGATGGACGAGCAGACGAGCGCGACGAGAACAAACGCCACGAGGGGACGCTTGTGCTCAGCGCTCATGATGCGCTCCCGATCCGAGAGGTGCTGGGGGTGGCCCGACGAATCGGGTGAATACCACCGTATTCGGGCACACCAGCCGCGCGCCGGAGATCGCCCAAAGCCGACACATTGGTCTAGAGCACCTGGCTGGGACGTGCCCCCGCTCAGTGGCGCTGCTGGACGTGCGCCTTCTGGTCCTGCTTCGGTGACTGCTTCTCGTGCTGCTTCGGGGCCTGCTTCCCGTGCTCCTTCGGGCCCTGCTTCGGGTGCTGCTTCGGGCCCTGCTTCGGGTGCTGCTTCTGGTGCCCGTACGCGTGCCCGTTCGGGGGCTGCTTCTGGTGCCCGTACGCGTGCCCGTTCGGGGACTGCTTCTGGCCCTGGTTCTGGTGCTGCTTCTGGTGGTGCGATTCGGCCACATGCTTGGTCTCGCCCCTCGTGGCCTGCTTGTGGTGCCCCGCCTGCCGCGGGTCGCATCCACCGCCTTGTGGGGGCCGCGGTTCAGCTGGTGCGAGGGGCCCTCGTTGTCTGTCCGCGCCGGCTGGGCGACCACCGTCGGAACGGGCTTGGTCCGGCCCGGCGAGACCGCCGGTGTGCTGCGAGCGGGCGCGACGGTCCGGGTCCGGGCGCCGGAGGTGGCGGTCGCGGCCCGTTGGGGCGGTGCCTGGCGCGGGGCGGCGGCCCGCGCCGACCCGCCTGCAGCGGACGGGGTGACGGTGCGCACCACGACGGTCGGGGACACCACCGGCACGGTCGCGACGGCGGCCGTGGTGACCGGCTGGCTCGGCGGCGCCGGACGGGACACCGCGACGAGGGCGCGACCGACGTACGGCAGGTCGCCGCCGCGGCCGTTTGCGCCGGATGCGTCGATCGTGAACAGCATGTCCGGCGCGATCGGGATCAGGACGGTGAGCGGCAGCCCGCGGTCGACGAGTCCCTGGAGCGTGGCGGTGCGCAGCGACTGGCCCACGACCAGGGCGCACGCGAGAGCTACGAGGACGAACGCCGCGAGCGGGCGTCTGTGCTCAGCTCTCATGTGGGTGCACTCCATGTATCCGAGAGAGGGGTGGACGATTGGAGCGTAATCGGGAAGGGCCGGGGCGCGCAGCGGATCAGGTGTCCCCGGCGGCGCCTGTCTAGTCCGCGGTCGACCGGATTTGTCCGACTCGGACGTCGCGCGCTAACAGGCTCCGTGACCTGCTCGAAGGGCCCTCAGGCCGACTTCTTCTTCTTGGTCTCATCGGGGCGCTCCACCAGGGTCGGCGCCTCGTGGTCGGTCACCACCTCGTCGGTCACGACCACCTTGCCGATGTCCTCGCGGGACGGCACGTCGTACATCACGTTGAGGAGCGACCTCCTCGATGATCGCCCGCAGCCCGCGGGCACCGGTGCCCCGCTCCATCGCCTTGTCGGCGATCGCCTCGACCGCGTCGTCGGTGAACTCGAGCTCGACCCCGTCGAGGTCGAAGAGCTTCTGGTACTGCTTGATCAGCGCGTTGCGCGGCTCGGTGAGGATCTGGACCAGCGCCGCCTGGTCGAGCTTGTTGACGCTCGCGATCAGCGGGAGCCGGCCGATGAACTCGGGGATCAGGCCGAACTTCACGAGGTCCTCGGGGCGGACCTGGGCGAACATCTCGTCGGAGTCGCGTCTCGGCGGAGTTGCGCATCTCGGCGGTGAAGCCGAGGGTCTTCTTGCCGACCCGCTGCTCGACGATGTGCTCGAGCCCGGCGAAGGCGCCGCCGACCACGAACAGGATGTTCGTGGTGTCGATCTGGATGAACTCCTGGTGCGGGTGCTTGCGGCCGCCCTGCGGCGGCACCGAGGCGGTGGTGCCCTCGAGGATCTTCAGCAGCGCCTGCTGCACGCCCTCACCGGAGACGTCGCGGGTGATCGAGGGGTTCTCCGCCTTGCGGGCCACCTTGTCGATCTCGTCGATGTAGATGATCCCGGTCTCGGCCTTCTTGACGTCGTAGTCGGCGGCCTGGATCAGCTTGAGCAGGATGTTCTCGACGTCCTCGCCGACGTAGCCGGCCTCGGTCAGCGCGGTGGCGTCGGCGATCGCGAACGGGACGTTGAGCATCCGCGCCAGCGTCTGCGCGAGGTAGGTCTTGCCGCAGCCGGTGGGGCCGATCACCAGGATGTTGGACTTGGCGACCTCGACCACGTCGTCCTTGGAGTGGCGCCCGGCCGCGGTCGCGTTGACCACCCCGCCTGCACCCGCTTGTAGTGGTTGTAGACGGCGACCGCGAGCGACTTCTTCGCCGTCTCCTGGCCGATCACGTAGGAGTTGAGGAACTCGAAGATCTCGCGCGGCTTGGGCAGCTCGTCGAGGCCGACCTCGGCGGTCTCGTTGAGCTCCTCCTCGATGATCTCGTTGCAGAGGTCGATGCACTCGTCGCAGATGTAGACGCCGGGCCCGGCGATCAGCTTCTTGACCTGCTTCTGGCTCTTCCCGCAGAACGAGCACTTCAGCAGGTCGCCCCCGTCACCGATGCGTGCCACTGGCGACGTCTCCCATCATCCGGGTCGAGACCGAGCGTCTCGACAGCTCACGTGGTGCGAACAACCAGATCGAAGGTACCTGTTCGCGCTCCCCAACGGGCGAGGACACGACAGGACCCGCGACCCGGGCTGGTCAGGTCAGCCTGCCTCATACGGGCACGGCCTTCCGCGACTCGAGGATCTGGTCGATCAGGCCGTACTCGATCGCCGCCTCCGCGGTCAGGATCTTGTCGCGCTCGATGTCGTTGTTGACCTCCTCGGGGGTCTTGCCCGAGTGGTCGGCGATCAGCTTCTCGAGCAGCTCGCGCATCCGGAGGATCTCGTTGGCCTGGATCTCGATGTCGGAGGACTGGCCGTAGGTGCCCTCGGTGTAGGGCTGGTGGATCAGGATCCGGCTGTTGGGCAGCGCCAGCCGCTTGCCCGGCGCACCGGCGGCGAGCAGCACCGCCGCCGCGGAGGCCGCCTGGCCCAGGCACACGGTCTGCACGTCGGGCTTGATGAACTGCATCGTGTCGTAGATCGCGGTCATCGCCGTGAACGAGCCACCGGGGCTGTTGATGTAGATCTGGATGTCGCGGTCGGGGTCCATCGACTCCAGGCAGAGCAGCTGGGCCATCACCGCGTTGGCGATGTCGTCGCTGATCGGGGTGCCGAGGAAGATGATCCGGTCCTCGAAGAGCTTGGCGTAGGGGTCGATCCGGCGGAAGCCGTAGGACGTGCGCTCTTCCCACTGCGGGATGTAGTAGTTCATGTCCGTCCTCAGTCCTTGGCGGCGCGCGCGGGGCGGCCCTCGTCGGCGGCCTGCAGCGCGCTGGTGATCACGTGGTCGATGAAGCCGTAGTCCTTGGCCTCGGGCGGCGGTGAACCAGCGGTCGCGGTCGGCGTCGGCCTCGACCTGGGCGAGCTCCTGCCCGGTGTGCTGGGCGATCAGCTCGAAGAGCACCTTCTTGATGTGCAGGGACTGCTGGGCCTGGATCTTGATGTCGGAGGCCGAGCCACCCATGCCGCCGGACGGCTGGTGCATCATGATCCGCGCGTGCGGCAGGGCGTAGCGCTTGCCCTTGGCCCCGGCGCAGAGCAGGAACTGCCCCATCGAGGCGGCGAGGCCCATGCCGACCGTGGCCACGTCGTTGGGGATGTAGTTCATGGTGTCGTAGATCGCCATGCCCGCGTCGACCGAGCCGCCGGGCGAGTTGATGTGCAGGAAGATGTCGCCGTCGGGGTCCTCCGCGGAGAGCAGCAGCAGCTGGGCGCAGATCGCGTTGGCGTTCTGGTCACGCACCTCGGAGCCGAGGAAGACGATCCGCTCGCGCAGCAGGCGCTGGTAGATGTGGTCGTCGAGGCCGTACGACGAGGAGGCCGCCGTTCATCTGGTGGCCCACACCCGTCAGGTCAGTGGAAGAGTCAGTCACGCAGCCGACCCTAGACGGATCGACCCCCAAATCCATGGGCAACCACCCCGTGTTCGCCCAGAGCGGAGAACGCGGCGAAGCGCCCGGATGCAGTGCGTCGACCTGGATCGTGGCCTCGATCCGACCTGGGTCGGTCATCGGCGCTCCTGCCGCTCTCCGGTGCGGCCGTCGGTCAGCCACCTGCGGATCGCAGCGTAGACGTCGTCGTGGTTGAGCAGGTCGAAGTGGTCGGCGCCCGGGACGTGCAGCACGTCGGCGCCGGGGAACATCTCCCGCCCACGGCGGGCCTTGCCGACCGCCGACGGGTAGCGGACCAGCAGGTCGCCGGCCACCTCGCCGACCGGGTGCCGGCGCGAGCGGGTGACGGTGCCGGCGACCAGGTGGTAGCGCGCGTGCGGCAGGTTGCGTACGTCGTCCGGCAGCCCGGCGCGGAGGTCGAGGATGCCCACCGAGCGGTGGTCGAGGAACCGGCCGAACGGCGCCGACTCGGGCAGCAGGCGACAGTCCGGACGACCCGGCGGTCAGCGCCCGCGCGATCGGGGCGCCGAGGTGCGGGGTGCCGAGCGTGACCACGTCGGTGACCAGCAGGTTCCACGCCGGGTCGGCGTCGGAGACGACGGCACAGGCGCTGCGCATGATCAGCCCGCCCATCGAGTGGCCCGACGAGCGCGATCCGGCGGACCTCGACCGGCCACGCGGCGACCAGGTCGTCCATCAGCGCGGCCATCGCGACGCCGTTCTCGCTGAGCGTGAGCCCGGAGTTCGCGCGCAGGTAGACCGGGCTCCAGCCCTGCTCGGCCAGCCGCTCGCCGTAGCTGCCCCCGGTCTCGTGCCGAGCGCCGGTCCCAGTAGCTCTCGGTCTCGCTGAGGCCGTGCAGGAACACGACGAGGTCGCCGGTCGCCTCCGGGAACGCCGCACGCAGGCTCTCGGTGTCGAGCGCCACGTCGTGGCCGCGGCGTCGTACGGCCATCGTGATCGCGAGCTCCGGGTGAGCGTCGCGGATCCGGTCGCCGAACAGGCCGTTGAGGGCCGACACCACGAACCGGCCGCGCGGCGACTCCTCGAGCCGCGGTGCCGATGCCGGCGCGGTCGGCGCGCTGAAGCCCGGTCGTGACCGCGCCCAGCCCGGCGCCGATGCCGCCGTACACGGCACCCGAGATGCCGCCGTGCACGCGCGTGCTCCTCGGTGCGGTGGCCGGCGACCAGGTCGGACACGCCACGCACCCGCCGGCTCACGGCGCCGTGGACGTCGCGCACGGTGCCGAGGATCGCCGGCCTGGGCCAGGTCGGTGCCCAGCGCCAGCGCGCCGAGGGTGCCCGCTCGCTCAGTGGACAGGTGTTCACTCGACATGCGTCGAGTGTCAGACAGGGCTCACGCCTCAGGGCCTGGAGGGACACGCTCCAGACTCCGTCGGGCGACCGACTCCGCCGGGATCACTCCGACGGCGGCCGGGCTCCGGCGGTCGCCTCCGGCTCCGGCTCGCCGATGCTGCCGTCGGGACGGAGGTTCTTGAGGTCGACCACGTTGCCGGAGCCGTCGGTGACCGTGGCGGCCTCGACGATCTTGGCCAGCGCCTTGCCGCGCACGACCTCGGCCACCATCTCGGGGATGTGGTTGTGCTCGACCATGTGCTTCATGAACTCGTTCGGGTTCCTGGCCGGACTGCTGCGCCCGGCGCACCAGGTGCTCCTGGAGCTCCTCCTGCTCGACGCCGATCTCCTCGGCCTTGGCCACCTCGTCGAGGATGAACTGCGCGGCCATCGAGTCGCGGACCCGCTTCTCCATCTCGGCCTCGAACTCGTCGACCGTCTGCTTCTCGTTGTCGAGGTACTGCTCGAGCGTCATGCCGGCGTAGCCGAGCTGCTGCTGGATCTCCTCGCGGCGCCCGCCGAGCTCCTGCTGCGACGACCTCGTCGGGCAGCGGCACCTCGGTGGCGTCGAGCAGCTTCTCCAGGACGGCGTCGCGCGCGGCGGCGGCCTGCTCGAGGCGCTTGCCGCGCTCGAGCCGGGTGCGCACGTCGGCGGTGAGCTCGTCCATGGTGTCGAACTCGGACGCCGTCTGGGCGAAGTCCTCGTCGAGCTCGGGCAGCTCCTGCTCCTTGACGCCGGTCAACGGTGACCGTGACGTCGACCTCCTGGCCCTCGCTGTCACCCCCGAGCAGCTGCGAGGCGAACGTCGCCTCGTCGCCGGCGGACATCCCGGCCAGCACCTCGTCGATGCCGGCGAGCATGTCGCCCCTGCCGACCTGGTAGCTGTAGCCGCTGAGCTCGCCACCCTCGATCGGCTCGCCGTCCTTGGTGGCGGCGACCAGGTCGATGGTCACGAAGTCGCCGTCGGCGGCGGCCCGCTCGACGTCGTTGAGGGTCGCGAAGCGCTCGCGCAGGCTGCTGGACCTGCTCCTCGACGTCGGCGTCGGAGACGGTGAGGTCCTCGACGCTGGCCTCGATCCCGTCGTACGACGGCAGCGTGATCGGCGGCCGCACGGTCGACCTCGGCGCTGAACTCGAGGGTCTCGTTGTCCTCGAGCCTGGTGATCGTCGATCTCCGGCTGCGCGAGCGGCACCAGGTCGTTGTCCTGGAGCGCCTGCACGTAGAGCTTGGGCAGCGCGTCGTTGATCGCCTCGTCCAGGACGGCGCCACGGCCGACCTGGCGGTCGATCACGGGCGGCGGGACCTTGCCCTTGCGGAAGCCGGGGATGTTCACCTGCTTCGCGATCCGCCTGGTACGCCGCGTCGAGGCTCGGCTTGAGCTCGGCGAACGGGACCTCGACGGTCAGCTTTGCGCGGGTCGGGTCGATGCTCTCGACGGCGCTCTTCACAGGGTCAACTCCTTGGTGCACGCATACATGACAGTGGCCGCGCCTCGACGCGAGAGCGCGGGCTGGCGGCCGATATTCCAGCCTACGGCACCGTGCACGACCGACGAAATGCGCCGGACGTGGCACCGGTCACGGTGGCACCGTGTCGGGGCGACAGGACTCGAACCTGCGGTCTCCTGCTCCCAAAGCAGGCGCGCTAGCCACTACGCTACGCCCCGTGCGGCGACCCCTGAGGGCCGCTGCGAGCGGATGACGGGAATCGAACCCGCGTCATCAGTTTGGAAGACTGAGGCTCTGCCATTGAGCTACATCCGCATGCCCCGCACGCGCTCCGGGGCGGACCCATGGTGCCACAGCGGCACCGCGCGTCACGAACCAGACTCGGCGTCCGCCGGGGTCTGCCCCTTGCCGGGCCAGCGCCGGTGCACCAGCAGCAGCGCGCGGTCGTCGTCGCTGCGCTCGAGCTCGTCGACGAGCTGCACCTCGGCCCCTTCGAAGCCGGTCTGCAGCAGCCGCTGTCCGCGCCCGGCGAGCTTGTCGATGCCGCTCTGGATGTCGCGGCGCGGGTCCTCGACGAGGCCGTCGGTGTAGAGCATCAGCGCGTCGCCGGGCTGGATGGTGCCGCGCACCACCTCGATCTCGAAGTCGCGCAGCACGCCGAGGATCGGGCCCTCGGAGTCGAGCACCGACCACTTGCCGGACCCGGCGTGCAGCCACACGGCCGGCGGGTGCCCGGCCTTGCGGAGCTCGAAGTCGCCGGTGGCCAGGTCGAGGTGCAGCTGGATCGCGGTCGCGAAGCCCTCGGCCCAGTTCTGGCGGAGCAGGTACTCGTTGGCGGCGGGCAGGAAGTTCTCGGTCGGGACGGCGGCCAGCAGGCCGCCGAACGCGCCGGACAGGAGCAGCGACCGGGTGCCGGCCTCGACCCCCTTGCCCGAGACGTCGACCACCACCACCGAGAGCACCCCGTCGGAGACGTCGGCGTCGGCCACGATGAAGTCACCGGCGAAGAGCGTGCCGCCGGACGACCGCAGCACCGACTTGGCGTACCACTGGTCGGGGAGCGTGGCGATCCGCGCCTGCCGCATGATCCGGTCGCGCAGGTCGACCAGCATCGACTCACCCTTCGGCCCGGCGATGCCGAGCCGGGTCCTGCTGAACGACACCAGGAGGATCAGGAAGCCGAGCGCGAACGTCACCACGACCATGATCACGTCCGGGGTCTCGATCGGCGGCTGTGAACGCGATCATCACCGAGACGCACACGAGCGCGCGACGATGAACCACGGCAGCGTGCGCGGCCCCAGCCACAGGCTGCCCAGGAACATCGGGATCAGCAGCGTGCTGTACGGCACGTAGTCGGGCTACAGGCAACCGGCGATGGTCAGCAGGAGCATCGGCACACCGAGAGCCAGCAGCGCCGGGCGCGTCGGTATAGACCATCTTCCTCCGGATCCGGGTCCACCGCCGCTGGAGGACATGGACCGGCGACCGCTGGTGTCGCTCGGGCAAGGCTCTGACCTCGGGCTTCTCGGCGCGCAGGGACGGTGGACGGGCGGCTGTTCGAGCCGTCGTCCACCAGACTAGACATCGGAACGCGCCCGCGAGCGGAAACGCGGCTGGCAACGCGGACACCAGAAGAGGTTGCGTCCCTTGAGCACCGTGGTGCGCACCATCGTGCCGCAGACCAGGCACGGCTGTCCGTTGCGCCGGTAGACGTAGACCTCGCCCCCGTGGTCGTCGCGGCGCGGCTGCCGGCCCATCGCCTCCGGTGTGTGCTCGCGGGCGGACGGTGTCGATCCTGCCGGTGCGCACGCCCTCGGCGAGCAGCCCGACGAGGTCGGCCCAGACCTCGTCCCACCGGCCACGCCGCAGCGACCGGCCCGGCCGCAGCGGGTCGAGCCGGTGCCGGAAGAGCACCTCCGCCCGGTAGACGTTGCCGACCCCCGCGAGCACCTTCTGGTCCATCAGCAGGTCGCCGAGCGCCCGGTCGCTGCGGTGGATCCGGCGCCACGCCCGTTCCGGATCGGCGTCCGGCCGCAGCGGGTCCGGTCCGAGGGCACCGACGACCGCGTCGCGCTTCTCCCTGGACGACGAGGTTGCACTCGATCGCGCCGCGCAGGTCGGCGTACGACGTGAGGTTCTCCAGCCGGAGCCGCACCTGGCCGACCGGCGGCGGCGCCGCACCCGGCATGCACGTCGAACTTGCCGATCAGCCCGAGGTGCACGTGCACGAACCGGTCGCCGGCGAACTCCACGAACAGGTGCTTGCCCGCCGACTCCGCGCCGACCAGCAGCTGCCCGTCCAGCACCGCCGCGTCGGCCGCGAACCGCCCCTGCGGGCTGCTCACGCGCACCGGCCGTCCCCCGAACGCGACGTCCAGCTCGGCGGCGAGGCGGTGGAGGGTGTGCCCCTCAGGCATCGGGTCCGAGACCCGCCGCGGACTCCGGCAGCGGCGGGAGGTCGCCGGTGGTCTCGTAGTCGGCCAGCATCCCGATCCGGCGTACGTGCCGCTCCTCGCCGGTGAACGCGGTGCCGAGGAAGACCTCGATGAACCGGGTCATCTCCTCGACCGTGTGCATCCGGCCGCCGACGGAGATCACGTTGGCGTCGTTGTGCTCGCGGGCCAGGCGCGCGGTCTCCTCGCTCCACGCCAGCGCCGCCCGCACGCCGGGCACCTTGTTGGCCGCGATCTGCTCGCCGTTGCCGGAACCGCCGATCACGACGCCGAGGCTCCCTGGGTCGGCGACGACCGCCGCCGCGGCCCGCAGGCAGAACACCGGGTAGTCGTCGAGCGCGTCGTACACGAACGGCCCGTGGTCGACCGGCTCGTGCCCGTGGTCACGCAGCCAGCCGAGCATGTGCTCCTTGAGCTCGAGGCCGGCGTGATCGGAACCGAGGTGAACCCGCATGGGCGTCAATGTAGTGGGAGGGTGGATCCGGTCTTCGGCTCGGACGCCGACCGTCCGTCGCCCGGCCTGAGTCGCGCGTCGCCGAGGATGCCGTGTCGGCCGCGACGCCTGCCCCGTTACGCCACGGCCGCCACGCCACCTTTACGCTCGCCCGCCGACCCGCCCGTCCGGCTCCCGCACCCCGCCTCCTCGCCGCCGTCATTCGTGGGGCAAGTGCAATGTGGTCACCAAGACCATTCCCCACCCAGATCCAGCGCAGGCGAGACCGGCTGGGGCGGGCGGCGCCGAGCCGGCGGGGCGGCGGCAGGGAGCGTAAAGGGTGGCGTGGCGGCGTAGCGGCGCGTTACCGAAGCAAGCGTCGCCGCCGACACGGCATCCCCCAGCGACTGCCGTCGCCTCGCAGGGGCGGCCCAGACCCGGTCGGAACGTCGAGCCCCGAGCCGTTGACCCCATTCGACCCGATCCGGTCCCGATCGATCTGCGACGGTCAGCGCTCCACGACCATCTGCGACGGCTCAGCGCTCCCAGGCCGACCATCTGCGACGGGTCACCGACCGCACCCGGGCCGACCCGATCGGAGCGACGAGCACCGAGCCGCTGGACGCGCTAACCTGCACCCGCGAGTCGGGCGAGCTCCTCGTCGACGATCCCCGGGTCGAGCTTCGTGAAGACCGGCGTCGGCTTGGCGATCGGGGTGCCCACGGTCAGCGGGTGCCGGCCCCATGCGCCGCGTGTTGCGGTAGTCGCCGGTGATGATCGGGTACGACGGGCCTCCGTCGAGGTCGTCGACCTCCTCGATCCGCGGCATCGGCGCGACGTCGCCAGCTGCCGCCGAGCACGCGGTCGATCGCGTTCGAGCTCTCGGGCAGGAACGGGGCGAGGAGGACGTTGCAGTCGGCCACGCACTGGGCGGTCACGTGCAGCACGGTGCCGAGCCGGTCGCGCTGGTCGTCGCCCTTGAGCTGCCACGGCGCCTGGTCGGAGACGTACTTGTTCACCTCCGAGACGGTGCGCATCGCCTCGCCGATCGCCGCCTTCTGCCGGTGCCGCGCGACCAGGTCGCCCACGCTGACGAAGGCCTGCTCGACCTGGTCGAGGAGCGCGGTGTCCTCGGCGGTGAGCTCACCGGCCCGGGGGATCTCGCCGAAGCTCTTCGCGAGCATGGTCGCGGTGCGGTTGACCAGGTTGCCCCAGCCGGCGACGAGCTCGTCGTTGGTGCGGCGGACGAACTCCGCCCAGGTGAAGTCGGCGTCCTGGTTCTCGGGGCCCGCCGAGCACAGGAAGTAGCGCAGCGCGTCGGCCTGGTAGCGCTCCAGCACGTCGCGGACGTAGATGACGACGCGCTTGGAGGAGGAGAACTTCTTGCCCTCCATGGTGAGGAACTCGCTGGAGACCACCTCGGTCGGGAGGTTCAGGTCGCCGTACTCCCCCGGCTCGCCGCCCTTGTCGCCTCGGCCGTCGTAGGCGAGCAGCTCGGCCGGCCAGATCTGGGAGTGGAAGGTGATGTTGTCCTTGCCCATGAAGTAGTAGGACAACGCCTCCGGGTCGTTCCACCACTGCCGCCACGCCTCGGGGTCGCCACCGGCCCCGCGCCGCGCCGCGCCCACTCGATCGACGCCGACAGGTAGCCGATCACCGCGTCGAACCAGACGTAGAGCCGCTTGGTCGGGTTGTCCCGCCACCCCTCGAGAGGGACGGCGATGCCCCAGTCGATGTCGCGGGTCATCGCGCGCGGGCGGATCTCCTTGAGGATGTTCTGGCTGAACCGGATCACGTTCGACCGCCACAGGCCGGTGGCCTCGCGCTGGTCGAGCCACTCCCCCAGCGCCTCGGCCAGTGCCGGCAGGTCGAGGAAGATGTGCTGGGTCTCGACGAACTCCGGGGTCTCACCGTTGATCTTCGAGTGCGGGTTCTTCAGGTCCTGCGCGTCGAGCTGGTTGCCGCAGTTGTCGCACTGGTCGCCGCGCGCGCCGTCGTACCCGCAGATCGGGCAGATGCCCTCGATGTAGCGGTCGGGGAGGGTGCGCCCGGTGGACGGCGAGATCGCGCCGAACGTCGTCTGCTCGACGAAGTAGCCGTTGTCGTGGACGCCCCGGAACAGCTGCTGCACGACCGCGTGGTGGTTGCGGGTGGTGGTGCGCGTGTAGAGGTCGTAGGCGAGTCCGAGCGAGACGAAGTCCTCGACGATGAACCGGTGGTTGGTGTCGGCCAGCTGCTGCGGCGACACCCCGGCCTCGTCGGCGGCGATCAGGATCGGGGTGCCGTGCTCGTCGGAGCCGGAGACCATGAGTACGTCGTGCCCCGCCATCCGCATGTAGCGACTGAACACGTCGGAGGGCACGCCGAAACCGGCCACGTGGCCGATGTGGCGCGGGCCGTTGGCGTACGGCCAGGCGACGGCGGACAGCACCTTGCTCATGCCGGAAGCCTAGTGAGCACCCACGGCCCGATGCGGCGGTGCCCATGTGTCGGAGCCGTCGGTACTTTCGAACCTCGCGAACTCGCAGGAGTCCCGATGTTCCATCCCACGTCCGTCCGTACGGTCTCAGCGTGCTAGGTCGGTCCGCGCCTGGCGCTGCTGGTCAGCATGTGGAGTCCGTCCGCTGCGCGCCGAGGCAGCCGTCCGTCCCTCCGGCGACCGGTGTCCGGCGCAGTGCCGGCTGACTACGCCCGCGCCGTACTCCGATGCGGCGTGCGCCGCACAGAGCGGCAACGTCGCAACCTCGAGCCCACACCCGGTACTGGTTCCGGGTCGCGGTCGCCTCGACCTCGGCACCGGGACGACGCAGAGCGGCTACACGCCCGCGCCGTACCTAGCGGTTGGACGTCGCTCCGCCGCCCGGCCCGACGACCTCGACGTCGCGTCGTTCAACATCAGCGTGATCCTCGGTGACTCCTCCGCCTGGACGAGGCCTGGTCGGCACGCCGGGCCAAGGTGGCGGGAGCTCCTCGGCAGCCGGCCGACCAGCCCGGCCCGTCCCCCGACGTGATCGCCCTCCAGGAGGCCGACACCAGCCGCAAGCTCGCCGACGGCGTGACCACGCAGTACACGGACCTGGTGAACGCGCTGAACACCTACGCCACCGGAGCCGACCACTACTCCGCGATCGCCGGCACCGCGGCCGCGACGCACCTCGTCTACAACGACGCGACCGTGAGCCTGGTCCGCGGCGGGGCCCTCAAGTGGGACGCGCAGGAGTCGGTCGTCGACGGGGCCCGCTACATGTTCTGGGGCATCTTCGAGACCAGGGCCACGGGCGACCGGTTCTTCTTCGCCAGCAACCACCTCGAGACCGCCTCGGAGACGGTGCGCCGCCAGCAGTGGCAGCAGCTGATCCGCGACGTGCCGACGATGGCCGGCGGGCTGCCGATCGTCCTCGGCGGCGACTTCAACTCGCCGCGCAAGGCCACCAACCCGACCGCCGGCGTGATGCTCCCGCAGATGTACGACGCCGGGTTCGGCGACGTCCTCGGCCAGAACGGCCCGGCGATGGTCCACGTCGTCGGCAACCGGACCCGGGAGATCGTGCGCGGCAACATCTTCTCGCTGAACAGGTGGAGCGCGGAACATGAACCACTACGCGAGCACCAACGACATCGGGCAGAGCATCGACTACCTGTTCGCCACGAACCGCCTGGTCGTCAAGCGTTGGCAGATGGTCGTCGACGACGCCAAGGACTTCTCGCTCGACGGCACCATCCCCTCGGACCACAACCTGATCAAGGCCACGATCAGGTTGCCCTAGCGGCCTCCCGCGGTACGCTGCTCAGCTGAAGTCGAGCTCCGCGGTGCGGCTGCGCTTGAGCTCGAAGAACAAGGGGTACGACGCGAGCTGGAGGGCGCCGTCCCAGAGCTGGCCGGCCTCCTCCCCGCGCGGCGCCTTGCTGATCACGGGGCCGAAGAACGCGGTGCCGTCGATCGAGATGGTCGGGGTGCCCACCTCGTCACCGACCTGGTCCATGCCGGCGTGGTGGGACTTGGCGACGGCGTCGTCGTACGACGAGTCGTCCATCGCGTCGGCGAGGGACACCGGGAGCCCGGCCTCGGCCAGGGAGTCCTCGACCATCGCCCGGTCGCGGTCGCGCTTCTCGAGGTGGATCCGGTTGCCCATCGCGGTGTAGAGCGGCAGAAGCACCTCGTTGCCGTGGGCCTGCTCCGCGGCGATCAGCACCCGCACCGGACCCCAGGCGGTCGCGAGGAACTCGCGGTAGTCGTCGGAGATGTCGTCCTTGTTCTGGTTGAGGTAGGCGAGGCTCATCACGTGCCACTCCACCTGGACGTCACGGACCTTCTCCACCTCGAGCATCCAGCGGGACGTGATCCAGGCGAACGGGCAGGCGGGATCGAACCAGAAGTCAGCTTTGCTCATATCGGCGCAACGGCTCCCCGGCGCGGGACATTCCCGGCAGTCGCGAGCGACCGTGACCGCACCCGCGCGCGGATGGCCGTGGCCGGATGCAATGATCTCGGCATGCCTGGAACCAACCTCCGCAGGGACGAAGCGCAGGCCCGAGCCGCGCTCCTCGACGTCGCGTCGTACGACATCGAGCTCGACCTGACCACCGGCCCGACGACCTTCGCCAGCACCACCACGATCGAGTTCTCGAGCACCACGGCCGGTGCCTCGACGTTCGTCGACCTGGTCGAGGCGACCGTCCACGAGATCACGCTCAACGGTCGCTCGATCGACCCGGCGACGGCGTACGTCGACAGCCGGATCGAGCTCGACGACCTGGCCGAGAGCAACACCCTCGTGGTGCGTGCCGACTGCACCTACAGCCGCTCCGGCGAGGGCCTGCACCGCTTCGTCGACCCGGTCGACGACCGCGTGTACACCTACACGCAGTTCGAGGTCGCCGACGCGCGACGCGTGTTCACCAACTTCGACCAGCCCGACCTCAAGGGCGTCTTCACCTTCCACGTGACCGCGCCCGCGAGCTGGGTCGTGGTCTCCAACGCGGTCACCCCCGAGCCGCAGCCGGCGGGCGACGACGCCTCGGTGTGGCACTTCCCGGCGACCAAGCGGATGTCGACGTACATCACCGCGGTCATCGCCGGCGAGTACCACGAGGTGCACGACGTCTACGAGGGCAAGCACGGCGACATCCCGCTCGGCCACTACTGCCGGCAGTCGCTGGTGGAGTACCTCGACCGCGACGAGGTCGTCAAGATCACCAAGCAGGGCTTCGCGTTCTTCGAGGAAGCCTTCGACTACCCCTACCCGTTCGGCAAGTACGACCAGCTCTACGTGCCGGAGTACAACATGGGCGCGATGGAGAACGCCGGCGCCGTGACGCTGCGCGACGAGTACCTCCCGCGCAGCCGCCAGCCGCGCTCGTTCTACGAGTTCCGCTGCAGCGTGATCCTCCACGAGATGGCGCACATGTGGTTCGGCGACCTGGTCACGATGAAGTGGTGGGACGACCTCTGGCTCAACGAGTCGTTCGCCGAGTGGGCCTGCTACCACGCCGAGGTGGAGGCGACCGAGTACACCGACTCGTGGACCGGCTTCGCCAACGCCCGCAAGCAGACGGGCTACCGCGCAGGACCAGATGCCCAGCACGCACCCGATCGCGGCGGACAACTACGACCTGCACGCGGTCGAGGTCAACTTCGACATGATCACCTACGCCAAGGGCGCCTCGGTGCTCAAGCAGCTGGTGGCGTGGGTCGGCCTGGACCCGTTCCTCAAGGGCCTGCAGCAGTACTTCAAGGACCACGAGTACGGCAACTCCGAGTTCGCCGACCTGCTGTCCGCGCTCGAGAAGTCCTCCGGCCGTGAGCTCGAGGGCTGGGCCCAGGAGTGGCTGCAGACGGCGGGCGTCAACACGCTCGCCCCCGAGTTCGAGCTGGCCGACGACGGCACCTACAGCCGGCTCGCGGTCCGGCAGACGGCGCCGGCCGACTGGCCGACGCTGCGCCGGCACCGGCTCGGCATCGGCCTGTACGACGAGGTCGACGGCCGGCTGGTCCGTCGTACGCTACCTGGAGACGGACGTCGCCGGCGAGCTGAGCGAGGTGCCCGACGCTCGTGGGCGAGAAGCAGCCCGCGCTGCTCCTGCTCAACGACGGCGACCTCGCCTACGCCAAGATCCGGCTCGACGAGCGGTCGCTCGAGACCGTCGTCGGCGGCCTCTCCAGGCTCGACGACTCGCTGGCGCGGGCGCTGTGCTGGGGCGCCGCGTGGGACATGACCCGCGACGCCGAGATGCGCGCCACCGACTTCGTCGCGCTGGTGCTCGGCAACATCGGCACCGAGACCGACGCCTGGGGCGTCAGCCGGATCCCGTCCTACGCGTCCTCCGCGGTCAACGCCTTCTCGGCGCCCGCCAACCGGGCGTTCCTCAAGGCCACGTGGGAGCGCGGCCTGCGCAAGCTGCTGGAGGAGGCCGAGCCGGGCAGCGACCACCAGCTGACGTTCGCGCGCAGCTTCGCCGCCGCGGCGCACAGCGACGAGGCGCTTGGCGACCTCGAGGCGCTGCTCGACGGATCCCTCACCTTCGAGGGGCTGGCCGTCGACCAGGACCTGCGCTGGGCGTTCCTCACCGGGCTGGCCGCCGCCGGCCGGGTCGACGAGGCCCGGATCGCCGACGAGCTCGCCTCGGACAACACGATCTCCGGCCAGGAGCACGCCGCCGGCGCTCGTGCGGCACGTCCGGACGCGGCCGCGAAGGCGGAGGCGTGGGAGGCCGCCGTGGTCAGCGGCGACACCCCCAACGAGACGCAGCGCTCGGTCGCGCTCGGCTTCATGCGGGCCGGCCAGGACGAGGTGCTGGCGCCGTACGTCGACCGCTACCTCGAGGCCGCCCACGACATGTGGGAGCGGCTGGGGCGGCAGCGCGGCTCGGTGGCGCTGGAGTACATCTTCCCGCGGCCGCTGGCCTCGCAGGAGCTGCTGGGCAAGGTCGACGCACTGGCTCGAGACCACCGACGCCGACGCCGTGGCCAAGCGTTTCGTCGCCGAGGGCCGCGCCGACGTCCAGCGCTACCTCGCCGGTCAGGCCAAGGACGCCGAACCCGCCTGACCGGTCAGGGGTTGTCGGTGTGGAGGACCTGCGGCGAGCGGGCCGCGCCGGCGAGCTGCTGGAGCCCGCGGGTGATGCCGCCGACGAGGTCGCCGGAGGCGAAGTCGGTCTGCATCGCGGCGGCGGCGAGTGCGACGGCGCCGTCGTCGAGCACGCGGCGCACCTCCGCGCCGGTGACCACCTCGAGCATCCGCGCGGCGGGGTCGACCATCAGGAGCACGCTGCGCGCGGGCGTCGACAGCGAGGCGTGGAGGCGCTCCGCGAACGGCCGCGTCGCGCCGTCGGCGGCGCCGACGTAGACGGAGAACTCATAGCGGCAGGCCGTCTCCGCCTCACGAATCGCCTTGTCGATGGCGGCCCGCTGGCTCGCGGAGAAGCCGTCAGACGTCGCGGCCATCAGAACCGGGCACCTGCCCCGCCCTGGTCACCGGCGGACTCGAGCTGCTTGGGGTCGACCTGGTCGGCGCCGGCGACGCCCTTGAGCGGTCCGCCGAACCACTCGCCCTCGCTGCGCCAGGCCTGGCCGGGCTCGTAGGAGTCGCCCTTGACCAGCGACGGCAGCGCCGCCAGCAGGGAGATCACGAGGAACAGCCCGAGCGGGATCAGGAACAGCACCACCAGCGCCTGGAAGCCCGAGACGTCCGGGGAGCTCTCCCAGCTCGACGGCGTGTCGGCCGAACGCCGGGACGGCGAGCATGACGCCGGCCACGAAGGCTCCGGCGAGAACGGACCGCACGGCCGTCCGTACGGCGGGTCGGTGAGTCATCACACAGGCAGGATAGCCAGTTGCGGCTTGGGGGTCGCGGTCGAGGTTCCGTAGCCTCCGACGCATGCGTTTCCTGGACCTTCCCCCCTTGTTCGACCTCCCTCACCTCACCCCCCGCGAGATCGCCGAGTCCGGCGCCGACGTTCTGGCCTGGCTGACCGGCGAACCGCTGTACATCATCGGGCTGATCGTGTTCGCGTTCGTGGTGCGCTGGCTCCTGCACCGGCTCGTCGACCGCGTCGTACGACGCGCGGAGACCGGCGTGCTGCCGGCCCGGGTGTGGCGCAACGGCCACCCCAAGGAGAAGTCGAGGAGCTCCAGCACGATCTCGGCCCGCCGGGCGCTGCGGGCCCGCACCATGGGCACGCTGCTCAAGAGCATCATCAGCGCGGTCGTGTTCACCGTGCTGGTGATCATGGTGCTGGCCGAGCTCGGCTACAACATCGCGCCGATCCTGGCCGGCGCCGGTGTCCTCGGCGTCGCGGTCGGCTTCGGCTCCCAGTCGCTGGTGAAGGACTTCCTGTCCGGCGTGTTCATGCTGGTCGAGGACCAGTACGGCGTCGGTGACGTGGTCGACCTCGGAGCGGCCACCGGCACCGTCGAGGCGGTCTCGCTGCGGGTCACGCGGCTGCGCGACGTGGACGGCACGGTCTGGTACGTCCGCAACGGCGAGATCCTCCGGGTCGGCAACATGAGCCAGAACTGGGCACGCACCGTGCTCGACATCCCGGTGGACTACAGCGAGGACCTGGTGCACGTGCGTGAGGTGCTCAAGGACGTCGCCCACGGGCTCTGGATCGACGACGAGTACCAGAAGGTGATCATCGAGGAGCCCGAGGTCTGGGGCGTGCAGTCGCTCGACGCCGACTCGGTCGTGGTCCGGGTGACGCTCAAGACCGCGCCGATGGAGCAGTGGAACGTGGCGCGCGAGATGCGCGAGCGGGTGAAGGCGCGCTTCGACCTCGAGGAGATCGAGATCCCCCGTCACCAGCGGATCGTCTACCAGCACCAGGCCGCCACCGGCGCCTCCCCGTCCGACGCGGCACCGCCGGCCCGGAGTGACGCTCCGCAGTAGTAGCCTACTCAGACCGGTTGAGTCGCCGAACCGGTCCCACCGCACCCCTGTCCAGAGCCCTCACCATCGACCCATGAGCCGACTGAGTGACCCCACGGTGTGCCCCGACTGCCGGGGACAGGTCTCGCCGGATGCCGTGTGCACGGCGTGCGGACTGGCCCTCACCGGGCCGCTGGCCACCCGGCTGTGGCGGGCGATGCTGACCGCCGACGACCTCGTCGAGCAGCTCCGCCGGCAGCCGGTCGCCAGCCGCGGTGCCGCAGGCCTCGACCCCGGCTCCGACACCGGTCCCGGCGCCCGTCGAGGACACCTCGCCGCACTTCCCGCCGATGCCACCGTCGGCGGGCTCGCGCAGCCGGCACCGCCCGCACGCTCCGGTCTGAGCGGGCGGGCGGTGCCGGTGATCCTGCTCGGGCTCGGTGGGCTCTTCGTCTTCGTCGCGGTGAGCCTGTTCCTCGCCGTGACCTGGGAGGTGCTCCCGCTCGCGGTCAAGGCGGCCCTGATGCTCGGTTTCACGGCGGCCGTCGGCGGCACCGCCGCCCACCTCTCGCGCAAGGGCCTGCGCGGCTCGGCGGAGGCGCTGTGGGCGCTGGTCGCCGCGCTGCTGATGCTCGACCTGCGTGCCGGCTACGCCTCGGGCCTGTTCGGCCTCGACCAGCTCTCCACCCGGTCGGCGCTCACGCTCGCGGGCGGGCTCCTGGTCGCGCTCGGCGCCGGCGTCGCCCTGTGGGCCCAGGGGACCCGGATCGGCGCTGCGTGGCGGCGGAGTGCACGCTGGTCGCCGGTGTCCTCCTGGTGACCGCGGTGCAGGGCTGGAGCACGACCGGGGCCGACGGGCTCCGCGAGGCGATCGCCGTCCCGGTGCTGGTCGGCCTCGGCCTGCTGCTGCGCGACCGGCTCCGCGACGCGTCGTACGCCGTCACCGGCATCGGCGTGCTCACCTGGGTGCTGCTCGCCGCGAACGGCGTGAGCCGCGGGCTCGAGGCGCAGACCCGGGCCGACGTTCTGGAACGGTTTCGACGGCTGGCCGCTGCTGGTGGCGGCCGTGTACGCCGCGCTGGTCGCCTCCGTCCGCACGCTGGCTCCGGAGGTCCGCGCCATCGCGGCCGGCTCGACCCTGGTCGGGTTGTCCCTCCTGGTGCTGCTGCCCGGGGAGTGGACCACCCGCGAGGTGCTGCTCCTCGCCGCGGTGGTCCTCGCGCTCGCCGCCGTGACCCGGTTCACGCCGGCGCCCTGGTCCACGGCCGCGTCGGTGCTCGGCGGGACCGTGGCCGCGGGCGCGGCGGCGGCCACGGTGCTGCTCCCGGCCGGTCTGGCGCTGGAGTTCGTCGACCAGCACGAGGCCTGGTCGACCGGGCCCGACACGCTCTTCCCGACCGTCGGCGACCCGTCGCCGTGGACGCTCGCCGCCCTGGTGCTGGCGTCCCTGGCCCTCGTCGCCGCCGTGGTCCGGCGCGACGTCCAGCAGCAGCGCATGCTGCTGGCGGTGGGTCCGGTCGTGCTGGCCCTGGCCGCCGCGGCCGGCGTGGCCGGCGCCGGTCAGCCGTTGTGGGTGGTCGTGGCCGCGCTGGGAGCCGTCACCGTGGTCGGCGTCGTCGCCGCCCTCGTGCAGCCCGGTCACAGCCAGGTCGTCTGCCTGATGCTGGGCGCCGAGGCGCTGGCGCTGTCGCTCGGCGGTCGCGAGCCGCTCCGACCTCGTGCTCGCCGTCCTCGCCAGCGTGCTCGCCGTGCTCGCGGTCGCGGCCACGGCACTCCGCCGCGAGGCCGCCCCGGCAGTGGTGCTCCTGGTCGCGCTGGCGGTGGACGCCTGGGCGCACGTCGCCGACGCCGACATCCTCACCCGGTCGGACCTGCAGACCGCGGTGGCCTGTCTCTTCCTGCTCGCGGCGTCGTACGTCATCCGCGTCGGGGTCCCCCGGATCCTCACCGAGTCGGCCGCCGGGATGGTGGCCGTGGTCGCCCTCGCGCTGGCCGCGGACGACGCCGCCCACGTCGCCGCGACCCTCACCGTGGTCGGCACCGCGGTCGCGCTGCTCGCCGTGCTCCGCCACGACCGGGTCCACCTCGGCTGGGTGGGCAGCGCGGTGCTCACGGCCGGCACCCTGGTGCGGCTGGACCTGCCCACCAGCATCGGCGCCGAGGTCTACACCCTCCCCGCCGCCGCGCTCCTGATCGCCGCGGGCGTCCACCGGCTGCTCCGGGAGCCGAGCACCGGCACCTGGACCGTGCTCGGCTCGGGCCTGACCCTGGCTCTCGTGCCCAGCCTGCTGATCTCCCTGCCGGAACCGACCTCGCTGCGTGCCCTCCTCGTCGGCACCGGCGGCGCGGTCGCGCTGGTGGTCGGGATGGAGCGTCGCTGGCAGGCGCCGTTCCTGGTCGGGGCGGCGGTCCTCGGCGTGCTCGCCCTGCGGTTCCTGCTCCCGCTCGCCCAGGACGTCCTGGCCAACCCGCTCGGCGCCTGGATGCTGTTCGGCTCGGTCGGCGCGGCCTGCCTGGCGGCCGGCATCCTGTGGGAGCAGTCGCTGCGCAACCTGCGGCTCGCCTCGCGGTACGTCGTGGCCCTGCGCTGAGGTCCCTCCGTCCAGGTCGCGCGCCGGTCGACCCCGCCCGGCGCGTCGTCGGCCCGGCCGGGAGAATGGCCGGGTGGACAGCTTCTACGACGAGATCGGCGGGGACACGATCGCGCGGATCGTCGCGAGGTTCTACGAGGGGGTCGCCACCGACGAGGTGCTGCGGCCGCTCTACCCGGAGGAGGACCTCGGCCCGGCGCAGGAGCGGTTCACCCTGTTCCTGCAGCAGTACTGGGGTGGCCCCACGACGTACTCGGACCGGCGCGGCCATCCGCGGCTGCGGATGCGACACGCGCCGTTCAAGGTCACTCCGGTCGCGGCACAGCACTGGCTCGTCCACTTCCGCGCGGGCCTCGACTCGGCGCAGCTCACCCCTGAGCAGGACGCGAAGTTCTGGGACTACGTGACCCACGCCGCGCAGTTCATGGTGAACACGTTCGAGGAGTCGGAGCCCTCGCTCAGGCGATCTCCCCGATCAGCCGCTCGCGCTGGCGCGGGTTCATCTCGGTGGCGCGCTGGGTCTCCTTGTCGAAGGCCACCAGCACCACCCGGCTGCGGGCGAGCACCTCGTCGCCGTCGCGGATCTCCCCGACCAGCACCGCGGACTTGCCGCCCACCTCGGCGACCCACTGGGTCACGTCGTACGGCTCGAGCCGGAACAGGATCGGCCGCCGGTAGTCCACGTCGGTGTGCGCCACGACCCAGTTCGCCCAGGGCCCGTCGTCCTCGCGCGGCAACGAGCGCAGGTACTGGATCCGAGCCTCCTGGAAGTACTCGAAGTACTTCACGTTGTTGACGTGGCCGTAGGCGTCGACGTCGGACCAGCGCACCCACGTCGGCAGCGTGTGCCGCGGCCCCGGGTCCGGCACGGCGGGCACGCGCGGCGACTTGTCGAAGCCCGGCTCCAGCACCGCCTGCAGCGCCTCGCGCTCCACGGGGCTGATCCGCCGCGGCCGCTCCTCGGCGAACACGTACGGGGTGAGCAAGGTCGTGGCCCGCACGTAGACCCGGCGCTCGCCGTCATCGCCCTCGTCGTAGATCTCGTAGGCCATCGTGAACGTGGCCGCCCGCAGCTCGCTGACCCAGCACTCGACCTTCACCGGCTCGGGCCGCCAGGGCAGCGGGGAGCGGAACTGCACCTCGTGGCGCACCACGACCACGCCGTCCGCGAGCTCCTCGCTGCCCCGCGCCGGGGCGTGGGCGGCGAGCATGTCGATGCGCGCCTCCTGGAGGTAGTCCACGTAGGTCACGTTGTTCACGTGACCGAGCATGTCCATGTCGGCCCAGCGCATCGGGCACTCGTAGACGTGACGCATCTCGTGATCGTGTCAGACGCGACGCCCCGTCCGCTTCGGCGCGGGCGGCTGTCCTAGGCTGCGGACACCCGACGAACAAGGAGCACGCATGCCCGAGGCAGTCATCGTTTCCACGGCCCGCTCCCCCATCGGCCGCGCGAACAAGGGATCCCTGACGCAGCTCCGTCCCGACGACCTGACGGCCACGATCATCCGGGCGGCGCTGGACAAGATCCCCGCCCTCGACCCGCAGGACGTCGACGACCTGTACCTCGGCTGCGGCCTGCCGGGCGGCGAGTCCGGCAACAACATGGCGCGGGTCGTCGCCATCCTGCTCGGTTACGACCGGCTGCCCGGGGCCACGATCACCCGGTACTGCTCGTCGTCCGTGCAGACCTCGCGGATGGCGTTCCACGCGATCAAGGCCGGCGAAGGCGACGTGTTCGTCTCCGCCGGCGTGGAGACGGTCTCGCGGTTCGCCAAGGGCACCTCCGACCACTGGCCCGACACGCACAACCCGCTGTTCGGCGACGCCACCTTCCGGACCGACGAGCAGGCCGCGGGCGGCCAGGACTGGTACGACCCCCGCGAGGACGGCGCCCTTCCCGACGTCTACATCGCGATGGGGCAGACCGCCGAGAACGTCGCCCGGCTCCGCGGCCTCGACCGCAAGGAGCTCGACGAGTTCGGCGTCCGGAGCCAGAACCTCGCCGAGAAGGCGATCGCCGACGGGTTCTGGGAGCGGGAGATCACGCCGGTCACCACGCCCGACGGCACCGTGGTCAGCGCCGACGACGGCCCGCGGGCCGGGGTGACGTACGACGCGATCGCCGAGCTCAAGCCGGTGTTCCGCCCCGACGGCGTGGTCACGGCGGGCAACTGCTGCGCGCTGAACGACGGCGCGGCCGCGGTCGTGATCATGTCCGACACCAAGGCCGCCGAGCTCGGTCTGACCCCGCTGGCCCGGATCGTCTCCACCGGCGTCACCGGGCTCTCTCCGGAGATCATGGGCCTGGGCCCGGTCGAGGCCTCGAAGCAGGCGCTCGCCCGCGCGAACATGAGCATCGGCGACATCGACCTGGTGGAGATCAACGAGGCGTTCGCCGCCCAGGTGGTGCCGTCGTACCAGGACCTCGGGATCGACCTCGACCGGCTCAACGTGAACGGCGGCGCGATCGCGGTCGGCCACCCGTTCGGCATGACCGGCGCCCGGCTGCAGAACACCATGCTCAACTCGCTGCAGTGGCACGACAAGACCACCGGCCTGATCACGATGTGCGTCGGCGGCGGCCAGGGCATGGCGATGATCGTGGAGCGCCTGAGCTGAGCCGGGCACTCCCGAGCGCACGCGACGAGGGCCCCGGACCAGCTGCGTCCGGGGCCCTCGTCGCGATGTGTGGCTCAGGCCTGGTCGAGCACGGCCTCGATCGCGAGGTGGATCTGCACCTTGTCGCCCACGAGGACCTTGCCGCCGTCGACGATGCCGTTGAAGTTCACGCCGAAGTCCTTGCGGTTGATCTCCGTGGTGGCCTCGAAGCCCGCGCGGGTGCCGCCCCACGGGTCGCCGCCGATGCCGAGGAACTCGACGTCGAGCTCGACGGTCCGGGTCACGCCCTTGAGCGTGAGCTCACCGGTGGCGGTCTGGCCGTCGAACGAGGTGGTGACGAACGTCATCGGGCCGTGGTTCTCCACGTCGAAGAAGTCGGCCGAGCGCAGGTGGCCGTCGCGGCCGGCGTCGCGGGTGTTCACCGAGTTGAGGTCGATGGAGGCGTTCGCACGCGTGTCCTCGAGCGTCTCACCGGTGGTCAGGGTGCCCTCGAACGTCTCGAACTGGCCGCGGACCTTGCTCACGAGGTGGCGGACGGTGAAGCCGACCTCGGAGTGGCTGGGGTCGATGGTCCAGGTGCCGGCGACCCAGTCGGTGCCGGTGGCGATGTCAGTGGTGCTGGTCATGGGGTGCTCCTCGTCTAGGTGGTTGAACTTTCAACTCACCATGCCAAACCGGGGCACCCGGGGGTTATTCCCGACTCCCCTAGACTTTTCGCCCATGACGGGGAGAACAGCTGACACGGCCGAGGCCGACACCGGGACAGCGGCAGGCACGCGCTGGCTCGACGAGGGCCAGCAGCAGACGTGGCGCGCCTACATCATGGGGACCCAGCTCCTCCTCGACCGGCTCGACCGCGACCTCCGGGCGGAGTTCGGGATCTCGATGACCGAGTACGAGATCCTGGTCCGGCTCTCCGAGTCGCCCGGCCGCCGGATGCGGATGGCGCTGCTGGCCGACGCCCTCTGCCACTCGCGCAGCCGGGTCACCCACACGGTCGCCCGGATGGAGAAGGCGGGCCTGCTGAACAGGTCGGCCGCCATGGACGACGGGCGCGGCGTCGAGGCCGTGATGACCGACGAGGGCTTCGCCCTGCTGGAGACGGCGGCGCACATCCACGTCGAGGGCGTGCGGCGCAACCTCGTCGACATCTCCGACCCGGCGGACTACGCGGCGCTCGGCCGGGTCATGAACCGGGTCAGCGACCGGCTGCTGGCCGGCATGCCGGCCGCCGCCGACATCCGCTGACCGCCGCGGCGCCGGCCTCAGTCGCGGGTCAGCCGGCGGTGCGTCACCCGGTGCGGGCGCGCCGCCTCGGCGCCGAGGCGCTCGACCTTGTTCTCCTCGTACGACGCGAAGTTGCCCTCGAACCAGAACCACTTCGCCGGGTCCTCCTCGTCGCCCTCCCAGGCCAGGATGTGCGTCGCCACGCGGTCGAGGAACCACCGGTCGTGGGACGTGACCACGGCGCAGCCCGGGAAGTCCAGCAGCGCGTCCTCGAGCGAGGACAGCGTCTCCACGTCGAGGTCGTTGGTGGGCTCGTCGAGCAGCAGCATGTTGCCGCCCATCTTCAGGGTCAGCGCGAGGTTGAGCCGGTTGCGCTCACCACCGGAGAGCACCCCGGCCTTCTTCTGCTGGTCGGGGCCCTTGAAGCCGAACGACGCCACGTAGGCGCGGGAGTTCATCTCGAAGTTCGCGACCTTGATGAAGTCGAGCCCGTCGGAGACGACCTGCCAGACGTTCTTCTCCGGGTCGATCCCGCCGCGGCTCTGGTCGACGTAGGAGATCTTGACGGTCTGCCCGACCTTGAGCTCACCCGCGTCGGGCTGCTCCTCGCCCGTGATCATCCGGAACAGGGTGGTCTTGCCGACGCCGTTGGGGCCGATCACGCCGACGATCCCGGCGCGCGGGAGCTTGAAGTCGAGGTCGTGGATCAGCGGCCGGTCACCGAACCCCTTGTCGAGGTCGTCGGCCTCCAGCACGATGTCGCCGAGCCGTGGCCCCCCGGGGATGTTGATCTCGGAGGTGTCGATCTTGCGCATCCGGTCGGCCTCGGCCGCCATCTCCTCGTAGCGCGCGAGACGCGACTTGCTCTTGGCCTGCCGCGCCTTCGGGTTGGAGCGGACCCACTCCAGCTCCTTCTCGAGCATCCTGGCGCGCTTGGCGTCCTTCTGGCCCTCGATCTTGAGCCGGCCCTGCTTGGTCTCGAGGTAGGTCGAGTAGTTGCCCTCGTAGGGGTGCGCCTTGCCCCGGTCGAGCTCGAGGATCCACTGGGCCACGTTGTCGAGGAAGTACCGGTCGTGGGTGACCGCCAGGACGGCGCCCGGGTAGGCGGCGAGGTGGTTCTCCAGCCACTGCACGGACTCCGCGTCGAGGTGGTTGGTGGGCTCGTCGAGCAGCAGGAGGTCGGGCTGCTGGAGCAGCAGCTTGCAGAGCGCGACCCGGCGTCGCTCGCCACCGGACAGCTTGTCGACCAGCACGTCGGGCGGCGGGCAACGCAGCGCATCCATGGCCTGGTCGAGCCGGCTGTCGAGGTCCCACGCGTTGGCGTGGTCGAGGTCGGTCTGCAGGTCGCCCATCTCGCCGAGGAGCTTGTCGTAGTCGGCCTCGGGGTCGGCGAGCTCCTCGGAGATCGCGTTGAAGCGCGCGAGCTTGCCCATGATCTCGTGGACGGCCTCCTCGACGTTCTCGAGGACGGTGCGCCCCTCGCTCAGCGGTGGCTCCTGCTGGAGCATGCCGACCGTCGCGCCCGGGTCCAGGATCGCGTCGCCGTTGTTGGCCCGGTCGAGGCCGGCCATGATCTTGAGCAGCGACGACTTGCCGGTGCCGTTGGGCCCGACCACGCCGATCTTCGCTCCGTGCAGGAACGACAACGTCACGTTGTCGAGGACGACCTTGTCGCCATGGGCCTTGCGCACGTTGCGCAGGGTGAACACGTATTCCGACATGCCTGCGAGCCTACGGGGAGAGGGCGCCCGCTCCCCAATCCGCCCGCGGTGGCCGTGCTCACGCCGCCGGCGCCTCGCGCGGCTGGCCCTCCGAGTCGAGCTGCGGCCCGTCGGGGTCGAAGCCGTGCACCAGCTGCTTCACCTCCTCGCTGTCCTCGGGGGCGTTGGTGCGCTCCTGCCGGGTGACCCGCAGGAACTGGCTGGTGCCCTTGCTGAGGTCGTGGCCCACGAAGCTCGCCTCGACCACGTGGGTCACCGACGGCGGCTGGCCCTCGCGCTCCCAGACATCGACCCGCACCCTGCCGTGGACCACCACCGCGTCGCCCTTGTGCACCGAGGCGGCGACGTTGTTGCCGAGCGTGCGCCAGGCGTGGACGGTGTACCAGGAGGTCTGCCCGTCGACCCACATGCCGTTGCGGAGGTAGCGCGGCGTGCACCCCACCCGGAACGTCGACACCCTGGTGCCCCCTGCCTCGCGCGTGTTGACCTCGCCACCGACCCAGCCCTGCAGGGTCACCCACGACTCGTTCATCTCCGACTCCTCTCGTCGTGCCGTACGACGAGCCAACCGCGCGCGCCCGACGTACGGGAGGAGTGGCCGCGCGGGCTGTGGACGACGACCGACGAGCGGGGTGCTGTGGAGGCGAACCGGCTCAGGTTCGAGACCGTCTCAACCCTTCGCATCGCGTCTCGCAAGCTCGGCGCAGCGCTCAGACCAGCGCGCGCTGGAGCCCCTCGCGGGCCCGCCGGTAGGCGTCGAGCTCGGTGTCGATCGGCTGCAGGATCATCCGCTCGGTGACCTCGCCGATGGCGCTGCGCAGCCGCTTCTCCGCGGCCCGCGCCCGCGACCGGGCGCTGATCCCCACCAGCACCCGGCTCACGATGGCCAGCAGGACGCCGGCGGCCGCGCCACCGAGCAGCAGCGCCGTCGGGCAGCGGCAGCCCGCCGTAGGACGGCGGGTCGGGCGTGGAGCACCTGCAGGTAGCCCATGACCGCGAGGACGCCCAGCCACACGGCACCGGCGAGCGCGGCGACGATCAGCAGCCACTGGAGCACTCGCACCGCCTTGCACCACCCGGGCACCGACCCCATCCCCATCGGGGTCTCCCCCACGGACCGGTCGACGGCGTCCGCGAAGTCCTCGCCCTGCGAGACCGACGCCTTGCGGATCGCGGCCACCCACGGCCGGGACATGCCCTCGGACACCTCGTCGGCGACGTGGCGGACCGCGGTGTCGACGCGCGCCCGCTGCACCCGGGTCGCCTCGGGCACCGATGACGTGGCGGTCGGGACCAGCTCCTTGCCGGCCGCACCGAGGTCGAGGTGCAGCCGCTTCAGCGGGTCGGGGCGTAGCTTCGAGAGCCAGGCGGTCGGAGGCCAGCCGGTGGCACGGGCGGCGCGCATCCGGGACGAGCGCTGCACCGCGTCGACGACCACCGGCACCCCGGCGGCGTCAGCGACGGCGTCGTTGAGCTCGGACCGGGTGACGTTGCTCAGGTCGCGTGGCGTGGCCCTGCCGCAGGCCTCGTCGAGCCTCTCGGCCGCGTCGTGCACGTCGATCCGGAACCGGGACCGGCTCGCCTTCTTGTCGGCCACCCGCTTGGCGATCAGCTTCTTGAGCTCGGCGATGCCGTCGCCGTCGCGCGCCGAGGTGGCGATCACGGGCACGCCGTCGAGCCCGTCGAGCGTGAGCAGCCGCTTGACGTCCTCGACCATCCCCTGGCGACGGTCACGCGGCACCTCGTCGATGTGGTTGAGCACCACGATCATGACGTCCTTGTGCGAGGCCATCGGCTTGAAGAAGCCCTCGTGCACCGCCTTGTCGGCGTACTTCTGCGGGTCCAGCACCCAGATCATCAGGTCGGCCAGCACGATCAGCCGCTGCACCTCGAGGTGGTGGCTGACCTCGGTCGAGTCGTGGTCGGGGAGGTCGAGCAGGACCAGGCCCTGGAGGTCACGCGCGTCACGACCCGAGTCGAGCATGGAGTCGCGCGTGGTCTGGTGCCGCAGCGGGATGCCCATCCACTCGAGCAGGTCCTCGGCACCCTCCGGGCCGCCCCAGATGCAGGCGCTGGCCCACGACGTCGTCGGGCGTCGTACGCCGACCGCGGCCAGGTCGAGACCGGTCAGCGCGTTGAACGTCGAGGACTTGCCGGAGCCGGTGGCCCCGGCGATCGCGACCACGGTGTGCTCCGGGGAGAGCCGCAGCCGGGCGCCGGCCCGCTGGACGATCGTCGCCGCCGGGTCGACCACCTCGTCGTCCAGCCGCCCGCGGCACGCCTCGACCGCCTGGTCGAGCCCGTAGATCTGGTCGGCCAGGTCGGACTTGCGCCCCAGCAACCGCCGGGCACCCTCCAGCAGCGCGCTCACCCGTCACCCTCTGTGTCGTCGCCTCGGTGATGTGCGGCGGCACGCGGGACCGCGCTCTCGTCACGTTCTGCCATCCGCTGCGCGAAGCGGAGGTCGTCGACCGCCCGCGCCACCTCGCGGATCTCCTCCGGGGACGTCGTGGAGACCTCCTGCTTGTCCAGCCGCTCGACGAAGCGTCTGCGCTCGGCGTCGAGCAGCGCCTGCACACGCTGGTTCAGGTCCCGGCGGGCGGCGGTCGGCCAGCCGGCGTACGGCCTGGTCGCCGAAGACCGCCTCCAGCAGCTTCTGCCCGACGACGGCGCTGCCGCCGGCGATGCCGACCTCGGCGCCGGTGATGCCGGCGGTGGAGGCGAACACCACCACCATCAGCGCGACGCGCGAGCCCGTTGACGCCGTACGCCAGGAACCGGGCGGTGGTGCGCTTGTCGGCGCCTTCCTTGCGGACCAGGTCGAGCACGCCCTGCTGCCAGTCGCGCACGGCGCGGTCGCTGCGGGCGCGGAAGTCGCGCGAGGCGCGAGCCAGGTCCTGCGCCGCCCTCGTCGAGCAGCTGCCGACCGGCCTCCAGGGACTGCCAGGCGGCAGCGGTGCGCTCGGCGGCGTTCTCGGCGTTCTCGAGGATCAGGGTCTGCAGGCCGGACTCGACGGCGACCGTGACCCGGCCCGCCTGCTGCGGCTTGCCCTTGACCGCGTTGCTGATCCGGTCGCGCAGCCAGCTCACCTTGGACTCGAGTCCGCGGAGCAGCTCGCCGGTGCCGACGAACTCCTGCCAGCGGGCCAGCACCTCGCCGCGCAGCAGGGTGCCGTCGGCCGAGGCCTCGTCGATCGTGCGGACCGCGTCGTCGTAGGCCTGGTCGACGTCGCGCAGCAGCCGCGCCTGCATGTCGACCTGCTCCATCGCGGCGTCGGCGACCAGGTGGGACTTGGCGGCGAGCGAGCGGATGGCGCCCTCGAGGGTCTGCTTGACGACGCGGGAGCGCGCGTCGGCGTCGGCGGCAAGCGCGCCCAGCCACTCCTTGATCTCGGCCACATCGGAGGCGGGGAGCAGCCCGTCGTCGTCGACGTTGCCCTCGCGCACGGCGAACAGCGGCGAGTCGCGCAGGCCGCGGGCGGTCAGCATGCGGGCCAGGTGGCTGCTGACCTCGGCGACGGCGGCCGGCAGGGGTGCGGTCGAGCACGATCGCGACCGCGGCACTGCGGTCGGCGGCCTGCTTGAGGAAGTCCCAGGGCACCTGGTCGGCGTACCGCGCCGCCGAGGTCACGAACAGCCACAGGTCGGCCGCGGCCAGCAGCTGGGCCGCCAGCACCCGGTTGCGCTCCTCGACGGAGTCGATGTCGGGCGCGTCGAGCACGGCCAGTCCCGGCGGCAGCGCCGTCGACGGCCACGAGCTGGAGCGCGCCGGGGTCGGTCGTGGCGTCGGCGGTGCGTTCGAGGTCGGGAAGGATCCGGTCCTGGCCGAACCAGTCCGCGTCGGCCGGGTTGTGCACGAGCACCGGCGACCGCGTCGTCGGCCGGAGCACGCCGGGCTCGCTGACGCGCGCGCCGACCAGCGAGTTCACCAGCGTGGACTTGCCGGCGCCGGTGGAGCCGCCGACCACGGTGAGCAGCGGGGCGTCGATCTGCACCAGCCGCGGCAGGACGTAGTCCTCGAGCTGGTCGATCATCTCGACGCGGGCGACGCGGCGCTCGTCGACGCCCGGGAGCTCCAGCGGCAGCGTGGCCCGCTGCAGCGCGTCGCGGAGGCGCACCAGCGTGGTCAGCATGCCGCGCCGTCGACGGGCTCGGTGGCAGCACCCGTCGCCACGTCGCTCACTGTCCTCCTCCGGCGGGCATGGCAACCGTCGCGGCATGTCTACCAGCGGTCGCGGGCCACACGACGCCCGGGCGGAGCTGCCCGCATCGCGTCGACGTGGTCCTGCCCGAGCTGCGCGAAGTCGCGGGGCGCCGTACCGCGCAGGAAACGGCTGTGCAGGAAGCCGAGCTCGACGCCTGGTTCTGGTAGGCCACCATCGTCGCGCGCGCCGGCGCGACCGCCGACCGTCTCGGCGTAGCGGCGTGGCGAAGCGGCGCGCGGGGATCCGCGACCAGCCACGGGATCTCGGCCGGGTCGAGGAACCCGCGCTGCGCGCAGTCGGTGAGCGCCGCGGTGAGCACAGCGCCCTCGCGGCGCCGCGACCAGATCGCGAACCCGACGAGCAGCAGGAAGCCGGGGACCATCAGGAAGAGGTAGGTGGCACGAAGCGTTGCGCCGTCGTCGAGGAGCAGCGAGCCGTTCCAGGCCGCGTGGGCGCCGACCGCGACGCAGGTAGCCGATCAGCGGCGCGAGGACCCGCACCGCCGGCTGCGGCTGCCCACCGCGATGCCGATCCCGATGCCGGTGAACGCGGTGAAGAACGGGTGCGCGAACGGGCTGAACACGCCGCGGACCACGAACAGCCCGACCGCGCCCCCGAAGCCGCCGGCCTGGCCGTCGCCGCCCGATGTACGCCGCCGCGAGGTAGAGGATGTTCTCGGTGAAGGCGAAGCCGATGCCGACCATGCCGGCGTACACGATCCCGTCGAGGATGCCGTCGAGCTCGTGGCGCCGGAACAAGAGCAGCAGCAGGATGAACAGCCCCTTGGCCGCCTCCTCGGTGAGCGGGGCGACGACGGCGCCGGAGAACGTCTCGGGGCGCCTCGAAGACGAACTCGTCGACGAGCTGGAGCACCAGGGCCGAGCTGCGTCGCGACGAACGCGCCCCAGCCCAGGCCGAGCAGCAGCAGCGAGCGCGGCTCGGGCTCGTAGCGGTCGAGCCAGATGTAGCACGCGATCAGCGGCGCCACCGGGCACCGCGGCCAGCACCACGCCCACCACGAGCGCGCCCGGGGCGCTCGACAGCAGCAGCACCAGCCCCATCACGGCAGCGCACCGACGAACATCACGACCGACACGACGATCGTGAAGGCGGCGCCGCTGCGGCGGGCGACCGGGGCTGCGGCATGGCAGAACCCTACGGGTCGCGCACGCTCGCCCCGCATCCACGACGGAGTGGCGCTGGTCGTACAGTTGACGGATGGAGGACAGCACCCCGACCCAGTCATCGACCCAGGCATCGAGGGCCGAAGCGCACGACCCCGCCGTGCCCCCGGCGTACGCCGCGTTCATGCGCACCGGCTGGGGAGACCGCGAGCTCGACCTGCCGGCCCACCCGATCACCCCGTGGGCCCGGGCACGCCGGGAGCGGCTCTCCGAGCAGTTCCGCGGCGAGCGGCTGGTGGTCCCGGTCGGCGGGTTCAAGGTGCGCTCCAACGACTCCGACTACCGGTTCCGCGCCGAGACCGCGCACACCTGGCTGTGCGGCAACCAGACCACCGACGCGGTGCTGGTGATGGAGGGCGGCGAGGCGACGCTGTACGCCCGGCCGCGCAGCTCCCGCGACACCGACGAGTTCTTCCGCGACCGCAGCTACGGCGAGCTCTGGGCCGGCCGCCGGCCCTCGCTGCACGAGATCTCCGACTCGCTCGGCATCCGCACCCGCCACCTCGACGAGCTCGGCGAGGCGCTGGGCCGGTCCGGCAAGACCCGCGTGCTGCGCGGCGTCGACTCCCGGGTCGACTCCGCCGTCACCGGTGACGAGGCCGCCGACCAGGAGTTCGCCAAGGTGCTCGCCGAGCTGCGGCTGGTCAAGGACGAGTGGGAGCTCGGCGAGCTCCAGTCCGCCTGCGACATCACGACGCTCGGCTTCGAGGACTGCGTCCGCGAGTGGGACGGCGTGCTCGAGCACGGCGAGCGCTGGATCGAGGGCACGTTCTTCCGGCGGGCGCGCGCGATGGGCAACGACATCGGCTACGACTCGATCGTCGGCGGCGGCTCGCACGCGACGACGCTGCACTGGATCGAGAACACCGGCCCGGTCACCCCGGGCGAGCTGCTGCTGCTCGACATGGGCGCCGAGGCGTCGTCGCTCTACACCGCCGACGTCACCCGCACCCTGCCGGTCGACGGCACGGTTCACGCCGCTCCAGCGCGACCTCTACAACCTCGTGCTCGAGGCCCAGACAAGCGGGCATCGACGCCGTACGCCCGGGTGAGCCGTTCCGCGGCGCCCACCACGCGGCGATGGACGTGCTCGCGCACGGCCTCGACGACCTCGGCCTGCTGCCGGTGTCCGTCGACGAGGCGCTCGCCGACGACAACAAGATCTACTCGCGCTGGACCCTCCACGGCGTCAGCCACATGCTCGGCATGGACGTGCACGACTGCGCCGGCGCCGACCAGGACATCTACCCGCGCGGCGACCTGGCCGAGGGCATGGTGCTGACCGTCGAGCCCGGCCTGTACTTCCAGGAGGACGACCTGCTCGTCCCCGAGGAGCTGCGCGGCATCGGGATCCGGATCGAGGACGACATCGTGGTCACCGCCGACGGCTGCCGGAACCTGTCCGAGGCGCTCCCGCGCACCCCGGACGCGATCGAGGAGTGGATGGGCGCGC
>CAVWFF010000011.1:0-342588 GCA_963754145.1 uncultured Actinomycetota bacterium
TTCGTCTCAGCAGGGATGTCGGAGCCGGATTGTGGCCGACCTGGAACCGACAGCGGGCCCGTTCGTCTCGTGGTCCAAGCGTACTTGTTAGCAGTATGCTAGCAAATTGTTGGCGCCGCGCCAATTCTGACATCCTCTTCGCAACGTCAGCGCCGGAATACCACTGATGTGCGGTGCCACGATGCGCGCGGTGGCCTCGGGGGAGTGGCCGCGGGTCACGACCCTTGTCGTCCGCATCTGGATGTGTCCGTCTCCGCGACGGACCACGAATCCGACCGGTGCCGTTGGGCGCTCGCCAATACGGGGCGGGAGGTCCTAGTCTGTATTGTCTGACCATCTGGCCAGACCTTCGGTGACGCTGCCTGGAGGTCGACGGTATGTCGGTTCAAGAATCCCCAGCCCCGGCGCCTGCGCGGCGCTCCACCTCGCTGAAGCGCGAGGTCGGCCTGATCGGCCTGATGTGGGCGTCGGTCGGCTCGATCATCGGGTCCGGCTGGCTGTTCGGCGCCCAGGAGGGGCTGATCGCGGCAGGTCCGGCGGCGATGATCTCGTGGATCGTCGGTGGCCTCATGATGATGGTGCTCGCGCTCATCCACGCCGAGCTCGGCGGCATGTACCCGGTCTCCGGTGGCACGGCGCGCTTCCCCCACTACGCCTTCGGCGGCGCCGCCGGTGCGTCGTTCGGCTGGTTCTCCTGGCTGCAGGCCGCGACCGTGGCGCCGATCGAGGTCTCGGCGATGATCACCTACGCCCAGCACTACTCCTTCGCCCAGAGCTGGCTCAACCCGACGACCAAGGTGCTGACCACCAACGGTCTCATCGTCGCGGTGCTGCTGATGGCGCTGCTGACGTCCATCAACTTCCTCGGGATCAGGATGCTGGCCGCCGCGAACAGCGCCGCCACGTGGTGGAAGATCGCGGTGCCGCTGCTGGTGATCCTGGTGCTCTCCATCGGCAACTTCAACACCGGCAACTTCACCGCCGCCGACGGCTTCAGCCCCGACGGGTTCCACGGCATCCTCGCCGCCATCTCCACCAGCGGGATCATCTTCAGCTACCTCGGTTTCGAGCAGGCCGACCAGCTGGCCGGCGAGGCGAAGAACCCCAAGCGCGACATCCCGATCGCGATCATCGGGGCGATGGTCATCGGCATCGTCATCTACGTCGCGCTCCAGGTGGCCTTCCTCCTGGCGCTGCCGGACGGCGCGATCGGCAAGACCTGGGCCGCGAAGGGCAATGGCCTGTACACCTTGTTCACGGGTCCCTTCGCGGAGCTCGCGACACTGCTCGGCATCGGCTGGCTGGCCGCGATCGTCTACGCCGACGCGATCATCTCCCCGGCCGGCACCGGCCTGATCTACACCACGGGCAGCTCACGGGTCTCCTACGGGCTCTCCCGCAACGGCTACGTGCCGACGCCGTTCGAGTGGGTCAACGAGCGCGGTGTGCCGTGGGTCGGCCTGATCGCCGCGTTCGTCACCGGCTGCATCTGCTTCCTGCCGTTCCCGAGCTGGCAGTCGCTGGTCGGGCTGATCACCAGCGCGAGCGTGCTGATGTACGCCGGCGCCCCGCTGTCGCTCGGAGCCTTCCGCAGGCGCCTGCCCGACGCGGACCGGCCGTACCGGCTGCCGGCGGCAGGGTTCATGGCGCCGTTCGGGTTCACCATCTCCGGGCTGATCATCTTGTGGTCGAGCTGGGACACCGACTGGAAGCTCGGCGTCGCCATCCTGATCGGCTACGCCATCCTGGGGATCAGCCGGGTCTTCAACCTCAACGACAAGTCGCCGCACCTGCACTGGCGATCTGCCTCGTGGCTGCCTGCCTACCTGGTGGGCATGGGGATCATCACCTTCATCAGCTCGTTCGGTCCGATGGACGACCCGATCCTCGGCGACTACTCGGGAATCGCGGTAACGGCGATCTTCAGCGTGGTCATCTACTACTGGGCGCTTCAGGTCGCGCTCCCGACCGAGGAGATCGAAGAGATGGTGAACGAGGTGGTTCTGCCCGAGGAGGAGGGCCTCGAGATGCCGGCGCACTGACCAGGGGGCGGCAGAGGTCCCCGGACGTCGTCCCACGACTTCTTTCCGCAGGCGAGGCCGCGCCCGCTGGGTCGATCACGACCGCTAGCTACGGGTGCCCGGCCCGCTGCGCGTCGTCAGCGGGGTCGGGCATGCCCTCCTCGGGCAGCAGGCGTCTTCTGGTCGAGCACGTAGAGCAGCACGAAGGCGGGCACGATCAGGACCGCGGCGAGGCCGGTGGCGACCAGCACGGCGGTGATGGTGCCCGATGGCGCGGCCGCCGCGGAGACGGTCAGCGACTCGGGGAGCAGGTAGTCCCACTGCGCCACACCCCAGGCCAGGAGGACGCCCACGACCGCGCCCACGGCGGCCAGGCGCGCGCCGCGGCGGACGCGCGCGGGTGACCAGCACGAGGGCGCCGAGGCCGCAGACGGCGGAGAGGATCACCAGCGGCAGGGCGCGTGAGGTGAGCCCGTCGAAGAGGTACTCCGCGTCGTTGGACAGCACGAAGATCCCGACGACCGCCACCACGCCGGCGGCGACGCCGGCCGCGGTGGCCCGGCGCCGGAAGTAGGCGACCATCGCCTCGTCGGAGAGCCGGCCGGCGTCGCGGACCAGGAAGAAGGCGGCGAGGTAGGCGGTCAGGCAGACCGCGAGCACCCCGCCGAGGATCGAGGTGGGGTTGACCCAGCTGTCCCACGGGTCGCCCGCCTTGCCCCCGGCCGGGACCCGACCCGAGGCGATGCCGCCGACCACGGCGCCGAGGCAGTAGGGCACCAGCACCGAGGAGAGCGGCGAAGGCGGCGCCGAAGTTGCGCCGGTCGCGGGTGCGGAACACCGCCTTGCGGAACGCGAAGCTCGCGCCCCGCAGCACGATGCCGAGCGCGGCCAGGGTCAGCGGGACGAACAGGGTCAGCGTGATCGAGGCGTAGGCCTCCGGGAAGCAGGTCCACAGCACCACGAACACGAAGATCAGCCAGACGTGGTTGGCCTCCCACACCGGCGCGATCGAGTGGTCGATGACCTCGCGAGGCCGCTCGCCGCGCTTCGGTCCCGCCGGCGACGAGGTCCCAGAAGCCGGCGCCGAAGTCGGCGCCGCCGAAGACCGCGTAGATCGTGATCGCGGCGAACAGGATGAGCGCCGCCGTGGTGCTCATCAGAGCGGCACCTTCCGCTCGTCCACCGGTCGTCGGCGCCGCCGGTCTCGATCGGCTCGCTGGGCCCGTAGGGCACGTCGGCCTCGCCGGACGCGGTCGCCGTCGCGGAACCGGCGGCTCATCTGGCGCAGCACCAGGATCGTGGTGATGCCGAGGCCGAGGTAGAGGATCACCACGCCGATGAAGGTGATCCAGATGCCGGTGTTCGCGGTGGCGGCGTCCTCGACCTTCATCTTCTCGTAGACGATCCACGGCTGCCGGCCGACCTCGCTGACCGTCCAGCCCGCCTCCAGGGCGACCACGCCGAGCACCCCGGACGCGGCCGCGGCCCGCAGGAACCACCGGCTCCGGGGCATGTCTCGTCGGAAGATCCAGGCGACCCACCACCACAGCGTCAGCAGGAACAGCAGGGTGCCGAGCCCGACCATCACGTCCCAGGCCAGGTGGACGACGTTCACCTCGTGGATCGTCGGCCGCTCGTCCGCGGGCGTCTCGTCGAGGCCCTGGACGACCGTGGAGGTCCCGGTGCTCGGGTCGGACAGGATCGAGGCGAGACCCGGGATCGGGATGCCGCCGACCACCTGGCCCTCGGAGTTGAGGTGCCCGAGCAGCACCTCGGGCACGTCGCTGCTGGTCTTGGGGACCATCTCGATCGCGGCGAACTTGGTGGGCTGGTTGTTGTAGACCCACCGCGCCAGCCCGTCACCCACGCCCATCTGCACCGGCGTCGCGATCGCCGCGACGGTGAAGGCGATGATGAAGCCGAGCCGGTGGTAGCGGTCGGTGCGCCCGCGCAGCATCCCGACCGCGTAGACCGAGGCGACCATGAAGCCGCCGACCAGGTACGCCGCGACCACCATGTGCGCGGCCATCAACGGCATCGCGTCGTTGAAGATCACCCCCATCGGGTCGACGTCGGTCACCTTGCCGGCCGAGTCCAGGGTGACGCCCTGCGGGGAGTTCATCCAGGCGTTGGCCGCCACCACCGAGATGCTGCCGAAGATGCCCGCGACCGCGATCGGCACGCCGGTCCAGAAGTGGGCCCACGGCTTCAGCCGGCGCCACCCGAAGATGTAGATCGAGATGAAGACCGCCTCGGTGAAGAAGAAGATCCCCTCGAACGCGAACGGCACCCCGAACGCCGCACCCCACTGACCCATGAACTTCGGCCACAGCAGGCCGAACTCGAAGGACAGCACCGTCCCGGTCACCGCCCCCACCGCGAAGGTGACCGCCATGTACTTCGACCAGCGCTGCGCCAGCAGCATCGCGTCCGGGTCGTCGTGCTTGATCCCCCGGTAGTTGGCGATCAGCGTCATCACCGACCACGACACCCCCAGCGGCACCAGGATGATGTGGAACGCGAGCGTGAAGGCCATCTGCGACCGCGCCCACGGCACCGGATCGACCGCGAGCGCACGCTCGACAGCGCGTCAGTCAGCATCGGTGCGTGTTTCCTCCTGTCCCGGAGTGCCCTGGTGCTCGGGTCTCTCGATGCAGGTGCCGGGTGAGGTCCTCACCGCCTGCTTCTTCGATGGCGACCCGACCGATCACCTGGCGGACCGTGATCGTCCGCTCGGCGCGGCCGCCGGCGAGGAACGTGCCCGACCAGTGGAACATCGCGGAGAGACGGTTCTTGAAGCCCGTGAGGAAGGTGATGTGCACGAAGAGCCACATCAACCATCCGAGGAACCCCGACACCCGCAGCTTCTTGAAGCTGACCACCGCATGGAAGCGGGAGATGGTCGCCATGCTGCCCAGGTCCCGGTAGGTGAACCTCGCTGCCTCCTTGCCCTCGAGCCGGCGCTTGATCGTGTTGGCGGCGTGGATCCCCGACTGCATGGCCACCTCGGCGACGCCGGGGAGGTCGTCGAGCGCCATCATGTCGCCGATCGCGAACACCTCGGGATGGCCCGGCAAGCGTGCAGTCATCGAGGACGGCGATTCGGCCGGCGCGGTCGCACGTCGCCCCGCTGGCCTCTGCGAGCAGGCCGGCCAGTGGCGACGCCTGCACGCCCGCGGCCCAGACCTTCACCCGGCAGTCGACTCGCTCGGATCGACCCGTCGGCCGTCCGCATGTCGACCCCGAAGGCGTCGACGCCCGTCACCAGGGACTCGGTCTGGATCGTCACGCCCAGCCGGCGCAGCTCCTTGGCCGCCTTCTTGGAGAGCCGGTCGCCGAACATCGCAAGGATCTCGTGGCCGCCGTCGACGAGGACGACCTTCGCCTCCGCGGGGTCGATGCGACGGAAGTTGCCGGTGAGCCCCGAGCGTGCCAGCTCCGCGATCTGTCCGGCGACCTCGACGCCCGTCGGACCGCCCCCGACCACGACGAAGGTGAGCCACGCGCGGCGCGCGTCCGGGTCCTCCTCGTTCTCGGCCATCTCGAAGGCGCCGAAGATCCGGCCGCGGAGCTCCAGGGCGTCGTCGATCGTCTTCATGCCGGGTGCGTAGCGGGCGAACTCGTCGTGACCGAAGTACGACTGGGCGGCTCCGGTCGCGACGATCAGGCTGTCGTACTCGTAGGTGCGGACCGCGTCGTCGGGTCGCCTGGCCGTCACGGTGCGAGCAGTCAGGTCGAACCCGGACACCGTGGCCATCTCCACGGTCACGTTGTCGTGGCGGCGCAGGATGTCCCGAATCGGCGGGGCGACCTCCCCAGCCGAGAGGATGCCGGTCGCGAGCTGGTAGAGCAGCGGCTGGAAGAGGTGGTAGTTCCGGGCGTCGACGAGCGTCACGTCGACGGGTGCCCGCCGGAGGAACTTCGCGGCGAACAGCCCGCCGAAGCCGCCTCCGACGATGACGACCCGGTGGCTTCGTTCATGGCAGCCTCTGTTCAGCCCAGGCGCTCGATCGAGATGGTCGCCGACTCGTAGGGCGTTCGCGATGGCGGTGAGCGAGGGGTTCACGGCTCCGATGCTCGGGAAGAAGCTCGTGTCGACCACGTAGAGGTTGTCGAGGTCGTGGGCCTTGCAGTTCACGTCCAGAGCGCTCGAGGCGGGGTCACTGCCGAAACGGACGGTGCCCGCCTGGTGGGCTGTCGCCCCGATGGGCATGCTCTTGTGCAGGTAGAGGCTGCGGTCGAGCAGGTGGTGCTTGTGCATCCCCAGCTGGTCGAGCATCCCGTCGAGCTTGTGGCGCAGTCGCTGGACTCCCTGGACGTTGTTCTGCTCATCGATGCTGAGATGGATCGCCCCGTCCCGGTCCACCGTGACCCGGTTGCTCGCCTGCGGCAGGTCCTCACCGCAGAGCCAGAAGTCGACGGCGTGGTGAGCCAGCACCTCGAAGGGCATTCCGGGAGACAGCCGACCGGCCCAGCGAGGCGCCTGCGCGCGGATCTCCTCGTCGTCGGACTTGCCCAGCATCTGGATGCCGCCGAGAGGGAACTCCCAGTCGTCGGCGCCGAGGTACCAGTCGTTCAGCGCCAGCGTCTTCTGGAACCGGGTGGGGTTGGGCTCCAGCGAGACAGCCATCAGGGCGATGTTGTTGTGTCGCATGTAGTGCCGGCCGACCACTCCCGAGCTGTTGGCGAGTCCTTCCGGGTGGCGGTCCGCGCGCGACCTCAGCAGCAGGGCGGCCGAGTTCACCGCCCCGCAGGCCACGACGACGACGTCGCCGGTGAAGGTGGTGCTCGGACCCGTCGTCCAGCGTTGTGACGACGCCCGTGACCGTGCGCCCGGAGGCGTCCGTCTCGAGGCGCTGCACGTGGGCGCCGGTCACGAGGGTGACGTTGTCCTGGGACAAGGACCGGATCGACACAGATGACCTGCGCGTCCGACTTCGCGTTGAGCAGGCACGGGAAGCCGTCGACCCGGTCGCAACGGATGCAGGCGCTGGCCCGGGTGGGCCGGCCCGGCTCCGCCTCCTGGAGGTTGACTCCGACCGGCAGGTGGAACGGGTGGAGCCCGAGCTTCTCCAGGTCGTCGTTCAGCTGCTGGATCCGGGGCTCATGGGAGACCGGCGGATGGGCGTACTGCGCGCTCGCGTGACCCTCGCTGGGGTCCTCGCCGTGCTGGCCGTGCACGAGGTAGAGGTGCTCGGCCTGGCTGTAGTAGGGCTCGAGGTCGTCGTAGGAGATGGGCCAGGCCGGCGAGATGCCACCGTCGTGGCGGAGCTCGCCGAAGTCCTCGGGCCGCAGGCGGAACAGGGCAGCGCCGTAGAACTTGGTGTTCCCGCCGACGTAGTAGTTGACCTCGGGTTGGAACTCGCGGCCGTGTCCGTCGTACCAGACCTCTGGGGCGAGGTACTTTCCGCGCACGAAGACCGCCTGGGTCTCCCAGTTGTCGCGCTCGCGTGGCAGGAACGCGCCACGTTCGAGCCAGAGCACCTTCAGGCCGCTGGTGGCGAGCCGGTGCCCGAGGGTGCCACCCCCGGCCCCCGTCCCGATGATGACGACGTCGTAGTGCTGGTCATCTGCCATGCCGATTCCCTTGTGCAGGCGGGTGACGCGGGTCTCCCGCAACGGCCGCGTGCGACCGGATCATCCCCGGTGGGGGCGGGCGCGTCCTCACCCACACTAGGGGATGCCGCACGCCGGCCGCGGTCCGGATAATCCGGACCGGGGAGGACGCCCTGACGATCCCGGGTGTCCCGGGCAGCCAAGGCGCGGGTCCGCCTCGCGCCACTGAGGAGAAACCGCGATGGCAGCGACGGAAGGTCCGACCGCTCGTGACAGCGGCCGGCCGCAAGGGGCCGATCAGCGCCCGGCGGACGTGCTGGTGGTCTTCGGGATCACCGGCGATCTCGCGAAGGTGATGACGTTCCGGTCGCTGTACCGGCTGGAGTCGCGCGGCCTCCTGGACTGCCCCGTCGTCGGCGTCGCCGTGGATGACTGGACCAAGGACCAGCTGGTGGAACGCGCCCGCGAGTCGATCGAGGGCACCGGCGAGGTCATCGACCGCGCGGTGTTCGACCGGTTCGCGGCGAGGCTGGAGTACGTCCACGGCGACTTCACCGACTCGGACACCTACCAGCGTGTCGGCAGCGCGATCGAGGGCGCGGAGTGTCCCGTGTTCTACCTGGAGATCCCGCCGTTCCTGTTCGGGAAGGTCGTTCAGGGTCTGGCTGAGGCGGATCTGACGAGATCGGCTCGGGTCGTGGTGGAGAAGCCGTTCGGACATGATCAGGCCTCCGCCGGGGAGCTGGCGGACGAGCTGCACCAGTACATCGACGAGTCCCAGCTGTTCCGCATCGACCACTATCTCGGGAAGATGGGCATCGACGAGATCCTGCACCTGCGGTTCGCGAACGCGATCCTGGAGCCGTTGTGGAGCCGCAACTACCTGTCGTGCGTGCAGATCAACATGTCCGAAGACTTCGGTGTCGAGGACCGGGGCCATTTCTACGACCCGGTCGGGGCGATGCGTGACGTCGTGGTCAACCACCTGATGCAGGTCGTCGCGGCGGCGGCGATGGAGGCGCCGTCGCGCGGTGACCCGCAGACGATCAAGAACGCCCAGGTGGCACTGTTCCACTCCGTTGTCGAGGCCGACCCTGCTCAGTATGTGCGGGGACAGTACGACGGGTATCTCGACATCGACGGAGTGGCCGCAGACTCAGCCACGGAGACCTACGCCGCGATGCGTCTCGACATCGAGAACTGGCGATGGTCAGGTGTGCCCTTCTTCATCCGGACCGGCAAGCGGCTTCCCATGACCCAGACCGAGCTGCGACTGGTGTTCAAGCGTCCCCCGCCGCTCGGCTTCGGGCTCATGGGGCCGCATGCCGAAGCCAACCAGCTCGTCGTCAAGCTGGACCCGTCGACCGGGATCAGGTTGATCCTGGACGCACGGCGAACCGACATCTCGGCGGTCGGGAGGATCGATCTGGACATGGAGTTCGCCGAGGAGGGCGGTGAGGGGGCCACGCCGTACGAGGTGCTCCTGCACGCTGCTCTGGTCGGGGACAGCACGCGCTTCACCCGGCAGGACGGGGTGGAGGAGACGTGGCGGGTCATGCAGCCCTTGCTCGACGCGCCACCACCCGTTCACGTGTACCAGCCCGGCTCCTGGGGGCCCGCGGAGGCCGACGGGTTGACCGCGGAGTACGGCGGTTGGCACAGCCCGTGGGTGGCGTCATGAACGCCGAGACCACCCAGAGCGCGGCGGCACCCTCCCCGTTCCCGCCCATCGCCGACTACGCGTTCCTGTCCAACTGCCACACCGGTGCCCTGATCGCGCCCGATGGCGCGGTCGACTGGTTGTGTGTCCCCAGCTTCGACTCCCCCAGCGTCTTCGGCACCCTGCTCGACCGTCAGGCGGGTTACTTCAGGCTCGGCCCCTTCGGGATCAACCACCCGACCGCGCGGGTCTACGAGCCCGGCTCCAACGTCCTGACCACGACCTGGAAGACGCCGTCAGGTTGGGTCCTGGTCCGCGACGCACTCACGATGGGTCCACGGGAGACCGAGGACGAGGTCACGCCGCACACCCGACCGCCCGCCGACGACGACGCCGATCACCTCCTGGTGCGCACGGTCCGCTGCCTGGAGGGCACCGTCGAGATCGATCTCGTGTGCGAGCCGGCGTTCGACTACGGCCGGACGCCGGCCGAATGGAGCCTGGTCGAGGGCAGCCGGCACACCGCCGACGCGACCGGCGCGGGCCAGGCCATCCGGCTGCAGACCGACCTCGCGCTCGGCGTCGAGGGCAACCGGGTCCGTGCCCGGCACGTCCTGGCGGCCGGCGAGGAGGCCTACTGCGCACTGTCGTGGGCCGGGGGACTGGCCGCGCCGGCCGACGTCGCAGAGGCGAACGGCCGCCTGGACGCCACCACGCGGTTCTGGCGCACCTGGCTGGGACGGGCGCGGATGCCCGACCACCGGTGGCGCGACCCGATCCAGCGCTCGGCGCTGGCCATCAAGGGCCTCACGTACATGCCGACCGGGGCCACGGTGGCCGCGCTCACCACGTCGCTGCCGGAGACGCCCGGCGGCGAGCGCAACTGGGACTACCGCTACACCTGGATGCGCGACACCACCTTCACGCTCCAGGCCCTGCACCTCCTGAACCTGGACTGGGAGGCCGACGAGTTCATGCAGTTCGTCGCCGACCTCGAGCCGACCGAGACCGGCGCGCTCCAGATCATGTACGGGATCGACGGTCGACGCGACCTGACGGAGTCCACTCGCGATGACCTGTCCGGCTACGCGGGCGCCCGACCGGTGCGGATCGGCAACGGAGCGTTCGACCAACGCCAGAACGACGTGTTCGGCGCCGTCCTGGACTCCATCCTGCTGCACACGCGACGCAGCCAACGCCTGCCGCGGCGGCTCTGGCCGATCGTGGAGACGCAGGCCCAATGCGCCACCGACGTATGGAGCGAACCCGACCAGGGCATCTGGGAGGCCCGCGGCAAGCCCCAGCACTACGTGTCCTCCAAGCTGATGGGTTGGGTCGCCCTGGACCGCGCGTCGAAGCTGGCCGAGATCCGCGGTGACCCCGACCTGAAGGCGACCTGGCGGGCCACAGCCGATGAGATCAAGGCCGACATCCTCGCCCATGGCGTCGACGACCGAGGCGTCCTGCGTCAGCACTACGAGACGGACGCGCTGGACGCCTCCACGCTGCTGGCGGCGATCTTCGGGTTCCTGCCACACGACGACGAGCGGCTTCGCGCAAGCGTGCTCGCGGTCGCCGACGAGCTGACCGAGAACGGCTTCGTGCTTCGCTACCGAACCGACGAGACCGATGACGGCCTGGCCGGCAAGGAGGGCACCTTCCTCATCTGCTCGTTCTGGCTGGTGTCCGCGCTGTCGATCATCGGCGAGGAACAGCGGGCCCGTGACCTGATGGAGCGGCTGCTGCGAATCGCATCCCCGCTCGGGCTCTTCGCCGAGGAGTTCGACGTGGAGACCGGTCGCCACCTCGGCAACTTCCCGCAGGCGTTCTCTCACCTCGCCCTGATCGAGGCCGCGGGACGAATCATCGCTGCCGAGCTGCTCCAGGAGCTCTCCTGACCCTCCCGGCAGCGTCCTGCCCGGGTTCGTTCCCGCCGCATACACCCCTGCCCGAGTGAACGGACCGGGGCGCCCGGCGGGTGTCGCCGACCGGGTCAGCAGGTCGTCTGGACGTCGCTGACCAGGGTCTGTGCCTCGTCGTTGAACGCGGACAGGGCACTGTCGACGGCCTTCAGGGCTGCGGCCGACGGGTCATTGGTGGCCGCGAGCACGCTCGCCGAGAGGTCGTCGTACGTCTGCTGGGTCCGGTCCACCTGGGCCGAGAACTCCTTCTTGGCTTGCGCCTGGACGTCCTTCAGGTCCTCACCGACCGTGTCCATCCCTTTCTTCAGTTGGTTGAGAGCACCGGACGAGGAGAAGTCGATGTCGGAGACGTCGCCGACGGCGTCACCGAGATCGTCGACCGAGCCGCACAAGGCGGGCTCGGGGGACTGTTCATCACCACCACCACACGCGGCGAGACCCCCGCCACCTAGCACCAGCACGGTCACGGCCACGGCAGTCGACGCTCTCACCTGTGCACACTCCTCGATCGGTTTCCTCCATCCTCGGCGTACGAACCGGCGGCTGTCCTCACACGTTGCGGATGAGTCGGGCCAACAGATGTCGTGGATTTGCAGTCCACCGGAGGATCGGCTGGCTTGTGGCCGGGTACGCGCGCAACACAATTCCCAAGGTATCGCGGAATTCTTCGGGCAAACCGGGCGTCGTCCCGCACTTCCCAATCTCTTCTGGCGCTTCCCGGGGCATGTACGCCACGGGAGCGTCAGAAGAGATTGGGAAGTGCAGGAAGGATTGGGAAGTCCGGTCAGGAAAACCTAGATACCTTGGGAATTCGACAGGCTCCGCCAGAAAACACTCTGACGGCGCCCATCCACCCAAGTCGCTCAGGCCTCGGTCGCCTCGGGGAGAGGCGCGACGACCTTGTCCTTGCCGAAAGCACGGGGGATGGCGGCGGATAGTGTGGCAGCAGCGCGTACGTCGCCCCGGCGATGGCGGCGCCGACCAGCGGTGCGGCCCAGAATGCCCACAGCTGCACGAGGGCGTCGCTGCCGGCGAACAGGGCCGGGCCGGTCGACCGGGCCGGGTTCACCGAGGTGTTGCTGACCGGGATGCTGGCCAGGTGGATCAGGGTCAGGACCAGTCCGATCGCGATCGGCGCGAAGCCCTTCGGCGCTCGGGTGTCGGTCGCGCCGAGGATGACGTACAGGAAGACCGCGGTGAGCACCACCTCGATCACGAGGACGGCCAGGAGTGAGTAGCCCTCCGGTGAGCGGTCGCCGTAGCCGTTGGTGGCGAAGCCCGACTCCTTCGCGCTGAAGCCGGACTTGCCGTTCGCGACGACGAAGAGCACGGCGGCCGCAGCGATGGCTGCGACGACCTGGGTCACGGCGTACGGCACGGCGTCCTTCCACCGGAACCGTCCGGCGAGCGCGAGCCCGAGCGTCACCGCCGGGTTGAAATGGCCACCGCTGACGTGTCCGACGGCATAGGCCATGGTGAGCACCGTGAGGCCGAACGCGAAGGCCACGCCCAGGAACCCGATGCCGACATCGGGCACACCGGCGGCCAGCACGGCCGCGCCGCACCCACCGAACACCAGCACGAACGTGCCCAGGAACTCCGCGGCGACGCGTTGCGTCAGCGAGTGTTCATCATCCATGCCCAGAGACTGCGCGAACGTGTCGGACCCCATGCTCACCCGCTGCGGGTGACTCATCCGCTCAGGATCTCCTCGGCTCCACCCTTCGACGTCGTGTGCGTGGCTCTCGACCGGGTGCGGGAGCCACGCGTAGACGACCTGGGTGCGGAGCACGACATCCTGCAGCGAATGCCGCTTGGCGCTGATCGCGCACCACAGCAGCCCGAGCGGGAACACGGCGTACAGCACGGCACGCACGAACGCCCGGACCGGGCCGAGCCGGGATCCGTGACCGCCCACCACGGTGATCCCCATGACGTGGTCGCCGTACGTCCGTCCGGTCGTGCGCCCACAGGACGCTCAGGTAGAGGACGAGCACCACGAGGAACGCGGTCATCCCTGCCGCCAACGACGGGTCGGGCAGCTGGTAGCCGCGCGGGTCCAGCAGCAGCCGGAGGCCGACGTAGCCGCCGTAGCCCGCGAGCAGGCCCAGGCCGACGAGGACGACGTCGATCGCTGCGGCGACGACGCGGGTGGCCACCCCGGCGTTGGCGCCCTGGTACGGACGTGCTCCTTGCGGGACGACCGGGGCCCCGTCGGTCACGTCGGTTCCGGCATCGGTTCTGCCGGCTCCCGCTGCGTGGCGCCGGTGCGCGCCCGGCGGAACAGCGGTCGGCGGAGGGTCCGGCTGATCGCGTCGTCGGCGGTGATCCCGGTCATCCGTACGCCGCGCACGGTCTCGGACGCCATCGTGCCGGTCGACTCCCGGATGATCGCGGGGAGGTCGACGCCGGCGATCACCTCGTCGACGATCGCCACGAGGTCGACGCGGTGGATGATCGCGTCGAGGTCGAGCCGCTGGAGGACGGTCTCGGTGATCATCGGGGTCCACGCGTCGAGCATGCGCCCGACCTGCTTCTCCGTCGCAACCCGGTGTGTCCGCGCCCCGCCGGGCGAGTACCCCCACCAGCGTGGCGGGCTGCAGGGACGTCGGCACCAGGGGCGGGCGCCACACGAGCCGGGTGACCGGTGCGGCGATCCTCGACGCGGTCCGCGCGATCACGACGCCTGCGGCCAGCGACTCCACCACGATCGCGACGACCGCGTCGACCACCTGCTGCCGGTCCGGGCGTGCCGAGTACGTCGGGCGTGTCGCGCCGCGGTACCTGCACCACTTGGGTCATCGCCTTCCAGAGTGTCGCCACCGGGCCCGGGGCCGTCTCACCCCACGGGGGTGATGCTGCCGCAACACCGGGCCGCGAGGGTGAGAGACCTGCGGATCGCACCGGAGGAGAATGCCCCATGACCAACACCCGACCGGCTCCCAGGTTCTCGACCGACGAGCTGGCGCGACTGCTCGTGCTGCTCGAGGGCGCAGACTCGGTCGAGCTCAAGCTGACCGTGCCCGACGGTGACCAGCGGTCGGCCGCCCGGGCGCTCCACATGGATCCGCTCAACGCCGAGGTGAGCCAGGTGTTCTTCCTCGACACCCGCGACCTGCTGCTCAACGAGCGGGGCGTGATCGTCCGGGCCCGGCGCACCAGGGCCGGCGACGACTCCGTGGTCAAGCTGCGGCCCGTCGTGCCCCAGGAGCTTCCGGCCCAGCTCCGGGCCAAGCCTGGCTTCGGCGTGGAGGTCGACGCCGGGCCGGGCGGCTTCGTGTGCTCCGGCCGGCTCAAGGCGTCACTGCGCCGCGGGCAAGGTGCAGGAGGCTGTGGACGGCGACCGGGCCGCGCAGTCGCTGTTCACCAAAGGGCAGCGCGCCTTCTTCGCCGAGCACGCGCCGGAAGGGACGGGAATCGACGACCTGTCCATCCTCGGCCCGATCACGGTGCTCAAGCTGAAGTACACGCCCCCGGGATACGACCGCCGGCTGGTGGTCGAGCTGTGGATCTACCCGGACGGGTCCCGGCTCCTGGAGCTGTCCACCAAGTGTGCGCCGTCCGAGGCGTTCCAGGTGGCGGCACAGTCGCGGGTCTACCTCGAGGAGCGGGGCATCGACCTGTCGGGTGAGCAGGCGACCAAGACCAGGACCGCGCTCGAGTTCTTCGCACACTGACGGGCAGCGGCGGGTTCTTCGCCTCTGCGAGGGCCGGGTGAGGTTCACCGCGGCAGGTGAACGGGCACTCGGCGGCCGGACCTAGCCTGACCGGGCCGGTGGCGGCGCCACCGACCTCAGCGACGCGCTGGACTTCGAGGGGCCGTCCGTCCAGGAGGCCTGAAGAGGACTGGCTGGGCCGAGGCGAGAGGTGCGACATGGACGACGGTATGAGAATCGACGCGAAGAAGCTCTGGGCTGGGGCGGCAGCCACCGTGGTGGTCGCGGCCCTGGTCGCGGCGGTCGGCGTGCTGGTGGTCGAGACCCTGGTGGACGTGAACCTGCTGCCGCCGACGGAGCGCGGCGTCCTGGGCTGGTCGCACCGGGCGTCGTACCCGGCCGGTGCGGCAGTCCTGGCGCTCGGTGCCGCGGGCATCCTGCACCTGCTGCTGCTCGGGGTGCCCCGCCCCTTGGTCTTCTTCGGCTGGCTGATGGCGCTCATCGGGATCGGCCTCGCCGTGGTCCCGTTCGGGTACGACGCCGCCCTGGAGGTGCAGGTGTGCACCGCGGCCGTGGAGGTCGTGGTGGTGCTCTCCGTGTGGATCCTGCTGTCCTCGGCTGGCCGACGCGCCGTCACGCCGGCGCCACGGACTTGAGTCTGGTCGTGAGCGGACCCGGGGGCGGCGCATGACGTGGCTCCAGAGCGCGGTCCGGCGATGGGGATGGCGCACCGTCGGCGTGGTCGTCACGTCGTTCGGGATCTACGTCGTCATCCCCAGCCTGATCACCCTGCTGGGCGCCTGGCCGGACCTCGGCCAGGTGCGGCCCTGGTGGTTCGCCATCCTGTTCGTCCTGGAGCTCGCCAGCTTTGCCGCGACCTGGGCCCTGCTGCGCGTCGCGCTTCCGCACACGTCCTGGACGGCTGTCGCGACGTCGCAGGTGGTCGGCAACGCAGCGTCCAAGGTGCTGCCCGGGGGAGCGGCAACGGGCGGAGTCGTCCAGGGCAAGGTCCTCGTCCAGGCTGGGCAACCCGGAGCCGTCGTCGCGACGGCCCTCGCCGCCACCGGTCTGATGAGCACCGGAGTGCTGCTCAGCCTGCCCGTCCTCACCGTGCCCGCGGTGATCATCGGACCGCCCCCGGCCCGCCAGCTCCAGCTCGGGCTGCTGGTCTCGTTCCTGCTCGCGGTCGTCGTCGTCGCACTCGGCACGATGATGCTCACCTGGGACCGGTTCGTGCTCGTGGTCGGCCGCGTCGCGGGGCGCCTCATCCACCTGGTCCGTCGCCAGGTCACGGCAGATTCTTCCGCGGCCGCGTTGGTCGTCCAGCGGGACAAGGTCGCGGCCGCGTTCGCCGGCCGATGGCATGGAGCCCTCGTCTACGCGGCCGCCAACCGGTTGCTCGACTACGCAGCCCTGGTCGCGGCGCTGTACGCCGTCGGCGCCCACATCCGCCCGGCTCTGGTCCTGCTGGCCTATGTCGTGGCCCTGGCCCTGGCGATGGTCCCGATCACCCCCGGCGGGCTCGGGTTCGTGGAGGCCGGGCTGACCACGCTGCTCGTGCTGTCCGGGGTCGACGCGGACCAGGCCGCGGTCGGAACCTTGCTGTACCGACTCGTGTCGTACTGGCTCCCCATCCCGCTGGGCGCGCTGGCATGGGGAGCCTGGGGGCTGCGCCATCGACTCCAGCCCGGCGACCCGGTGCCGCCGCTCTAGAAGGAGTCCACGGTCGTCGGCTCGACCGGGTCACGTCTCGGTCAGGCGGGTGGCCAGGGCCCAGATCACCAGGATGTTCATGCCGATCAGCAAGAGGGCCCAGAAGGGGTAGAAGGGCAGGAACATGAACTGGCTCAGTGCCGAGATGACGGCGAACGCGATGCCGAGGATGTGTCCCCAGGCCTGGCCGGCGAGGATGCCGATACCGACAGCCACGCCGATCACTCCGATGACGAGGTGGATCCAGCCCCACGTGGTCAGGTCGATCGCGTAGGCGTAGTTGAGGCCCGAGACGTAGACGTCGTCCTTCAGGACAGCGGACAACCCCTCCAGGATCTGGAACGACGCCAGGGTGACGAGGATGACGCCGGCGAACACCGAGACGCCGTACGCACCGATTGACGTCTCGCGTTCGCGGCGGGGATCGGTCGTGCTCATGGTGAGGGTCCTTCCTGACGGGCACGCAAGGGAAGCTGTGCGCTGGAGACGCTAGGAGAACAGCACGGTGAGCGGCTCACCCGGAACGGATGAGCCGGGGCAGTCCGCGTGTGCCGCCGACGATCACGGGGGCGGTGCCAGCAGGTCGTCGAGGCGGCGGCGTGCCTCCTCGGGCAGGTCGGCGGCGATCAGGGTGGCCTCGCTGCGCGCCAGGATCGGGCCGACGAGCTCCTCACGGGCGTCACTGCTGATCACGATCAGTGCCGACGTGCCTGGCACCAGCTGTTCCCGCACCGTGCCCAGGAACTCCTCGTCGATGCCGGTGCTCCGCAGCCTGTGCGCCGCGGCAGTTGCGGCGGCGCCGGCGGCGGCACCGGCCACGGGATTCAGCACCAGCATCCCGACGAGGCCGCCCCAGAGCGCTCCGCGGCCGGCCGACCTCGCCGTGTCGTGCCGAAGGTGTCGCACCTTCGGCGCCTCGGCGTCCTGCATCCAGACGACGCTGGCGGCGTCGTGTACGACGAGGGCGTCCTGCTCGACGAGCTGCTTGAGGTGCAGCTCGCCCTGGTCGGCACCGAACGGTGTCGGGTAACGCCACACCGTCAACGCGGTCACGGCGTTCAGGGTCCCTTTCCTTGGTCGGGCTGTCCTTGGCTGAGGCTCGGCTCAGGGCTCGGCGACCTCCCCGGGTGCCGCGGTCGCCGGTTGCGGAGGGGTCGCCAGGAGCTCCAGCACGAGCACCAGCAGTCCTGTGACGATGACGAACACCAGGGCGGTCCCTCCGGTCGGGTGGTCCTGGGCCAGGTAGGCCAGTGCCGCGATGGCGACGATCCCGACGCGGAACGAACCGCGGTACTGCCCGAGCACGACGCCGAGCCTGCCGGTCTGCAGCCCCGCGCGGGACATCCGCACGCGCACGATGTCGATGCCGCGGACGAGCGCGCCCCTGGCCGCGGCGCCGGAGCCGCTTCGCGCGCTGAGCCAGGCGACGACGGCGACCGTGAGGGCCACGACCAGCAAGCCGCGGAGCGCGAGCCGGATGAAGGAGACCAGCTGGTCGTAGATGGCTCCCGCGGCCGCAGCGGACGAGCTCTCCGGCAGCGCGTTCAGGTAGAACGGCCGAATGACGTTGAGAGTCGCGCCGAGCAACAGCATCGAGGCGGCGACCGCGATCCCGGAGGCCAGCACCATGCGCCGTCGGTCCCGCGCCAGCAGGACTGCGACGGCCAGGAGCCCGAGTCCCAGCACGGGCAGCCAGGCGGCCAGGTTGTCGAGGACACCCAGCAGGGTCTGCACCGTCTCGAGGTTCTCGGACTGGACGATGGTGAAGCTCGCCGCCACCTCCGGGATCCGGTCCGCAATGGCGAACCCGGCATCGGTGAGCTGTTGCTTGATGGTGTTGATGACCACTGCCAGGTTCACACTGCACGGCCCCGTTGTTGATCGTGACGGCGCCACCGCCGTTGCCGGTCAGTGCGGCCACCAGCTCTGCGTGGGCCGTTCGGTTTGCCTCGATCCAGGCCTGCTCGAAGGCGTCCGACTGCACGAAGGCGAGGATCCGGTCGGACACGAAGCTCCGGATCCCGGAGGCGAGGGGCCCCGAGACGGCCTGCAGGGTTGCCGCCACCCTGGGTGGCACGCCCCGGTCGCTGAGCGCCTGCGTCGAGCTCATCCATGGCTGTGTCGAGGTCGAGGTAGGAGAAGATCACCTGCTCGGCGCGCGCCGCGATCGCCTTCTGCACGTCCGGGTCGTTCGCGAGCGGCCCCACGGTGGCGACGTACCGGTCGGTGTCCTCGATCTGGCCGCTGGCCCAGGTCGCGAGCACGGACAACGGGGCGAGCAGCGCAGCCACGGCCACCAGGAAGCCGGCCAGGACCGGGCGCCACCATCCTCGTCGTCGGCCGTGGGCTCGGGCAGCTTCCTGGCGAAGTCGTGCGAGCTCCGCCCGCAGGCGCGCCACCTCGGCCTCGGCGGCGGAGCCGGGGTGCGGGCCTGCGGTTCCGGAATCGGTCATCCGCCCACGGTGCGGCAGCCGGCGAGCAACAGACGTCACCCGCTGTGGGTGACGCGCTCCCCGTCCAGCCGGGGGAGGTTGGTCGCGTTCGCAGCCGGCCCGACGAATCGAGATGGCCATGGCGAGAGCCGCCTACGAGATCCGCGTGGCAGGGGAGGTGCTGCCTCGCCTGCTCGAGGACTTCTCGGACGTCACGGTCCAGAACGACCCTGCGAGTACCACGATGCACGCCGTGCTGGCGGACGAGGCCGAGCTGCACGGACTGCTCGAGGCGCTGCGCCGCGAGGGACTCGTGCTCCTCGACGTCCGCAAGGAACAGGACTGACGGCGCCGTCCCCCGGGAGCAGCCCACGCCCGACGTGGCCGTCGTGACCAGCAGCACTGCGGTGACCAGAATCGAGCGTCGGGGTCCGATCGTCGGCTGGAAAAGACCGACGTGACCACCACGGCGAGTGCGCCGTAGGCGGCGAAGCAGTCCTACCAGTCGACGCGCGTTGGCGCACGCAGGCAGCCGCCAGGCGCACGTCGGGGACGTCGTCCCAGATGTCGATACGGCGCTGATGCTGTGGGGCACGACACGACAGCCTAGAGCCCGATGGGAGACAGGTACGTGCCATATTGTCGAGGTGGGAGGAACCATGGCACGACCGAGCATGGGGACGAGGGATCCCGGGGACGGGCCCCCCCGCACGACGGCGTCCGCCGACTCGTTCATGAACGCGAAGTTCCACCGACCGCCGACACGCGACGACTGGGTCGACCGTGCCCGCCTCGTCGGTCGGCTCGACGAGGCCACCCAGCTGCCGGTCACCCTGGTCTCCGCACCGGCTGGGTACGGCAAGACCACCCTGATCTCCCAGTGGCTGGCCGCCACCCGGAATCCCCGGGCGGCGTGGGTCTCCCTCGATCCCGGAGACAACGACCCCGGCCGGTTGTGGAGACACCTCTCCGTGGCGCTCGAACGGGTCGGCTGCACGGTGCCCGCTGACGTCGGCGACATCACGGACGCCGCCACCGGCGAGATCATGACGGGGGTGCTCCCGCGCATGCTGAGTGCCCTGGCCGCGATGCCCGACGACATCGTCATCGTGCTCGACGACTTCCATGTGCTGCGTGACCCTGCGGTGCGCGACCAGGTCGAGGTCCTGATCCGCAACCTGCCACCGCAGGCGCACCTGGTGATCTGCACCCGCGCGGATCCGGGCCTTCGGCTGGGGCGGCTGCGCGCATCGGGACGCCTCGCCGAGATCAGGGCCGTCGACCTCAACTTCACCCTCGACGAGGCGGCGACACTCCTGTCCCGGGTGGACGTCGTGCTGTCCGGCGAATCGCTGGTCCGGCTCGTGGACCGGACAGAGGGTTGGCCGGCCGGTCTGTACCTCGCCACGCTGTCGCTCGCCGGACGGAACGACCCGGACGAGTTCGTGCGGCAGTTCAGTGGCGGCAACAGGTTCGTCGTGGACTACCTCACCGAGGAGGTGCTCGCCCGGCACAGCGACGAGATCCGGGAGTTCATCGTCAGCATGTCCGTCCTGGACAGGTTCTCCGCGCCGCTGTGCGACTTCGTCCGCGGCAGCACAGGGTCCGCCGCGATCCTGGCCCACCTCGAGCGCAGCAACCTGTTCCTCGTGCCACTGGACGACGAACGCCACTGGTACCGCTTCCACCACCTGTTCGCGGCGGTGGCCCGGATCGAGCTCGAGTTCGAGGGTCCCGAGCGCGTCCAGGCCCTGCACTCGCGAGCGCTCGAGTGGTTCCGCGACCACGGCCACATCGACGAGGCGGTGAAGCACGCCCTCGCGGCTGGCCGGCCCACCGACGCTGCGGTCCTGGTGCGGGAGAACTGGCTGTCCTACGTCGACACCGATCGAGCCGCGACGGTCGTGGGGTGGCTCGAGGCGATCGGAAGCCGGTCCGTCGCCGACGACCCCGCCGCCGGGGTGACGGCCGCGTGGATGGCGGCGCTGTGCGGTCACGAGGAGACGCTGAACAAGCTCCTCACCGAGCTCGAGGAGTTCCGTGACATCGGCCCGCTCCCGGACGGCGCACGGTCGGTGGAGTCCGCGATCGCGATGATCCGTGGGCATGTTCGGCTACGGCGGACCGGTCGACATGGCGGCCGCGGCGCAACGTGCCGTCGAGCTCGAGACCGACAGCAGCTCGCCGTACTACGCGCTCGCCCAGGCGGCCCTGGGGCACTCTGCGTACGTCCAGGGCGACCTGGAGCTCGCATCGACCGTGCTCGCGAAGTCGTCCTCCAACGACGCCGCCCCGGTACTGGTCCGGGTGCTCAGCCTCGCCACCGAGTCGCTCGTCGACGCCGAGCGTGGGGAGCCTGACCGCAGCCGCGAGCGCGCGGAGCTCGCGATGGAGCTCGTCGTGGACCGCGGGCTGGGCGACATGCCCCAGGTGTCGTTGGCGTGGACCGCTCTCGGGCTGGCCCAGGCGGCAGCCGGGAAGCTCGACGACGCGATGATGACCCTCAACAAGGGCCTGGAGATGCGCCGCCGGAATCCCGCGCAGGGACCCCTGGGGCAACATCCATCACCTGCTCGGAACGGCCCGCGTGGCCGTGGCCGCGGGCCTGCTGGTCACCGCCCAGGACCTGCTCAGGGACCTCGGCACCCGCATGGACCGCTACGACGAGGGCATGCGCGCGATGCGCGCCCGGATGGCGGCCGTCCAGGAGCTCCTGCGGGAGCGGCTCGACGCACCGGGTCCGGGCGAACCGCTCACCGACCGCGAGCTGGACGTGCTGCGCCTGCTCCAGGGCTCCCTGAGCCTCGGCGACATCGCGCGCGAGCTGTTCCTGTCCGCCAACACCGTGAAGACGCACGCCCACGCCATCTACCGGAAGCTCGGCGCCCACTCGCGCGACGAGGCGGTCCGGACTGCCCGGCGCAACCAGCCTGATCTGAGCCCGTGGCCCGACTCGCTCGATCTCACCCGGGTGAGATCGCCCCGGGGGTGAGGACGCCTCACCCCACCCTGCGAGATGAATTACGGAACTTCGTGATCTCGGACGACCTCGAGGCGGACGACATGTCTTCCCTGGCCACATCGCAGCTCCCGGAGCCGACCACCATCCCCTGGGCGCCCGAGACCGAGGACCTCCCCGTGTCCGGCTACGCGCTGGTCGAGGTGCGCACGGACGGATCCTTCGGCCGTTCCCGACTCCTGCCCGACGCGGTTCCCGTGGGCGAGGTGACCGCTGTGCGCAAGGCCCTCGCACACGGCGACTGGTCAGAGGTGGCGACCACCTTGGTCACGTCCCACGCCGTGGTTCGCCTCCTCGCCGGCACCGCGGACGCCATCGTCCGCGCCACCGCCGAGATCGACGCGGTCAGCGCCGCCGAGCCGGTGCTGCGCGCTGCTCTCGCCGTGTGCCGTGGCGACGGCGAATCGGCCGTGGCGGCTCTCGGTCGGATCCGGTCCACGGACGGGGTGAGCGGACCCGTGGCGCATCGTCTCGGGATCGCCTGCACCAGGCTCGCTCAGGCGCGGCTCCGGGGCGACGTCGCGGCGGGTACGGCGTACGAGGGCCAGGCGCGGCTCCTGATGAACCAGCTGCCGGTCGCGGTCCTCGCCGAGCTCCCCGAGCTCCCCGTCCTGCTCGACGCCCATCTGGGGTCCCTGCAGCTGCTCGCAGGACGGCTGCACGAGGCCGCCCACACCCTCGCTCGTGGGGCTGCCGCGTCCGGGGTCCCTGACGAATGTGCCGCCCGCGCCGACTGTGAGGGACAGCTCGCCCTGCTCGAGGCGTTCCGGGGCAACCTGCGTCGCGCCACGCTCCACGCCGACCGCGTCCTCGAGCTCGCCGGGGAGGCGGGACGCGCAGGCGTCACGCACGCTCACCTTGCCCACGCCTGGGTCCATCTCGAAGGTGACGAGCTGGAGCAGGCGCATGAGCGGCTCGAGCTGGCCGGCGTCGTGCCCGGTGGTGGGTGGGAGCCGTGGCTGGTGGCCAGCAGCCTCCTGGCGCAGGCACGACTGCTGACGGCGGAGGGGGAGCCGGAGGCTTCCTTGCGGCTCCTGGCCGAGGCCACGGGCGCGACCTGGGCCGCCGGCAACGCGGAGTGGTTCCACGACCTGCTCGCCGTGGACTCGGCCGAGTTCCTGATCGCGGCGGGGGAACCGCAGCGGGCGCTGGCCCTGGTCACCCCGCTGCCGCCACGCGCGGCCTCGGGGTCCTCCGTGCTGGCCGCCGTCGCACGCTGGGACATCGGCGACATGCGCGGCGCACGTGCGGTTCTGGGCACGGTCGTGCCGGCCCTTGCCGGTGCCCCGGTGGGCCTCCAGATCCGGTCGTGGCTCCTGGAGGCCCGCCTCGCCCAGGACCACGGGGACGGTGAGCGCGCCCGGCTCCTGGTCGACCGAGCGCTCCGCGTGGGCAGCGCGGAGGGCCTGCGCAGGCCCTTTGCGCACGACTGGGCCTGGCTGAGTGGCTACCTCGCGCGCGACGTCGGCCTGATGCGTGCGCACCGAGGCTTCGTGTCGTCGTTCCCGCCGTTGAGATCCCGCCAGCCGCTGGTGCGTGCGGCTGCCGTCTCCGCGGACACCGGGGTCGTGGGAACGCTGACCGAGCGCGAGGGGGAGGTGCTCGAGCTCCTCGCGCAGATGTACTCGACCGAGGAGATCGCGAGTGCCCTGTTCGTCTCGCCCAACACCGTGAAGACGCATCTCAAGGGGATCTTCGGCAAGCTCTGCGTCAGCCGACGGGTGGACGCGGTGCGCCGGGGTCGCGATCTGGGGCTCTGCTAGCGCCTCCGCGTCAAGCGCCCGTGGACGGGGACGGGTCGATCGGGCGCACACTCTCGATGGTGAGCCCGGCGTCCGTGAGCGCCTGCAGGAGGTCGGGCAGGTCCGCCGGGGTGGCGGCCACTCTCAGGACGGTGTGCTCCGGGACGACACGGTGGGACCAGTGCAGGTGCTGCAGCATGGCGAGGCCGACCACGCCCTCGACCCGGACCTCACAGGTGCCGCTCACGACGCACGCCTCGACGCAGGTGCGGGTGGCTCCATGTGCAGCTCGCTCAGTGCCAGACCGACCGACCGGAGCTCCTCCAGCAGCTCGTCCAGCTCGCTCACACCCTCGACGTGACGGAACAGGACGGTCTGCGCCGGCGTCGTACGCACCGCCATCGAGGGATACCGCTCGCGCAACGATTCCGGCGGGATCCCGCGGAGGCGGATCTCGTACGTCGCGAGCTGATGGGTGATGGCTGCTGTCCATGCACCCCAACATTGCGCGACAAGACGCGTCGAGACGTCACCCGGTGTGGGTGAGGCTGCGCGCGGCCCTGGCTCGGATGCTGGTGCCACCGGATGGTCGAGAGGAGACCTCAGATGGCAAGCAGCATGGCAGCAGGTGCACCACGTTCGGTCCGGAGGGCGGAGCGGACTGGTTGGTACGGGTGGATCGTCTTCGCGGGCACGATGATGCTCATGCTCGGGTCCTTCCACGCGGTGGCCGGGCTCGTGGCGCTGTTCAAGGACGAGTACTTCCTGGTCGGCAAGAACGGACTGGTGGTCAACGTGGACTACACGACCTGGGGGTGGGTCCACATCGTCTTCGGCGTGCTCGTCGCAGCCGCCGGCGTCGCGCTCTATGTCGGGGCCACGTGGGCGCGCGTGGTCGCCGTGGGGGTCGCGTTGCTCAGCGCCCTCCTGAACCTCGCGTTCCTGTCGGCGTACCCGGTGTGGTCGGCGATCATGATCGCCCTGGACATCCTGGTGATCTACGCCGTGACCGCGCATGGCGCCGAAGGGTCCGACGACTACGTGAGCTAGCCGTGCGCCGGCGTGGCCGCGGGCAGGAAGGGGCCACGAGGACGGCGAGCACGGCGCGCAACGCGTGCCGGCTCGTCGCCCTCGTGGCCTGCTCCGGCGCGGGTCGCGCGTCTCGGTCACCCGCGACGGGTGAGCCAGCGACGGTGCCCGATCGAGATGCTCGCCACGTCAGTGCCGGAACCTCATGTCCGACACGAACTACGCAAGGAGAGACCCATGCAGGACTTCGGCCTGTGGGACGTCATCGTCTCGACGTTCTGGTTCATGTTGCTGCTGGCCTGGATCTGGCTGATCATCTCCATCCTCAGTGACATCTTCCGCGACCATGAGCTCAGCGGCGGGGGCAAGGCGCTGTGGACCCTGCTCCTGATCTTCCTGCCGTGGCTCGGCGCGCTCATCTACCTGATCGCCCGCGGGGGCTCGATGAACGAGCGGACCGCGCAGGCTGCGCAGGCCAACGAGGAGCGGATGCGCGCCTACGTCCAGGAGGCGGCGGGTACGAAGAGCATGGCGGACCAGCTCCGCGAGCTCGAGGAGCTCCGCGACGGCGGTGTGATCACGGGCGCCGAGTACGAGCAGGCCAGGGTCAAGGTCCTCTCCTGAGGACCGGCGTCCGTTCGTCATGAACGTCGAGCGGCCGCACCAGGATCCCGGGTGGGTCGCCGATCCGACCGTTGGCGTCACCTTGCACGGCACGGCGTCGACGCGGCTCGCCTGACCTGCGAGCGACGCCCGATGCATGCCGGTCCACCGGTGGCGGTCTGACATGGACACGAACAAGGCGTCGAACCGGCACCCGGAGATCGCGTCGTGGAACCGGCGCACCCCGCGCACCGCCGACGTGGTCAGGCTGCTGGCGTCGTGGTTCCTCACGTTCCTGGCGCTCCTGCTGACCGCCGAGCTGCTGCCCGGGTTCACCTACACGTCGTGGTGGCCGCTCGTCGCGGCTGCCGCCGTCACCGGGTCTGGTCGGCATGATCGTGCGTCCCGTCCTGGTCCGAGCTCAGCGCCGCTGATCGGCTGGATCGCGGTGGCGCTGGCCACGATCTTCGGCCAGGCGATCGTGATGCAGCTGGCCCTCGCCATCGTGCCGGGTGCGCAGCTTCGACTCGACTTCTGGACCGCGGTCGCCGCGGCCTGGATCGCCGCCGCGTTCGGCACGCTCCTGGTCTGGATCCTCAGCGCCGGCACCGACGAGTCCTTCGTCGCGTCAGCCTGCTGCGGATCCGGCCGGCGCAGGTGCCGGACGCCGACGTGGACGGCGTCGTGTTCGTCCAGCTCGACGGCGTGTCCTTCCCGGTCATGCAGTGGGCGCTCAAGTCCGGGACCATGCCGACGCTGCGGCGCTGGGTCGACAGCGGCTCCCACGCGCTGCACGAGTGGATCGTGCAGATGCCCTGCACGACGCCGGCCAGCCAGCAGGCGATCCTGCAGGGCACGCGCCGCCGGGGTCCCGGCCTTCCGCTGGTACGACCGCGAGCTGGGCCGGGTCCTGGTCGCCAACCGTCCCGAGGACGCCGCGATCATCGAGTCCCGGGCCAGCACCGGTCACGGCCTGCTCGCCGACGACGGGGTCTCGATCTCCAACCTGTTCACCGGGGACGCGCCCGAAGGCGTCGATGACGATGAGCCGCCTGGAGGTGACGCCGCGGGCTCGCGCCGGACCCGACAGGTGTTCGCCCGCTTCCTGCTGCGCCCCGACGGGCTGTCCCGCAGCCTCTCCCGGACCATCGCCGAGATCGTCCGGGAGCGGTTCCAGGCGGTCAAGCAGAAGCGGCTCGTGGTCTACCCGCGGGTGCACCGCTCCTGGACGTTCGCCGGGCTGCGCGCCTTCAGCAACGGCCTGCTCCGCGACCTCAACACCGCGGTGGTGTGCGAGGAGATGATGCGCGGCGCCCGCAGCATCTACGTCGACTACGTCGACTACGACGAGATCGCCCACCACGCCGGGGCCACCCGGATCGAGTCCCTGGCCTCGCTCGACCGGCCTCGACCAGGTGCTCGCCGTGCTGGAGAGGGTGGCGCCGCGGGCGCCGCGGCGCTACCACCTCGTGCTGCTCAGCGACCACGGCCAGGCGCAGGGCGAGCCGTTCGCGTCGCGGTACGGCACTCGACCTCAGCGAGCTGTGCCGGTCGCTGACGCACTCCGAGACGACCGGGATCGAGGGCAGCGTCGAGGGCTGGGGGCGGGTCGACTCGGTGCTCGAGGACCTGTCGGGCGGGAGCCCCGTCGGGCGTGCACGCAGGCGGCCTCGCGCGGCGTGGAGCAGCGGATCAAGCCGGAGGGCCGCGGCGCGGACGCCGAGCTGATCGTGCTCGGCAGCGGCAACCTCGGGCTGGTCTACGTCCCCGGGCCGCGAGCGCCTCACGCTGGAGGAGCTCGACGCGCGCTGGCCCGCCCTGGTCCCGGGCTCGCCGGGCACCCGGGCATCGGCTTCGTCGCGCGTCCTGGGCGACGACGGGCCGGTGGCGATCGGGCGAGCCGGCCGACACCACCTCGCGACCGGCGTCGTCGAGGGCGTCGACCCGCTGCTGCCGTTCGGCGACCACGCGCCGGCCATGCTGCTGACGGCGACGCTGATGGCCCGAGGCGCCGGACCTCTACGTCAACAGCGCCCTCGACCCCGACACCCTCGACGTGGCCGCCTTCGAGCCGCTGGTCGGCTGCCACGGCGGGCTCGGCGGCTGGCAGGACCGGGGCTTCGTCCTCGCCCCGCCCGACCTGCTCGCGCCGACCGAACCCATCGTCGGCGGCGACGAGCTGCACCGGCACCTCGTCGGCATCCTGGAGTCGCTGGGGCACCGGACGAACCTCCCGAGGAGCACCCCATGAAGCCAGTCACGCACGCACCACCCTGCTGGTCGGCGCCGCCGCGATCGTGATCGTCGTGGCCGGGCTCAAGGTCGGCCGCCGGGATCGTCGGCCCCGGTGATGCTGGCCCTGGCGCTGACCATCGTGTTCCACCCGCTGCGCGCGAGGCTCGAGCGCCGGATGCCGGTGTGGGCGGCGTCCATCGTGGTGCTGATCTGCGGCGTACATGCTGATCGTGCTGCTGACGCTCGCCCTCGTGGTCTCGGTCGGTCAGCTGGCCGAGCTGGTGCCGACGTACGCGCCGCAGATCAACGACCACGGTCGCCGGCGTCGGGGACTGGCTCGCGGCCCGCGGCGTCGGCACCGACCAGGTCGACGCGGTGGCCGGTGCCCTCGACGTCGGCCAGCTGGTCGACGTCGCGACCTCGCTCCTGTCGAGCATCCTGTCCGTCCTGTCGGACCTGTTCTTCCTCGTCACGCTGCTGCTCTTCCTGGCCTTCGACTCCGCCCAGGTCGCGCGCCTGGCCGAGGGCGCCCGGCGGCACCGGCCGCACCTGGTCGACGCGCTGGGCTCCTTCGCGCGGGGCACCCGCAGCTACCTCGGCGTCTCGGCCGTCTTCGGCCTGATCGTCGCCGTCATCGACACGGTCGCTGCTGTGCGGCGCTGGGCGTGCCCGGGCGCGTTCGTCTGGGGCGTGCTGGCCTTCGTCACGAACTTCATCCCCAACATCGGCTTCGTCATCGGCGTCATCCCGCCGGCCGTGGTCGGGCTGCTGGAGGGCGGGCCGGGCCTGATGCTCGCCGTGATCGTCCTCTACTGCGTGGTCAACCTGGTGATCCAGTCGATCATCCAGCCGCGGTACGTCGGCAACGCCGTCGGCCTGTCGACGACGCTGACGTTCCTCTCGCTCGATCTTCTGGACCTGGGTGCTGGGACCCCTTGGGTGCCCTGCTCGCCGTCCCGATGAGCCTGCTGTTCAGGGCGATCCTGGTGGAGGCCGACCCGGACGCGGCGCTGGATGGTCCCGCTGATCAGCGGGCACCCCGAGGACGAGCCTGAGCCTGCCGTCGAGCCGGCATGAGCCCGGGATCGACGATCCTGGAGCGCCCGTCTGGGCGTCGGACTCAGTGGCTTGACTCCGGAGGCCTCACACCGGGCGCGAGCAACTCACGCACAGTGGGTGAGGACTGTTGGCTTCCCGGACGGCAGGCTGACCGGCATGGCTCCCTGGATTGCAACTGCGCTGTACCTGCTGGATCTGACGATCAAGGTGGTCGCGCTGGGAGTGGTGCCCAGGAACAGGCGTCCCTCCAGCGGCATGGCGTGGCTGTTGGTGATCATGGTCATCCCGTTCCTCGGGCTCGTGATCTTCCTGATGCTGGGGCGGACCCGGCTCGGGCGTCGGCGCCACGAGCAGCAGGCCGAGGTCAACGCCCTCGTGGCGGAGCGGACCGCGCAGGTGCCCACCCTCGAGAACGACTTCCCCGGGCCCGCGTACGTGGGGTCGGTGGCCACCCTGAACCGGAACCTGGGGGCGCAGCCGGCGATGCCCGGCAACCGGGTTGACCTGTTCCCTGGGTACAAGGACTCCATCGCCGCGATGACCGCCGAGATCGACGCCGCCTCCACCTGGGTGCACGTGGAGTTCTACATCACGGCCTGGGACGAGGTGACGGGACCTTTCTACGAGGCGCTGGTGCGCGCGGTCGAGCGCGGGGTCACGGTCCGTCTGCTCTTCGACCACCTCGGGTCACGCGGCATCCCCGGGTACAAGGAGTTCAAGGCGCGGCTGGACACGACCGGGATCGAGTGGCACCCGATGCTGCCGATCCAGCCGCTCAAGGGCGAGTGGCGTCGCCCGGACCTGCGCAACCACCGCAAGATCCTGGTGGTCGACGGCGCGGTGGCGTTCACCGGGTCGCAGAACCTGATCGAGCCCGGCTACAACAAGCCGAAGAACCACGAGCTCGGGCGCGAGTGGGTCGAGCTGGTGGCGCGTGTGGAGGGTCCAGTGGTGAGCGCGCTCAACCTCCTCTTCGCCACCGACTGGTACAGCGAGACCGGGGTCAAGCTGACCGAGGAGATCGGCACGGCGTCGCCGCCGGCCGGCGAGATCGAGGGGCAGGTGATCCCGAGCGGGCCGGGCTTCGCGACCGAGAACAACCTGCGCGCGTTCACGACGTTGCTGTACTCGGCACAACGTCGGCTCTCGATCACCAGCCCCTACTTCGTGCCTGACGAGTCCCTGCTGTACGCCATCACCACGGCCGCCCAGCGCGGGGTCGACGTGGAGCTGTTCGTGAGCGAGGCCGGCGACCAGTTCATGGTGTACCACGCCCAGCGCTCCTACTACGAGGCCCTGCTGCGTGCGGGAGTTCGGATCTACCTGTACCCCGCGCCCGCGATCCTGCACTCGAAGTTCTTCAGCGTCGACGACGACGTCGCGGTGCTGGGCTCGAGCAACATGGACATGCGCTCCTTCGGCCTGAACTACGAGGTCTCGCTCATGCTCCTCGGACCAGAGGTCGTCGCCGAGATGCGCAAGGTGGAGGACACCTACCGGGCGATGTCCAAGGAGCTCACCCTCGAGGACTGGCTGGCCCGCTCCCGAGGGTCGGCCTACCTGGACAACGTGATGAGGCTGACCGCGGCCCTGCAGTGAGAGCCAGCCAGGGCGCGGACGGGGAACCGCACGGGAGCATGCGGCGCCACGGGCCACGCGAGGTTCACCCATGACGGATGACGACGGCCGCGCCGGGTCGCTCGACAATCGGTGTCGCCGATGCGGACCATCGAGCGGCAGGAGGGCGCGCGGATGGGGATCAAGTCGCCCTTCGACAGGTCCACGGACGACCTCGCTGCGCTCACCAGCCGCGCGCAGGGCTCGTTCCTGGGCCGCTGCGTCCTGCGCTTCGTCCGGATCGGGGGACTCGACCGGTGCATCGTGCTCTCCTCGCAGGCGTTCACGGCGCTCATCCCGCTGCTCATCCTTGCCGGGGCCCTCGCCCCTGCCGGTGACGAGGACGCCGTCGCCCAGAGCCTGATCAGGAAGTTCGGGCTGTCGGGGGACTCGGCCGACGCGGTGACCCAGCTCTTCACCACGCCGGCCGGCGGGTCGAGCGGCGTGGGCATCTTCAGCGCCTTCCTCCTGCTGTTCTCGGGGGTCTCGTTCACCCGCCGACTCCAGCGGATGTACCGCGCCGCGTGGGAGCAGGAGAAGGCCGGGGTGCTGCGGCGGCCTGTTCGCTGCTCTCGGTCTGGTCGTCCTGATCATCGAGGTGCTGGTCGCGTACGGCGCCCGCAGCCTGTTCAGGCAGTTCCCACCCGACTGGTTGTGGGCGCTGCCCGGTCACGTTCGTGACCGGGATGGTGCTGTGGACCTCGATCCCGTACCTGCTGCTCAACCGCCAGGTGCACTGGCGCCGGCTGCTGTTCGGCGGCGCCACCGCGGGGGCTGCGACCACGGCCTTCGGCGTGGCCACGACGGTGTACATGCCCCAGGTGGTGACCAGCTCCACCGAGGACTTCGGGCTGTTCGGCATCACCATCTCGATCATCGGCTGGCTGCTCGCCGCCGCGGGCGTCCTCGTCGCCAGCACCGTCGTCGGGGCCGAGTTCGACGCGTCGCTGGACCCGTGGATCCGGCGGCTCAAGACGAGGTTCGGCCTCTTCGATCCGGAGCAGGGGCCGCCGCTCGAGCAGCCGCGCGAGCCGGCAGGACTCAGCCGCGGGGACCTGCTGGCCATCGTGCGCCTGCTGTACAACTGGATGACCATGACCGCCGCGGTGTGGGTGGCGACCGCGCTGATCCCCGGCATCAACGTCAGCGGGGGACTCCCGACGTACCTGGTCGTCTCGGTCATCTTCGGCCTGGTCAACGCCGTGCTCGGTCCGCTGCTGTACCTGGCGGCCTTCCCCCTGACCGCCTTCACCTTCGGTGCCTCCGCACTCGTCGTGAACGAGTGCTCCTGGCGGTGACTGCCGGGCTGAGCGAGCGGCTCTCCATCGACGGCCTGGGCAGCGCGGTCGCTGGAGCGCTCGTGATCGCCGTCGTGGCAGCGCTTCTCGAGCTGGTGCTCCGCCCGACAATCCGTGGGGTCACCCACGACGGATGAGGACACGGGGTGGAGACCGCCGCAGCATGAGCTCGTCGACTCGAGGAAGGGAGGCCCCCGATGGTGCACCCCGGGGACGTCCGCTGGGACCGGCTGGCCGCCGTCGTCGGAGGGATCGTCGTGCTCTACGGAGTCGGGCGGGCCGTGTCGCGTGTGGTCCACATCGCGGCCGACGAGGCGATCTACCGGGCCGAGCACGCCGACCGGTCGCGGCGTACGAGCTGACATGCTCCGATGAGCATCGAAGTCACGTGGCTCGGTCACTCGACCGTGGTCCTGGACCTGGACGGCGTCCGGATCGTGGCGGACCCGCTCCTCCAGCGCCACGCCGGCATCCTCCGGCGACGCGGCCAGACCCCGGAGCGCGCGGCCTGGCACGGGGCCGACGCGATCCTGCTGTCCCACCTCCACCACGACCACGCCGAGCTCGGCTCACTCCGGCTCCTCGGTGAGCTTCCGGTGATCACGGCGCCGGAGAACGCCGCCTGGGTGACCCGGAAGGGGTTCGTCGGGTGTCGGTCTCTCTGAGGACCAGTGGATGCCGGTCGGCAACGGGCGGGTCGAGGTCCGGTTGACGCCCGCCGTCCATGCCGCGCGACCGATGCCGCACCGGCCCAACGCGGCCGTGGGCCACCTGGTCCGCGGACCCTCCGGTGTGGTCTGGCTCGCGGGAGACACGGAGCTCTTCGACAGCATGGAGGACCTGCCGACGCTGGCAGGTGCCCCGATCGATCTCGCCCTGGTGCCGATCGGCGGCTGGGGACCGCGACTGTCGCCCGGCCACATGGGACCCGAGGAGGCCGCCGTCGCGTGCCACCGGATCGACGCCCGGTGGGCGATCCCCGTGCACTGGCGGACGTTGCACGTGCCGGCCGGCCGGTCCTGGCCCCGCGGCTGGATGGAAGCGGGTGGGCCGGACTTCACGGCGGCACTGCAGCGGGAGGCGCCCCGGTGCGCGACGAGGGTCCTCGAGGTCGGCGAGACGTTCACGGTCCCGGCCACGTGAGCGGTTCACTCGCCCTGGGTCACCTCGGTGGACGGAAACACCTTCGAGCTCCAGGCCTCGTTGCACGACCTGGCTCTGGCCCGTGGCTCCTTCGTGGCGCTCGAGAGCGAGAGCGGAACCCGGCTGGGGCTCTGCCCGGTCGGGACGCGCAGCACTGTCGGCGACGCGTGCCCAGCGCGAGCCGTGCCTCGTCGTCATCGACGAGGCGCACAACATCTGCGCCGCCGAACCGGCCGACCCGGTGAGCCGGATCGCGACGGACCGCACGGTGCAGATCGCTGCCGAGGGACGAAAGTACGGCCTGTACCTGCTGGTCTCGACCCAGCGCCCGAACAAGGTCCACGAGAACGTGGTCTCCCAGTGCGACAACCTGCTGATGATGCGGATGAACTCGCACGCCGATCTCGCCGACCTGGGCCGGCTGTTCTCGTTCGTCCCGCCCGGGCTGCTGGCCGGGGCCCCGTTCCGGATGGGCCAGGTGCTCGTGGGGCAAGGCCGGATCTCCCCCCGGGCGGTTACGTGCAGATGGGGGCGCGGGTCTCGCAGGAGGGCGGCGCCGACATTCCACTCGCGTGGGCGGGCAAGCACGAGGGCTGACGGCCGGGAGGGTCCCAGCCTGAGGCAGTCCGGTCACGGCTTCACCCGCAACGGATGAGGCCGGCCGTGGCTGGCGGTGTAGGTTTTCGACGAGGCGGGACCGGACCCAGTGAGACGCCGGGTCTGGCCCACCGTGACGGTCGAACCGGCCGTCCCCGAGAGATCTAGGAGGAATCGATGACCGACGACGTTGAGCAGTCGGACCCCACGGGTATCGACGAGATGGGCCCGGTCGACTACTTGGTGGTCGAGTTCCCGGGCAACCAGATGACGGGGGAGGGCCTGCCGCTGCTGGTCGATCTCGTCGACCGGGGCATCATCCGGATCCTCGACTTCGCCTTCGTCATGAAGGAGACCGACGGGTCCGTGCACGGGATGGCGATCGCCGACTTCGACGGGGACGGTCAGCTGGACCTGGCGGTGTTCGAGGGCGCGTCGTCGGGACTGCTCGACGAGGAGGACCTCGCGGAGGCCGGGGGCGTGCTGGAGCCCGGGTGCTCGGCCGGCGTCCTCGTGTACGAGAACGTGTGGGCGGCGCCCCTCGCCCGCGCGCTGCAGGCGCAGCGGCGGGCAGCTGGTCGCGAGCGGTCGCATTCCTGTCCAGGCCCTGCTCGCCGCGGCCGAAGCCTCCCCGCCCGCTTCCGCGGGCTGAGCCACCAGAGAAAGGCAGAGAACGATGCCAGGACTTATTCGCGGAGTCGCGCGAACCGCTGCAATTGCCGGCACGGCCACCGCCGTGTCCAACCGGGTCTCCCGGCGCCAGGCCGGACGCTGGGCCCAGCAGGACCAGCAGGCGTACGAGCAGCAGCAGCCGCAGCAACAGCAGCCTGTCTACGCCGCGCCGGCGCCGGCGCCGCGCAGCGCCGGAAACCAGCATGGACGACAAGCTGGCCCAGCTCAAGGACCTCGCGGCGCTGAAGGAGCAGGGTGTCCTCACGGACTATGAGTTCGAGGCTCAGAAGGCCCGCATCCTCAACAACTGAGCGGCGGGACCCGCAGCGGTTCGGCGCCGCGGGGCTCGCGGGATTGCCGAACGGCGGCTCCGGGCGAACCATGGAGGCATGGCCACCCACCTCGGCGCCCATCTCGCCTCGCTGCGCGATGACCTGCGCTTCCAGCCGGTGTCGCGTCGGATCCGGGTCTCGCTCGACGGCCATCCCGTCGCCGACACCACGGCCGCCTGCCTGGTGTGGGAACCACACCGGATCGTGCCGCTCTACGCGGTGCCCGTCGCCGATGTGTCCGCGGGCCTCGTGCCGGTCGACAACGTCACCCCGCCCGACCCGGTGCCGTCGGTCCTGCCTCCGATGCAGGTGTTCGAGGTCCACCTCGCCGCCGGTCAGTCGTACGACGTCGTGGTCGCCGACCGGGTGCTCGAGCGCGCGGCGTACCGCTTCGACGACGCGGACCTCGGTGACCACGTGCTGCTCTCGTGGGCGCCGTTCGACTGGACCGAGGACGACACGCCGGTGATGGGCCACCCGCACGACCCGTTCAGCAGGATCGACGTGCTGACCACGCACCGCCACCTCGTGGTGTCGTACGACGGGCAGGTGCTGGCCGACAGCCGCAACGCGCGGGCGCTGTACGAGAGCGGCCTGCCCACCCGCTACTACTTCCCACCGGAGGACGTGCGGATGGACCTCCTCGATCCGTCGGACACGCGCACGGTCTGCGCCTACAAGGGACGGGCGACGTACCACTCGCTCGCGGGCGTCCCCGACGCCGCCGACCTGGCCTGGTCCTACCCCGACCCGCTGCACGACGCGGAGCCGGTGCGCGACCTGGTCTGCTTCTACGCCGAGTGGACCGACCTGGTCGCCGACGGGGTGCCGGTGCCGCGTCCGGACTCGCCGTTCACGCGGCGCGGCGGCTGAACACCGGCGGTGACAGCAGACCAAAGGGGTGAAGTGACAGGGGGCCGATCTGGAGTAGCGTGCCCGATGGACGCTGCGTGACACGGGAGTCACGCAGCCCGATCGGGAGGCTCTCATGGTGGTCCTGGCGGCAACAGATCTGAGACTCGACACGAACTGGGTCGACTACCTCCTGATCGCCGTCTACTTCGTCTTCGTGCTCGGCATCGGCGTGATGGCCAGACGGTCGGTCTCGAGCAGCCTGGACTTCTTCCTGTCGGGACGCTCGCTCCCGGCGTGGGTGACCGGGCTGGCCTTCATCTCCGCCAACCTCGGCGCCGTCGAGATCATCGGCATGAGCGCCAACGGCGCCAACTACGGCATCCCGACCGTGCACTACTTCTGGGTCGGTGCGGTTCCGGCGATGCTGTTCCTCGGCGTCGTGATGATGCCGTTCTACTACGGCTCCAAGGTCCGCTCGGTGCCGGAGTTCATGCGCAGGCGGTTCGGCACCGGCGCCCACCTCGTCAACGCCCTGAGCTTCGCCCTGGCCCAGCTGCTGATCGCCGGCATCAACCTGTACCTGCTGGCGAACATCGTCGAGGTCATCCTCGGCTGGAGGCTCTGGATCTCCCTGATCGTGGCCGCGGCGATCGTGCTCACCTACACCACGCTCGGTGGCCTGTCGGCGGCGATCTACAACGAGGTGCTCCAGTTCTTCGTGATCGTCGCGGCGCTGCTGCCACTGACGATCATCGGCCTGAACAAGGTCGGCGGATGGAGCGGCCTCCAGGACAAGGTGGCCGCCAGCGCCGGCGGCGCGGAGCAGCTCTCGTCGTGGCCGGGCACGGCGCTGACCGGGTTCACGAGCCCGTTCTGGTCCGTGGTCGGCATCGTGTTCGGGCTCGGCTTCGTGCTCTCCTTCGGCTACTGGACGACGAACTTCGTCGAGGTGCAGCGGGCGATGGCCAGCAACTCGATCTCGGCGGCGCAGCGGGCGCCGATCATCGGCTCCTTCCCGAAGATGTTCGTGCCGTTCATGGTGATCTTCCCGGGCATGATCGCCGCGGTCATCGTCACCGAGATCTCCGAAGCCGAAGAACAACGGCGGCACGCCCGACTACAACAACGCGTTGCTGTACCTGATCCGCGACCTGCTGCCCAACGGCATGCTGGGGCTGGCGATCGCCGGCCTGCTGGCCTCGTTCATGGCCGGCATGGCAGCCAACATCTCCGCCTTCAACACGGTGTTCTCCTACGACCTGTGGCAGACGTACGTGATCAAGGACAAGGAGGACCACTACTACCTGACCGTGGGCCGGATCGCGACGGTGGCGGCGACCCTGATCGCGATCGGCACGGCCACGTTCGCGGCGTCGTACACGAACATCATGAACTACCTGCAGACGCTGTTCGGCTTCTTCAACGCGCCGCTGTTCGCCACGTTCATCCTCGGCATGTTCTGGAAGCGGATGACCGCGACCGCCGGCTGGGCCGGACTCGTGTCCGGCACCCTGGCGGCGGTCCTGGTCGGCATCGCCAGCGAGGACGCGCTCGGCACCCTCTCGCAGGGCTGGCTGAGCCTGTCCGGTCAGGGCGCCAGCTTCGTGGCGGCGGGCGCGGCCTTCGTGGTCGACATCCTCGTGAGCGCCGCGGTCACGATGGTGACCACACCGCGCAAGGAGTCCGAGCTCCGCGGGCTGGTCTACAGCCTGACCCCCAAGCAGGACTTCCACGACGAGCACGAGGGGGAGCTGCCCTGGTGGCAGAAGCCGAACATCCTGGCCAGTATCGCCCTCGTCATGGTCATCGGCTTGAACCTGATCTTCTGGTGAGGAGAGAACCATGGCAGACGACACCACCGACTCCACAGAGACACGGACAAGCACACGGCGGGCGCGTTCGACATCCGCACGTTCATCGCGGCGCTGATGGGCATCTACGGCGTCATACTCGTGCTCGCCGGGATCTTCGGCGGCGCGAGCACGACCGCCGGCCCGGCGGCATGGCAACCCGAACCTGATCGTCGGGATCTCGCTCCTGCTCTTCGCCGCCGGCATGCAGGCGTGGGCGATGATCCGGCCGACCGTGGTCGACGAGGCCGCGCTGGCCCGGGACAAGGCGGAGCAGGAGGAGGGCGGGCCGCCCGCGCACTAGGGGTCTACGCTGCTCGGCATGCTGACCGCAGCGCTGGTGTTCGCCGGGCTGGCCGCCCTGATCCACGTCTACATCTTCGTGCTGGAGTCGCTGCGCTTCGACCAGCCCTCGACGTGGGAGGTGTTCGGCGTCAAGGGCGCCGAGGAGGCGGCCGTGATGCGGCCGTGGGCGTACAACCAGGGCTTCTACAACCTGTTCCTCGCGATCGGCACCGCTGCGGGCATCGGCCTGACCGCCGGTGGCAACCATGAGCCGGACTCGCCCTCGTGACGTTCTGCTGCGGCTCGATGGTCGCCGCCGCGCTGGTGCTCGTGAGCTCCGACCCGGCCAAGGCCCGGGCTGCGATCGTGCAGGCAGGGATGCCCGCGATCGCCCTGCTCTGGTTGCTGGTGCGGCTGCTGGTGGGGTAGCCGGGCGCTGGGTGGCTGCGGCGGGCGGCTGCGCCGGCAGCCCCGCATTTGCGTGGTTGTCGGGGCCGTGCGACCGGCGCGCGACCCCACGACCTCGCATTTGCGGGCTTGCGGCCGCACCGCACACCCCACCACCCACACACCCGGCACCATGGACCCGTGCTCTCGTCCCTCGCGCCCGCCCGACGCCGGCTGGTGCTCGCGCTCCTCGCGCTGGTCGTCCTCGCCGTGGTGGTCGCGATCGCGGTCGTGGCCGTGCGTCAGGTGCGGGGCGAGGCCGTGGCCGACCAGGCGCGACCGGGTCCGGTGGTGCTGGTTCCCGGGTACGGCGGCGCGGTGTCCGACCTCGACCCGCTGGTCGCCGAGGTGCGGCGCGAGGGCCGCACCGCGGTCGTGTTCCGGCCCAGCGGCGACGGCACCGGCGACCTGCGCACGCAGGCGAAGCGGCTCGCCGAGCTCGTCGAGCGCACGCTGCGCGAGCAGGACGCGCCGTCGGTCGACCTGGTCGGCTACTCGGCCGGGGGAGTGATCGCGCGGCTCTACGTGCGCGACGAGGGCGGCGCCTCCGTCGTACGACGCGTGCTGACGATCGGGTCGCCCCAGCACGGCACCGACGTCGCCCAGCTCGCGCAGGACGCGGTCGGCTCGTGCCCCACGGCGTGCGAGCAGCTCGCGACCGACAGCGAGATGGTGCGCCAGCTCAACGCCGGCGACGAGACACCCGACGGTCCGCGGTGGGTGACCGTGCGCTCGACGAGCGACAGGATCGTCGTCCCGACGGACACCGCCGAGCTCGACGGCGCGGTCAACCTCGAGGTGCAGGAGCTGTGCCCCGGGGCGCGCACCAGCCACGGTGACCTGCCCGGCGACCCGGTCACGTTGCGTGCCCTGGCCGCGACGCTGGGCACGGACCGTCCCGACGGCGCCGACCGGGGTCAGCTGTTGATGTCCTTGCTGGCGAAGTTCGCCCACGCCGCGGTCAGGAACACCACGAGGTAGGCGAGCTGGCCGAGCACCCCCCGCACCACGCCGTCCCACCGGATCGGGTCGCGGAACAGGTCGACGAACGACAGCCAGTAGCGCGTCGGCAGGTACGGCCGGATCGTCGTGCGCGGCGTCGAGCCCGAGCAGCACGGTGGAGGCGATCAGGAAGCCGATCGTGCCGAGTGCGGCGGCGATCGCGGAGTCGGTCATGGTCGAGAGCAGCAGCGCGATCGCGGCGACGCTCAGCATCGAGAGCGTCACGTAGCCGAACGCCATCGATCGTGCGCTGCACGAGCTCGCCCTGGCTGAGCGTGGTGCCGGAGACGCTCACGGTGCCGGTGACCGGACCCTGGCCGAGCAGGAACCGGCCCTCGAGGTAGGCCACGAACGCGACGACGAGAACCGCGAGCAGCACGAAGGCGACGACGCTCACCATCTTCGCGACCAGCAGGTGCCCGCGTCGTACCGGACGGATCAGCAGGTAGCGCAGCGTGCCCGATCTGGGCCTCGCCCGCGATCGCGTCACCGCCGACCACCGCGACCGCCACGGGCAGGAAGAGCGGCAGCACGATGCCCAGCGCCGCGAGCGGGAACAGCGTGCCGTCGCTGAGCACGGCGGACAGGAACGGCGGACCCTTGCCGGGCGCCGGACCGAGGTCGGTGACCGCGAGCAGGATCGCGATCACCGTCGGCAGCGCGTTCAGCGCCGCGATCGTGGCCCAGGTGCGGGGCCGACGCAGCATCTTGACCAGCTCGACCCGGATCATCGGATGCCCTCGCTGGCCTCGAGCACGACGTCCTCGAGCAGCCGTCGTACCGGACCGATCTCCTCCACGCGTACGCCGGCGGAGACCAGCGCGGCGTTGAGCTCGGCGGCGTCGGTGCCGCGGACGACGACCTCGCGGTCGCCCCGGGTCTCCACGCGGCCGTCGAGGAGCGCGATCGCCTGCGGTACGTCGGGGGTGCGCACGCGGATCCGTCCGGTCGGCGCCGTGAGCGTGTCGAGCTGCTCCTGCAGGACCAGCCGCCCACGGTCGAGCACGCCGACCCGCGTGCACATCTGCTCGATCTCGGCGAGCAGGTGGCTGGACAGGAAGATCGTGGTGCCCGAACGCGTTGAGGGCGACGAGCAGCTCGCGGATCTCGCGGATGCCCTGCGGGTCGAGGCCGTTCGTCGGCTCGTCGAGCACCAGCAGCGGCGGCCTCCGCAGGAGCGCGGCGGCCAGCCCCAGCCGCTGCCGCATGCCGAGGGAGTAGGTGCGCACCGGGCGCCGGTCGCCGGGGTCGAGGCCGACCTGCTCGAGCACCTCGGTGATCCGGCTGCGGCGGTCGGGTCCGGTGCCGCGACGGCCGGCGGCGTCGAAGGTGGCGAGGTTGGCGCGACCGCTGAGGTGCGGGTAGGCGGCCGGGTCCCTCGACCAGGGCGCCGACCCGGGGGAGCACCGTGCTGGCCGCCGCCGGCATGCTCTCGCCGAACAGCTCGATCGTGCCCTTCGTGGCCAGCACCAGGCCCAGCACCATCCGGACGGTCGTGGTCTTGCCGGACCCGTTGGCGCCGAGGAAGCCGTAGACGTCTCCCTCGCGGACGTCGAGGTCGACCTCGTCGACGGCCGTCACCGGGCCGAAGGCCTTGGTCAGGCCGTGCGTGCGGATCACCGGCTCAGCCTGACGCCGTCACGCACGTCGGCCGAGGCCTTCACCAGCGTGTCGGGGGTGACCGTGCCGGCCAGCAGGTACGACGCGTGGTCACCGCGCGTGAGCAGGACCGAGAGCGGTCCGACCTCGAGCCCGACGCCCGATCCGTCCTCGTGGCTCCGCTTGCTCCTGAGCAGCTGGTCGCGGAGCTCGGAGGCGACGAAGGTGCGGAGCGGGAACGCGATCAGCGCGGTGGGGCCGCGGCCGTAGATGCCGACCGCGCCGAGGTCCTCCGGCGAGCCGCGGCGGGCCAGCCCGGCCACCTCCTCCGGCGGCTGGAACGGCGCGAACGCGTTGGCCCCGGCCGCCTCGTCGAGCGCCCGGCTGTGGTCGATCCGGATCCCGCTCGGGGCGCGGAAGCGCAGGGTCTTCGCGTCCGGGGCGCCGAGGTCGAGCGAGGTCACCTCGGTCGTGAGCACCGGCTGGGTGCGTCTGTCGGCGTACACCTCGACCCGGGTGGGCAGGCCCGACTCCTCGTCGGCCCAGATGTCCGCCCGCGCGATCGTGGAGCGGGTGTCGGAGGGGACAAGTCGCAGGCCGGCCGAGTCGTGGCCGGCGATGCGCCGCGACGGGAGGCGGGAGAGCTCGCCGGCGCGCGCACCGGACAGCAGGCGCGCGGCGAGCGTCGGGGGCAGCACGTCGGCCTCGTTCGGCAGCCGGACGTTGGAGTACGGCGTGAACGTCGCCTTCTCCGACTCGTAGCTCCACTTCACGGTGTCGTCCCCGTCGCGGAACAGGTCGGTCTCCCCGCTGGCCCGGGTGCGGTCGACCCGCCAGTGCTTGTCGTCGCCCCACCACACGCGCAGCGTCGTGCTGTCGCCGAAGAGCCGGGCGATGCCGCTGAACGAGTCGCTCACCGGCACCTGCAGCGCCCCCTGCGTCGCCACCTCGCCGGACCAGGCGAGCGTCTGCGCCTCGTCGATCCGGTCCGCGAGCGCCGCCGCGCCGATCGAGGATCCCTTGGCCGGGAGCAGGTGCACGACGGCCGTGGGCGCCAGCACCAGCAGGGCGACCACGAGCACGAGGAGCCAGCGCACCGCGGGGGTCATGGAGGCCAACGTACGTCGCCAATCCTGAGTGAAGGTTGCATCCGCGGCGACCGTCAGGTGATCGTCATGCCCCCGTCGACGGCGACGGTCTGACCCGTCACGTAGCCGCCGGCGTCGGACACCAGCCACACCAGGGTGGCGGCCAGCTCGGCGCCCTCGCCCTTGCGGCCGACCGGGATCCGGGTCTGCTGCTGCTCGAGGTAGCCGGGCGGGTACTGCTCGGTCATCTCCGACTCGAAGAACCCCGGAGCGAGCGCGTTGACGCGAATGCCCTTGCGGCCGGTCCACTGCTGCGCGAGGTCACGGGTGAGCCCGATCAGGCCAGCCTTCGAGGCGGCGTACGCGGCCTGCGGGAGACCGGCCGTGGTGAGCCCGAGCACGGAGGAGATGTTGACGACGCTCGACCCGGGCTGCATGACCCGGCCGCACGCCTGCGCCATCCAGTAGCAGCCGTTGAGGTTGACGTCGATCACCTGCCGGAACTGCTCCGGCGTCTCGCGGGTGGCGGGCACCGCGGTGCCGACACCGGCGTTGTTGACCAGGATGTCGACCCGGCCGAACTCCGCCATCGCCGCGTCGACGAGTGCCTGGCAGGACTCCGGGTCGGACACGTCGGTGGCGACCGCCAGCGCCCGGCGTCCGGTCGCCTCGACGAGTGCCTGGGTCTCCGCCAGCTTGTCGGTACGACGGGCGCCGAGCACCACGTCGGCCCCGGCCTCACCGAGCGCCTGCGCGAACGCGACGCCGAGCCCGGAGGACGCGCCGGTGACGATCGCGACCCGGCCGTCGAGCCGGAACATGTCGAGGACGGCCATGGCTACTCGTACCCGAGGACGGACTGGCGCTTCTCGCCCCACGCCAGCGCGGAGGCGATCGCGTCGTCGAGGGAGAGGGACGAGCTCCAGCCGAGCAGCTCGCGCGCCTTGTCGACGTTGGCGAAGGCGCCCACGGCGTCGCCCGGGCCGCGGCGGCGCCTCGCTCGACCGGCACCTTCTTGCCGAAGACCCTCTCGAACGCCGCGACCAGCTCGCGCACGGTGACACCCGCGCCGGTGCCGACGTTGATGATCGCGCTCGGCGCGCCCGCCGCCGCGAGCACCTCGTCGAACTGCTCGACCGCCGCGCACGTGGGCGCGGGCGAGGTCCCAGACGTGGATGTAGTCGCGGATGCCGGTGCCGTCGCGGGTCGGGTGCTCGGTGCCGGTGATCGTGAAGGCGTCCTTCTGCCCGCGCGCGGCCATCACCAGCTGGCCGAGCACGTGCGAGGGCTCCTTGGCGTAGATGCCCGGACTCGAGGTCGGGGTCGGAGCCGATCGGGTTGAAGTAGCGCAGGATGATCGCGCGCAGGTCGGTGGCGGCCGCCATGTCCTGCAGCACCTGCTCCATCATCCGCTTGGTGCGGGCGTACGGCGACGGCGGGTCGAGCGGGTCGTCCTCGGCCACCTCGAACTCGTCCTTGATGCGCGTACAGCGACGCCGAGGAGGAGAACAGCACCCGCGGCTTGCCGAGCGCGTCGAGCTGGTCGAAGAGCTCCAGCGACTTGGCGACGTTGTCGCGGTAGTACTCGTAGGGCTGCTCGACCGACTCCGGCACCATGATCCGCGCCGCCATGTGGATCGTCGCGTCGAGGTCGGGGTGCTCGTCGACGATCCGGGCGCAGCAGGGCGCGGTCGGCGATGTCGCCCTCGTAGAAGATCCGGTCGCGGACGAAGGCCAGCGGCCCGGTGAGCAGCGAGTCGAGGATCACCGGCGTGTGCCCGGCCTCCTCGAGCGCCTTGGCCGTGGTCGAGCCGATGTAGCCGGCGCCGCCGGTGACCAGAACCTTCATGCCATCCGACCCTAGTGGTCCGGTGGACGGTGTTGAGGACGGCGCACAGGACCACGGCTCGGCTACCGCACCCGGGCACTGTGCGGGCGGCGGACCCTCCCGGCAGGCGCACCACCCAGCCCACCCCAGCGCCCGCCAGGAGGGGCCCGCCACCTCCCCGATCCCGCGCAGCAGCGGTGGTCCAGCCGTTCGGACCGCTGGCCTACCTGTGGGCCGGCCGCAGACAACACTGACCGCCCCGCCGACCTCGTCGGGTAACATGGTCCGCATGAGGTTCGTCCTGCTTCTTACCTAGCCGCATCGACACCCACGCGATGCGGCTGCCCCTCCTGCGCGAGGGGCTTTTTCATGCCCGGCACACGAGCCCACGAGCACGGAAGACAGTGAGATGAACGAGCACCAGGACGACCAGCCGGAGACCTACGACGTCCGGGCCACGCAGGACAAGTGGCTGCCGGTCTGGGACGAGATGCAGCCGTTCCGCGCGGACGACGACTCCCCGCGGGAGAAGCGCTATGCGCTGACGATGTTCCCCTACCCGAGCGGCGACCTGCACATGGGCCATGCCGAGGTGACCGCGCTGCACGACGTGATCGCGCGCTACTGGTGGCTGCGCGGCTACGAGGTGCTGAACCCGATGGGCTGGGACTCGTTCGGGCTGCCGGCTGAGAACGCCGCGATCCGCAACGACGCACACCCGGCGGACTACACCTACGCCAACATCGAGACCCAGTACGAGTCGTTCAAGAGGTACGGCGTCGGCTTCGACTGGTCGCGGCGGCTGAACACGAGCGACCCGGAGTACTACCGGTGGACCCAGTGGCTGTTCCTGAAGTTCCGCGAGCGCGGGCTGGCCTACCGCAGGAACAGCCCGGTCAACTGGTGCCCCAACGACCAGACCGTGCTGGCCAACGAGCAGGTCGTCGACGGCCGCTGCGAGCGCTGCGGGGCCGAGGTCACCAAGCGTGAGCTGACCCAGTGGTACTTCAAGATCACCGACTACGCGCAGCGGCTGCTGGACGACATGGTGCCGCTGGAGAAGACCTGGCCGGACCGCGTGATCACCGCCCAGCGCAACTGGATCGGCCGGTCCGAAGGGGCACACGTCCGGTTCCCGGTGGTCTCGCACAGGCTCGACCGACGAGTCCGAGCGCACGCTGACCGTCTACACGACGCGGCCGGACACCCTGTTCGGCGCCACCTTCATGGTGGTCGCGGCGGACGCCGCGCTGGCCGGCGAGCTGGTCACGGACGGGCAGCGGCCGGCGTACGAGGCCTACCTGGAGGAGACCCGGAAGTCCTCCGAGATCGACCGGATGTCGAGCGACCGGCCGAAGACCGGCGTCTTCCTGGGCGTGCACGCGACCAACCCGGTCACCGGCGAGCAGATCCCGGTGTGGGCGGCCGACTACGTGCTGGCGGAGTACGGCACCGGCGCGATCATGGCCGTGCCCGGTCAGGACCAGCGCGACTGGGACTTCGCGACGAAGTTCGAGCTGCCGATCGTGCGCACCGTGCAGCCGCCGGAGGGCTGGGAGGGCGAGGCGTACGTCGGGCAGGGTCCGGCCGTGAACTCGTCCAACGACGACATCTCGCTGGACGGCATGGAGGTCGACGAGGCGAAGCGCACGATCATCGCGTGGCTGGAGGAGAAGGGGGCCGGCGAGGGCACGGTCAACTTCCGGCTGCGTGACTGGCTGCTGAGCCGGCAGCGCTTCTGGGGCGTGCCGATCCCGATCGTCCACTGCCCCGACGACGGCGAGGTCCCGGTGCCGTACGACGAGCTGCCGCTGGAGCTGCCGGAGCTGAAGGGCGCCGACCTGAAGCCGAAGGGCGTCTCCCCGCTGGCCGCCGCGGACGACTGGGTCAACGTCGACTGCCCGAAGTGCGGCGGTCCGGCGAAGCGTGACAGCGACACGATGGACACGTTCGTGGACTCGTCGTGGTACTTCCTGCGCTACTGCTCGCCGCGCTACGAGGACGGGCCGTTCGACGAGGAGCTGGTCCGGCGCTGGATGCCGACCGACATCTACATCGGTGGCGTCGAGCACGCGGTGCTGCACCTGCTGTACGCACGCTTCTTCACCAAGGTGCTGCACGACATGGGGATGATCGACTTCGTCGAGCCGTTCTCCGCGCAGCTGAACCAGGGCTTCGTGATCAACCGCGGCAAGAAGATGAGCAAGTCGCTGGGCAACGGCGTCAGCCTGGGGGACCAACTTGCGGAGTTCGGAGTGGACGCCGTACGCCTGACCCTGGTCTTCGCCGGGCCGCCGGAGGACGACATCGACTGGGCCGAGATGTCGCCGGCCGGGTCGCTGCGGTTCCTGAAGCGGGCCTGGCGGCTGAGCGGTGACGTCACCAGCGAGGTCGGGCTGCCGGCCGCGGGCGGCGACCCCGAGCTGCGCAAGGTCACCCACCACACGGTGCACGAGGCCGAGGGACTGGTCGAGGGCTACCGGTTCAACGTGATGGTCGCCCGCGTCATGGAGCTGGTCAACGCGACCCGCAAGGCGATCGACTCCGGCTGCGGCCCGGCCGACCCGGCCGTGCGCGAGGCGACCGAGGCGGTGGCGATCCTGCTGTCGCTGGTCGCGCCGTACACGGCCGAGGAGATGTGGGAGCGGCTGGGCCACCAGCCCACCGTCGCCCGCGCGCAGTGGCCCGTGGTCGACGAGGCGCTGCTGGTGCAGGAGTCCGTGACCGCGGTGGTGCAGATCCAGGGCAAGGTCAAGGCGCGGCTGGAGGTCTCGCCCGGAGATCTCCGAGGACGACCTGGAGGCCGCGGCGCTGGCCGACGAGACGGTCCGACGCGCGCTGGACGGCCGGCCGGTCCGCAAGGTGATCGTGCGGGCGCCGAAGCTGGTCAACATCGTCGCTGGGTGACGCCGGCGTCGTACTCGGCTCAGGGGGGCGGCTGGTAGCTCAGGTCCTTCCCGGCCAGGATCAGGTCGAGCCCGGTCCGGGTCACCTTGACCGCCGTGACCTTCACGTCGAACGGCAGGTCCTCGAGGGACAGGTCGGCGCCGAAGATCTCGCGGAGCGCGGCGCTGACACCGGCCGGGAGGTTCTGCCCGCCGCCGATCTGCGAGCCGGCGAAGGTCAGCGCGTCGGAGGCGACTCTCGGCTCGACCGTGATCGTGGGCCGGAACGGTCTGGCCGAGCACCGTGAACTCCTTGCTCGCGGTGACCCGGCCGTCGCCACCGAAGCCGACCTTGATCCCCAGCGTCTTGCTGAGCGCGGGGTAGCCGACCGTGGCGTGCGCCGTCGCGGACTCCGCCCGGAAGCTCGTGAAGTCGCGGGACGCGGTGACCCCGCGGAAGTCGAGCCGCACCTTCGCGAGCGTCAGCGAGGTGTCCGCGGTGCCGACGCGCACGTCGTCCGCGGTCACGATCACGCTGCTCGTAGTGACCGGAGGCGAACTGGTTCAGGAACGGGAACCCGGTGATCGACACGTCCGGCTTGCGCTCCAGTCCCTGCGAGCGCTGGAGCTCACCGGCCGCCGCCTGCTCCGCCACGTAGTCGGCGCCACGGTCGACGACGAGTGCGAGGACGGCCAGCACCAGCAGGACCTTGAGGAGGCGGAACACCCGCAGATCCTGTCAGGTCCCGTTGCGCGCGCCGGACCGGGTGCCGTGAGGTACCCGGCGACCGGTCTAGAGGGGTCACGGCACAATCCGGGTCAAGCAGGACGTCCGGGTGACGCAAGGGGCGATCACGCGATCCTGGCGAGGCGCGACGGCTAGCGTCTCGCTCCAGCGGCGTAGGGCTGCGGAGCCGGGGAGGGCGGTGAACGGCCGTGCGGAAGCGAGCGACCTCGGTCGGGCTCGTCACTGTCCTCGTGGGTCTGCTGTGCGTCGTCGCACCACCGACAGCGCCGTCGCCGGCACTACACGGTGCCAGACCGACCACGTGGTGATCGTGGTGGAGGAGAACCGGTCGGCGCGAACATCATCGGCAACGCGGGCGCGCCGTACATCAACACACTGGCGCAGCAGAACGCGAACTTCACGCAGTCCTTCGCGCTGACGCACCCAGCGAACCGAACTACATCGCGCTCTTCTCGGGCTCGACGCAGGGCGTCACTGATGACACGCTGCCCGCATTCATTCGCTGACGCCCAGCCTGGGTGACCAGCTGCTCGCGTCCGGTCGCACCTTCGCGGGCTACAGCGAGTGGTTGCCGAGCGTCGGGTTCACCGGCTGCACCAGCGGCAAGTACGTCGCCAAGCACACCCGTGGGTCAACTTTCCCTCGCTCCCGGGGAGCGTCAACCAGCCGCTGACCGCCTTCCCGACCGACTTCAACGACCTGCCGGACGTCTCGTTCGTGATCCCCAACCTCGACAACTCACGGTGCGAGCCAAGGTCTGGCCGGCGTCGGGCACCGAGCCGCCCGACTGGCTGGTGAGCGCGACCGACTCCACCGCCGGCCTGCAGGGACCGGGCGCGATCGCCTTGACGAGCTACCTGTCGAGCAACGCCACCAACGCCCCTGCGGTGGCCAGGATCAGCGACCTAGCCGCCCTGGACCACGGCTCCGCCGCAGAACCAGCCGCCGACGGCGAGGTTCACGTCCTGTGCACGGAACTGGGGTGCGGGTTCGACGGGACGACGTCCTCGGACCTCGAGGGTCCGGTGACGTACGCCTGGGTGTTCGGTGACGGGGCGACGGCGTCGACGGCATCACCGAGCCATACATTCGCGGCGTCCGGCGCCTACGACGTGAAGCTGACGGTGACCGATGCGGGCGGTCTGAGTGACACCGTGACGCACCAGGTGACCGTGACCGCGCCCCGCTGAACCAGCCGCCTACGGCGAGGTCACGTCCTCGTGCACCGGCCTGGGGTGCGGGTTCGACGCGACGACGTCCTCGGATCTGAGGGCGCGCTGTCCTACGCGTGGACCTTCGGTGACGGTGGGACGGCGTCGGGGGCGCAGCCGAGTCACACGTTTGCGGCGACTGGTGCGTACGACGTGAAGCTGACGGTGACCGATGCGGGTGGCTTGACCGACTCGGTGACCCATCAGGTCTCGGCCACGGCTCCGGCCGGGCTGCCGTCCGCGGTGGACACCTTCGCACGCACGGTGACGAATGGATGGGGCACGGCAGATGTCGGCGGTGCCTGGTCGCTGACCGGCACGGCGTCGGCGTTCTCGGTCGCCGGTGGGGCCGGGGTGATCCGGCACGCAGCAGCGGGCACCCAGGTGACGGCGACGTTGGCAGGAGCGAGCAGCGCGGACACGGACCTGACCTTCGCCTTCAACGTCGACAAGCTGTCGGTGGGGTACTACCTGACCGTGGCCGGTCGCGGGCCTCAGCGAACAACGAGTACCGCGCCCGGGTGCTGCTGACCTCGGCCAACAAGGTCAACGTGATGCTGGTCAAGGTGGTCGCGGGGACCCAGACGACACTCGCGGCGGACAAGACGGTCACGGGGCTGACCTGCGCGCCGGGGATGGCGTTGCGCGTGCGGATGCAGGTGATCGGGACCTCGCCGACGACGGTGCGGGCGAAAGTGTGGCCGGACACGGACGCGGAGCCCGCGACATGGTTGACGACGGCGACCGACTCCACGGCCGGCCTGCAGGCGCCGGGCGGGATCGCGCTGACCAGCTACCTGTCGAGCGCCGCGACCAACGCCCCGCTGGTCGCCAGGTTCAACGACCTCGAGGCCCGACCGGGGCCCTGACGGGCGCCGAGCCGGGCCAGGCGGGGCGCGCGCAGGGAGCCGGGTTCAGGCCGCCGGGCGCCTCCGCAGCTCGCGGCGACCCTGCTTGGTGGTGAGCGCGGTGACCGTCGCCAGCGGCGCCTTCTCGAAGCCGTTGGGCAGCGACAGCCGGATCACCTTGTGCCACGCGCTGGCGACCTGCTTCGGCAGCGAGCCCGTCGTGTAGGTCAGGCCGTAGCGGTCGAAGACGTCCTTCACCTGCGGGGCGATCTCGGCGTACCGGTTGCTGGGCAGGTCGGGGAACAGGTGGTGCTCGATCTGGTGGCTCAGGTTGCCGGTCATGAAGTGCATGGCCTTGGAGCCGGAGATGTTGGCCGAGCCGAGCATCTGGCGCAGGTACCACTCGCCGCGCGACTCGCCGTCGATCGACTTCTTCTCGAACGTCTCGACGCCCTCGGGGAAGTGGCCGCACATGATCACCGAGTGCGTCCACAGGTTGCGGACCAGGTTGGCGGTGAAGTTCGCCGACAGGGTGCTCAGCGCGGACGGTCCGGAGATCAGCGGGTGGACCACGTAGTCCTTGGTCATCTGGTTGCGGATCTTCTTCAGCGTGACCTTGGCGCGCGCCCGGAACTCGGGGCTCTTGCGGCGCTTCTCGCTGGCCAGGTTCTTGCCGAGCTCGAGGTCGTACGCCGCGATGCCGTACTCGAAGAAGCAGGCGTTGATGAAGTTCCACAGCGGCTGCCCGAGGTACATCGGGTGCCAGCGCTGCTCCTCGTCGACGCGCATGATGCCGTAGCCGAGGTCGTTGTCCTTGCCGATCACGTTCGTGTACGTGTGGTGCAGCTCGTTGTGCGAGTGCTTCCACTGCTCGGCGGGGGAGGCGTTGTCCCACTCCCAGGTGGTCGAGTGGATCTTCGGGTCGCGCATCCAGTCCCACTGGCCGTGCATGACGTTGTGGCCGATCTCCATGTTCTCGATGATCTTGGCGACCGAGAGGCCGGCGGTGCCGACCAGCCAGGCCGGCGGGAACATCGAGACCAGCAGGACCGCGCGGCTGGCCAGCTCGAGCTTGCGCTGCGCGTCGATGACCTTGCGGATGTACGCCGCGTCGTCGGCGCCGCGGCTCTCGATCACGGACTGCCGGATCGCGTCGAGCTCGCGGCCGAGCTCCTCGATGTCCTCGGGGGAGAGGTGGGCGATCGGGTTGGTGGGCTGCTTCTGGATCGTGGTCATGGTGACTCCTTCGGATCGGGTCCGGGGTTTCGAGCTGGGATCAGATGTCGAGGTGGCAGGGGCCGGCGGCCGCGGAGATGCAGGTCTGGATCTTCACGCCGTCGCCGGGCTCGGCGGTGGTGACCTCTCCGTTGCGGAGGTCGCGCACCGAGCCCTCCTTGAGCGGGATGACGCAGCCGAAGCACACGCCCATCCGGCAGCCGGACGGCATCAGCTGTCCGGCCGACTCGCCCGCGTCGAGCAGGCTGGTGGCGCCGTCGGCCTCGACGACCGTGGCGTTGTTGAAGGTGACCGCGCCACCCTCGCCGACGACGCGGTTCGTGGACCGGAACTGCTCGGTGAACAGGTCGAGGCCGCGTCGCTCGTGGTGGTCGGCCAGGGCGTCGAGCAGGCCGGCCGGCCCGCAGGCGTAGGAGATCCGCGCGTCGACGTCGGGCACGAGCGCCGACAGGTCGGCGACGTCGAGGACGCCGTGCACGTCGTCGTACCGCGCGACCAGCTCGATCGCGCCGGCGTCCGCCAGCGCGCGAAGGTCGTCGAGGAAGATCGAGTCGGGCTCGGTCGGCGCCACGTGGACGACGGTGATGTCGAAGGCGTCGCTGCGGGGGAGCCGGACGACGCCGGAGTCGGTGACCGGGAAGAGGTTGCGCAGCATCCCGATCACCGGGGTGATGCCGGAGCCCGCGGTGACGAACAGGAGCTTGCCGCCGTCGGCCGGCAGCACGAACTCGCCGGCCGCCTGCTCGAGGTGGACCAGGGTGCCGGGGCGCGAGGCATGGACGAGGTGGTTGCTCACCACGCCGTCGGGGACGGCCTTGACCGTGATCGAGATCCGGCCGTCGGTGCGCGGACCGTGCGTGAGCGAGTAGGCACGCCAGAGCCGGACGCCGTCGACGTCGATCCCGATCCGGACGAACTGGCCGGGCGTGTGCCCGGCCCAGTCGGCGCCGGGCCGGATCACGATCGTGGCCGCGTCGGCGGTCTCGGGATGGACCTCCTCGATCCGGCCGCGCAGCGCGGCGCCGGAGCGCAGCGGGGCGAACAGGTCGAGGTAGTCGGCCGGCAGCAGCGGCGTGGTGACGGTCTCGGCGAACCGGGTGGCGCGGTCACGCCAGGGGAGTCGAGTCATCGTCATACCCCTACTCTGGCCGACGCAGGAGGTAAAGTCATGGTCGTGAGACGTGAATCTGATCCTATGAATTGTTCGCAGCGAACAATATGGTGACCGAATCCCAGCCGGAGGTCCGGCTCGACCCGATCGTTCTCGCGGCCCTGCGCGACGACCTCGGCACGGTGTCCGACGAGGTCGTGGCGGTGGTGGTGGCCGAGGTGCCGAGCTACCGCGACGCGTTCGCGGGGCCGATGGGGCGCACGATCCGCGACGCGGTGGCGCTGGCGCTGGACGGCTTCCTGGAGCTGGGCGCGCGCGGAGGCGGCTCCGACGCCGGGACGCCGCTCGGCCCGGTGGTCGAGGGCGCCTACCGGCTGGGCCGCGGCGAGGCCCGCGCCGGGCGGTCGATGGAGGCGCTCCTCGCGGCCTACCGGACGGGCGCCCGGCGCGCCTGGCGGCTGCTCTCCGACCGGGCCGTCGCGGCCGGCCTGCGCGCGGACCAGGTGGCGGCGTTCGCCGAGCTGGTCTTCGCCTACATCGACGAGCTGTCCGCCTCGAGCGCGGCCGGCCACGCCGACGAGCTGGAGACGACGGGGCGCGTGCGGCAGCGGCTGCTGGAGCGGCTGGCCCGGCAGCTGGTGACCGGCGCCACCCCGGCGACGCTCGACGCGACGGCGAAGCGCGCCGAGTGGGCCCCGCCGGAGACGCTGACCGCCGTGCTGCTGCCGCCGGGGCAGGTGCGGGGTGCCGAGGCCGCGCTGGGGTCGCGGGCGCTGGTCGCCGGGGAGGACCTGCCCGACCTCGACAGCGACGAGGTGGCCGTGCTGCTGGTGCCCGACGCGGCGCGTCCGGTGCTGCTGCGCGCGCTCGACGGCCGGCACGCCGTGGTCGGCCCGGCCGTGGGCTGGCGGCGGGCGCGCTCGTCGTACCTCCGGGCGGTGCGGGCGCGCGACCTCGGGCTTCGTCCGGGCAGCGGGCCGGCGGTCGACACCGACCGGCACCTCGCCCGGCTGGTGCTGGAGGCCGACCAGGAGGCGCTGGCCGACCTGCGGACGCGGGCGCTCGGACCGCTGGCCGAGCTGCGTCCGGCGAGCGCCGAGAAGCTCACCGAGACGCTGCGGGCCTGGCTGCTGTGCCGTGGCCGGCGCGAGGAGGTGGCCGGGCTGCTCCACGTGCACCCGCAGACGGTGCGCTACCGCGTGGGCCAGCTGCGGGAGCTGTACGGCGAGCGCCTCGACGACCCGGAGTCCGTGCTGGAGCTGACCCTCGCGCTGGGCACGGACGGCGGGTGAGCGGTCGGTAGCCTTCCCGCATGTCCGCCCGGGATGGTCCAGCTCGCCATCGTCACCGACTCGACCGCGTCCCTGCCGGCCGAGGTGGCGCGGGCGCGCGGGATCCGGGTGGTGCCGCTGCAGGTGGTGATCGGCGCGGTGTCGTACGACGAGGCGCTGACGCCGGGCGCCGACGAAGACGGGTCCGACGGGGCCACGCCCGAGCTGGTCGCGAAGTCGCTGCGCGAGTGGACGCCCGTGAGCACCAGCCGGCCGACACCGGCGGCGATGCTCGAGGCCTACCGGGCGGCCGCGGCCGAGGGGGCGACCTCGATCGTGTCGGTGCACCTGTCCGCGGAGATCAGCGGCACCTACGAGTCCGCCCAGCTCGCCGCGCGCGACAGCCCGGTGCCGGTCGTGCCCGTCGACTCGCGCCAGGTCGGCATGGCCACCGGCTTCGCCGTGCTCGCGGCCGCTGACGCGGCGGACGGCGGTGCCGACGCCGCCGAGGCTGCCCACGCCGCCCGGACCCGCGCCGCGTCGACGACGTCGCTGTTCTACGTCGACACGCTGGAGTACCTGCGTCGCGGCGGCCGGGTGGGCGCCGCCGCGGCCCTCCTCGGCTCGGCGCTGTCGGTGAAGCCGATCCTGCGGATCGACGACGGCAAGGTGGGTCCGTTCGAGCGGGTGCGTACGTCGGGCAAGGCGCTGGCCCGGCTGGAGGAGCTCGCGGTCGAGGCCGCCGGGTCCGCGCAGGTCGACGTGGCGGTGGCGCACCTGGCGAGCCCGGAGCGGGCCGAGCAGCTCGCCGGCAGGCTGCGCGAACGGCTGGCCGACGGGCTCGCCGATCGCGACATCTGGCTCGGTGAGGTCGGCGCCGTGCTCGGGGCCCACGTGGGCCCGGGCATGGTGGCGGTGGCGGTCGCGGTCCGCGACTGACTACACCTTCCGGAGCGCTTCCGCGATCTCGTCGTCGCCGTTGAGCAGGTCGAAGGTCTTGCCGACCGTCCTGGTCAGGTCGAGCGCCGCCACCAGCACCGCGGCGACGTCCTCGCGCGTGACGCTGCCCCGCGGAAGGTCGCCGACCTGGACCAGGCCGGTGCCGGGCTCGTCGGTGAGCCGACCCGGGCGGACGATCGTCCAGGCGAGGTCGCGTCGGCGAAGGTCGTCGTCGGCCGCCTTCTTCGCCCGCAGGTAGACCTGGAACACGTCGTCGCTGTCGGGGTCGGCGTCCTCGGCGCCCATCGAGGAGATCATCAGGTAGCGCGCCACGCCTGCCTCCTCCGCCGCGTCGGCCAGCAGGATGGCGGCGTTCTTGTCGACGGTCTCCTTGCGCTCGACACCGGAGTTCGGTCCGCCCCCGGCCGCGAACACGACGGCGTGCGAGCCGTCGAGGGCTCGCGCGACGTCGGCGACGCTCGCGTCCTCCAGGTCGAGCACGACCGCCTCGGCCCCGTTGGCCTCGAGGTCGGCGACGTGGTCGGGGTTGCGCACGAGACCGACGGCCTCGTGACCGGCCGTGGTCAGCTGGCGTTCGAGGTGCTGGGCGATCTGGCCGTGTCCTCCGGCGATGGTGATCCGCATGCTCCGACGGTAACCACGGACCGTTTGGCGTCCCCAGGCCGGGTGCCCGGCTGGGGTTGTCCACAGGGAGCACGCGGGCCCTGTCGACCGGCTCCCGTGCTTCCTAGGTTCGGTCCATGCGCAGGCGAGAGCGGGACGAGGTGTCCGAGGTCGCGCGGCGACGCCTCGAGCTCCTCCACGCCGAGCTCGCGGGGCTGCGCCGAGCCCGATCGGGAGCCCGATCGGGAGCAGGAGGCCGACGACCACGAGGAGTTCTGGACCCGGGAGCAGCCACCGCTGGTGGGTCCGGCGGCGCTCGGCGTGCCTGCGCCGGTGCGCGATCCCGGTCGCCATGCGCGGGGCAGGCGGGCCGGTCCGGGCTGATCGGGTGCCGGGCTGGCTCGCCGACCGGGTGCCGGAGGCGCTGCGCGGGCGGGTGGGGCTGTCCGGGCAGCACGGAGTGGTGGTGCTGGCGCTGGTCGGGGTGGCGCTCGCGGTGGCCGGCTGGCTGGCGGTGCGGTCCGGCGCCCACGCCGACGCCGTACCTCCTCCGCGGCTGGTGACCACCGCCGGGTCCGCCACGGCGGAGGCCTCGCCCGCCGTTCCGGCCGGCACCGCAGCGTCGGCCGCCGCCACCGGCCAGGTGGTCGTCGACGTCGCCGGCAAGGTACGCCGGCCCGGCATCGTCACGCTGCCCGCCGGGTCGCGGGTGCAGGACGCGATCCGGCGGGCGGGTGGTCCGCGTCCCGGGGTCGTGCTGACGTCCCTCAACCTCGCGCGGCAGCTCGTCGACGGCGAGCAGGTCCTGGTCGGGCAACCGGCGGTGCCGGGCGTCGCACCCAGTGCCGCGGGCGGGTCACCCGCGGCTGGCGCGCTGGTCAACCTCAACGCCGCCGGCCTGTCCGAGCTCGACACGCTCCCGGGCGTGGGGCCGGTGACGGCGCAGAAGATCCTCGACTGGCGCACCCAGCACGGCACGTTCACGTCCGTCGACGAGCTGCTCGAGGTGGACGGCATCGGGGACAAGACGCTCGCCGACATCGCACCGCACGTGACGTTGTGAGGAGGTGGACGGTCACGAGCACGACGAGCTCGAGCACGCGGACGCGACGGACGCACCAGGAGCCGACCTGCGGACACCGGCGCTGGGTGTGGTCGCCTGGCTGGCCGCGCTGGCTGGGCTGCACCTCCCGCCTTGGCTGGACGGCGCCCTGGTCGTCACCGGTGGCGCGCTGGTCCTGTCGCGGTGGCGTCGCCGGGGACGCGTGCCGGCCGAGCTCGTGGTCTGGCTGCTGGTCGCCGTGGTGGTGGCGGGCGGTGCACTGCTCCGGATCGAGGTGGTCCGTGCCGGTCCGTTGCCGCGGCTCGCCGCGGAGGAGGTCACCGCCCAGGTTCGGCTCGAGCTCACGGGCGACCCGACGGTGAGGGAGGGACGGTTCTCGAGCTACGTCCTGGTGCGGGCGGCCGCGACCCGGGTCGCAGCACGTGGGCTGACCTGGCGGTTGCACCAGCCGGTGCTCGTGATCGCGCCGGCCGGGTGGCGCTCGCTGCACCTCGGCGAGACGGTGCGGGCGTCCGGGCGCCTGTCGCCGGCCGACGGCGACGACCTCGGCGCGGTCTACCTCGCGCACGGCGAGCCCGAGGTGCTGGCGCGCGACGGACCGCTGCTGCGCGGTGCCGCGCACGTGCGCGAGGGCATCCGGCAGTCGGTGGCCCACCGGCCGTCCGAGCCGCGCGCACTGGTGCCGGCGCTGGTCGACGGTGACGACGTCGGCCTGCCGGAACGGACGGCGACCGACTTCCGCACGGCCGGCCTGACCCACCTGCTGGCCGTGTCCGGCACCAACCTGACGCTGGTCGTCGGCGCGCTGCTGGTGCTCGCGCGGGCGGTCGGTGTCCGGGCCCGCGGGCTGGTCGTGGTCGGTGCCCTGGGGGTGGTCGGGTTCGTGCTGCTGGCCCGCCCGGAGCCGAGCGTGCTGCGGGCGGCGGTGATGGGCTCCGTGGCGCTGGTCGGCATGGGCAGCAACGGTCGGCAGCGCGGGCCACGCGCGCTCGGGCTCGCGGTGCTGGTGCTGATGCTGTTCGACCCGTGGCTGGCCGGGGAGGTCGGGTTCGCGCTGTCGGTGCTGGCGACGGCGGGGATCGTGTTCCTGGCGCCGGGCTGGCGTGACGCGCTGTGCCGGTGGCTGCCCCGGTGGGCGGCCGAGGCACTGTCCGTCCCGCTGGCGGCGCAGCTCGCGTGCACGCCGGTGGTGGCCGCGATCTCGGGCCAGGTGAGCCTGGTCGCGGTCGTGGCCAACCTGCTCGCCGCGCCGGCGGTGGCCCCGGCGACCGTGCTCGGTCTCGGCGGTGGCCTGCTGTCCTCGGTCTGGGTGCCGCTCGGGCGGCCGGTCGGCACCGCGGCCACCTGGTGCGCCGACTGGGTGATCGCGGTCGCGCACCGGTCGGCGGCGCTGCCGTCGGCAGCGGTGGGCTGGCCGTCCGGTCCGGTGCCGCTGCTGGTGCTGACCCTGGTCTGCGGCTGGCTGGCGCTGGTGCTCGGGGCGCTGCTGGCCCGACGGGGCTGGGCGGTCGGCACCTCGGTCCTGCTGCTGGTGCTGATGCTGGTGCCGCTGCCGACGCCGGGGTGGCCGCCACGCGGGTGGGTGCTGGTGGCCTGCGACGTGGGTCAGGGCGACGGGCTGGTGCTCGACGCCGGTGACGGCGCGGCGGTGGTGGTCGACGCCGGTCCCGACCCGGCCCTGGTCGACGGGTGCCTGCGGCGGCTGGGCGTACGACGGGTGCCGCTGGTGGTGCTCACGCACTTCCACGCCGACCACGTCGACGGCCTGGCCGGTGTGCTCCGTGGCCGCCGGGTGGGGGCGATCGAGGTGACCGGGCTGGCCGAGCCGTCGGGCGGGGCGGCCGAGGTGAGCCGGCTGGCGGCGCGGGCGGGTGTGCCGGTGCGGGTCGCGTCCGTGGGGGAGCGGGCCCGGGTCGGACCGCTGCGCTGGCAGGTGCTGGCGCCCACCGGCCCGACCCCACCCGACTCGGAGTCGCCGCCCAACGACGCCAGCGTCGTCCTGCTGGTGGAGTCCCGGGGGATCCGGCTGCTGCTGATGGGCGACGAGGAGACCGGTTCGCAGGAGCGGCTGGCGGCGCGGGTGGGCTCGCTGCACGTCGACGTGCTCAAGGTGGCCCACCACGGCAGCGCCCGGCAGGACCCCGACCTGGTGCGCGGGCTGCGGCGCCCGGCTCGCGGTGGTCTCCGTGGGCCGGCACAACGACTACGGCCATCCCGCGCCGGCCACGCTGCGGCTGCTGGAGCGGGCCGGCCTGACCGTGCGACGTACCGACCGGGACGGCGACATCGCGGTCGTCGTCCGACCACGGCCTGCACGTCGTCACCCGTCGGCTCCCCGGTCCCGGGCCCTGAGCCCGGCTGTCCGCGGTGCGTGAGAGGCTGCCGCCATGGCAGGTCCCGTGGCGTCCGACGTGCTCGGCCGGGTCACCCTGGTGACCGGCCCGGAGGAGTTCCTCGCCGAGCGCACGATCGTCCAGGTGCGGTCCGCCGTCCGGGCGCACGACGCCGAGGCCGAGCTGAGCGAGACCTCCGCCGACCAGCTCACGATGGCGACACTCGGCGAGCTGAGTGCGCCGTCGCTGTTCTCGACCACGCGCTGCGTCGTGGTCCGCCGGTTCGAGGACCTGCCCGAGGAGTCCGTCGACGGCATCGTCGGCTACGCGCAGGAGCCGGCCGACGACGTCGCCCTGGTGCTGGTGCACTCGGGCGGCCAGAAGGGCAGCGGCGTGCTCACCAAGCTCCGCAAGGCGCCGGGCGTGACCGAGGTCAAGAGCGTGCCGCTGACCACCCGCGAGTACCCCGGCTACGTCGTCAACGAGCTCCGCCAGCTCAAGGTGCGCATCGACAACGACGCGGCGGCGTTCCTCGTGCAGTCCGTCGGGCAGGACCTGCGCGCGCTGTCGGCCGCCGCCAGCCAGCTGGCCAACGACTTCGGCGGCCAGCCCGTGACGACCGAGATGGTCAAGCAGTACTTCGGCGGGCGGGCCGAGGCGAAGTCGTTCACGGTCGCCGACCACACGCTCATGGGCCGCACGTCGAAGGCGCTCGAGGAGCTGCGCTGGGCGCTCGACCGCGGCACCGCGCCGGTGCTGGTGAGCAGCGCGATGTCGACCGGCCTGCGGTCCCTGGCCAAGTTCAAGAGCGCGCCGCGCGGCTCGCGAGACGCCGACCTGATGCGGGAGGTCGGGGTGCCGGGCTGGAAGCTCCGCGACCTCCGCGAGCAGGCCCGCGGCTGGGAGCCCGACGGCATCGCCGACGCGATCCGGGTGGTCGCCCGCGCCGACGCCGACGTCAAGGGCCAGGCCAGCGACCCGTCCTACGCGCTGGAGCGGATGGTGCTCTCCATCGTCCGGCTGCGCAGCGCACGCTAGGCGCGATCGACCCGGACACGCAGAAACGCCGCACCCGAGGGGTACGGCGCTTCGTCGAGCTCGGTGCGTCAGCTCAGAGCGACGCGGCCTGCTTGTTCACCGCGGACTTGCGGTTCGCGGCCTGGTTCTTGTGGATGACGCCCTTGGAGGCGGCCTTGTCCAGCGCCCGGGAGGCGTCTGCGGCGGCCTTCTTCGCCTGGTCGGCGTCACCGGCCTCGACGGCCTCGCGGAACTTGCGCACAGCCGTCTTCAGCGCGGACTTGACCGACTTGTTGCGCTCGTGCGCAGCGTCGTTCTGCTTGTTGCGCTTGATCTGGGACTTGATGTTCGCCACGGGGCAAGCCTCGTTCTGCTGGATTCTGGGTGGTGGTCGATCGCATGAGGGTGTCCGGGGTGGCCCAGACACGAAGATCAACGATATCAGCGGGCCGCTCCGGCGCCCAAATCGTGCGCTACTCCCAGCCCCGTCGGTCGCAGAGCCAGCCCCAGAGCGCCTCGGCGTACCAGATGCTGTGCGTGCGGAGGTGCGGCGAGTTGAGGGGCGCCGGGCGCGACGAGCTCGCCACCATGAAGCCGCACAGCGCGGCCAGCCACATGTCCACGTGCTCCGGGTCGACGTCGCGGGTCAGCGCCCGCGCGGCCAGGACCGGCTCCACGTCCAGCCCGTCGCCGTACGCCGACACCAGCAGGTCGACCGTGTCCTGCCAGGCGGGTCCCAGCGCCGGCCAGTTCCAGTCGCAGGCCAGGGCCGAGCCGTCGTCGAGCAGCAGCACGTTGTCGTCGCGCAGGTCGGTGTGGCAGAACGCCCGGTCCGGCAGCGACGCGTACGCCGTGGCCAGTGCGCGGGCCTCGCGACCGGTGCGGCCAGTCGGCAGCGACCCGGTCCCAGGCGCCGACCAGTGGCGGCACCTCCTCCACCACGGTCCTCAGCCGCAGACCGGGCGGCACCGGATCGGTCGCCGCCGCGATCGCCTCGGCCAGGTCCAGCGCCCGGTCGAGCTCGTCGGCGTGCCACGGCCGCAGCGGCGGCCGGCCGTCGACCGCGTCGAAGCCGAGCGCGACCCAGTCCGCGTCGTCGTGCACCCAGCGCAGCGCCGCCGCGGGCAGCCCGGCGGGCATCGCCCGGAGCTTGCGTGCCTCGTCGAGGTACGCCCGCGCGACGTCGGCCTGGGCCTGCTTGCTGGCAGCCTTCACGAACACCCGGCTCCCGTCCGCGCCGGTGAGCACGGACGCGAACCCGGGCGTGAACCCGGCGTCGCGGGAGGCGGCATCCACGACCGACGAGCCCAGCCGCTGCTCGACCACGGCCCGCAGGTACGCCGGGAGGTAGGGCCAGCTGAGCCGGTGCGCGGTGCGACCGTGCGGCACCTGCGCGAGGTCCGTGCGCAGGCCGGGGCGGTCGCTCATGACCGGCATCCTCGCGCACCACCCGTGCTGCCAGACTTCCGCCATGCCGGAGCTGGTCCTGCCCGACGTACGCGTCCGGGAGTCGTTCCTGGAGGCGATGCGCGAGGTGGTCACGGAGGGCAACCGGGCCGAGGCCGCCTACCTGGGCAGCGAGCAGACCCGGTACCGCGCCGAGTGGAACAGCCCGGAGGGCTTCGCGGAGTACGTCGCCACGGTCCGCGCCGACGGCGCCGAGACCACGCCGCGCCGGATCGGCATCGTCCCGCACACGACCTGGTGGTGGGTCGACGGCGAGGACTACCTCGGGCGGATCAGCGTGCGGCACCGGCTCACGGAGTTCCTCCGCGACGTCGGCGGCCACGTCGGCTACTACGTCCGACCCAGCCGGCGCCGGCGCGGCCACGCGACGGCGATGCTCCGCGCGGTGCTGCCGTACGCCGCGGACCTCGGCCTCGAGCGGGTGCTGGTCACCTGCGACGACACCAACGAGGGCTCGCGCCGCGTGATCGAGGCCGCCGGCGGCGTGCTCGAGGACCAACGGGGGGTCAAGCTCCGCTACTGGCTGCCGACGCGCTGACTCCTCCCCACAGGTGGGGCGGAGGTTGGGCGCCGGCCCTAGGGTCGGGACGTGCTGCGCTTCTACATCGTCGGGATCCTCGGCTTCCTCGCCGTCGTCACGGTCATCGCGGGGGCGATCGGCGGTCCCGGGTGGTGGGTCCTGGTCGCGGTGCTGCTGCTCCTGCTCGCGGTCGGGTGCTACGACCTGGTGCAGAAGAAGCACTCGATCCTGCGCAACTACCCGGTGCTCGGGCACATGCGCTTCCTGCTGGAGGACATCCGGCCCGAGCTGCAGCAGTACTTCATCGAGCGCAACTACGACGGCCGGCCCGTTCGACCGCGACACCCGCTCGCTCGATCTACGAGCGGGCCAAGGGCATCAAGGAGCGAGCAGCCCTTCGGCACCGAGCGCGACGTCGACGAGCCCGGCTACGAGTACCTCGTGCACTCGACCGCGCCGGTCGACCCGCCGACGCCGAGCCGCCGCGGGTCCGGATCGGCGGCCCGGACTGCACCCAGCCCTACGACATGGCGCTGCTCAACGTCTCGGCGATGAGCTTCGGCGCGCTGTCCGGCCAACGCGATCGCGCGCGCTCAACCGCGGCGCGCGCGCTCGGCGGCTTCGCCCACGACACCGGCGAGGGCGGGCTGAGCCGCTACCACCGCCAGGGCGGCGACCTGGTCTGGGAGATCGGCACGCGGCTACTTCGGCGCGCGCACCAAGGACGGCGACTTCGACGCCGGCGAAGTTCGCCGACAAGGCCGCCGACGACCAGGTCAAGATGCGTCTCGCTCAAGCTCAGCCAGGGCGCCAAGCCCGGCATCGGCGGCGTGCTGCCCGGCGCCAAGGTGACCCAGGAGATCGCCGAGGCACGCGGCGTGCCGCAGGGCGAGAAGTGCGTGTCAGCCCGCCGTGCCACCGGGTGTTCTCGCACGCCGCGCGAGCTGGTCGCTGTTCATCGCCCGGATGCGCGAGCTGGCCGGCGGCAAGCCGGCCGGCTTCAAGCTCTGCGTCGGCTCGCGGCGTCGACTTCCTCGCCATCTGCAAGGCGATGGTCGCCGAGGGCGTCGACGCCCGACTTCATCGTCGTCGACGGCGCCGAGGGCGGCACCGGCGCGGCGCCGCTGGAGTACGAGGACCACGTCGGCACGCCGCTGACCGAGGGGCTGATGACCGTGCACAACGCGCTCGTCGGCGTCGGCCTGCGCGACCGGGTCAAGATCGGCGCCAGCGGCAAGGTCGCGACCGGCATCGACATCGTCAAGCGGCTCGTCCAGGGCGCCGACTACACCAACGCCGCGCGCGCGATGATGATGGCCGTCGGCTGCATCCAGGCCCAGACGCTGCCACACCAACACCTGCCCGGTCGGCGTCGCCACCCAGGACCCCAAGCGCGACGCGGGCGCTCGACGTCGCCGGACAAGACCGAGCGGGTCTGCCGCTACCAGGAGGCGACCGTCGAGCAGGCCGTGCAGGTGATGGCCTCGATGGGCGCTCGACCGGCCCGACCGAGCTGCGCGCCGCACATGCTGCGCCGCCGCGTCGACCACGACGCGCGTCGCTCAGCTACGCCGAGCTGTTCGACCACCTCGCGCCCGGCGAGCTGCTCGCACGAGCGCCCCGGCTGGCCTGGCGGGCCGACTGGGAGCTCGCCGACCCCGACACGTTCCGAGCCTGAGGAGACGCCATGAGCAAGCGCACCGTCGCCGAGCTGATCATCGACGCCCTCGCCGACCACGGCGTGCGCCAGGTCTGGGGCGTCGTCGGCGACGCGCTCAACCCGGTGACCGACGCGATCCGCCGCGAGGACCGCATCGAGTGGATCGGCGTGCGCCACGAGGAGGTCGGCGGCCTTCGCCGCCAGCGCGCAGGCCCAGCTCACCGGCGACGCTCGGCGGTCTGCATGGGCACGGTCGGCCCGGGTGCGATCCACCTGCTCAACGGGCTGTACGACGCCAAGAAGTCGCACGCCCCGGTGCTCGCGATCTGCGGCCAGGTGCCGCGCGAGGAGATCGGCAGCGACTTCTTCCAGGAGGTCGACAACGACGCGCTGTTCGCCGACGTCGCGGTGCTTCAGCCAGACGGTCACCATCGGTCGAGCAGATCCCGGCGCTGCTCGAGCAGGCGGTCAACGCCGCGCTCGCCGAGCGGGGCGTCGCCGTGCTCACGCTGCCGGGCGACGTCGGCGGCCTCGACCTGCCCAAGGACACGGCGACTCCGCGGTTCGTCGCCCGCCGCGCCGCCCGCGGCAGCCGTCGGCCGACGCGATCCGCGACGTGGCCGCGGCCGCTGATCGACGCGCCGAGCAGGTGACCCTGCTCGTCGGCCAGGGCGCGCGGCACGCCCGCGACGAGGTGCTCGCAGCTCGCCGACGCGCTCGGCGGCGCCGATGGTGCTGACGCTCAAGGCCAAGGAGGGCTTCGAGGACGACAACCCGTTCGAGGTCGGCCAGTCCGGCCTGATCGGCAACCCCGCCACGCGCCGAGGCGTTCGACGGCTGCGACGTGCTGTTCCTGGTCGGCACCGACTTCCCCTACCGGGAGTTCTACCCGAAGGACAAGGTGGTGGTGCAGCTCGACAGCCGCGGCGCAGCACATCGGCCGGCGGACGCGGTGCGACCAGGCGCTCGTCGGCGACAGCCGGCTCACGCTGGCCGAGCTGCTGCCGCTGCTGCCGGCGCAAGGAGGACCGCGACGCACCTCGAGAGCCGCGCGGGCGGCGTACCAGAAGTGGCAGCGAGCGGCAGTCCCACCTGACCGACCCGGACTACGACCACAAGCCGAAGGGGCTGCTCCGGCGGAAGGTCGGACAACCCCGACGACCGGATCCGCCCCGAGCTGCTCGCCGCGGCCGTGGAGCGGCACGCCGCGGCGGACGCGGTCTTCACCACCGACACCGGGATGTCGACGGTGTGGCTGTCCCGGTTCGTGCGGATGACCGGCGGGCGACGGCTGGTCGGCTCCTACAACCTCGGCTCGATGGCCAACGCGATGCCGCAGGCGCTCGGGGCGCAGGCGCTGGACCGGACGCGTCAGGTCGTCGCGTTCTGCGGCGACGGCGGCCTGTCGATGCTGATGGGCGACCTGATCACGGCCGTCAGCCACGACCTGCCGGTCAAGCTGGTCGTGTTCGACAACGGCCGGCTCGGCATGGTCAAGCTGGAGATGGAGCAGGTCGGGCTGCCGGAGTTCGGCACCGTCCTGCACAACCCCGACTTCGCAGCGGTCGCCGAGGCGATCGGGCTGCGCGGGATCCGCGTGACCGACCCGCACGACGTGGACGAGGCGGTGCGGGAGGCGATGGCGCACCCCGGCCCGGTGCTGCTCGACGTGGTGACCAACCCGGACGAGGTCGCCGTACCCCCGCGGCCGACGCTCGAGCAGGGGTGGGGCTTCGCGATCGCCAAGTCCAAGGAGTTCCTGGCCAGCCCGGAGTGACGTTTTCGCCCCGCACGCACCCGCGTGGGAGGATTGGCGTTCCGTCCTCGACGTCTCCTCGAAAGCCCTTCGTGTCCTCGAACAGCGCCGCGCCCGTGCCGGGCAAGACCGATCCCGCGGTCATCCGGAACTTCTGCATCATCGCCCACATCGACCACGGCAAGTCCACGCTGGCCGACCAGATGCTGCGCCTGACCGGTGTGGTCGACGAGCGCAACGCGCGTGCCCAGTACCTCGACCGGATGGACATCGAGCGCGAGCGCGGGATCACGATCAAGAGCCAGGCCGTGCGGATGCCGTGGACCGTGGCCGACGACAACGACGCCGCCGCCGAACCGGGCACCTACGTGCTCAACATGATCGACACCCCCGGCCACGTGGACTTCACCTACGAGGTGTCCCGGTCGCTCGAGGCGTGCGAGACCGCGGTGCTGCTCGTCGACGCGGCGCAGGGGATCGAGGCGCAGACGCTGGCCAACCTGTACCTCGCGATCGGCGCCGACCTGCACATCATCCCGGTGCTGAACAAGATCGACCTGCCGTCCGCGCAGCCCGAGAAGTACGCCGCGGAGCTGGCCGGGCATCATCGGCTGCGACCCGTCCGACGTGCTCCGGGTCTCCGCCAAGACCGGCGTCGGTGTGGAGCACCTGCTCAACGAGATCGTCGCCCAGACCGCCGCGCCGGTCGGTGACGCCGACGCGCCGCCGCGGGCGCTGATCTTCGACTCCGTCTACGACACCTACCGCGGCGTGGTCACCTACGTCCGCGTGATCGACGGCAAGCTCACGCACCGCGACCGGATCAAGATGATGTCGACCGGCGCCGTGCACGAGATGCTCGAGGTCGGCGTGATCAGCCCCGAGCCGGTCAAGGCGGGCGACCTCGGCGTGGGCGAGGTCGGCTACCTGATCACCGGCGTGAAGGACGTCCGCCAGTCCCGGGTCGGTGACACCGTCACCAGCCAGCACCACGGCGCGACGAAGGCGCTCGGCGGCTACAAGCACCCCAACCCGATGGTGTACTCCGGCCTCTACCCGATCGACGGCGACGACTACCCGACGCTGCGCGACGCGCTGGAGCGGCTGCAGCTCAACGACGCGGCCCTGGCCTACGAGCCGGAGACGTCCGGCGCGCTCGGCTTCGGGTTCCGCTGCGGCTTCCTCGGCCTGCTGCACATGGAGATCGTGCGCGAGCGGCTGGAACGGGAGTTCAACCTCGACCTGATCTCGACCGCGCCCAACGTGGTCTACAGCGTGCTCATGGAGGACGGCTCCGAGCAGGCGGTGACGAACCCGAGCGAGTACCCCAACGCGGGCAAGATCGCCGAGGTGCGCGAGCCGGTCGTGAAGGCGACGATCCTCAGCCCGAGCGACTACATCGGCACGATCATGGAGCTCTGCCAGTCCAAGCGCGGCCAGCTCGAGGGCATGGACTACCTGTCCGAGGACCGGGTCGAGATGCGCTACACGCTGCCGCTCGGCGAGATCGTCTTCGACTTCTTCGACCAGCTGAAGTCGCGCACCAAGGGCTACGCCTCGCTCGACTACGAACCCACCGGCGAGCAGGCCGCCGACCTGGTCAAGGTCGACATCCTGCTCCAGGGCGAGACCGTCGACGCGTTCAGCGCGATCGTGCACCGCGACGCGGCGTACGGGTACGGCGTGATGCTGGCCGGCAAGCTGCGCGAGCTGATCCCGCGACAGCAGTTCGAGGTGCCGATCCAGGCCGCGATCGGTGCCCGCGTGATCGCGCGCGAGACGATCCGCGCGATCCGCAAGGACGTGCTCGCCAAGTGCTACGGCGGTGACATCACCCGCAAGCGCAAGCTGCTGGAGAAGCAGAAGGAGGGCAAGAAGCGGATGAAGATGGTCGGCCGCGTCGAGGTCCCCCAGGAGGCGTTCATCGCCGCGCTGTCCACGAGCGGGCCGGCGGAGAAGGGCAAGAAGTAGCCGCTGGCGCGGATGCCCGGAGCGGCACCGTCAGCGCCAGGGAGATCGCCACCGAGACGGCGGCGAGCACCCCCATCGTGTGCGCGGGAGACAGCACCTCCGCCACGGCACCACCGATCGCGGCGCCCACGGCCTGCCCGACCATCAGCCCGCTGCCGTAGAGGCCGAAGACCTGGCCGCGCACGTCGTCGTCGGTGTGCTCGACCAGCCGCTCCTGGAGCGGCAGCGACGCGGCGTAGCCGACGGAGGCCACGAAGGCCAGCGCCACGGCCACCGGCAGCGAGGGTGCGAAGACCATGCCGAGGTACGGCACCGCGAGCAGCAGCCGCAGCGGTTCGATCATGCCGTCCCGGCGGGGCGGCGGGATCACCCGGCCGATCAGCACGTCGCCGAGCAGCATCCCCGCGGCTGCCGCCGCGAACAGGAATCCACTGCCGCCGTGGGAGGCATAGGGCACGTAGAGCGCCTCGCAGCCGACGATCAGCCCGTTCGGCACCCACATCGCCAGGTACAGCGGCAGCGTCGTCCGCGATCCCAGCAGGGTGCGGTTCACCGCGCGCGTCCGGGCCACCAGCCCGGTGGCGGACTGGGTGGCCGGCCGCTCGGTGATGCCGAACCTGACCACGACCGCCGTCAGCAGTGCGAGGACGGCAGCGATGGCGAACAGCGTCGACGGCGAGAACAGCCGGAGCAGGAGCCCGCCGAGCGCGTAGCCGACGACCTGCATCACACCGACGGCGATGTTGAGGGTGGCTCGGCCGAGCAGGAAGCCGTCCGGAGGCACGATGAGGTGCAGGAGTCGCATCGTCGACCCGCTGGTGGCCGAGCCGACCAGGTATGGGAAGGCGAGCAGCAGGAACCGGACGGCCACGGGCAGGTCGGGGATCACCTGGACGGCACACGAGATGGCGTACGCCAGCGGCATCAGCAGCGTCGCCCGGCGCGGCCCCATGGCGTCGTTCGCGCCGAGGATGGTCGCGGAGCCGACGAGCGTGATCAGCGGACCGCCGAACAGCGAGAGCGCCGTGAGGACCGTCGAGCCGGTCAGGTCGTAGACGAGCGTGGCGAGGGCGAGGCCCTCCATCGCCACCGCGGCCATCGTCGTGCAGCGTGCCAGGAAGAGGATCCGGAACTCCGGCACGGCGAAGATCTCGCGATAGGTGCGCACGATCCGATCGTGTGGCACCGTGGGGACGCGGTTCCATTTCTTCGCGGAGAGGCGAAACATCGTGGGTGCCTGGCGGGTGACGGCCGACCTGCTGGCGAACAGCAGGTTCGTGGTCTCGCCGTTGGCGGAGACGGTGGCAGCGATGACCGTCCTGGACGCCCCGTCCGGCCCGTCGCAGGCTGCGTTCCGCGGGGCAAACAGGGCGGCGTACGACGAGATGCTGGCCGCGCACCCCACCCGGGCCCTGGTCGCCGGGCGCTGCTGGAGACCGCGGCGGGGGAGTCGGCCGGGGTGGATGGCCGACGTGCTGACCTGGCCGCCCGTGCAGCCGGGCCTCGGCTTCGACGCCGAGCTGGCGGACCTCGCGGCGGCCTGGGACGACGCGCGCGTCCGGGCCGCGCTGCTCGAGGTGGACCCGCGACCGCTCCCGCGACGGATGCCCGACGAGGAGCTCGCCAGCGCCGTGATCGGGCTGCTGCGGTGGGTGTGGTCGGCGACCGTGCAGGCGGACTGGCCGCGGCGCGAGCGGGTGCTGCGCGCGGACATCGTCTCGCGCACGGCGGCGCTGGCCACCCGCGGCTGGACCGGCGTGATCCCCACGCTGGGCGCCCGCCAGGAGTGGCTGGGCGACGGACGGCTGCAGATCAACGGCTACGACCTGCCCGACCGCGACCTCGCCGGGGCGGAGAGCCTCAGCTTCGTGCCTGTGCACAGCAACGGCTCGTGGGTGGCGTGGGACGAGCCGCATCGCTACGCGATCGTCTACCCGGTGACCGGCGCCCTCGTCGAGCCGGCCGGCCAGGGTCCTGCCGGCCTGGCCCGGCTGGTCGGTGACAACCGCTCGCGGGTGCTGGTGGCGCTCGACGAGCCGCGCAGCACGACGGGCCTGGTCGAGTCGCTGGGGCTGCCGCTCGGCTCGGTCGGCAACCACCTGCGGGTCCTGTTGGATGCCGGCCTGGTGCTGCGGCGGCGGGCCGGGCGCGAGGTGCTCTACTGGCGCACCGCCCTCGGTGACTCGCTGGTCGCGACGGCCGGCACGACGGGCAGGCGCCGGTGACCGCCGCCCTGCTCGAGGAGTGGGAGCTCACCCTCGACGGCGCACCGATGCGCGGGCACACCGCCGTGGTGCACCCGGTGCGCACGGCCGGCGGCCGGCCGGCCGTGCTCAAGGTGGTGACCCCCCACCCCGAGGCCGAGCACGAGCATCTCGCGCTCAAGCGGTGGGCAGGCGACGGGACCGTCGAGCTGATCCGGGCCGACCCACGGCGCTGGGCGCTGCTGCTCGAACGCCTCCACCCCGAGGACCTGACCGACCTGTGGGACCTGGAGGCGTGCGAGATCGTCGCGGCGTCGTACCGCGCGTCTGCACGTGCCCGCCCTGCCGCAGCTCCGCACGCTCTCGTCGTACGTCGCGACCTGGACCGACGAGCTCGCGGCGCTGCCGACCCGGACCTCGATCCCGCCCCGCCTGGTGCAACAGGCGGTGGCGATCGGGCGCACGTTCGCGGCCGACCCGGCAGTGCGACGGCCCGATCATCCACGGCGACCTGCACTACGAGAACGTGCTGGCTGGCGACCGCGAGCCGTGGCTGGTGATCGACCCGAAGCCGATGTCCGGCGACCCGCACTACGAGGTGGCGCCGATGCTGTGGAACCGGTTCGAGGAGCTCGCCGGCGACGTGCGCGACGGCGTCCGCCGCCGGTTCCACACGATCGTCGACACCGCCGAGCCTGGACGAGGCGCGTGCCCGGGACTGGGTGGTGTTCCGGATGGTCTGCAACGCGATGGGCGGCATGGACGCCACCGAGTGCGTGGCGATCGCCAAGGCCGTTCAGGACTGACCCCGGAACCCCGTTGAGTTGTGCCTCCGACCCCGTTGAGTTGTGCCTGCCGCCTTGTGGTCGGGCGTGTGTGAGAGGCAGTCAGCAAAAGGTCATCCCGCAGTACGTCACCGGGCCCGGAGGGCGATCTCACCGGGCCCGGAGGGCGATCTCACCGGGCCCGGAGGGCGATCTCACCGGCGCGAGAGCGGCTCACCGGGCCCGGCGGGCGGTCGACCGGCCCGGAGGGCGATCTCGACGGGGCTGCTTGGCCCTGACCCGTCAGCTCCCCGCGCCGTGCACCTCGATCTCGGTCAGGTCGGTGAACGAGCAGCCCGAGAACGCCCCGCCCGGACAGTTGGTGGCGAAGTCCGGGGTCTGGTTGCCGAGGATCGTGAACCGGACGAACCTGACCCCCTGGGTGCCCGCGGTGGGCGTGACCGTGTTCAGCCGGCCACGGTCGTCCAACGTGAACGTCCCACTGGCGGCCTGGGTCCACGTCGTGCCGTTCGGTGAGGTCTCGATCCTGAAGTCCCCGGTGGAGGCGCTGCCCCCGTCGCCGCACCCCGCTGACGGATCGACGGCGAAGTCGGTCACGTCGACCGCCGCAGGCAAGGCGATCACCACGAACTTCGGGACGAACACGTTCGTCGGGTCCCCGGCGTCGTTGCCCGTGGTCGAGCCCCAGCCGGTGGCCTGGCTGATGTCGATCGCCTGGGGCGGACCGCATGCCGGTCCGAAGTCGGGGCCGTTGAAGTCCGCGATGGACGCGCCCCCGCTGGAGGCCGCCCAGTCCCGCCGGACGGTCGAAGTTCTTCACCACACCGGCCTTGGTGACCGTGACCGTGCTTCGGGCGGGGTCGTAGCCGGCGCCGGACGCGGTGATCTTCGGGTACGTCCCGACCCGCACCGGGCCGATCGAGTACGTGCCGTCGGCACCGGTCGTGTCGGACGGGTTCGCCGCCCCGGAGCACCCTGGAAGGCCAGGGAGACGGTGATCCCGGGGCCGGCTCGCCGGTGTCGGCGTCGGTGACGGTGCCGGTGATCGTGCCCTTGTCGTGGTTGGCCGGCGGGGTGTGGAAGTCCGCACCGGGCTTGATGTCGTCACCACCGAGGCTGCCCGCGAAGAAGCCCATGCCGCGGTGGGCGAACACCTTCCAGACGGTGCCCGGTCGTGGCCGCCGAACGCCGCGGTGTCGGCGATCAGGATGGCGTTGCGCATGTCGAGGTACGACGGGTTGGACGGGGCCAGCTCCATCGCCCGGGTCACCAGCATCTCGGTCTTGGCGGAGCCGAGCCGGCCGCGCAGGTCCCACAGGGTCTCCGACCACAGCTCGCCGTCGTCGTGCACCTCCGGGCCGCCGCCGATGTTGCCGTAGTCGGCGTAGGTGTAACCGCCGCCGTGACCGGTCGCGCCACCGGTGCACAGCTCCGATGTCGAGCCGACCTTGCAGTCGATCGGCTGGGTCCGGTCGAGGAACACGCCCTCGCCGTCGTACTGGAAGATCTGCAGGTCGGCCACGCCGGACTTGTTGGCCTGCAGGCGCTTGGCCACCAGGAAGTCCATGGCGTACCAGTCGCTCCACGCCTCGCCCATGGCCCCGGCCTGGACGTTGCCCAGGGTCGAGAGCCCGGTCGCGTCGACGACCAGCCGGTTGGACAGGCCGTGGGTGTACTCGTGGTAGACGGTGTCCGCCTCGTCGCCGACGTTGGTCGGGGAGAACGGGTCGCCGTCGGGGTACGACGTGCCGGGCTGGTGCTGCAGGAACATCTGCATGGTCGGCGCCTGCCGTCCGGCGGGGTGTTCATGTTGGCGTTGTCGATGTGGCCACCGTCGGGGAGCCCGGCGTCGGTGTTCGCGCCGTCGTCGGTCTGCGTGTCGACGGGGTCGCCGCCGGCGCCCTTGCCCGACTTGTTGACGATCTGGAAGTTGCCGGCGTCCTCGGTGAAGCCGATCGGCGCCGGCCGCCAGGTGGTCGTGCCACTTGTTGACGAAGAAGAAGACCTGGGTCCCGTTCTGGGCGCGGTTGGTGCGCCAGGAGAACGGCGTGTTCGGGTCCCACGAGCACGGGTACGGGTTGTCGCAGAAGGACACGTCGGCCAGGTGGAACGGCTTGAGCGTGTAGTCCCAGCGGTGCGGCGACGAGGGCGGGATCTCCTCCGAGGCGCTCGGCAGGTTGTTGTCGTTGACGTCGGAGTAGGTGTGCGAGTTGTTGCCGAGGAGCCGGGTCGCGTTCGGGCTGAGCCAGCCGCGCTCCGTGAAGTTCACCCGCACCGGGGTGCCGCCCGGGACGTGCTTCGGGAAGTACCGGAAGGCCAGCCCGCTCGAGGTGGTCGCGGCCGCCGCGGCGCCGGTCCGGGTCGGCTCGGTGGCGTCGTTCGTCGCGCGCGTCGTCACGCAGGCTCTTGCGGAACACCACCGCGCCGGTTCGTGCGTCGACGACGCTGACCGTCGGGCGCTGCGAGGACATCGTGACCACCTGCCACGCTGCGCGCGGACCGCCGGGGCCGACGAAGACCACACGCTTCGCGGTGTCGCGCGGACCGGCCTTCGTGGGCTCCGACACGTCGGCGCGGGCCTTTGCGATCGCGGCATTCCTGGTGGCGACGCGCTGGGTGCCCCGCTTCGGGGTGAACAGGCCCGAGATCGGGGACCCGCCCAGGCTGAGGATCCGGCCGTGCTTGTTGACGTTGGCCTGGAGGCCGTTGCCGAAGACCGGCTCGCCGTCGACCGACTGGGTCCACGACAGGTGGTGGGTGCCGATGATGTCGACGTAGTCGCGACGCAGGTTGAACGTCGCGAGGTCGTTGCGGGTCAGGCCGAGTGCGGCCAGGTGGCTGGACACGTAGTCCATCACCACCGTGGGCTTCGGCTTCCTGCTGCCCGCGGTCAGGAAGCCGTTGAGCCGGGCCACGACCCGCACCGTGCCGGTGGTGCCGTCCATCTCGACGATCGCCTGGTCACCGAGGCTGCTGCGCAGCTGCTGGGTCGCCGTCCGCGAGGATGCCTTTGCGGCGCGGCGCGAGATCGCGCCCTTGCTGGTCGCCGACGAGCCCTGCCGTGCGTCGTAGTCCTGCTTCTCACCGAGGCCCGACCCGTGGTGCTTGGAGGGCACCTTCTCCGTCGAGGCCGCGACCGCCGACTGGTGGGTCACCGCCCCGGTCGCGAGGACGACGGCGAGTGCCGCCATGACTCCCGTCATCCTTCGTCCGATCCGGCCTGCGATGCCCATGCCCATGTGCTTCCTCCAGATAACGCGGGAGTCCACCTCGGCTTCCGCCCCGATGCACTCTCGCCTGCGAAGCGGGCGACGGCAAGACCTGGAAGGTCACGAATCTGGCTCGGACCGAGAACGGGGAGTCAGGGGAACAGGGCCCGGCCGGTCTACCCTTGCTACCCGGCCGTTGCCGCGGTGACCTAGGTTACGTTCCAACCCGAGCCCTTCCACGGCAGGAGAGAGCCCACCATGTCCGGCGCCCTCGCCCATGACCAGTCCGCCATCGACAACCGCCCGCCCAACGTCGCCGTCCAGTTCCTCGACCGGGTGAAGGCCTCACCCTCCAGCGAGGCCTACCGCTACCCGGAGGCCGACGGCTCGTGGTCGTCGCTGACCTGGGAGCAGGCCGGCGACCGGGTCCGCCAGCTCGCCTCAGGCCTGCTGGCACTGGGCGTCGAGCGTGAGCAGCGGGTCGGCATCGCCTCCAGCACGCGCTACGAGTGGATCCTCGCCGACCTCGCCATCATGTGCGCCGGCGCCGCCACCACGACCGTCTACCCGTCGACCAACTCCGATGACGTCGCCTACATCCTCGCCGACTCCGACTGCCACGTGGTCTTCGCCGAGGACGACGCGCAGGTCGAGGAAGCTGGTCGAGCACCGCGACGAGCTTCCGAACGTCTCGAAGGTGGTCACCTTCGAGGGAGCGTCCGCCGACGGCGACTGGGTGATCTCCCTCGACGACCTGGCGACGCTGGGTGACACCCGCCTGGCCACCCAGCCCGACGAGATCGACCGGATCTCCCGGGACATCAGCCCCGACGCCCTCGCCACCCTGATCTACACGTCCGGCACCACGGGCAAGCCCAAGGGCGTCCGGTTGCGCCACGACTCCTGGACCTACGAAGGCGCGGTGATCCAGGCCTACGACATCCTCTCGCGAGGACGACCTGCAGTTCCTCTGGCTGCCGATGGCGCACTCGTTCGGCAAGGTGCTGCTCTCCGCGCAGCTCGCGTGCGGCTTCCCGACCGCCGTCGACGGCCGTGTCGACAAGATCATCGACAACCTCGCGGTGGTGAAGCCGACGTTCATGGGTGCCGCGCCGCGCATCTTCGAGAAGGCGCACGGCAGGATCAACACGATGCAGCAGGCCGAGGGCGGCCTGAAGGAGAAGCTCTTCAACCAGGCGTTCGCGGTCGGCCTGAGGTACGACGCGCTCCAGCGCGCAGGGCAAGCCGGTGCCGCTCCTGCTCAAGCTGCAGCACGCGGTCTTCGACAGGCTCGTGTTCAGCAAGGTGCGCGAGCGCTTCGGTGGCCGGGTGCGCTTCTTCATCTCCGGCGCCGCCGCGCTCAACCGCGAGATCGCCGAGTGGTTCCACGCCGCGGGCATCGTGATCCTCGAGGGCTACGGGCTGACCGAGACCTCGGCCGGCGCCTTCGTGAACCACCCGGACAAGTACAAGTTCGGCACGGTGGGCCCCGCGTTCCCGGGCGAGGAGGTCAAGCTCGCCGCCGACGGCGAGATCCTGCTCAAGGGCCCGAACATCATGGACGGCTACCACAACCTCGACGAGGCGACCGCGGAGGCGCTCGAGGACGGCTGGCTGCACACCGGTGACATCGGCGAGCTCGACGAGGACGGCTACCTCCGGATCACCGACCGCAAGAAGGACCTGTTCAAGACCTCGGGCGGCAAGTACATCGCGCCCTCCGCCATCGAGTCGCAGTTCAAGGCGATCTGCCCCTACGCCAGCCAGTTCCTGGTGCACGGCAACGAGCGCAACTTCGTGGTCGCGCTGATCACGCTCGACCCGGAGGCGATCCAGGAGTGGGCCGGCCGCAACGGGCAGGAGGGCGCGTCGTACACGGAGATCGTGCGGTCGGACGCCTGCCGGCAGATGGTCGCGGAGTACGTCGACCAGCTCAACCAGCGGCTCAACCGGTGGGAGACGATCAAGAAGCACATCATCCTCGACCATGACCTGACCGTGGAGTCCGGTGAGCTCACCCCGTCGTTGAAGGTCAAGCGCAAGGTCGTGGAGGACAACTACAGGGACGAGATCGCCGCCCTCTACGGTTAGGGCATCGACACCCAGATCCCGCTCACTTCCGCCGCCGAGGCGAGCCTCCGACCGCTGTCCGGTGACCGCCGGGCCATGTTCGAGGCCCGTCTCGCCCGATGGTGCCCGGACCTGGTCTCGGGTGTCGAGTCTGTGTACGGCGCGCAGCGGGCCCCGGCCGTTCTCGACGGGCTGGTCGAGCTCGCGGCCCGGGCGTACGCGGCCCGCTCCGGCGCCCTGCACGAGCGGGACCTGGAGCGGATGCTGCGCCCGGACTGGCTGCAGGACCCGGGGCTGGTCGGCTACGCCGCCTACGCCGACCGGTTCGCCGGCGACCTCGCGTCGGCGGGCGAGCGGATCGGCTACCTGCGCGAGCTCGGCGTCGGCTACCTGCACCTGATGCCGGTGCTGCTGCCGCGGGAGGGCGACAACGACGGTGGCTACGCGGTCGCCGACTACGGGGTGATCCGGCCCGACCTCGGCACCATGGACGACCTCGGCCGCGCTGGCCCGGAGGCTGCACGAGGCCGGCGTGAGCCTGGTGCTCGACCTGGTGCTGAACCATGTCGCCCGGGAGCACGCGGTGGGCCGAGCGCGCGCGGGCCGGCGACCCGGCGTACCGCGACTACTTCCTGGTCTTCCCCGACCGCACCGAGCCGGACCGCTACGAGGCGACCCTGCCCGAGGTGTTCCCCGAGTTCGCGCCCGGGAGCTTCAGCTGGGACGACGACCTCGGGGCCTGGGTCTGGACCACGTTCAACGAGTTCCAGTGGGACCTCAACTGGGCCAACCCGGCGGTCCTGCTGGAGTTCGCGGGCATCGTGCTCGACCTCGCCAACCGCGGCGTCGACGTGCTCCGGCTCGACGCGATCGCCTTCATCTGGAAGCGGATGGGCACCGCCTGCCAGGGCGAGCCGGAGGTGCACGCGCTCACCCAGGTGCTGCGGGCGGTGGCCCGGATCGCGTGCCCGTCGCGTGGCGTTCCTGGCCGAGGCGATCGTGGCGCCCACCGAGCTGCTCGCCTACCTCGGTGCCGGGCACTTCACCGGCAAGGTGAGCGACCTCGCCTACCACAACAGCCTGATGGTGCAGGTCTGGTCGATGCTGGCCACCCGCGACGTCCGGCTCGCGGCGCACGCCCTGTCGCACCTGCCGCCGAAGCCGTCGTCGGGCACCTGGCTCACCTACCTCCGCTGCCACGACGACATCGGCTGGTCGATCATGGACGAGGACGCCGCCGCGGTCGGGCTGTCCGGCGCGGCGCACCGGCGCTTCCTCGCCGACTGGTACGCCGGCGACTTCGACGGCTCGCGCGCCCGCGGCCTGGTCTTCCAGCACAACCCCGACAACGACGACCGCCGCACGAGCGGCACCGCCGCGAGCCTGATCGGGCTGGAGGCCGCCGAGGAGGCGCTGGGCGCCGGCGCGGTCGGTGACCAGGCGGTCGCCGCGCTCCGGCTGGCGCACGCGCTCGTGGTCGGCTGGGGCGGGATCCCGGTGATCTGGAGCGGCGACGAGCTCGGCCAGCCGAACGACCCGGGCTGGGCGGACGAGCCCGGCCACGAGAACGACAACCGCTGGGCCAACCGCCCCCGGCTGGACCTGGAGCGGGCGTCGCGACGGCACGACGTGCGCACCGTGCCGGGCAGGGTGTTCACCGACCTGGCCCACCTCGTCCGGACCCGCGCGCACGCTCGCGCACTTCCACGGCTCGGTGGAGACCCGGATCGGCCCGGTCGACGACCCGGGCATCCTGGTGACGATCCGCGACCACCCGGTCGGCCGTGTTCGTGGGCGTCCACAACGTGACCCCGGAGCCGCGCTGCTGGCCGGGCCGGCAGATCCACGAGCTCGGCGCGGCGCATCTCGTCGACGCGCTGACCGGCGACGCGCTGTCCTGGGACGACGACGGCAACGTGTGGCTGCCGCCGTACGCCGTGCTCTGGCTGGCCTGACAAGGCGCCCACAGGAACCGCACATGCCGGCGACGCAGGATGGGTGCATGAGCCACCACCACGACCAGGTGCACGACGACCTGCACGACCATGACAAGGGCCTGTCCCACGACCTGCCGAGGTTCCTCGCCCGGCGTCGGCTGCTGACGGTCCTCGGTGGGGTCGGTGCCACGGTCGCCGTGGCGGCCTGCGGCTCCGACGACGGCACGTCGTCGCGGCCACCTCCGGCGGGGACCAGGGCGGGCCCTCCTCGCCGTCGAACGCCACCGTCGCCGACGGGGAGATCCCCGAGGAGACGGCCGGCCCGTTCCCCGGGGACGGGTCCAACGGGCCGGACGCGCTCGGCCAGAGCGGGGTGGTGCGCTCCGACATCACCGGCAGCTTCGGGGACGCCTCGGGCACGGCCGAGGGAGTGCCGCTGACGATCCGGCTGAAGATCCGCGACGTGAGCGGCGAGGACGTCTCGCCCTACGCCGGCGCGGCCGTCTACCTGTGGCACTGCAGCCGCGAGGGCGAGTACTCGATGTACTCCGAGAACGTCGCGGACGAGAACTTCCTGCGCGGCGTGCAGGAGGCGGACGACGCGGGCGCGCTCGAGTTCACGAGCATCTTCCCGGCGGCGTACGACGGCCGCTGGCCGCACATCCACTTCGAGGTCTACCCCACGCTCGACGACGCCACGTCGGCCGGCAACCGGCTCCGCACCTCGCAGATCGCGCTGCCGGAGGACGTCTGCAAGCGAGGTCTACGAGAACGCGGACGGGTACGACGCCAGCGTCGCGAACCTCGAGCGCACCTCGCTGTCCACGGACCTGGTGTTCGCCGACGGCTACTCGCTGCAGATGGCGAAGGTGACCGGGAGCGTGGAGGAGGGCTTCGTCGCCACGCTGAACGTGCCGGTGTGAGCGCCTAGGCTCCGCACATGGGCTGGAAGTTCTGGAAGACCTCGAAGACCGGGAAGCCCGACGCCTGGGCTGAGCCCCGAGGCGCTGCAGGCCCAGGGCCCGCTGCCGGGTGGGGTCGAGGCGATGCCGGGCGCGCCCGCCCCGGTGGCGTCGGCGCTCCCGGATCACGGTGACGACGATCCCGCGCCCGGTGGGGGAGCCCCCGCCTAGTGCCGAGCGCCCTGCCCGACGGCGACCCGGCTCCCGAGGACGGCCGGCTCCCGGACCCCGCCCTTGCCGGCCTGGGGGAGCGGCCGCTCGGGATCTACGTGCACGTGCCGTTCTGCCGGGTCCGCTGCGGCTACTGCGACTTCAACACCTACACGGCCGAGGAGCTCGGCGGTGGGGCTTCACGAGCGTCGTACGCCCTGCAGGCGGTGGCCGAGATCCGGCAGGCCCGCGCCGTGCTCGGGGACGGCGCGCCGCCGGTGTCGACGGTGTTCTTCGGCGGTGGGACCCCCACGCTGCTGCCGCCGCGTGACCTCGTCGCCGTGGTCGACGCGGTGCGGGACGCGTTCGGGCTGGTGCCGGATGCGGAGGTGACCACCGAGTCCAACCCGGACAGCGTCACGCCCGACGACCTCGCGGCCCTGGCGGAGGGTGGCATCAACCGGGTCTCGTTCGGCATGCAGTCGGCGGTGCGCTCGGTGCTGGCCGTGCTCGACCGCACCCACGACCCGGAGCGCGTGCCCCGCGTCGTCGACTGGGCGCGCACCGCCGGGATCGGGCAGGTCAGCCTCGACCTGATCTACGGCACCCCGGGGGAGTCGCTCGCGGACTGGCGTACGTCGGTCCGCGCGGCGCTGGCGTGCCGGCCCGACCACGTCTCGGCGTACTCCCTGATCGTGGAGGACGGCACGGCGCTGGCGCGGCAGGTGCGCTCCGGGGTGCTGCCGATGCCGGACGAGGACGACCTCGCCGACAAGTACGTCGTCGCCGACGAGGCGTTCGCGGCGGCCGGGCTCGGCTGGTACGAGGTGTCCAACTGGGCGAGCGGGCCGGACACGCGGTGCGAGCACAACCGGCTCTACTGGACCGGTGCCGACTGGTGGGGCGTCGGGCCGGGCGCGCACTCGCACGTGGGCGGCGTGCGGTGGTGGAACGTCAAGCACCCGACCGCGTACGCCGCGCGCATCGCCGCCGGATCGTCCCCGGCCCACGCCCGCGAGGTGCTCGACGACGAGACCCGCCGGGTGGAGCGGGTGCTGCTCGAGATCCGGCTGGCCGAGGGGCTGCCGCTGGACGTGCTCGACGACCGGGCGCGGGCGCACGCACCGGTGGCGGCCGGGCTGGCCGAGGTGGTCGGTGACCGGCTCGTGCTCACGCCGCGCGGGCGCCTGCTCGCCGACGGCGTGGTCCGCGACCTGTTGCCCTGACCCCTCCGGATAGTCCCGATCGTTCGGCACCCCGTCGTCGGCGCGCCGGGTGCCGAACGATCGGGACTATCCGGTCACGAAGTCGATCAGCTCCTCGACCCGGCCCAGGAACGCCGGCTCCAGGTCGGCGAACGACGAGACGCGGCCGAGGATGTGCTTCCAGGCGCGGGCGATGTCGGCCTGGTCGCGGTGCGGCCAGCCGAACGACTGGCACACGCCCTTCTTCCACTCGATCGAGCGCGGGATCGTCGGCCAGCGCTCGACGCCGAGGCGCTCGGGCTTCACCGCCTGCCAGACGTCGACGTACGGGTGCCCGACGATCAGCACGTGCCGGCCCACCGGGCTCTTCGCGACGGCCTGGGCGATCCGGCTCTCCTTCGACCCCGGCACCAGGTGGTCGACGAGCACCCCGACCTTGCGCTCGGGCGCGGGCCGGAAGTCGCGGAGGTGCTCGGAGAGGTCGTCGATCCCGTCGAGGTACTCCACCACCACGCCCTCGACCCGCAGGTCGTCGCCCCAGACCTTCTCGACCAGCTCCGCGTCGTGCCGGCCCTCGACGAAGATCCGGCTGGCGCGGGCCACCCGCGCCTTCGTGCCCGGGACCGCGACCGAGCCGGACGCGGTGCGCGTCGGCTGGGCCGGCGGCCGCTTCGTCGTGGGCGCGACCAGGATCACCGGCACCCCCTCGAGCAGGAAGCCGGGGCCGAGCGGGAACGTGCGGCGCTGCCGCCGCCGGTCCTCGAGCGTGACCGTGCCGAGGTCGCGCTCGACCTTGACGATCTCGCCGCACCAGTCGGTCGTGACCTCCTCGACCACCAGCCCGGGGTCGGCGTCGATCTCGACGGCGCGGCCACGCCGAGGCGCGCGCCAGTCGGTGTTGAGGACGTCGGTGCCGTAGCGGTCGTGGGGAGTCACCGGACCACGGTAGGGGCGGGGGTCCGGCTGCCAGGGAGGCACGCGAGGGGTTGTGTCAAGAATGTTCGCGATATATCGTTACTGCATCGGGAGTGACTCGCTCACCTGAGCCGGGACTCCCGACCACATCCGAGAAGACAGGAAGGGGGTCCCGACATGGGACACCGCAATCACAACTGGAACGGTCCCGGTGACCGTCGAGCCCGAGGTGGGTTCGGCGGCCGGCCGGGCGGGCCGCCCCCGTGGGTGGCCGAGATGTTCGGGCACGGCATGGGGCCGGGAGGTGGCCGTCACTTCGGTGGGGGCCGCGGACCCTGGCAGCGGTCCGGCCCGCGCGCCCGGAGGGGCGACGTCCGCGCCGCCATCCTCGACGTGCTCCACGCCGACGTGGAGCAGAACCTCAACGGCTACCAGGTGATCCAGAAGATCGCCGAGCGCACCGACGGTGCGTGGAAGCCGAGCCCCGGATCGGTCTACCCGACGATCCAGCAGCTCGAGGACGAGGGCCTGCTCGCGACCGGGGAGGACGCGGGCCGCAAGGTCCTGCGGCTCACGGACGCCGGACGGGGCTACGTCACCGAGCACCCCGACGAGATGGCGGCCGTGTGGGCGCCGTTCGACGAGGAGGGCGAGGCCGACGACGGCAGCGACCTGAAGAAGGTGATCGGCCAGACCATGGGCGCCATCTGGCAGATCGCGTCCACCGGCACCACCGCGCAGGTCGAGGAGGCCGCGCAGGTGCTCGCCGAGACCCGGCGCAAGCTCTACACGATCCTCGCCGAGGGTGATCCGGAGTGACACCCCAACAAGCCACTCGCTTCGCTCACGCCTCGCAGGGACCCCGGATGACGACCCGGCTGCTCGGACGGGACGTGGCGGATCTCCGACGGCGACCGCGACGCAGCCGTCCAGGCGCTCGGTGAGCACTACGCCACCGGGCGCCTGGACAAGGCCGAGTACGACGAGCGCGTCGACCTGGCCTGGGCGGCCCGCACGAACCTCGAGCTGCCGCCCCTGTTCCGCGACCTCCCACTGCCCCACGGCAACGTGGTCGCGCCGGAGGTCGTGGCGCGTCGGGCGGCGCTCGCGGGCCCGTCGTACCGCCGGCCGGCGTGGGCGCCCCGTCGCCGGGGTCCCCTCGGCCCGCTGGGGCCGCTGCCGTTTCTGGTGATCCTGCTGGTGGTCCTGCTCCACGCGCCCTGGCTGCTGCTGGGCATGCTGATCGCCTGGTTGCGTGCTCCGGTCGGCCAGGCGGCGCTGACGTCCGGCCCGCCCACCTAGACGAGCGGCAGCCGCCGGGCCGCGCGGGGCAGCTCCTCGTAGCCCCGTCGTACGGCCTCGGCGAGCTCCGCCTGCGGGGGAACGGCCACTCGGCCGCGTCCAGCGCCTCGGCCAGCGGCACCCCGCGGCCGGCGAGGTCGCGGATCGTCTCGGCGACGACGCCGATCGCGCCGCGCTGCTCGGTCACGAAGTCCTTGTCGACCGGGTTGCCGTGTCCCGGCACCACGAGCGTCGACGGCCCGAGCAGGTCGAGCACGAGGTCGAGCGTCAGCGGCCACTCCATCGGGTGGCAGTCGGGGCCGTAGCCGGGCACGCCGTCGCGGTCGCGCGACTCCTCGACCAGGTCGCCCGCGAACAGCACGTCCGCGTCGTCCACGCGCGCCACCACGTCGCCGCCGGTGTGCCCGCGGCCCGGGTGCACCAGCTCGACCGCGCGGTCGCCGAGGTCGACCACGCGCACCGAGGCGAACGTGGTGTCGGGTGGCACGACGTCGGTCGCGTACACGTCGGCCACGCGGGGGTCGTCGTCCGGCTCCGGGGGCGGCGGGTCCGCGGCCACGGCCGCCAGCTTCGCGGCGGCCTCCTCGTGCGCGATCAGCGGCACGCCGGGGTACGCCGCCCGGAACACGCCGTTGCCGTAGGCGTGGTCGAAGTGCTCGTGGGTGTTGACCACGGCCACCACGTCGCCCGGCACCTGGCGGCGCAGCGCGTCGAGGACCGTCCGCGCGGCCTTGTCGGAGGCGTGGGTGTCGACGACGAGCAGCCCGCGGGACCCGGCGACGACGCTCACGTTGACGTCGAACCAGGCGTGGCGCGCGACCCAGACCCGGTCGGCCACCTCGACGAAGCCGGCGTCGCGGGGCAGCTCACGCAGGGTCGGCATGCGCACCACGCTACGACCGGTGGGCACAATGGCCGGGTGCGGCCCTACCTGATCCAGCGACTCGACGAGCTGCTGGAGCAGCGGCCGCCGGACGACCAGGAGCTGGTGACGTTCACCGAGTCACTGGTCACCGAGTTCGTCGAGGAGCTGAGCGAGCCGGGCGACCTGGTCCTGGACCCGTTCGCCGGCTTCGGCACCACGCTGGTCGTGGCCGAGCGGCTCGGCCGGCGCGCGCCTCGGGATCGAGCTGATGCCCGACCGGGTCGCGCAGGTGCGACGCCGGATCGGGCCGGGCTCGGTCGTCGTCCAGGGGGACGCGCGCGACGTCGACACGCTGGTCTCGGGCCTGGACACGGGGCCGGTCACGCTCTGCTTCACCTCCCCGCCGTACATGACCCTGAACGACCACCCCGAGGACCCGCTGCAGGCGTACGAGGTGGAGGCCGGCGACTACGCGGGCTACCTCGCCGCGCTGGCGGAGGTGTTCGGCCGGGTCGCCCGGGTGCTGGCGCCCGAGCGGGCACGTGGTGGTCAACGTGGCGAACACCACCGAGGCCGGCGTCTTCACGCCGCTCGCCTGGGACGTGGCGCGGGCGCTCTCCGAGCACCTGGACCTGCTCGGTGAGACGTACGTCGCGTGGGACACGCTGCTGCCGGGGATCGCCAGCGACCACTGCCTGATGTTCCGGCGCCCCGAGTAGACTTGGCACTCACGCCGTACGAGTGCCAGCACGGGAGGGGAGGTCGCCATGCAGGAGGAACGACGGCTCGCGGTGCTGCGGGCGATCGTCCAGGACTACGTCTCGACGCAGGAGCCGGTCGGCTCCAAGGCGCTCGTGGAGCGTCACCGGCTGGGCGTCTCGCCGGCCACGATCCGCAACGACATGGCGGCGCTGGAGGAGGAGGGACTGATCACCCAGCCCCACACCAGCGCCGGGCGGGTGCCCACCGACGCCGGCTACCGGCTGTTCGTCGACCGGCTCACCGGGATCAAGCCGATGTCGCTGGGGGAGAAACGCGCGATCGAGACCTTCCTCCACGGCGCCGTCGACCTCGACGACGTCGTGTGGCGCAGCGTCCGGCTGCTCGCGCAGCTGACCCACCAGGTCGCGATCGTGCAGTACCCGACGCTCTCCGGCTCGACCGTCCGCCACATCGAGCTGGTGGCGTTGGCGCCGACGAGGCTGCTGGCGGTGCTGATCCTCAGCACCGGCCGCGTGGAGCAGCGGATCGTCGACCTCGGTGACGAGGCGGTGGACGACGACGAGGCGCTGGTCGAGGTGCGCACCCAGGTGCAGCGCGCCGCCGTCGGCGAGCGGATCCACGAGGCCGCGGTCGCGCTCGGTGCGCTGGTCGACGACGTGTCCCCGGGGCGCCGGCCGCTGGTGCGCCGGATCGCCGACACGCTGGTCGAGGCGATGTCCGACCACCGGTCCGACGAGCGGGTGGTGGTCGGCGGCACGGCGAACCTGACCCGGTTCGGCGACGCGTTCGACACCTCGCTCAAGCCCTTGCTGGAGGCGCTCGAGGAGCACGTCGTGCTGCTCAAGCTCCTCGGCGAGGCCAGCACGTCGCCGACCGTGACCGTGCGGATCGGCCACGAGGGACCGCTCCAGGAGCTCTCGGCGACCTCGGTCGTGGCGAGTGGCTACGGCCCCGGATCCGACGCCCTGGCGGCGCTCGGGATCGTCGGACCGACCCGCATGGACTACCCCGGCACCATGGCCGCCGTGCGCGCCGTCGCGCGCTACGTCTCGGCCATCCTCGACGAGACCTGACGACGAAAGTTGGAGTGAGTGGACCCCTACGCGATCCTCGGCGTCGACCGCGAGGCCGACGCCGACACGCTCAAGAAGGCGTATCGGCGGCTGGCGCGGCAGTACCACCCGGACGTCAACCCCGACCCTGAGGCCCAGGAGAGGTTCAAGGAGGTCTCGGCCGCCTACGAGGTGCTGTCCGACCCGGACAAGCGCCGGATCTACGACCTCGGCGGCGACCCGTTCGGTGGCCAGGGCGGCTTCGGCGGCCAGGGCGCCGGATTCTCCTTCACCGACATCATGGACGCGTTCTTCGGCGGCGCCGCTGCCGGCGGCGGCCGGGGGCCGCGTCCGCGGATGCGTCGCGGCCAGGACGCGCTGGTCCGGCTCGACGTCACCCTGGCCGAGGCCGGCTTCGGCACCACACGCGAGCTCAAGGTCGACACCGCGGTGCTGTGCACGACCTGCGCCGGCTCCGGCGCCGCACCCGGCAGCCGCCCGATCACGTGCGAGACCTGCCACGGTCGCGGCGAGGTGCAGCACGTCCAGCGCTCCTTCCTCGGTGAGGTGCGCACGCTCCGGCCGTGCGCTGCCTGCCGCGGCTACGGCGAGATCATTCCCGAGCCGTGCCGCGAGTGTGCCGGCGACGGGCGCGTGCGCTCACGCCGGGCGCTCACGGTCAAGATCCCGCCCGGCGTCGACACCGGCACCCGGGTGCAGCTCTCCGAGCAGGGCGAGGTCGGCCCCGGCGGCGGCCCGGCCGGTGACCTGTACGTCGAGATCCGGGTGCAGCAGCACGAGACCTTCACCCGGGCCGGCAACGACCTGCTGTGCCACGTGACCGTGCCGATGACGGCCGCCGCGCTCGGCACCACGATCACGCTGCCACTGCTCGAGGCCGATCTGGGCTCCGAGGACCCGAAGCTGGAGACCTCGGTCGAGCTGGACGTCCGGCCAGGCACCCAGTCCGGCACCGAGCAGGTGCTGCGCGGCCACGGCATCCCCAGCCTCCGCGGTCAGCAGCGCGGCAACCTGGTCGCGACGATCGTGGTGGAGACCCCGACCCGGGTCGACGAACGGCAGCGTGAGCTGCTGCGCGAGCTGGCCAAGGTGCGCGAGGAGGAGGCGCCCGACGGCCGCGTCCAACCGGCGCAGAAGTCGGTCTTCGGGCGGTTCAAGGACGCCTTCAAGTGACGCTGCCGACGTTCGTGCACGACGACACGGGATCCCTGTCGGCCGGTGCGAGCGTCGAGCTGGCCGGTGACGAGGGGCGGCACGCCGTCGTCGTACGCCGGCTGCGGGCGGGGGAACGGATCGTCCTCACCGACGGGCTCGGCGCGGCCGCGACCTGCACGGTGCGCGAGGTCGCCACGGCGTCGCTGACCGCGGAGGTCGAGGAGATCACGCACCAGCCCGTCGAGGAGCCGCTGGTGACGGTCGTGCAGGCGATCCCGAAGGGCGACCGTGGTGAGCTCGCCGTCGAGGTGCTGACCGAGGTCGGCGCCGACGTGATCGTGCCGTGGGCCGCCGAACGCTGCGTGAGCGTCTGGCGCGGCGACCGCGCGGCGAAGTCGCTCGCGAGGTGGCGGACGACCGCGCGCGAGGCCGCCAAGCAGGCCCGCCGAGTGCACTTCCCGGCCGTGACCGAGCCGGCCACCACCGCCGAGGTGGCCGCGCTGCTCGCCGGTGCCAGCGTGCCGGTGGTGCTGCACGAGGCCGCGTCGGGACCGATCGGCAACCTGCCGATCCCCGGTCGCGGCCGGATCGTGGTCGTCGTCGGCCCCGAGGGCGGCATCTCCGAGGCCGAGCTCGCCGCCTTCGCCGCCGTCGGCGCCGAGCCCGTGCGGCTCGGCTCGTCCGTCCTGCGCACCTCGACGGCCGGCGTCGCCGCCGTCGCGGCGTTGCTGGCGCGCACGCGGCGCTGGGGGTAGCTCCCCGGGCTGGTCGGGTTAGTCGGTCGAGGTGGGCCGGCCCGCGATCCCCGCATTTGCAGAGTTATCGGGGTCGGCACGGCGCGCGCGACACCGACAACCTCGCAAATGCGGAGCCGCGGGGGCCCCGCCGGCCCCCGCATCAACCCCCGAGCCCCTCAGACGGCGTCGTCCCGCTGCTCCTTGCTGAAGTCCGTCAGCGCCTGGGCGGCCATCGGGGCGGCACCGGCCGCCACGGCAGCGCGGTAGCTGCCGACGTTCTTGCTCAGGTGGCCGATCGCGTCGCGAGCCTTGCCGCGGGAGTACGTCATCGACTTGCCGGCGGCGAAGCCCATCTTCGCGCCCTCCTCGATCGCGTCCTGGTCCGCGCCGAGGTAGAGGAACTGCCAGCCGTACTCGTGCGACTGCTGCTCGATCAGCGCCTTGATCCGGTCGTGTGTCCAGTCCCGGGAGGCGTTCTCGTAGCCGTCGGTCATCACCCCGACGACGACGCTGCCCGGCCGCTGCGCCTCGGGCAGGGCCGCCAGCCGCTCCCCGGCGGTCACGACCAGCCGGCCGAGCGCGTCCAGCAGGGCGGTCGAGCCGCGCGGGACCAGAACCAGCGAGGGGACGGTCGCGATGTCGCGGTCGGCGTAGACCTCGTCGTACTCGTTGTCGAACTGGGCCAGCGTCACCCGGCACCGGCCGGGCGCCGTGCGCTGCTCGGCGATGAACGTGTCGAACCCGCCGATCGTGTCCTGGCGCAGCGAGACCATCGAGCCGGAACGGTCCAGCAGGAAGTACAGGTGGGTGAGGTTCGGGTCGGTCATGGCGGGCTCCTTTGCTGTGCAGGGGCCCGGCCGGTCCGGATCCCTCAGTCCTTGCTCCGACGGGCCCGGAACCGCAGCGGCGGCTTCGCGGCGTCGTCGTCGGGGGTGACGTGGCCACGCTCCAGGTCGTAGAGCGCGCGTTCGACCCCCTTGGCCGTCACCCGCCCGGTGTCCGCGGTGTACGCCGCAAGGGGCGCGGTGCGGGCGAGGCGGGGGCCGACGGCGTTCTCGGAGAGGCCGGCGAGCGCACCCGCCGCGCGGATGCTGCCGCCCTCCTCGAGGATCACCGCCGCCATCGCCTCGTCGATCGCCTCGGCCAGCCGCTCGGACGCCTCCCGCAGATGCGGGAGGGCCTCCGAGGGCCGGTCGGGATCGACCCGTCCGAGCGCCTGCTGCGCCGCCGTCACTGCACGTCCCACAGGTCTGGTGGTGGCCATGCGCGGCGAGGATACCGCAGTTAGTGCGGTGCCGCAACTGATGCGTCAACGCGGCAACTGCGCTACTCAGCCGGTACGACGAGCAGCGCCTCGACCCGGGCCACCTCCTCGTCCACCGCTGCCCGCTCGGCCCGGCTCAGCCGGCGCCACAGGTCCAGCGACACCCGCCCGTCGGTGACGCTCCAGATGCCTTCCATCTCGCCGTCGACGAGCAGCGCGTTGCCGACGCCGCCGTTGGGTCCCATCCAGCGCTGCCGCTTCTCGCGGGTGGCCACCCGGTCGCGGTCGGCGTGCGAGAGCCAGACGTTGTCGTACTTGCCCAGCAGGCGCGGCGGCGCCGGCACGTCGGGGTCGGCGATCGGGGCACCGGGCACGTCGTACAGCACCTTGCCGGCGTCGTCGGTGTGTGTCTCCAGCTCCCCGGCGAGCGCCGCGAACACCGGACCCAGCCGGGTGACCCCGGACCACGTGGTCATGTCGGAGGCGGTGGCCGGGCCGTAGGCGAGCAGGTAGCGCCGCACCAGCCCCGGCACGTCGGGGGTGGCGAACGGCGCTCCCAGCCACCGGTCGGCGAGTGCGTAGACGACACCGCCGGCACGCCGCCAGCGGCCGCGCGGTGGCACCTGGAGCATCGGCACCCGCTCGCGGGCGCGGTGCCCGAGCGCCTCGACCGGGGCGTCCGGGAACCGCGCGTGCAGGGCCGCCTTCAGCGTCGCGAACGGCACCGGGTCACCGCCCAGCTCCTCCTCGACCGCCGCCCGGAACACCTCGCGTCGGCACGTGGTGGGACGGCCCGCTGATCCGGCTGCGCTCGTTGACCCGGTCGAGGAACGGCTGCACCCAGGGCCGCAGCTCCAGGGCGTCCGCGGCCGTGAGCAGGTGCACCGTGCCGCGCATCGTGAAGAACCGCACGGCCGTGCGCTCCTCCAGCGCCGTCGACAGCTCGCGCGGGTCGAAGCCCTCGATCCGCGCCGCCAGCGACAGGTACGGCGGCAGGTTGTCCTGCGCCTGCAGCCCGAGCAGGTGGCCGACCAGGTCGAGTGCCGGCGCGGTCGTGCGCTCGAGCAGGTGCTGGCGCAGCAGCAGGGTCCGGTGGAGGGCTCGGGCGGACAGCTGCACGGGAAAACCCTATTCGCGAGCGGGGACGGACGCGGCAGGCTGCGTCCATGACGCTTCGCTGGCAGTGCCTCGACATCGACTCCGCCGACCCGCGCCGGGCCGCCGACTTCTGGCAGGAGGCGCTCGGCTGGCGCCGGACGCACGAGAGCGACCAGGAGGTGGTGCTCGAGCCGCCGGCGGGCAGCCCGGAGGACGGCGTCGGCCCGGACCTCCTGTTCCTGCGCGTGCCCGAGGGGAAGACGGTCAAGAACCGGCTGCACCTCGACCTCCGGCCCGACGACCAGCAGGCCGAGCTGGCCCGGTTGCTCGCGCTCGGCGCCCGCCGGGTCGACGTCGGCCAGGACGATCCCAGCTGGATCGTGCTGCAGGACCCCGAGGGCAACGAGCTGTGCCTGCTGCGTGAGCGGGAGGGTTACGAGATGCCGAACGGCTAACCGGACCCAGCTTCGCTAGCCCGTGCGAGGCGAAGTGGGAGGAACCTCCCTGTTTCGGGCCAGGTTCATCCCGGATCCGACGCCAGCTTTCTCAGTACGCTGCGCGCCGGCGGGACGCTGATCTACCGTCGACCAACCCGGGACCGCGGCAGCAGGACCCGACTCTCAAAGGGACTTGCTCATGGACAACACCGCCATCGCCCATCGGCACCGGAATCCGCGTCGCCGCAGCCGCCTGTTCCGCGCGGTCCTGCTCGGTGCCTGCATGCCGGGCCTCCTGCTGTTTCCCGGAAGTGCCAGCGGGGACACGACGCCGGCGCCGGGCACACCGGCCACCGTGTCGGCGGACGGCCTCGCGACCTGGCAGGTCAACGGCGTGGTCTGGGACTCGGTCGTCGTCGGCAACACGGCTTACGTCACGGGTTCCTTCACCAAGGCCCGCCCACCCGGCGTGGCGCAGGGCGGACGCCGGCCAGGTCGCCGCGAACAACATCTTCGCCTTCGACGTGACGACCGGGAACCGGGTCGCCTCGTTCACGCACCAGCTCAACGGGCGAGGGCTCGGCATCGTCAAGTCACCGAACGGCTCGCGGGTCTACGTCGTCGGCGACTTCACCACCGTCGACGGGCGGGCCCGGGGCCACGTCGCGGCCTTCGACACGGCCACGAACGCGCTGAACCCTGGCTTCCGTCCCACGGTCAGCTCGAAGGTGTCGACAGTGACGGCCAACAACAGCACGGTGTGGGTGGGCGGCAACTTCTTCAGCGCCAACGGTCGGACCCGCCGACGGCTCGCCTCCTTCCGCGCGTCCGACGGCGCCCTGCGAGGTGGGCACCCAGGGCCGACGACGAACAGGTCACGAGCATGGTCCTGACTCCCGACGGTCAGCGGGTGATCGTCGGCGGCCGGTTCTCGCAGGCTCAACGGCATTCGGACCTCGGCGATGGGCTCCGTCGACGCCGTGACCGGGGCCAACCGGCCCTGGGCCGCGAACCAGAAGATCAGGGAAGCTGGAAGCGACTCCGGCATCACCAGCCTGAGCACCGACGGCACCAACATCTACGGCACTGCCTTCCACTGGAAGCACGCGGGAACTTCGAGGGCGCTGTTCTCGGCAGCACCCAGCACCGGCGCCCTCCATTACGCCAACGACTGTCACGGCGACACCTACGATGCGTTCCCGGTCGGCGAGGTCGTCTACACGGTCAGCCACGCGCACGACTGCAGATGGATCCGCTCGTTCCCGCAGAAGGGCCGGAACGTGGCGCACCATGCGCTGGCGTTCACGACATACCCGACCACGACGAACATCGGGCCCGACAACTACGGCTGGAACTACAGCGGCGTGGGTGCCTCCCGGCTCCTGCAGTGGTTCCCGACCCTGTCGATCGGCTCCTACACGGGGCAGAACCAGGCGGCCTGGACGACGTCGGGCAACAGCGACTACATCGTGCTCGGCGGGGAGTTCCTCTCGGTGAACGGAGTCGCCCAACAGGGCCTGGTGCGGTTCGCGGTGCCGTCGAAGGCACCGAACAAGCGCGGTCCCGGTCCGCGCGGCGGGCGCGCCCAACCCCACCGCCGAGGCGTTAGCCAGCGGACAGGTCCGCGTCACCTGGCAGTCCGCCTACGACATGGACAACGTGGCATTGACCTACAACGTCTACCGCTCCGGGACTGCCGCCCCGGTATACACGACGACGGCGAACTCCACCTTCTGGAGCTTCCCGATGCTGTGCGTTCACGGACACCGACGTTCCCCCCGGGTCGTACACGTACACGGTCAGGGCAAGCGATCCGCTGGGCAACACCAACACGTTCCCCGCGACCGCTCAGGTGAACGCGGCTAGCGGACCGTGACTTCCTTCGTGTCCTGGTTGACCTTGCCACCGCCGGACTCGTCGGTGTCGTGCACGACCAGCGTGTAGGTGCCCGGCGGCGCAGTGACGGCGAAGGAGTACGGCGAGGTCGTGCAGCACTCGGCGGCCGTCGTGAACCCCCGTCGTACGACGCGGGCACCGTCCTTGAGCTCCCACTGGACGTTGGCCTCGAACGTCGCCGCCAGTCCCGTGACCGTGAACGGGGAGTCGACCGTCGACTCGTTGCCCGGGTCGACGATCCAGACCGGCGCCTGCACGTCGTCCGCGGCCGCGCGGGCCAGCGGCTGTGCCGTGTCGACCCCGAGCACCGTGTCGGCACGGGCGCCGTCGATCTTGAACTCCACCGGAATCCGCGCCTGCAGCACCCCGTCGACGGTGTGGACGACCGCCTGGAGCGTGATCTCGGCGTCCGGCCGGAGTGCGGTCAGGTCGTCGTCGCCCCGCAGGTCGACGGTCACCGTCGAGGTGCCGAGGCTCACCTGCGCCGACGTGCGCTTCGGGAAGCCGGTGCGGTAGTCCGGGTCGGTGGTGTCGCCGAGGATGCGCGCCGTTGACCGCGATCCGCAGCTTCGACCAGCCGGCGACGCCCTGGTAGCGGCGGAACTCGCGGAACAGGCGGGTGCCCTTCGCGGTGTCGCCGAGGAAGTACACCGGCACCGTCACGTCCTGCGGCTGGGCCGGACCGTCGGTGCGCGAGTTCGTCGGCAGCGAGGTCGGGTTGGGCCGCGGCGGCTCGGTCACCGGCTGCCCGGACTGCACCATCACCGAGATCGCGGCCACGATCCCGACCACGACGAGTGCGGCTGCCGTCGTGGCCAGCCAGGGCCGCATGTGCTCATTCCTTCACGGTAGCCATCGGTGGTCAGTGCCGGACCACGATCGTGCGGGTGTCGCTGGTCGGGCCGGCGCCCTCGCCGTCCGAGGGGTCGTCGGTGGACGCGACGAACGTGTACGTGCCCTCGGGCAGGTCGGCGACCGAGATCGGGTCGGTCTGCCAGGGATACAGCTTGTCCATCCAGCCGGATGCCGTGCTGAAGCCGCGCTTCACGACCTGGTCGCCCTTGCGGATCTCCCACGGCACCGTCGCCTCGAAGGAGCTCGCGACGCCGCTGGCACGGAACGAGTCCCGTGACCTCGACCCCCTCCTGCGGCTCGGAGATGCTCACCAGGGCGAGGGTCTCGAGCGCGGGCCCGTTCGTGACCGGACCGGACACGTCGACGCCCAGCAGGCTGTCGGTGGGCTGCCCGCCGACCAGGAACCGCACCGGCAGCCGCTGCTGCAAGGCTGCCTGCGTCGTGTAGACGAGCTGCTGCACGGCCGCTTCCGCGTCGGCCGCCGACGTCCCGGCCGGCCGGTCGCGCAGGTCGAGCGCGGCGTTGCTCAGCGAGAGCGTCACCTCGGAGCCGGTGGCGCCCCGCACCGACGCCTGCGTGCCGTCGGGCCACAGGTCGCGGTAGTCGGAGTCGTCGGCCCGGTCGAGCGCCTGGGCGATGGCCGGGCCGACCGCCCCGGCCGCGCCGTCGGCGACGCGCAGCCGGTGGAACTCGCGGTACAGCCGCGGACCCTGCGGCGTGTCGCCGACGTAGTAGATGCCGAGGGCGCGCTCGGTCGACGGGACCGTCGTGGCCGTGGCGGACGCGCTGGGTCCGGCGCTCGTGCTCGCGGTGGGGGAGGCGACCGGGCCGGAGTCGGACCCCGGTCCGCGCTGGGTGGTGACGACCACCACCCCGGCGATCGCGGCCGCCGTCGCGGCCGCGGCGAGCCCGACCAACCAGGTGCGGGACCCGTGCTGCGGCCGGGTCGCGGTTCGTGACCGGATCCGGTGCAGAGCCGGCTCTGGGTGCACGTCGGAGACCGCGTCGTGCAGGAGCGTGCGCAGGTCGTCGTCGTACGGTGTCGAGGTCGTTCATCGGTGGGCCTCCAGCAGGTGACGGAGGGCGGCGGCGCCACGCGAGGCGTGGGACTTCACGGCCCCCTGGCTGATCCCGAGCGTCTGGGCGATCTCGCGCTCGGAGAAGTCGAGGTAGTAGCGCAGGGTGAGCACCTCGCGCTGGCGGTGCGGAAGCGCCCGGAGCGCGTCGAGGACCGCCCGTCGCCGTTCGCTGTCGAGGGATGCGGTGTCGGCGCCCGGCGCGTCGGGCAGCAGTGCCGGCACGTTGCGGGCGACGACCACACGGTGCCGGAGGACCGACCGTGCCTTGTTGACCACCGCGGTGCGCAGGTAGCCGAGGGCCCGGTCGTGGTCGTCCAGCCGGTTCCACCGGCCGTGCACGGCCACGAACGCGTCCTGCACGACCTCCTCCGCGGTGCCGTGGTCGCGCACGAGCAGGACGGCGAGCCGGACCAGGCCGACGTAGTGCGCGTCGTACAGCGCCTCGATCGCGGCGTCCGCGTCGGTCATCGTCACCCCCGCGGGCCGGGTCAGCAGCAGTGCTTTCACGCTACTTCCACGCGCAGGTGCGCCGAACCGGTTCACACGCCGGTGCAAGTCCACCGTTCTATGCTCGGGTCGTGAGCGACCCCGACTGCCTGTTCTGCAAGATCGTGGCCGGTGACGTGCCCGCCGATCTCGTCCACGAGAGCGCCACGACGGTCGCCTTCCGCGACCTCCAGCCCCAGGCGCCGACCCACGTGCTGGTGATCCCGCGCAGCCACTACGCCAACGCCGCCGACCTCGCCGCCGGCGAGCCGGAGACCGCCGTCCACCTCTTCGACGCGGCGCGCGCGATCGCGGAGTCCGAGGGTCTCGGCGAGGGCTACCGGATGGTGTTCAACACCGGACCGGCCGCGCACCAGACGGTGTTCCACGCCCACCTGCACGTGCTCGGCGGCCGGTCGATGGGCTGGCCGCCGGGATGAGCCGCCCCCGGGTCGCTGCCGCCGTCGCGGCACTCGCGCTGGCGCTGACCGGGTGCGGCAGCGAGTCCGCGCCGGAGGCGAAGGCGCCGGCGCGTCACCCCCGCGTCACCCTCCGCGTCCGGTACGACGGGCGCCGCGGCCGACGAGGCGCCGACCACGCCGAAGCCCGCCAAGCCGATCCCGCTGCGCAAGGGCGAGAAGCGTCAGGTGCTGCGGCTCGCGAAGCCCTACACGCCCTCACCACCCAGCGGCGTCGGCAGCGACGACTACCACTGCTTCCTGCTCGACCCGAAGCTCACGCACGACACCGCGATCACCGGCTACGACATCCGGCCGGACAACCTCGACGTGGTGCACCACGTGATCCTGTTCCGGGTGCCGCCGGACAAGGTCGACCAGGCCAAGAAGAAGGACGCCGAGACCCCGGGCGACGGCTGGACCTGCTTCGGCAACTCGGGCATCGACGAGCGCGACCCCGGACTCGACGACGCGCCCTGGGTGGGTGCCTGGGCGCCCGGCGGGGGAGAGCGGCGCTACGGCAGGGGCCTCGGCACCCCGTTGGCCAAGGGCTCGCGGATCGTCGCGCAGATCCACTACAACCTGCTCGAGGGCCACGCGCCCGACCAGAGCTCGGTGGTGCTGCGCGAGACCTTGCCCGGACACCACGTGACCACGCTGCACACGATGCTGCTTCCGGCGCCGGTCGAGCTGCCGTGCCGCCCGGATCACGACTCCTCACCACTCTGCGACCGTGCTGCCGCCGTCGCGGACGTGATCCAGCGCTTCGGTGTCGTCGGCAACACGGCGGACTTCCTGCACCTGCTGTGCGGGCCGATCGTCGCCGGCAACGAGCAGCACTGTGACCGGCCGATCAACCGGGCGATGACCGTGCGCGGCGTGGCCGGACACCAGCACCTGCTCGGCACGTCGATCAAGATCGAGGCCAACCCGGGCACGCCGCGGGCGCGGACGCTGCTCGACATCCCGGTCTGGAACTTCGACGACCAGGGCAGCCGCCGGATCGCGCCGTACCACCTCAAGCCGTCGGACACCGTGCGGGTGACCTGCCACCACGACGCAGTCGCTCCGCGACCAGCAGCCGTCGTTCGAGAAGCAGCGCGCCGACCGCTACGTGGTGTGGGGCGAGGGCAGCACCGACGAGATGTGCCTCGGCATCCTGCTCACCACCGAGGGCTGATCCCGCGCTTCCTGCGTCTCGCGAGCTCGACGCAGCGCTCAGACGTGCAGCCAGTCCATGATCCGCAGCAGCACCGGCACGCCGAACATCAGGAACAGCGCCACCCACGCCACCGCCCGGTGCCAGGGCTTGCTGGCGTTGAGCTGGGAGAAGAACGCGATCTCGGCGCCCTCGGGCGTGTTGCGGTCGAGCCCGATCCGGGCCGCGTCCGGAGTGCCGTAGTGACGGGGCACGCCGGCGGCCAGCGGGTCCTCCGAGTGACCGGGGTCGCCCGACGGCGGCAGCCCGTGACCACGTTCGTAGTGCTCGTCGTCCATGCGTCCTCCTGCCCGTCGTACCGCCCTCCCAGCATGCCGCACGCCCGGGTAGCGCAATCGTGATGACCCGCGCGGGGTGCTCCCGTAACATGAAAGGGCCTGACCACCACACCGAGAGGGCCCGCACGGGCATCCATGACAGAGATCAGAACCGGGAGCCGCGCCGACGTGCCCACGACCTCCCACGTCGTCGTCGTCCCCAACAGCATCAACATGGTGTCCCTGCTCGGACCCGGTGACGCGCACCTCGGGCTGATCGAGAAGGCGTTCGACGCCGACGTCCACGTGCGGGGCAACCAGGTCACGCTGCGCGGCGAGCCCGCCGAGGTCGCGCTCGCGGAGCGCCTGATCGACGAGCTGGTGACGATCATCCGCACCGGCCAGGGCGTCACCGGCGAGACCGTCGAGCGCGCGATCGCGATGCTCCGCGCCGAGACGACCGAACGCCCGGCCGACGTGCTGAGCCTCAACATCCTCTCCAACCGCGGTCGCACGATCCGCCCGAAGACGCTGAACCAGAAGCGCTACGTCGACGCGATCGACAAGCACACGATCATCTTCGGCATCGGACCGGCAGGCACCGGCAAGACCTACCTCGCGATGGCCAAGGCCGTGCAGGCGCTCCAGGGCAAGCAGGTCAACCGGATCATCCTGAGCCGTCCGGCGGTGGAGGCGGGCGAGCGGCTCGGCTACCTGCCGGGCACGCTGAGCGAGAAGATCGACCCCTACCTGCGGCCCTTGTACGACGCACTGCACGACATGGTCGACCCCGAGTCGATCCCGAAGCTGCTGGCGTCGAACACGATCGAGGTGGCGCCGCTGGCGTTCCTCCGCGGGCGCTCCCTGAACGACGCGTTCATCATCCTCGACGAGGCGCAGAACACCTCGCCCGAGCAGATGAAGATGTTCCTGACCCGGCTCGGCTTCGGCTCCAAGATCGTGGTCACCGGTGACGTCACCCAGGTCGACCTCCCGGGCGGCATGCAGAGCGGCCTGCGCGTCGTGGAGGGCATCCTCGACGGCATCGAGGACGTCTCCTTCAACCGGCTCACCGCGCACGACGTGGTCCGGCACCGGCTGGTCGGCAAGATCGTCGCGGCGTACGACGAGTTCGACGCCCGGCGTGAGGGCGGACCCCGCTCGACGACCGACCGTCGTCACGAGCGCTGACCCGGGGACCGATGATCACGAGCTTCACTACGATCGCGGGACCGATCGAGGTGATCGACGAGTCCGGGCTCGCGATCGACGCCCGCCGCACCCAGCAGCTGGCGCGGTTCGTGATGGACCGGATGCGGGTCCACCCGCTGGCGGAGCTGTGCGTGAAGGCGGTCGACGAGGACACCATCTCCGAGCTCAACGAGAAGTGGATGGAGCAGGAGGGACCGACCGACGTGCTCGCCTTCCCGATGGACGAGCTCCGCCCGGGCGCGGTCAACGAGGAGCTCGAGGAGGGCGTGCTCGGCGACCTCGTGCTGTGCCCGGCGATCGCCGCGACGCAGGCCGAGACCGCCGGCCACAGCACGACCGACGAGATCGACCTGCTGACCGTCCACGGCATCCTGCACCTGCTCGGCTACGACCACGCCGAGCCGGAGGAGCACCGCGAGATGTTCGGGCTCCAGGCGCGCCTGCTCGCGGAGTGGCAGGGCGTCAGCCGCGGGCAGTCCCTGACCGCAGGAGGAGCCGTGATCTGGCCGAGGTGAGCGCGGCAAAGTCCCGTGCTGCTGGTGGTCGTGATCGGGCTGGTCGTGGTCGCCGGACTGCTCAGCAGCGCCGAAGCCGCCCTGTCCACGTTCTCCCGTGCCCGCGCGGAGGAGCTCGCCGAGGCCAACCGGCCGGGTGCCCGCCAGGTGCTCGCGGTTCTCGACGACCCGCCGCGCGTGCTCAACACGACGCTGTTCCTGCGACTCCTCGCCGAGATCTCGGCGATCGTGATCGCCACCGTGCTGGTGTTCGACACGCTCGGCCGTGCCCAGGGCACCACCTCGACCGTCCTGGTCGAGCGCTGGGTGTCGGTGCTCGCGTCGATCGGCATCATGCTGGTGATCTCGTTCGTGGGCATCGGGGTCGCACCACGCACCCTGGGCCGGCAGCATGCGGAGGGCATCGCGCTGAACTCGGCCGGGGTCCTGCTCGGGCTCACCCGCGTGCTCGGTCCCGTGCCGCGGCTGCTGATCCTGGTCGGCAACGCGATCACGCCGGGCAAGGGCTTCAGCGAGGGACCGTTCGCGTCGGAGGCCGAGCTGCGCGAGCTGGTCGACCTGGCCGAGGCGTCCAGCCTGATCGAGCAGGGCGAGCAACGGATGATCCACTCCGTCTTCGAGCTCGGCGACACGATCGCGCGCGAGGTGATGGTGCCCCGCACCGACGTCGTCTACATCGAGCGCAACAAGACGCTGCGGCAGGCGATGTCGCTGTTCCTGCGCAGCGGCTACTCCCGGCTCCCGGTGATCGAGGACGACCTCGACGACATCGTCGGGTTCGCCTACCTCAAGGACATCTCGCAGCGCGTCTTCGAGCGTCACGACGCGGAGAGCAGCGAGAAGGTCGAGCTCGGTGATGCGGCCCGTGTACTACGTGCCCGACTCCAAGCCCGTCGACGACCTGCTGCGCGAGATGCAGGCCGCACAGCGCCACGTCGCCGTCGTCGTCGACGAGTACGGCGGCACCGCCGGCCTGGTCACGATCGAGGACATCCTCGAGGAGATCGTCGGGGAGATCGCCGACGAGCACGACCAGGCGGCGGTGGAGGTGCAGACCCTCGAGGACGGCTCGACGCGGGTGTCCTCGCGCTACCCGGTGGACGACCTCGACGAGATCTTCGGCATCCGGATCCATGACGACGAGGTCGACTCCGTCGGCGGCCTGATGGCCAAGCACCTCGGCAAGGTGCCGATCCCGGGCTCGGTGGTCGAGGCCCACGGGCTGCTGTTCGAGGCCGAGTCCGCGGCCGGCCGCCGCAACCGCATCGGCACCGTCCTGATCCGCCCGGTCGCTCACGGTCACGGACCGCCCCGGCCCCCGCAGCAGGCGTGTCCCGGGGATCTCGCACGACCGGATCCGCTGACTCGGGCACGCGGCAGCGCTAGCGTGGCGCCGTGGTCCTCGACGCGAACCAGACGGCCGGGACGGTCACCGACTTCCTCGACCGCCTCGCGGCCCGGAGCGCGACGCCGGCCGGCGGGTCCGTCGCCGCACTGTGCACCGCGCAGGCGGCGGCACTGGTCGCGATGGTGGCGCGCTACTGCGGCGCCGACCCGCTGGTCGAGGCGGCCGAGGGGCTGGTCGCACGCGGCGTGCAGCTCGCGGCGGACGACGAGGAGTCCTTCGGGGCGGTGGCGGCCGCGTGGGAGCTGCCGCGCGACGACGCCATCCCGGCGTACCGCCATCGACGCGGCGCTGCTCGGGGCCGCCGAGCCGCAGGCCCGGGTGGTCGAGACCGCCGTCGAGGTGCTGGTGCTGATCGACCGGCTGCGACCGTCCGCGAGGGCCGGGCTCGCGGCCGACCTCGTCGCCGCGGGCGAGGTGGCGAAGGCCGGCGCGGCGATCGCGCGGATGAACGTGGAGTCCAACCTGCGCACGCTGCCGGACTCCGACGAGCGCTCGGGGATGCTGCGACGGATGGGCGTCGCGAGATGACCACGGGGAAGAGGACCTGAATGCTGTCGGACATCGAGATCGCCAACGCCGCGGAGCTGCACCCGATCCTGAGGGTGGCGCAGGAGGAGCTGGGGATCGAGGCCGAGCACCTCGTGCCCTACGGCCACGACAAGGCCAAGGTCGACCTCGGCTACGTGCACTCGCTGGAGGATCGGCCGCTCGGCAAGCTGATCCTGATGACCGCGCTGTCGCCGACCCCGGCCGGCGAGGGCAAGACCACCACGACGGTGGGCCTGACCGACGCGCTGCACGGCCTGGGGCTGAAGGCGATGGCCTGCCTCCGGGAGCCGTCGATGGGCCCGGTGTTCGGCATGAAGGGCGGCGCGGCGGGCGGCGGCTACGCCCAGGTGGTGCCGATGACCGACATCAACCTGCACTTCACCGGTGACTTCGCCGCGATCGCCGCGGCGAACAACCTGCTCGCGGCGCTGATCGACAACCACGTGCACCACGGCAACGCGCTCGACATCGACGTACGCTCGGTCGACTGGAAGCGCGTGGTCGACCTCAACGACCGGGCGCTCCGCGACGTGACGGTCGGGCTGGGCGGTCTCTCCAACGGCTACCCACGCCAGGACGGCTTCGACATCGTGGTCGCCTCGGAGCTGATGGCGATCTTCTGCCTGACCGAGTCGTGGGCCGACCTCAAGCGGCGGATCGGCGACATCGTGGTCGGCTACACGCGGTCGAAGAAGCCGGTGACCGCCCGCGAGCTCGGCGCCCACGGCGCGATGGCGGTGCTGCTGCGCGACGCGCTCGCGCCCAACCTGGTGCAGACCCTCGAGCACGCGCCGGCGTTCGTGCACGGCGGTCCGTTCGCCAACATCGCGCACGGCTGCAGCTCGGTGGTCGCCACCCGGACCGCGCTGCGGCTGGCCGACTACGTGGTCACCGAGGCCGGCTTCGGCGCCGACCTCGGCGCCGAGAAGTTCGTCGACATCAAGTGCCGCAAGTCCGGCCTGCGCCCGGACGCCGCGGTCGTGGTGGCCACGGTGCGGGCGCTCAAGTTCCACGGCGGCGTCGACGTACCGGACCTGGGCACGGAGGACCTCGGCGCCGTCGAGCGCGGCATGGAGAACCTCGCCCGCCACCTCCGCAACGTCCGCGAGGTCTACGGGATCCCGTGCGTGGTCGCGCTCAACCGGTTCCCGGCCGACACCGACGAGGAGGTGCGCCGCGTGGTCGAGCTGGTCGACGAGCTCGGCGTCCGGGCCTTCCCGGCCACCCACTTCGCCGACGGCGGCGCCGGGGCCACCGACCTCGCGAAGGGCGTGCTCGACCTGCTCGAGGAGGCCGACGGGTCGACGTTCGCGTTCACCTACCCCGACGACGCTGCCGCTGAAGGAGAAGGCCGAGACGCTCGCGCACCGGCTGTACGGCGCGTCCAGCGTCACCTGGGACGGCCGGGCGAAGCGCCGGCTCGACCGGCTCGAGGCCGACGGCTACGGCGGGCTGCCCGTCTGCGTGGCCAAGACGCAGTACTCGTTCTCCACCGACGCCACCCTGCGCGGCGCACCGAGCGGCCACGACCTGCACGTGCGCGAGGTCCGGCTCTCCGCCGGCGCGGGCTTCGTGGTGCTGGTCTGCGGCGACGTGATGACGATGCCGGGCCTGCCGGCGATCCCCGCCGCCGCCCGGATCGACCTGCTCGACGACGGCACCATCGTCGGCCTGTCCTGACTCCGGAACGTTCCCACACAGCGCCCCTGGTCTCGCCGGACTACGAGCGAGTGCGGATGGGGTGAGCGCGCCGTATGAGCCGCGACGATGGAGTTATCGGCCTGAGGCGACGGCTTGAACCGGCGTACCTCATGCGGCCAACCGCATGCCTCCGCGATCTTGCCCGCCCACATCTTGGCGGCCTCGTCATCGGCCACGTCCACCAGGGCGAACCCGCCCAGCCACTCCTTGGTCTCGACATACGGTCCGTCGGTGACCAAGACGTCGCCACCGGTGGGGTCGGCGCTGTAGACCGGGCCATCCTCCTCCTCGAGCCCTCCGGCGAAGACGTACACGCCAGCAGCCTTCATCTCGTCCACGACCGCCATGGCGAGCGGCCCGCGGCCGCGGAACCACTCCTCGGAGTGGTCGCCTACCCACTGCTGGTTGAAGTAGAGGAGGTATTCGGGCATGACTGCTCCTTCTGCTCTGGCGGACCCCGTGGACCGCGTTCACCTACCCCACGAACGGCGACGGGCGATTCCGACACAGTTGCACATGAAATGGAGCACTGATTTTGGCGTGCAGCGGAGAGCGCTCGCACGCACGTTGGCGCCCGACCGCAACGCGCCGCTGGCGCAGACGCCTGGATGCGGATGGTCCGAAGTCGAGAACGATGCCCGGGCATGTGGGGCAAGCGGCGATCGGTGGATTGTCAGTCGCTGTGAAGTCGCCTCAACCAGGCGCTCCATCCAGGCATCAGCGCCGTGGTGCGGCTCGCCATGTCTGCCACGACAGTTCGGCGGTCTGGTCCGCCGTCATGGCGGATGTGTCGAGCCACCAGCCGACGTCGCCGAACTCGCGCTTCATGTCTGCGTGGAGACGCTCGTACCCGTCGAACTCGAACTGTTCCTCGGGGTCGCGGCCGGCGTTGCGGGCCTTGCAGACCTCGATTCCCGGATCGAGCACGAGAGCCGCACCGGTCGCGGCGACATCAGCGCGAGGAAGAAGTCCAGCTCGCTGCGGTCCGCGAGGACGGTGTCCATCAGCACGGTGAAGCCGAAGTCGATGAAGTTGTTGGCCAGGGCGCACATGTTGCGGTTGCACAGCTCGTCCTGACGAAGCGCTTCGTCGGTCGGTTGCCCATGAACCAGACGAAACCGCTGCGGATCATGTCGTTGACGGCGTCGCCACCAACCTGCGCGGCGCGAGGCAACGACCCCGCGACGAGGGCGTGATCGTCGTCTTGCCCGCTCCCGGCATCCCGGTGACGATCACGCAACCTGACACGACGTCGATGGCCACCACGAGAACCTTTCACGTCGCGAGGTGGTGGCAATCAAGTGGCCGGCACCGTGGAAGGCGCCACACCAGCGACCTCGAGCGTTGCCTGCGGGCACACTCAAGGGGGTTATGGGTGCTCCGCGAGCACCTGCGCGACAAACGCCGACTTGGCACCGGTGTAGGCGGGCAGGTCGAAGGCGTGCTCACGCAAGAGCAGCCGCCTCTTGAGTTGCTGATAGATCTGCCGGAGCGCCGGGTACGAACGAAGGGCATCCCTGAAACGCAGACGCACCTCCCATTCCTCGGAGTCGGTCTCGATCAGAGAGGGCACGAGCGGAGGCAGCGACATGTCGGTGGTTACGTCCGGCTGAAGACGACGCGTCCGTTGGGGATGGTCTTCATCTCGTACTTCGGTGAGTGGGCGTAGGAGTGGTGCCGGGGGCACAGGAGGCGTCCGTCGGCGATGTTGGTCTTGCCGCCGCGGCTCCAGGGGATGTTGTGGTGGACGTGGCACATCGCGGCGGGCCAGTCGCAGCCTTCGGTGGTGCACTGCTGGTCGCGGTGCCGGATCGCGATCCGCTGGTGCGGGTCGTAGAGCCGCTTCTTGCGTCCGAGGTCGAGGATCTTGGACTTCCCGCCGAGGACCATCGGGATGATCGCGGCCTCGCAGGCGAGCTTGCGGGCCTGGTCGGCGGTGATCGGGTCCCCGGTGTCCAACAGGGCCGGCGTCTCGCTGTCCCCGAGCAGGTTCTCCAGGGTCATGGTGACCACCACGGTGGCGTCGACGCCGCCGGCCTGGGGGAGCCGGTCGACCGGGTAGCGGGTGACGTACTCGCAGAACGCGTGCCCGAGCCCCTTGGGGGTGCCGGAGTGGTGGCGGTGCTTGGGGGCGTTGATCGCGAGCACCGCCTGCTTGAGCATCGCGCCGACGGGGCTGGGCAGCGTGAACCGGCCGTGGCACAGGCCGTGCCCGTCGTCGGCGATGGTGAACCGGCAGGCTTCCTCGGCGAGCGCTTCTTGGCGTTGCAGCGCCTTGAGCTCGTGGTCTTCGGCGATCTCGGGGGCGACCACTTCGAGGACATGGTGCGCGATCCGGCGCAGCGCGACCGGGTCGTGCTCGGCGGCCAGGCCGATCAGGTGGGTCTCGGCGTCGCGGCGGTGCTCGACCGGCAGCGCGTCGACGCCCTTCACGATCACCGCCGCCTGGTCCTCGGAGACGTGGCCGGCGGCCATCGCGTCCCGGACCGGTTCGTGGTCGTGGTCCAGGGCGTGCGCGAGCTCCAGGCGGCGCTTCGCGTCCCGTTTGGTCTGCCGGGTGGCGTTGGCCCAGTAGCTGCCGGTGTCGGCGGCGCCGGCTTGAGCGCCGAGGTCGAGGCGGTCGGCGTGCTGGGCGTGGCGGAGCTCGAGCTCGGTGATCTGGTGCCGCAGCGCGGCCAGGGCGGTCAGGTTGGTCGTCGGTCTCGGCGGGCGGCAGGGTCCACAGCCCGAGGTCGGCGACCTCGTGGAGCTGTTGGGAGACGGCGGCGATCGTGGACGTGACCGGGTGCTGCCCGGTGTCGTCGAATGCCGTTGTCATACAGGGAATTCTGGCATCGACCACCGACAGTCCCGGGCCTGGAATCGGGTATCTGCCGGGCACTGTGGAGAAGTATTTCGAAAGTTTCTGGAGCCCTCGATGTCGTGGTCTCGACACTCGCTCGCTGGCGCTCGCTGCTCGACCAGCCGGACAAGCCGCCGGGAGCGGATCGCGACCACGCGCCGTACCTGCTCCCGTCGCTGCGCCGTTCGACCAGCGCCGACCCGCAGCCGCGACGGAGGTCTCGACACCGCTCGCTGGCGCTCGCTGCTCGACCACCGGAGTCCGCCACCGCCGGCTGGCTCGGGAGCGGACCGCCACCCTGCGCCGTACCTCTCCCCGTCGCTGCGCCTTTCAACCGACTGACGACCCGCGGCCGCGAGGAGGTCTCGACACTCGCTCGCTGGCGCTCGCTGCTCGACCACCGGACAGCTGAGGCGCTCGCTACTCGACCAGCGGGCAAGCAGAGGTCTCGACAAACTCGACCAGCGGGAAAGCAGAAGTCCGGCCCGAGGACCCCGCACTACCGCCCGCCGGGGTCCCGCACCGTCGCCGCCAGGTCGGCCGCCCGCGACGACGTGACCACGTCCTCCAGCAGCAGCGGCGCACCGTCGGGGCCGGAGAGCGGGACGCGCCAGTTGGGGTGCTCGTCGACGGTGCCCGGCTGGTTCTGGGTGCGCCGGTCGCCCACCGCGTCGGTCAGCGCGACGCAGCGCAGCCGGGACGGCGTGAGGGCGAGGTAGGCGTGCAGCGCGCGGACGGTCTGCTCGACGTCGGCGTCCTCGGGGAGCAGCCCGCGCGAGCGCACCTCGGCCAGCCACGACTCCCGCTCGGCGTCGTCGGCCGCCCGCTCCTCCGCCACCGGGCGCGTGAGCAGGCCGAGCTCCTCCCTGAGCCGGACGTGGTCGCCGGCCAGGAAGCCCGCGCTGGGCGGCAGGTCGTGCGTGGTCACGGACGCCAGGCACAGCTCGCGCCAGCGCTCCGCGGGCAACGGGTGGCCCTCGTCGTCGCGCTCGAACCAGAGGATCGAGGTGCCCAGGATGCCGCGGCGGCGCAGGAACTCCCGTGCCGACGGTTCGACCACGCCGAGGTCCTCGCCGACCACGACGGCCCCGGCCCGCTCGGCCTCCAGCGCCAGGACCCCGATCAGCGCCTCGTGGTCGTAGCGGACGTAGGTGCCCTCCGACGGAGCGCTGCCCCTCGGGCACCCACCAGAGCCGGAACAGCCCGATCACGTGGTCGACGCGCACCCCGCCCGCGTGCCGGAGCACGGAGCGCACGAGGTCGCGGAACGGCGCGTAGCCGCTCTCCTCGAGCCGCTGCGGCTGCCACGGCGGCTGGCTCCAGTCCTGTCCCAGCTGGTTGAACGGGTCCGGGGGCGCGCCCACCGTCACCCCCTCGGCGTACGTCGACCGCATCCGCCACGCGTCGGCGCCACCGGGGTGCACGCCGACGGCGAGGTCGTGCATGGTGCCCAGCGCCATCCCGGCCTGGCGGGCGCTCGCCTGTGCGGCGGCGAGCTGCTCGTCGAGCAGCCACTGCAGCCACTTCTCGACGTCGACCGCCTGCTCGCGCCACGCGCGCACCGCCGCCACCGCACCGGAGGCGGCATCGCGGAGGTCGGCCGGCCAGGTACGGAAGTCGGGACCGTGCTCGTCCGCGAGCACCCGCCAGGTGGCGAAGTCGTCGAGCGCCTCGCCCTCCGCCTCGCAGTGCTGGCGGAACGCCGCCTCCCGCTCGTCGCTCCGCGGCACCGCGTGCAGGATCTCCAGCGCCGCGCGCTTCGCCGTCCAGGCCGTGTCGCGGTCGACCACGTCGCCGCCGTCGAGCGCGGCGTGGACCTCGGCCGCCAGCCGGTCGACCTCGGCGCGGGCCGGCGCCGACAGCGCGGTGTACTCGGGCACCTCCTCGACCCGCAGGTACAGCGGGTTGAAGAACCGCCGGGACGTCGGCAGGTACGGCGACGGCTCCAGCGGCGCGGACGGCTCCGCGGCGTGCAGCGGGTTGACCAGCACGAAGTCCGCGCCGCAGCTCCTTGCCGGACCACACGGCGAGGTGGGCCAGGTCGGCGAGGTCGCCCACGCCCCACGACTGCCGCGAGCGCACGCTGTAGAGCTGCGCCGCGAACCCCCACCCCTTCCGGTCGCGCAGCGACTCCGGCAGGCCGAGGAACGCGGGCGTCATGATCAGCGGGGTGGAGCTGCTCCGGCGACCGGAGCCCGCGCGGAGCCGGTGGTAGCCGAGCGGCAGGTCACCGGGCACCTCGAACGTCGCCTCGCCGACCAGGCGGCCGTCGACCTCGCGGGGCTCGACCCAGTTGTCCACCTGCGTCAGCTCGCGGACCGTGCCGTCCTCGAGCTCGGCCACCACGTGCACCGCGTCGCCGTGCGTGACGTGCACCGGCACCCACCGTGCCGTGCCCCGGGTCGCCACGACGCAGGGCGGCAGCGCGCGTCGCCACGCGTCCTCGCGGCGCCGCCGCAGCGCCGACGCCGGGTCGCCGAGGTCGACGCCCATCGCGGACAGCACGGCCTCGACGGTCGCCGTGGGCACGTACACCTGCCGGCCCTTCCAGTCCACGTAGTCGGTCACGACGTCGTACGCGCGCGCCAGGTCGGCGAGGTCAGGGGAGAGGGGCACGGCCCGATCCTAGGGACGCGCCGTCCTAGGGTGGGCCGCGTGTCCGAGCTCAGCGACCCCGACGACCGCAAGCTGGTGACGCTGGCGCGCGCCACCCGGGCCCGCACCGGCGCCGCCGAGGGCGCCGCGCTGCGCGACGCCGACGGCCGCACGTACGCCGCCGCGACCGTCGACCTGCCGTCCCTGCGCGTGTCCGCCATCGGGGTCGCGGTCGCGATGGCCGTGGCCTCCGGCTCCCGCGGCGTGGAGGCGGTGGTCGTGCTCACCGAGGCGACCGCCGTGGCCGGCACCGATCTGGCCGTGGTGCGCGACTTCGCGGGTGCCGGCGTGCCGCTCCACCGCGCTGACCTGCGAGGCGACGTGGCGGAGACTGTCTCCACCTAGTGGAACCCCCGGTGCGCACCGTCCCCGGGCGTCGGTAGCCTTCGGGTGTGGTGTTGGCGGGGCGAGGGGCACACACGGCTGCGGTGGCGCGGCTGGTCGAGTCCTACGCGCGCATCCCGGCGGGGTCCCCGGTGCGGCTGGCCAAGCGCACCTCCAACCTCTTCCGGCCCCGCGCGGCGAGTGACATCCCGGGGCTCGACGTCAGCGGTCTCGGCGGCGTCGTGTCGGTCGACCCGGTCGCCCGCACCGCCGACGTGCAGGGCATGTGCACCTACGAGGCCCTCGTCGACGTCACGCTCCAGCACGGCCTGATGCCGCTGGTGGTGCCCCAGCTCCGCACGATCACGCTGGGCGGCGCCGTCACCGGACTCGGCATCGAGTCGACGTCGTTCCGCAACGGGCTGCCGCACGAGTCGGTGCTGGAGATGGACGTGTTCACCGGCGCCGGCGAGGTGGTGACCGCACGGCGCGCGAGGGGCCCGACAACGAGCACGCCGACCTGTTCGCGACCTTCCCCAACTCCTACGGCTCCCTCGGCTACGCCACCCGGCTGCGCATCGAGCTGGAGCCGATCGCGCCCGTGGTGGCGCTGCGCCACGTGCGGTTCGACGACCTCGGCCTGCTCGCGAAGACCGTCGCCGAGATCACCGAGACCCGCACCTGGGAGGGCGAGCAGGTCGACGGCCTCGACGGCGTCGTCTTCGCGCCCGGCGAGGCCTACCTGACCCTGGCCCGCTGGGCGGAGGCCGAGCCCGGCGTGCGCACCAGCGACTACACGGGGCAGCAGATCTACTTCCAGAGCGTGCGGCAGCGCGAGACCGACGTGCTCAGCGGCTACGACTACCTGTGGCGCTGGGACACCGACTGGTTCTGGTGCTCCGGCGCGTTCGGGCTGCACGACCCGCGGGTGAGGCGGCTGTGGCCGCGGCGCTGGCGCCGCTCCGACGTCTACTACCGGCTGGTCGGCCTCGACGCCCGGTTCGGCATCATGCGCCGGCTCGACGCCCGCGCGGGTCGCCCCGAGCGTGAGCGCGTGGTGCAGGACATCGAGGTGCCCGTCGAGCGGCTGCCCGAGTTCCTCGCCTGGTTCGACGAGCGGGTCGGCATGCGCCCGGTGTGGCTCTGCCCGCTGCGGCTGCGCGAGCCCGACGGTCCCGGCAGCGCCCGCACCTGGCCGTCCTACCCGCTGCGCGCCGGCACGACGTACGTCAACGTCGGCTTCTGGGGCACCGTCCACGTCGGCCCCGACGCGTCCCGGGGCCCCACCAACCGCGCGGTCGAGGAGAAGGTCCACGAGCTCGGCGGCCACAAGTCGCTGTACTCCGAGGCCTTCTACGACCGCGAGACGTTCGACCAGCTCTACGACGGACACAACCTGGCCCGGGTCAAGCAGCGTTACGACCCCGGGTCCAGGCTCAGCACCCTCTACGACAAGGCGGTGACCAGCAGATGACGCTCACCAACAACCGGCCGGTCAGCACGACGACGCCGGCCGACCTGAGGATCGGCGAGATGATCGACCGGCTGATCAAGGGTGGCCTCCCGGTGCGCTTCACGGCGTACGACGGGAGCAGTGCCGGCCCGCCCGGTGCGAGCATCGGGCTGCACCTGCGCAACGAGCGCGGCCTGCGCTACCTGCTGACCGCGCCGGGCGACCTCGGTCTCGCCCGGGCCTACGTCACCGGCGACCTCGAGGTCACCGGCGTGCATCCCGGCGACCCCTACGCCGCGATCTCGCTGATGAAGGAGCACACGCACTTCCGGATGCCGCCCGTCGGCGACGCGCTGCGGATGATCCGCGGGCTGGGCCTGGCCCAGCTCAAGCCGCCGCCGCCGCCGCCGCAGGAGCACCTGCCCCGGTGGCGCCGGGTGGTCGAGGGCATGCGGCACTCGATGACCCGTGACGCCGAGGCGATCCACCACCACTACGACGTCTCCAACCGCTTCTACGAGCTCGTGCTCGGACCGTCGATGACCTACACCTGCGCGTGCTACCCGAGCGCCGACGCGACGCTGGAGGAGGCGCAGGCGTTCAAGTACGACCTCGTCGCCCGCAAGCTCGGTCTCCAGCCCGGCCAGCGACTGCTCGACGTCGGCTGCGGCTGGGGCGGCATGGTGCGCCACGCCGCCCGCGAGTACGGCGTGCGGGCGCTCGGCGTGACGCTGTCCGAGCAGCAGGCGCTGTGGGCGCAGGAGGCGATCAAGCGCGAGGGGCTCGACCACCTGGCCGAGGTGCGGTTCATGGACTACCGCGACGTGCCGGAGACCGGCTTCGACGCGGTCAGCTCGATCGGCCTCACCGAGCACATCGGGGTGCGCAACTACCCGGCGTACTTCGCCTCGCTGCGCGACAAGCTGCGCCCCGAGGGGCGGCTGCTCAACCACTGCATCACCCGGTCGGACAACGCCGCCAAGGACACCGGCGCGTTCATCGACCGCTACGTGTTCCCCGACGGCGAGCTCACGGGCTCCGGCCGGATCATCACCGAGATCCAGGACGCCGGGCTCGAGGTGCGCCACGAGGAGAACCTGCGCGAGCACTACGCGATGACGCTCGCCGGCTGGTGCCGCAACCTGGTCGACAACTGGGACGCCTGCGTCGCCGAGGTGGGCGAGGGCACGGCGCGCGTGTGGGGGCTCTACATGGCCGGCTCGCGCTACGGCTTCGAGACCAACGAGATCCAGCTGCACCAGGTGCTCGCGGTGAAGACCGACGCCACCGGGCGGGCCGGGTTCCCGCTGCGCCCGACCTGGGCCAGCTGACCCCGCCCGGTCCTCACGACGGACGGTCACCTCACGTGGCCAGGCGCGGCTGAGGTCCTGCGCCGCCCGGCGGGCGAGCCGGCCGAGCGCGTCGAACCGGTCGCGCGCCGCCACGGTGGTCCGGGCCCCAGAGGCAGAGCACGGCGACGGGCTGGCCCAGGGAGCCGAAGATCGGTGCCGCGACGCCCCACGAGCCGATGATCATCTCGCCCTTGCACACCGCGTAGCCCTGCGCGCGCACCTGGTCGAGCTCGGCCAGGAACTGCTCGAGGTTCGTGATCGTGGCGTCGGTGTAGCGCGGCGGCTCGTCGCCGATGATCTCGCGCACCCGGCCGGGCTCGACGTACGCCAGGAACGCCTTGCCCATCGACGCGGCGTGCAGGTCGACCCGGCGCTCGAGCCAGCTCTCCTCGTCGGCGATGGCCGGGATCACCTCGGCGACGTAGTGCACGCGTGTCGCCGTCGATCAGGCCCAGGCAGGCGGTCTCACCGGTCTCCAGGCTGAGCCGCTCGAGCACCGGACGGGCGGCCTCGACGAGGCCGTCGCGACCGACCGAGGCGCGCAGCTCGAGGAAGGTGGGGCCGAGCGTGAACCAGCCGTTGTGCGGGTTGCGGGCCACCATGCCCTGCTCCTCGAGCGTCATCAGCAGCCGCCAGGCGGTGGCGCGGTTGAGCCCGCACATCTGTGCGAGCGCGGCGGCGCCGGAGTCCGAGCCGCTGGCCGCGGCGACCGCCCGGAGCAGCTCGACGGCCCGGTCCACGGACTGCACCCGGTCGGCCCGAGGACGCCCCTCCCGGGTCATGTCGACCGCCACGCGCACCCCTTCCGACCGGCTCCGCAATGAGTCGGATCATCGCACGCGCCCCGGGGCCGTGTCCGACGGGTCACGTCGCCGAGCGTGGTCGGCGACCGGGACCGTCCCGGGGGCGGATAGCCTCGGCTCATGTCCTCCCGAGCCGGTGCGCCGAAGCCGGCGCGCGTCCTCGAGCGTCGGGTGCTGTCGGACCACCTGGTCCGGCTCCGGCTCGGCCTGACCGGCTGGACCACGAGCGGCGTTCCCGACGAGTGGGTGGCGCTGACCGTGCCTGGGCAGTTCCAGACCCGCTACTACACGGTCCGGTCCGCCACCCCCGACGAGATCGTGCTCGACGTGGTGGTGCACGCCGAGGGACTGGTCACCGGGTGGGCGAGCGGCGACTGCGTGGGCGACGAGGTCGGGATCTCGGTGCCGAAGGGCTCCTTCACGCTGCCCGACGACGCCCGCTGGTTGGTGCTGGTCGCCGACCTCACCGGCCTTCCCGCTCTCGCGCGGATCCACGAGTGGGTCGCCGCGCACGCGCCCGGGCTCGCGCCCACGTCGTACGTCGAGGCGCCGGAGGGGACATCGGACGCCTACCCGGACCTGCCCGCCGACGCCGACGTCCGCTGGCTGACGCCCCCCGGCGACGGGGACAGCGCGCTGGCCGAGGTGGTCCGCGGGATCGGCTGGCCGGCGGGGCCCGGCTACTTCTGGATGGCCGGCGAGTCCGCCCAGATGCGCGACATCCGGCGCTACCTGCGTCACGACGTCGGCTTCGCGGCGGGTGCCTTCGACGTGATGGGCTACTGGAGCGGCGCGCGCGGCCGCCGTGCGCGTGCGGTCGACCCGGGACCGATCTACGCGCGTGGCAAGCGCGAGGGCAAGTCTGACGAGCAGATCTGGGCCGACTACGACGCAGCGAGGGACCCCGGATGAACACGACCCGATGACCGAGCACCGCAGTGGTTTCGTGTCCTTCGTGGGGCGCCCCAACGCCGGCAAGTCCACGCTCACCAACGCGCTCGTGGGCAGCAAGGTCGTGATCACCAGCTCCAAGCCGCAGACCACGCGCACCGTCGTCCGCGGCATCGTGCACCGCCCAGACGCCCAGCTGATCCTGGTCGACACCCCTGGCCTGCACCGGCCGCGCACGCTGCTCGGCGAGCGGCTCAACGACCTCGTGAAGACCACGCTCGCGGAGGTCGACATCGTCGCGGTCTGCTTCCCGGCCAACGAGAAGGTCGGCCCCGGCGACCGGTTCATCGTCAACGAGATGGCGAAGGTACGACGCACCAGGAAGGTCGCGGTGGCCACCAAGACCGACCTCGCGACCGGCGAGCAGATCGGCAAGCACCTGCTCGACATCGCCGCACTGGGGGAGGCCACGGGCATCGAGTGGGCCGAGATCGTGCCGGTGTCGGCGCGGTCCGGCGACCAGGTGAAGCTGCTCGAGGACCTGCTGGTCGGCCTGCTCCCCGACGGGCCGCAGCTCTACCCCGACGGCGACCTGAGCGACGCCCCCGAAGAGGCGATCGTGGCCGAGCTGATCCGGGAGGCCGCCCTCGAGGGTGTCCGTGACGAGCTGCCGCACTCGATCGCCGTCGTCGTCGAGGAGATGGGTCTGCGGGAGGATCGCCCCGCCGACAAGCCGTTGCTGGAGATCCACGCCAACCTGTTCGTGGAGCGGGACTCGCAGAAGGGCATCGTGATCGGCCACAAGGGCGCCCGGCTGCGCGAGGTGGGCACCGCCGCCCGCCACCAGATCGAGGCGCTGCTCGGCACCCCGGTCTACCTCGACCTGCGGGTCAAGATCGCCAAGGACTGGCAGCGCGACCCGCGCCAGCTCCGCCGCCTCGGCTTCTAGGGCGCCAGCGCTCAGGCCTTGTCCGGCACCCAGCACAGCCCGTAGCGCTGGCCGGCGTCGAACGCCTCCTGGCTGGGCCACTGGAACGCCCACTTGATCTTCAGCGGGTCGGTCGCCCGCTGCTGGGCCTGGGCCTTGCACGCCTCGTCCGCAGCCGCCTGCTGGGCGGGCGGCCCTAGGTAGCCGGGCGCCTTCGGCGATGTCGACCACCGAGACCGCCCGCCAGGTGTGCGGCTCGGCGCAGGCGATCGCCTCGAACTTCTTCTTCGTCGCCCGGATCGGTCGATGCTGCAGGTGCCGTAGGGTCCAGCGCGGCGGGGTCGTCGAGCGCGCCCTTGGTGCGCGGTGATCGCGACGAACGACTTCTCCCCACGCTTGGCGACCAGGTCGCAACGGAACCAGTCCGCGCCCGCGTCGGACGCCGCGAGCGTCGGGCTGAACCAGGTGGCCTTGAACCGGCTCAGCCGCTGGTCCTCCTTCGACCCGCCTACCCAGTCGCCCACCTTGCTCGGGCAGAGCCTTCGCGATCTGCGCCTGCACCTCGTCGGAGTCGACGGCGAGCAGGTGGCCGTCGACGATCGGGTCGAACTCGCCGACGTAGATCGTCACGGAGGTGTGCTTGTCCTTGCAGGGCACCGGTTCGGCCTTGCTGGTGCCCTGCAGGCTCTCCTTGTAGGTGAGGTCGTAGCACTTGCCCACCTTCGGCGCCGGCGGCGGAGGACCAGGCGTCGACTGGGTGGCGGTGGCGCTCGCCTCGGCCTTGGCGTCGACCTTCGCCGCTTTCAGCGCCGAGCCACAGCCCGACACCAGCAGGGTCGCCGTCAGGGCAGCGACCAGCGCGCCCGTCGTACGTCGTGTCACGTGTCCGTCCTCGCCCAGCAGATCGACCGTCGGTTGCCAGCCTTCCATTCTGCCTCGTGGAACACCGTCACTCCGTAGTCGTAGTTGGTCGCCGGGTAGTTGAGCCAGGCCCCGACGGAGTCGGAGCAGTACTGCTGGCTCCGGATCTGCGCGATCCGGTCGCCGGGGTAGGCGTCGTCGGGCTGGCCGAGCTTGATCGTGGTGACCGCCCGCCAGTCGTGCTTCGTGGAGCATGGCACCTTCTCCGATCCGGCCACCTTCGGTGCCCCGCGCGCAGAGCGTCCAGTCCTCGTCGGGCCGGGCGGACATGAACCCCCTGAGCGTGCGCGGCAGCGTCCGGTACGACGAGGCGCCGATCGGGCCGCCGACCACGTCGCAGCGGTACCAGCGTGCCTGCTCCTTCCACGCCTGCTCCGACGGGCGGAACCACGCCCAGCTCAGCAGCGAGCGCATGGTCTCGGACTCGTCGCCGCCGAGGAACGTGCGGTAGGCCTTGCCGCAGGTCGTCGAAGACGAAGCGGCCCAGCGCCGCGTCGTCGTACGACGCGGAGGCGAAGCGGTCGGGGAAGGTGCCGATCGCGAACGTCTCCGCCGTGTGGTCGCCGGAGCAGGAGACCGGCTTCGACGCGTCGCTGGGCTTCGCGACGTCCTGCCGGGTCGAGCGCGTGGCACGCGCCCAGCTCCGGCGGGGTCACCCGGTCGGCCTCGCGTCTTGCCCTGGTCGGCGACACCTTGTCCGCGCAGCCGGCGAGCACGAGCACCGCCAGCAGCGCGCCCAGCGCGGGCAGCGTCAGGCGTCGTACGACGGGCGGGGTGGGCACGGGGCTGACCTCGACGTGGTCGGAGCGGGCAGGTCCCGGCGATGGTACCTGCGGACCAGGCGCGGCACTAGTGTCGCGCCATGGCGCCTGCCCCCAAACGTCAGCAGCTCGTGATCGACGTGCTCGAGGAGGCGTTCGCGCCGCTGATGAAGGCGGACCCGGTGGCGTTCCGTGGCAAGTACCGGAAGATGGCCGCCGACCCGTTCGCGTTCTACCGCGGCACGCGCCTGCCTCTTCGACCACGACGTGGCCAAGGGCCGCGACCCGTGGGCGGACGAGCGCACCGGCCGGGTCTGGATCCACGGGGACCTGCACGTCGAGAACTTCGGCACCTACATGAACTCCCACGGCGAGCTGATCTTCGACGTCAACGACTTCGACGAGGCCTACCTCGGCCCGTTCTCGTGGGACCTTCGGCGCTTCCTCGCCTCACTGGCACTGATGGGCTGGCAGAAGGCGCTGCCGGAGGAGGCGATCCGCGGGCTCTCGCAGGTCTACCTCGACGCCTACCTGGGGCAGGTGCACGGGTACGTCGACGGCACGGAGGACGGCGAGTTCGCGCTGCGCCTGGACAACACGACCGGCGTCGTCAACGACGTGCTCAAGCAGGCGCGGCTCTCGAGCCGGATCGAGATGCTCGACGGGGTCAGCGAGATCGTGGACGACGAGCGGCGGTTCCGCGACGGGCCCGGCGTGCGGCGGCTGCCGAAGGCCGAGTTCAGGTCGGTCATGGCGGCGTTCCGGCGCTACCTGACCACGATCCCCGAGAACAAGCGCGTGGTCCGCGACCTGTTCTACGACGTCAAGGACATCGTCGGGAGCTCCGGGTTCGGCATCGGCAGCGCCGGGCTGCCGGCGTACAACCTGCTGCTGGAGGGGTACAACCAGGCGCTCGAGAACGACGTCGTGCTGTCCATGAAGCAGGCCAACGTGCCGGCGCTGTCGCGCGTGATCGACATCGCGGAGGCGCAGGAGTACTTCGAGCACGAGGGCCACCGCACCACGATCAGCCAGCGCTCGCTGCAGGTGCACTCCGACCCGTTCCTCGGCTACACGACGCTCGAAGGGGGTCGGGCTACGTCGGTCGACGAGCTGTCGCCGTACGAATCCGACCTGGTCTGGGACGACATCAACGAGCCCGAGGACATGGAGGGCCTGCTCCGCGACCTGGGCCGGGCGACGGCGAAGATCCACTGCGCCTCCGACGCCGACAGCGACGAGTCGCTGGTGCGCTTCCAGACCGAGTACGCGATCGCCGACGCGCTCAAGGAGCGCGAGGACGAGTTCGTCGCCGATCTGGTCGACTTCGGCGTCGCCTACGCCGGCCGGGTGCGCAAGGACCACGCGCTCTTCGTCGACGCCTTCCGCGAGGGTCGCATCGGCGGGGTCACGGCGACGCGAATCTGAGCCCATCCGGCTCTCGACATCCGGCCGGTCCGGGCGCACGATCAGACCATGACGGGGATGTCACTTGACAGGGCGGCGAACAGGACCACGGGCCGAACGACGACGGCTCGCGCACCAGGACCGGGTTTCCGCCCGGCTGGCCGAGCTGAGCACGATCCAGACCATCCTGACCGACGCGCAGGAGCGGCTGGGCGACGGCTGGGCGCAAGGCACGTGGGCGACGTACGACGGGGTCTGCCTGGTGACCTCGATCCGCGACGCGGGTGGCGGCGGCCAGCGCACGGCGCGTGCCCTCGACCTGGTCTGGCACACGTTGCACTGTGACGAGGCGGGGTCCGCTGGGTGGCTCGCCGGACATCCGGCTGGCGCGGGTGCGCGACCTGGCGCGCTGGAACGACCGCACCGAGCGTCGGCTGCCCGAGGTGCTCGCCCTCCTGGAGGAGGCGGTCACGGTGGCCGGCCGCGAACGCGCCCGCCTGTTGGCCGAGCCGGCGCGCACTGCCACGCGCGAGCCGGGTCACCGCCCGGAGCGCGTGCTCGTCGCAGCGGGACGCTAGCCGGGTCGCTGAACCGGTCCTTGGAGGGGTCCTAGACGGGGTCGTGTCCGGGGCCGTGGTCGAGCTGGTGGTCGAGGTTGATTGGCGTAGGTGAACATCTTCTCGAGCGTGGTGCGAGCCTGCTCGAGCCGACCTGAGCGCGCCAGCGCGTGTTTGACCACCGCGTCGGCGCTGCTCGCGGCGATGCGGAAGTGGCCGCCTCGCTCGCGGTCGAGCGGGCCGGCGAAGACGCTGGGGCCGTCGAAACGCGGGAAGCAGAACCAGTCGATGGTGCCGTCGGTGCTGACCGGCGCCGCCGTCTGCAGGTCACCGATCAGGCCGTGCTCCGCGATCGGAGGGTATGCGTCCATGAGGCCCTCCCGGCGGCCGAGGAAGCGTCGCCCCCAGCCCGGCACCGGGGCCAGCATCACCCGACCGGGGTGACCCTCGACGATCCCCGAGGCGGGGCTCAGTCGGCGAGAAGTGCCGCGAGCGTGCCCCCGAGGTCGTAGCCGCGCTCCTTCTCCTCCTCGCCGACGTCGCCGACCACCGAGAGCACCTCCGCCGACTGCCGCCAGCCCAGTGCCTGCACGATCGACGTCACCGACCGGATCGCACCCTCGGTGTCGTAGCGACCATGGACGTAGAGCCCGAACGGCTTCGCGGTCCCGGCGCCCTCGGCTGCCGACCCGTCGTCGGCCAGCGCGCCGCCCGCCTCCAGGAAGATGGTGTCGAAGAAGTGCTTGAGCGCCCCTGACATGTAACCGAAGTTCGCCGTGGTCCCGAGGAGGTAGCCGTCCGCGGCCAGCACGTCGTCGGCGTTCGCCTCGAGCGCCGGCCGAACGACCACCTCGACGCCCTCGATCGCGTCGTCGTGCGCCCCCGCGAGCACCGCATCGGTCAGCGACTGGACCGTGGGTGTGGGGGAGTGGTGGACGACGAGCAGCCTGGCCATGTGTCCACGCTAGGCGGTGTGTCCGCGTGCCGTTCGCGCCGCGAAGCCCGCATTTGCGAGGTTGTGGGGGTTCGGTCGGCTCCGCGCACACCGCCAACCACGCAAATGCGGACTCCTCGGGCCGAGCACGCACGACCTAGCCGGACGCGCCGAACTGCTCCACCCGGATCGCGTCGGCGCGCATGCCGGACTCGCCGAGCAGCCGCTGGGCGTACGACGCGAACCCGACCGAGCCGCAGACGTAGGCGCGCTCGGTGCCCTCGACGAGCGGGCGCGACCTCCTCCGGGTAGGGCGGGGCGGCCACCCGGCCGTTCAGGTTCTCGCGGGTGAGCGCCACGAGCGCGCCGTGCGTCCCGGAGCTCGTCGGCGTAGGGGAGCGCGTCGAGGGTGCGGGCCACGGCGACCACGCGGAGCAGGTGCTCCAGGCCGAGCCGGCGGGCGTAGCGGATCATCGCGACGATCGGCACCACGCCGGAGCCGCCGGCCACCGCGACCGCGGGCACCTCGCCGGTCCAGGTGAACCAGCCGCCGATCGGACCGCGCAGCTCGAACACGTCGCCCACCCGCGCCTCGTCGTGCATGAACTCCGAGACCTCGCCGTCGGGCAGGCACTCCACCATCAGCTCCAGCAGCGGGTCGTCCGGGTCGGAGGCGACGGAGTAGGAACGCTGGGCGGTGTAGTCGTCCGGTGCGCGGAGCCGGAGCACGTAGTGCTGGCCGGGCAGGTGGTCCACCCGGTCGGCCACCTCGAACCGCAGCCGCACGAGACGGTCGGAGCCGCTCGATCTCGGCCAGCGTGCCGGTGGTCCAGGCGCCGTCGGTCCGGGGCCGCCGACGTGGCGCCGAGCGCTGGTGGTGCTCACGGGTCGCCCTGGTAGCGCTGCTCCAGCCACGGGTCGCCGCGGTCGTGGTAGCCGTTCTGCTCCCAGAACCCGGGCCGGTCGCGGTCCATCAGCTCCAGCCGGGTGACCCACTTCGCCGACTTCCAGAAGTAGAGGTGCGGCACCAGCAGCCGCACCGGCCCGCCGTGGTCGACCGGCAGCGGCCGCCCGTCGAACTCCCAGACCACCCAGGCCTTGCCGCCGGTGACGTCCTCGAGCGGCAGGTTGGTGGTGTAGCCGGTGGTCGCGTGCGCCATCACGTACGCCGCCTCGGGCAGCGGCCCGGCCTGCTCCAGCAGGGTGTCGACGCTGACGCCGGTGAACGTGGTGTCGAACTTGCTCCACGTCGTCACGCAGTGGATGTCGCCGTGGTACGTCGACCCCTCGAGCGCGTGGATCTCGCGCCAGTCCCAGGTCCGCGGGCGTGCGCACCAGCCCGTCGACGGTCATCGTCCACTGCGTCGGTGTCGACCCGTGGCGTGGCCTCGGCGGTCAGGGCCGGCCAGTCCGTGCCGGCGTCGTACTGGCCCGGCGGCAGCCGGTCGGCGTGCACCGCGCGGTCGGCCCGCCGCTTGCCGGTGAACCCTCGGGTGACAGGCATGGGCACATCTTGCCGGGCCGGACGTCAGGCGAACCGGTCGCCCCCGCGACCGGTTCGGATGACGTTGCGCGTGCCGGTGAGTCAGCTCCCGGCGGTCGGGTCGCGGAAGTCGATGTAGGCGTCGCTCATCCGCTTGGCCTGACCCGGCGTGAACATGTCCATGCAGGAGTCCTGCGTGTAGTCCATGAAGTTGTGGATCGGGTCCTTGCCGGGGGCGGTGCAGGTGTCGGCGTTGGTCGGGCAGTCGAACTGCGGGTGCGCCTCGCGCGGGGTGTCCGCGACGCCGTCACCGCTGGCCGAGCAGCCACTCTGGAACGTGTGGTCGAGCATCAGCCAGTGGCCGACCTCGTGGGTCAGGGTGTCGCCCTGGCCGTACTTCCACGGCAGGCCGGTGTCCGGGTTGACCCCGCCCGGCATCGACTCGTCGAGCATCACGACGCCGTCGATGAAGTCGCGTCCGTTGTTGTAGCCCTTCGGGAAGTACGCCCAGCCGAGCAGGCCACCACCGATGTTCGCCACGTAGACGTTGAGCGTCGTCGCGTCGCCCTCGTAGAGGGCCTTCTTCATGTCGCGCTCGACACCCGACTTGCCCGGGACCACGGTGTACCAGGTCGAGTTGACCGTGTGGGTGGTCCTGGTGAGCGTGAACCGGAACGGGGTGTCCGACGCGGCGCCGGCGGTCTTGCCGCTGTAGGAGTCGTTCAGCACCTGCATCTGGGCGCCGATCATCGTGTTCATCCGACTGTTCTCGGGCGAGGTGAGCGCGTGGTCGGAGATCACGTGGAAGATCGTCTTGATGTTCACCGAGCCGTTGGCCATCCGCGCGTGCGGCTTGATCACGCCGTACTTGTTGGCCTCGTTCTTGTCGAACAGGGCCGGCTCCTTGACCTTCGCGCCCTTCACGACCCGGGCCGCGGAGGTGGCAGAGGCCTCGCAGCCGGGCGTCGAGCCGGAGGCTGCCGTCGGCGCCGAGGCCGCGGTCAGGCCGGCGCTGGACAGGAGAGCGACCGCGAGGGCGCCGGTCGTGGCCAGAAGTCGTCGTGCACGCATCAAACATCGCCTTCCGCGTGGGCCCGGGCGTCCCACCGCCCGGACAGTGGAGCCGGTGCGACCGGCTCGGGTCAAGGTCTGTGGCCGGTTCGTCACCATGTTCAGCACCCGGTCACCGGGTTCACCCCGATTCGTCCGGGCGCTACGCTGAGGGGGTCATGACGCGCAGCCTCCTCCTTCGCTGCCGCAGCGAGGTCTAGCAACCGGGCCTCCTCGCTGCGGGGTTCCGTGATGCTCCGGCTCCGACCAGCCAGCGAAGGACAGATCATGACCCTGCAGAGCGAGCGGTTCGTCTCGACCCAGCGTCCCGGTGGCATGCCGGTGCACCGCTACCGCGCGTTCCCGCCGATCGACCTCCCCGACCGCACCTGGCCGTCGCGAACCATCACCGAGGCGCCCCGCTGGCTGTCGACCGACCTGCGTGACGGCAACCAGGCGCTGATCGACCCGATGAGCCCGGCCCGCAAGATGATGATGTTCGACCTCCTGGTGCGCATGGGCTACAAGGAGATCGAGGTCGGCTTCCCGGCCGCCTCCGAGACCGACTTCGCGTTCGTGCGGCAGCTGGTCGAGCAGGACAAGGTGCCCGAGGACGTGACGATCTCGGTGCTCACCCAGGCCCGCGAGGACCTGATCGAGCGCTCCGTGCAGTCGCTGGTCGGCGTGCACCACGCGAACATCCACATGTACAACGCGCTGGCGCCGCTCTTCCGCCGGGTGGTCTTCCACGCCGGCAAGGACGAGATCAAGGACATCGCCGTGCGCGGCACCGAGCTGGTCATGAAGCACGCCGAGAACTGGCTCGACACGACGGTGATCGGCTACGAGTACTCGCCCGAGATCTTCACCGGCACCGAGCTCCCGTTCTCGGTCGAGGTCTGCGAGGCGGTCTCCGACGTGTGGCAGCCCGAGGACGGCCGAGAGATCATCCTGAACCTGCCGGCGACGGTCGAGATGGCGACGCCCAACGTGTACGCCGACCAGATCGAGTGGTTCGGGCGCCAGCTGACCCGGCGCGAGAACACCGTGATCAGCCTGCATCCGCACAACGACCGAGGGACCGCTGTCGCGGCCACCGAGCTGGCGCAGATGGCCGGCGCCGACCGGGTCGAGGGTTGCCTGTTCGGCCACGGGGAGCGCACCGGCAACGTCGACCTGGTCACGCTCGGGCTGAACCTGTTCAGCCAGGGCGTGGAGCCGATGATCGACTTCTCCGACATCGACGAGATCCGGCGCACCGTCGAGTACTGCACCCAGCTCCCGGTCCACCCGCGGCACCCGTACGCCGGTGACCTCGTCTACACGGCGTTCTCCGGCAGCCACCAGGACGCGATCAAGAAGGGCCTCGAGGCGCTCGAGAAGGAGGCCGACGACGCCGGCCACCCGGTGGGCGAGCACCCGTGGGAGGCGCCGTACCTGCCGATCGACCCGAAGGACGTCGGCCGCACCTACGAGGCCGTGATCCGGGTCAACAGCCAGTCCGGCAAGGGCGGCGTGGCCTACATCATGAAGGCCGAGCACAAGCTCGACCTGCCTCGCCGGCTGCAGATCGAGTTCTCCGGCGCCGTGCAGAGGCAGACCGACGGCGAGGGCGGCGAGATGTCGGCGGAGGCGATCTGGCAGGCGTTCCAGGCCGAGTACCTCAGCCGCACCGAGCCGCTCCGGCTCAACTCCGTGCACACCTCCTCCGCCGCCGGGGAGAAGGACGCGCTCACGGTCAACGTGTACGTCGATGGCGAGCTCCGCACGCTCGAGGGCAGCGGCAACGGGCCGATCGCGGCGTTCGTCAACGCGATCAACGAGCTCGGCGACGAGCGGTTCGACGTGCGTGTGCTCGACTACGCCGAGCACGCGCTGTCGTCGGGTGGCGACGCGATCGCGGCGGCGTACGTCGAGTGCGTGGTCGGCGGCGACATCGTGTGGGGCGTCGGCCTCGACCCGAACATCGTCACCGCCTCGCTGAAGGCCGTGATCTCGGCGGTCAACCGCGTGGGCTGACGGTCCTCCACTGACCGTGTCATGCTGTTGACCTCACCGCAGGGGGTCAGCCATGGGGGACCGCATCGACTACTTCGTGTCCGACGACGGCACACCCGGTGACGACGTCATGGACACGACCTGGGTCGACCCCGAAGTACACGTCGGGCGGCTGTACGCCGAGCTGAGCGACGGCGTGCAGGCCGCCCCGGCCGACGCACGTCACCGCCAACGTCGACCGGGTGGCCGACGAGGTGCGGGACGCCCTCGCCTCCGTCGGACCCGACCAGGTGGCCGACCTCGGCACCCGCTGGGCGACGGCCGACGAGCTCCACGCCGGCGGGGTGTCCGCGGCGGAGGCCACAGCGGTGCTGCACGACCTGGTGGGCCTGTGCGTCTCCGCGCGCGACGCCGGACTGGGCCTCTACGTCGCGCGATAGTGCCCTAACGGGTCACGTAGGGCAGCGAGCGGAGCCCGCGCTCGAGGTGCCAGGACAGGTACGCCGAGACCAGTCCCGCCGCCTCCTTGCGCGACCGCACGTCGGCGGTCTCGACGAGGGGCCAGTCGCCGGCGAGCAGGGCGCCGAGCAGGGTGACCGTCTCGGGCGCCGGGTGGGCCGAGCCGGGCAGCCGGCAACCGGGGCAGAGCATGCCGCCGTGGGCCGGGTTGAACGCCCGGTGCGGCCCCTCGAGCCCGCAGCGCGCGCACGCGTCGAACGAGGGTGCGTAGCCGGCGACCGCCAGCGAGCGCAGCAGGAACGAGTCGAGCACGTCGCCCGGACGGCGCTCGCCGGCGGTCATCGCCCGGAGCCCGCCGACCAGCAGCAGGTACTGCTGCACCGACGGCTCGCGCTCCTCCGCGACCAGGTGCTCGGAGGTCTCGAGCATCACCGAGGCCGCGGTGTAGCGGTCGTAGTCGGCGCTGATCACGGCCCCGAACGGGTCGCGAGTGACCGCCTGGGTCACCGTGTCGAGGTTGCGGCCGACCGCGAGCTGGAGGTCGACGTGGGTGAACGGCTCGAGCCGCGAGCCGAACTTCGACGACGTACGACGGACCCCCCGCGCGACCGCCCGCACCACGCCGTGCTGGCGGGTCAGCAGCGTGATGATCCGGTCGGCCTCCGCGAGCTTGCGCGTGCGGAGCACGATCGCTTCGTCGCTGTAGAGGGGCACCCGGTCATTGTCCCCCGGGGCCTACGTCGAGCGGACCTGCCGCGCCCGGTCGGCTCGCTCGGCGTCGAAGCAGTCCGCGACGAAGCCGGCGGCGAGGGCGTCGAGCCGGGCCGGGGCGAACCGCCACTCGAAGATGCTCCTCGCCTCCTCGAACCGCGAGGCGGGCATCTCCTCGGCGAGCATCGCGGCGTCGGCGGCCGGGTGGATCGGGTCGCGCCGGTGGCCGACGATCAGGGCCGGCATGGTCAGCGTCTCGCGCACCTTCGAGGGCGGGGCGATCCGGCCGAAGAACATCCCGTGCAGCGCGGCCGCCATCGGACCGGAGCGCTGGTTGAGCGTGTCGAGCACGATGCCCGCCCAGAACGGCACCAGCCCGCGCGGCACGACCCGGGTGGCGAGCCGGATGCCGTCGATCGTGAACGGCAGGAAGCGGGCCGCGAACATCAGCGGCCCGAAGGCGAGCAGCCCGGCGTGGAGCGCGTTGTCGAGCACCGGCATCTCCACGATCAGCCCCCGCACCCGCTCGGGGGCGAGGGCCGCGACCTCGAGCGAGACGTTGGCCCCGAGCGAGGTGCCGCCGATCACGGCGTCCTCGGCGCCGAGCTCGTCGAGCAGGTGGACGACCTGCTCCGCGAACGCCGTCATCGAGTAGACGCAGCGGGTCGTCGGGCCGGTCGGACCGGCCGTGGCCGAGCAGGTCGAGGGTGACCACGTGGTTGCCGGCCTCGGCCAGGGCCCGGGCCAGCGGCTGCTGCATCCGGCGCGGCATCAGCTGCGCGTGCAGCAGGACCACCCAGCGGTGGTCGCCATGGTGCGACCCGCCGTACTCCGTGTACTCCAGCCGGGCACCTTCGTGGAAGAACTGTCCGATCCGTTCCGACACGACCGTCATGACCGCAAGATATCGGTCGCGGGGGCGGCGGACCGGCTGCCACCCTTGCCGGCATGGTGGAGCTGCGCACGATCGGGCCCGACGACTGGCAGGACTGGCGGTCGATCCGGCTGCGCGCGCTCGCCGAGTCGCCGGCGGCGTTCGGGTCCGACCTCGCCCGCGAGGAGGCCCACACCGAGGACGTGTGGCGGGACCGTGCCGGCAGCGGCTCGGTGCTCGTGTACGACGAGGGCCGGCCGGTCGCGATGGGCGCGGGCTTCGCCGGGGAGCGCCCGGGGTTCCTGATGGTGGTCGCGATGTGGACCGAGCCGGAGCGCCGGGGCGAGGGCCTGGGCGGCCGGGTGCTCGACGCGATCGTGGAGATGGCTCGGTCACTGGGGCTGCGGGCGCACCTGTTCGTGATGCTGGAGAACCCGGAGGCGGCTCGCCTCTACGAGCGCCACGGCTTCGTGCGCAGCGGGCTCATCGAGGAGCACGGCGGCCGGCTCGCCGAGCAGCTGGTGTTTCAGGCCGAGCCGTAACGGCGGTCGCGCTCGGCGTAGATCTCGATCGCCCGCCACAGGTCGCGGCGGTCGACGTCGGGCCAGAGCACGTCGGTGAACACCATCTCGGAGTACGCCGCCTGCCACAGCATGAAGTTCGACAGCCGCTGCTCGCCCGACGTACGCCAGACCATGTCGGCGTCGGGCTGCTCGGGAACGTACAGGTAGCGCTCGAACGTGTCCGCGGTGATCCGGTCCGGGTTGAGCCTTCCGGCCTGCGCGTCGCGCGCCATCGCGGCGGCGGCGTCGGCGAGCTCGGCGCGGCCGCCGTAGTTGACGCACATGGTGAGGGTGAGGACGTCGTTGTCCTTCGTCAGCTCCTCGGCGACCTGGAGCTCCTTGATCACCGACCGCCAGAGCCGCGGTGCGCGGCCGGCCCAGCGCACCTTCACGCCCAGCTCGTGCATCTCGTCGCGGCGGCGCCGGATCACGTCGCGGTTGAAGCCCATCAGGAACTTCACCTCGGCGGGGGAGCGGGTCCAGTTCTCCGTCGAGAACGCGTACGCCGAGATCGCCTTGACCCCGATCTCGATCGCGCCCTCGACCACGTCGAACAGGCTGCTCTCGCCCTGCTCGTGCCCGACCGTGCGCGGCTCGCCCCGCGCCTTCGCCCAGCGCCCGTTGCCGTCCATGATGATCGCGACGTGCGCCGGGACCAGGTCCTTCGGGACCGCCGGGGGCCGCGCGCCCGACGGGTGCGGGTCGGGCGGACGCACCGGCTGGGTCCTCGGCGTACGGCGGGGCACGGGGTGACTCTAGTGGCGGGTGGGTGGGGCGGGGATCTCCGCATTTGCTGGGTTGTGGGGGCGCGTGGGCGCTCGGAGGCCCCGACAACTTCGCAAATGCGTGGTTCTCGGGGCGGGTGGGTGGGGCGGGCGCGGCAGTTCCGGGACAAGTGCGGGAAACCGCGCGTGAGCCACCCCTCACCCGCGCGCCGGCCGGTGCGTTGCCGCGGATCTCTGCATATGCGGGGTTATCGGGGTGCGCAGGCCCGACGAGACCCCGACAACTCGCAAATGCGCGGTCCCCGGGCCGAGCACGCCGCCCACCCACAACCCTCACCCGCACGCCGGGCAGGTGCCGAACAGCTCCAGCGTGTGGCTGACGTCGGAGTAGCCGTGCTCCGCGGCGACCGCGCGGGTCCACTTCTCCACCGCGGGGCCCTCGACCTCGACCGTCGCGCCGCACGAGCGGCAGACCAGGTGATGGTGGTGGGTGTCGCTGCACCGGCGGTAGACGGCCTCGCCGCCCTCGGTGCGCAGCACGTCGACCTCGCCGGCGTCGGCGAGGGCCTGCACCGTGCGGTAGACCGTCGAGAGCCCGATCGAGTCGCCGCCGCGGCGCAGCAGGTCGTGGATCTCCTGGGCGCTGAGGAACTCCTCGTTCGTGCCCAGCACCGCGGCGATCGCCTTGCGCTGCCGCGTCGGGCGGACCGGGCCCTGGTCAGTGCTCGTCATAGTGACCTCCGTGCGCCGCGTGGCGGTGTCCGTCGTGGATGTAGTCGACATGGTCGCCGTGCTCGACGGCGACGTGGCCGCAGTGCGGGCCGTGCTCGTGCCCGTGCGTCTCGCCCACGGTCTCGTGCTCGGGCACCGGGTCCGCCGGGAACGGCACCCGCGCCCGGCGCCGGCGCTGCACGACGATCCCGACCGGCCAGGTGGCCACGAACCCGAGCAGCGCGACCAGCACGATCGTGGCCCCGGGAGGTACGTCGACGTACGCCGAGGTGCCCACCCCCATCAGCGCCGCGACGATCCCGACCACCATCGCGCCGGCCATCGTCGACCGGAAGCCGCGGGCGAACTGCTGCGACGTGGCGACCGGCACCACCATCAGCGCGCTGACCAGCAGCAGGCCGACGGTGCGCATCGCGACCGCGACCGTGACCGCGGCGAGCACCGAGATCAGGACGTTGTAGACGCGGACGTCGAGCCCGGCGGTGCGCGCGTAGTCCTCGTCGTGCGCCACCGCGAACAGCTGGGGCAGCAACGTCACGCACAGCACGATCACGACCGCGGCGAGCGCGACGCTGACCCACACGTCGCCCGCGGAGATGGAGGTGATCGACCCGAACAGATAGCCCTGCAGGGCGAACGCGCTGTTGCCGGCCAGCGAGATCAGCACCAGGCCGCCGGCGATGCCGCCGTAGAAGAGCAGCGCAAGGGCCACGTCACCGCTCGCCTTGCCGGTGCTCCGGATCAGCTCGATCAGGAGCGCGCCGAGCACCGCGACCACGATCGCGGCCAGCACCGGCGAGGTGCCGGTGAGCAGCCCGAGGGCGACGCCGGTGACGCAGATGTGTCCGATGCCGTCGCCCATGAGCGAGAGCCGGCGCTGCACCAGGTAGGTGCCGACCGCCGGCGCCGCGAGCCCGGTGGCGGCCGCGGCGACGAGCGCCCGGAGCATGAACGGGGAGAGGAGGATGTCCAGCATCAGCGGCCACCCTCGAACGGTGCCCGGACCTCGGGCACGAAGTCCGGCCCGGAGCGGGCGGGGTGGTGGTGGCCCCCGAACGGCTGAGCGTCGTGCAGGTCGACCACGCCGGACGGCGGCCCGTCGTAGACCAGCCGTCCCTCGCGCAGCATGACCGCGCGCCGGATCAGCGGCGCGAACGGGCCGAGCTCGTGCAGCACCACCAGCAGCGTCGCGCCGGCGGCGGCCCGCTCGGCGAGCGTGTCGGCGATCCGGTGCTGGCTGTCGACGTCGACGCCCGCGTTCGGCTCGTCGAGCAGCATCAGGTCGGGCTCGCCGGCGAGCGCCCGCGCCATCAGCACCCGCTGCTGCTGACCGCCGGAGAGGGTCGAGACCGGCTGGCCGGCGCGGTCGCCGAGCCCGACCGCGTCGATCGCCGCACTGATCGCGGCCCGGTCGGCGCGCGCCAGGGGGAGGAGCAGCCGGCGTCGGGACAGCCGCCCCGACGCGACCACCTCCCACACCGTCGCGGGGACGCCGGTCGCGGCCGACGAGCGCTGCGGCACGTAGCCCACCCGCTGCCAGGCGTCGTACGACGCGAGCGGCGTGCCGAACAGGTGGACCGAGCCGGTGCGCATCGGGTGCAGCCCGACCGCGGTGCGGACCAGGGTCGACTTGCCGGAGCCGTTGGCGCCGAGCAGGGCGACCACCTCGCCCTGCGTCACGGTCAGGTCGATGTCGCGCAGCACCGGCCGCCCGCCGAGCGAGACGGCGACGTCGGCGAGGGCGAGCACCTGGTCGTTCATGAGCAGGAGTTCGCCCTCTCCAGCTTCTTCAGGTTGCCGCGCATGAGGGACAGGTAGTCGGTGCCGGACGGGGCGTCCTCCTGCACGCCCTCGATCGGGTCGAGGACCTCGCTGCGCAGGGCGAGGTCGCCGGGCCAGCGACTCGGTGAGCTTGGGGGAGGCCAGCGTCTCGGAGAACACGCTCGTGATGCCGTCGCTGCGGATCAGGTCCTGGAGCTCGCGGATGTGCCTGGCTGACGGCTCGGCGTCGGGGGAGAGGCCGGCGATGCCCTGCACCCGCAGCCCGTACTTCGACAGGTAGCCGAACGCGTCGTGGCTGACCACGATCGTGGTCACCCGGCAGGTCTTCAGCCCGGCTGCGTAGTCACGGTCCAGCCGCCCGAGCCGGCCGCGCAGTGCGGCGGCCCGTGACCGGTAGCCCTGCGCGTGGGCCGGGTCGACGCTTCGCGAGCTTGGCGCCGATCGCGTCCGCGTAGTCGGCCATGCGCGCCGGGTCGTGCCAGAAGTGCGGGTCGACGCCGTCGTCGGTCTGTTCCAGGTCGACGACGCTGCCGACCTCGAGCGTGTCCCGGGCGTTCTCCTTCACGGCGGAGTCGACGGAGGGCTGGAAGCCCTTCTCGTACAGCACGACGTCGGCGGCGGAGACCGCCGCGGTCTGGCGCACCGTGAGCTCGAGGTCGTGCGGCTCGACGCCGGGCGTGGTCAGGTCCTCGACCTCGGCGTCCGGCCCCGCGACCTGCCCGGCGGCCCACGCCAGCGGGTAGAACGCCGCCACCACGTGCACCTTGCCGTCGTCCTGCGCCGTCGCAGCCCGTGAGCGCCGACGCCGCCACGGCCAGGGCCAGGACGGGGGCGACGACGACGCGCAACATGAGAATGATTCTCAGTCCTGATGAGAATGATTGTCAAACGGTAGGGTCGGCCGCGTGCTGGTCGTCAACAGGTTCCGGGTCCCGCTCGCGGAGGGCGAGACCTTCCGGGTGGACCTCGAGGCGGCGCTGGCGGTGCTCGCCCGGCAGCGCGGGTACGCCGACGGGCAGCTCGGCCGCAACGTCGACGATCCCGAGCTCTGGACGATGGTCACCCGCTGGGCCGACGTCGGCAGCTACCGCCGCGCGCTCTCGACGTACGACGTGAAGCTGGGTGCGGTCGCGCTGCTGGGCCGCGCGCTGGACGAGCCGTCGGCGTACGAGTCGCTGGACGGCGAGCTCAACGTGCCCGGTGCACGGGAACTCGGGTGAGCCGGCGCGGGACGCCCGACTAGGCTGGGTCCTTCGTCCCCACGACCCGGCAGCCAGCCGGGCCAACCCCAGGAGTACCTCCCGATGAAGAAGCCCCCGACCGCGCTCGACAACGTCGTCTCGCTGGCCAAGCGCCGCGGGTTCGTGTTCCCGTGCAGGCGAGATCTACGGCGGCACCCGTTCCGCCTGGGACTACGGCCCGCTCGGTGTCGAGCTCAAGGAGAACATCAAGCGCCAGTGGTGGCGCTTCATGGTCACTGCCCGTGAGGACGTGGTCGGCCTGGACTCCAGCGTGATCCTGCCGACGAAGACCTGGGAGGCCTCCGGCCACCTCTCGACGTTCACCGACCCGCTGACCGAGTGCCAGTCGTGCCACAAGCGGTTCCGGGCCGACCACATGCAGGAGGACTACGCCACCAGGAAGGGCATCGACGACCCCGACTCGGTCGACCTCGCCGAGCTCGCCTGCCCCAACTGCGGCACCCGCGGCGCGTGGACCGAGCCGCGCAACTTCAACATGATGCTCAAGACCTACCTCGGCGTGATCGAGGACGAGTCCGGCCTGCACTACCTGCGCCCGGAGACGGCGCAGGGCATCTTCCTGGACTTCCAGAACGTCGTGACCAGCACCCGCAAGAAGCCGCCGTTCGGGATCGCCCAGATCGGCAAGAGCTTCCGCAACGAGATCACGCCCGGCAACTTCATCTTCCGCACGCGCGAGTTCGAGCAGATGGAGATGGAGTACTTCGTCAAGCCCGGCGACGACGAGGAGTTCCACCAGTACTGGATCGACGAGCGCACGCGCTGGTACGTCGACCTCGGCATCGACCGCGACAACCTGCGGCACTACGAGCACCCGAAGGAGAAGCTGTCCCACTACGCCAAGCGCACGGTGGACATCGAGTACCGCTTCGGCTTCTCCGGGCGTGACTTCGAGGAGCTCGAGGGCATCGCCAACCGCACCGACTTCGACCTGACGCAGCACTCGACGTACTCCGGGCAAGGACCTGTCGTACTTCGACCAGGCGGCCAACGTGCGCTACATGCCCTACGTGATCGAGCCCGCGGCCGGCCTGACCCGGAGCCTGATGGCGTTCCTCATCGACAGCTACACCGAGGACGAGGCACCGAACACCAAGGGCGGCGTCGACAAGCGCACGGTGCTGCGCCTCGACCCGCGACTGGCACCGGTGAAGGCCGCGGTGCTGCCGCTGAGCCGCAACGCCGACCTGACGCCGAAGGCCAAGGACCTCGCGCAGGAGCTGCGCGGCGCCTGGAACGTCGAGTTCGACGACGCCGGCGCGATCGGCAAGCGCTACCGCCGGCAGGACGAGGTCGGCACGCCGTTCTGCATCACGGTCGACTTCGAGACCCTCGAGGACCAGGCGGTCACGATCCGTGAGCGCGACACCATGGACCAGGAGCGGGTGGCGCTCGACCAGGTGCAGGGCTGGCTGGCCCAACGGCTGGTGGGGTGCTGAGCTGGTGACCACCCCGGCGCCGCTCGCCTCGGCCCTGCGTTTCGCGCCGATCATGTCGCGGCGCGGAGGCACAATGTGCCGCGTGAAGCACCCGCTGTCGCCTGCCCGTTCCGCACGGATCCTCGCCACCGCGATCGCCGTGGCGCTCGTCCTCGCCGGGTGCGGCACGCAGCAGCAGGAGAAGGTCACCGCCGATCCGACGGTCTCGCTCCCGACCGAGAGCGTCTCGGCGCCGCCCGGCGTGACCCTGACCGAGCCCGGCACCGAGCTGAAGGTCGGCGAGACCGCCACGGTGGGGTTCGCGCCCAACGCCAAGCGCAGCACCGCGCTCCGGCTCAGGGTGCGGCGCATCAACCAGGGCCGGATCAGCGACCTGAGCCGCTACGACCTCAACCGGGCGGCGAAGGCCTCGACGCCGTACTACGTCAAGGTGGGCGTGGCCAACGTCGGCGACGGCCAGATCGGACGGTCCGCGATCCCGCTCTGGGGCCTGGCCGACGACGACACCCTGATCGGCGCGTCCGGCTTCACCACCTCGTTCACGAAGTGCCCGTCGGGTCCGCTCCCGCGCGACTTCGCCAAGGGCGCCTCGACGCGCACCTGCCTGATGTTCCTGATGCCCCACGGCAACAAGCTGGTCGGGGTCAGCTACCGGCCGGTGATGGCCGAGGCTCCGATCGTCTGGAAGGGCACCGTGGTCAAGCCCGCCCAAGAAGAAGCACCCGAAGAAGGCGTCCTCCTGACCTCCCGTACCTTCGCACCGCTCCGGCTCGGCACGCTGCAGGTCGACACCCCTGTCGTCCTGGCGCCGATGGCCGGCATCACCAACGCCGCCTACCGCCGGCTCTGCGCCGAGCAGGGCGCGGGTCTCTACGTCTGCGAGATGATCACCAGCCGCGGGCTGGTCGAGGGCGACGCCACCACCCGGCAGATGCTGGTCTTCGACGACAGCGAGGACGGTCCGCTCGGTCCAGCTCTACGGCACCGACCCGACGTACGTCGGCAAGGCGACCGAGATCCTGTGCACCGAGTACGGCGTGGCCCACGTCGACCTCAACTTCGGCTGCCCCGTGCCCAAGGTGACCCGCAAGGGCGGCGGCGCGGCGCTGCCCTGGAAGCGCACCCTGCTCGGCCAGATCCTCGAGGCAGCGGTCGCTGCCGGCGAGCGCCACGGCGTGCCGGTCACGATGAAGACCCGCAAGGGCATCGACGACGACCACCTCACCTTCCTCGACGCCGGCCGCATCGCACAGGAGTCCGGGATCGCGGCGATCGCGCTGCACGGGCGCACCGCGATCCAGGGCTACTCCGGCGAGGCCGACTGGGACGCGATCGCCGAGCTCGTCGCGCACGTCGACATCCCGGTGCTCGGCAACGGCGACATCTGGGAGGCCGGCGACGCGCTGCGGATGATGGAGCAGACCGGCGTGGACGGCGTCGTGGTCGGCCGCGGCTGCCTGGGCCGGCCGTGGCTGTTCCGCGACCTCGCCGCGGCGTTCGCCGGCGAGGAGGTCGCGACCCTGCCCACGCTCGGCGAGGTCGGCGCGATGATGCGGCGCCACGCGGAGCTGCTGGCCCGGCACATGGGGGAGGAGCGCGGCTGCAAGGAGTTCCGCAAGCACGTGAGCTGGTACCTCAAGGGGTTCGGTGCCGGCGGCGAGCTGCGCCACGCGCTGGCCCTGGTCTCGTCGCTGCGCGAGCTCGACCTGCTGCTGACCGAGCTGGACCCGGCCGAGCCGTTCCCGGTGGCCGAGCTGGGGACGCCGCGTGGTCGCCAGGGCAGCCCCCGGCGCGGCGTCGTACTCCCCGAGGGCTGGCTCGACGACACCGACGGGACCGGCCACCAGCAGGTCGAGGACGCGTCCGAAATGTCCGGTGGTTGACCCGCGACCGTGTCGCAGGGTTGACTCGCGGGGTCGTGATCGACACCGGCGTCGGGGGTTCCGAGGTGTCGGGCGTCACGTCTGGTTGATTGTGCAACCTCCTCACAGGTGTGGTTGCATGGCTGGCTCGTTGTCCCTGCCCCCGACGATTGGAAAGCCTTTGCCCACGGCTCCAGATCGCCACGCGCACTCCCACCGTCACAAGCTCAAACAGAAGAACCGGTCCGTCCGGATCGCCGCCATCGCCGCACCGGTGCTCACGCTCGCTGTGGTCGGCGTCGGAGTCGCCAACGCCGGTCTCGCGACCCGCACGGTCCCCGCCCGCACGCTGGGTCGACACGATCGCCACGATCGACGTGTCCCGCGCCGCGGCCGCCCGCAACCGCATCGAGCCCGTGACCCGGTCCGCGGACCGGATGGCCCAGGTGGCCCGCAAGGGCAAGTCGAAGCTGCACAAGCTCACCCGCTACGCGACCACCGACCTGAAGCTCCGCACCGAGCCTCGTGAGAAGGCCAAGGTGCTCACCGTCATCGACAGCGGCGCCAAGCTGGTCGCCACCGGCATCACCGCGGGCGGCTTCGCCCAGGTGCTCACCAAGTCCGCGCGACTACCGCTGGGTGACCGCCGAGTACCTCGCCAAGGACAAGCCCGACCCGACGCCGGAGTCGGACCCGACGCCAGGGGCGGACCCGACGCCGGGGTCGGACCCGACGCCGGAGTCGGACCGGGGGCATCGCCGGCGGGCCCTGTCCCGACGGGAGCGTCGAGAACGGCCTGACCTCGGGTGCGATCCGCGTCTACCGCGCGGTGTGCCACGCGTTCCCGGAGATCACCTCGTACGGCGGCTGGGACGCCCACGGCGAGCACGCCAGCGGCAAGGCGATCGACATCATGACCTCCGACGTCGGCCTCGGCACCCGGATCGCCGAGTACCTGCGCTCCAACGCGGCCACGCTCGACCTCTACGACATGATCTGGCGCCAGCACATCTTCACGCAGGAGCGGGGCAGCGAGGGCTGGCGGTCGATGTCCGACCGTGGCTCCGCGACCGCGAACCACTACGACCACGTGCACGTGTCGGTGAACTGACGCCGCGGCGGTCGACCGCACGCCTCAGAGCCCGAGCGCCGCGTGACGCAGCTTCGTCACGTGGGGCTGCGGGCCCGTCGAAGGCCAGCCCTGACACCTGGTCGCGCCCGAACAGGAACAGGGTGATCTCGCCCGGGTCACCGGTCACCATCACCGGCTTCTCGCCGCGGCGCAGCGTGGTCTCGACGCCGGTCTCCTCCCACCGGATCGCCACCGGCACCCCGGACGGGCGGACCAGGCCGCGGCCGGCGTACCCGATCGCCTTCCACAGCTGCTTCTGCTCGCCCACGGTCAGCTCCCGCGGCGTCCAGCCCGGGCTGGGCCCGCCGGATGTCCTCGTGGTGCACGAAGAACTCCAGGGTGTTCAGCGCCTTGTCCAGCTGTGGCAGCCGGGCCGGCGCCCACAGCGCGGGGCGCCGGACCCGCTCGACGAGGTGGGCGAAGTCCGCGCGGGCGATGCTCCGCATCCGGCGCTCGGTGAGGAACGCGAGCGGCGGGAGCACGATGCCCGGGCGCGCCCACGGGTCGCTGCTCGCGTACGACGAGGTGCGCCAGCAGGTCCCGGACCGTCCACTCGCCGCAGAGCGTCGGGGCGTCCGGGCCGACCACGAGGGCCGTGTCGCAGAGGCGTTGGCGTTCGGACTGCGCGAGCGAAGGCACCCGCCGAGCCTAGTGTCCCCGGGCGGTGTCGGCGCCGGCCGATATCAAGGGGAGGGAATACCGATCCCGCACGTAAGTTGACTCCTTGTGACCACCACTCCCACCGCGCCGGCCGAGATCGAGGTCGACACGCTCGCCGACGACCGCCGGTCGACGCTGCGCGACGGGTTCCGGGTCCTGGGGGTCGCGATCCGGCGCGAGCCGTGGATCTTCACGCTCTCCACGCTCGGCAGCCTGCTCTTCGGCGCGCTGACCGTCGCCGACGCCTGGGTGCTCGGCTGGTCCACCGACCACGTCGTGCTGCCCGCGTTCGAGCACCGGCGAGATCGGCACCGGCATGCTGGTGGCCGTGCTCGCGCTGTTCCTCGGGGTCGCGATCCTGCGCGCGGTCGGCATCGTCGCGCGGCGCCTCGGCGCCGGCGTCATGCAGTACCGGATGCAGGCGCACTACCGCCGCGAGGTCACCCGCCAGTACCTCCCGCTGCCGATGGAGTGGCACCAGCGCCACCCGACCGGCCAGCTGCTCTCCAACGCCAACTCCGACGTCGAGGCCGCCTGGGCGCCGATCGCGCCGCTGCCGATGGCGGTCGGCACGGTCGCGATGATGGTGATCGCGGTCGTGCCAGATGCTCGTCGCCGACCTCGTGATGGCGGTGGTCGGGCTGCTCGTCTTCCCGCTGGTGATCGTCGCCAACATCGCCTACCAGCGGCTCTCCTCGCCGCTGATGACCCGCATCCAGGCGCTGCGCGCCGAGGTCAGCGAGATCGCCCACGAGTCCTTCGACGGCGCCATGGTGGTCAAGACGCTGGGCCGCGAGGGCGAGGAGACCGAGCGGTTCGCCGCCAAGGCCCACGAGCTGCGCGACGTCAACATCCGCGCCGGCCGGATCCGGGCGGCGTTCGACCCGCTCCTCGAGGGCCTGCCCAACCTCGGCGTCCTCGTCGTGCTCGCCGTCGGCGTGTGGCGGGTCAGCACGGCAGACGGCCGACGCCGGCGACGTGGTCACCGTCGCCTACCTGCTCACGATCGTCTCGTTCCCGATCCGCTCGATCGGCTGGCTGCTCGGCGAGTTCCCGCGCAGCGTGGTCGGCTTCCGGCGGGTCCAGCGGGTGCTCGACGAGCGCAGCGGCGCGATCGTACGGCGACGCGTCGCTGCCCGACGGCTCCACCGACCGGCCGGCGCCCGGCTCGAGGTCGACCACCTCGGCTACTCCTACGAGCCCGACCAGCGGCTGCTCGACGACGTCGACTTCGCCGTCGAGCCCGGCCGCACGGTGGCCGTGGTCGGGGCCACCGCCTCCGGCAAGAGCACCCTGACCACGCTGCTGACCCGGCTGGTCGACCCCGACGCCGGCGCCGATCCGGGTCGACGGCATCGACCTGCGCGACCTCGCCCGCGGCGAGCTGGCCGCGCGACGTCGGCGCTGGTGCCGCAGACCGCGTTCCTCTTCGACGACACCGTCCGCGGCAACGTCACGCTGGGCGCCGACGTCCCCGACGAGGAGGTCTGGGCCGCGCTGCGCACCGCCCAGGCCGACGGCTTCGTCGCCGCGCTGCCGCGACGGCCTCGACACCCGGCTCGGCGAGCGCGGCACCACGCTGTCCGGCGGCCAGCGGCAGCGGATCTCGCTGGCCCGGGCGCTGGTCCGCCGGCCGCGGCTGCTGGTCCTCGACGACGCCACCTCGGCGGTCGACCCCGAGGTCGAGGCGCGCATCCTCGCCGCGCATGCGGCGAGCGCGGCGGCGGCTCGACCACGCTGGTGGTGGTCGCCTACCGCAAGGCCACCATCGCGCTGGCCGACGAGGTGCTGTACCTCGACGGCGGCCGGATCGCCGACCGCGGCACCCACGACGAGCTGCTCGGCCGCAACCCGGCCTACGCCCGGCTGGTCAACGCCTACGAGGCCGAGGGGGTGACGCATGAGCAGCGTCGACCGCCGACGACCGCACGCCCGACGGCACCTGCGATCGACAGTCCGGCGAGGAGATCTCCGCGCTGGCGACGCTCCGGCGCGGCATCGCACTACTCGCCCGAGCTCGCGCGAGGGGTTCGGCGTCACGCTGCTGCTCGCGCGTGCTCGCCACGGCCGGCCAGGTCGTCGTGCCGATCGCGGTGCAGCAGACCCTCGACCGCGGCTCAACGGCGCCGGCGGGCGTCGACGTCGGCTTCGTCGGTGCAGATGGCCGTGCTGGCCGCGCTCGCGATCGTGGTCGACCGGCATCGCGTCGTACCTCATGACCGCGCGGCTGTTCACCACCTCCGAGCGCGGCCTGGCCACGCTGCGGATCAAGGCGTTCCGGCACGTCCACGACCTGCCGCTGCTCACCCAGAACACCGAGCGCCGCGGCGCGCTGGTCTCGCGGGTGACCAGCGACGTCGACCAGGTCAGCCAGTTCCTGGTCTTCGGCGGCATCTTCGGGATCATCAGCGTCGGCCAGGTGCTGGTCGCGACCGTGGTGATGCTCTTCTACAGCTGGCAGCTGGCGCTCGTGGTCTGGGTCTGCTTCCCGCCGCTGTTCCTCTCGCTGCGCTACTTCCAGCGCAAGCTCTCCGCCGCCTACGGCATCGTGCGCCGCCAGGTCGGCGTCGATGCTCTCGGCGATCTCCGAGCCGGTCGTCGGCGCCGCTGTCGTCCGCTCCTACGCCATCGAGGACCGCACCCAGGCCCGCATCGACGAGGCGATCGCCGGCCACCAGGCGGCCAGCACCCGGGCCCAGGGGTTCACCGCGTTCTCGTTCTCGCTCGGCGGCATCTCGGCCGGGCCTGGCCAACGCCGGCGTGATCGATCGTCGGCATCTGGCTCGGGCTTCGACGGCCGAGATCACCTCCGGCGAGGTGCTCGCCTTCGCGTTCCTGGTGACGCTGTTCGTCGGCCCGGTGCAGATGGGCACCCAGATCCTCACCGACGCCCAGAACGCCATCGCCGGCTGGCGCCGCGTGATCGGCATCCTCGAGACCCCGGCCGACCTCGTCGACCCCGGGCCGGACGGCGCCAGTCGCTGCCGCGCGGGCGCGATCGACGTCGACTTCGAGCGACGTGCGACTTCGCCTACCCCGGCGGGCCGCTGGTGCTGCGCGACGTCACCGAGCACATCGCGGCCGGCACCCGGGTCGCCGTCGTCGGCGAGACCGGGTCGGGCAAGTCCACCTTCGCCAAGCTGCTCACCCGGCTGATGGACCCCACGCTCCGGGCGCGGTCGCTGCTCGACGGCGTCGACGTACGCCGGATCGCGTTCGACTCGCTGCGACGCAGCGTGGTGCTGGTGCCGCAGGAGGGCTTCCTCTTCGACGCCACGCTGCTGGCCAACGTGCGCTACGGCCGGCTCGACGCCACCGACGACGAGGTGCTCGCCGCCGTCGACCGAGCTCGGCCTCGGCGACTGGCTCGACGGGCCTGCCGACGGGCCTCGACACCCGGGTCGGCCAGCGCGGCGAGTCGCTGTCGGCCGGGGAGCGCCAGCTGGTCGCGCTGCTCCGCGCCCACCTCGCCGACCCCGACCTGCTGGTCCTCGACGAGGCCACCAGCGCCGTCGACCCGGCGCTCGAGATGCGGATCGGCCGGGCCCTGGAGCGGCTGATGAGCGGCCGCACCTCGGTCACCATCGCCCACCGGCTGTCCACCGCCGAGAACGCCGACGAGGTGGTCGTCTTCGACCGCGGCCGGGTCGTGCAGCGCGGCCCGCACGACCGGCTGGTCGCCGAGGGCGGCGTCTACGGCCGGCTGCACGCGTCCTGGGTCGCCCAGCAGTGCCCGCGCCGACGGCGAGCGCGCCGGCACCGGGATACTGGAGTGATGGACGCGAGTTCCCCGCTCGACCCCGCCGTCGCCGCCCGGCTCAAGCGCGACGCCGACGGCCTGGTCCCGGCCGTGGTGCAGCAGCACGACACCGGCGAGGTGCTGATGCTGGGCTGGATGGACGACGAGGCGCTGCACCGCACGCTGACCACCGGGCGGGCGACGTACTGGAGCCGGTCGCGCCAGGAGTACTGGGTCAAGGGCGAGACCTCGGGCCACCGGCAGTGGGTCAAGGAGGTCCGGCTCGACTGCGACGGCGACACGCTGCTGGTCAAGGTCGACCAGGAGGGCCCGGCCTGCCACACCGGCGACCGCACCTGCTTCGACGACGGCTCTGGTCACCGGTGGCTGAGGCCACCGACCCGCGCCCGCACGGGCTTCGCGCCCGTGGTGCTGCTCGGCCTCGCCGCGGCCGGTCTGGCCGCCGTCGCCGGCAACAAGCCGTGGGCGGTCGACTCGGGCCCGGGCCGACTTCGTGCCCGGCGGGCGCGCTGCAGCAGACCGCCGACCGGTTCCCGCTGGCCGGAGCCGTGGCGCTGCTGCTGCTCGCGGCCTGGGGCGTCGTGCTGGTGACCCGGGGCTGGGTGCGCCGGGTGGTGGCCGTGCTCGGCGTGGTGGAGGCGGTCGGCCTGCTGGCCTGCAGCGTGCTCGGCCCGCCCGTCGGTCCGCGAGCAGGTCACCGACCAGCGGTGCCACCACGGCGCACCTGAGCGGCTGGTACTGGACGTTCCTGGCCGCCGCCGCTGCTGGCGCTGGTCACGACCGTGCTCGCGGTCCGCCTGGTGCCGCGCTGGCCCGAGATGGGCAGCCGGTACGACGCGCCCGGCCGCCCGCACGCCGACCGCGGTCGACGCCGCCGACGACGCGAGCAACCGCGACCTCTGGAAGGCCATCGACGAGGGGCACGATCCCACCGCTGACCGCTGACTAGACTTCGCTCGACCGCCCGGCCGAGCCCCCGTCGAGGAGCCCCTGCATGTCTGACAACCACGGCAACACCCCCGCGGCCTGGACCGCGGTGGGGGTCGCGATCCTGGCTTCGTGGTCGCGCGGCATCGGCATCATGATCCCGAACTGGCTCGTCTTCTGGGTCGGCGCCGTCCTGCTGCCGATCGCCGGGGTCGCCGGGTTCATCCTCGCGAAGATGGGCTACGGGGCCGACGCCCACCACTGATGACCGAGCCCGCGGTGCTCACCGAGGCCGGCCGCGGCCGGGCCTCCCGGGCAAGCCGCGCCGCTCGTGCTCGGCGGGCTGGTGCTCGCGACCACCGTCGCGCTGCGGCTCCACGACCCGCACCAGCCGGGCAGCTGGGGCCTCTGCCCGTTCAAGCTGCTGACCGGCTGGGACTGCCCGGGCTGCGGCGGCCTGCGCGCGGTCAACGACCTGACCCACGGCGACGTCGCAGCGGCGGCGGGCAGCAACCTCTTCTTCGTCGCCTCGCTGCCGGTCCTGGTCGCGCTCTGGGCGTGGTGGCTCTGGCGCACCTGGACCGGGCAGCCGCCCGCGGCCGTCCGGTCCCGCGGTGAAGCCGCTGGTCACGGCGTACTTCGCGCTGCTGCTGGTGTTCACCGTCGTGCGCAACACCCCGTGGGGCTCCGCGCTCTACGCGTGAGACGCTTGATCCGATCCCGCGAAACACCAAGTGAGGTCTGCCATGTCCGTGCTCGACGACATCGTCGCCGGCGTGCGCGAGGACCTCGCCGAACGGCGAGCGGCACGCCCCGCTCGAGCCGACCTGCGCGCCGCGCTGGCCGACGTGCGACCGGCCCCGCGCGACCCGATGCCGCGCGTTCCGCGCGCCCGGGCGTCAGCGTGATCGCCGAGGTCAAGCGGCAGCAGCCCGAGCAAGGGCGACCTCGCCGACATCCCCGACCCGGCGGCGCTGGCCGCGCGCGTACGCCGCGGGCGGCGCCGCCGCGATCAGCGTGCTCACCGAGCAGCGCCGCTTCGGCGGCAGCCTCGACGACCTGCGCGCGGTGCGCGCCGCGGTCGACGACCCCGGTGCTGCGCAAGGACTTCATCGTCGACGAGCTACCAGCTGCGTCGAGGCCCGCGCCGCCGGCGCCGACCTGGTGCTGCTGATCGTGGCCGCGCTCGACGACGACGAGCTGCGCCGGCTGCACGACCGAGGCGCGCGAGCTCGGGCCTGACCGTCCTGGTCGAGGTGCACGACGAGGCCGAGACCGAGCGGGCCGTCGCGCTCGGCGCCGAGCTGGTCGGCGTCAACGCCCGCAACCTCAAGACCCTCGAGGTCGACCCCGACACGTTCGCCCGGCTGGCGCCGCTGGTCCCCGACGACCGTGGTGCACGGTCGCCGAGTCCGGCATCCGCGGGCCCGCCGACGTCGCAGCGCTACGTCGCCGAGGGCGCCGCGTGGTGCTGGTCGGCGAGGCACTGGTCAGGGACGGCGACCCCGAGGCGCGCCGTCCGCGCGATGACGGGAGTGCACGGCGATGACCGGCGACGACGACGTGCGACGCCGACGAGCAGCGGCTGGTTCGGCGGACGTTCGGCGGGCGGCTTCATGCCCGAGGCGCTGGTCGCCGCCCTCGACGAGCTCACCGTCGCCTGGCAGGACGCGATGGCCGACCCGGCGTTCACCGCCGAGTTCGAGGCGATCCTGCGCGAGTACGCCGGCGCTGCCCAGCCCGCTCTACGAGGCCGAGCGGCTCTCGCGAGCAGGTCGGCGCCCGGATCCTGCTCAAGCGCGAGGACCTCAACCACACCGGCGCCCACAAGATCCGCAACGTGCTCGGCCAGGCGCTGCTCACCAGGCGGATGGGCAAGACCCGGGTGATCGCCGAGACCGGCGCCGGCCAGCACGGCGTCGCCAGCGCCACCGCGGCGGCGTACTTCGGCCTCGACTGCACCGTCTACATGGGCTCGGTCGACACCAAGCGCCAGGCGCTCAACGTCGCCCGGATGCAGCTGCTCGGCGCCAAGGTGGTCCCGGTCGACTCCGGCAGCGCCACGCTCAAGGACGCGATCAACGAGGCGCTGCGCGACTGGGTCGCCAGCGTCGACCACACGGCGTACCTCTTCGGCACCGCCGCCGGCCCGCACCCGTTCCCGAGCATGGTCCGCGACTTCACCCGCGGCATCGGCGACGAGGCGCGCGCGCAGTGCCTCGAGCTGTACGGCGCGCTGCCGGACGCGATCGCGGCGTGCGTCGGCGGCGGCTCCAACGCGATCGGGCTGTTCACCGCGTTCCTCGACGACGAGGACGTCGCGATCTACGGCTTCGAGGCCGGCGGCGACGGCGTCGAGACCGGCCGGCACGCCGCGACGATCCACGGCCGGCGACGGCGGCGTGCTGCACGGCGCCCGCACCTACGTGCTCCAGGACGAGGACGGCCAGACCATCGAGTCGCACTCGATCTCGGCCGGCCTCGACTACCCCGGCGTCGGCCCGCAGCACGCCCACCTCGCCGACGACCGGCCGGGCGACGTACCTGCCGGTCACCGACGCCGAGGCGATGGACGCGCTGGCGCTGCTCAGCCCGCACCGAGGGGATCATCCCCGCGATCGAGTCCGCGCACGCGGTCGCCGGCGCGCTGCGAGGTGGCCGCGCGAGCTACGGCCCCGACGACATCGTGCTGGTCAACCTCTCCGGCCGCGGCGACAAGGACATGGGCACCGCGATCGAGTGGTTCGGCCTCGGCGACGTCCGAGAGGTGACCGAGGAGCCAGTCGTGAGCACCTCGCGTCGCCTTCGAGAAGGCCCGCGCCGACGGCCGCGCCGCCCTGGTCGGCTACCTGCCGGCCGGCTTCCCCGACGTCGCCGGCGGCATCGACGCGCTGCGCGCGATGGTCGACGCCGGCTGCGACGTGATCGAGGTCGGCCTGCCCTACAGCGACCCGGTGATGGACGGCCCCACCATCCAGGCCGCCGCCCAGCAGGCGCTCGAGGGCGGCGTCCGCACCCCGACGTGCTCCGCACCGTCGAGGCGGTCGCCGCCACCGGCGCCCCGACCGTGGTGATGACCTACTGGAACCCGGTCGAGCGGTACGGCGTCGAGCGGTTCGCCGCCGACCTCGCCAGCGCCGGGGGAGCCGGCCTGATCACGCCCGACCTGACCCCCGACAGCGGCCCGGAGTGGATCGCCGCCGCCGACGCGCACGACCTCGACAAGGTCTTCCTGGTCGCGCCGTCGCTCGACCGACGAGCGGATCGCGATGACCACCGCCGCCTGCCGCGGCTTCGTCTACGCCACCGCGGTGATGGGCGTGACCGGCGCCCGGACGACGACCAGCGACCTGGCCGGCCCGCTGGTCGCGCGGACCCGCGCCGTCACCGACCTCCCGGTCGGCGTCGGGCTCGGCGTCAGCAACGGCGACCAGGCCGCCGAGGTGGCGGCGTACGCCGACGGCGTGATCGTCGGCTCGGCGTTCGTCCGGGCGCTGCTCGACACCCCGACGACCGGGCCGCCGGGCTCGCGGCGCTGCGCGACGCTCACCGAGGACCTCGCCGACGGGGTCCGGCGTGGCGTAGGCCGCGGACCTTCGCCGCGGCCCTGCTCGTCGTGTGGCTGCTCGCTGCGGGCTGCGGCTCGCCGGGTGACGGCGGCAACGGCGTCGTCCGACGGCTCCGACGACGACGGCTACACGGCGCCGCTGCTCGACGACGCCGTACGTCGTGCCCGACGCGCCGCTGACCGACACCGACGGGCGAGCCGTTCTCGCTGACCGCGCGACACCGACAAGCCGGCTCACGCTGGTCTTCTTCGGCTACACCAACTGCCCCGACATCTGCCAGGTCGTGATGGCCACGCTCGCCTCGGCGATGACCCGGCTCGACGACGCCGAGCCGCGAGCAGGTCGAGGTGCGTCTTCGTGACCACCGACCCGGCGCGCGACACCAGCCGCGTGCTGCGCACGCTACCTCGACCGCTTCGACCCGGCGTTCGTCGGGCCTCACCGGCCGATCTGCGACCGATCGACCGGCTCGGCAAGCCGCTCGGCGTCGTCATCGAGAAGGGCCAGAAGCTGCCCAGCGGCGGCTACGAGGTCAGCCACAGCACCACGGTGATCGCGATCGACGGCCGACGACACGGCGCCCATCGTCTGGAGTGCCACCGTGTCCCCGTCCGAGCTCGCCTCCGACATCCACGCGCTGCTGAAGAAGAAGGTCTGACCCGTGTCCGTCGTCTCGCCGCACCTGACGGCCCTGTCCATCCCCAGCCCCGGCCAGGGCGTCTGGCACCTCGGGCCGGTGCCGATCCGCGGCCTACGCGCTGTGCATCATCCTCGGCATCGTCGCCGCGATCTGGATCGGCGAGCGGCGCTGGGTGGCCCGCGGCGGCATCCGGGGCGAGGTCGCGCGACCTCGCGGTCTGGGCGGTGCCGTTCGGGCTCGTCGGCGGCCGGCTCTACCACGTGGTCACCGACCACGACCTCTACTTCGGCGACGGGCAAGCACCCGATCGAGGCGCTGTACGTCTGGCGCGGCGGCCTCGGCATCTGGGGCGCGATCGCGGTCGGCGCGCTCGGCGCGTCGATCGCCGCCCGCCGGCACGGGCATCCGGCTGCTGCCGGTGCTCGACGCGCTGGCGCCCGGACGTGCTGGTCGCCCAGGCGATCGGCCGCTGGGGCAACTAGTTCAACCAGGAGCTGTTCGGCCGGCCCACCGACCTGCCGTGGGGGCTGGAGATCGACGCCGCGCACCGGCCCGCCGGCTACGAGCAGTTCGCGACGTTCCACCCGACGTTCCTCTACGAGTGCCTCTGGAACCTCGGCGGCCTTCGCCGTGCTGGTCTGGGCCGACCGCCGGTTCCGGCTCGGCTACGGCCGGGTGTTCGCGCTCTACGTGATGGCCTACACCGCTCGGCCGCGGCTGGATCGAGATGCTGCGGATCGACACCGTCGAGCTCAACAACGTGCTCGGGCTGCGGCTCAACGTCTGGACCTCGATCGTGCTGTTCGTCGCTGGCGGCGCGTCTACTTCGTCGGTCGGCCGGCCGGCGCCACCCCGGCCGCGGCAGCCGCGAGCCGGTGTACGTCGACGGTCGAGCCGACGAGCCGACGACGAGGCCGCGAGCCGGCCCGACGACGGCCCGCGGCGAGCCGTCGCCGATGACGTCGACGGCGCCCGTCGCGATGCGGCCGGACGCCGACGTCGATGGCGTGTCCGAGGCGTCGCGACGCCGCGTCGAGCGCCACGCGACGGTCGCCGGTACGCCGATCTGCGACGCTCGCCGAGCGACGTCGTCACCTCGCACGGAGCTGAGGCCGGCCGTCTCACATGTTCCAGTCCGTCTCGCCCTGCGACGCGGTGGGAATCCCCTGTGGTACGCTGAACTCTCCGCATGGGCCAATGTCGTCCCAGCACGCTCAACCACGCCGCACGACCGCGTGAAGGTCGCGCACGACGACGACGGGAGAGTGCACATGCACGCATTCCCGCCGCCCCAAGGGCTCTACGACGGACGCGCACGAGCACGACGCCTGCGGCGTCGCCTTCGTGGCGACCCTGACCGGCGTGCCCAGCCACGACATCGTCGGCCAGGCGCTCACCGCGCTGCGCAACCTCGACCACCGCGGCGCCGCGGGCGCCGAGGCCAACTCCGGCGACGGCGCCGGCATCCTGATGCAGGTCCCGGACGCGTTCTTCCGCGAGGTCGTCGACTTCGAGCTGCCCGGCCAGCCACGCGTACGCCGTCGGCACCGCGTTCCTCCCCGGTGACGACGAGGCAGGTCGCCAAGACCCGCCAGCCGGATCGAGGAGATCGCCGCCGAGGAGGGCCTCGACCGTCCTCGGCTGGCGCGAGGTGCCGATCGACCCCGTCGTGCCTCGGCGCCGACCGCGCTGCGTGATGCCGACGTTCAGCCAGCTGTTCGTCGCCGGCGCCGGGCAGCCGGCTGATCGGGATGGCGCCTGGAGCGGCTGGCCTTCTGCCTGCGCAAGCGCGCCGAGCACGAGACCGACGTCTACTTCCCGTCGCTGTCCAGCCGCACGCTCGCCTACAAGGGCATGCTCACCACCGACCAGCTCGACCACTTCTTCCCCGACCTGGTCGACGAGCGGGTCGAGTCGCGCGATCGCCGTCGTGCACTCGCGGTTCTCGACCAACACCTTCCCGAGCTGGCCGCTGTCCCACCCGTTCCGCTTCATCGCGCACAACGGCGAGATCAACACCGTCATGGGCAACCGCAACTGGATGCGGGCCCGCGAGGCGCTGCTCGGACTCCGACCTGATCCCGGGCGACCTCGAGCGGCTCTTCCCGATCTGCACGCCGGGCGCGTCCGACTCGGCGTCCTTCGACGAGGTGCTCGAGCTGCTGCACCTCGGCGGCCGCACGCCTGCCGCACGCGGTGCTGATGATGATCCCGGAGGCGTGGGAGAACCACGCCGAGATGGACGCCAAGCGGCGCGCCTTCTACGAGTTCCACTCCGCGCTGATGGAGCCGTGGGACGGCCCCGCCTGCGTCGTGTTCACCGACGGCACCCAGGTCGGCGCCGTGCTCGACCGCAACGGCCTGCGCCCGTCGCGCTACTGGGTCACCGACGACGGCCTCGTCGTGCTCGCCTCCGAGGTCGGCGTCCTCGACATCGACCCCGCCGAAGGTCGTGCGCAAGGGCCGGCTGCAGCCGGGCCGGATGTTCCTCGTCGACACCGAGGAGCACCGGATCATCGAGGACGAGGAGATCAAGGCCGAGCTCGCCGCCGAGCACCCGTACGACGAGTGGCTGCACGCCGGCCTGATCCAGCTCGACGACATCGCCGAGCGCGAGCACGTCATCCACACGCACGCCTCGGTCACCCGCCGCCAGCAGATCTTCGGCTACACCGAGGAGGAGCTGCGGGTCCTGCTCACGCCCGATGGCCAACACCGGCGCCGAGCCGATCGGCTCGATGGGCACCGACACCCCGATCGCCGTGCTCTCCGACCGGCCGCGGCTGCTCTTCGACTACTTCAGCCAGCTGTTCGCGCAGGTCACCAACCCGCCGCTGGACGCGATCCGCGAGGAGCTGGTCACCTCGCTCTCGACGGCACCATCGGCCCCGAGGCCAACCTGCTCGACCCGACGCCCGGCGTCGTGCCGCCAGGTGGTGCTGCCGTTCCCGGTGATCACCAACGACGAGCTGGCCAAGATCCGGCACATCAACCGCGACGGCGACATGCCCGGCTTCGTCACCCACGTCTCCCGCGGCCTGTACGACGTCGCAGGGCGGCGGCGCCGCGCTCGCCCGGCGGCTCGAGGAGATCTGCGCGGAGGTGTCCGCGGCGATCGCGCGCGGCGCGCGGATCATCGTGCTCTCCGACCGGCACTCCGACGCCGAGCAGGCGCCGATCCCGTCGCTGCTGCTGACCGCCGCGGTCCACCACCACCTGGTCCGCGAGAAGACCCGCACCCAGGTCGGCCTGATCGTCGAGGCCGGCGACGTCCGCGAGGTCCACCACGTCGCGCTGCTGATCGGGTACGGCGCCGCCGCGGTCAACCCCTACCTCGCCATGGAGTCCGTCGAGGACCTCGCCCGCGACGGCTTCTACGTCACGACCGAGCCCGAGGAGGCGGTCGCCAACCTGGTCAAGGCGCTCGGCAAGGGCGTGCTCAAGGTGATGTCCAAGATGGGCGTCTCCACGGTCGCGTCGTACACCGGCGCCCAGATCTTCGAGGCGCTCGGCCTGTCGCAGGAGCTGGTCGACAAGTACTTCACCGGCACCACCTCCAAGCTCGGCGGCGTCGGGCTCGACGCAGCTCGCCGAGGAGGTGGCGCGCCGGCACCGGGTGGCCTACCCGCGCGACGGCATCGCGCCCGCGCACCGCGAGCTCGAGATCGGCGGCGAGTACCAGTGGCGCCGCGAGGGCGAGCTGCACCTGTTCGACCCCGAGACCGTGTTCCGGCTCCAGCACGCCACCCGCGCGGGCAGGTACGACGTGTTCAAGCAGTACACCGTCGCGGGTCGACGAGCAGTCCGAGCGGCTGATGACGCTGCGCGGGCTGTTCCGGTTCAAGGACGCCGAGCGGCTCGGGCCGCGCGCCCGATCGACATCGACGAGGTCGAGCCGGTCTCCGAGATCGTGAAGCGGTTCTCCACCGGCGCGATGTCCTACGGCTCGATCTCGCAGGAGGCGCACGAGACGCTCGCGATCGCGATGAACCGGCTCGGCGCGCAAGTCCAACACCGGCGAGGGCGGCGAGGACGCCGACCGGCTGCTACGACCCGGAGCGCCGCTCGTCGATCAAGCAGGTCGCGTCCGGCCGGTTCGGCGTGACCAGCGAGTACCTCACCAACGCCGACGACATCCAGATCAAGATGGCGCAGGGCGCGAAGCCCGGCGAGGGCGGCCAGCTGCCCGGGCAACAAGGTCTACCCGTGGGTGGCCAAGACCCGGTACTCGCACCCCGGGCGTCGGCCTGATCTCGCCCGCCGCCGCACCACGACATCTACTCGATCGAGGACCTCGCCCAGCTGATCCACGACCTGAAGAACGCCAACCCGTCGGCGCGCGTGCACGTCAAGCTCGTCGCCGAGGTCGGCGTCGGCACGGTCGCGGCCGGCGTGTCCAAGGCGCACGCCGACGTGGTGCTGATCTCCGGCCACGACGGCGGCACCGGCGCCTCGCCGCTGACCTCGCTCAAGCACGCGGGCGGTCCCTGGGAGCTCGGCCTGGCCGAGACCCAGCAGACGCTGCTGCTCAACGGGCTGCGCGACCGGATCGTCGTGCAGACCGACGGCCAGCTCAAGACCGGCCGCGACGTGGTCATCGCCGCGCTGCTCGGCGCGGAGGAGTACGGCTTCGCCACCGCACCGCTGGTGGTCTCCGGCTGCATCATGATGCGGGTCTGCCACCTCGACACCTGCCCGGTGGGCGTGGCCACGCAGAACCCGGTGCTGCGCGAGCGCTACACCGGCAAGGCGGAGTACGTCGTGACGTTCTTCGAGTACATCGCCGCAGGAGGTGCGCGAGCTGCTCGCCGAGCTGGGCTTCCGCACGCTCGACGAGGCGATCGGCCACGCCGAGGTGCTCGACCGGACCGAGGCGGTCAACCACTGGAAGGCGTCCGGGCTCGACATCACGCCGATCTTCCACGTGCCCGACGCTGCAGGCGCAGTTCGCCGACCAGACCCGCTACTGCACCAAGAAGCAGGACCACGGCCTCGACAAGGCGCTCGACAACGAGCTGGTCGCGCTGGCGAAGGACGCCCTCGAGAAGGGCGAGCCGGTGCGGGCCCAGCTCGAGGTCCGCAACGTCAACCGCACCGTCGGCACGATCCTCGGGCACGAGGTGACCAAGCGCTACCGGGGCGAGGGCCTGCCCGACGGCACGATCGACATCACCCTGACCGGGTCGGCCGGGCAGTCGTTCGGCGCGTTCGTGCCGCGGGGCATCACGCTGCGGCTGGAGGGCGACGCCAACGACTACGTCGGCAAGGGACTCTCCGGCGGACGGATCGTCGTACGTCCCGACCGGGCGGCGACCTTCGAGGCCTCCGAGCAGATCATCGCGGGCAACATGATCGGCTACGGCGCGACGTCGGGCGAGATCTTCCTGCGCGGCCAGGTCGGCGAGCGCTTCTGCGTGCGCAACTCCGGCGCCGTCGCCGTCGTCGAGGGCGTCGGCGACCACGGCTGCGAGTACATGACCGGCGGCCGCGTCGTGGTGCTCGGCCCGACCGGACGCAACTTCGCGGCCGGCATGTGCGGCGGCGTCGCCTGGGTGCTCGACCTCGACGAGGGCCGGGTCAACGGCGAGCTGGTCGAGCTGCGCCCGGTCGAGGACGAGGCCGCCGAGGAGCTCCGCAGCGCTCGTCGAGCGGCACCAGCAGGAGACCGGGTCGACGGTGGCCGAGGAGCTGCTCGCCGACTGGCCCGCCACGCTCGCCCGCTTCACCGAGGTGATGCCGAGCGACTACAAGCGGGTGCTGGAGGCCCGCGAGGAGGCGCTCGAGGAGGGCCTCGACGAGGACGAGGCCGAACCACGACGGATCATGGAGGTGCTCCATGGCTGACCCCAAGGGCTTCCTCAAGGACGGCCGCGAGGTCGCCGAACGGCGTCCGGTCGAGGAGCGCGTCCAGGACTGGAACGAGGTCTACCCCGGCGGCCCGGGGCGGGCGCTGCTGCCGATCATCACCGACGCAGGCCGGCCGCTGCATGGACTGCGGCATCCCGTTCTGCCACCAGGGCTGCCCGCTGGGCAACATCATCCCGGAGTGGAACGACCTGGTCTGGCGCGACGACTGGGACGGCGCGATCGAGCGGCTGCACGCCACCAACAACTTCCCGGAGTTCACCGGTCGGCTCTGCCCGGCGCCGTGCGAGACCGCGTGCGTGCTCGGCATCAACCAGGACCCGGTGACGATCAAGAACGTCGAGGTCGCGATCATCGACCGCGCGTGGGAGTCCCGCGCCGTGCGCCCGCAGCCGCCGGAGTGGCTCTCGGGCAAGACGGTCGCCGTGATCGGCTCCGGCCCGGCCGGGCTCGCCGCGGCGCAGCAGCTCACGCGCGCCGGCCACACGGTGGCGGTCTACGAGCGGGCCGACAAGATCGGCGGCCTGCTGCGCTACGGCATCCCCGAGTTCAAGATGGAGAAGAAGGTCCTCGACCGGCGCCTGGACCAGATGCGCCGCGAGGGCACCGTCTTCCGGGCCGGCGTCAACGTCGGGGAGAGCCTCACCGGCGACCAGCTGCTCGACCGGTACGACGCCGTCGTGCTGGCGATCGGCGCGACCGCCGCGCGCGACCTGCCGGTGCCCGGCCGCGAGCTCGGCGGCATCCACCAGGCGATGGAGTACCTGCCGCAGTCCAACCGGGCCTCGCTCGGCGAGGAGGTCGAGGGCCAGATCCGCGCCGACGGCAAGCACGTCGTGATCATCGGCGGCGGCGACACCGGCGCGGACTGCCTCGGCACCGCGACCCGGCAGAACGCCCGCTCGATCACCCAGCTGGAGATCATGGGCCAGCCGGGGCGAGGAGCGCCCGGCGCAACCAGCCGTGGCCGACCTACCCGATGATCTTCCGCGTCTCGTCGGCGCACGAGGAGGGCGGCGACCGGGTGTACTCGGTCTCCACCAAGGAGTTCCTCGGCGACGACGACGGCAACGTGCGCGCGCTGCGGCTGGTCGAGGGCGAGTTCGCGGGCGGCAAGTTCACCGAGATCGAGGGCACCGAGCGCGAGATCCCGGCCGAGCTGGTGCTGTTCGCGATGGGCTTCACCGGGCCGGAGACCGACGGCGTCGTGTCGACCAGCTCGGCGCCGGAGCTCGACGAGCGCGGCAACATCGCGCGCGACGCGTCGTACATGACCACGGCGGAGGGCGTCTTCGTCGCCGGCGACGCCGGCCGCGGCCAGTCGCTGATCGTGTGGGCGATCGCCGAGGGCCGGGCCGCCGCCGCCGGCGTCGACGCCTGGCTCACCGGCTCGACCACCCTCCCCGCCCCGATCCCGCCGACCGAGCGCCCCCTCACCGCCTGACGCTGACCCGTCGCGGATGGTCGCCGGGAGACCGCTGACCCGGCGCAGATGGTGATGCGCGGCTCGGTGAGCCGTCGCAGATGGCGGTTCACGTCGAGCCGACGTGTCGCAGGAAGTCACGGCGCAGCAGCTCGACGCAGTCCTGGTGCTGGCCGTAAAGGTTCCGCCGGCGTACGACGGTGAACGCCCAGCCTTCGTGGTCGGAGAGCCATCCGCGCCGGGCCTCGTCGTGACCGCTGTCCTCGTCGGTCGAGTGGAACTTCGCGCCGTCGTACTCGGCCGCGTAGCGGAACTCCGGTGCCGCCAGGTCGAGCCACCAGCTCTGGCCACGCGGACCGTGCACCTCCCACTGCGGCTCCGGACGCGGCAGCCCGGCCGCCAGCCACCGCATCCGCAGCGCCGACTCGGGCGGCGACTCGGCGCGCGGGTCGGCCAGAGGGGCCAGGTGCCGGAGCTGGACGATGCCGCGGAAGCCCTTGTAGCGCGGCAGCTCGTGGATCAGCTCCGCGTGGCAGAACCGCCGCAGCCGCAGCAGCTGGTCGAGCGCCGCGATGGCGTGGTCGGCGTGACGCAGACGCCCGAGGTCGCACGCCGTCCGCAGCGGGGTGGTGACGCGCAGTGGTCCGACCAGCTCGACGTCGCGCGCGGCGAGGCGTCGTTCACCGCTCGCGCAGACACCGTTGCGGAGTCGGAGGCCGGGCGTGCGCTGGAAGATCGTCACGGGCGGGACGTCACCGGGCCGGCCGGGCGCCAGGACCATCTCCGCACCGTGCAGCCAGCCGGCCGACTCGTCGGTCACGACCGCGTCGGGCGGTACGACGAGCGACAGTGCCTGCAGGCGGAGGGGCAGCGAGTCGCGGGTCGGCGCGGCGACGTACACCGAGGCGATCAGCCTGCGCAGGGCGCCTCGCTCGACCATCGTCCGGAGGCGCGACCGGGACACACCTGCGGTCAGCGCCTGGCCGAACGTGAACGGGGTCGTCGGGGCGAAGGGCCAGTCGGCCGGCAGCGGCGGGAACACATCGGGCATGTGACGAACCGTCGCCCGGATGTCGCCGCCGTGGCAGGCGCACGCGGTCGACGGTGGACGACCCGACCATCTGCGACGGCTGGGGACGCCAAACGTCGCCATCTGCGACGGCTCGCGCCGCGCATCCCGGGCCAGCCATCTGCGACGGGTCAGCGTTCGGACACTCGATTGGAACGATCCAACGATGGGCGATAGGGTCGCTGCGTGCGTAGAGCAAAGATCGTCTGCACCCTGGGTCCCGCGACGTCGTCGCCGGAGAAGATCCGCGAGCTGGTGGACGCCGGGATGGACGTGGCGCGGCTGAACATGAGCCACGGCACGCGCGACGAGCACGCGGAGGTCTACCGCCTGATCCGCGCGGCGTCCGACGCCACCGGCCACGGCGTCGGCATCTTCGCCGACCTCCAGGGCCCGAAGATCCGGCTCGGCAACTTCCAGGACGGCAAGGAGACGATCGAGCCGGGCGACCGGTTCACGATCACCACCCGCGACATCCTGGGCGACGCCGCCATCTGCGGCACGACGTACGACGGGCTGCCCGGCGACGTGATCCCCGGCCACGACATCCTGATCGACGACGGCAAGGTGCGGCTGCGCGTCGACTCCGTCGAGGGCAAGGACGTCCACACGACCGTGATCGTCGGCGGCACGGTGAGCAACCACAAGGGGATCAACCTTCCCGGCGTGCCGGTGTCGGTGCCCGCCATGTCGGAGAAGGACATCGAGGACCTCCGCTGGGCGCTGCACCTGACCGTCGACTACGTCGCGCTGTCCTTCGTGCGCTCGGCCAAGGACGCCGACGACGTCCGCCAGATCATGCGCGAGGAGGGCATCTTCCTCCCGGTCATCGCGAAGATCGAGAAGCCGCAGGCGATCGACAACCTCGACGAGGTGGTCAAGGCGTTCGACGGCTTCATGGTGGCGCGCGGCGACCTCGGCGTGGAGTGCCCGCTCGAGGACGTGCCGTTCCTGCAGAAGCGCGTGGTCGAGAAGGCCCGCCGCAACGCCAAGCCCGTGATCGTCGCGACCCAGATGCTGGAGTCGATGATCACCAACCCCGCGCCCGACGCGGGCCGAGGCCTCCGACGTCGCGAACGCGGTGCTCGACGGCGCCGACGCGGTGATGCTGTCCGGCGAGACCAGCGTCGGCAAGTACCCGATCGAGACGGTCCAGACGATGGCCCGGATCATCGCCTCCACCGAGGACCACGAGCTCGCCCACATGGCCGCGATCGACTGGCAGCCCCGCACCCGCGGCGGCGTGATCGCCAAGGCGGCGGCCGAGGTGGGGGAGCGGGTCGGCGCGTCGTACCTGGTCGCGTTCACGCAGTCCGGCGACTCCGCGCGCCGGCTCTCGCGCTACCGCGGCCCGATCCCGGTGCTCGCGTTCACGCCCGAGGCGCAGGTGCGCTCGCAGCTGTCGATGACCTGGGGTGTCGAGGCGTTCAAGACCGGCTTGGTCGAGCACACCGACGAGATGGTGCGGCAGGTCGACGAGGAGCTGCTCCGGATCGGCCGGGTCAAGATCGGCGACCTGGTCGTGATCATCGCGGGCTCGCCGCCGGGGATCCCCGGCTCGACGAACGCGCTCCGGATCCACCGCATGGGCGACGCGATCAACGAGCTGGCGCCGGCGTACAAGCGCGCCTGAAGCCACGGCTGTCGGTGCGGCACGGCAGGATGGCGCCATGGCGCGCTGGGTGCTGCACGTCGACATGGACCAGTTCCTCGCCGCGGTCGAGGTGCTGCGCCGCCCCGAGCTGGCCGGTCTGCCGGTCGTCGTCGGCGGTCGCGGCGACCCGACCGAGCGCGCCGTCGTCTCGACGGCGTCCTACGAGGCGCGCGCCTTCGGCATCCGCTCCGGGCATGGCGCTGCGGATCGCCGTGAAGCGCTGCCCCGACGCGGTGTTCCTGCCGGTCGACTTCCCGGTCTACGAGGAGGCCTCGGCGCGGGTGATGGAGACGCTGCGCGCGTACGACGGCACGGTGGTCGAGGTGCTCGGCTGGGACGAGGCGTTCGTCGGCGTCGAGACCGACGACCCGGTGCGCCGTCGCGCGCGGCCTGCAGGCGGCCGTGCTCGACGCCACCCGGCTGCACTGCTCGATCGGCATCGGCGACACCAAGGTGCGCGCCAAGATCGCGACCGACTTCGGCAAGCCGCGCGGCGTGTTCCGGCTGACCCGCGACAACTGGTTCGAGGTGATGGGCGACCGGCCGACGAAGGCGCTGTGGGGCGATCGGCAACCGGATCGCGCAGCGGCTCGAGGGGCTCGGCATCCGCACCGTCCGCGAGCTGGCGACGACACCCGACGAGCCGCTGGTCACGGAGTTCGGGCCCAACACCGGCCCCCACATCGGCCGGCTCGGCCGCGGCCAGGGCAGCGCGACGGTCGACGACACCCCGTGGGTCGCGCGCGCCCACGGCCGGGAGACGACGTACCAGCACGACCTCACGACCGCCGACGAGATGACGGCCGCGCTGCGGGCGCTCGCCGAGCAGGTCGTCGACGACATCCGCGCCGAGGGGCGCGCCTGCTTCCGGGTGCACCTCAAGGTGCGGTTCGTGCCGTTCTTCACGTTCAACCGCAGCCGCAAGCTCGCCGAGCCGACCTACGACCCGGCGGTGATCGCCGAGACCGCGCGCGACCTGCTGCTGGCCCTCGGCGACGACCGCCCGGTCCGGCTCCTCGGCGTGCGCGCCGAGATGGTCCCGCCCGAGGGCGGCTACGACCCGCCCCGCACCCACGGCCGCCGTGGCAACCCGTGAGTGCGGGGGAGGACCCGCGGCTCAGGCTACGAGCACGGGCTCCGGTCGAGCGCGCGCCTGAAGTCCTCCGCGAGCGTGATGGGTTGGAACCCGTCGTCGGGATAGGTCACGAACAGCACGTCGTGCCGTACTCGGTGGCCGAGGTGCCGCCGAACGTGTTCCGCGTGGGCTTCAACAGCGGTCCGCCCTGCTGCAGGTAGCAGTCACCGTGCCTCTTGGTGGAGGTGTAGATCGGGTAGAACGCTGCACCCGGGCGGCGGGTTGACGCAGTGCGCGCCGGTGAGGGCGTCGCACTGCGGGTTGGGGTTGCCCGGCTCGCCGCGCTCGATGCGGGGCAGGTCGGTCTCGAACGCCACCTGTTCCAGCGTGCTGACCGTCGAGTGCTCGGCACCGTGAACTGCACCGGTGTGCCGTGCAGCTTGCGGTCCTGGCCGGGTTTCGCAGGGTGCCCGGCCACTCGCGCTGGTAGGACGACGCCGTCGAAGTCACCGTCGTCGAGCAGGCAGCCCTTCAGCGGGATGAGCGCATCGAAGTCGGCCCCGTCGAGGCAGACCTGGTCGTCCACGTCGACCTCGGTGTCCGCCCCGCCCGGATCGGTGCACTGCGCCGGCGGCGTTGATCGCGTCGCAGTACTCGAAGTGGCCGATCTCGTCGGAGACCCCGACGTTGGTGGTGTGCGCGCCCCAGGTCGTGCCGCGGGCGACCGCGGTGTCGTACATCGGGTGGAACGCGTACGGCGCGACGTGGCACTCGGTCGCGTCCGGCTCGTACAGGATCTGCCCGAAGCCGTTCGCGATGCTCGCCGTCATCGACCCGTGCTCACCGGTGCGTCAGGTCGGTGATGTCGATCCGGTAACCGGCGGGGGTGTCGTGCATGTGCAGCCGCAGACCGGTCGCCGGGGTTCATCAGCAGGTCCTTGTTCAGGTCCGGGTTCAGTCCGGCGAACGTCGGGTCGTCCGAGAGCGCAAGCGGGTTGGCCGGCGCCTGGGACTTGCCGTCCTTGGTGATGTAGGCCCAGTTGATCGGCTCCTCGCCGACCAGGAAGTGGTTGTTGAGGCAGTCGTCATTCTGTGGCACGCCGGTGTTCTGGTCGTCAGACAGGCTGTCGATCGTGAGGTTCGCGCACCACTTCGTGGCGCTGCAGCCGAACCCGTCGAACTGCGGGATCCACCGGGCGTCGTAGAACTGGAGCTCCATGAACGCGTTGCCGGGCGACCTGCCGAGGTAGTTGGGCGACCTCGGGTCGGCGCTGCGGAACCGCGCGTTGGCGTCATCGTTCGGGTTGCAGGTCTTGGTGAAGTTCGGCGCCGACTCGGTGTCGCACATCGTGATGCTGAACCAGAACGTCGCCCGCCGCTGGAAGTCGTACGTGCCGCCGGTGCCGTCCTGCTTCGGCGTCACCTTCGCGTTCTTCGGCAGCGTGATGTCGTACGACAGGTCTGCTCCGCCGCTGCCCGGGCGCTTTGAGACGAACTGCGCCGTGGGCTCGTCGTGACCCGTGTACTCGCCGTTCGCGCCGATGGACTTGTACTTGTCGAGGCACATGAACGGGCCGGGCCTGGCACAGGCTCTCGTGGTAGCCCGCCCCGGTCGTGCTCACGCCGGGATCCGGGACCCGGTTCACCCCCGGTCTCGCCGTGCCGACCGCCGGAGACAGTGCCACGACCAGCACGCCTGCACCCAACAACGCCAGGACTCGTCTCATCTCGACCACCCGTTCTCAGAGGAAGCTACGGACCGTCCGCCCACGCGGTCGTCCGCCTCGTCGCGGAGTCGCTCTAACTGGGCGGCCAGACGGCCAATCCCGTGAGACGCCGTCCAAACTAGGACCGGACGGCGGCGCTGACGATCCCCCAATCGCGGGGGATGTGCAGTCCCTGCTTCCGGGTGCATCTCAAGGTGCGTTCGTGCCGTGCTGCACGTTCAACCGCAGCCGCAAGCTCGCGCATCACTGAGCTGTCCTGACCCGCGCCAGTGGTCCAGCGGGGTGATCGCCGATGAGCGTGTCAAAGATCGGTCGCCGGCGTCTGGGTCCTGACCCCCCGCCCGCGACTTAGCGCTTGGGTCCGATCAGCTCGTCGAGCTGTGCGACGTCCGCGCGCGTCGACACCGAGATCGTCTTCCAGTTCGACTGCCGCCAGGCGATGTCGACCAGGTCGAGCGCCTCGCAGCACCAGCCACGGATCTCGGCGGAGTGTTCGTGAACTGCCACCGCGGGTAGTCGTAGCGCTTCATCTCTCCTGCAACCCTCCGGCGAGTCCAGTTCTTCGCGCGGCAGCCGTCGGAGTGGAACAGCCCGCGCAGGAACGCCGCCGGGTACGCCTCCCAGATCTCGCGCTGCCACGGCGCCATGCCGAGGGCGCGCTCGTGCTTGCGGCCCGGGCCGTGCTGTGGGAAGAGGCAGGTTCAGTGCTTCCAGTTGGACTGGACGACGATGGCACCGGGTGCGCGGACATGGAACACCTGCCCCTCCGGGCGCACCGCCCTGATCAGGTCACTGACGTCGTCGATGATCCGTGGGTAGGTGCGATCGCAGGAGATGCGCAAGGTGCCCCGCCCCCGGAACGTCGAGACGGAGCCATCGCCGAGGTAGTAGCCGAAAAGCGCCGCATATCCACGAGCCGGCAACGGGCTCTGGTGCGCGCAGGGGGCACAGCCGCGGGCTCGGGCGGCGGATGCGGGCATGTCGACTAGCGTCCCGCGCAGGACCGACAAACGTGCCCCGGGTGGGATTCGAACCCACACTGGATGGTGTTTGAGACCATTGTCTCTGCCGTTGGACTACCGGGGCCAGGGCAGCCCAAACCGTACCTGACCTGCGACGTTCCGTTGACCTCGATACCCTGCCCGCGTGACCCAGCCACCGTCCGCCCGGCCCCGCGTCGTGATCGCCGAGGACGAGGCGCTGATCCGGATGGACCTCGCGGAGATGCTCGCCGAGGAGGGGTACGACGTGGTGGGGGAGGCCGGCGACGGGGAACGGGCCGTCGAGCTGGTCGAGTCGGTGCGCCCCGACCTGGTGATCCTCGACGTCAAGATGCCCAAGCTCGACGGCATCGCGGCGGCGGAGCGGATCGCGCGGCAGCGGATCGCGCCGGTGGTGATGCTGACCGCGTTCAGCCAGCGTGACCTCGTCGAGCGGGCGCGCGACGCCGGAGCGATGGCGTACCTCGTGAAGCCGTTCGTCCAGGCCGACCTGGTGCCCGCGATCGAGATGGCGCGCAGCCGGTTCGCGGAGCTCGCGGCGCTGGAGGCGGAGGTGCTCGACCTCACCGACCGGCTGGCCACGCGCAAGGCCGTCGACCGGGCGAAGGGCGTGCTCCAGGAGGAGCTGTCGCTGACCGAGCCGGAGGCGTTCCGGTGGATCCAGAAGACCGCGATGGACCTCCGGCTCTCGATGCGTCAGGTGGCCGAGGGCGTGGTGGAGCACGGGGTGCCGGGCTCCCGCGCCACCCCACCGGAGTGACTCTCCGGTTCAGGTCACGAATTGGCAACAGGCCGAGTGGTGAGGCTGGTCTCGCACACCCGTGCGCATAGGTTGTGCCGTGTCTCTCGGGAGACCCCTCGGGTAACTCAACCCCACGTGAATGCGGAGGCTCCATGTATCGCCCCAACACGCTCATGCGAGCAGCTGTCGTCGCGGCAGCCGGATCGCTGGTCCTTGCCGGCTGCGGCGGCTCGGACGGCGACAGCGGCAACAGCGGCACCAAGAAGTCCAGCGGAGTGCAGCTGTACTTCGTCGACGGCAACACCGCCGACTACTCGGGCGACTTCGACAAGGGGACGCTCAACGGCGTCCGTGCGACGTTCCCGGGTGCGGAGCTCGGCGACGAGTTCAAGCAGCGGCTGCTGAAGACGAACCCGAAGCTCAAGGACTTCACCTACGGCCCCGAGTCGTACGACGCCACCGTCGTCGTCGCGCTCGCGGCCATCGCGGCGAAGAACGACAGCGGCAAGGCGATCGGCGAGAAGATGGCCGAGGTCACCACCGGCGGCGAGAAGTGCACCACGTTCAAGGACTGCGCTGCCGCGCTCAAGGCCGGCAAGGACATCGACTACGACGGCGTCTCCGGCCCGATCGACCTGAACTCGACGGGTTCCCCGTCGGCAGCGACGATCGGCATCTTCCAGTACGGCGACGACAACAACTACACCAACCAGGACTACGTCACGGGCAAGATCCCCGACGTCTCCTCGGTCAAGGCCAACCAGAAGGTCAGCGGCAGCGTCGCCAAGGGTGACGGCACCCTGACCGTCGGCACGCTGCTGCCGGCGACCGGTGACCTCGCCTTCCTCGGCCCCCCGGAGTTCGCGGGTGTCGACACGGCGGTCACGGACATCAACGCCGCCGGTGGCGTCCTCGGCAAGCCCGTGAAGCAGGTCAAGGCCGACTCGGGTGACGGTTCGCCGAACATCGCCCCGTCGGAGACCGACAAGCTGCTCCGCGGCAAGGCCGACGCCGTCATCGGTGCCGCCTCGTCCTCGGTGTCGCTCAGCGTCATCGACAAGATCACGGGTGCCGGCGTCGTCGAGGTCTCGCCCGCGAACACCTCGACCGCGTTCGACACCTACGCCGACAAGGGTCTGTACTTCCGGACCGCTCCGTCGGACGTGCTCCAGGGCCAGGTCATGGCGCAGACGGTGTCCGGTGACGGCTACCAGAACATCGCGATCCTGGCTCGCCAGGACTCCTACGGTGAGGCGCTGGCGAACAACGTGAAGAAGTTCTTCACCGAGTCCGGCGGCAAGGTCGTCTCGTTCAAGCTGTACGACGCGAACGCGGCCAACTACACCGCCGAGGTCAACGCCATCAAGGCCGCGGACCCCGACGCGATCGTCCTGATCGCCTTCGACGAGACCAAGAAGATCATCCCCGAGCTGATCAAGGCCGGTCTCGGCCAGAAGAAGTAAGCAGCACCACCCCGCACCAAGCGAAGGGCCCTCCCGGCGTCAGCCGGGAGGGCCCTTCGCCACACCCACCCCCAGACCCAGCCGCAGCGAGGCTCGGGTGGCGCCCCCGGCAGGCCGCAGGTACAGCGCGCGGGCGCGCCAGGCGAGGCGCGTCAGGCGAGCCGGGTCACGCGGCCGGAGGCCGCCAGGCGAGCAGGTCACTCGCCGAGAAAGGCGAATGACCCCGCCCTACTTGATCGACTTCGCCAACGTCCCCAGGTACAGCTCAATCACCTTCGGGTCGTTCGCCAGCTGCTTCCCCGACGCCGTGTACGCGTTGCGCCCCTGGTCGAGCACGTAGCCCCGGTCGCAGATCTGCAGGCACCGGCGCGCGTTCTGCTCCACCATCACCACGGACACCCCGGTCCGGTTGATCGAGCGCGTCTGCACGAACACCTCGTCCTGCAACACCGGCGAGAGGCCCGCGGACGGCTCGTCGAGCAGGAGCACCGACGGCTCCATCATCAGCGCACGCCCCATCGCGACCATCTGCCGCTCACCACCCGACAGCGAGCCCGCACGCTGGTTGCGGCGGTCGCCGAGGGCGGGGAAGAGGTCGGTGACGAACTTGAACCGCTCGGTGAACTTCGAGGGGGCCTGGTAGCACCCCATCTGCAGGTTCTCCTCGATGGTCAGTGACGGGAAGACGTTGTTGGTCTGGGGCACGAAGCCGATCCCCTTGGAGACCAGCACGTCGGCGCGCTCGTTGGTGACGTCGTCGCCGCGCAGGGTGACCGTGCCGGTCCCGACCTTCACCAGGCCGAAGAGCGCCTTGAGCAGCGTCGACTTGCCGGCGCCGTTGGGGCCGATGATGCCGACCAGCTCACCCTCCTGGCAGTACAGGTCGGCGCCGTTGAGGATGTTGACCCCCGGGATGTAGCCGGCGAACAGGTCGTCGGCCCGGAGGACGGCGCCCTCGGCGGCCGCAAGGTGCGCCTTGCGGACCTCGGGGTCGACCTTCGGTGCGTTGGGGTCGGCCTCGGCGACGATGTCGTCGCGGGGGTCGTTCTCGCCGAGGACGATGTCGCTCATGCGGAGCCATCCTTCCGGGGTACGGCGGGCTCGTCGGCCGCGTCGCCGGGAGCGTGCTCGTGCCCGGCCACCACGACCTCCTCGAGCTCGCTGATGTCGGTGTCGTGGTGGGCGCCCAGGTAGGCGTCGATCACGCGCTGGTCGGACATGATCGAGTCCGGCGGACCCTCCGCGATGACCTTGCCCTGGGCCATCACGATCACCCAGTCGGAGATGTCGCGGACCATGTCCATGTCGTGCTCGACGAAGAGCACGGTCATGCCCTCCTCGCGGAGCGACTTCACGTGGCCGAGCAGCGACTGCTTGAGCGCCGGGTTGACGCCCGCCATCGGCTCGTCGAGCATCACCAGCTCCGGGCTGACCATGAGCGCCCGCGCCATCTCGAGCAGCTTGCGCTGGCCGCCGGACAGCGAGCCGGCGTAGTCATGCTCCTTCTTGTCGAGCTTGAAGCGGGCCAGCAGGTCGCGCGCCCGCTCGGTGTTCGATCTCCTCCTGGCCGCGCCAGAGGAACTTCAGCGGGCCGGCCCAGAACCTCTCGCCGAGCTGGCCGGTCGACCCGAGCCGCATGTTCTCCAGCACGCTGAGCTTGGAGAGCACCTTGGTCAGCTGGAAGGTGCGGACCATGCCCATCCGGGCCACCTTGAACGCCCCGACGCCCTTGAGCGACGTGCCGTTGAACGACCAGTCGCCCTGGTCGGGCTGGTCGAAGCCGGTGAGCAGGTTGAAGAACGTGGTCTTGCCGGCTCCGTTCGGGCCGATCAGGGCGGTGATCACGCCGCGCTGGATCTCGACGTGGTCGACGTCGACAGCGGTCAGGCCGCCGAACGTGCGACGGACGCCGTCGGCGACGACGATCGGGTCCGGCTTGGAGACCCCGGGCTCGGAGGCGAGCCCGACGAGGGCCTTGCGGGCGTCGTCCGCCGAGATCCGGGTGGTGGCGGTGGGCGTCTCAGCGGGCATCGAGCGCGATCTCCTTCCGGTCGCCGAAGATCCCCTGCGGTCGGAAGATCATCAGCAGCATGAGCGTCAGGCCGACGAGCATGAGGCGGACGTTGGAGGCCTGGTTGGCGTCCATGAACTTCGAGATCCCGGGCTGGGCGGACAGGTCGGCCAGGATGCTGCCGATGAACGAGAGAGCAGCCCAGAAGAGGACCGCGCCCACGACGGGGGACAGGACGCGGCCCGCGCCGCCCAGGATCAGCATCGTGAACGCGATGAACGCGAAGTCGAGGTTGAACAGGTCGGCCTGCACCGAGGCCTGCCCGAGCGCCCCGATGAAGCCGCCGAAGCACCCGATCACACCGCCGAGAATCAGCGCCTGCATCTTGTAGCTGTAGGCGTTCTTGCCCAGGGAGCGCACGGCGACCTCGTCCTCACGGATCGCCCTGAGCAGCCGGCCCCACGGCGAGCGCATCAGCAGCCAGACCAGCACCAGGGTGAGGGCGACCACGATCCAGCCGACGATGAGTATCCACATGTCGTTGGCGCTGAACGTCAGCACCGTGCCCTCGTAGTCGAACGGGTTCAGGCTGCGGAAGCCGTCGGTGAAGCCGGTGACGCCGTCCTTGCCGTGGAAGTACTTGCGGAACGACGTGCCGAACGTCAGGCGCAGCACCTCGGCCACCGCGATCGTCACGATCGCGAGGTAGTCGGCCCGCAGCCGCAGGGTCGGTACGCCGAGGATCAGCGCGAGGACGACGGAGCACGCGATCGCGAGCGCCATGGCGGCCAGGGTCGGCCAGCCGCCGGTGGCGATCGCGGCCCCCATCATGTAGCCGCCGATCGAGAGGAACGCGGCCTGGCCGAAGTTCAGCAGACCCGCGTAGCCGAACTGGACGTTCAGGCCGATCGCGGCCAGGCAGTAGGAGATCGCGAGGTAGCCGAACCCGTCGTGGAACGCTCCGTTGAGTGCGTCGAGCATGTCTGTTCCTCCCTATCCGACCCGTTGCGATCGACCGAGCAGGCCTTGTGGTCTGACGAGCAGGACGACGATCAGCAGCACCATCGCTCCGGCGTACTTGAGCTGGGACGGGATGACCAGCGTGGACAGCTCGACGAAGAGGCCGATGATGACCGAGCCGAGCATCGCTCCCCAGATCGAGCCGAGGCCGCCGACACAGGTGGCGGCGAAGATCAGCAGCAGCACCTGGGCGCCGAGCTGGTAGGTCACCGACTGCGAGAACCCGAGGAACGCTCCGCCCAGGCCGGCCAGGGCGGTGCCGACGATCCAGACCGTGGAGATCACCCGGTTGACGTTGATGCCGGTCGACGCCGCCAGCGCGGGGTTGTCGGCGACGGCGCGTGTCGCTCGGCCCAGCCGGGTGTACTGCAGGGCGAGCGTCACCGCGACCAGCACCAGCAGGCTGATCACGACCAGGATCATGTCGCGGTAGGTGTAGTCGATGGGCCCGAGCGTGTGCGGCTCCGGTGTCACGTACTCGCGATAGGTGAGCGAGCGGCCGCCGGTGAAGTACTGGTAGATGTTGCGCAGCAGGAACTGCAGGCCGATCGAGACGATCATCATCGCGATCAGGCCGGTGCCGCGGCGACGCAGAGGTCTCCACAGGCCGCTGTCGTTGAGCCAGCCGAACGCGGCCGAGATCACGACGGCGAACAGGACCGACAGCACGATCGGGAGGCCCCACACCCGGTTGCCGAGGTAGGTCATGATGGCGCCGAACGTCACCAGCTCGCCGTGCGCGAAGTTGGTCAGGCCCGTCGTGCCGAAGACCATGGACAGGCCGAGCGCGCCGAGGGACAGGACGATCCCGAACAGCAGCCCGTTGTAGATCGACTGCGGGACCTGGTCGAGCTTGGTCTCCACCTGCCGCTGGTCCGCGCCGATCGGGAAGCTGACCACGATGTTGGTGAGGCTTCCGGTGGGCTTGCGGGTGTCGCTCGAGCCCGCGCGCAGGTCGACCCCCTCGGGCAGCGTGCTGGTGTCGAGCTGCACGGTCAGGGTGCCGGTGTCCTTGGCGGGCACGATGATCTTGAACTTGCCGTCGGCGTCGCTCTTGGCGGTGTAGCTGCCGCCGTCGCTCGACGTGACCTTGATGGTCACGCCGGGGACCGGCTCGTTGTCCTTGGCCGTGTTGAGCAGGGTGCCCTGCACCACGCGGTCGTCGTCGGCGGCGTACGACGGGCCGGCAGCGATCGTGACCACCGCGAAGACCGCGATCAGGCCGGCGAACACGCGGGCGGCCCAGGCTGTCCAGGCGACGCGGTCCGGGTGCGGACGGCCGGCTCAGGCGGCCGGACACGTGCGGGACTCTGCAGCAGCATGACTCTCCTGAAGGCGGCTGGACGGGCACTGCTCCGCGAGGTGCTGAGTTGTGGGGACATAGGGCACCGGAGGTGGCCAGCGGTGTTACCCGCGCGTTCAGTTCCAGTGGGCGACGGCGGTGGTCAAGACCGGAGCGATGACGAGCGCCGGGAGCAGGTCGGCCACCTTCACCTGCTTGAGGGCGAGCAGGCGCAGGGCGACGCCCGACCAGCAGCAGCCCGCCGGTGGTGGTGAGCGCGGCGAGCTCGGCGTCGGACAGGAAGTCCCCGAGCAGCGCAGCGAGGGCGGTGAGGGAGCCCTGGACGGTGAGCACGGTGAGTGCCGTCGCCGCGACACCCCAGCCGAACGACGCGGCGAACGCGATCGCCGCGAAGCCGTCCAGCGCGGACTTCAGCAGGAGCTGGTCGGCGCCTTGGCCGATGCCCTCGGTGATCGAGCCGAGGATGGTGAGCGGGCCGGTGCAGAAGATGATGGACGCGGTCACGAACCCCTCGATGAAGCGGGCCCGACCACCCGACCCGTCCTTCGGCGTGAGCCGGCGCTGCAGCCAGCCCCCGAGCCCCTCGAGCCGGTCCTCGAGCCGGAGCAGCGAGCCCACGATGCCCCCGACCAGCAGCGCCCCGAGCACGATCAGGAGCGGAGCGCTGTCGCCGACGGCCTCCGCCCAGGCGTCGTTCCCGATCGCCGCCGCCGACGTCGCGGCGATCAGCAGCGTGACCAGTCCGAGCCCGTCGGTGACCACGGTGCGGGTGCGCTCGGGCAGCCGGTGACCGACGAGCACGCCGATGGTGGCGCCGACCAGCACGGTGACGACGTTGACCAGGGTGCCGAATCCGATGAACAAGGAGTGCCGCTCAGGTCAGGTTCTGGAGCCGGACCTGACCGCGCGCAGACCACACGGTCGTCGGCGTCGCGGCTCTCGACCAGCCAGACCTGCTGGGAGCGCCCGCGGTGCAGGGGAGTGGCGGTCGAGGTGAGCGTGCCGTCGGTGACCGCCTTGTAGAAGTCCGTGGTGTTGCTGACGCCGACCACCTTGCCCCGCTCGCCCATCCACACGGCGGCACCGACGCTGGCGAGGGTCTCCACGACGGCGGCGTGCACGCCCCCGTGCACGATCCCGTAGGGCTGGTGCAGCTCCGGCCTCGCGGACCACGTCGCGACCACCTCGTCACCGCTGGCCGACTCGAGGTGCAGTCCCAGGTACTCCGCGAACGGCCCGAGCATGTCGCTGGTGATCTCCATGGCGGCGATTGTTGCGCACGTCGTACGGCGGATGGCCGGGCGTCCTGAATAGTCGACAGGTTCTTGGCAGGAGCGCAACGAGAGTGTAGAACGTAAGGATGACCGAGGACACGCGCACGGGAGCCGCACCCACCCCGACCGGGCCGCTCAGCAAGATCGACTACTCCGAGCGGATCCCCAACAACGTCAACCTCAACGAGGACCGGCGGCTGCAGCGGGCACTGGAGGCGTGGCAGCCGAAGTTCCTGGACTGGTGGAAGACGCTCGGGCCGGCGCTGCCGACGAAGGACGTCTACCTGCGCACGGCGATCGCGGTGGGCCGCGACGGCTGGGCGCACTTCGACCACGTGCCGATGGAGGACTACCGCTGGGGGATCTTCCTCGCCGAGCGCAACCCCGACCGGCAGGTCAACTTCGGCAAGCACAAGGGCGAGCCGGCCTGGCAGGAGGTGCCCGGCGAGCACCGGGCCGACCTGATGCGGCTGATCGTCGTGCAGGGGGACACCGAGCCGGCGTCGGTGGAGCAGCAACGGGTCCTCGGCGACACGGCGCCGAGCATCTACGACCTGCGCAACCTCTTCCAGGTCAACGTCGAGGAGGGCCGCCACCTCTGGGCGATGGTCTACCTGCTGCAGGCGTACTTCGGTCGCGAGGGTCGTGAGGAGGCGGAGCAGCTCCTCAAGCGCAACTCCGGTGACCTCGACGCGCCGCGGATCCTCGGTGCCTTCAACGAGGCGACCACCGACTGGCTCCAGTTCTTCATGTTCACCTACTTCACCGACCGCGACGGCAAGTACCAGCTCGGCACGCTCAAGGAGTCCGCCTTCGACCCGCTCGCGCGCACCTGCGAGTTCATGCTGAAGGAGGAGGCGCACCACATGTTCGTCGGCACCACCGGCGTGCAGCGCACCGTCGAGCGCACCGCGCAGGTGATGAAGGAGCACGGCACCGCCGACACGCTCGAGCACGGGGCGATCCCGCTCGAGCTGATCCAGAAGTACCTGAACTTCCAGTACTCCGTGTCGATGGACCTGTTCGGCTCGGAGCAGTCGACCAACGCCGGCAACTACTACACCTCCGGGCTCAAGGGCCGCTGGCAGGAGACCCGGCGCAAGGACGACCACGTGCTGCTCGACGAGACCCGCACCATGAACGTCGTCGAGGACGGCGCGATCGTGGAGAAGGAGGTCCCGATGCTCAGCGCGCTGAACCTCGACCTCCGGGACGAGTACGTCGCCGACTGCGCCAACGGCGTACGCCGCTGGAACCAGGAGCTCGAGGAGGCCGGCCTCGACGAGCGGCTGTACCTGCCCGCACGAGGGCTTCAACCGCCGCGTCGGCGCCTACGCGCAGCACCACGTCAGCCCCGACGGCGAGGTGCTCGACGACGCCACCTGGGACGACCGCAAGGACGGCTGGCTCCCGAACGACGAGGACCGCCGGGCCGTGGCCGCGCTCATGGTGCCGGTCTACGAGTACGGCGAGTTCGCGTCGTGGATCGCGCCCCCGAAGACCGGGATCAACGACCAGCCGGTCGAGTTCGACTACGTGCACCTCGCCGAGGAGGGTGTGGCTTGAGCCAGCCCGGTGGTCGAGCCCGTCGAGACCTCGCCTGGACCCGCGAGGAGCACCCGGTCTGGGACGACGACAAGGTGCGCGTGATCGGCGGAGCCCCGGACGGCGCGTTCGTGCTGCCGTTCGCGCACGGTGACGACCTGCCCGGCGACTGGTGGCGCGTGACCGACGAGGCAGGGGGCGGTCGTGGGCTACGGCCGGCTGGACACCACCTGGGGCGGCGACGCCGAGATCCTGATGGCGTCCGACCCGGCGGCGCAGGGCGCCGGTGTCGGGAGCTTCGTGCTCGAGCGCCTCGAGGAGGAGGCCGAGTCGCGCGGGATCAACTACGTCCACAACACGATCCGCGCGGAGCACCCGCAGCGCGACCTCGTGCACGACTGGCTCGTGGTCCGTGGGTTCCGCGGCACCGTCGACGGTGACCTGCGCAAGCGGGTCGGCAGCACGCGCGGCGACGCGTCGCGGCGGACACCCGCCGGCGGCGGCGTCGTACGACGTGGCGAGCGACCCGGGAGGGCAGGCGCCCGGGCCGCGAGGAGGAAGGCGGCTACGTCAACGTGGAGGACCACCGCTACTGACCCGGGCCAGCACGTCCTCGATCGGCGGACCAGACCTCGGGCTGTCGTGCGGGACGTCGTGGCCGCTGGCGGCCTACCCCGCCCGGCCTCCATCCGGTCCCACTCGGCCTGGGCCCGCCGGTGCCAGCGCGCGTGCAGGTCGTGGAACACGGCGGCCGCGCGCAGCCCCGACCAGTCGTGGTCGAGGAGCTCGCGCGGGAGGTCGGGGTCGAGGAACGGGAACCGTCGCCACTCCTGCACGAGCTCGACCTGCGCGATGAACGAGCCGCGGCCCGTCTCGGCGGGCCGATTCTCGAAGCGGCGCAGGAACGTGCGGTAGAGGTCCTCGACGCCCGCGAGGTCCCAGGCGTCCTCGAGCAGCCGGCGCTCGTCGCCGATGCCGGTCGCCGCCCCCACCCAGGCGAACGAACGCCCGGCGAGGCCGAGGTCGGCCACGACCCGGCGCACCTCCTCGAGGTGGGCCGCCTCGGGGGTGACCCAGAGCCCGGGAGAGGGTGAGCCGAGGCCGAGCCAGGTCAGGCGCGTGCGCAGCTGGTGGCGCAGCGCCCGCTGCGTCTCGGGCAGCGACACGGTGAGCACCAGCCACCGGCCGTCCCACGGGTGCGAGCTGCGCAGGAAGCCGTAGATCCGCTCGGTGCCCTCGCGCAGCAGGGTCTCGCCGTGGGCGGTCAGCGACCAGTGCACGCGCCGGCCGTCACGGTTGGAGGTGAGCACGCCCTCGCTCGCCGTGCGCGCCAGGGCCTGTCGCGCCGACTTCTCCTCGACGCCGAGGGCCGCCATCGCCTCCAGGAGCGTGGACGTCCACACCGGACGGGCACGCGGGTGCACGAACTCGCCGAGCACGGTGAGCAGCAGCGAGCGGGCACTGGCGAAGCCCACCTCGCGACGACGGTTCGCGGTGGTGACCGTCATCGACGCTCCTCCCACGTCATTCGACAAAGCATTGACGCCACGTCAACCATTCGTAGACTATGACACATGACCATCCTGGACAGCAGCACCGAGCCGGATGCCCCCGCGGAGGTCACCACCCCGCCCGTCGTGGACTTCGACACCGCGCCGGACCGCTACCGGCACTGGACGATCGCGATCGAGGGGGCGGTCGCCACGCTGACCCTCGGCGTCGACGAGGACGGCGGGCTGGTGCCCGGCTACCAGCTGAAGATGAACTCCTACGACCTCGGCGTCGACATCGAGCTGTACGACGCCGTGCAGCGGCTGCGCTTCGAGCACCCGCAGGTCAAGGCGGTGGTGCTGACCGGCGGGCTCGACCGCATGTTCTGCGCCGGCGCCAACATCCGGATGCTCGCCCAGTCCTCGCACGCGTGGAAGGTGAACTTCTGCAAGTTCACCAACGAGACCCGCAACGGCATCGAGGACGCGACCGCGACCTCGGGCCAGACCTGGATCGCCGCGGTCAACGGCACCGCTGCCGGCGGCGGCTACGAGCTGGCCCTGGCCTGCGACGACATCGTCCTGATCGACGACGGGTCGTCGACCGTGTCGCTGCCCGAGGTGCCGCTCCTCGGCGTGCTGCCCGGCACCGGCGGCCTGACCCGCGTGGTCGACAAGCGCCACGTCCGTCGTGACCGCGCCGACCTCTTCGCCACCAAGTCCGAGGGATACCGCGGCAGCACCGCCGTCGAGTGGGGACTGGTCGACGCCACGGTGCCCAAGCGGGACTGGGACGCGACGATCGCCGAGCGGGCCGCCGGGGCGGTCGAGGCCTCCGACCGCAAGCCGGGCGAGCGGGGAGTCGTGCTGACGCCGCTGCGAGCGCGAGGACGACGGCGACACGATCCGCTACCCGTTCGTGACCGCGACGCTCGACCGCTCGGGCCGCCGGGTCGACATCACGGTCGCCGGCCCCGACGACGAGCCTCCCGCCGACGCCGCCGCGGCGCTCGAGCAGGGGGTCGACTGGTGGCCGATGGCGGTCGCGCGGGCGCTCGACGACCTGGTGCTCCGGCTGCGCACCAACGAGGGAGACCTCGGCACCTGGGTGTTCCGTACGACGGGCGACCTCGACCGGGTGCTCGCGCACGACGCCCGGCTGGCCGAGCTGGCCGGCTCCGACTGGTTCGGCAACGAGGTGGCCGGCTACCTCCGTCGTACGTTCAAGCGGCTCGACGTGACCAGCCGCAGCCTGTTCGCGGTGATCGAGCCGGGCAGCTGCTTCGGCGGGTTCCTGCTGGAGCTGGCCCTGGCCTGCGACCGGCAGTACATGCTCGAGGGCGTCTACGAGGACGTCGACCCCGATGCCGACCCGGCGGCGATCGTCCTGACCGCGGCCAACGACGGCGCGTTCCCGATGGGCAACGGCCTCTCCCGGCTGGGTGCGCGCTTCCACGGCCGCGACGACCTGCTGGAGGCCGCGAGCGGTGCGACCGGCGAGCGGCTCGACGCCGCGCGGGCCGCCGACCTCGGGCTGGTCACGATGGCGCTCGACGACATCGACTTCGAGGAGGAGCTGAGGATCGTGCTCGAGGAGCGCGCCTCGCTCTCGCCCGACGCGCTGACCGGGATGGAGGCGAACCTCCGCTTCGTCGGACCGGAGACGCTCGAGACCAAGATCTTCGGCCGGCTGACCGCCTGGCAGAACTGGGTGTTCGTGCGACCCAACGCCTCCGGGCCCGACGGTGCGCTGCGGAGGTTCGGCTCCGGCCAGCGTGGCAGCTTCGACGAGAAGCGCGTCTGATGGTCTCGACGGACTCGACGGCCGACCGGCGGGTTCAACGCGGCGACGTACCTCGTCGGCCGGCACGTCGCGGGGGGCGACGGCGACCGGCCGGCGGTCACCGGGTCGCGCGAGACCCTGACCTACGCCGAGCTCGACGAGCGCACCGGCGACGTCGCCGCCGCCCTGCGTGCCCTCGGCCTGCGCCGTGACGACCGCGTGCTGCTGGAGATGTCCGACGACGTGGAGATGCTGACCGGCATCCTCGGCGCGTTCCGGGCCGGGCTGGTCGCGGTGCCGGTGTCCACCATGTTCACCGGCGCCGAGCTCGGCGCGATCCTGGCCGACTCCGGTGCGCGCGCCGTGCTCGCGACGCACGAGCACGCGGAGGCGGTCGCCGGCGCGGTGGCGATGGCGCCGGAGGTCGAGCACGTGGTTCTGCCACGGCGACGCCGACCTCGCCGTGCCGGAGTCGGCGACGGCTGCAGACCTGGGACGCCTTCGTCGCGGGCGGGTCCGCCGCCGACCGGGAGCCGGTCGCCACCGACCCGGACAGCTGGTGCCTGTGGCTCTACACCTCGGGCACGACCGGCACCCCGAAGGCCGCGATGCACCGGCACGCCAACATCCGCCACGTCTGCGAGACCTACGGCCAGCAGGTCCTCGGCATCCGGCCCGACGACACGACGTTCTCGGTGGCCAAGCTGTTCTTCGCCTACGGCATCGGCAACTCGGTGTTCTTCCCCTTCTCGGTCGGCGCCCGCACCGTGCTCGAGCGCCGGCGACCCACGCCCGACGTGGTGGCGGAACGGGTGCAGCAGGAGCAGCCCACGCTGTTCTTCGCGGTGCCCACGTTCTACGCCGCGCTGGTGTCGTCGGGGCTGCCGGACGACACGTTCGCCCCGGTGCGGCTGGCGGCGTCGGCCGGCGAGCCGTTGCCGGCGCCGCTGCTGGAGCGGTTCCGCACCCGCTTCGGCGTCGACGTCCTCGACGGGATCGGGTCGACCGAGGCGCTGCACATCTTCCTGTCCAACCGTCCCGGCGAGGTCCGGCCCGGTACGACGGGCGTGCCGGTGCCCGGCTACGACGTCGAGATCCGGGACGCGTCGGGCGTGGTCACCGGTGCCGGACAGCCGGGTGCGCTCCACGTGCGCGGTGAGTCGATCGCGCTCGGCTACTGGCGTCGTACCGCGGCGTCGCGGCAGGTGTTCCAGGGCGAGTGGCTCTCGACCGGCGACACCTACGTGCGCGACGAGGACGGCTACTACGTCTGCCTCGGCCGCAACTCCGACATGCTCAAGGCCGGCGGCATCTGGGTGTCGCCCGCCGAGGTGGAGGCGCGGCTGGTCGCGCACCCGAAGGTGCAGCAGGCCGCCGTGGTCGGCGTGCCCGACGAGCACGGCATCGACAAGCCGGTCGGCGTCGTGGTGGCCGAGGGCGTCGACGAGGCCGAGCTCGTGGCCTGGTGCCGCGAGGGCCTCGCGCACTTCAAGGCGCCCCGGCAGGTGATCTTCGTCGAGGACCTCCCGAAGACCGCGACCGGCAAGCTGCAGCGGTTCAAGGTGCGCGGGCTCTTCTCCGACAGTCCGGACGAGGTGGCCCGGCAGGACGACCAGCTCGATCCCACCCCCGAGCCCGCGTAGGAGGACGACCCGTGCCGTACGTGATCGCCAGCCCCTGCATCGACGTCAACGACAAGGCCTGCGTCGAGGAGTGTCCGGTCGACTGCATCTACGAGGGCGAGCGCAAGAGCTACATCAACCCGGGGGAGTGCATCGACTGCGGCGCCTGCGAGCCGGTGTGCCCGGTGGAGGCGATCAGCCAGGACCGACGCGTGGCGGACGAGGACGAGCCGCACGTCGCGGACAACCAGGCGTTCTTCACCGAGGTGCTCCCCGGGCGTGACGGGCCGCTGGGCAACCCGGGCGGCGCCAGCAAGGTCGGCGACCTCGGCACCGACACCGCGCTGGTCGCGGGAGAGCTGATGCTGGACGGCCACCTCCTCGTCGACGCGCACGTCCACGTGCCCGTGCTCGGCTCGCTGGCCCCGGCGTGGATCGCGTGGGCGCGCGACTTCGGGCCCGACGGCATCCTCGAGGACCTCTGGGACCGCAACGGCGTGCCCCGGCCCGACCGGCTCGACGAGCTGTTCGCGGAGCAGGGCGTCGACCATGCGCTGCTGTTCTGCGAGTACTCCCCGAAGGCGACCGGCTACCAGCGGTTCGAGGACCTGCTGCCGATCGTGGAGCACAACCCGACCCGGTTCCGGCCCGTCGCCAACGTCAACCCGCACCTGCACTTCCCGATCGCCGACGAGGTGCGCCGCCAGCTCGACCTGGGGGCGGCGGCGCTGAAGCTGCACCCGGTGCACGGCGGGTTCCGGTGCGACGACGCGGCGCTGTACCCGGCGTACCAGGTGCTGGTCGAGCGCGGCGTCCCGCTGGTCGTGCACTGCGGCACCAGCAGCTTCCCGGGGTCCAGCAACGAGCTGGCCGACCCGCAGTACCTGCTGCCCGTCGTACGCGACTTCCCGACGCTGGACGTCGTGCTCGCCCACGGCGGCCGCGGCTGGTGGTACGACGCCGCCGCGTTCATGGCGCTCGCGAACCCGACCGTGTGGATCGAGCTGTCCGGGCTGCCCCCGAAGCGGCTGCCGGAGTACTACGGGCGCTTCGACCTCGGCCGGCTCGCGCGGAAGTGGATCTTCGGCGACCGACTGGCCGGGCGTCCCGAGCACCGCCGAGAACGCCCGCGCGGTCGTCGGCCTCGGGCTCGACGACGAGCGCGCCGCCGATGTGCTCGGGGGCAACGCGCTGCGGGTCTACTCAGGAGTGGGAGAGATGTCATGAGCGACGCGACCGAGCTGTCCGACGAGGAGCTCGCCGCCCAGGGCAAGCAGCTCCACGACTCCCGCAACTGGGTCTTCCTGCACGGCACCGCGGCGCAGTTCGAGACGCACACCCGGCGGATGCTGGCGCTCGAGCAGGAGTACCTCCGGCGGTTCCCGAAGCGCACCTGGCAGGGCGCCGCCGCGGAGCCGCCGGCCGAACCCGTCGACGACCCGGTGGTCGCGCTGCTCCGGCAGGTCGCCGAGGCGCCCGGTGGCCGGATGCACAAGCTCGAGGTGCACCAGGCCGCCCGGCTCGTCGGTCTGGACCGTGCCGCCCTCGCGAGGCTCTACACGGCCGAGCCGAAGCTGCTCGTGACCGAGAAGCAGGACCGGGTGATCACCGACGCCGGGCGGGCGCGGTTGCTGGCTGCTGGGGGTGGCTGAGGGGCTGGCGGTGGGCGGCGATGTGGCGGCTGGCTGTGCGGCGCGATCGGGCGAATTCCCAAGGTATCGAGGAATTTGACCGGCATTTCGGGCGAGCGCACCAGGTGAGTGTCGGTGCGGGGACCAGCTTGGTGCCCGAGTCGGCCGGCGTACCTACTTCCCAATGAGAACTGGCGCTTCCAGCGGCGTACACACCACTGGATGCGCCAGAAAACCTAGATACCTTGGGAATTCGCGACCGCCCAACCCCCACGCCACGCCCTCCACCCTGTCGGCGACGGCGGATAGGGTCGGGGCGTGCCTGCTGCCGTGACCCGTAGACGTGACCCCGCGCCTGCTGCTCCTCGACGGGCACTCACTCGCCTACCGGGCGTTCTTCGCGCTCCCGGTGGAGAACTTCTCGACCACCACCGGGCAGCACACCAACGCCGTCTACGGGTTCACGGCGATGCTGATCAACGTGCTCCGCGACGAGCAGCCGACCCACATCGCGGTCGCGTTCGACGTGTCCCGGCAGACGTTCCGCTCGGAGCAGTACGCCGAGTACAAGGCCAACCGGTCCACGTCGCCCTCGGAGTTCCAGGGGCAGGTGTCCCTGATCAAGGAGGTGCTCTCGGCGCTGCGGGTGCCGTTCGTCGAGAAGGACGGCTTCGAGGCCGACGACATCATCGGCACGCTGGCGACCCAGGCGATGACCGAGGACTTCGAGGTGCTGATCTGCAGCGGCGACCGCGACTCGTTCCAGCTCGTCAACGACCGCACCACCGTGATCTACCCGATGCGCGGCGTCTCCGAGATGAAGCGGATGACCCCGGCCGCGGTCGAGGAGCGCTACGGCCTGCCGCCGGCCCGCTACCCCGAGCTCGCGGCGCTCGTGGGGGAGACCTCCGACAACCTGCCCGGCGTGCCCGGCGTCGGCCCGAAGACGGCCGCCAAGTGGATCATCCAGTACGACGGGCTCGACAACGTCGTCAACCGGGCCGAGGAGATCAAGGGCAAGGCGGGTGAGTCGCTGCGCGAGCACCTCGGCGACGTCGTCCGCAACCGCCAGCTCAACGCCCTGGTGACCGACCTCGAGCTGCCGCTGGTGCCGACCGACCTCGCGATGAGGCCGTGGGACCGGCAGGAGGTCCACACCCTGTTCGACGGCCTCGAGTTCCGGGTGCTGCGCGACCGTCTCTTCGAGACCCTCGAGTCCGAGGAGGAGGTCGACGGCTCCGGCTTCGACCTCGAGGCCGCCCGCCCGGGTCCGGGCGAGGTCGGTCCGTGGCTCGACGGCCCACGCCGGCGACGGCACGGGTCGGCGTGCAGGTGGAGGGCACCTGGCGCTCGGGCACCGGAGAGGTGACCGGGCTGGCGCTGGCCAACGGCACCGGAGCCGCCGCCTGGATCGACCCGGCCGCCCTCGGCCCCGAGGACGACGCCGCCGTGGCCGCGTGGCTGGCCGACCCCAAGATGCCGAAGGTGCTCCACGACGCGAAGGGGCCGATGCTCGCGCTGGCCGCGCGGGGCTGGCGCGCTCGACGGGCTCGAGCGCGACACCGCGCTCTCGGCCTACCTCGCCCGGCCCGACCAGCGCTCCTACGACCTCGCCGACCTCACCGTCCGCTACCTCAAGCGCGAGCTCAAGACCGGCCCGGTCGACGACGGCGACCAGCTCAGCCTCGACGGCATCGGCGACGACGCCGCGGGCGAGACCGCGATGCTCCAGGCGCGCGCGGTGCTCGACCTCGCGGAGGCGCTCGACGACGAGCTCGACGACCGCGGCGGCACGGCGCTGCTCGGCGACGTCGAGCTCCCGCTGGTGGGCGTGCTGACCGGCATGGAGCAGACCGGCGTGGCCGTCGACACCGACCACCTCGAGTCCCTGGAGAGCGAGTTCGCCGACGGCGTCCGCCAGGCGGCGCAGGACGCCTACGACGTGATCGGCAAGGAGATCAACCTCGGCTCGCCCAAGCAGCTCCAGGTGGTGCTGTTCGAGGAGCTCGGGATGCCGAAGACCAAGCGCACCAAGACCGGCTACACGACCGACGCCGACGCGCTGCAGGGGCTCTTCGAGAAGACCGAGCACCCGTTCCTCGCCCACCTGCTCCGCCACCGCGACGTGATCCGGCTGCAGCAGACCGTCCAGGGGCTGCTCAAGACGGTCGCCTCCGACGGCCGCATCCACACCACGTTCAACCAGCTGATCGCGGCGACCGGCCGGCTCTCCAGCACCGACCCCAACCTGCAGAACATCCCGATCCGCACCGAGGAGGGCCGCCGGATCCGCGAGGCGTTCGTCGTCGGCGAGGGCTACGCCGCGCTGCTCACGGCCGACTACAGCCAGATCGAGATGCGGATCATGGCCGACCTGTCCGAGGACGCCGGCCTGATCGCGGCGTTCCGCTCCGGCCGCGACTTCCACTCCGTGACCGCCGCGCGCGTGTTCGGCGTCGACGCCACCGAGGTCACCACCGAGATGCGGGCCAAGATCAAGGCGATGAACTACGGCCTCGCCTACGGGCTCTCGGCCTACGGGCTCTCCGCCCAGCTGCGCATCTCCACCGGCGAGGCGCAAGGGACTGATGGACGAGTACTTCGAGACCTTCGGCGGCGTGCGCGACTACCTCACCGGCGTCGTCGACGAGGCCCGGCGCACGGGGTTCACCGAGACCATCCTGGGCCGCCGCCGCTACCTGCCCGACCTCACCAGCGACAACCGCCAGCGCCGCGAGATGGCGGAGCGGATGGCGCTCAACGCGCCGATCCAGGGATCGGCCGCCGACATCATCAAGGTGGCGATGCTCAACGTCGACCAGCGCGCTGCGGGACGCCGGCCTGTCCTCGCGCATGCTGCTCCAGGTGCACGACGAGCTCGTCTTCGAGATGGCCGCCGGCGAGGAGCAGGCGCTCGAGGAGCTGGTCCGCACCCAGATGGGTTCGGCGGCCGAGCTGACGGTCCCGCTCGACGTGTCCGTCGGCACCGGACGCAGCTGGCACGAAGCCGCGCACTGAGCGCTACGCCGGGCTGCGTCCCGGCGTGCCGTCCGGCGCCCTCGAGCCGCCAGCAGGCTCAGCCCCAGCAGCACGACCAGCAGCATGGAGTCCACGAACGTGACCACGTTGAGCAGCTGCCCGACGGTGCTCGCGACCTGGGCCCAGATCACCAGTACGACGAGCGCGGCCCAGATCAGGTAGACCGACCAGCGGGACTGCCGGGCCACGACGCCGTACACGAGCAGCTGCAGCACGGACAGCACGGAGCCCAGGGCCGCGAAGCGCCACAGCTGGTCCTGGATCGCGGCGTACTCGTGGCCCCCGATGAACGTCAGGGTCACGCCGCTGAGCAGCCAGGCGGCCAGCGGTGCCGACGACACCGAGCGCCGTCACCGACGCCGACGCTGCGCAGCAGGGCCGAGCGCCGGGCCGACTCGGTCGACATCGACGGGAACGCCACCACGACCACGAACTGGGGGAGGAACAGCACCGCCTTCACCAGGATCAGGCCACCGGCGTACAGGCCCGACTCGTGGGCGTCGAGCACGCTGCGGGCGACGATCACGTCGGCGTTGGAGAGGGCGAAGAAGGCGAACAGCGCGTGCGAGTTGCGCGCGGTCTCGCGGAGCACCGACCAGCCGCCGTGCCCGCCGTACGTGTCCGGCACGTGACCCGAGCGCGGGTCCCGAAGGGCCAGCCAGCCGACGACCGTCGGCGCGACGAACCCGATCGCCACACCCATCACGGCCCAGAACTCGGTCGGGCGCCACAGCAGCAGGGCGGTCCCGATCACCAGCCGCGGGACACCGGCCGCGAGGTAGACGAGGGCCAGGGCGGTCCACCGACGTTCGCCCTGGAGGATGCCGGCCTGGCCGCCCATCACGGTCATCGGCAGCGCGACCAGCGCCACCAGGGACGCGGTGGCCAGGCTGTCGAGGTGCAGCGCCGCGTTGATCACGGGCGTCAGCGCCAGGCACAGCAGGGCCAGGCCGACCGACGCGCCCCAGGTGACCCGGCGCAGGTTGTGCTCGATCTCCGCGACGTCCTCCGGGTGCGCCGCGATCCGCCGCGCGCCGGTGGCCTGGAGCCCGAGCTGGAGCACGCCGACGACGAGCAGCAGCCCCATCACCGCGGCGAAGGCGCCGTAGCTCGCGGGGACCCAGCAGCCGGGCCGCCACGATCGTGTAGGCGTACGTCGCGACGTTCATGACGGCGATCGCGAGCGCGATGCCGGCGCTGCCGCGCAGCCGGCGCCCGCGATTCATCACGCCGGTGAGCCTACGGGCGGTTCGCGCAGATGGTTGGATCGGACCTGACAAACGGCGCGTCGGAGCATCGGGAGGCAGCCTGTGCCGAGATGGCGCCGCGTGGTCCCGGTGCTGTGGTCGGTGCGTCCTGGCGGCCCTCGTGCTGGGCCCGGCGCTTGGGCCGGGCTACGTGCTCAGCTACGACATGGTGTGGGTGCCGGACCTCGCACTGCGTCCGGACATCCTCGGCGTCGGTTCGGGGCTTCCGAGAGCGGTCCCGTCCGACGCGGTCGTGGCCGTGCTCGACGAGATCGTTCCGGGCATGCTGCTGCAGAAGGTGGTGCTGCTCGGGGCCCTGGCCGGGGGAGGCCTCGGGATACTGCGGCTCGCGCCTCGGGAGTCGCTGCCGGACAGCTGGTGGCGGTCAGCGTCTACCAGTGGAACCCCTTCGTGGCCGAGCGCCTCGTGCTCGGGCACTGGCCGCTGCTGGTTGGCTACGCCGTGCTGCCATGGCTGGTGCTGGCTGCTCGGGAGTGGCGCACGACCGGAGTCCTGCCGTGGCGGCTGTGCTGGCTGGTGCCGCTCGGCTCGCTGAGCGCCAGCGCCGGGCTCGCTACCGGCGTCGGTGCTGGTGGCGTTCGCGGCCGAGCGGCGCGTCCGCCGCTGGGCGGCGACGCGGCCCTGCTCGCGGTGGGCAACGCGCCGTGGCTGGTCTCCGGGCTGCTGCACGCGGCCGACGCCACCACCGACCCTGCCGGCGCGAGCGCCTTCGCGCTCCACGCGGAGGGGGTCCTGCCGGCGCCTGTCGCAGCCCTCGGCCTCGGTGGCATCTGGAATGCCGAGGTGGTCCGGCATCGCGTGACGGCCTGCTGGGCTGGCTCTCAGTGCTGGCCTGGTCGGCCTTGCGGCCGCCGGACTGCGTGGTCTGGCGCGCCCACCTGGGCCGCCGTGACCAGCTCGCCTTCATCGGGTGCGTCGGCGGTGCCTGGCTGGCGGCGCGTGCTCACCTGGGCCGCGCCGTCGGCGATGGCCTGGACGGTCTCGCACGTGCCGGGGGCCGGTCTGCTCCGCGACGGCACCCGGATCCTGGCCGTTGCGGCGCCGGGGCTGGCCCTGGCGGCCGGGCACGGTGCGGCGCGGTTCACGGCCGCGCTCCGGCACGCGGCGCCGGCGGCTCCGCGGCCGCTGGCTGGCGTGGCCCTGGTGCTGCTGCCGCTGGCGCTGCTCCCGGACCTCGGCTTCGGGGTCTCCGGGCGGCTCGGCGCAGTCGGCTACCCCGACGGGTACGCCCGGCGCCCGCGCGGTGGTCTCGGCCCGTCAGGACGTCGGCGCCAGCGGCGACGTGGTGCTGCTGCCGTTCAGCAGCTACCGGCAACCCGTGTGGAACGGGGGCCACAAGGTGCTCGACCCGATGGGGCGCTATCTCACTCCCGACTACCTGGCGGGCGACGACCTGCTGGTCTCCGGCGTCCGGATCGCGGGGGAGGACCCGCGGGCCGCGCCGCCGTTCGCGCCTGGCCCGTCCCACCCCGGAGGCAGGGGCCGGGGGCTGCGCGGCGCTCGGCATCCGGTTCGCGGTGACCGACCTCGACGCGGCAGGCGCCCCGCGGGTCGCCGGCCGCGCACTCGATGCCGGAGACCGGGCGGATACGGGTGCAGGAGCTGGCAGGCGTCCGGGTGCGGATCGTGCCGGCCGGGTGGCGGGTGGCGATGGCGGTGGCATGGGCGGCGTACCTTGCGATGGTCGGCGTCGGCGGCTTCGGGGGGTGCGCAGGATCACCGCGAGCCGTCTCCGGGGAGGCGGCCGATCCGCTGGTTGACTGTTACAGTTACCGGCGAGTCAAGGGAGGGTCTTCCGCGTGGGTACATCGATTCTGATCACCATTGGCAGTCTTCTGGCCGGTGGTGTGGTGGCAGCGGTCACGGTGGTGGGCCTGGTCAACGCGCAGACCAATCCGAGCGGCGCCTCGCCGACCAACGTGGAGCAGCCCGTCACCATCGAGTACGGCACCGGAAACTGACCCACCTGGCCCTGATCAGCCGTCCGCGACGTCCTGCGGAACGTCAGGGTCCTGGCTCTCCACGCGCCGACCGGCCAGCACCGCCCGCACCACGAGCGGCGAACGAATGCTGGGCGTGCTGCCACGTGAAGGTGTGGCTGGACTCGCGGGCTCCTTCTCCCAAGTCGCTGCGGCGACGCTCGTCGGCGAGCAGGTCGCCGAGCGCCCGCGTGAACTCCTCCGGGGTGTCGACGAGGACGCCCGAGCGTCCGTCGGCGATCGACTCCCGGGTGCCGCCGGCCGATCGGTAGGCCACCGTCGGGCGTGCGCGTGCATGCCGGCCTCGCCGACCACGAGTCCCCAGCCCTCCTTGAGCGAGGGCAGAGCGAGCACCCAGGCGCGCTCGTAGATTCGCTGCTTGGCGTTCTCGTCGACGTGGCCCTCGAACACGACGGTCTCGCCGGCACCGTGCTCCACGGCGTACGCGTGCAGCCGCCCCTCCCACCAGCCGCTGCCGACCACGTGCAGGCGCAGATCCGGGAACCGCTCGCGCAGCGCGAGGGACGGCGTCGATGGCGTGCTCGACCTGCTTGTGCGGGACCAGGCGTCCGACGACGGCGATCATCGGGGTCGGCGCCTTGCCCGGCCGGACCGGCACGACCGGGTCGGTGCCGTTGTGCACCACGGCGACGCGGTGCCCGCGCACCCCCAGCGCCCGCAGCTCGGCGCGGGTCGCCCGGGAGACCGCGACGTACTGGCAGCGCCGGTAGAGCCGCGGGGCCACCCGGTGCTCGATCCACCAGCCGACCCGGCCGACCAGGCCGGGATAGACCACGGGCCACTGCTCGCGGTGCACGTGGTGGACCAGCACGACCACCGGCCGCGGGTGACCAGCCGCGAGAAGAAGGGCAACCCGTTCTGCACGTCGACCACGAGGTCGACCTCGCCAGGTCGCCGCGGCGCAGCGCTCGCATGCCCGCCGGGTAGACCGAGAGCTTCGAGCCGCGGCGAACGAACCGCACGCCGTCGACCGTCTCCTCGGGTGGGGCGGCCGCGTGCGCCGCGCAGAAGACGGTGACCTCGCAGCCGCGCTCGACCAGGCCCGTCGCCATCTTCTCCAGGTAGCGCTCGGCGCCGCCGCCCTCGGGATTGTGGGTGTCGCGCCAGCTGAGGAAGGCGATCCGCTTCCCCTCCAGCTCGTCCAGGTCGCTCATCGGGAGCACGGCTATCCGGGCGCGATAGGGTCGCCCGCGTGCCCGGTCCGCCCCCCGCTCAACGTGCGGCTGGCACCCGTCGTTCGGCCGGTCCGTGCGCTTGCTGCGGGAGTTCCGCTTCGAGCAGCCCGACCCCGACCGGTTCTACACCGCGCTGGCCGCCGACTCGGTCGGGCAGCTGGCCCAGCTACACCGACCTGACGGCGCGGCCGCTGCTCGACGTGGGCGGCGGGCCGGGCTACTTCCGCGCCGCGTTCGAGGGCGCCGGGGCGACGTACCTGGCGCTGGACGCCGACGTCGGGGAGCTGTCCGGGCTCGGGGGAGGTCGCCGTCGGACCGTCGTGGGCAGCGGGATGCGGCTGCCCGTTCCGCGACGGCTGCGGTCGACGTGTGCTACTCCTCCAACGTCCTCGAGCACGTGCCCGATCCGTGGCTGATGGCCGACGAGATGCTCCGGGTGACCCGCGCCGGCGGCACCGTCTTCGTCAGCTACACCGTCTGGTACGGACCGTGGGGCGGGCACGAGACGGCGCCGTGGCACTACCTCGGCGGGACGCGCGCCCGGCGCCGTTACCGGCGCCGGCACGGGCGACGAGCCGAAGAACAGGTACGGCGAGTCCCTGTTCCCGGTCACGGTGCGCGCCGGCGCTGGCGCTGGGCGCGGAGCCAACGTGCGGCGGACGTCGGTCGACCTCGCTGCCGCGCTACAACCCTTGGTGGTCGCAGTGGCTGCTCCGCGTGCCGCTGCTGCGCGAGGTGGTGACGTGGAACCTCGTGATCGTGCTGCGCAAGAGGTGAGGCCCGACGCGCTGCGTTCGCGGGTCCGCCTCGGCGCCGCCTGCGTGCTCCTTGTGGGGCTCGCCATGGCGCAGTCACCCGGGCTGCTGGTCGCCGACACCAAGCTCGACCTCGCCATCGGCCCGGCAGGCTTCCTGGCCCGCGCCACGCATCTGTGGGACCCGGTGGCGGCCGCGGGCCAGCTGCAGAACCAGGCCTACGGCTACCTGTTCCCGATGGGCCCGTTCTTCCTGCTCGGCTCGTTGGCGGACGTGCCCGGCTGGGCGGTGCAGCGGCTGTGGCTCGCACTGGTGCTGTGTGTCGCGTTCCTCGGCGTCGTTCGGTTGGCGCGGGCACTCGGGCGTCCGCTCCGACCTCGCGCTCGTGCTGTGCGGGTTCGCGTACGCGTTGTCCCCGCGGATGCTCACCACCCTGGGCCCGATCTCCGTCGAGGCATGGCCCGGTGCCCTGGCGCCGTGGGTGCTGGTGCCACTGGTCGTGGGCTCGGAGAAGGGCTCGGCGCGACGTGCGGCGGCCCTGTCAGCCGTGGCGGTGGCACTGGTCGGCGGGGTCAACGCCGCGGCCGCGTTCGCGGTGATCCCCTTGGGGGCGCTGTGGCTGCTCACGCGGAGCCCGGGTCCGCGACGTCGGAGCCTGATGGTCTGGTGGCCCGCGTTCACGGCTGCTGGGCACCCTCTGGTGGCTGGTGCCGCTGCTCGTGCTCGGCGCGCTACAGCCCGCCGTTCCTGGACTGGATCGAGTCCGCGTCGAACACGACGTTCTCGACCACGCTCTTCGACACGCTGCGCGGCACCTCCAACTGGGTGCCGTACGTCGATCCGGGCTCGCGCGCCGGCAACGACCTGATCCGGCTGTTCTACCTGCCGATCGACAGCGGCGTCGTGCTGCTGCTCGGGCTGGTCGGCCTTCTCCATCGCCGCAACCCGCACCGCGGCTTCCTCTCGTTGGGCGTGCTGCTCGGGATGCTCATGGTCAGTGCCGGCCATCTCGGATCCGTGCAGGGGTGGGGTGCGGCGGGTGTGCAGGACCTGCTCGACGGGATGCTCGCGCCGCTGCGAAACGTGCACAAGTTCGACCCCGTGCTCCGTCTGCCGCTGGTGCTGGGGTTCGGGTGGGTGGTCGACGACGCCGCGCACCGGCTGTCCGCACTCAGGGGCGGGCGCCCGCGACCTCGACGAGCTGGCCCGACGGCTACGGCTTCGGGCGGTGCTCGCTACCGCGGCGCTGGCGGTGCTGGGGACGTCATTGCCCGCCCTCACCGGGCACCTGACGCCTGCCGGTGGACTGGTGGCGGTCCCGGACTACTGGAAGCAGACGGCCGGCTGGCTGGCGGCGCGATCGGACCAGGGCCAGGCCCTGCTGGTGCCGGGGTCGTCGTTCGGCGAATACGCCTGGGGGTCGCCGCACGACGAGCCGATGCAGTCCATGGCGCGCAGCCGCTGGAGCATCCGCAACGCCGTGCCACTGGTCCCCGCCGGCAACGTCAGGATGCTCGACGCGATCGAGGCACGGCTCGCGCAGGGGAAGGGGTCGAGCGGGCTCGCGGCGTACCTCCGGCGGGCCGGGGTGGAGTACCTCGTGGTCCGCAACGACCTCGCCCGGCTGCCGGACATCCCCGATCCGGTGCTCGTGCACCAGGCCCTGGCCGGGTCGCCAGGCCTGGAGCGGGTCGCGTCCTTCGGCCCCAAGGTCGGCGGCGAGGCGAATCTCACCCGGCGCGGCGAGCGCATCCTGGTCAACGGCGGCTGGCAGTCCTCCTACCCGGCGGTCGAGGTCTATCAGGTGCCGCGGTCGCTCGTCGTTCGCGGTGCAGTCCCAGCGTCCCGCCACGGTCGTCGGTGGGCCCGAGGACCTGCTGGACCTCGCCGACCTCGGCGTGCTCGACGACCGGCCGACAGTTCTGGCCGCCGACGTACGCCGGCGAGACCCGGCGTCACCACTGGTGCTCACCGACGGACTCCGCGCGGTGGAGCGCAACTTCGGCCGCGTGCACGACGGCGCCTCGGCCACCCTCGTGGCCGGGCAACGCCGTCGGCTTGCCAACACCGCACGCGGACTACCTGCTGCCGGACGCCGACCGGTGGTCCACCTGGGCTGTGCAGGATGGCGCCGCGTGTCTCCGCCTCGTCCTCGTCCTCGGACGCCACGGCGGTTGGGACCACCCAGCCCGGCCAGCTCCCGTACGCCGCGGTCGACGGCCGGGCGGACACGTTCTGGCGGGCGAACTTCCGGACCGACGAGCCCGCCTGGTGGCAGCTCCGGCTGGACCGCCCCCGCGGACTGCGTAGCGTCCGGCTGACGGCCGGGCCCGACGGACGGCAGGTCGTCCGGGTGCGCACGGACACAGCGGTGACCGAGCCGGTGGTGCTCGAGGCAGGAGGTAGCCGCACGGTGGCCCTCGACGGTGCTCCCACCCGCGCACTTCGCGTCGAGGACGACTCGGGACGGGTGGGCAACCGCACCGAGCTTGCGGAAGTCGCTGTGTCCGGCATCGCCGTGACCCGACGGCTGCGGCTGCCAGCGGTGCCGTCGGCGTGGGGCAACCCAGACGCGATCGTGCTGCGGGCGGTCGACGACGCCCGGCAGGGGTGCGCCCGCGTGCGCGGAGACGTTCGCTGTGTGACCGGCCGCGAGGTGGCCCCAGAGGAGGACGCCGGCTTCGCCCGCTCCCTCGAGCTGCGTCGCGCCGCGCCGTACGCGATGCGGATGGAGGTCGGCCTGCGCCCGGGGGACGCGCTGGCCCGGCGGGTGTTTCGGGACCAGCCGGTCAGTGTCGTCGCGTCGTCCACCGGAACGCCAGACGCCCGTGGTTCGGTCCTGGCCGCGGTCGACGGCGACGCCCGCACCACCTGGACGGCGGAACCCGACGACGCCCGGCCGGCACTCGCCCTGAACTGGATCGACCAGCGCACGATCACCCGGCTGCAGGTCGCCACGGACGCCGACACCGCCGCTCGCGAGCCGCGACGGGTGACGCTGACCTGGCCCGGAGGCTCGCGTGACCGTGGATCTCGACCGCGACGGAGCGGCGCGGTTCCCGGCGATCCGTACGACGCAGCTCACGGTGCGGGTCGACGCCGCCGAGCGGGCGAGCAGCCTCGGGTTCGACTCCGCTCGCTCGTCGGTGCCTATCGGGATCACGGAGCTCCGGCTCGATGGGCTGCCCTACCTCCCGATCGCCGTGCCCAGCGCCCCCCTCCGCTTCCCCTGCGGCGCCGGGCCGTCGCTGGTAGTCGACGACGCGCACCGCTGCGGACCGCCGTGGAGGCAAGCCTCGCCGATCTGTACGCCGGCGACACCGCGCGAGCCATCCCCTGCGGCGACGACCACGTGTCCCTGGGCTCCGGCACGAACCTGGTGGAAGCCCGCCCCTCCGGGCTGTTCCGGCCTGACGGCGGTCGTGCTCACGGACGACCAGCCACTGGCCGCTGCTCCACGCACCCTCGTCGCCACCCGCAAAGACGCCGTCCACCGCACGCTGGACCCGCGCGCAGGGGGTGGCGTGGTCGTGCTGCGCGAGAACACCAACCGGGGCTGGGTGGCCCAGCAGGCTGGCCGGGCCCTGGACCCGGTGGTGGTCGACGGATGGCAGCAAGGCTGGCGAGTGACGGCGTCCACACGTCCGGTGCGCGTGGCGTACCGGCCCGAAGGCGTCTACCGGACGGGTCTCGGGGTTGGCTTGATGTGCCTACTGGCTCTGCTCACGGGGGTGGCCATGCGGCGGCTGCCACTTTGGCGCGACAACCCCGGGCCCGGGCTTCACGGCCGTGAGCTGCCGGGACCGGTCCGCGTGGCGGCCGGCCTTCTGGCTGGCGGACTGCTGGCCGGATGGACCGGCCTGGCGGTCGCGTCGGTGACCGTCGTGCTCGGTTCGCTCATCCAGCGCCGAGCGCCCGAGGCCGGGCCCTGGCTGCTGGCCGCGGTCGTGTTGCCATCGGCGGTGGCCTACGCGTTCCGCCCGTGGGGCGGAGCGTCGGGGTGGGCCGGGAGCCTGGCCTGGCCGCACTACCTCGTGGTGGTGGTGGTGGTCGCGCTCTTCGCCTGGCCCGCAGACCGGCCGCTGCCGGGGCCGCGGTCCTTCAGCCGCAGCGCTGGCCGCTCCACGAGCCGGTAGAGCACCTCCGAGGCGACCAGGCTGCCGGCGACGGTCAGCACCCACAGCAGCGGACCCTGCCCCCGGAACAGCTCGTGGTGCAGCAGCTGGCGCACGAGGTAGAGAACCACCAGGTGGATGCAGAACGTGCTGTAGGAGATGTGCCCGAAGTGCCGCAGCCACGGCACCGACAGCGCCCGGGCGTAGCGGCTGCCGGGCTCGGCGAACACGCCGGTGGCCACGACCACGGCCGCGATCGCGAGGTACGCCAGGTGCTTGACCACCGACTGCGATGGCGTCGCCACGAGCAGCAGGATCGGCCCGCCCAGAGGGGTGGCCGCGATGAGCAAGAGTCCGGCCGCCGCTGCCCAGCAGGCTCCCGGCATCCGGCACACCGCGACCAAGGTGGACACCACGGCCGACGCAGGCTCCAGCTGGTGGCGTACGTGCAGCGCCGCGAGGCCGATGCCGACCATGAACCAGCTCAGGTGCGCAGGTAGCCACAGCAGCGGCGTGCCGGTTGTGACACCCGCGACCACACCGGCCAGGCTGCCGTTCCACCAGCAGCTGAACAGGACACCGAGCACGAGCACCGCGGCGATCTTGCGCGGCTGGAAGCTCCGTTGCCGGCGACCGACCACGAGCCACATCAGCACGGGCAGCACCAGATAGAACGTGGCCTCGACCGACAGGCTCCACATCTGCGTCAGGCCCTGGGGGAGGCGCCCTTCGAAGAACACATCGGTGAGGGTCAGCGTCCGCAGCCATTCGAGCAGGTCTGTCTGGCCGCGGTTCTCCTCGATGACGGTCAACGCGATCACGACCGTGACGAAGTAGACGGGGTAGATCCGCAGGAAGCGCTTGAGGTAGTAGTGGCGGGTCGAAGGCCAGGGCTCGCCCGCTGCCGCTCGGGCGAGATAAGGACGTGCCAGCAGGAAGCCGGAGAGCGCGAAGAACAACGCCACGCCGACGTCGAGGCGCGAGAACAGCGCGCCGACGATGCCGTGCCGGACGTAGTCGCCACTCTGGAACGCCACGTGCGTGGTGAGAACACAGAGCGCGCCAACGGCGCGGAGCGAATCGAGCACGGGAAACTCGGGTCGCAGCTCCAGCCTTGGGTGGCGGGGCAGGTCGCGGGTCACGACGGCACCCCTCCGGGCACCGGCTGGCCGGCCTCGACGGTGTCCACGCACACCGTGACTCCCGTCCTCGAGTCCGTCGAGCCGAACCGTGCTGAACGAGCCTTCCACGCGCACGTAGAGACTATGCACCCCGGACTCGACGGTCGTGTGCACCACCGAGCCGCCCGCTCGAACCGTCATCGGTGAGTCGTGCGAGGCAAGGTAGCCGATGCGCAGCCACCACACCCACCGGAACGCCCGGCCCTGCATCGGGATCCGGGTACCGGCCGAGGTGACCCGCCACCCGCAGCCCTCGGTGGGTCCAGGCTCCGAGGCCACGCCCAGCTGGATCGCCGCCGCGCGGAGCCCTCCGTCGGGTCCGACAACGAGCAGGCGGGGGCTGACTGCCGGAAACCGCACCCGGTCAGACACGAGTGGGGCCAGCCGGCGAGTGGTGTTGCTGGGCGCGGCGAGCTGGGAGAACACGGAGTCCGGCACCACAGTCTCTGCCAGGTCGGCCCGACCTTCGGCCCGCAGGTCGTCACGCAGATGATGCAGGTAGGCGTCGCTCGCGTTGTCGTGGTGCCAGTAGCCCGCGTACGCCGACGAGCTCGCGACCCCCGAGGCCGCCACGACCAGCAGGAGGATGACCACGACCGCGTGCCGGCACCTTCACCGCCAGCAGAGGCGGCTCGCGCGGGGCACTGGACTCGACCGCGCCCAGCACGGGCAGGTAGGCCAATCCCAGGCAGAGCGTCACGACGCCGACCGCGTCGGTCAGGTAGCGGTACTCCAGTCCGATCACGGCGCCGAACGTCGGGCCCCGGCTGACAACGAGCAGGACGAGCAGAACGAGCAGGTAGCCGGCCAGAAGCGCCCAGGCGCGCAGCGCGCGGCGTCGTCGGAGCGCACTGTGCAGGACCACCAGCGCCAGCACCACCCAGGCGAGGTGAACCAGCACGCCCGGCGGGTCTGCGTACGCCGTGGGCGGCGCGATCAGCGACCAGCGCCATGGCCCGCCCAGGATCCCGGCCGGGAAGGCTGTCCCGAGCATGGCGTCCGTCACCTCGGGCACGGTGGACAGGTCGGTGTTGGTGGCGATCTGCGGCACAGCGGCGAGGTAGTAGGCGCTGTAACCCACCAGCACCAGCGCGACGGTCACGACGGCCGCGCGCTGGTCCAGGACCAGCGACCGGAACCGGGCCCACACGCCGCCGCGGGCGAAGTAGGCCACTGCCACGGCAACGAGGACCGGGAGGACGAGTACGCCCTTCACGTCGAAGAGCAGCCCTCCGGCGACGGCCGCCATCGTGGCGGCCAGCCACAGCCGTCCCTCGCCGCGCAAGTGCCGGACACCGCAGCCGACGGCGACGAAGAACGCGGCCTGCACCGGGACCAGGTTCAGGGCCGCGGCCCACCACACGAGCGCGGGCACGGTGACGGCGCTGGTGAGGTAGATGACCAGCGGCGCGAGCACGGCTGGTTGCCGGCCGAACAGGGTGATCAGCATCCACAGGGCGGCGGCGCTCGCCAGAGCCTGCATGAGCAGCGTCAAGGTGGCAGCGGCGCCCCAGTTGAGGCTGCCGGACTGGGCGACCAGCCAGACGGCGAGCCGGCCAGCCGGCATCAAATGGCCGTTGTACGGCGTGAACAGCTGAGCGAGGCCGGGACCCTGTCGCGCGTCGTGGAGCAGGTTGTAGTCGTCGAGGAAGAACCAGCTCGGGTAGAGCACCCAGGCGCGGAAAAGAAGCTGAAGGATCACCAGAACTGCCGCCCGCGGCTAGCACCAGGTGCTGGCTGTCGCGGGACCGGGTCAGGTCGGTGACGGGCTGCCACGCCCGGGACAGCTGCTTCAGCACCCCGCCTCCTCAGCGCGGGAACTATGCCACACGGAGTGGCCGGATCCGCGTGGGCTGATCCGGTGGCAGCGGCGTCACGTCGGACGGCCCTCGAGCGATACGTTGTGCGCAGCCGTCCACGATGACATGAAGGAGTGACGTGGCGCAGTTTCGAATACGACGTGTGCGTGGTCGGTGGTGCCGGACGTGTGGGCTTCCCGCTGGCCGTCGCGTTCGCGGCGCGAGGGCTCCGCGTGGCTGTCTTCGACATCGACGGGGAGGCGGTGGCGGGCATCATGCGCGGCGAGGCGCCATTCCTCGAGCCGGGTATCGAGGAGCCGCTGGCCGCGGCACTGGAGCGAGGGCTGCTCAGCGCTGGCACGGACCCCGCGCTGGTCAGCGCTTCCGAGTGCGTGGTCGTGGTGGTCGGGACTCCGGTCGATGAGTACCTCAGCCCTGACCCGCAGGCGGTCCCGCGCGCGCTGGAGGAGCTGGCTTCTCACCTGGGCGACGGTCAGCTGGTCGTGCTGCGCAGCACGGTCTTCCCCGGCGTCACGCGGCGCGTGGAGCGGCTGCTGGAGCGCACCGGCCCCGACGTCGACCTGGCGTTCTGTCCGGAGCGGATCGCAGAGGGCCAGGCGATGAACGAGCTCTTCGCACTCCCCAGATCGTGTGGCGGCCGCGCACCGCCCGGGCCGGGAAGCGGGCCGAGGAGCTGTTCCGCAGGCTGACCGGCTCGATCGTGACGCTCACCCCGGAGGAGGCGGAGCTGGCGAAGCTGTTCACCAACTCCTGGCGGTACATCAAGTTCGCCGCGGCCAACCAGTACTTCGTGATCGCCAACGACCTCGGCCTCGACTTCTCCCGGATCCGTGCGGCGATGATGCACGACTACCCGCGCGCGGCCGACCTCCCGGGGCCGGGTTCGCGGCCGGTCCGTGTCTGTTCAAGGACACCATGCAGCTGGCGTCGGTCACCGGCGGCACGTTCGCGCTGGGTCACTCCGCGATGCTGGTCAACGAGGGCCTGCCCGACTATCTGGTCAAGCGGATCGAGGCGGGGCGTGACCTGTCACGGCTGACTGTCGGCATCCTCGGGATGGCGTTCAAGGCCGAGAGCGACGACACCGCGCTCGAGCCTGTCCTATCGGCTCAAGCGGCTGCTGTCCTTCCGGGCCGAGCGCGTGCTCACCACCGACCCCTACGTCAGCGACGACCCGGCGCTGCTCCCGATCGAGGATGTGCTGGCCGGCTCCGACCTGCTGGTGGTGGGCGCCCCGCACGCGGTGTACCGCGACCTCGAGACCGACGCTGCCGGTCGTCGACGTGTGGGACCTTCGCGGAGCCGGGAGCCGCGTGTGAGCGTCCCGTCGGTGTCGGTGGTCGATCCCCGCCTTCGACGAGGCGGACGGCATCGCGCGGGTGCTGGACCGGCTGGTGGAGAGCATCACGCTGGAGTTCGAGGTGCTCGTCGTCGTGGACACCGCCGACGACCCGACGGTGGCCGCGTCACCGCGACACACGGGCGGTGACGCGCGGGTGCGCACCGTGGTCGGCGAGTACGGTCCGGTCCGGCGAACGCGATCCGGTTCGGCGTCGACCAGGCGCGGTTCTCCGTCGTCGTGGTCACCATGGCCGACGGCAGCGACGACCCGCGGCATGATCGACGCGCTGGCCCGGCTGGTGGAGCGCGGGGTGGTGGTCGCTGCGGCCTCGCGGTACTGCCACGGTGGCCAGCAGGTCGGCGGCGCGGCTGGTCAAGGGGATGCTGTCGCGAGCGGCGGGGCGCACTCTGCACTTTCGCCCGGGTCGGCACCGACGACGCAACGAACAGCTTCAAGGCCTACGACACCGAGTTCGTGCGCGAGGTCGGGATACACAGCCGTAGCGGCTTCGAGATCGGGCTCGAGCTGACCGCCAAGGCGCGCCGGCTGCGCCTGCCGGTCGCGGAGCTGCCCACGATCTGGCTGGACCGCACGATCGGGTCTTCGAACTTCGACATGCGACGCTGGATCCCGAAGTACCTGCAGTGGTACCGCTTCGCGTTCGGGCCGAGGCTCACGCCGGAGCAGGTGCGACGGCACGCGGAAGCGATCGCCCGGCGAGACGAGCGCAAGGAGGGTGGAACGTGAGCCAGCGCGAGATGGGCGGGTGCTGGTCACGCGGCTCGGCCGGCTTCATCGGCGGCTACGTCGTCGAGGAGCTGCTCGCGCGCGGCTACGCGGTCATCGGCATCGACAACTTCTCCAAGTACGGCCCGGTCGCGCAGTCCTACGACGACCACCCGGCGTACCGCTTCGTCGAGGGCGACGCGCGCGACGTCGACCTGATGACCGAGCTGCTCGGCGACTGCGATCACTTCGTCGCCGGCGCGGCGATGATCGGCGGCATCTCCTACTTCCACACCTACGCCTACGACCTGCTGGCCACGAACGAGCGGATCATCGCCGCCTCGTGCGACGCCGCGATCCAGGCGCTGCACGGCGGGCGGCTGCAGAAGGTCACCTACCTGAGCTCGTCGATGGTCTTCGAGTCGACCGACCGCTGGCCGTCGGTCGAGGGCGAGGAGCGCCAGGTCCCGCCGCCGCTGTCGTCCTACGGCTTCCAGAAGCTGGCGGTGGAGTACTTCGCCCGGGCCGCCTGGGACCAGTACCGGCTGCCCTACACGATCGTCCGCCCGTTCAACTGCGTCGGCGTCGGCGAGGGCCGGGCGCTCGGCGACGTCGAGGTGGCGAGCGGCAACGTCAAGCTGGCGATGAGCCACGTGGTGCCCGACCTCGTCCAGAAGGTGCTCAAGGGCCAGGACCCGCTGCACATGCTCGGCGACGGCAGCCAGGTCCGCCACTACACGTACGGCGGCGACCTGGCCCGCGGGCATCGTGACCGCGATGGAGTCCACGAGGCCCTCAACGAGGACTTCAACCTGTCGACCGCCGAGTCGACCACCGTGCTCGAGCTGGCCGAGCTGATCTGGACGCAAGGTCCACGGCGCGGACGAGCCGTTCCGGTAGGTGCACGACGCGCCGCTTCGAGCACGACGTGCAGCGGCGGGTCCCGGCGTCGACAAGGCGCGCGAGGTGCTCGGCTTCGAGGCCACCACCACCCTCGACGACGATGCTCGACGAGGTGATCCCGTGGGTTCGGCGTGCCCTTGCGGACGGGATCCTGTGAGCGCAGTCAGCTGCGGCGGCCGACGACCAGCATCTGCCGTCCGAGCACCCGCCACGCCAGCGGTAGCCGGAGGTAGCCGCGCACCATCAGCGGCCGGACCTGGAAGCGGGCGTCCTTGACGGTGTACGGCAAGAACCGTCCGACCCGGCGTACCACCTCGTAGCCACTCAGGCCGAGTGCTTCCTGCACGCTCAGGTCCGTGAGCGGAAGGTGATGGTCGAGGTAGTCCCAGTAGCGACCGGGCAGGTGGCGGATGTTCGGCATCAGCACCACCAGCAGGCCGCCCGGCCGAGTCACCCGGTGGCACTCGGCAAGCGTCGCCATCAGGACGGACTTGTCGGGCAGGTGCTCGAAGAAGTTCGAGGTGAACACGGTGTCGACGGACTCGTCCGACAGCTCGGCCAGGTGGTCGGACCTGGTGGTCACGACGGTGACCCCCGGGGCAGCGAACAGCGCGGTGTCTGGGTTCAAGTCGACCGCGATCCTGCGCGCCGCGCGGACCGAGTTGATGAACTCGCAGCTGCCGGCGCCGAGGTCGACAACGGTGCCGTTCTCGGGGCACGTACTGCTGGAAGAAGTCGGACACCAACGTCTCCCAGAGCACGCGCTTGTTGGCCAGGTCGCGCTCGTCGAAGCGCAGCCGGTAGATCGCCGACAGGTCCTCGTCGCCGGAGTCCTGCACCGTCGTCCTCCGATCGGGGCATGGTCGGACACGGCCCGTGAATCCGCTGTTACCCGCCAGTTACGCTACCGTTCGCCCGACGAAGTTCTGGGAGGGACTGGATGCGTAAGAGCGTGCCTGTGCTGTTCGGCCTCGCAGGTTTCCTGGTGGTCGCCGCGCTGGTGGCACTCATCTGGGCGCCCGGGGTCGTCAAGCGGACACCGATCGAGAACGACGCGACCACCCGTTTGACAGGCGAGGCGGCGAAGCTCGACACGGCGACTGGCGAGCTGGTGCCGAACAAGGTCAAGGCGACGAGCATCACCAAGTCCGACACCAAGGTCTCCGACGACAAGGTGGTCGCATTCACCAACTCCAGCTGCCTGCTCGTCGACACCGATGACGCCCCCGACTGCGTCGACGGCAAGGACGAGCGGCTGATCTCGGCCAGCACCGACGTCTTCGCCACCGACCGGAAGACAGCGCTCGCGGTGAACACCGCCAAGTACCTGCCCGACGACGCCGTCGACCACGACGGCCTGATCAACAAGTGGCCGTTCGACGCAGAGAAGAAGACGTACCCGTACTGGGACGGCACCGTAGGCAAGGCGGTCGACGCGGTCTACGACCGCACCGAGAAGCTCGACGGGCTGGAGACCTACGTCTACAAGGTGGCCGTGCAGGAGGCCCCGATCGACGTCGCCAAGGGCGTCAAGGGCACCTACGACGACCTCAAGGAGATCTACATCGAGCCGAAGACCGGAAAGATCATCCACCAGACCGACGACCAGCAGCGAGCACTGGCCGACGGCACGCAGGCGCTCGACCTGCAGCTGGCGTTCACCGACGACCAGGTCAAGGAGAACGTCGACGATGCCCAGGACAGCATCGGCAGCCTGAAGCTGATCACGACCACGATCCCGCTGGTGGGCCTGATCGGCGGTGGGCTGTGCCTGTTGGGCGGTATCGTCCTGCTGTTGGCCTCGCGCAAGGGCACCCGAGCCGCCCGCTAGGAGCCCGGTCGTTCCTCGCGGCGGTCGCCAGGTGGCTCACGTAGATGGCGGTGCCCGGGCGTCAGCAGCCCCCGGACCCGGCTCCAGCCGCCCCAGGTGCGGTCGTGGCCCGGCGGCCACTCCGGCTCGACCAGGTCGTCGAGCACGAAGCCGGCCCGCGCGAGCGCGCGCACCCAGTCGCCCAGGGTGCGGTGGTGCTCGACGTACCCGGCCTCGCCGGTCTCGTCGACCACCTCGACGTACGGCGTGCGGTCCCAGTACGACGAGTCCGCGACCAGGCCGCCCTCCGTCGGGTCGTCCGGGAACATCCACCGCGTCGGATGCGTGATCGAGAACGCGAAGCGGCCGCCCGGACGCAGCACCCGCGCCGCCTCGCCGACGACGGCGTGCTCGTCGGCGACGAACTGCAGCGCGCCGAAGGCCGAGAACACGACGTCGAAGGTGGCGTCCGCGAACGGCAGCGCGGTGCCGGTCCCCTCGACCACCGGGACCCGGGTGCCGAGCTCGTCGTCGATCCGGCGGCTGTGCTGGAGCTGGCGGTGGGACAGGTCCAGCCCGACCGGGCGTCCACCCTGCGCGAGCACCCAGCGGGAGCACTGGCCGGCGCCGCAGCCGATCTCGAGCACGGCCCGGTCCGCGACGTCACCGAGCAGGTGCAGGTCGCCCTCGTCGGTGCCCTCCGGCGACCACACGAACCCGGCGTCGCCGAGGAAGCGCCCGTGCGTCTGCTGGTACTCGTCGGCGTAGCGGTCCCACTCGCCGCGGTTCGCGCGCTCGGTCTCGGTCGCGTCGGACGGCCTCCGCTCCGGCCGCACCGGGTTCCCCATGGCGGCCAACCTATCGACCTCTGGGAGAGTCGAGCGTGTGACGGACTTCGGGGTCGACCTGCAGCCGCTGGCCGGCGGGATGAGCGGCGAGACCTGGCTGACGGAGTACGCCGGGGAGCGGGCCGTGCTCCGCATCTACGGCGGCCGGTCGCTGCGTCGTGGCCCGCGCGCGTCGGAGGTCGACGCGGCCGTGCTGGCGTGGCTGGCCGGGCTGCTGCCGGTGCCGCAGGTCCTGGAGGTACGACGGGGTGACCCCGACGCGGACCTGCCCGCGGTGCTGGTCACGTCGTACCTGCCGGGGGTGCTGCTCGCGGACCTCAAGCCGACCCTCGACGACGCCGGCCTGGCCCGGGTCGGGCAGGCGCTCGGCACCCTGCTCGGGCGGCTCGCCCATGTCGCGCTGCCACGGGCCGGCCTGTTCCACGACCCCGACCTCGGCATCGACCCGATGCCCGAGGTGCTGCGGGACCTGACGCTCTGGACCGAGCGCGCCGTGCCCGACCTGACCGGCTGGGACGAGGCGGACCTGGTCGGCCTGCGCTCGCTCGCCGCGGAGGCCCAGGCGCTCCTCGACGAGGCGGCGCTCCGCACCTGCCTCGTGCACAGCGACCTCAACCCGAAGAACGTGCTCGTCGACCCCGCCACGCTCGAGGTCACGGGTCTCCTGGACTGGGAGTTCGCGCACGCCGGCTCGCCGTACACCGACCTGGGCAACCTGCTGCGCCTCGACCGCGAACCGGCCTTCGCCGACGCCGTGCTCGCCGCCCGCGAGGCGTTCGTGCCGGACCCGCGGCCGGACGCGCTCGACCTGGCCCGCGCGAGCGACCTGTTCGCCCTCGTCGACCTCGCCACCCGGCGCGAGGAGAACCCGGTCGCGGCCCGCGCCGACGCCCTGCTGCACGCGGTCGCCCGGACCGGCGATCTCCATGCCGGAGCCGTGGCGGGACCAGGAACCTGACGAGTCGCCGGCTGCAGTGACGCCGGGCCGCGAGAGCGGCTCTGCTCCTCGTGGTATTACGACCAAGGCCCAATGGCGCGTGAACGTGGCTCGCGCGCAGGCTTGTCCTACGCCGCAGGAAGCGGCGGACAAGCCTTGGAGGAAGACATGAGCAACATGATCACGAAGAAGGGTTTCCGGGTCACGGCGGCCGGCGTCGTCGCGCTCGCCGTGGTCGCGGCCGGTGCCACGAGCGCCGAGGCCAAGGGTCGTGAGGTCATCCGCTCCGGCGGCTGCGACAACTCGTCGGCCACCTGGAAGCTCAAGGCCACAGTCGGACGACGGCAGGATCGAGGTCGAGTTCCAGGTCGACTCGAACCGGGCGGGCCAGACCTGGGCGGTCCGGATGGGCGACGACGGCCACCGGTTCTTCACCGGCACCAGGACCACTGCCGGCGCCAGCGGCTCGTTCACCGTCCAGCGCCGGATCGCCAACCGCGCCGGCACCGACACGATCCGTGCCCGGGCCACGCGGGGCGCCGCGACCTGCGCCGGAGTCAGTCAACTTCTGACGCGTCGCGACCGTAGGTGCGAGAATCGACAATGTGGAGGTACGACATGAAGCGCATCGAGGTGTACGCCGTGGGCATCCTGCTCGCGCTCGTGCCGGCGGTGTTCGGCCTGTGGGGCAACGCGTCGTTCTCGAAGGACGTGCCGGTGCGGGTGCCCGACCAGGCCCGCGCGACGGCCGCCATGGTCAGCCCGGACACGCGGGCGCTGGTGGCAGCGGACCGCGCCGGCCGAACGCCGGTCGAGCGCCACCACGCCCGTCATGGCGCGGACGACCCCGCGACGCACGACGTGGACGACGACCACGGTGGCGACCGTTCGGGCGACAACAGTGGACGACCGTTCGGACGACAACGGTCGAGACCGTGCGGACGACAACGGTGGAGAGCGTGTCGGCGCGAGCGGTGGCGGCGGTGGCGCGGACGACCCCGTGACGCATGACGTCGGCGACGACCACGGTGGCGCCACCGGCTGGCGTCCAGCCACGGTGGAGCCGACGACACCCCGGTCACCACTCGGGCGGCGACGACGGCAGCGGCTCCGGCACGTCAGGTGGCGGCAACGGCTCCGGCACGTCAGGTGGCGGCAGCGACGACAAGGGGTCCGGTGGCCACGGATCCGACGACTGACCCTCGCACCGACTCCCCGACGGAGGCACTGGTCGGGGAGTCCGTCGCGCCCCCGGAGACCGGCTGGGTCACCCTCGCGAGCCCGGAGGTCGACGGTCTCCAGCGAGCCACCGCTGCGGATGCGCCGGATCGTCTCGCAGCTCGCCGTCGGGGTGGTGCTGGTCCTGGTCGCGGTGACCGTGGGGGGCACCTTGGCGGCGCGCCGCCTCGCCGAGAGCTGGTGCTGATCGCGGTGACGGTGGGTGGCACGCTGGCGGCGCGCCGCCTCGCCGAGCGGGAGGCGGTCAACGACGCCGCGAACACCGCCGACGTGCTCGCCGACGTGGTGGTCCAGCCCTCCCTCACCGACGAGCTCCTGGCCGGCGACAAGAAGGCGGTCAAGGAGTTCGACGACCTGGTGCACGAGCGCATCCTCAGGCGACGACGGTGGTCCGGGTGAAGCTGTGGGGCAAGGACGGCACCATCCTCTACTCCGACCAGCCGCGAGCTGATCGGAGAGAAGTTCCCGCTCGAGGCCGAGGAGCGCGAGGTGCTCGCCAAGCCGCGCACCGTCGCGGAGATCTCGGACCTCAACCGCCCCGAGAACGCGCTCGACCGCGAAGATCGGCAACAAGCTGGTCGAGGTGTACCGGCCGGTGTGGACACCGAGCGGCAAGGAGGCGCTCTTCGAGATCTACACGCCGTACGACCAGGTCAGCCAGCGCACCAGCCAGCTCTGGCGGGGCTTCGCCGGAGTCACGCTGAGCAGCCTGCTCCTGTTCGTGGTGCTGCTCGCACCGCTGCTGTGGCACCTCCTGCGGCGCGTACGACGGGCGCAGCGGCAGCGTGAGCTCCTGCTCGAGCGAGCCGTCGACGCCTCCGCCACCGAGCGCCGGCGGATCGCGGCGACCCTGCACGACGGACCGGTGCAGGACCTGGCGGCGACGTCGTTCGTGATCGCCGGGGCCGCCGGCGCAGGCGCGGGCGACCGGCCAGACCGCGGTCGTCGACGAGCTGGGCTCCGTCTCCGCGTCCGTGCGCACCAGCATCCGGGCGCTGCGCTCGCTGCTGGTGGACATCTACCCGGCCAGCCTCGCGCAGGCCGGGCTCGGCGCCGCACTCGCCGACCTCGCCCAGTCGGTCCGGGCGCAGGGACTCGAGGTGCGCGTCGACACCGACGACGACCTCGGTCTCGACCCGGACCAGGAGCGGCTGGTCTACCGGGTGGCCCAGGAGACGCTGCGCAACGCGGCCAAGCACGCGGCGCCGTGCACGGTGACGATCACGCTCTACCGGATGCCGGAGGCGGACGACGCGGTCGTGCTCGACGTGGTCGACGACGGCAACGGGTTCGACGTGACGGAGCGGGTCGCCCACCCGGAGCCCGGGCACTTCGGCCTGCAGCTCCTGGCCGACGTCGCGACGACCGGGGGAGCGCTGCTCCAGGTCGCCTCGGCACCCGGCCGCGGCACACACTGGCGGCTGCAGGTACCAGCCGGGGGAGAGGAAGCACGATGACGCAGACGACGGAGACCAGCACCGGGAAGATCGCGGTGCTCCTGGTCGACGACCACCAGATGGTGCGCACCGGGCTCGCCGCCCTGCTCGCCGCGACCGACGACATCGTGGTCGTGGGCCAGGCCGGCGACGGAGCGGCCGCCGTCGACGTGGCCGGGGACACCCTGCCCGACGTGGTGCTGATGGACCTGTCGATGCCGCAGCTCGACGGGGTCGAGGCGACGCGGCTGATCCTCGCCGAGCAGCCGGAGGCGAAGATCGTCGTGCTCACGAGCTTCTCCGACCGCGACCGGGTCAGCGACGCCCTCGCCGCCGGTGCCGTGGGCTACCTGCTCAAGGACTGCGAGCCCGAGGACCTGCTCGCGGCGGTCCGCTCCGCGGCCGCCGGCCACGTGCCGCTCGACCCGCGGGTGGCCCGGGTGCTCCTGCCCAGCGCCGGCAGCGGCCGGCCCGAGGAGGCCATGAGCCCGCGCGAGGTCGAGGTGCTGCGGCTGGTGGCCCAGGGGCTCGCCAACAAGCAGATCGGCCGGGCCCTGGGCATCAGCGAGCGCACCGTCAAGGCGCACCTGGGCCGGGTCTTCCGCCAGATCGGTGTCGCCGACCGCACCAGCGCCGCGCTCTGGGCGCGGGACCACCTGCCGTCGTAGGGCGGATGCGGCTCGGCGGGGCCATTTACCACGGTCCCGTGGTATCCATGCCCCTTCCCTACGCTGAAATTTCGCTAGGGAAGAGGCCGATCACCACGGGACCGTGGTAATCGCCCGCACGAGCACCCCCTCAGATCACAAGCGCACAACGTCCGGCGGCACCAGTTGGACTCGCCGTGTGACGTGCGGATATCCTTTCCGGAGCACCGGAGGTCTGCGCGAGTCTCAGACGGAGCAGCCTCACGCTCGCTGGTGCCGGTCCCTGACCGGCCAACGGAATCCTTTCGTTGAAAGTGAAAGCGGCTTTCGCGTGCGCCCAAACGAACATCTGTCCACCCCCAAGGAACCCACTCCCTTATGACGAGCAGCACTCCCACCCTCACCGACCCGACGACCGAGCACCCGCAGGTCGCTGTCAACGACATCGGTTCGGAAGAGGACTTCCTCGCCGCCATCGACGCGACGATCAAGTACTTCAACGATGGCGACATCGTCGAAGGCACGATCGTCAAGGTCGACCGCGACGAGGTCCTCCTCGACATCGGCTACAAGACCGAGGGCGTCATCCCCTCGCGCGAGCTGTCCATCAAGCACGACGTCGACCCCAACGAGGTCGTCGAGGTCGGTGACAAGGTCGAGGCGCTGGTCCTCCAGAAGGAGGACAAGGAGGGTCGGCTGATCCTGTCCAAGAAGCGCGCCCAGTACGAGCGCGCCTGGGGCACGATCGAGCAGGTCAAGGAGGAGGACGGCGTCGTCACCGGCACCGTCATCGAGGTGGTCAAGGGTGGCCTGATCCTCGACATCGGCCTGCGTGGCTTCCTGCCCGCGTCGCTGGTCGAGATGCGCCGCGTGCGCGACCTCCAGCCGTACGTCGGCAAGGAGCTCGAGGCGAAGATCATCGAGCTCGACAAGAACCGCAACAACGTCGTGCTGTCCCGCCGCGCCTGGCTCGAGCAGACCCAGTCCGAGGTGCGCCAGGGCTTCCTGACCCAGCTCCAGAAGGGCCAGATCCGCAAGGGCGTCGTGTCCTCGATCGTCAACTTCGGTGCGTTCGTGGACCTCGGCGGCGTCGACGGCCTGGTGCACGTCTCCGAGCTGTCGTGGAAGCACATCGACCACCCGTCCGAGGTCGTCGCAGGTCGGCGACGAGGTCACCGTCGAGGTGCTCGACGTCGACATGGACCGCGAGCGCGTCTCGCTGTCGCTCAAGGCGACCCAGGAAGACCCGTGGCAGCACTTCGCCCGGACCCACCAGATCGGCCAGATCGTGCCCGGCAAGGTCACCAAGCTGGTGCCGTTCGGTGCGTTCGTGCGGGTCGAGGAGGGCATCGAGGGCCTGGTCCACATCTCCGAGCTGGCCGAGCGCCACGTGGAGATCCCGGAGCAGGTCGTGCAGGTCAACGACGACGTCATGGTCAAGATCATCGACATCGACCTCGAGCGTCGCCGGATCTCGCTGTCCCTCAAGCAGGCCAACGAGACCAGCGCCGCGGCCGACGTCGAGGACTTCGACCCGACGCTCTACGGCATGACCGCGTCGTACGACGACCAGGGCAACTACATCTACCCGGAGGGCTTCGACCCCGACACGGGCGAGTGGCTCGAGGGCTTCGACGACCAGCGCAAGGTCTGGGAGGACCAGTACGCCAAGGCGCACGCGCGCTGGGAGGCCCACGTCAAGCAGCAGGCCGAGGCCAAGCAGGCCGAGGTCGAGGCGGGCGAGGCCACGTCGTACAGCTCCGGCGGCGCGCCCGAGGGCGAGACCGAGGGCGGCACCGCCGACGGCGGCTCGCTGGCCTCCGACGAGGCGCTGCAGGCGCTGCGCGAGAAGCTGACCGGCGGCGGCGCCTGAGAGTCAGCGTCTGACCCACCGTTCCACCGCACGAGCCCGGATCCCGATCAGGGGTCCGGGCTCGTCGCGTTCCGCGGTCCCGAAACGTGATCCACAGGGTTTTCCAGAACCGGACCAAGCCGATCAGCTGGTCGTGGCGAAGAACGTGCATGCAGAAGCCGACGTCGAGAGACCTCCGGGGCGCCCTTGCGGGCATCCTGGCGGCAGCCGGGGGCGTCGGTGCCTCCATGCTGCTGGCCGCTCTCCTCGGCAGCGCCTCCTCGCCGGTCTACGCCCTCGGCACCGCGGTCATCGGGATCACTCCCGGGTGGCTCAAGGACTTCGCGGTCGAGAGGTTCGGCACCAACGACAAGCCGATCCTGCTGGCGTCGGTCTTCGTGGTGATGGCCCTGGCCAGCGCGCGTCGTGGGTGTCATCGCCTCCCGCCGGCTCCGGCTCGGACTGGTCCTCGCTGCGGCGCTGAACCTGGTGGCGCTGGGCGGGGCGGTCAAGACCCTCAACGGGCTCGACTTCTCCGCCGGCACGATCCTTCCCGGGCTGCTCTCGCTGGTCGTGAGCGTCGCCCTGCTCTGGTTGTTCGCGCGTTCCTGGGGTGCGGACCTCACGGAGAACGACGCGCCCACCGGCTTCGACCGCCGCGCCTTCCTCGAGGTGGCCCTGGCCAGCGGCGGCGTCGCCGTCCTCGCCGGCGGCACCTCGGTCCTGTTCGGCAAGGCGGGTGCCGCCTCGCGTGAGGACGTCAGGCTCCCCGCCGCCGCGACGAAGGCGAAGCCGCTGCCGCGGGGCGCTGACCTCGACGTCAAGGGCATCACGCCGTACCTGACGAGCAACGACACGTTCTACCGCGTCGACGTGGCTCTCCAGGTGCCGCAGATCGACGCCGGTGCCTGGCGCCTGAAGATCCACGGCCTGGTCGACCGGGAGATCGAGCTCTCCTTCGACGACATCCTCGCGATGCCGCTCGTCGAACGCCGGATCACGCTGACCTGCGTGTCCAACCAGGTCGGCGACCAGTACGTCGGCAACGCCACCTGGCTCGGCGTCCCGATGCGCGGAGCTGCTCGAGCGGGCGGGTGTGAAGAGCGGAGCCGACTGCCTGGTCTCCACCAGCGAGGACGACATGACGATCAGCACGCCGATCCAGGCGCTGACCGACGACCGTGACGCCCTCCTCGCCGTCGGCATGAACGGCGAGCCGCTGCCGCTCGAGCACGGCTTCCCGGCCCGGATGGTCGTGCCCGGTCTCTACGGCTACGTGTCGGCCACCAAGTGGGTCGTCGACATGGAGGTCACGAAGTTCTCCGAGGTGTCGACGTACTGGACCGACCGCGGCTGGGCGGAGCAGGCGCCGATCAAGACCCAGAGCCGGATCGACGTCCCGCGCCAGTTCGCCTCGGTCTAGGCGGGCACGGTCAACGTCGCCGGCGTCGCCTATGCCCAGCGCCGCGGCATCGCGAAGGTCGAGGTCCGCGTCGACGACGGGGACTGGCAGGAAGCCCGCCTCGCCACCGAGGACACGATCGACACCTGGCGCCAGTGGGTCTTCCCCTGGGACGCCACCAGGGGCCAGCACAAGATCCTCGTCCGCGCGACGGACAGGACCGGACACACCCAGACCTCCGATCGGGTTCCACCTCGACCCGACGGCGCCACCGGATGGCACAGCACCACTGTGAACGTCCGGTGACCGCCGACGCGAGTCGGACCCATCAGAGGAACCAAACCCAGAAGGGAACCATCATGACCACGCTCACGACCCGCAAGGTGTTCGCAGCGGCTGCCTGCTCGTTGGCGCTGCTGGGCGTCGCCGCCTGTGGCAGCGAGGACCACGACCGCCGCCGCCCCGTCCAAGGAGAGCTCCTCGGCCGCTCCGAGCGAGTCCTCCATGGACGCCACGGCCGACCTCGTCGGCCCGGGCTGCGCCGACTACGCCAAGGCGGTGCCGGACGGCGCCGGCTCGGTCGACGGCATGGCGCAGGACAAGGTGGCCACGGCCGCCAGCAACAACCCGCTGCTCAAGACCCTCGTGGCGGCCGTCTCCGGCCAGCTGAACAAGGACGTCAACCTGGTCGACGCGCTCAACGGCGGCGAGTTCACCGTGTTCGCGCCCGTCGACGGCGCGTTCGCCGACGCTCCAGAAGAAGATGGGTTCCGACTTCGCGACCCTGACCAAGCCGGCCGGTGCGAAGACGCTGCAGACGGTGCTCACCTACCACGTGGTCCAGGGCCAGCTGGCCCCCGACGCCGTCGCCGGCAAGCACAAGACGCTGGCCGGGCCCGGAGGTCGACGTGACCGGTGAGGGCGACAACCTCAAGGTCAACGGGGTCCCGGTGATCTGCGGTGGCGTGCACACCGCCAACGCGACCGTGTACCTGATCGGTTCGGTGCTCGACCCGACCAAGATGAGCCACTTCTGATCCACCGTGTGGGCTCCCCGAGCAACGCTCGGGTGAGCGAAGCCCCGGTCCGCTCGGCGGGCCGGGGCTTCGTGCTGCCCGGGTGGTGGGTGTCGGGTTGGAACTGCCCGAGGGCGGATCACACGTAGTGCTTCTCGAAGAGGTCGGGCTCGTGGGAGCGGGGCGGCTGGTGGGTCGGGGTCGACCGGCCACTGCCGTCGTTGCGGATCATCCGCACCAGCAGGAACGTCCATGCGGCGAGGACCAGGATCATTACCAGTGTCGTTGTGGTCATGGCAGTTATTCTGCGCCGCATGTGATCCTGCCAACAGTGGCAGAGATGACATGCATAGTTGATTTTCTGCCAGAGATGGGTGCAGGGTGGGGGACATGCAGGAACAGAGGCAGATGAAGCGGGTGGCCGTCGTCGTCCAGGACGGTGCCGAGCCGTTCGGGCTGGGTGCGATGTGCGAGGTGTGGGCCGAGCCCTACCACCCCGAGGACGACAACCCGGTGTTCGACTTCGTCGTGTGCACGCCGCGCCCCGGCCGGGTGCGAGGCGCCTCCGGCTACGACCTGTTCGTCGAGCACGGGCTCGACGCCGCGGCCGACGCCGACCTGGTCTGCTTCTCACCGCACCGCGACTTCCAGTCGCCCGACCCGGCGGTCGTGGCGCTGGCCCGCGAGACCCACGAGCGAGGTGCGATGGTCTTCGCGCACTGCACGGCCTCCTTCGTCCTGGGCGAGGCGGGCCTGCTCAACGGTCGCGAGTGCACCACGCACTGGCGGCACACCGACGAGCTGTCCGAGGCGTTCCCCGAGGCGAAGGTCAAGCCCGAGGTGCTCTACGTCGAGGACGAGCGCGTGGTCACCGGCGCCGGCTCGGCGGCCGGCATCGACGCGGCCCTCCACCTGCTCCGCTCGGCGTACGGGCAGAAGGTGGCCGCCGACGCCGCCCGCCGGATGGTGCTCCCGCCGCACCGCGACGGCGGCCAGGCCCAGTTCATCCGGCAGCCGATGCCCGAGTGCGACGCCGAGACGCTGTCGCCGCTGCTCACCTGGATCCTCGAGAACCTCGACTCCGACCTGTCCGTCGAGGCGCTCGCCGAGCGGTCGGCGATGTCGCAGCGCACGTTCGCCCGCCGCTTCGTCGACGAGACCGGGGCCACCCCGCACGGCTGGATCACCGCCCAGCGCGTACGACGGGCCGAGCACCTGCTCGAGGCCAGCGACCAGCCGGTGGAGCGGATCGCCCACCTGGTCGGGTTCGCCTCCGCCGCCACGCTGCGCCACCAGTTCACCAAGGTGCGCGGGATCAGCCCGCAGGAGTACCGCCGCCGGTTCGGCTGAGCGCCGTTGCTCGAGCCGTCCCCTCCGGTGGTCGAGCCGTCCCCTCCGGTGGTCGAGCCGTCCCCTCCGGTGGTCGAGCCGTCCCCTCCGGTGGTCGAGCCTGTCGAGACTCTGGTTGCATGGACCGCATGAGCTACTCCGCCGCGGACGACCGCTACGACTCGATGCCCTACCGCTACACCGGCCGCAGCGGGCTCAAGCTGCCGATGCTGTCGCTGGGCCTGTGGCAGAACTTCGGCGACGACCGCGACGAGGACACCCAGCGCGCGATCCTGCGCCGGGCGTTCGACCGCGGGGTGACGCACTTCGACCTGGCCAACAACTACGGCCCGCCCTACGGACGCGCGGAGGAGAACTTCGGGCGCTACCTCGAGAAGGACCTGGCGCCCTACCGCGACGAGCTGGTGATCTCCACCAAGGCCGGCTACGACATGTGGCCGGGTCCCTACGGCCAGGGCGGCGGCTCGCGGAAGTACGTGCTGTCCTCGCTCGACCAGTCGCTGGGCCGGATGGGGCTGGACTACGTCGACATCTTCTACAGCCACCGGTTCGACCCGGAGACGCCGGTCGAGGAGACGATGTCCGCGCTCGACCACGCCGTCCGGCAGGGCAAGGCGCTCTACGCCGGCATCTCGTCGTACTCGCCCGAGAAGACCAAGGAGGCCGCGACGATCGCACGTGACCTCGGCACGCCGCTGCTGATCCACCAGCCGTCGTACTCGATGCTCAACCGCTGGATCGAGGGCGACCTGCTCGACGAGCTCGAGGAGCAGGGCATGGGCTGCATCGTGTTCTCCGCGCTCGCGCAGGGGCTGCTCACCGACCGCTACCTCGACGGCGTGCCCGAGGACTCGCGTGCCGCCCGCGCGGACTCCACGCTGACCGGCCTCGACGACGACGTGCTGCGCCGGGTGCGCGCGCTCAACGAGATCGCGGTCGGCCGCGGGCAGAAGCTGGCCCAGCTCGCGCTCCAGTGGGCGCTGCGCGACCCGCGCGTGACGTCGGCCGTGATCGGGGCGTCGTCGGTGGAGCAGCTCGACACCAACCTCGACGCGCTCGACGGGCCGCCACTGACCGAGGAGGAGCTGGCCTCGATCGACCAGTACGCCGTCGAGTCCGGGATCAACCTCTGGGCGAAGTCGGCCGAGGCCTGACCACCGCGGGCAGGTCGAGCCGGCGCACCTTGCCGGTCGCCGTGCGCGGCAGCTCGTCGACCCGGTGGTACTCCTTGGGTCGCTTCGGCGGCGCGAGCCGCTCCCGCGCGTACGACGTGAGCGTGCCGTGTCGGCCGTGCCCACGAACGCCGCGCACACCCGCTGCCCCCAGCTGTCGTCGTCGACGCCGAACACCGCGACGTCGGTCGACGCCGTCGACCTCGCGGAGCACGTTCTCCACCTCGGTGGGGTAGACGTTGACACCGCCGGAGATCACCAGGTCCTCGCGGCGGGCGTCGAGGAACACGTAGCCGTCGTCGTCGATGCGGCCGATGTCCCCGACCGTGAACGCCGGTCCGTGGTCGGTCTCGCGCCAGGCCGCCTCGGTCTTCTCCGGCGCCCCGTAGTAGCTGAACCGCGCGTGCCCCGGCACCGCGCACCAGAGGATGCCGTCGTCGTCGACGCTCATCGTGCGCCCGGGCCGGGCGCGGCCGACGGTGCCCGGCCGCGCGCGCTCCTCCTCGCTGCGGCAGGCGGTGAACTGCCCCTCCGTGGACCCGTAGAACTCCCACGTCGAGCCCGCCGGGAACAGCTCGACCAGCCGCTCCTTGACCGCCGGCGGGCACGGTGCGCCCGCGTGCGCGACGAGGCGGTACGACGAGAGGTCCGGGACGCCGGCCCGGTCCCAGTGGGCGAAGAGCCGCTGGAGGTGGGCCGGCACGCAGAACATCGTGGTCGGCCGGTGCTCGCGCGATCGCGGCGGTGACGGTCGCCGGGTCGAACGGCCCGGGCGCGACGACACGTCCTCCGGCGAGCAGCGGTGCCGAGCGCGAACCTCAGCGGGGCGGAGTGGTGCAGGGGACTCAGCACCAGGTTGACGTCGTCGGCGTCGAAGCCCCACAGCTCCTGCTCCTCGCGCACCAGCGCGGTGGCGGCGGCCTCGTCCAGCAGCCCGGAGTACACGCCCTTCGGGCGGCCCGTCGTACCACTCGTGACGTGGATCGGGCGGCCGAGCGGCACCCCGTCGCCGGGGCCGAGCTCGTCGAGCAGGGCCGGCACCTCGCGCCGGGTCGGTCACCACGTGGTGCGGCTCCAGGTCGGCGAACAGCGGTCGGCGCTCCGCCGGCGTCAGCCGCGGGTCCATCGGGATCGGGAACACCCCGCGCCGCAGCAGCGCCAGCACCAGCTCGACGTACGCCACGGAGCCGGGCACCAGCAGCGCCACGCGGTCGCCGGGGGAGAGGTGCACCCGCCCATCCTCGCAAGTCGCTAGCGTCGGGCCGAAGCCACCGACCCGAGGAGTGCCCGTGACCGCATGGCCGGGCGGCATCGCCGCCCTCACCCTGTTCGTCGAGGACCTGGCAGCGTGCCGGACCTTCTACCAGGAGGTCTTCGGCCTGCCGAGTCGTGTTCGAGGACCCGCACTCGGCCGTCTTCCGGTTCGGCGAGACCCTGGTCAACCTGCTGCAGGTCGACACGCAGCCGAGCTGGTGGAGCCCGCGACCGCGGCGTCACCAGAGGCGGGCAACCGGTTCGTCCTCACCCTCGGAGGTGGACGACGTGGACGCCATGTGCGAGTCGTTGGGAGCCCGCGGTGTCACCCTGCTCAACGGGCCGATGGACCGGCCGTGGGGTCCGCGCACCGCGAGCTTCCGCGACCCGGGCGGACACATCTGGGAGATCGCGCACTGAGACCGCTGACAGCGGAAACCGGTCAGGGTGCCCGGGCCCCTATCCTCGCCGCATGGTGCGGATCGGACTGACCGGCGGGATCGCGTCGGGCAAGAGCACCGTGTCGCAGGTCCTGCGCGAGCTGGGTGCCGTCGTGATCGACGCCGACGCCCTGGCCCGTGAGGTGGTGGAGCGCGGCACCCCGGGCCTGGCCGCCGTGGTCGAGGAGTTCGGCCCCGGCCTGCTCACGCCGGACGGCGACCTGGACCGGCCGGCGATGGGACGGCTGGTGTTCGGCGACGAGGGACGCCCGTCGGCGGCTGGAGGGGATCATCCACCCCCTGGTCTACGAGCGGATCACCGAGCTGGAGGCCGAGGCGCCCGCCGACGCGGTCGTCGTGCACGACATCCCGCTGCTCACGGAGAACGCCCGGGCCGGCGACTTCGACGCGGTGATCGTCGTCGACGTGCCCGAGGAGGTGCAGGTCGAACGGATGGTCCGTGACCGCGGGTGGACCGAGGACGACGCCCGCTCCCGGATCGGGGCCCAGGCCACGCGCGAGCAGCGGAACGCGATCGCGACGTACGTCGTGGACAACACCGGGACACACGAGGACCTCCGCCATCGGGTGGCAGAGGTCCTCGCGGAGCTGACGGGTTAGCGGCCGAGGCAGTCCTGGTCAGGCGGCCAGGTCGGGGTCGGCGATCTTGCGGAGCTTGGCGATCGCCTCGCGCTCGAGCTGGCGCACCCGCTCGGCCGAGATGCCGTGGCGGGCCCCGATGTCGGCGAGCTTGTGCTGCCGGCCGTCGACCAGGCCGTAGCGCGACCGCACGATGTCGGCCGACCGCTCGTCGAGCATCTCGACCAGCTGGCGTGAGCCGGTCGCGGGACTCGGTGTCGAGCACGGTCAGGTCGGGACCCGGCGTGCTCTCCTGGGCGATCAGGTCGCCCAGCGAGGTGTCGCCGTCCTCGTCGATCGGGGTGTCGAGGCTGACGTGGTCACGGCCCCACGAGAGCAGGTCGATCACCCGGTCGACGTCCATGCCGAGCTCGGCCGCGATCTCGGTCGGGTCGGGGTCGCGCCCCAGCTGCCGCTCCAGCAGCCGGCGGGCGCCGCCGACCTGGTTGAGCTCCTCGACCACGTGCACCGGGAGGCGGACGACGCGGGCCTGCTGGGCGATGCCCCGCGTGATCGCCTGCCGGACCCACCAGGTGGCGTAGGTCGAGAACTTGTAGCCCTTGGCGTAGTCGAACTTCTCGACCGCGCGGATCAGGCCGGTGTTGCCCTCCTGGATCAGGTCGAGCATCGGCATCGCGCTGCGGCCGTACTTGCGCGCGATCGACACCACCAGCCGGAGGTTGGCGTTGATGAACTGCTGGATCGCCCGCTGGCCCTCGGCGGCGAGCCACTCGAGCTCGGCCTGGGTGGCGTAGCCCGGGGCTCCGCCCTTGCGGCGACCCACCCGGCCCTCGGCCAGCAGTGCCTGGGCGAGCAGGCCGGCCTCGATGGTCTTGGAGAGCTCGACCTCCGTCGCGGCGTCGAGCAGCGGCGTACGGGCGATCTCGTCGAGGTACAGACCGACGCTGTCGCGGCCCTCGATCTCCCGCTGGTTGCGCCCGGCAGTGCGACTCGTGGTGCTCGTGGTCACTTGTGCTCCCTTCCTACAGGGAAACCGGGTCTCGCGAACCGGCCTCTGCTGATCACAACGATTACCCCGCTTCCGGGATTCCCGAACATGTGCTCGGTGACCGGCGTCCGGAGGACGTGTGTCCTTATGTAGATGAGGACGTACGACCCCTGCCGGAAGTTGCCCTCGGGGGCCACTTCTCAGTCACTTCTCAGTGTCCTGTTCGGCACCGACACCATGGGTGGATGGGTCGAGCACACCGCTGGGTCGACCCGAACCCCGACGTGGGCGAGGGGGCCACCGACGACGAGGGCCTGGTCGGGCTCGTGACCAGCGCAAACGTGGCCGTCCCGCGGTGCGGACCCTGCGCTGTGTCTAGCGACGGGGGCCGTGCAGGGAGCTGAGCGCCGGGTCGTCGATCGCGAACGACAGCACCTTGCCCGGACCGGTCTCGGCTGTCTCGAACCGCACGGTGACCACGCCCCGGCCCGACCCCCACACCCAGCCCTGCCCGTGGGCCTCGTGGACGACGTCCATCCCGGGTGCGTAGGTCGTGCGCGTGGCCGCCAGCTCGGGCAGCACGGCCTCCAGCGCCTCCTCGGCGTCTGGCTCCTCGTCGGCGAACAGGTCGTCCTGGATCCAGTCGGCCAGTCCGGACACGCCGACCCCGAGCAGGCGGACGCCGCCGGACGTGTCCACCTCGCCGATCAGGGTTCGGGCCAGCCGGGACACCACGCGCCCGTCGTCCGTCGGGGCCGGCAGGGTCGCGGACCGGGTGTGCGTGGAGAAGTCGTGGAGCCGGATCTTCACGGTCACCGTGCGGCCCGACATCTTCGCCCTCCTCAGCCGCTCGGCGACCTTCGTCGCCTGCCGGTCGAGCAGGCCCTCGAGCAGCCGCTTGTCGACGTGGTCGGTTTCGTAGGTGTCCTCGATGCTGATCGACTTCGTCTCCCGCTCCGGCACGACTGCGCGGTCGTCGTCGGCCCGGGACAGCCGGTAGAGCCCGCGCCCGTGGGCCTGCCCGACCACCCTGACCAGCTCGTCCTCGCTGATCGTGTGCAGCTCCTCGACGGTGTGCACCCCGATCCGGCGCAGCCGCTCGGACGTCGCCGGGCCGACGCCCGGGATCACGCTCACGTTCATCGGGCGGAGCAGGTCGAGCTCGGTGCCCGGCTCCACCACGACCAGGCCGTCGGGCTTGTCGAGGTCGCTGGCGATCTTCGCGACCAGCTTGGAGGTGGCGATGCCGACCGAACCGGTGAGGCCGCCGGTGACCTCGTGCACCTGCTCCTTGAGCCGCAGGCCGAGGGCCGTCACGGACGCCACCGAGTGGTCGGGCAGGTCTGCGGCCGCGAGGTCGAGGAACGCCTCGTCCATCGACAGCGGCTCCACCAGCGGCGTGATCGACCGGAGCAGCTCCATGACCCGCCCGCTGGTCTCGCCGTACGCGTGGAAGCGGCCGGTCAGGAACGCGGCATGCGGGCACCGGCGCCGTGCTTCGGCTGTCGGCATCGCCGAGTGCACGCCGTGGACGCGCGCCTCGTAGGACGCCGTGGCCACGACGCCGCGTCCGCCGACACCGCCGACGACCACCGGCTTGCCACGCAGGGAGGGCTTGTCCCGCTGCTCCACGGACGCGAAGAAGGCGTCGAGGTCGACGTGGAGGATCCAGCGGGGTCCCCGCGGCGGCGTGAGCGCAGCGAGCGGCGTCGTCGGGCGCATGGTCGGCTCGGAACGCACGGTCGCCATGCTTCCACGCGGCGCCGACGCGTTTCGCGTGCACAGGCTGCGCCGGCGGGCGCGTCGTCCACAGCCGTCCCGGACCTGCTTCGGTCGCGCGCGTCCGGAGGGGACCGTGGCGGCATGAAGACCGGCCCCTACATCGCCCGTTCCCCCGAGGACCTGATCGCCCTCGTCCCCTTCGTGCTCGGTTTCCACCCGTCGGAGTCCGTGGTGCTGCTGACGTTCGGGGCGCCCGATGGCTCGTTCCATGCGCGAGTCGACCTGCCCGACGGCGCCGCCGATCGGGCACAGGTCTGCGAGATCCTGTGCAACGCCGTCCGCCGCAACCGGGCGCCGACGACCGCGGTGATCGTGTTCAGCCGCGAGGTGGAGCGCAGCGCCGCGATCTGCGCCGACCTGGTGCCGGCCCTGCTGGCCACCGGCGCCTGCGTGGTCGACGCGATCCGGGCCGACGGCTCGCAATGGTGGCGGCTGCTCGAGCCCGACCCGGTCGCTCACGACTACGACATCCAGGTGCATCCGTTCACCGCGGAGCAGGTGTTCGAGGGCCGTGCCGCGCTCGGCAGCCGCGACGAGCTTGTCGGCTCGCTCGTCGGCACCGACCCGGCGGAGACCCTCCGCGTGTCCCGGGCAGCCGACCTGGCCGTCGACCGGCTGCTGCCCGCCGTCCGGGCGCGTCCGCGCAGCGCCGGTCGGCGGCAGGCCAGGTGGCTGCACAAGCGGCTGTCCGCGGCGGTGGCAGACGGCGAGCTGCTGTCGGCCACCGACGCCGGCCGGGTCCTTGCCCTGATCGGCATCCACGACCTCCGCGACGTGGCCTGGGGCGGCATGACGCGCGCGGTCGCGGGAGCGCACGTCGGCATCTGGCGCGACCTGGTCCGCCGGGCGCCTCCCGACCTGTTGCCCGGGGCGGCCGCCGTGCTGGGCTTCGCTGCCTGGCTCGCGGGTGAGGGTGCGCTGGCCTGGTGCGCGGTCGAGCGATGCCTCGAGGGTGACCCCGGCGACGCGCTCGCGCACAACGTCGCGGCTCTCCTGCAGAACGCCGTCCCCCCGAGCACCTGGACGCCGATGTCGCCGTCGCAGATTCCGGCACTCTCCGGCTGGTCGGAGCGCGCCTCATGACCCGTGGTCGGCATCCACCCACGCTGCAGCCCGTGACGAAGGCCGAAGGTGCGCGGACCGCTCGAGCGGTCCATGGAGCACGCGCGCGAGGATCCCGGCGAGATCCTGGAGCCTGGCGAAGGACCATCGGCAGCCGGGCTGATCGTCGGTCCCTTCGGGGGCTGCCGTGGAGACCACCCAGCGCCCTAGTCTCCTTACATGGGCGAAGAGGTGGAGCAGCAGGAGTTCTCCGGAGCCGACCGCACGCGGTACCGCGAGAAGGTGCGCCGCAACCTCGACGTGTTCGCACGGATGCTGGCCGAGGCGCGCTTCGACGCGGACGACCCGATGACCGGCCTGGAGATCGAGCTCAACCTGATCGACGACCGGGCCGAGCCGGCGCTGAAGAACGCGGAGGTGCTCGAGGCGATCGCCAACCCGGAGTTCCAGACCGAGCTCGGGCAGTTCAACATCGAGATCAACGCCTCCCCGCGCAAGCTCCGCGAGGGCGGGCTTTCCGGATTCGAGGACGCGTTGCGGGCCAGCCTCAACGACGCCGAGTCGAAGGCGGCGGAGTCGGGCGCCCACATGGTGATGATCGGCATCCTGCCGACGCTCGAGCAGGGCCACATGAACGCCTCGTCGATCAGTGCCAACCCGCGCTACAAGCTGCTGAGCGACCAGATCCTCGCGACCCGGGGCGAGGACCTGGTGATCGACATCGGTGGCCCGGAGCGACTGATCACGACCAGCGAGTCGATCATGCCGGAGGCCGCGTGCACGAGCACCCAGCTCCACGTGCAGGTGAGCCCCGAGCAGTTCCCGGCCTACTGGAACGCCTCCCAGGCCATCGCCGGTGTCCAGCTCGCGCTGGGCGCGAACTCGCCGTACCTGCTGGGCAAGGAGCTGTGGCGCGAGACCCGGATCCCGCTGTTCGAGCAGGCGACCGATACCAGGTCCGAGGAGCTGAAGACCCAGGGTGTGCGGCCGCGGGTGTGGTTCGGCGAGCGCTGGATCAACTCGATCTTCGACCTGTTCGAGGAGAACGTCCGCTACTTCTCGGCGCTGCTTCCGATCACCGAGGACGAGGACCCGCTCGCGGTGCTCGAGTCCGGCGGCACGCCGCGGCTGTCCGAGCTTCGGCTGCACAACGGCACGATCTACCGCTGGAACCGCCCCGTGTACGACGTGGTCGACGGCCTGCCCCACCTCAGGGTGGAGAACCGCGTGCTCTCGGCGGGGCCGACGGTGGCGGACACGATGGCCAACGCGGCGTTCTTCTTCGGCCTGGTGCGCACGCTTGCGAGCAGCGAGCGCCCGCTGTGGTCGCAGATGTCGTTCTCCGCGGCGGAGGACAACTTCCACGTCGCCTCGCAGCTGGGCATCGAGGCGCAGGTGTACTGGCCGGGCGTCGGACAGGTGCCGGCCGCCGAGCTGGTGCTGCGGCGGCTGCTGCCGATGGCGCGGGCGGGGCTCGCCGACTGGGGCACTCCGGACGAGGAGGTCGACCGGTTCCTCGGCATCATCGAGCAGCGCTGCCTGACCGGTCAGAACGGCGCGTCCTGGTACGTCGACCGGGTCCGGGCCCGGCAGGCCGCCGGCGACGACCGGCACGAGGCACTGCGCGCGACGCTGCTCGAGTACCGCGAGCGGATGCACACCAACGATCCCGTGCACACCTGGGACGCGCCCTAGCCGCCGAGCCGCAGTGCAGCAGCGAGCGACGTCGCGGGCTGCCGGGGTAGCCGTCCAGGACGACGTTGCACTGGTCCATCACCCGGCGTTCGCTCACGAGCGGGGTGGACCTCCCGGCCCCGTCCGGAGTCATCGCCGCGCCGACCAGCGGTCGCACCCGCCGCCAGGTGCGGCTCGCGCCGGTGCGCAGGTCGAGCCATCCGTAGCGCGTGACCACATGCACCCCGGGGTCGCCGATGCCGTGCCGACCGAACGCCGTCCGCGCCGCCGCGAACCACGCCAGGTCCGCGTCACCGACGCACAGCTCACCACCGCGGGTCAGCCAGATGCTGGTCCGCGCGTCGATGCCGCGGTCGAGCGCCCGCGTCAGGACGTCCGCACGCAGCCCCGCGTCGTACGACGGGTCCGCCGGCAGCGTGATCCGGTCACCGGCCAGCTCGCCGACGTGCACCAGCGTCGGCAGGGCACGGGTGGTGCCGCAGAGCGTGACGAACCGGCGTACCTCCATCCGGAGTGCGGCCGTGCGCTCCATGCCCGGGTCCATGCAGCCAGCGTGCCCGCGATGCCCGCGGAGGACCAACCGTCATCCACAGCGCGGACCGAGTAGCCTCTCGGCAGGCACCCGACGAAAGGCGACGGACGTGGGATCGATCGTGGTGGGCTACGTGCCCAAGGCTGAAGGCAAGGCGGCTCTGTCCCGGGCGGTCGAGGAGGCCAAGCTGCGCAGCCTCAAGCTGGTCGTCGTCAACTCCAACCGGGGCGGCCGGGAGCTCAGCGACAGCGAGAGCTCCGAGATCGAGGAGCAGCTCGACCAGGTGCGCGACGAGCTCAAGGGCTCCGGTGTGGAGCACGAGGTGCGCCACTTCGTGCGCGGGCTCGAGCCTGCCGAGGACCTGATCAGCATCGCCGGCGAGGTCGAGGCCGAGCTGATCGTGATCGGGCTCCGGCGGCGGACGCCGGTCGGCAAGCTGATCCTCGGAAGCAACGCCCAGAAGATCCTGCTCGACGCCACCTGCCCCGTGCTCGCGGTCAAGGCCTGACGACCGCGGTGGGTCTGCTCACGTCGGGGCGCCGGGTGACCCGGCTCCGGGGCTGAGGGCGAGCCGTTGACGAGCGCACCGACCGAATGGCTGCTCACGCACCAGGAACGCGGCAACGCCCAGACTCGGCTTGACGACGACCACGCGGGCGACGAGGCCTGGTCGTCGGGCAACCTGGTCCGTCCGCTCGTCCACGGTGCGACGTACTTCGCCGAGCTCCACGAGCGGATCGAGGCCACGCGCGAGGGCGACCTCATCTACTTCACGGACTGGCAGGGCGACTACGACGAGCGCCTGACCGGCGAGCCGGGCACCGAGGTCGGCGACGTCCTCGGCCGGGCCGACGAGCGCGGCGTCGACGTCCGCGGCCTGATCTGGCGCTCGCACTGGGAGGGCCTCGGCTTCACCGCCGAGGAGAACCGGCACCTGGGGGAGCGGCTCCAGAAGCGCGGTGCGGAGGCACTCCTCGACATGCGGGTGCGGGCAGGCGGCTCGCACCACCAGAAGCTGGTCGTGATCCGGCACCGCGACGACCCGGTGCGCGACATCGCCTACGTCGGAGGCATCGACCTGTGCCACTCGCGCCGCGACGACGCCGACCACGGGGGAGACCCGCAGGCGCTGGAGATGGCCAAGGAGTACGGCCCCACCCCGCCCTGGCACGACATCCAGGCGGCGATCAGCGGGCCGGCGGTCCGTGACGTGGAGACGGTGTTCCGCGAGCGGTGGGAGGACCCCGCGCCGCTGAGCCGCAACCCGTGGTACTGGCTGCAGGACAAGGTCCTGCGCCACGACCTGACCCCCGACCCGTTGCCCGAGCAGGCGCCGGCGCCCCCGCCCGTGGCGGGCGGCACGCACGTCGTCCAGCTCCTCCGCACCTACCCCGACCTCCGCCTCAACCGTGACTACGGCTTCGCCAACGGCGGCGAGCGCAGCGTCGCCCGCGGCTACACGAAGGCGCTCGAGCGGGCGCGTCACCTGGTGTACGTCGAGGACCAGTACCTGTGGGGCCACCACGTCGGCAGCGTCTTCACCGAGGCGCTGCGCAACCAGCCCGACCTCCAGGTGGTCGCCGTCGTCCCGCTGTACCCCGACCTCGACGGCTGGTCGCGCCGGCCGGAGCTGCTCGGCCGGCGCCGGGCGATGCTGGAGATGCTCGACGTCGCCCCCGAGCGGGTGCTGTTCTTCGGCATCGAGAACCACGAGGGCACGCCCGTCTACGTCCACGCCAAGACCTGCATCGTCGACGACACCTGGGCCACGATCGGCTCCGACAACTTCAACCGTCGCTCCTGGACCCACGACTCCGAGCTCTCCGCGGTGGTGCTCGACGAGCAGGGTGTCGAGGGCGGCTTCGGCCAACGGCTGCGGCTCACCCTCGCCGCCGAGCACCTCGACCGCACCGTCGACGACGACTCCCTGCTCGACGTGATGTCCGACTGCGTCGACCCCGCCGGCCTGGTCGCCGCGTTCGCCGAGTCCGCCGCCCGCCTCGACGCCTGGCACGAGGGAGGTCAGGTGGGGGAGCGCCCGCCGGGCCGACTCCGCCGGATGCGGCCTCCCGCGCTCGGGCCCGTCGCCCGCGCGCTCTCGCTGGTGCCCTACCTCGCCATGCACGACCCCGACGGGCGTCCGCGCTCCCTCAAGCGGTCGGGTGGTTTCTGACGCGCGGCTCGTCACACCTGTGCGGCGCCTGGTGCGGGTTCACGGGTGACAGATGCCGCATCCCTCAGCGTCGGCCCACTTGCGGGTGCACACGCAGCGGGATGACGATCCAGAACGCGACGTAGGCCAGGACCGCCACGAGCGAGGCGATGATGCCGGCAGTACGGCCGGCAGCGAGGTCGAACGCGAGGAACACCACGCCGCACATGGTGAGCGCGGCGAGCACGAGGCCCGCTCGGGCGATCCGGTTGGCAGTCTCGACCAGCCACGGCCGACGGTCCCGGCGGAACAGGATCCGGTGGTAGGCGATCGGTGCCAGCACGGCCATGCTGGCGCCGACTGCGCAGGTGAGGACCACGAGGTACGCCGTCCGCTCGACGTGGTCGAGCCTGTGGAACTGGTCGGTGAACGGGCACCGCGAGCAGGAATCCGGTCAGCACCTGCACGCCGGTCTGCGTCGACCGCAGCTCCTGAATCAGCTCGGTCCAGTTGCGGTTGATCGTCTGCTCGGGGATGGCGCCCGATGGCGGCTCCGGCTCCGACGTGGTCACACCCGCACGCTACTGGCCCGACATCGTCGGGCGATGCCCGTCGCAGCCGGGATCTGGACATCCGCCGGTGTTGATCCACCACGTCAAGGTGCGAGTCTTGTCCTCATGAGCTTCCACATCACCGGTGACCGCGAGGCGGACCGGGTCCTGGACGAGTCACCGTTCGCTCTTCTTGTCGGCATGTTGCTCGACCAGCAGTACCCGATGGAGCACGCGTTTCGTGGCCCCGCCAAGATCGTCGAGCGCTTCGGCACGCTGGAGCCGGCGCGGGTCGCCGACGCCGACCCCGAGGCGTTCGCCGCGATGTGCGCGACGCCGCCGGCGGTCCACCGCTACCCCGGGTCGATGGCGACCCGGCTGCAGGCGCTGGCCCGGATCGTGGTCGACGAGTACGGCGGGCACGCCGAGCGGCTGTGGCTGGAGGCCGGCTCGGGGACCGAGCTGGTGCGGCGGATCGAGGCGCTGCCCGGCTTCGGCAAGCAGAAGGCCCGGATCTTCGCCGCGCTGCTGGCCAAACAGCTCGACGTACGCCCCGAGGGCTGGGAGCAGGCCGTGGGCGACTACGCGCTGGAGGGCTACCGCTCCGTGGCGGACGTGACCGACGTCGCGTCGTTGGAGAAGGTCCGGGCATACAAGAAGGAGAAGAAGGCGGCCGCGCGCGCGCAATCCGACTGACGCGGTCCCGCCACCGGCCGACCCCGGCGGTTCTCCGGCAACCGTCGACTCCAGCACCCGAAGGGGTGCAGTCACCGCCTTCCGCGGCTGGAACCCTGTGCAGATGGCGCCGGATATTCCGGAGGGTTCGACAGTCCAGGTGCGTTTCGCCGGCACCTGGTACGACGCCCGTGTCATCAGCTGGTGCCTCGAGGACGACTCGTGGTGGGCGCGGGTCCGCTGGGTGCCGCCCTCGGGCAACAGCCTGCTCGGCTCCTTCCCGGACCGGGACGTCCGCCGTCTCGAGGAGCACTCCGGTGCGGGCTCTCCAGCGATGCGCACGAGAGCATGACCGACGCACGGGTTGACCCCTGACCCAGGCGCGTCGCCCACCTCTTGGCGAGCTCGCCACTCACGTAGCTGCGGGTCGTGAGAATGCTGAGGCAGCAGTTGCCTCATGCGCACCAACGCGTCCAGATTCTTCGGGACTCCTGGCATAGCCAGGCAGCACCCGGGGAACGAGAGGATCGCGGGGGAGGACCGCCCCGGCGGGACGCCAGGGCGGTCTGTCGTTGCTCAGCGACGGGACATCCACGACCGGACGAGGCCCGGTCCCCCGGTCGTGGACGGACAGCTGGGATTCGCGCACCTGCCCGGCCCGATCCTTGGTTTCGAGGGTGTCCGTGCCAGAATGGGGCCTGCGGCTGTTGACAGGTACGGTCTTTGCCGCGCCCTGACCCTGATTCCACTGTTCGCAGCAGGAGAGGTTGTACGTGTCCCCGAGCTCCTCCCGGACCGCCAGCGCAAGCAAGAAGGCACCCGCCAAGAAGGCACCCGCGGCCAAGACGACCGCTGCCAAGACCGCCGCCGCCAAGACCGCCGACAGGGCGCCTGCCGCGAAGAAGGCCCCGGCCCAGCGTGCCGCGAAGAAGGCGCCGGCCAAGAAGACCGCGAAGGCCGCCGGCAACGGGGCTGCCGCCGTGGCCGAGGTCGCAGTCGGGCCCGACGGCAAGAAGATCCTCCCCGACATCCCGGACGCCGAGTTCGAGAAGGACGTCGCGACCGACCCGACGCTGAAGGAGGAGGAGGACGAGAGCAAGGGCTTCGTCGTCTCCCAGGCGGACGAGTCCGACGAGCCGATCCAGCAGGTCATGGTCGCCGGCGCGACCGCCGACCCGGTCAAGGACTACCTCAAGCAGATCGGCAAGGTCCCGCTGCTCAACGCGGAGATGGAGGTCGAGCTCGCGAAGCGGATCGAGGCCGGTCTGTTCTCCGACGAGAAGCTCGCCAAGGGCGGCAAGATCACGCCGAAGGCCCTCGACGAGCTCGAGTGGATCGCCGAGGACGGCCGCCGCGCCAAGAACCACCTGCTCGAGGCGAACCTCCGGCTCGTGGTGTCGCTGGCCAAGCGCTACACCGGTCGCGGCATGCTCTTCCTCGACCTGATCCAGGAGGGCAACCTCGGCCTGATCCGTGCGGTCGAGAAGTTCGACTACACCAAGGGCTACAAGTTCTCGACCTACGCCACCTGGTGGATCCGGCAGGCGATCACCCGCGCGATGGCCGACCAGGCCCGCACCATCCGGATCCCGGTCCACATGGTCGAGGTGATCAACAAGCTCGCCCGCGTCCAGCGCCAGATGCTGCAGGACCTGGGTCGCGAGCCCACTCCGGAGGAGCTCGCCAAGGAGCTCGACATGACCCCGGAGAAGGTCATCGAGGTGCAGAAGTACGGCCGCGAGCCGATCTCCCTGCACACCCCGCTCGGCGAGGACGGCGACTCCGAGTTCGGTGACCTGATCGAGGACTCCGAGGCGATCGTCCCGGCCGACGCGGTCTCGTTCACGCTGCTGCAGGAGCAGCTCCACGCGGTGCTCGACACCCTCTCCGAGCGCGAGGCCGGCGTGGTCAGCATGCGTTTCGGCCTCACCGACGGCCAGCCGAAGACCCTCGACGAGATCGGCAAGGTCTACGGCGTGACCCGCGAGCGGATCCGCCAGATCGAGTCGAAGACGATGTCGAAGCTGCGTCACCCGAGCCGCTCGCAGGTCCTGCGCGACTACCTGGACTGAACGCCCGCACCTGTCTCAGCGCCGGCGATCTCGCAGCAGGACCGCCGCGCGGCTCCCGCTGGTCGAGCACGGGCGCAGGCGATGGTTCCGGCTAGACCAGCTCGCGCTGGTCGGCACGCGGACCACGTGACGTGGCCCGTCGCTTGGCCATGACCAACGCCGGCCGAGCGCCGACCGCCCGCCGAGCGCGAGGGGCCGGACGTGCGCCGACTGCCGGACGAGCGCCGACCGCCGGACGAGCGCCGACCGCCGGCCGGACGTGCGCCGACCGCCGGACGCGTGCCGACCGCCGGACGAGCTACAGCACCGCTGACGCGGCTACGCCTGCGTTGCTTCCGGCGTCGCCACGTTCGGTAGCACTCCGGACCCCATCCGTAGAGGACAAAGCCCGTCAACACACATAGCTCTACCCCGAGAAGAACCTCCATACCCAGAACCCTTGCCTGCGCCGGTTGGGAAAACATTGAGGGCCGCCCTTTGGTCGTAGGACCAACAGGCAATACCGGCGGGTACCTCCGCTGACCTACCGTATAGACCAATGGCTCGGGCCAAGCGCTGGTCAGACCTTGCAGCTCTGCCGAGCGGGTCTGCCCAAGCCTGACCCCCCGGTGCCGAGCCCCCCATAGGCATCGGGGGCGTCGGGCTCAGCGCGCCAGGACCGCCCCGGGCGTGATGCCCGGGGCGGTCCTGTCCAAGCTGTCGGAAGGTGGACTCAGCGCACTGCCCCTTGTCCGTCCCATTCGCGGGCGCGAACATCGCGGCGAAGGGCGCACGACCCAGGCCGAACGGCCCCACGTCTGCCGGTGCGGCTCGGAGCACAATCGGCGCTAAGCCGAGCCGCCCCGCCCGCCTGGGGACACATTTGGGCGGGGGCGGCTCGCGCGGCTCCCCACCAACAAGCGGTCTGTCGGGGCCAGGGGGTCCGTTGCAGCAACGGTAGGGCTGCTCAGGTCGGGGAAACCTTGGGTCGTAAGACCATCGGCCAATGCCGGCGGGTACCTCAGCGGGCCTAGGCTGGAAATTTGGCCTCCGGGCGATCGTGGTCGGAGGGGGCTGCCTCTGAGTCGGTTATATTCGCCCCCCAGCGCTCCTGACCTGCCCGGAGGAACCCATGACGGACTGCGTTCAGACGTTCCGAGCTCGCGACTGCCTGGGCTGAGCCTCAGCCATGTCCAGGCTCGAGCTGCTGGCGACGGGGGACGTGGCGGTGGGCGTGCTGGACAGATCCGAGCTCTACCTGGTGGTCGCGCTGATCGTGGTGCCGCTGCTCGTGCTGTCCGCGCTGCTGCTGCGCGTCGTACGCCGTCGGGCGCGGGCGGCAGGCGATGCGCTCCGCGCGGAGCTGGAGGCCGACCCGCCGGTGCTGGGACCGGAGCAGGTGGTGGCCCGGCCGGTCGCGGGCGAGGTGCCGCCGGTCTCCGGCAACGGGGTGCTGGCGCTGAGCCCGACCCGTCTGCTGTTCCGCACCTCGACCGGTGCGGCCGTGGACGTGCCGATGCAGGACGTGACCGGGGTGCGGCTCCAGGAGTCGTTCGCCGGCCAGGCGCAGCCCGGGCGGGTGCACGTCGTCGTGAGCACGGTGGCGGGAGAGCGGGCGTTCCTGGTCGACGACGGCCACCGGTGGCGGAAGGCGATCGACAAGGCGCGTGGGGGCCCCTGACACGGCGCGGGTGCCGGACCGCGATCGGTGGGCATGCCTCCCGGGCGCGTACCTGGTGGCGTTGCGCGGTCCGTTCGACGTCGGGCACGGCACGCACCGGATCGCTGGACTACGCGGGTGGCTGTGCGCCGTCGGCGTGGCCGGGCTCCTCGCCCTCCTCGTCGCGCTGGGGCTGGGCGCGCGCGCCCGTGCGGGCGGCGCGCGCCCGGCGCAGCTCGGGGGCCAGGTAGCGGTCGGTGTCATGCGGCACGGAAGGCTCCGGCATGTCGGCGCGCGAGGACCGGCGGTGCTCGCGGTAGGCCACCGCCATCAGCACCAGGAAGGGCCCGAAGCACATGCCGTAGAACAGGAGCTGGGTGTGTCCATCCATGGCTCCCACGGAGATGTGCATCGGAGGCGACACGCTCGTCACCGTCCCAGTATCCGTCCGGACCGCTGTCGAACCGGCAGGCGGTCGCCGCGCACGTGACGCACCTCAAGTACCGGATCGGCCGGTCGAGTGGCACAACCTCATTGGATCGATAAAATCGACGCATGACCCGCACCCTGATCGAAGAGCTCGACGCCCTGCACGCCACCTACGTCGTCGCCGTCAACGAGGCGATCGAGGCCGACGACCTGACCCGCGCCGAGGCGCTCGCCCTCGCCTACGAGGACGACGCGATCCAGCTGATGGCCGAGCGCGAGGGCCTGACCCACCTGCTGCCGCTGCAGCGTCGCCGCCCGGCGGACTCGCGGCTGCGCCGGATCGTGCGGCTGCTGACCCCGCGCGCCGCCTGACATTCGTCACGCCTGCTCGCCGCGGCCCGGTGGTTGACTGACCGCCGTGGCGAACCCTCTCGAGCGGCTCCGGCGCGTGACCGGCCTCGCCGTCGAGCTGTACGGCGAGCAGGCCCGCGGCGCGTACGACGCCTACGTCCGGCGTGACCCGTTCACCCGGCTGCGCCACCGGCCCGGCCGGGACGACCCCTACCCGGTGTACGAGCGGATCCGCGCCGCGAGGTCCCTTCGTCGTCACCAGGATGGGCAACCTCGCCTCGGTCGACCATGCGGTGTGCCGAGAGGTGCTCCGCAGCCGGCGGTTCGGGGTCCAGCCCGAGGGGGAGGCGGCCCCGGACGACGGCTTCGACCTGTCGTTCCTCGACCGCAACCCGCCCGACCACACCCGGCTGCGTCGGTTGGCGGCGCCGGCGTTCAGTCCCCGGCAGGTGGCCGGCTACCGGACCACGATCGAGAAGACCGTCGACCACCTGCTCGAGGCCGCGCCGACCGAGTTCGACCTCGTGACCCGGCTCGCGGCACCGCTCCCGATCGCGGTGATCAGCGAGCTGCTCGGCATCCCCGACGCGGACGAGGAGGCGTTCTCGCGCTACGGCCGCGTGATGGGCAGCGCGCTGGGCGGGGTCCGCTCGCTGCGGCACGTCCGGTCCCTGGTCGCCGCGGACGCGGACCTCACCCGGATCTTCGAGAGTCTCTTCGAGCTTCGCCGGCGCGACCCGCGCGACGACCTGATCAGCCGGCTCGTCGCTGCCGAGGGCGACAGCCTGACCGCGGCCGAGATGGTGCCCCTGTGCACGCTGCTGCTCATCGCCGGCTTCGAGACGACGGTCAACCTGATCGGCAACGCGGTCAACGCGCTGCTCGACCACCCCGACCAGTGGGCGCTCCTCCGCGACGACCCCGGACTCGCCGCCGGTGCCGTGACCGAGACCCTGCGCTGGGACCCACCCGTGCAGCGCACGGTGCGGATCTCCTTCGACGACACCGAGATCGCCGGTCACCAGGTGCGCGCGGGCCAGTTCGTGCACGTGCTCCTCGGGGGCGCCAACCGCGACCCCGCCGTCTTCCGCGATCCGGGGAGGTTCGACATCCGGCGCCCGGACGCGGGTGAGCACCTCGCGTTCTCGAGCGGCATCCACCACTGCCTCGGTCGGCCGCTCGCGGAGCTCGAAGCCACGATCGCACTCGAACGCCTCGCCGTCGCGATGCCGCGGCTCCGCCGTGCGGGCGCCGTACGACGCCGCAACGCGACCCTGATCCGCGGGCCGCTGAACCTGCCGGTCGCCAGCCGGTGAGCCTCGCCCCGTGGCTCCGGTTCGCGCCCCCACCTCGACGTCACCTAGACGGACCTGGACCGCACCGCCAGCGCCCTTCGCGGGATGAACCGCAGGTGACGAATTCCTGACAGATCGAGAAACCTCCCCCGGGACTGTTGGGTCTGTCGGTGGTCCGTGCTTCGGTGGAGGGGTACACGAGGACGGTCCCCACGGCCGCCCCCGCACCGACCCGCGGTCGACATGACCGGTCCGGACCTGGAGGGGGCGGAATGACCGCTCAGAGAGTCAACCTCACCCGTCGAGCGTGCGCCCGACGACCCGTTGCTGGGCGCCGATCCCGTGGAGGCGGCCCGCGCGTACGTCGCCGGCCAGGCGCTCGCCGAGAGCCCGGGCGGCCGCGTCGGCCTCGAGCTCGAGCTGCACCTGGTCGACCTGGCTGCGCCGGCCCGGCGGCCCGCGTGGCCCGAGATCGAGCGGCTCGTCGCCGGTCTGCCCGCGATGCCGTCGGGCAGCTCGGTCACGGTCGAGCCCGGGGGACAGGTGGAGCTGTCCACGCCGCCGGGCGCCGACGTCGTCGAGGCCGTGGCCGACCTGCGGACCGACCGGGAGGTGCTCGGCACGGCCCTCGCGGAGGCCGGGCTACGGCGCCGCACCGGTGGGCGCCGACCTGGCCCGGCCGGTGCAGCGGGTCAACCCCGGCGCCCGCTATGCCGCGATGGAGGAGCACTTCGACGCCCTGGGCTGCGCGGGCTCCGGTCAGGCGATGATGTCGGCCACCGCCGCCCTGCAGGTCAACCTCGACGCCGGCCCCGCCGCGGGCTGGGAGCAGCGGCTGGCACTGGTGCGCGCGATGGTCCCGATGCTGGTGGCGCTCTCGGCCACCTCGCCGTACCTCGGCGGACAGAGCTCCGGCTGGCACTCGATGCGCCAGGGCACGTGGCAGGGCATCGACCACGCCCGCAGCGACCCGTTCTCCGCGGGCGAGCCGGCGTCGGCCTGGGCGTTCTACGCCCTCAGCGCCCCGGTGATGCTGGTCCGCGACGGCACGACCATGGTCCCGGTCCGTGACCGGGTGTCGTTCGCGCAGTGGCTGCAGGGCGACGGGCCGGTCGCGCGGCCGCCCGGCGGTCGCCGACCTCGACTACCACCTGACCACGCTGTTCCCGCCGGTGCGGCCGCGCGGCTACGTCGAGATCCGGTGCATCGACGCCCTGCCCGACCGCTGGTGGCCGGCGGTCGCGGCGGTCACCGCGACCCTGGTCGACGACCCGGTGGCGGCCGACCTCGCCGCCGAGCTGTGCGCGCCGGCGGCCGACGACTGGGAGGCCGCGGCGCGGTCCGGCACCGCCGCGCCCGCCGTACGACGCGCCGTCCTCGGCTGTCTCGACGTCGCCGCCCGGCGCTGCCCGCCACCCCTGAAGGTCGAGGTCGAGGAGCTCGCCGAGCTGTTCGACTCCGGCCGCACCCCCAGCGGAGAGGTGCGCCGACGGGTCGAGGCCGTCGGACCGCTCCGTGCGTTCGAGGAGGAAGCCCGTGCCTGAGCCGGCACCCGACACCGTCGCCCGCGGCCTCGAGGCCGCGCGTGGTCGCACCCAGCACCTGACCGGAGTTCGACGACGCCGAGCTGACCACCCAGCACAGCGCGCTGATGAGCCCGCTGGTCTGGGACCTCGCCCACATCGGGCAGCAGGAGGACCTCTGGCTGCTCCGCGGCGGCAACGCCGCCTGCCAGGGCCTGCTGTCGGCCAAGGTCGAGAAGCTGTACGACGCGTTCGAGCATCCGCGGGCGTCACGCGTGAGCCTGCCGCTGCTGACGCCCCGCGAGGCCCGCACCTTCATCGCCGACGTCCGCGGCCGGGTGTTCGACGGGCTCGCGCGCGCCGACGGGGAGGGCCTGTTCCCCTACGTCATGGTCGAGCAGCACGAGCAGCAGCACGTCGAGACCATGCTCGCCACCCACCAGCTCCGCGACGGCGAGCCGCTGCTCGGCACGGGGACGGCGCTGCCGCCGGGCCGGCTGCTGCCGGCCGACTCCGTGCTGGTGCCGGCCGGGGAGTTCGTGCTGGGCGTCGACGGCGACACCGAGCCCTGGTCGCTCGACAACGAGCGTCCGGCACACATCGTCGACCTGCCCGCCTTCCGCATCGCGCGGGTGCCGGTCACCAACGGCGAGTGGCAGCGGTTCGTCGACGCCGGCGGCTACGACGAGCCGCGGTGGTGGTCGGCGCCGGGCTGGCAGCACCGGCTCGACGCCGGCCTCGAGCGGCCGCTGTTCTGGTCCGCCGACGGCTCGCGGCGCCGGTTCGGCCACGTCGAGGAGATCCCGGCCGACGAGCCGGTGCAGCACGTCTGCTTCCACGAGGCCGAGGCCTACGCCGCCTGGGCCGGCGCGCGGCTCCCCACCGAGCAGGAGTGGGAGAAGGCGTGCGCGTGGGATCCCGACCTCCGCCGCCGGCGCCGGTGGCCGTGGGGCGACTCGGACTGGACGCCGGCCCTGGCCAACCTCGGCGGCGACGCCCTCCGTCCCGCCCCGGTCGGCGCCTACCCTGCCGGCGCGTCGGCGTACGGCGTCGAGCAGATGATCGGCGACGTCTGGGAGTGGACCTCGTCGCGGCTTCCTGCCGTGGCCCGGCTTCACGCCGATGCTCTACGCCGACTACAGCGCACCGTTCTTCGGCGGCGACTTCCGGGTGCTGCGCGGCGGCTCGTGGGCCGTCGGCGGCGCCTCGGTGCGGCCGTCGTTCCGCAACTGGGACCTGCCGATCCGGCGCCAGATCTTCGCGGGCCTGAGGCTGGCCTGGGATGTGTAGGCACCAGGCCTGGCTGGGAGCGCCGCGCAGCGTCGCCGCGCTGGTGCTCGAGCCCGAGCACGGGCTGCTCCGGCAGTCCTACCAGCCGCGGCGCCAGCAGCGCGGCCTGCTCAACGCCGACGGCTGGGGGGTCGGGCTCCACGTGCCCGGCCGGCCCGAGCCGGTGCGCTGGCGCTCGGCGAAGCCGCTGTGGGGCGACGCCTCGTTCGCCTCGGTGGCGCCGCTGCTGAGCGCCGGCTGCGTGCTGGCGGCGGTGCGCTCCGCCACGGTCGGGATGCCGATGGACGAGACCGCGGCCGCGCCGTTCACCGACGGCCGCTGGCTGCTCTCCCACAACGGCCGGGTCGACCGCTCCGTGCTGCCCGCTCGCCACGACGCCGAGTCGGTCTGCGACTCGGCCGTCCTCGCCGCCCACGTCTTCGCCGAGGGCCCGGAGCAGGTCGGCGAGACGGTGCGCAAGGTCGCCGCACTCGACCCGGCGGCGTCCCTCAACCTGCTGCTCACCGACGGCTCCCGGATCCTCGGCGTGACCTGGGGCGACGGGCTGAGCCACCTCGTCGAGGACGACGGCGTGGTCGTCGCCAGCGAGCCCTACGACGACGACCCGCGCTGGGTCGACGTACCCGACCGACACCTGATCGAGGTGACCCTGCGAGACGGCACGTCCCGCCCCGTCGTCACCGTGACCGCACTGGAGAGCTGATGCCGACCACCGAGATGTCCGTCCACCTCGACCCGGGTGCCCTCGCCGACCAGATGGCCGTCGACGTCCGGGCGGGTCTGACCAGCACGCCCAAGGTGCTGCCGCCGAAGTACTTCTACGACGCCCGGGGCAGCGAGCTCTTCGACCAGATCACCCGGCTGCCGGAGTACTACCCGACCCGCACCGAGCGCGCGATCCTCGACGCCCACGTCGCCGACATCGCGTCGGCGACCCGTGCGGAGACGCTGGTCGAGCTCGGCAGCGGCACGTCGGAGAAGACCCGGCTGCTCCTCCGGGCGCTGGCCGGCGCCGGCACGCTGCGCCGGTTCGTGCCGTTCGACGTCGACCCGGCGGTGCTGGCCGAGGCCAGCGAGGCGGTCGGTGCGGAGTTCCCGGGCGTGGTGGTCGAGCCGGTGGTCGGAGACTTCGAGAAGCACCTCGGCGAGATCCCGCGCCGTCCGCGGCAGCTGCTGGCGTTCCTCGGCTCGACGATCGGCAACCTCGACCCGGCCCAGCGGGCCGCGTTCCTCGACGGCGTGCGCGGAGCGCTCGGCCCGGGCGACGCGTTCCTGCTCGGCACCGACCTGGTCAAGGACCCGGCTCGGCTGGTGGCGGCGTACGACGACGCGCAGGGCGTGACCGCGGAGTTCAACAAGAACGTGCTCCACGTGCTCGACCGCAGCCTGGGCGCCGACTTCGACCCCGACGCGTTCGCGCACGTCGCGGTCTGGGACGCCGACCACGAGTGGATCGAGATGCGGCTGGAGTCGACGCGCGACCAGCGGGTGCGCGTGGCCGCCCTCGACCTCGACGTCGACTTCGCGCGCGGCGAGCAGATGCGCACCGAGATCTCCGCGAAGTTCCGGCGGGCCGGGGTCGAGCGCGAGCTGGCGGCGGCCGGGCTCCGGCTGGCGCACTGGTGGACCGACCCGGCGGGCGACTTCGCGCTGTCGCTGTCGGTGCCGGCCCACCGGTGACGCTCAGTCGTCGAAGGCCTTGACCACGTCCTCGTCGATCGTGTGCTTCGGGCCGGTGAACCAGTGCTTGGCCGACGCGTTCCACCAGATCGCCAGGATCACGAGCGTGCCGATGCGTGAGGATCGGCGCGTAGTTGACGAACTTCCACGCGAAGTCCGTCGTTGCCCGGCACGGCCGCCGGCGTGAACGGCAGGATGAAGTAGATGCAGATGATCGCGATCTCGGCCACGGCGATCGGGTTCATCCACTTGTACTTGCTGCCCGTTGCGTCCAGCTGCCCGGGCACGAACGCGTCGCCCATCCGCCAGCGCAGGTAGATCGGGAATCAGGAAGGCCAGGTAGAGGCCGATCACCGCGACCGAGACGACGGCGTAGAAGGCGACCGGCACCGGTGCGCCGTTGATGTCGACCCGGATCAGGGCCGGCAGCGTGATGAGCGCGCCGACGACGGCCACGAAGATGACGGCGTTGGCCGGGATGCGCGTCGTGGGGTTGACCTTGGACGAGCATGCGCGAGCCCGGGATCGCTCCGTCACGGCTGAACGCGAACGTCATCCGCGAGGCACTGGTCAGGCAGGCCGTCGTGCAGAACAGCTGGCCCGCCGTCGAGATCAGCAGCACGATGAAGTGCCAGCTCTGGGGCAGCGCCTGGCCGAAGATCAGGTCGACCGCGCCCCCGCCCGCGGTCACCTTGTCCGGGTCCTGAACCGCGAAGACGAAGGCGAGCAGCAGGACGTAGCCGCCGACCGCCGAGTAGAAGATCGAGCGCCAGATGCCCTTGGCGGCGCCGTCGGCCGCGCCCTGGGTCTCCTCCGACAGGTGGGCCGAGGCGTCGAAGCCGGTGATCGTGTACTGCGTGAGCAGGAAGCCGAGCGGCAGCACCAGGAACCAGTAGAACGCCGCTGCTGTAGCCCGGAGTTGTTGATCCGCTCGGTGAACACGAAGCCGACGCTCTGGTGGGTGTCGGGCACGACGATCAGGATCAGGATCACGATCGCGGCGCCGGCGACGTGCCACCAGACGGAGATGTTGTTGACGATCGCCAGCAGGTGACCGCTGAAGATGTTGGCGGTCGCCGCGAGCGCCAGGATCACCACGAACATGATGAAGACGCGGGTCAGCGAGTAGCTGTCGGCGTAGCCGCTGCTGAGCGTGCTGAGCGTCAGGTCGAAGAACGTCGCGGCGCCGTACGCCACGGAGGCGGTGACCGCGAGCAGGCCGATCAGGTTCAGCCAGCCGGTGAAGAAGCCAGCCGCCGGCCCGCCCATCTTCGAGGCCCACCAGTAGATGCCGCCCGACGTCGGGTAGGCCGAGACCAGCTCGGACATCGTGAAGCCGATGATCAGGATGAAGCGTCGAGATGATCGGCCAGCCCCACGAGATCGCGACCGGGCCGCCGTTGTTCCAGGCCTGGCCGAACGTGGTGAAGCAGCCGGCGAGGATCGAGATGATCGAGAACGAGATCGCGAAGTTGGAGAAGCCGGACCACGAACGGCTGAGCTCCTGCTTGTACCCGAGCTTGGCGAGCAGCTGGTCGTCCGCCGAGAGTCCGCTTGCATCCCTGGTGGCGTCTGACATGGGCACTCCTGGGCTGAGAGGGGCGTTCCCCGGGAGGCTAGACCCGGCGGGATCGGGACGTCTACGGCTGGCGAAAAAAAGGTTTGAACTCAGACCATTGACGTGACGCGCGATGCGTCGTGAGACTGGCGCGACGTGACCGCCGCCCCCCACCCGGCGCCCGAGCCCCCCGGGAGCGCGAGCCCGCCAGCCTCGGCGAGGCGGTGCTCCGTCCGGTCCGCGGCCACCACGCGTTCGAAGCCTGCGTGGAACAGCTCGGCACGGCGATCCGGCTGGGCGGTCTACCCGCGGGACAGCACGCTGCCTCCGGAGCGCGAGCTGGCCGAGCGGATGAACGTCTCCCGGGCCACCCTGCGGGAGGCGATGGCGGCCCTCCGGGAGGCCGGACTGGTACAGACACGTCGGGGACGCGGAGGCGGCACCGTGGTCACGCTCAAGCCGACCTTCCCGACCCGCGGTTCGGCGCGCCGTACGGCGTCGCGGCGGCTGGACTGGCTGGACGCGCTCGAGTTCCGGCGCCTGGTCGAGCCGGGTGCGGCCGCAGCTGGCGGCCGGCACCGACCTGTCCGACGCCTCGCGCCGGGCCCTGGAGCGGGCCCACGAGGCGGTCGCCGGCGCCAGCGCGCCGGCCGCGCACCGGCAGGCCGACTCGCGCTTCCACCTCACCGATCGCCACCGTCACCGGCTCCCGACGGCTGATCGAGGCCGTCACGTCGGTGCAGGCGTCCCTGCACGAGATGCTCACCGCGATCCCGGTGCTGCCGACGAACATCGAGCACTCCGACGCGCAGCACGCCCGGATCGTGGAGGCGATCCTCGCCCGGGACGCCGTCGCGGGCGCGGCGCGAGATGGAGCACCACTGCGACGACACGGCCGCGCTGCTGCGCGGCCTGCTGGGATGAGGGAGCGAGCATGCGCAACGACCGCCACCTGAGCGTGGAGCAGCTGACGGCACGGATCGACACCGGGGAGATCGACACCGTGGTCGTCGCGTTCACCGACATGCAGGGGCGGCTGCAGGGCAAGCGCCTGCACGGCGCCTACTTCCTCGACGAGGTGCTCGGCCACGGCACCGAGGGCTGCAACTACCTGCTCGGCGTCGACATCGACATGAACACCGTCGACGGCTACGCGATCACCTCGTGGGAGCAGGGCTACGGCGACATGGAGTTCGTGCTCGACCCGGACACGATCCGGGTGCTGCCGCACCTGCCGGCGACGGTGATGGTGCAGTGCGACCTGGCGTGGCCGGACGGCACGGCCGGTGGTGCAGTCGCCGCGCGCGATCCTCCAGGCGCAGGTCGACAAGGCCGCGGAGCATGGGCTTACGTGGCGCTGGCCGGCACCGAGCTCGAGTTCATCGTCTTCGAGGACACCTACGAGTCGGCCCATGACCGCGAGCTACCGGGGCCTCACGCCGGCGAACCAGTACAACGTCGACTACTCGATCCTCGGCACCTCCCGGGTCGAGCCGCTGCTGCGCGACATCCGCAACAGCACGTACGCCGCCGGCATGAACGTCGAGGGCGCGAAGGGCGAGTGCAACTTCGGCCAGCACGAGATCGGCTTCCTGTACGACGACGTGGTGGTGACCGCGGACAACCACGCGGTCTACAAGACGATGGCCAAGGAGATCGCGTCGCTGCACGGCAAGTCGCTCACGTTCATGGCCAAGTACGACGAGCGCGAGGGCAACTCGTGCCACATCCACCTGTCCCTGCGCGGCACCGACGGCGAGGTGGTGTTCTGGGACGACGCGGGCGAGGGGCACGGGCGTCGTACTCCGCTCTACGACATCGTTCGTCGCCGGGGTGCTGGCGAGCGATGGCCGACTTCACGCTGCTGTACGCGCCGAACATCAACTCCTACAAGCGGTTCGCCGACGGCTCCTTCGCCCCGACCGCGATCGCCTGGGGCGAGGACAACCGCACCTGCGCCGTGCGGCTGGTCGGCCACGGCCGCGGCGCGCGGATGGAGAACCGCGTGCCCGGGGGCGACGTCAACCCCTACCTCGCGCTCGCGGCGATGCTGGCCGGCGGCCTGCACGGCATCGAGCAGGAGCTGGAGCTCGAGGACGCCCTGGTCGGCAACGCCTACACCTCCGACAAGCCGAAGGTGCCGCACACGCTGCCGGGCGGCCCGCGACGCGTTCCAGGGCTCGGCGCTGGCCCGGGAGACCCTGGGCGACGAGGTCGTCGACCACTACACGAACATGGCGGACGTCGAGCTCGCTCGCCTTCGAGTCCGCCGTGACCGACTGGGAGCTGCGCCGCGGCTTCGAACGGATGTGACCGATGGACTCGACACAGCTCGACCACCAGCCGTACACCGTCCTGAACCCGGCCACCGCCGCAGCCGGTCACCGAGGTCGCCGCTCGCCTCCGTCGAGGAGACCGACGCGCTGATCGAGCGCGCCGCCGCGGCCTTCCCGGCCTGGCGCGACGTGGCACCGGGGGAGCGGGCCCGGCTGCTGCGCGGCTTCGCCGCGGTCGTCGACGCGCACGTCGAGGAGCTGGCCGAGCTCGAGGTGCGCAACGCCGGCCACACGCTGGGCAACGCGCGCTGGGAGGCCGGCAACGTCCGGGACTGCCTGAACTACTACTCCGCGGCGCCGGAGCGGCTCTTCGGGCGCCAGATCCCGGTCGCCGGGGGCGTCGACATCACGTTCCGCGAGCCGCTCGGCGTGGTCGGCGTGATCGTGCCGTGGAACTTCCCGATGCCGATCGCCGGCTGGGGGTTCGCGCCCGCGCTGGCGGCCGGCAACACGGTGGTCCTCAAGCCGGCCGAGCTGACGCCGCTGACCGCGATCCGGCTCGGCGAGCTGGCGCTCGAGGCCGGGCTGCCCGAGGGCGTGTTCACCGTCATCCCCGGCAAGGGCTCCGTGGTGGGCGAGCGGTTCGTGACGCACCCGGCCGTGCGCAAGGTCTGCTTCACCGGCTCGACCGAGGTCGGCAAGCAGATCATGGCGGGCTGCGCCGAGCAGGTGAAGCGGGTGACGCTCGAGCTCGGCGGCAAGAGCGCCAACATCGTCTTCGCCGACGCGGACATCGCCCGGGCCGCCGCCACGGCGCCGTACGCCGTCTTCGACAACGCCGGCCAGGACTGCTGCGCGCGCTCGCGGATCCTGGTCGAGCGGTCGGCGTACGACGAGTTCCTCGGCCGGCTCGAGACGGCCGTGAAGGGGATGCGGGTCACCGACCCCGGCAGCGACCCGGACAGCGAGATGGGCCCGCTGATCTCGGCGCAGCAGAAGGCGACGGTCACCGGGTACCTCGACGACGTCGAGGTCGCCTTCTCCGGTCCGGCGCCGGACCTCGACGGGTTCTGGGTGCCGCCGACCGTGGTGCTGTCCGACGACCCGGCCGAGCGGATCTGGCGCGAGGAGGTGTTCGGACCGGTGGTCGCGGTGATGCCGTTCGACGACGAGGCCGAGGCGGTGCGTCTCGCCAACGACACGGAGTACGGGCTCTCCGGGTCGATCTTCACCCGCGACGTCGGCAAGGCGCTGCGGGTCGCGCGCGGGGTCGAGACCGGCAACCTCAGCGTCAACTCGCACGCGGCGGTGCGCTACTGGACGCCGTTCGGCGGCTTCAAGCAGTCCGGTCTCGGCCGCGAGCTCGGCCCCGACGCGCCGAACGCCTTCACCGAGGAGAAGAACGTCTTCATCGCCGACGACTGGAGTCTCGACAGGCTCGACCACCGGTGGTCGCCACGACCGACTCGACGACTCGACCACCGGAGGGGACAGATGGCAGGACGGCTGGACGGCAAGGTCGCGGTGGTCACCGGCGGATGCTCCGGCATCGGGCTGGCGACCGTGCGCCGCTTCGTCGAGGAGGGTGCGCACGTCGTCATCGGCGACCTGAGCGACGAGCGCGGCGCCGAGGTCGCGGCCGAGCTCGACGGCACGACGTACGTGCACGTCGACGTCACCGACAAGGACGCAGGTCGACGCACTGTTCCGCACGGCGAAGGAGACCTACGGCTCGGTGGACATCGCGTTCAACAACGCCGGCATCTCCCCGCCGGAGGACGACTCGATCCTCGACACCGACCTCGAGGCCTGGCGGCGGGTGCAGGAGGTCAACCTCACCAGCGTCTACCTGTGCTGCAAGGCGGCGCTTCCCTACATGCTCGAGCAGAAGCGCGGCTCGATCATCAACACCGCCTCGTTCGTCGCGGTGATGGGCGCCGCCACGTCGCAGATCTCCTACTCGGCGTCGAAGGGCGGCGTGCTGTCGATGACCCGCGAGCTCGGCGTGCAGTTCGCGCGCGAGGGCGTGCGGGTCAACGCGCTCTGCCCGGGGCCGGTCAACACCCCGCTGCTCAAGGAGCTGTTCGCGGCGGACGCCGAGCGGGCGGCCCGGCGGCTGGTGCACGTGCCGATGGGCCGGTTCGGGGAGCCGGAGGAGATGGCCAACGCGGTGCTGTTCCTGGCCTCCGACGAGTCCAGCTTCATGACCGCGTCGACGTTCCTGGTCGACGGCGGCATCTCCGGCGCGTACGTGACGCCGGTCTGAGATGCGCCCCCTGATCGGCCTCAGCACCTACCGGGAGCAGGCGCGCTGGGGCGTCTGGGACCAGGCCGCAGACCTGCTGCCCACGTCGTACGCGGAGTCGGTGGAGCGTGCCGGCGGCGTGCCCGGTGCTGCTCCCGCCCACGGCGCCGTACGACGAGGCGGCGCGGGCGGTGGTCGCCCGGGTCGACGGGCTGGTGATCGCGGGCGGGGCGGACGTCGCCGCGGCGGAGTACGGCGAGCCGGCCCATCCGTCCGCCGGCGACCCGCGCCCCGACCGCGACCAGTGGGAGCTCGCGCTGCTGCGGCGCGGCCGACGAGATCCGGCTGCCGACGCTCGGGGTGTGTCGCGGCATGCAGGTGATGGCGGTCGGCGCCGGGGGAGTGCTCGAGCAGCACCTGCCCGACCTGGTCGGCCACGAGCACCACAGCCCGGGCGCGGACGCGTTCGGCGACGTCGCGGTGCGGGTCGCCGAGGAGAGCCTGCTGCGCGACCTGGTGCGTGCCGACGAGCTCGGGGTGCACTGCCACCACCACCAGTCGGTGCGGAACCACCCCGGCTACACCGCGGTCGCCTGGGCCGACGACGGCACCGTGGAGGCGATGGAACGACCGGGGGAGCGGTTCTGCCTGGGCGTGCAGTGGCACCCGGAGGTGGCCGCCGACGCCGGGCTCTTCCAGGCCCTGGTCGGCGCTAGCCGACAGCCACGAGGGTGACGGTGACGGCGCACAGCGCCAGGCCGACCGCCTGGGCGCGGTGGATCTGCTCCCGGAGGACCAGGGCGGCCAGCACCACGGTGGAGGCCGGGTAGAGCGAGGTCAGCACGCCGGACACGGTCAGGTAGCCGCGCTGGGTGGCCAGCAGGAACAGCAGGTTGGCGGAGCCACCGAGGGGTCCGGTGAGGGCGGCCCAGCCGACCGCGCGGTCGCGCGGCACCCAGTCGGCGCGCAGCGCCGTCGCCAGCAGGACCACGGCCGGCACCGACACCAGCTGGGTGAACGCGAGCGGCACCATGCCCGACTCGCGGGGCACCTGGCCGATGCAGGCGAACAGGAGCCCGAACCCGAGTCCGGCCAGCACCCCGTCGAGCAGGCCGTCGCGCAGCGGGGTCGACTCGTGCTCGGGGGTGGGCGGTACCGAGGAGACCAGCCAGATCGCGGGTGCGGCGAGCACGATGCCCAGCCAGACCAGGCCGCCGGGTCGTTCGCCGCCGACCACGCCGAAGAGCACCGGCACCAGGGCCGCGCCCACGGCCGAGACCGGCGCGACCACGCTCATCCGGCCGGTGGCGAAGCCGCGGTAGAGGAACCCCACGCCGACGCCGCTGCCGATCCCGGCCACGGTCGCCCAGGCGAAGTCGACCGGCCGCGGGCTGCCGGTGAAGAACAGCGCGGTCAGCGCCGGTGAAGACAACCGACGAGGTGCCGCCGACCACGGCCACGGCCCAGGCCGACGTACGCCGGGAGACCAGGCCGCCCACGAAGTCGGAGAGCCCATAGCTGAGCGCCGCGCCGAGCGCGAGCAGGATCGCCACGACTGGTTCAGACCAGTAGCAGGCCGAAGGCCCAGGTGGCGGCTGCGGCGAGGCAGGCGAGGAACTCGATCAGGATCGAGAGTCCGACGGCCTTGAGCGCCGAGACCGTCGCCGGTCCGGCGCGATCGGGGCCGAGGCGGAGCAGCTCGGCGAGGTAGACGCCGAGCACGAACCCGACCACGATGCCGACCACGGGGATCACGAAGAAGCCGACGATGCCGAGCAGCGCACCGAGCAGCAGGGTGCTGCTGGGGACGCCCTCGCGCTTCATCCGGCGCCCCGGGACGGCGTACTTGACCACGGTGCCGACCAGGATGAGGGCCGCGGCGACGCCGAACACCGCCCAGCCGGTCGCGGTCCCGACCTCGATCGCCCAGACCAGGATCGCGCCCAGCACCAGCAGCGAGCCGGGTAGCCCGGGCACCACGATGCCCACCAGCCCGACGGCGATCGCGAGGCCCACGAGCACGTTGGTCAGGGTCACCGGGGCAGCCTCTCACCTGGTCCGCACAAAGCGAGGAGCCCCGGGCCGACGACCCGGGGCTCCTGCAACGTCTTGTGTCTGCGCGTCAGACCTCGTCGTCCGTCGCGATCGCGGGAGTGTCGCCGAGCTTGTGGGTCTCGTCGTGGAACTCGGTGGCGACCTTGCGCAGCTTGGGGCCGTGCTCACGGGCGTGGTGGGCGCAGAAGAGCAGCTCACCACCCGCGGCGAGCATGACGCGGAGGTAGGCCTGGGCGCCGCACCGGTCACACCGGTCGATCGCGGAGAGCGCCGGGCTCGGAGCAATCGCTGTGGTCACTGGTCTCACTTCCCTTCCACTGTCCTGCACCAGATCAACGGAGCTTCACCGTAAGTCATTCCCCGGTTGTGCTCCGCTGACACCGAGTTCAACATCCAATCACGGTGAGGAGTTCCCCCAGGGAGGGTGTCCACCGGATCGACCGGCGTGATCCTCCCCACCATCCCCCACACTGCCTGCTCTCGCAGGACCACCAGTGTGACGCCTGAGCCCAAACCTGCGTCGCAATTCCCGAACAAAATCGACCCCACGACCCGAATCGTGATGTCAGCGATGATGCACGGTCGCCCTTGGGGAACTCTGGAGGCGCGCCTCCCGAGCGGGTCGCGGGCGGGTCGTGAGGCGTTCGTGACGGTGGCGGCGGATAGATTGGACGAGCAGGCACGGACCGGGAACGGAGCAGGAACGATCGACAACACGTACAACGCCCACCACCTCCTCGTGCTGGAGGGACTGGAGGCGGTCCGCAAGCGCCCGGGGATGTACATCGGCTCGACCGACGGCCGCGGACTGACCCACTGCCTGTGGGAGATCATCGACAACGCGGTCGACGAGGCGCTCGGCGGGTTCTGCACCCACGTCGACGTGACGCTGCACGCCGACGGGTCGGCCGAGGTCCGCGACAACGGGCGCGGCATCCCGGTCGACAAGGAGCCCAAGACCGGGCTCTCGGGCGTCGAGGTGGTCTTCACCAAGCTCCACGCCGGCGGCAAGTTCGGCGGCGGCTCGTACGTCGCCACCGGCGGCCTCCACGGCGTCGGCGCGTCCGTGGTCAACGCGCTGTCGACGCGGCTCGACATCGAGGTCGACCGCTCGCCGGCGACCCAGGCGATGAGCTTCCACCGCGGGGCGCCGGGCGTCTTCGACGGCGACGGCCCCGAGGCGTCGTTCACGCCGCAGTCGGGCCTGCACAAGGGCGGCCGGGTGAGGAAGGGGGTCACCGGCACCCGGATCCGGTTCTGGCCCGACCGCCAGATCTTCACCAAGGACGCGACGTTCACGTTCGAGGAGCTGATCAACCGGGTCCGCCAGACCTCGTTCATCGTGCCCGGCCTCGAGCTGGTGATCCGCGACCTGCGCGGCGACCAGCCGGTCGAGGAGAAGTTCCGTCATGACGGCGGGATCACGGAGTTCTGCGAGTTCCTGGCGCACGACGAGCCGATCACCGACGTACGCCGGCTCCAGGGCAGCGAGTGCTTCACCGAGACCGTCCCGATGCTCGACGACAAGGGGCACATGACCCCGCAGGACGTCGAGCGCGACCTGGGCGTCGATGTCGCCCTGCGCTGGGGCACCGGCTACGACACCGAGGTGCGCTCCTTCGTCAACGTGATCGCGACGCCCAAGGGCGGCACCCACCTGAGCGGCTTCGACGCGGCGCTGACCAAGACCTTCAACGACGCGATGCGCGCGGCCAAGGTGCTCAAGGTCAACGACACCGACGTGGTCAAGGACGACGTGCTCGAGGGGCTCACGGCCGTGGTCACGGTGCGGCTCGCCGAGCCCCAGTTCGAGGGCCAGACCAAGGAGATCCTGGGCACGCCCGCCGCACGCTCCGTCGTACGCAAGGTGGTGGCCTCGGAGCTCAAGACGTTCCTGACCTCCACCAGGCGCGCCGAGAAGGCCCAGGCCAAGCTGGTCATGGAGAAGGTGCTGGGCGCCTCCAAGACGCGCATCGCCGCGCGCCAGCACCGCGAGACCCAGCGCCGCAAGAACGCCCTCGAGTCGAGCGCGCTGCCGGCCAAGCTCGCCGACTGCCGGTCCAACGACGTCGACCGCAGCGAGCTGTTCATCGTCGAGGGCGACTCGGCCCTCGGCACCGCCAAGCTCGCCCGCAACTCCGAGTTCCAGGCGCTGCTGCCGATCCGCGGCAAGATCCTCAACGTCCAGAAGGCCGGCATCGCCGACGTGCTGAAGAACGTCGAGTGCTCCTCGATCATCCAGGTCGTGGGCGCGGGCTCCGGGCGCACCTTCGACGTCGACGCGGCGCGCTACGGCCGGATCATCTTCATGGCCGACGCCGACTCCGACGGCGCGCACATCAGGTGCCTGCTGGCGACGCTGTTCTTCCGCTACATGCCCGACCTGGTGACGTCGGGCCGCGTGTTCACCGCCGTGCCGCCGCTGCACCGGATCGAGCTGTCCAACCCGAAGAAGGGCATGGACAAGTACGTCTACACCTACTCCGACCCCGAGCTGCAGCGGAAGCTGGCCGAGCTGACCAAGAAGAACGTGAAGTGGAAGGACCCGATCCAGCGCTACAAGGGCCTGGGTGAGATGGACGCCAAGCAGCTCGCCGAGACCACGATGGACCCGCGCCGCCGCACGCTGCGCCGGCTCACCGTCGACGACGCCGAGGGCGCCTCCGCGGTGTTCGAGCTGCTGATGGGCAGCGACGTGGCTCCCCGCAAGGACTTCATCGTGGCCGGTGCCTACGAGGTCGACGCGGACGCGATCGATACGTGAGGGTGGGGGTGGCTGGCTGGCGATCCAAAGAGGAATTCTCGGCAACGGGCTATCGGCGAGCGGACGTCTGGTCGCCGAGTGGAGGGGCGCTCGGAGCGCCACGACCAGGATGATCCGACGGACTTGCCCAATGCGTTCTGGACTTCCGGGGATCGGTTGAGGGTGGCGGCGACCCGAGACAGGTCCTCGCGCTGTGCACGGAGAGGTAGGTGCCTTTGTAGAAACAGAAACGAAGGAGGCGGTTGGTGTTCTCGTTGCTGCCGCGTTGCCAGGGTGCGTGCGGGTCGCAGAAGAAGACCGGGATGTCGAACTCGACAGCTGGAAGCGCCGGTACGGCTCATCTCGCGTGCCGCGTCCCAGGTCAGCGATCGGCGAAGATGATCGGGCAGTTGCTCATCTCGCGGATCATGGCTCGGCGACGCTGTGGGCGTCGTGGCGGCCGAGCAGGTGGAACAAGATCACGAACCGGGTGGAGCGTTCGACCAGGGTGCCGATCGCGGAGCCGCTCGCGGTTCCGAGGATCAGGTCGCCTTCCCAGTGCCCGGGCACGGCCCGGTCGGCGACATCGGCGGGGCGTTGGCTGATCGTGAACGCCTCGCGGTAGGGGAACGCGCGCCGGTCAGCGCGACCGCCCCGGGCCCGCGGGTCGAGCGTTTCAGGCTCAGCTGTTGGCTCAGATCGGCACCGCAGGTTCCCGCGGGTCTGCACGTACAGCGCCTGGTAGATAGTCTCGGCCAAGAAGAGCGACATACTAGAGGAAGGGAACTGGTTGGCCAGCATCTGCGCGATCAACGTCGGAGACCATCCCTGGGCATCCACGCCCCGGCGTGTCCGGTGGACACGTGCGCCACGACCAGCACGACCCGCCGGCGCACCTTCCGCCACCTCTCCTCTGGCGCTTCCAGGGCGTGCATTCCCGTGGAAGCGACGGACGAGATTGGGAAGCTGGGGCACATGGTCACTCAGCGGGGCGCTCCGTACAGAAAACCTAGATACCTTGGGAATTACGGCCCCGGTCACCTGGCGCCCCGAAGCCCCACGCGCTCCACAGAGGGGAAGCATGACCCACCACCGCGAACGAGCCGGCAACCACCACCAGGTCAGCCCCAGCAACACGTTCTCGATCATCGGGATCGCCGCGGGCGCGCTCGCCCTGCTCCTCCCGATCGTCTTCGGGCCGGCCGGTGTGATCCTGGGCGTGATGGCCCGGACTCGAAACGAGCGGCTCGCCAACCGGCGCTGCTCCTCGCCGCGGTCGGGATGGTCGTCGGCCTGTTGGTCGCCTTCCTCGGCAGCGGGTCCAATGACCATGGCACCTGCCGTCGCCGACCTGGGGACGTCGAGATCCTGGTCGTCCTGGCCGTGCTGTTGGTGCCGGTCGCGCTGCTGGCGCTGCTGCTCCTGGTGGTCCGCTCCGGACGGCGCGGGGGCGGCAGCTGAACATGCTCGCGTCGGCCGCGGTCGTCGGCCTCGTCGTCTCACCGGGCCACAACTACTGGTTCTGGTCGCACGACCCCGCCGACGGCGTCGGCCCGCACCCCACGTCGTACCCGGACCAGGTGGAGGTCGTCGCCGGCCAGGGGATCCGCGGCGACCGGTTCTTCGGGCGCGCCACCCGGTTGGCGTCGTCGGTGTCGTTCGTGGCCGCGGAGGCGCTCGAGGCGGTCGAGAAGGACCTCGGACTCGCACCCGGGATCGCTCGACCCGCGCCTGACCCGGCGCAACATCGTCACCCGGGGCGTCGACCTCAACGCGCTGCGGCACAGGTCCTTCGGGCTCGACACCGGCGACGGGACGGTCTGGTTCGACGCCGCCGGCGAGACCAGCCCGTGTGCCTGGATGGACGACCGCCTCGCGCCCGGCGCCCGGGACGCGCTGCGCGGCCGCGGCGGCCTGCGCGCCAACCCGACCACGTCCGGCGTCCTGCGCCTCGGCCCGGCGCGGCTGGAGTTCGCCGGGGAGCACGACCCGCGGCGGGCGGGGGAGCGGGTACGACGGGGGCGCCTGCCCCGCTGAGTCACACGCGCCGGTGCAGCAGCCCGGTGTCGACGTCGTACAGGAAGCCGCCCACGGCGACGGTGTCCGGGATCAGCGGGTGCGAGCGCACCATGCGGACGTCGTCCCGCAGCGCGGCCTCCTGGTCCTCGACCACGCCGAAGGACTGCCACGACGCGTCCTGCCCGGCGGACTCGCTGACCCGCGCCCGGAGCTCGTCGAGCGTGGAGGAGGCCATCGCGCACCGCGTGTGGGGGATGACCAGGATCCGCTCGACGCCGAGCAGGTGCACGCCGAGCACCAGCGCCTCCAGGGCGGCGTCGGTGACCCGGCCGCCGGGGTTGCGGAAGATCTTGGCGTCGCCGGGCACGAGCCCGAGCATCCGCAGCGGGTCGATCCGCGAGTCCATGCAGGTCACCAGCGCGATCCCGGCGTGGGCGACGCCGTCGAAGCCGCTGAGCGCGAAGTCGTCCGCGAAGAGCCGGTTGGCGGCGAGCAGGTCGTCGAACTCGGTGTCCACGGTCCCGAACGCTAGCGCGATCCGCGTCGGCGTCCTACGACGGCTCAGCCAGCGGCCCGGATCAGGACCGGGGCGACGTGCCCCGGGTGCGCGCACCCCGGAACAGCACCAGGGACAGCACCCCCGCGACCACCGCGCAGACCGCGGCGCCCGCGAAGATCACCTGGATCTGCACCAGCGCCGCCTCGAGCTCGTGCTTCGGCCGCAGCGCCGCGAAGTAGCGGCTCAGCCCGATCGTGGTCAGGGCGGAGATCCCGACCAGCATGCCGACCATCCGGGCGACCACGACCAGCGCGCTCACCACGCCGTGCGCGGACGTCGCGGTGCTGGCGAGCAGGGCGGCGTTGACCGGTGCCAGCGCAAGCCCGAAGCCGAGCCCCGCGAGCACCAGCGGGATGTTGATCAGCTGGCTCTCCAGCGAGTGCGCCCCCCAGTGCGTCATCCACACGAAGCCGACCGTCGCGAGCGCCATGCCGCAGGCGCAGACGACACCGGCCGGCAGCCGGCGGGTGAGGAAACCACCCGCGACCGCGCCGACCGGGATCGCGACCAGCAGCCGGAGCAGCACGAGCGCCGCCATCAGCTGCGAGGTCTTGTACGTCGTGAGCCGGGCGTAGACCGGGATGTCGACCAGCGCCGCGATCAGCGAGGCACCCACGAAGAAGCTGACCAGCAGGCTGCCCCAGGCCGGCCGCTCACGGAGCGCGTGCCGCGGGATCAGGGGGTTCGCCGCCCGGCGCAGGTGCCACACCAGTGCGACGGTGGCAAGCGCCGATCCGGCCAGCAGCCAGCCGCCGATCGGCGACATCACCTGCACCGCCGGGTCGGCCGAGGCGAAGGCGAGGATCACACCGGCCAGCGCCAGCGCCATCAACGTCGCCCCGAGCGGGTCGGCCCGCCGGAAGCTGCCGCGCCCAGTCGCGCAGGTCGACCAGCGGACGCTCGGCGACGAGGCACCGGACGACGAGCGCGACCGCGGACAGCACGGCGACCAGGGCCAGCGGCGTCAGCCAACGGCTCTCGCCGGTGACCGGTACGAACGGGATGCCGAGCGTGATGTCGCTGACCAGGGCGTCGGGCTCCCAGAGCAGGAGCACCAGCGAGACCAGGGCGACCACGAGGAGCAGCAGCGAGAGCGGGATCGGGGACACGTGGCCGTGACGCGCCTCGCCGCTCGTCCACCGCCGTCGTGCCGAGCCGGGTGAGGGCGGCGGCGAGCACCAGGCCGACGGCCAGGTTGAGCCAGAAGATCGCCTCCCAGTCCGCGACCGCGAGCACCACGGCGCCGTACAGCGGGCCGATCACGGAGCCCACCTCCTGCACGGCGGACACGACACCCAGCGGCACGGCGCGGCGCTCGGCCGGGTAGAGGTCCGCCACCAGCGCCAGCGTCGCCGGCACCAGCCCGCCGGCGCCGACGCCCTGGAGGAACCGGCCGGTCACCACCGACGGCAGGTCGAACGCGAGCGCGGTCACCAGCGACCCGAACGCGAACACGACCAGCGACGCCACCAGCACCGGGACCCGGCCGCGGATGTCGGCGATCCGGCCGATGAGCGGCAGCATCGCGACGTAGCCCAGCAGGAAGCCGGACACGATCGGCGCCGCCCGCTGGAGCTCGTCGATGCCGAGCCCGACCGTGAGCATCATGTCGGGCAGCGCCAGCACCACGACGTAGGTGTCGGCGGCCGCGAAGGCGACAGCGACGGCGGCGAGCGTGAGCAGCGCCCGCGTCGCACGGTCCCCGTCGTTCACGGGTCGATCACGGGTCGATCACGGGGCCGTGACGATGGTGCTGCTGCCGTAGTCGTCGAAGGCGATCGTGTAGGTGACGTCGTCGGCCTTGGGGTAGAACGGCCCCGTCAGCACCACCTTGGTCAGGTGGTCGGTGTCGTCGAGCGTGAACGTGGCGTCGAACGGGGTGTCGGCCGACGCGCTCGGGATCACCTCCGCGACGCGGTTGCCCGGGATCTTGCCGGTGATCGTGGAGAGGATGCGCTTGCCGTCGCGCGTGTCCTTGCCGGCCTTCGCGCCCTCGACGTCGCTGAGCAGGCTGGCCAGGCCGCCGTCGACCTTGAAGAGGTCGGCCGGGTCGGGTGCGCCGAAGTCGGCCGGGTCGATCTTCCGCCAGCTGCCGCCGAACTGGATGTACACGTCGCCGTCGACGGCGCGGACGGGCACGTTCACGCTGAGGCCGTTCTGGACCACGGAGATCTCGCCCTTGAAGGCGGGCTGCTTCGTGCCGACGCCCGCGGCCTTGAGGATGCCCTGCACGCCCTGCGGGAGCTGAGGGGTGCTGAGCGCGATCTTGACACCGTCGGTCTTCTCGAGGAACTTCTGGGCGGCGGCGAGGCGCTGGGCAGGGGACTTGGTCGACTTCTCGGGGCCACCACACCCGGAGACCAGCCCGACCACGAGCAGCAGCACACCGAGCACGACCGCAGGCTTCCTCATGGCGCCAAGGGTGCCATGAACGAGGTGACCGGCCCGGCGCACGCGGCGATCGGCTGGCTGCCGGCGACACCCGACCCGTCGCGGCGGGCGACCGGCTCCGGCAGGTCGACGGCGGCGCCGCTGGCCGCGGCCGCGCGCGGAGGCGCGGCACCGGCCCACGCGAACACGAGCACGTCCTCGCCCTTGAGGAAGCGGTGGCAGCGGACGCCGCCGGTGGCACGCCCCTTGCCGGGGTACTCCGCGAACGGGGTCACCTTGACCGAGCCGGCGTCGGTGCCCGGCAGCGCGGTGCCGGCGCCGGAGGCGGTGACCACGACCGCGTCGGCCGGGTCGAGGGCGCCGAACCAGACGACGGAGTCGCCGGGCGCCAGCTTGATGCCGGCCATGCCGCTGCCCTGGCGCCCCTGCGGGCGGACCGTGCCGGCGCCGAAGTGCAGCAGCTGGGCCTCGCCGGAGACGAAGCAGAGCTCCTCCTCGCCGGTCGCGAGCTCCAGCCCGCCGACCACCTCGTCGCCGTCCGCGAGCGTGATCACCTCCCAGTCGTCACGGGTGAGCCGCTCGGGCTTCACCCGCTTGACGACACCCTGGCGGGTGCCCAGCGCCAGGCCGGGGGAGTCCTCGGCGAGCGTGGTGAGGGCCAGGATGCGCTCCCCGGGCTCCAGCGACAGGAAGACCCCGGCCGGGGCGCCGCCCTGGAGGTTGGGATGGTTGGCGGTCGGCGGCAGCGTCGGCAGGTCGAGCACGCCGAGCCGGACCACGCGGCCGCGGCTGGTGAGCACCCCGATCTCGCCGCGGGCGGTGGCCCGGACCGCGGACACGATCACGTCGTGGCCGGTGCGGGCGCCGCCGTCGCCGGGCGGGTCGACGCTGCTGGTGCGCGCGAGCAGGCCGGTGGAGGAGAGGTAGACGAAGCACGGGTCGTCGGCGACCTCGAGCGGGGTGGCGGTGGTCAACGTCTGGCCGGACGCCTCGAGCAGGACGGTACGACGCGGGGTGCCGTAGGTCTTCGCGACGTCGGCCAGCTCGTCGGAGACCACCCGGCGCAGCGTGGCCTCGTCGCCCAGGATCTCGTCGAGCGCCGCGATGATCCCCTCGAGCTCGGTCTTGCGGTAGTCGAGCTCGAGCCGCGAGAACTTCGTCAGCCGCCGCAGCGCCATGTCGAGGATGTAGTTGGCCTGGAGCTCGCTCAGGTCGAAGACCGTGATCAGCCGCTCGCGCGCCTCGCTCGCGTTGTCGCTGGCGCGGATCAGCTGGATCACCTCGTCGATGTCGAGGATCGCGATCAGCAGCCCCTCGACCAGGTGGAGCTCGTCGGCGGCCTTGGTGCGACGGTGCAGCGAACGGCGGCGTACGACGTCGAGCCGGTGGCCGAGGAACACCTCGAGCATCTGCTTGAGCCCGAGCGTGCGCGGCTGGCCGTCGACCAGCGCGACGTTGTTGATGCCGAAGGACTCCTCCATCGGCGTCTGCCTGTAGAGCTGCTCGAGGAGCGCCTCGGGATGGAAGCCGTTCTTGACCTCGATCACGAGCTGGAGGCCCTTCTCGCCGTCGGTGAGGTCGACGACGTTGGTGATCCCCTGGAGCTTCTTGGTCTGGACGAGCACCTTGATCCGCTCGATGACGCGCTCGGTGCCCACGCCGTAGGGCAGCTCGGTCACGACGATGCCCTTGCGCCGGGCGCTCACCGAGTCGACCCGGGCGCTGGCCCGCATCCGGAAGCTGCCGCGGCCGGTCTCGTAGGCGTCGCGGATGCCCTCGAGGCCGACGATCTTGCCGCCCGTGGGCAGGTCCGGCCCCGGGATGAACCGCATCAGGTCGTCGACGGTGGCCGTCGGGTCCTTGATCAGGTGGCGCAGCGCCTGGACCACCTCGACCAGGTTGTGCGGGGCCATGTTGGTGGCCATGCCGACCGCGATCCCGGTGGTGCCGTTGACCAGCAGGTTGGGGATCGCCGAGGGCAGCACCGACGGCTCGGTCTCGCGGCCGTCGTAGTTGGGCTTGAAGTCGACCGTGTCCTCGTTGATCGAGGCGGTCATCGCCACCGCCGCGGGCCCCATCCGGCACTCGGTGTAGCGCATCGCGGCGGGCGGGTCGTCGGGGGAGCCGAAGTTGCCGTGGCCGTCGACCATCGGGAGCCGCATCGACCACGGCTGGGCCATCCGGACCAGGGCGTCGTAGATCGCGCCGTCGCCGTGGGGGTGCAGGCGACCCATCACCTCACCGACGACGCGGGCGCTCTTGACGTGGCCGCGGTCGGGTCGCAGGCCCATGTCGGCCATCGTGTAGAGGATCCGTCGCTGAACCGGCTTGAGCCCGTCGCGCGCGTCGGGCAGCGCCCGGGAGTAGATGACGGAGTAGGCGTACTCCAGGAAGCTGGAGCGCATCTCGTCGCCCATGTCGACGTCGACGATGTGTTCCTCGAAGTCCTCGGGCGGTGCGGGGGTACGACGTGCCATGCGGCGCATTCTCCCTCGCGCGACCGACGGTCCTGCGGGGGCACGCCGCTGTCACCCACGACCGGTACATTCCCCGATGTGACCGCCCCGTCCGAGCAGCCGACCTACCCGGCCCACTGGGAGGCCGACGTCCTGCTCCGCGACGGCCACACGGCCCACCTGCGGCCGATCCGCCCCGACGACAAGGAGCTGCTGGTCAGCTTCTACGACCGGGTCTCCGACGAGTCGAAGTACCTCCGCTTCTTCGCTCCGATGCCCCGGCTGTCCGAGCGCGACGTCGCCCGGTTCAGCACCGTCGACCACCACGAACGGGTCGCGTTCGTGCTCACGGTGGCGGGCCGGATGATCGCGGTCGGACGCTACGACATCGTGTCCCCGGGCGAGGCCGAGGTGGCGTTCCTGGTCGAGGACCAGCACCAGGGGCGCGGCATCGCCCAGCTCCTCCTCGAGCACCTCGCGCAGGCCGGCCGCGAGAACGGCGTCGACCGGTTCGTGGCCGAGGTGCTGCCCGAGAACGTCAAGATGATCCAGGTCTTCCGCGACGCCGGCTACCGGATCGAGGGCGGGTACGACGAGGGCGTGATGCGCCTGGTGTTCCCGATCGACCCCACCGACACCGCCATCGGCGTGATGCAGGACCGCGAGCACCGGGCCGAGGCGGCGTCGATCGCGGCGTTCTTCGACGCCCGCAGCGTCGCGGTGATCGGCGCGTCCCGGCGTCAGGACACGATCGGGCAGGCGCTGGTCCGCCACCTCGTGCTCGGCGACTACGCGGGCCGCATCTACGTGGTCAACCCGACGGCGGACTCGGTCGCGGGCATGCCGGCCTACCCGACCGTCGCGGCGATCCCCGACCAGGTCGACGTCGCGATCGTCGCGGTGCCGGCGGACGCGGTGACCGACGTGGTCCTCGACTGCGCGGCCAAGGGCGTCCACGGCCTGATCGTGATCTCGTCCGGCTTCGCCGAGGCCGGGGAGGAGGGATGGCAGCGCCAGCGCAGGCTGCTCGGACTGGCCCGCAGCTACGGGCTGCGCCTGATCGGGCCCAACTGCCTCGGGATCATCAACACCGCGCCCGGCGTCATGCTCAACGCCTCGCTCGCCCCGTCGATGCCGCAGCGCGGCCGGGCCGGGTTCTTCTGCCAGTCCGGTGCACTCGGCACCGCGATCCTGGAGAAGGCGTCCAACCGTGGGCTGGGGCTCTCCTCGTTCGTGAGCGCCGGCAACCGCGCCGACGTGTCCGGCAACGACCTGCTCCAGTACTGGGAGAAGGACCCGTCGACCGAGGTGATCCTGCTCTACCTGGAGTCCATCGGCAATCCGCGCAAGTTCTCCCGGATCGCCCGCCGGGTCTCCCGGCACAAGCCGATCGTCGCGGTCCGCTCCGGGCGTACGACGCAGGGCGTGCCGATGGGCCACGCGGTCCGCACGATCGGCGCCCCGCAGGCGGCCGTCGACGCGATGTTCAAGCAGGCCGGCGTGATCCAGGTCGAGTCGCTCGACGACATGTTCGACGTCGCCCAGCTGATCGCCCACCAGCCGCTGCCACGCGGGTCCCGGGTCGCGATCGTCGGCAACTCCGACGCGCTGGCCCTGCTCGCGGCCGACGCCGCCGCCAGCAACGGCCTCGAGGTGGTGAAGTCGGTCTCGCTCGGTGCCGAGGCGACCGGCGCCGACTTCGAGGACGCGCTCGACCTCGCGATCGACGACGACGAGGTCGACTCCGTGGTCGCGGTCTACATCCCGCCGCTCAACACCTCGGGGGTCTCGGTCGCCAACGTGCTGGCGGCCGTGGGGGAGCAGTCCGACAAGCCGCTGGTCTCCACGTTCCTCGGCACCGAGGGTGTCCCCGAGCTGCTGCGCGTCCCCGACCTGGCCGGCAACGTGGTCGGGCGCGGCTCGGTGCCGTCCTACCCCGCGGTCGAGTCGGCGGTGCGTGCGCTGGCGCGGGTGGTCGAGCACGCGGCGTGGCTGGACAAGCCCGACGCGGGCGGGCCGCCGCTCGACGACGTCGACTCGGTCTTCGCCAAGCGCCTGCTCAACGAGGTGCTGATGCGGGCTCCCGAGGGACGGGAGCTGACGTTCCGCGAGCTGCAGGACCTGCTGCGGGCCTACGGCATCGCGGTCTGGGACCGCGTGGAGGTCACGAGCGCCGACGAGGCCGTGGCGGCCGGCGAGTCGCTGGGCTGGGACGTCGTCCTCAAGGCCACCGCCGAGCACCTGCGCAACCGCCCCGACCTGGCCCACGTGTGGCGCAACATCGACAACGAGACCGAGATGCGTGACGCCTGGACCACGCTGACCGAGCAGATCACCGACTCCGACGCGGCCGGGTTCGTGGTGCAGCGCGTGGCCGAGCCGGGCGTGCCGGTCGCGATCGGAGGCGTGGAGGACCCGCTCTTCGGTCCCACCGTGTCGTTCTCGATCGCCGGCTCGCTCACCGACCTGGTCGGCGACCGCGCCTACCGGATCCCGCCGATCACGCCGCTGGAGGCCTCGGAGATGGTGCGGGAGCTCAAGGCGGCACCGCTCCTCTTCGGCTACCGCGGCAGCGAGCTGGTCGACGTCCCCTCCGTCGAGGTGCTGCTGCGCCGGGTGGCGCTGCTCAAGAACGACCTCCCGCAGCTGGGCAGCATCGACCTGAGCCTCGTGCACGCGACCGCCGACGGGGTCCGCGTGCTCAGCGCACGGGCCCACGCGTCGCCGGTGACCGACGCGCGGTCGGACTGGTTCGCGCGCCGGCTCAGCAGCTATCCCGGCGACTCGCTTCCCGGCTGAGCGTGCGTGACAGACTGACCGGCATGCGCAGCAACCCCGCGTCGGCCACCGGTGACCGCTACGACCGCTCCGGCGACCTCAACGTCGCGATCGAGAAGACCGGCTACTACCCGACGGTGGTGGCCGTCCGGTGTCGACGCTGCGCTGGCCGGCGAGCCGGTGGTCTCGTTCCTGGTGCACCACGAGCCGACGATCGACCGCGACGAGGTGCGCCGGCACATGACCGTGGCGGTGCTGACGCCGAGCCGGCTGATCCTCGCCCACACCGACGAGAACCCGCCCGACAACCTGCTGCCCGAGCCCTACACGTCCACCTCGACCGAGGCGATCGGGCTGACCTCGGTCCGGTCCGTCGTGGTCAACCGGATGGTGGCCAACCCGGCCCGGCTGCGCGGCAGGGTGCCGCCGCCGGCCGAGGCGGTGCTGACCGTCGGCTGGGGCGGCGTCGCCGGGGTCGACCTCGAGCCGGCCATGTGCGACGACCCGCAGTGCGACGCCGACCACGGCTACACCGGCGTGATCCGGTCCGACGACTTCTCGCTGCGGGTGTCCGCGGCGGCCGACGGCCAGGACGCCGTGCACGCGCTGCTCGCCTTCGCGGAGGCGCTCAGCGCCCGCACCCAGCTCCGCGAATGAGCCAGCCGACGGTGACCCAGGGGATCAGGGGCTTCGTCGAACCTGCGTACGGCCGGCGGTCCCTCGGCGACGTGCTCCCCGCGGTCGCCGCGGCGCTCGGCGCCGACGCCGGCTTCCCCGCCGTCGGGCTCGAGCTCCCGCCCGCCCCGTCGTACGTCGTGATGCTGGTGGACGGGATGGGACAGGAGCTCCTCGGACGGCACCGCGACCACGCGCCGTACCTCCACTCGCTGCTGGCCGGCTCCGAGGGCGGCACGGCCGGGGTGCCCTCGACCACGGCGACCTCGCTGACCTCGCTCGGCACCGCCCTCACGCCGGGCGAGCACGGGCTGGTCGGGTTCACCTCGCGGGTGCCGGGCACCGACCACCTGCTCAACGCGCTGTACTGGGACAAGGACGTCGACCCGCTCGAGTGGCAGCCGCACGACACGGCCTTCGACCGGCTCGGCCGGGCAGGCGTGATCACCACCACCGTGAGCAAGCGGGTCTTCGCGGGGTCGGGCCTGACCGTCTCCAGCCAGCGCGGGGCCGAGCACCTGGGCGCGGACATGATGGGCGAGCGCATCGCCGGCGCCGTGACGTCGTCGGCACGGTCGCCCTCGGTCACCTACGTGTACGACGGCGACCTGGACTGGATCGGCCACCGCCACGGGGTCGACTCACCGGCCTGGCGCCAGCAGCTGATGGCGCTGGACGGCGCGGCCGAGCAGCTCCGCGACTCGCTCGCGCCCGCCACGCGGCTGATCGTGCTGGCCGACCACGGCATGGTCGACAGCGAGGTCGGGAGCCGATTCGACGTGGACTCCGTCCCGGGGATGCGCGACGGTGTCGAGCTGGTCGGCGGTGAGGCCCGCTTCCGCCACGTGTACTGCCGGCCCGGCGCGGTCGAGGACGTGGCCGCGATCTGGCGCACGATCCTGGGGCACAACGCGCTGGTCCTCACCCGCGACGTGGCGATCGAGCGCGGCTGGTTCGGCCACGTCGAGGACCGGGTGCGCCCCCGCCTCGGCGACGTCGTCGCCGCCTGCGCCGGCGACACCGCGATCATGTCGTCGAAGGACTTCCCGTTCGAGAACAAGCTGATCGGCATGCACGGCTCGCTCACGCCCGACGAGATGCTGGTGCCGTTCCTGGTCGACTGAGCCGGCCGAGTGGTTACGGCGGGCAACGCCGATGCGCGATGCCGCGCGCTCCGGGTCGACGTACTCGCCCAACCATCTGCGACGGGTCAGCGCTCCCCGAGCCACCATCTGCGACGGGTCAGCGGGATGGCGCCACCCGGGCGTCCAGCCCGTCCAGGACCAGGTCGAGGCCGAACTCGAACTCGCTGCCGAAGTCGTAGTCCGGCCGCATCACGTGCTCGGCGGAGAACTCGGCGAGGTACGGGAAGTCCGCGGCCGGGATCATCTCCATCATCGGGCCGGCCACCTCCGCGACGGTCTCCGGGCCGTTGATCGGCAGCGACGCCTCGGAGAGCGCGAAGCCGTAGACGTAGCTGTCGATCAGCGCGTAGGCGTGCGCCGTCATCTCGACCGAGAAGCCGGCCTCGCGCAGGGTGCCGATGTTGGCGTCGAGGTGCCGCACCGTCGCCGGGCCCGGGTTCGTGCGCGACTGCAGGAGCGGGATCGCCCAGGGGTGCACCCGGAGCACGCTCCGCACCGAGAGCGAGCGGCGGCGCATCTCCGCCCGCCAGTCGCCGCCGGGGGAGGGCACCGCGAACTCGGCGAAGACGAGGTCGACGATGCCGTCGAGGATCGCCTCCTTGTTCGCGACGTGGTGGTAGACGGCCATCGGCTTGACCCCGAGGTGCTGTGCCAGCGAGCGGATGGTCAGCGCGGTCAGCCCCCCGTCGTCGGCGACGGCCATCGCCCCGCGGAGCACGCGTTCGCGGCTCAGCGGGGGTCCGCACAGGGCTGGGTCCAGGCTCCGGGTTAGACATCTCGAGGGCGACCATAGCAGTTTCGTACTAAGTACGTTACTGTCACCGTACTTAGTACGAACCATCCCGAGAGGCCCATCATGCCCACCACGAGCAGCACCGCCCACCCGACCACGAGCACGGCGCGCCACCATGCAGGCGATCGTCCAGGACCGCTACGGCGACGCCGACGTCCTGCGTCTCGCCCACGTCGCCCGCCCGGCCGTGCGTGACCACGAGGTGCTCGTCCAGGTGGCCGCCGCCGGCCTCGACCGGGGCACCTGGCACCTGATGACCGGCAAGCCCTACCTGATGCGGCTCGTTCGTCGGGCTGCGTGGACCCCGGAACCCGGTGCTCGGCCGGGACGTGGCCGGCACGGTCGTCGAGACCGGTTCGGCGGTGACCCGGTTCGCCGTGGGCGACGAGGTGTTCGGAATCGCGCCCGGCTCCTTCGCGGAGTACGCCGTGGCCCGCGAGGACAAGCTGGCCCACAAGCCGACCATGCGTGTCCTTCGAGCAGGCAGCCGTCTTGCCGATCTCCGGAGCCACCGCGCTCCAGGCGCTCGAGGCCGGAAGGCTGCAGGCGGGACAGTCGGTGCTGGTTCTCGGCGCCTCCGGCGGCGTCGGCAGCTACGTGGTCCAGCTGGCCAAGGCGTTCGGCGCGGAGGTCACCGGCGTGGCCAGCACGGCCAAGCTCGACCTGGTCAGGTCGCTCGGTGCCGACCACGTCGTCGACTACACCCGCGAGGACTTCGCGTCCGGTGAGCACCGCTACGACCTGGTCATCGACCTCGCCGGCAACCCGACGCTGTCACGGCTCCGGCGGGCACTGACGCCCCGAGGCACCGCCGTGATCGCCGGCGGCGAGGAGGGCGGCAGCTTCTCGGGAGGCATGAACCGGCAGTTCCGGGCCCTGGCCCTCTCGCCCTTCGTGGGGCAGCGGCTCACCATGTGCATGAGCAAGGAGCGGGGCAGCGACGTCGCGCGCCTCGCCGAGCTGGTCGCCTCCGGCTCCGTCACGCCCGCCATCGACCGGACCTACCCGCTGAGCCGGGCGCCGAGGCCATGCGTGAGCTCGAGGCCGGCCGCGTGCGCGGCAAGGTCGCGATCAGGCTGTAGGACCCGGCTGGGTCAGTCGCCGAAGGGCAGCGGCTCTGGGGCCAGCGACACCGCGTGGGCGCGGGCCGCGGTCATCCGGCGCCGGTGGTGCTGGCGGCAGAGCACCTCGTAGCCGACCACCGGCGTCGGGACGTCGGCGTCGAACACGTCGCCCACCACGATCACGTCGCCCTCGGTGACCATCTCGCCGTTCTCGGTGCGGGCGTTGTGCGTGGCGCGGCGGCCGCACCAGCAGAGCGCCTCGACCTGGAGCACGTTCATCCGGTCGGCGATCTCGACCAGCCGGGCGCTGCCGGGGAAGAGCGTGGTGCGGAAGTCGGTGAGGATGCCGAACGCGAACACGTCGATCTGCAGGTCGTCGACGATCCGGGCGAGCTGGTCGATCTGCCACGGCTCGTAGAACTGGGCCTCGTCGCAGATCAGGTAGTCGATCCGGGCGCCCTGGGTCAGCGCGTCCACGACGTACCGCCAGAAGTCGAACCCGCCGGTCGACCTCGATCGCGTCGTGGGTCAGGCCCAGCCGCGAGGAGAGCAGCGCCTCGCCCGCGCGGTCGTGCGTGGTGAAGATCCGGCCGATCCGGCCGCGTGCGGCGTGGTTGTGGTTGGTCTGCAGCGCGAGCGTGCTCTTGCCGGAGTCCATCGTCCCGGTGAAGAACTGCAGTTCGGCCACGGGCGAAATCCTGCCACAGTCAGGGCGTGGGCCCCGGAGCGGCGACCCTGCCGCGACCGGCAGGATGGGCGCATGTCCGACCCGCTGATCTCCGTGGCCGACCTGCGCGACCTGCTCGGCGACGGTCACCGTGCTCGACGTGCGCTACCGGATGGGCGGCCCGCCGGGCGCGCCCGAGTTCGAGGCGGGACACGTTCCCGGCGCGTCGTACGTCGACCTCGACACGCGACCTGGCCGCCGCACCCGGGCGCCCGCGGCCGGCACCCGCTGCCCGAGCCGGAGGACTTCCAGGCCGCGATGCGCGCGGCCGGGGTGCGGGGCGACCGACCGGTCGTGGTGTACGACGACTGGGCCGGCCGCGCCGCCGCCCGCTGCTGGTGGCTGCTGCGCTGGGCCGGCCACGACGACGTGCGCGTGCTCGACGGGGGCTGGTCGGCGTGGCTGGCGGCGGGTGGCCCGCGCGAGGTCGGGCCGACCCGGCCCGCACCCGGCGACTTCGTGGTCCGGCCGGGCAGCGTGCCCGTGCTGCGGCCGCAGGACGTGCCCGCGGCGGGGACGCTGGTCGACGCCCGGGCGCCGGAGCGGTACCGGGGCGAGGTCGAGCCGGTGGACCCGGTGGCCGGCCACATCCCCGGCGCCGTCAACGTGCCGACCGAGGCGAACCTCGCCGCGGACGGCCGCTTCCGGACGCCCGACGAGCTCCGCGAGGTGTACGCCGGACGGTGAGCGGCGGACGTCGCCGTCTACTGCGGCTCGGGCGTCACCGCCTGCCACGACCTGCTGGCGCTGGAGCGGATCGGTGTCCACGCGGCGCTCTACCCGGGCTCGTGGAGCGAGTGGGTCGCCGACCCGGAGCGCCCGGTGGAGACCTCCTGACATGGGCCGCGCGTACATCGGCGTCTCGGGCTGGACCTACGCGCCCTGGCGCGGCGACTTCTACCCCAAGGGCCTGACCCAGAAGAACGAGCTGGCCTACGCGTCGTCGCGGCTGACCTCGATCGAGATCAACGGCTCCTTCTACGCCCTCCAGAAGCCGGCGTCGTACGCGAAGTGGCGCGACCAGACGCCCGACGACTTCGTGTTCGCGGTCAAGGGCAGCCGGTTCATCTCGCACATGAAGAGGCTCGGCGACGTCGAGGAGGCGCTCGCGACCTTCTTCGGCTCCGGGGTCTACGAGCTCGGGCCGAAGCTCGGGCCGGTCCTGTGGCAGCTGCCCGAGACCTTCCGGTACGACGCCGAACGGGTGGCTGCGTTCTTCGCCCAGGTGCCGCGTCGTACGCCGGACGGTCGCCCGGTGCGGCACGCCCTGGAGTTCCGGAGCACGACGTTCGACAACGCCGATGCGCTCGCCCTGCTCCGCGAGCACGACGTCGCCTGCGTGCTCGCCGACACCGCCGGCCGCTGGCCCAAGGTCGACGCCGACACCAGCGACTTCCGCTACGTGCGGCTGCACGGCGACAAGGAGCTCTACGCCAGCGGGTACGGCGCCGCCGCCCTGGACGCCTGGGCGGACAAGGTCCGCGGCTGGGTCGGCGCGGGAAGGACGTGTTCGTCTACTTCGACAACGACATCAAGGGGTATGCGCCGCACGACGCGCAGGCGCTGATCGCCCGGTCTGACCGAGCGCGGACTTCCCTAGCTGGATCTGCCGCTTCCCTAGCGCCGATTCCGCTAGGGGAGAGGCCGGTTACCACGGGACCGTGGTATCCGGCCCCGCCCTCACCAGTGGATGCCCTTCAGCACCCGCGCCAGGATGATCTGCTCGCCCTCGGACTTCCCGTCACCCCGGGCGGCGGCGGAGTCGGGGAACACCTGGTAGGCCAGGTGCAGCACCCGGAACGCGACCTTGGGCGCCAGCGTGTGCGCCACGGCGCCCAGGTTGCCGAGGGCGCGTGTTGATCTCGTGGGGCCGGTCGACCAGCGCGCTGATCACCTTGTCCGCGGCCTGCGCGGGGCTGATCGTGGGGAACTTGTCGTAGAGCTTGGTCGGCGCGATCATCGGCGTCCGCACCAGCGGCATGTGGATCGAGGTGAACGAGATCCCGTCGCCGACCAGCTCCGAGGAGACCACGTTGCTCCACGCGTCGAGCGCCGCCTTCGAGGCGACGTACGCGCTGAAGCGGGGCGGGCTGGTCTGCACGCCGATCGAGGAGACGTTCACGATGTGGCCGCGCTTCTGCCTGCGCATCGTGGGGAGCAGGCCCATCACCAGCCGGATCGCGCCGAAGTAGTTGAGCTGCATGGTGCGCTCGAAGTCGTGGAACCGGTCCTCGGACAGCTTCAGCGATCGCCGGATCGAGCGCCCGGCGTTGTTGACCACGAAGTCGATGCGGTCGTGGTCCTGCGCCATCTGCTTGGTGAGCTTGTCGATCGCGTGCAGGTCGGAGAGGTCGCACTGGTAGGCGTGCGCCTCGCCGCCCTGGCTCTCGATCAGCGCCTTGGTGGCCTCGAGCTTGTCGATGCCCCGCGCGACCAGGATCGGGATGCCGCCCGCCTTGGCGACCTTCACCGCCGTCACCAGGCCGATGCCGGAGGAGGCGCCGGTGATCACGACCGTCTTGCCGGTCAGCGCGTCGACGGTGGCGGAGTCGCCCTTGATCGAGTCGTCGAGGAAGTCCTCCCAGTAGCCCCACAGCGTCGAGACGTAGCTCTCGAGGTCGGGGACCGCGATGCCGGAGCCCGCGAGCGCCTTGTCGGTACGACGCGTCGCGAACGTCATCGGGAACGACACGTGGCCGAGCACCGCGGGCGGGATGCCGAGCCGGCCGATCGTCTGCTCCAGCGCCATCCGCACCGGCGCCGTCCGCGCCAGCGAGGCGAGCACCGACGTCGGCTGCAGCGGCCGGGGGAGCAGCCTCGTCGGCACCAGCCCGGTGAGGTTGCGGTCGACCGGCACCGCGAACTGCGGCGCCTGGGCGGCCGCGGCGAACGCGTTGACCAGCTCCACGGTGTTCTGCGGCTCGGGGTTGGCGAGGTGGAAGGCCTCCCCGTCGCGGTCGGGCAGGTGCGCGAGGTGGTCCATCGCCTTGGCCACGTAGTCGACCGGCACCACGTTGGTGTCGCCGAGGTCGACGCCGACCAGCGGGACCCACGACGGCACGGTGTCGCGCAGCCGCTTGAGCACCGGGAAGAAGTAGTAGGGGCCGTCGACCTTGTCCATCGCGCCGGTCTCGGAGTGCCCGACCACGACCGCCGGGCGGTAGACCCGCCACGGCACGGTCGCCTCCTCGCGCACGATGCGCTCGGACTCGTACTTCGTGCGGTGGTACGGCGAGGGCAGGCCGCTGGCCCTCGTCGAACATGGTCTCGTCGAACACGCCGCGGTAGTCGCCGGCCACCGCGACCGAGGAGACGTGGTGGAAGCACCCGGCGTCGACGGCGGCGGCCAGCTCGAGGGCGGCGCGGGTGCCACCGACGTTGAGCTGCTCGTTCATCTCGTCGGTCGCGGTCATGTCGTAGATCGCGGCCAGGTGGAAGAAGTGCTCGATCTCGCCGGCGTGGGCGGTGACCCACTCGTGGCTGACCCCGAGCCGCTCGGCCTGGAGGTCGCCGACGACCGGTGTCACCCGGTCTGCCCGTACTCGGACCGAGCCCACTGCCGCACCAGCGCGTCGAGCTTCGCCTGCGACCCCTCGCGGACGAGCACGAAGATCTCACCCTGACGGTGGTCGACGAGCTCCTGGACGAGGTGCCGGCCGATGAACCCGGTCGCACCGGTGACGAAGTAGGCCATGCACGGGGAGCCTAGTCGCCGCTGCCTCCACCGAACATGATCTCGTCCCAGGTGGGCACGGAGGCCCGGCCGCGTCCCTTCTTCGCGGGACGGCGAGCCTGCTGGTCGCTCTCGGCCTCGGGCGGCGGCTCGGGCGCCGGCTCGGCCGCCTCCGGCTCCGGGTGCGCGAGCGTCTCCTCGGGCCCGTCGACCCAGGCGGAGGCGTGCAGCGGCGAGCCGTGGTGGCCCTTGTCCGGTGCGATCCAGTCGGCGTCACCGGTGACCGCGTCGGGCTCGGGGGCGGCGGGATGGTCATGGACGGCCGGGGCCGCGACGGGGAGCGCCCCTCCCGGACCAGCTCGATCGCGTCGTCGCCGAGCGGCAGCTCCTCGTCGTACCGCGGCACCGGCGTCAGCCGCCGGGTGGTGGCCTTCGCCTTCTGCTCGCGGCTGGGGAACTGGCCGTCGCCGACCAGCCAGCGACCCTCGTCGTCGTCGGCCGCGACGAAGTGGCCGGGCTGGTCGTAGCTGAAGCGGGCACGCCGGGGCTCGCCGTCGTGGTGGTACGTCGCGACCAGGGTCCACCGGCCGTCGTCGCGGCGCCAGGCGTCCCAGTCGACCGACTCGGGGTCGACGCCCTCCTCGCGGAGCCGGGCCGCGGCGGACGGGCCGAGCGTGCGGACCGTCGACGACGGGTCGGCCGAGGTCCGGCGCACGGACGACGACTGGGCGCTGCGGGCGATGTGGGCGCGCTCGGCGAGCACCGGCGCGGCGAAGACCATGACCTTCTCGACGGACGTGCCCGCCACGGCGGCCACGTCCTCCGGGGACTCGCCGGCACGGATCCGGGTCTGGATGTCGCGAGGACGCAGTGCGCTCTCCATCTTCTGGTCCATTCTCTGGTCCACCTTTTCCCTCCGGATGCCCGGTGTGGGCGTCGCGGACGTGGTGCCGGTCGCTGACTCCGCCTGTTCCTGGACGCCGCGAGCGTTGCCCAGGACCTGGTGGACCCGGGCGATGGGACGGCGTACTCCACGCCCTCGCCGTCGACCAGCACCAGCTGCGTGCCGCCGCCGGTCAGCCTCACGGGTGTGAGGTCCCGCATCTGCTCGGAGCCTCCTTCCGGGAGTCCTCGTCCTGCCTGACGGCGAGCCTACTTGTTCGGGGGTGCCGCTACGCGGAGCGTGGCACACGTGTTCGGGTGCCCCCTCCGTTGCTGGTCGCGCTCGACCTCCTGGGCATCTTCGTGTTCGCCCTCTCCGGGGGCGTGGTGGCGGTCCGCAAGGAGCTCGACATCTTCGGCGTCCTGGTGCTCGCCGGGACGACGGGGCTCGGCGGCGGGTTCCTGCGCGACGTGCTGATCGACGCCACGCCGCCGGCCGCGCTGGAGGACTGGCGCTACCTGATGGTGCCGGTCGCTGCCGGGCTGGTGACCTTCTTCTTCCACCCGACGCTGGTCGGCGTCGGGCCGAGCGCGTGGTGACGTTCTTCGACGCGGCCGGTCTCGGGCTGTTCTGCGTGACCGGCGCGCTCAAGGCGCTGGAGTACGGGCTCGGCCCGGTGCCGGCCGCGCTGATGGGGATGGTGACCGGGATCGGCGGCGGCATCGCCCGCGACCTGCTCTCAGGCCGGGTGCCGGCCGTGTTCGGCAGCGAGCTCTACGCCACGCCGGCGCTGGCCGGCGCGACGTACGCGGTGCTGGCCGAGCAGGCGTCACTGGGCATCTGGCTGGTCGCGGTGCCGGGCGTGGCGATCTGCTTCGGCTGGCGGCTGCTCGCGCTCCGGCGCAACTGGCGGGCGCCCGCTGCCCGCGCGGTCGGCCAGCGTCTAGCACCGGTCGACCGGACCGCCCGGACGTCATGCGTTCCGGTCGCCGAGCGACCGGAACGCATGACGTCACCGACTCACGGTGCGGACGAGCCGAACACCTCCAGCTCACTGCTGTCGATGAAGTCGCAGCCGGAGAAGTTGCCCGGGCAGACCGACCAGGTGCACCTGGCTGTCCTTCATCGTGTAGCGGACGAACTTCACCGCGTCGGTCGAGCCCGCGCGCCAGGGGCGGCGAGCTGAAGTGCCCACGGTCGGCGGGGGTGAAGGTGCCCTGGTTGGCCGTGGTCCAGGTCGTGCCGTTCGTGGACGTCTCGATCGAGTACGGGCCGGTGGAGGCGCTGCCGCCGTCACCGCAGGTCGCACTCGGGTCGACCGCGATCTCGCTCACGTCGATCGGCCGCGGCAGCTCCACGACGACGAGACCGACCGGCTTGCACGGCGCTCCGTTGAGCCGCCGGAAGCGCGCTCCAGCCGCTGCCCTGCGACTGGTCGAACATCGCCGCGGCACCGCAGCCGAACGGCGCACCGCGTGTCGTCGTTGGTGTCGGTCACGGATGCCCCGCCGGCCAGTGCCGCCCAGTCGCGGCGCACGGCCCAGTTCGCCGTGTTCGCGCCCGAGCTGATCGACAGTGCGGCCCGCACCTGGCGGTCCCAGCCGTTGCCGCCGGCCGAGACCTTCGGGTAGGTGCCGGCGAAGATCCCGTCGATCCGGTACCTGCCGTCCGGCCCCGTCGTGGCCGCGTAGTCGTTCGGGAAGCCGGAGGCGTGACCACCGAAGGAGACGATCACGTTCTCCGCCGGGTCGGACGTGTCGATGTCGCGGACCCGGCCGGTCAGGAACCCGGTCGGCGTGCCGGCGGCCGGGGGCAAGGAGAAGTCCTCGGCCGGCGCGGTGTCGTCACCGTCGATCGAGCCCGGCGAAGTACCCCATGCCGCGGCTTGGCGAAGACCTTCCAGATCGCGTCCTGGTGCGCCCCGCCGGCGGTGGCCTTGTCGGCCTGGAGGATCGCGTTGCGCTCGTCCAGGAACGACGGGTTGGCCGGGGAGAGCTCCATCGCCCGGGTGACCAGCGACTCGGTCACTTGCTGCCGAGGGCACCGCGCAGCTGCCAGAGCGTCTCGCCCCAGATCTCGCCGTCGGCGTGCACCTCGGGGAAGCCGCGGATCCGGCCGAAGTCCCCGTAGGTGTAGCCGCCCGGTCCGGCGCCCGGCCGTGCCGGGGCACCTGCTCGACGGTCGACCCGACCGGGCAGTCCAGCGGCTGGGTGCGGATCAGGTCGAGGCCGTGGCCGACGTAGTCGCCGATCCGGACCTCGCCGTGCGCATCGGTGTTGCGCTGGAGACCCGCGCTTGACAGGAAGTCCATGGCGTACCAGTCGCTCCAGGCCTCGCCCATCGCGCCGGCCTGGACGTTGCCGAGCGTCGAGTTGCCGTGGGGTCGACCACGAGCCGGTTGGACAGGCCGTGGGTGTACTCGTGGTAGACGACGTCCGCCTCGTCGCCGCCGTTGGACTGCAGGAACGGGTCCGCGTCGGGTCGGTCCGGGTCGTGGAACAGGTACATCTGCATGATCGGCGGGATGCCGTCGGGCGGCGTGCCCATGTTCGCGTTGTCCACGTGGTTCGAGTCCGGGTGGCCGCCGGCGGTGGTCGGCGCCGTCGTCCGGCTGGGCCTGGACGGCGTCGTCGTCGATCGCCTCGAAGTTGCCCGCGGCGCGGGTGAAGCCGATCGGGCGCGTCCCGCAGGTGGTCGTGGAACTTGTTGACGAAGTAGAAGACCTGAACCGCGTTCTGCTTGCGGTTGGTCCGCCACGAGTTCATCGAGCCCCGAGGCCCAGCTGCACTTGTAGCGATCGCGGAGCAGGGGGGGCCGTCAACGGAGTTGAAGTTCGTGAACGGGAACGTGAACGAACGCGCGCCCGGGGCGACCTCCTCGGCGGTCCTGGGCCCGGTTGTCGTCGTTGACGTCCGACCAGACGTGGGTGTTGTTGCCCGGCCAGCCGGGGCGAGCCGGACGGCAGCCAGCCGCGCTTGGTGAAGTCGACGTTCTGCCGGGTGCCGCCCTTCGGGGAGCCGGGCCAGTAGCGCCAGACGTCGCCGTTGTCGTTCTGCACGAGGTTGCGCCGGTAGAGGACCCGGCCGGTGGTCGCGTCCACGACGTGGCTGTACATCTGCCCGGCCCCGGGTGTGGTGAGCGTCTGCCAGGCGAGCCGGGTGCCGGCCGGCGGTGCGGAACGCCACCAGGGAGGCTCGGTCGCCGTCGGCGAACACGGTGCCGCGGGTGGTGCCGCTGCTCCTGCTTGGCGCTGCTGCTGGTGACCCGCCGTCGACGTTGCGGATCGCGGTGGCGCGGGCCCCCGCGGCGCTCACGCGCGGGGTGGCCGAGAGGGTCCCGGGGTTGGGCACGGGCGAGCCCTGCACGCTGATGAGCCGGCCGTCACGGGTGACGTGGCCCTTGAGCCCGTTGCCGAACAGGGGCACGCCGCCGACCTGCTGGGTCCAGCTGAGGTGACGGATGCCGGAGACGTCGGTGTAGCGCGTGCGCAGCTGCAGACGCGGCGAGGTCGGCGCCGGTGAGCCGGAAGACGTCGGGGTGCGAGCGCACGTAGTCGAGCACCACCCGGGAGGGAGTGCGGCCGCTCGGACCGGTCAGGAACCCGTCGAGCCGCGAGACCGTGCGGGGTGTGCCGGTGAGCGGGTCGAGCGAGACCACGCCCTGCGGGCCGAGGGCCTTGCGCAGCGAGCTGACCCCGGGACGGGGGCGAGACCCGCAGTCGCGCGTCGCTGCGAGCGAGCGCCGCACCGTTGCTGCGCAGGTCGAAGTCGCGCGGGTGCGTCGCCGTGTGCTCGTGGACGACGGCTTCGCCGATGCCTGCGGCGTCGCCGACGTCTGTGGCGACGCCGACGCGGGGCCGAGGGAGGCGGTGAGGCCGAGAGCGAGCACAGCCGCGGAGCCGAGGGTGACGGCTCGGGCGGTGCTGGTGTGAAGGCGGCGGCCGGTCGTGGCCGCCGCAACGGGTTGCGGATCATGACATCCCTTCGAGGGTGGGAAGGATCCGGGCCACCGTCGAGAGGCGGGATCTAGCCGAGGGCGATCGCGCGGGGTGGGGAAGAACTAGGGCAGATTGCACCTTGGCCCCGCTGTCGCACAAGGGTCCTAGAGGGCGAAAAGGGCGCCGGCCCTAGCTCCCGAGCACCCGCCGCAGATGCTCGTTGCCGAACAGCCGGTCGGGGTCGAGCTTGTCGCGGAGATCGGTGAACTCGTGCCAGCGCGGGTACGCCGGCTCGAGGTCGGCGGCGGTGCGCGTGTGCAGCTTTCCCCAGTGGGGGCGCCCGTCGTACCCGCGGAGGAGGTGCTCGACCTCGCCGAAGTACGCCGTGTGGTCGGTGCGCTCGTTCATGTGGAAGGCCAGGTAGAGCGAGTCGCGGCCGGACGACGTCGACAGCGGGATGTCGTCGGCCGGGGTCACGCGGATCTCGACCGGGAAGCTGATCCGCCAGCCGCGCTGCTCGACGAGGGCGCGGACGTCGCGGAGCGCCTGCAGGCCGGCTTCGCGTGGCACGGCGTACTCCATCTCGCGGAACACCACCCGCCGTGGCGAGGTGAACACCCGGTGCGCGGCGTCGCTGAACCGGCGCTCGGTCTGCGCCCGGCCGGCCACCTCCGCCAGCCGAGGCACCAGCCCCGGCCGGCGGTTGCCCAGCGCGTTGACCCAGCCGAACACCGTGTTGGAGAGGAGCTCGTCGTCCAGCCAGGCGCGCCAGCGGGGGAGCGGCTCGGGCGGGTCGATGGTGCGGTTGTCCCGCTTCACGTTCATGTGCTCGGTGTGCGGGAACCAGTACATCTCCGCGTAGTGGTTCTCCGCGACGAGCTGGTCGAACGACCCGAGCGCCTCGTCCCAGCGCATCGGGCCCTCGTGCGCCTCGATCGTGAAGAGCGGCTCGACCCGGAACGTCAGCGACGTGAGGATCCCGAGGGCACCGAGGCCGAGCCGTGCGACGGCCAGGATCTCCGGTCGCTCGGTCTCGTCGGCGTGCAGCACGGTCCCGTCGGCGGTGACCAGGTCGAGGCCGACCACCTGCGCCGAGAGCGATGCGACGGTGCCGCCGGTGCCGTGGGTGCCGGTCGACGTGGCGCCGGCCAGGGTCTGCTCCGCGATGTCGCCCATGTTGTGGAGGGAGAGCCCGAGGTTCTCGAGCGCGGCGTTGAGCACGTGGAGCGGAGTGCCCGCGAGGGCGGTGACCGTCATCGCCTCGCGGTCGACGCGCGTGATCCCGGTCAGCTTCTCCGGGCGCAGCATGACTCCCTCGGCGGCGGCGATCGCGGTGAACGAGTGGCCGGTGCCGACCATCTTCACCGTCCGCCCGGCGGCCCGGGCCGCGAGCACCGCGTCGGCCACCTCGGGGACGTCGCGCGGGGTCAGCACGTGCTGCGGATGGACCGTGACCAGCCCGCTCCAGTTCGTCCAGGTGCTCATGGACGAAGAATAGGAGCCTCGGGCTCGCCGCGGTCGGGACCGCGCGCCGGCGGTCGACGGCCAGCAGTCCGGACAGCGCCGCGACCGCGCCGCTCAGCACCGCGACGCCGTACGCCGGAGCGCTGCCGTGGTCGTCGATCAGGAAGCCGGCCAGCGCCGCGCCCGGCGCGATGCCGGCACCGAGCCCGGTCTGGAGGAGTCCGAGGGCCTCGGAGAGCCGGGAGCGGGGCGCGATCTCCTCGATCGCCGAGAACAGGGCGATGATCGTGGGGGAGATCGCGAAGCCGGCGACGAACAGCAGGACGCCCATCGTCCAGAGGTTCGGCACGAACGGGGTCGGCGCCATCGCCAGGGTGAGCGCCAGGGCGCCGACCCAGAACCGGCGGATCGTGGTCACCTTCCACGCGATCGCGCCGGTGAGCACGCCCGAGAGCAGGCTCCCCAGCGCCCAGACCGCGAGCAGCACACCGGAGACCGCCGTGTGCCCGTTCTCCTCCGCGAACGCGACCGTGGCCACCTCGGTGGCGCCGAACAGCGACCCGAGCGCCGCGCGCCGAGCGCCAACGGGGCTCAGCCGCAGCCAGGGCATCGGCGCCCGCAGCGCCGGGTCGGGAGAGCGCGGGTGCGCCGGAGGCTCGGTGCCGCGCTGGGCGGCCAGGCCGAGGGTGCCCAGGGTGCCGAGGACGACGGCGGCCGCGAGTCCGGCGACCGGCGCCCACAGCGTGGACAGGAACGTGACCAGGGTCGGACCGGACATGAACACGGCCTCGTCGGCCACCGACTCGACCGCGAAGGCGGTCTGCTTCTCACGCGGGTCGGGCAGCAGGTGCGTCCATCGGGCGCGGACGCTCGACCCGATCGGGGGCATCGCCAACCCGGCGACGACCGCCGCCAGGTGCGGCCACGGCTCCGACCAGTCGTGGACGACGGCGTAGCCGAGCATGCCGCTGCCCAGCGCGAAGACCAGGCTGTCGACGAACAGCACCCGCGACTGGCCCAGCCGGTCGAGGAGCCGGCCGTGCGGGATCGCGGCCAGCGCGTTGGCGATCACGAACGCGGCGGAGACCTGGCCGGCGAGCGTGTAGGAGCGGGTCTCGGCGGTCACGAGGAGCACGACGGCGAGCGTCATCATCGAGATCGGCATCCGCGCCACGAGCCCCGTTGCCGAGAACAACGCGGCCCCCGGACGGCTGAGCACACGGCGGTAGGGGTCGAGCATCGCTGCGATTCTAGGGAGAGCAGAGGCGACCAGGTGTCCCTCGGACAATCCCTAGGATGGTGGCGTGTGCCCCTGAGCCAGCCGACGCCCGCCGAGCCCAGCGGCTCCCCGTCCCCCCTCGACCCCGCGCCGTACGACGCGCTGCTGCTGGTCTCGTTCGGGGGGCCGGAGCAGGCCGCCGACGTGGTGCCGTTCCTCCGCAACGTGACCCAGGGCAAGGACATCCCGGACGCCCGGCTGGAGGAGGTGGGCGCGCACTACTACGCCAACGGCGGGCGCAGCCCGATCAACGACCAGAACCGCGCCTTCCTCGCCGCGATCCGTGAGGACCTGGCGAGCAACGGGATCGACCTGCCGGTCTACTGGGGCAACCGCAACTGGGACCCCTACCTGACCGACGCCTGCCGCGAGATGGCGGCGGACGGCGTACGGCGGGCCGCGTGCCTGGTCACGTCGGCCTACTCGTCGTACTCCGGCTGCCGGCAGTACCGGGAGGACCTGGCCGAGGCCGTCGCCGACGTGGCGGGCGCGCCGAGGCTGGACCGGCTGCGGCACTACTTCAACCATCCGGGCTTCGTGGAGCCGATGGTCGACGCCACCCTGTCCGGGCTGGCCGAGCTGCCCGACGAGGTACGACGCGAGGCGCACCTGGTGTTCGTGACGCACTCGATCCCGACCTCGATGAACGAGGCGAGCGGGCCGCGCGGCCGCGCCTACGTCTCCCAGCACCGCAGCGTCGCCACCGAGATCGTCGAGCGGGTGCGGCACGAGACCGGCACCCGGCACCGCAGCGAGCTGGTGTTCTGCTCGCGGTCCGGCCCGCCGCACGTGCCGTGGCTCGAGCCCGACGTCAACGACCACCTTCATGATCTGGCGCGGAAGAACGCCGCCGGCGTGGTGATCGTGCCGATCGGCTTCGTCTCCGACCACATGGAGGTCGTCTACGACCTCGACACCGAGGCGATGGAGACCGCGGAGAAGCTCGGCCTGCCGTGCGTCCGCGCGGCCACGGCGGGGGTCGACCCGCGGTTCGTGTCGATGGTGCGCGACCTGCTCCTGGAGCGGGCGGCGGCCGAGCGGGGCGGCGAGCCCGAGCGGGCCGTCGTGGGCAGCCTCCCCGCGTCGCACGACGCGTGCCCGGGCGGTTGCTGCGCCAACCCGCGCTCACAACGACCGGCGCTCGGCGGCACGGAGGCCGGCCGATGACCGACTCCGCCGACGACCTGCTGGCGCTCGCGCTCGACGTGGCGGCCGAGGCCGCGGCGCTCGCCGTCCGGATGCGCGCCGAGGGGATGTCCGTCGCCGACACCAAGACCTCGCCCACCGACGTCGTGACCGCCGCCGACCGGGCCGTCGAGGAGCTGATCCGCACCCGGCTGCTGACGGCCCGGCCGGACGACGCCTTCCTCGGCGAGGAGGGCGACGACGACGCGGGCACGAGTGGCGTCCGCTGGGTCGTCGACCCCATCGACGGCACCGTCAACTACCTCTACGGGTCGCACCAGTACGCGGTGTCGATCGCGGCCGAGCTCGACGGCCGGATGGTGGCCGGGGTCGTGCACCGGCCGCCGACGGGCACGGTCTACGCCGGCACCCTCGGCGGCGGGTCGACCTGTGACGGGGTCCCGCTCCGGGTGCGCGACGTCGTACCGCTGGAGGAGCGGCTCGTGCACACCGGCTTCAGCTACGTGCGCGAGGTGCGGGCGAGGCAGGCCGGCTACATCGCCGCCCTGCTGCCGCGTGTGCGCGACATCCGGCGCCCCGGGTCGTGCTCCCTCGACCTGTGTGCGGTGGCCGCGGGGGAGGCCGACGGGTACGTCGAGGAGGGCGCCCACCTCTGGGACCACGCCGCCGCCGGGCTGATCCTCGAGGAGGCCGGCGGGCGCATCGACGTCCTCCGGAGCCCCTCGGACCTGCGCCTCCTGGCGGCCGCCCCGGAGGGTGGTTTCGAGCCATTTCTGAGGCTCCTGGAGGAGTGCGGCTTCGTCGGGAACAGATGACGGGGGCGCTGCGTTGTGTGAGTCCGGTGACAGATCTGGACGGGGCCGTGCTTTTTGGGCCGGACTCGTGCACAATCTGGCGCCGACACGGGTGACAACAGACGTGACAGAAGTAGGCGGCGCGCCGAACGCCGGCGAGGACCGCTGGGGGCAGGGAGACAAGACATGGCAACGGACTACGACGCACCACGCAAGACCGACGAAGAGCAGAGCGAAGAGAGCATCGAGGAGCTCAAGGCTCGGCGTCACGACAAGAACTCCGGCAAGGTCGACGAGGACGAGGCGGAGGCCGCCGAGTCGTTCGAGCTTCCCGGCGCCGACCTCTCCCACGAGGAGCTGGCGGTCGAGGTGAAGCCTCGTCAGGACGACGAGTTCACCTGCATGAGCTGCTTCCTGGTGCACCACCGGAGCCAGCTCGCCGACAGCAAGAAGCTGATCTGCAAGGACTGCATCTAGCGCGGGTCGGCTCCGACTGGACCAAACACCACGGTCCCTTGGTGAACCGGCACGTCCCACGGGGAACACACCCCGGGAAGTGCCGAATCGCCAAGGGACCTTGGTAATTGTCGGCTCAGACGCCGGCCTTCCGGCGCGCCCGGCGGCCCTTCTTGCCGACCGCCTCGGCGGCCGCAGCGGCGTCCTCCTGGGCGACGGCGGCAGCCGCCTTGGCCTCCTTGTAGGCGTCGGACTGGAGCTCGGGCGGCAGGTGGCCGGTGGACCGCGCGTAGTAGCTGGCGGCCCGACGCCCGGCCAGCATCCGGGCGACACCGATGGCGGTGCCGCTGACGGTCGCCCAGACCACGGCCTCCCAGATGTCGACGTCCGGGTCGGCCGGGTTGGCCGGCGGGGTCTTGCCGGTGGCGGCGCGCCAGCTGCCGTCGAGCACCTTCTTCGCGACGACCGCGGCCAGGAGCCCGGAGCCCAGGGACATCACGGACCAGAGCCTCGAGCTCTCCTCCTTCTCCTGCTCCTTGACCTTCTTGTCGATCTTCGACGCCATCCGCGGCACTCCTCTTCTGTTCGGTGCTTCCAGCCTAGGACCTGTCGGTGGTCCAGACCTCATGCCTCGGGGTGGGGCGGATCCGCGGAGGCGCCGAGCAGGGCGGCGGCGAGCCGGTCCGGGTGCCGCGTGCCCACCAGCCAGTACGGCGCGGGGTCGTCCGGGTCGGACACCGGCACCTTCACGGCGGCCTTGAGGTAGGGCCGGGTGGCGAGGTAGGCGCGGGCGTCGGCCTCGACGCCGAGCACCCGCCGGGTCTGCTCGCGGTCCAGGGGCTCGGGGGTGCCGAGCAGGCGCCGCGGGATCCGCGCGGGTCCGGCCCGGAACTCGGTGCCGGTGACCTCGACGAGCGCCGACCCGACGTACGCCAGGAGACCGAAGGTGACCGCGAAGCAGGCGCCGGTGGCGGTCCACGCCAGCCAGGGCGGGGTGGCCACGATGAACGCCAGCCAGAGCGTGGCCAGGAACATCGTCGCCTGCACCCACCAGCGCAGCGGCACCGAGAGCCGCTCGCGGTAGCGCACCGACGCGTCCTCGCTCACGAGGCAGAAGCCTGTCAGCAGGACGAGCCACCACGGGCGGCGGGTAGGGTCGCCGACCGTGGTGGACATCGCTCTCCGGCGGCTCGACCCGGGGCTGCCGCCCCCGTCGTACGCCCATCCCGGCGACGCCGGCGCCGACCTCTTCACGACCGTCGACGTGACCCTGGCGCCGGGGGAGCGGGCGATGGTGCCGACCGGGATCGCGATCGCGCTGCCCGAGGGGTACGTCGCGCTCGTGCACCCGCGCTCCGGCCTCGCGGCCCGGCACGGCGTGTCGATCGTGAACACCCCGGGCACCGTCGACGCCGGCTACCGCGGCGAGATCAAGGTGCTGCTCGTGAACCTCGACCCGGCGACGCCGGTCACCCTGTCGCGCGGCGACCGGATCGCCCAGCTCGTCGTCCAGCGCTTCGAGACCGCGTCGTTCGTCGAGGTCGACGCCCTGCCCGAGTCGGAACGCGGCGCCGGGGGCTACGGTTCAACCGGAGGGTTCGCCGCATCGGCACCCGGATCGTCGGAGGAGCGCGCGTGAGGTTCGGCCGCAGGGCAGCACAGGAGCCGGACGACGGCGACGACGCCGTCGAGAGCGCCCGCTGCCGAGGTCGAGTCCCGGATCGACGGCCCCCACGACGCCGACGGCCTCGACCTGGAGGACGACCCCGCGTTCGCGAACCACATCGACCTCGGCGGCCTGGTGCTGGCGCCGCCGCCCGCGGGCGTCGAGCTGCAGCTGCAGGTCGACGAGGAGAGCGAGACCGTGCTGGCGGTGCTGCTGGCCACCGAGGAGGGTGCGCTCGAGCTCCGGCCGTTCGCCGCCTCGCGCCACGGCGACCTCTGGTCCGAGGTGCGCCCGCAGATCGCTGCCGAGACCGCCCGCCGGGGCGGCACGGCCGACGAGCAGCAGGGTCCCTTCGGCACCGAGCTGCGATGCCTGGTGCCCGTGCAGACGACCGGCGGTGCGTCCGCCGCCCAGCCGTCCCGGGTGATCGGCGTCAACGGACCCCGCTGGTTCCTCCGCGCGACGCTGATCGGTCGGCCCGCCGTCGAGGAGGAGGCGGCGAAGCCGTGGGAGGACGTGCTGCGCGAGGTCGTGGTGCGCCGTGGCGCAGCGGCGATGCCTCCCGGCGAGCCCCTGGAGCTGACGCTGCCACCGGATGTCGAACGGCAGCCCGATGGGTGACCCGAAGGGCGGCGACAAGGCCGCGGCGAGCCGGGGCGGCGGCCTGCGGCGTGGCCTGAGCCGCTGGGCGAGCCACTCCCGCGAGGAGGCCCGCGAGCTCCGGCGTACGGCGGAGAAGGCCGGCCTGGTCACCATCGCCGACGCACCCGACCGGGAGCACGTCACCGTGCAGGGCACGCTCAAGACGGTCACGCTGCGGCCGCGCGGCGGCGTGCCCGCGCTCGAGGCCGAGCTGTACGACGGCTCCGGCACGATCCTGGTGATCTGGCTGGGCCGGCGCCGCATCGCGGGCATCTTCCCCGGGCGCCAGATCCGGGTGGAGGGGCGCATCGGCGTGCACAGCGACACCCGGATCATCTACAACCCGCGCTACGAGCTCCGGTCGTGACAGTGGCCGAGCCGACGCCGTCGACGCCGACCACCGCCACCGTCGAGGCAGCCGTCCGGCACCAGCTCGTCGACCGCGCTCGGCGGGGGGCGCGGCATGCTCGAGGCGGCCGTGCCGACCGCGCTGTTCACGGTCGTGTTCCTGATCGGCGCACGACCTGCGCACCGCCGTGCTCGCGAGCGTGGCCGCGGCCGTCGTGCTGCTCGTCGTACGCCTGGTGCAGCGGTCCAGCCCGCAGTTCGTGCTCAACGCCTTCTTCGGGATCGGCATCGGCGCCTTCTTCGCCTGGCGCGCCGCGCGCGGCGGCGGGGACCAGAACGACCAGGCGCTGGCGTACTTCCTGCCGGGCCTGCTCTACAACGGCTTCTACTCCGCGGCGATGGTGTTCAGCATCGTCATCCGGTGGCCGGTGGTCGGCTTCATGATCGGCAGCGTCACCGGCGACCCGACGGCCTGGCGTGCCGACCGGCAGGTGGTGCGGCTGTGCCAGCGGCTGACCTGGCTGCTGGTCGCTCCCTGCCTGGTGCGGCTGCTGGTGCAGGGCCCGATCTACCTCGCCGCGAAGAACGACACGATCGACCCCGGCGGGGCGGTGGCTGCGCTCGGCACCGCGAAGCTGCTCATGGGCTGGCCGCTCCAGGTGGCCGCGCTGGCCGGCATGGTCTGGCTGCTCTCCCGCAACACGACCCCGGTGCAGGAGGAGCGAGGAGCCCGCCTGACCGGGTGCCGTCCGGTCAGTGGTGCTCCTCGGGCGCGAGCAGCCGCTCCAGCTCGTCCTCGACGTCGGCGGGTACCACGAACAGCAGCTCGTCACCGGACTCGATCGGCTGCTCGCGGTCGGGCACGTAGACCTGCCCGTCGCGCAGGATCGTGACCAGCGCGCAGTTCTCGGGGAACGGGATCAGGCCCGAGGGCTTCCCGACGTACGGCGAGTCCGTGGGCAGCGTCATCTCGACCAGGTTGGCGTTGCCCTGGCGGAACGTGAACAGCCGCACCAGGTCGCCGACCGTGACCGCCTCCTCGACCAGCGCGGACATGATCCGCGGCGTCGAGACGTTGACGTCGACGCCCCAGGCCTCGGTGAACAGCCACTCGTTGTTGGGGTGGTTGACCCGGCCGACCGTGCGCGGCACGCCGAACTCGGTCTTCGCGAGCAGCGAGGTCACCAGGTTGGCCTTGTCGTCGCCGGTCGCCGCGATCACCACGTCGCAGTGCTCGAGCTGGGCCTCCTCCAGCGAGGAGAGCTCGCAGGAGTCGGCGAGCAGCCACTCCGCGTCGGGCACCCGGTCGGGCTTGATCGAGCCGGGGTCCTTGTCGATCAGCAGCACCTCGTGGCCGTTGCCGATCAGCTCCCGGGCGACGGACCGGCCGACCGCGCCCGCTCCGGCGATGGCGACCCTCATCGGGTCGCTCCCGGATCCTTCATGAGTCCTCCTCCGGTCCGCGGTCGATGACCTTGTAGACGTCGGCGGCGGTCTCCTCGCGCATCACCAGGTGGAGCGTGTCGCCCTCCTGGATCACGGTCTCCCGGGTGGAGAGCACCCCCTCGCCCAGCCGGTCGATCCAGGCGATCCGGGCGCTGGTCTGCTCCTGGAACGTGACGCTCTTGCGGCCGACCCAGGCCTCGGGCGCCGGCACCTGGTCGACCCGGATCGTGCCGGAGGGGTCGCGGAAGTCGGGCTCGGCGCCGGCGGGAAGCAGCCGGCGCAGCACCTGGTCGGCGGTCCACTTCACCGTCGCCACCGTCGTGATGCCCAGCCGCTGGTAGACCTCGGCGCGGCCGGGGTCGTAGATCCGGGCGACGACGGACTGGATGCCGAACGACTCGCGCGCCACCCGGGCGGCGATGATGTTGGAGTTGTCGCCGCTGCTGACGGCGGCGAAGGCGTCCGCACGCTCGATGCCGGCCTCGGTCAGGACGGCCTGGTCGAAGCCGTAGCCGGTGACCTTGGTGCCGTTGAACATCGGGCCCAGCCGGCGGAACGCGTCGGGGTCGGAGTCGATGATGCTCACGGTGTGGTTGCGGTCCTCGAGACTGCGCGCCAGCGTCGAGCCGACGCGCCCGCAGCCCATGATCACGACGTGCACGGTCGGAACGTTACAGGTGAGACAGGGCGGTCAGGTGCGCGGTCCCGCTCCCCGTGCTCTAGCGTTGGTCCGACGTGGGAGTCGGCGATGTCTCGAAGCGGATCCTGCTGGGCCGCAAGCTACGGAGCTCCCAGCTCGGGCGAGACCCTGCTCCCGAAGCGGATCGCGCTGCCGGTCTTCGCCAGTGACGCGCTCTCGTCCGTGGCCTACGCGCCGGACGAGGTGTTCATCATGCTGTCCGTCGCGGGCGTGTCGGCCTACGCGTACAGCTGGAAGATCGGGATCGCCGTCGCGATCGTGATGCTGACCGTGGTCGCGTCGTACCGGCAGAACGTGCACGCCTACCCCAGCGGCGGCGGTGACTACGAGGTGGCGACGGTCAACCTCGGCAGGAACGCCGGGGTCACGGTGGCCGCCGCGCTGCTCGTCGACTACGTGCTGACCGTCGCGGTGTCCGTCTCGTCCGGCGTGCAGAACGCGTCGTCGGCGTTGCCGTTCATGCAGCACCACGAGACGACGTTCGCGGTGCTGCTGGTGATCGTGCTCGCCGCGATGAACCTGCGCGGAGTCCGCGAGTCGGGCGCGTTCTTCGCGATCCCGACCTACGGCTTCATGGTCGGCGTGCTCGGCATGGCGGTGTACGGCGTGATGCGCGCGCTCGCCGGCGACCTGCCGCAGGTCGAGAGCGCGAGCCTCAACCTCGAGCCGGACCCGTCGTACGCCGGCGACGTCAGCCAGGTCGCGCTGATCTTCCTGCTGGCGAGGGCGTTCTCCTCGGGCTGTGCGGCGCTGACCGGCGTGGAGGCGATCTCCAACGGCGTGCCCGCGTTCCGCAAGCCGAAGAGCAAGAACGCCGCCACCACCCTGCTGCTGCTCGGCGGGCTCGCGGTCACGATGCTGCTGAGCCTGATCATCCTGGCCCGCGAGATGGGCCTGAAGTACGTCGACCCGAACGACCTCGAGCGGCTCACGCAGGCCAACGGCGACCCGCTGCCGGCCGACTACGACCAGCACACGGTGATCGCCCAGGTGTCACGCGCGATCTTCGACAACTTCCCGCCCGGCTTCTACTTCCTGGTCGCGATGACCGGGATCATCCTGATCCTCGCCGCCAACACCGCGTTCAACGGCTTCCCGGTGCTGGGCTCGATCCTGGCCAAGGACGGCTTCATGCCGCGGGCACTGGGCTCGCGCGGCGACCGGCTCGCCTACAGCAACGGCATCCTGATCCTGGCCGGCTTCGCGATCGTGCTGATCGTGGCGTTCCGGGCCGAGCCGACCCGGCTGATCCAGCTCTACATCGTCGGCGTCTTCGTCTCCTTCAACCTCAGCCAGCTCGGCATGATCCGGCACTGGACCCGGCACCTCAGGGGCGAGAAGGACCCCGCGGAGCGCCGCCGCATGTTCCGCTCGCGCGCGATCAACACCTTCGGCCTGGCGATGACCGCGGTGGTCTTCGTCGTGGTGCTGCTGACCAAGTTCCTCGCCGGCGCCTGGATCGCGATCCTCGCGATGATCGTGTTCTTCGCGATCATGAAGGGCATCCACCGGCACTACGACCGGGTCTCCGCCGAGCTGGTGATCGACGAGTCCGACCAGGTGCTGCCGACGCGCGTCCACGCGATCGTGCTGGTCTCCAAGCTGCACAAGCCGACGATGCGCGCGCTGGCGTTCGCGAAGGCGACCCGCCCGAACGTCCTCGAGGGCGTCTTCGTCGACACCGACGCCAAGGTCACCGACCGGCTGCTGGAGGAGTGGGACAAGCGCCGGATCGACGTCCCGCTGAAGGTCCTCTACTCGCCGTACCGCGAGATCATCCGGCCGATCGTGCTCTACGCCATGAGCATCCGCGAGGCCAACCCGCGAGGCGTGGTGGCGGTCTACATCCCCGAGTACGTCGTCGGGCACTGGTGGGAGCAGCTGCTCCACAACCAGACGGCGCTGCGGCTCAAGGGCCGGCTGCTGTTCACCCCGGGCGTGATGGTGATCTCGGTGCCGTACCAGCTGCGGTCGTCGGAGATCGGCACGCGAGCGCGAGGAGCGGGAGCTCGACCGGGTGCGCCCGGGCGACGTCCGCCGCGGTCGCACCGCACGCCGGTGAGCCGCGAACGGCGGCGGACCCGGCAGCGCACGTCCACCCGTCCGTCCCGCGCCGGTGAGCGGCACGAGGTCGTCGCGGACGCGATCGCGCACGGCGGGCACGTGGTGGCCAGGCTGCCGGTGGTCGAGCCCGGCGGAGACCGGCGTGGTCGTGTTCGTCCGGCACGCGCTCCCTGGCGAGCGGGTGGTCGTCGAGATCACCGAGGGCCGTGAGGGCGACCGGTTCCTGCGCGGCGACGCGGTCGAGGTGCTCGAGGCCTCGCCGCACCGGGTGCCCGCGCCGTGCCCCTACGCCGGACCCGGGCGCCTGCGGTGGCTGCGACTTCCAGCACGTCGAGCCCGCCCACCAGCGCGACCTCAAGACCGCCGTCGTCCGGGAGCAGCTGTCCCGGCTGGCCGGCCTCGAGGTGGACGTCGAGGTCGAGCCGGTCGAGCCCGTGCTCGGCTGGCGCTCGCGCATGCAGTACGTCGACCTCCCGGGCGGTGCCCGCGGGCTTCGCAAGCACCGGTCCCACGAGGTGGTGGCGGTCGACCACTGCCTGATCGACTCGCACCCGGCGGTCGAGCCTGCCGACACCGCCGTCCGCGAGCGGTGCGCGACCAGACCTTCGCCGTCGACCCCGACGGCTTCTGGCAGCCGCACGTGTCGGCGCCGGAGGTGCTCGTCGACGCGCTGCTCGAGGCGCTCCGCCCGCAGCCGGGGGAGTCGGTGGTCGACCTCTACAGCGGGGTCGGGCTGTTCGCGGCGTTCCTCGCCGATGTGGTCGGTCCGGACGCCGAGGTCGAGGCCGTCGAGGGCGACCGGCGCGCCGCCGCGCACGCGGCGGACAACCTCGGCCGGGAGACCGTGGCGGCCGACGTCCAGGAGTGGCTGGAGTCCGGGGTCGCGCCCGACCATGCCGACCTGGTCGTGCTCGACCCGCCCCGCACGGGCGCCAAGCGTCGCGTGGTGGAGGGCATCGTGCGGCTCTCGCCGCGTGCGGTCGGCTACGTCGCGTGCGACCCCGCGGCGCTGGCCCGCGACGTGGCGATCTTCGCCGAGCACGGCTACGCGCTCGCGGGCCTGCGTGCCTTCGACCTGTTCCCGATGACGCACCACGTCGAGTGCGTCGCCCTGCTGGAACGGACCTGACCGGTGCCGTGCGGCATCGACGACGCGCTGGCGCTGCTGGACCAGCTCGACGAGGTCCGGCGTACCGAGCTCACGCGCTACACGAAGCTCGAGGTGGGCGGCCACACGTTCGGCTACCTCTGGTACCCGACCCGCACGATCGGGCTCAAGCAGACCCTCGCGGAGCAGCTGGCCCTGACCGCCGAGCGGCCCGACGTGTTCGAGGTCCAGTTCACCGCCGGCGGCTTCGGCTGGATCGTCGTCCACCTCGAGGGCATCGAGCGCGACGAGCTCGCCGAGCTGGTCTTCGAGGCCTGGCGGCTGACGGCGCCCGCCCGGCTGCGCGAGCAGCGCGGAAACCGCTGCCGGTCTGAGGCGGATAGTCCCGGCCAGAAAGCACCCTCGACTGGGCCTTGCAGGTGCCGAATGGCCGGGACTATCCCGTCGCTCCCGTGCTAGAGTTATCTTGACATCAAGATACTTAGCAGGGAGCGTCCGCTGGACCCCCGCCTTCCCCGGTCACGGCCGGGTCGGCAAGATGGGCGGTGGACCCCCAGGAGCAAGGAGATTCCTCCATGGCCAGTGCGGACAGCTTCGGTGCCAAGGGCACGCTCGACGTCGGCGACACGTCGTACCAGATCTACCGGCTCAGCGCGGTCGAGGGCGACGGCCTCGACGTCGACAGCCTCCCGTTCTCGCTGAAGGTGCTGCTGGAGAACCTGCTCCGCACGGAGGACGGCGCCGACATCACCGCCGACGACATCAGGGCGCTGGCCGGGTGGGACGCGGACGCCGAGCCGGACAAGGAGATCCAGTTCACGCCGGCGCGCGTGATCATGCAGGACTTCACCGGCGTGCCGTGCGTGGTCGACCTGGCCACGATGCGCGAGGCGATGAGCGACCTCGGCGGCGACCCGACGAAGATCAACCCGCTGGCGCCGGCCGAGATGGTGATCGACCACTCCGTGATCGCCGACGTCTTCGGCACCCCCGAGGCGTTCGAGCGCAACGTCGAGATCGAGTACGAGCGCAACCGCGAGCGCTACCAGTTCCTGCGCTGGGGCCAGGGCGCCTTCGACGACTTCAAGGTCGTCCCGCCCGGCACCGGCATCGTGCACCAGGTCAACATCGAGCACCTGGCGCGCGTCGTGTTCACCCGCGAGGTCTCGACGGCTCGACCACCGTGGTGGAGGCGTACCCCGACACCTGCGTCGGCACCGACTCCCACACCACGATGGTCAACGGCATCGGCGTGGTCGGCTGGGGCGTCGGCGGCATCGAGGCCGAGGCCGCGATGCTGGGCCAGCCGGTGTCGATGCTGATCCCGCGCGTCGTCGGCTTCAAGCTCAACGGCGACCTCCCCGAGGGCGCCACCGCCACCGACCTGGTGCTGACGATCACCGAGATGTTGCGCAAGCACGGCGTCGTCGGCAAGTTCGTCGAGTTCTACGGGCCGGGCGTCTCCGTGCTGCCGCTGGCCAACCGGGCCACGATCGGCAACATGAGCCCGGAGTTCGGCTCCACGATCGCGGTCTTCCCGATCGACGAGGAGACCGTGAAGTACCTCAAGCTGACCGGTCGCTCCGAGGAGCAGCTGGCGCTGGTCGAGGCCTACGCGAAGGAGCAGGGCCTCTGGCACGACCCCGATGCCGAGCCGCGCTACTCCGAGAAGCTCGAGCTCGACCTGGCCACCGTCGTCCCGTCCCTGGCCGGGCCGAAGCGGCCGCAGGACCGGGTCTCGCTCTCCGACGCGGCGCAGTCCTTCGAGACCGCGCTCGCCGACTACACCGAGGACCGCGACGCGACCGCGCAGGTCAAGCTCGCCGACGGCCAGGAGTTCGAGCTGACGCACGGCGCGGTGTCGATCGCCGCGATCACGTCGTGCACCAACACCTCCAACCCGTCGGTGATGATCGGTGCGGCGCTGCTCGCCAAGAACGCCGTGGAGAAGGGCCTCGAGCGCAAGCCCTGGGTCAAGACCACGCTGGCGCCCGGGTCGAAGGTGGTCTCTGACTACTACGAGAAGGCCAACCTCACGCCGTACCTCGACAAGCTCGGCTTCAACCTCGTCGGCTACGGCTGCACGACGTGCATCGGCAACTCCGGCCCGCTGATCCCCGAGATCAGTGACGCGGTCAACGAGAAGGACCTCGCCGTCGTCTCCGTGCTGTCGGGCAACCGCAACTTCGAGGGCCGGATCAACCCGGACGTGAAGATGAACTACCTGGCGTCGCCGCCGCTGGTCGTCGCCTACGCGCTGGCCGGCTCGATGACCGTCGACCTGTTCAACGACCCGCTGGGCCAGGACACCGACGGCAACGACGTGTTCATGAAGGACATCTGGCCCTCCGCCGCCGACGTCGAGGAGGTGATCGCGGAGGCGATCAGCTCCGACATGTTCACCAACGACTACGCCGACGTGTTCGCCGGCGACGCCACCTGGCAGTCGCTGCCGACGCCCGGACGGCAAGACGTTCGAGTGGGACGCGGACTCGACGTACGTCCGCAAGCCGCCGTACTTCGACGGGATGCCCGACGAGCCGGAGCCGGTCACGGACATCGAGGGCGCCCGGGTGCTGCTCAAGCTGGGCGACTCGGTCACGACCGACCACATCAGCCCGGCGGGCGCGATCAAGAAGGACTCGCCCGCAGGCAAGTACCTCGCCGAGCACGGCGTCGAGCAGCGGGACTTCAACTCCTACGGCTCGCGCCGCGGCAACCACGAGGTGATGATCCGCGGCACGTTCGCGAACATCCGGCTCCGCAACCAGCTCGCCGAGGGCACCGAGGGCGGGTTCACCCGCGACTTCACCGGTGACGGTGGCGAGCGTGACCACGGTCTTCGAGGCGTCGGAGAAGTACCTCGCGGCGGGCACCCCGCTCGTGGTGCTCGCCGGCAAGGAGTACGGGTCCGGCTCGTCGCGCGACTGGGCCGCGAAGGGCACGGCGCTGCTCGGCGTGAAGGCCGTGATCGCCGAGTCCTACGAGCGGATCCACCGCTCGAACCTGATCGGCATGGGCGTGCTGCCGCTGCAGTACCCCGAGGGCGAGACCGCCGAGTCGCTGGGACTCACCGGCGAGGAGGAGTTCTCGATCACCGGCGTCACCGAGCTCAACGACGGCACCACGCCGCGCACGGTGAAGGTCACGGCCGGCGACACGGAGTTCGACGCCAAGGTCAGGATCGACACCCCGGGCGAGGCGAACTACTACCGCAACGGCGGGATCATGCAGTACGTGCTCCGCAACCTGCGCAAGGCCTGACGTGCGAACTGAGTACGCGGACGGATCCGCGAGCGGGCCTCCGGCTCCTACGGTTGCCCGCATGGAGATCCGTCACGCGCAACACCCTTCGGCTCGTCGTCGCGGTGGTCCTCGGCCTCGGCGCGGTCGGACTCGGCGTGCTCGCGGTCTCGGTCTGCTTCGGCCTGACCGCGGACTACGGCGTCGGCGGATCGGGCGACGTCCCGCTGTACGTGGCCTTCTTCGCGCTGCCGGTGCTGGTCGCGACGCTGGCGGCGATGGCCTGGCCCGTCCGCGGGCGCGCCGTCGTACGCCGCCGCGTCTACCCGGCCGCCGTCGTGTTGCTGGCCGTGTCCCTGGCCGGCTCGGTCCAGGCCGGGCTGTGGCTCAACGAAAGCCGGCACGCGCAGGAGAGCCGCGACTTCCGCTGCGACGACGGGAGCGCTGCACTGGACCGTGCCGTGCGGGGCATGCCGAAGCCGGTCCAGGTCTACGGCCCGGTCGCGGGCAGCCCGCGCCACTGCGTGGCCGGCGTCGACGGGGACGGCGAGACCGCGATCCGCGCGTACCGCGACGCCTGGCGTGACGCCGGCTGGACGTTCGTCACCGACACCACCAGCCGTGTGGCCGCCGACCACGGCGACGTACGCAGCACGGTGTACCTGGACGGGGACCAGCCGCTGCTGCGGATCGAGGTGCGCGACCGCACCTGAGGTGCAGCAGACTGTCCCGCATGCTCGCGACCGAGACCCCGGCCCCGCCCCGGCGCGCCGCCCCGATGCTGGTCGGCGCCTGGGTGGCGATCGCGGCCGCTGTCGTCGGCGTGGGCTTGCTGCTCACCCACCCGCTCGAGCATTCCGTCGGCGATCCGGAGAACGACCTCGCCCGCTGGTTCGAGGACCGTCGTACGTCGACGCTGACGACGGCGGCGCACGTGCTCACGACGCCGGGGGACACGATCGTGGTGCTGGCACTCGCGGCCCTGCTCGCCGTCGGGTTGCTGGCCATGCGGCAGTGGCGGTCGGCGCTCTTCGTCGCGCTCGCCGTCGGTGGGGTCTACGGGATCTACGTGCTCGGGTTCACGCTCGCCCACCGGGACCGGCCGCCCGTCAAGATCCTGGACCCCGGGCTGGTGCCGAACCACAGCTTCCCGTCGGGACACGTCGCCGCCGCGACCGTCCTGTGGGGCGCCGTCGTCGTGCTCGCCCGTGCCTACTTGCCCGGCGTCGCGCGCTGGCTGGTGCCCGTGCTGGTGGTGATCCCTCCGCTGGTGCTCGTCTCCCGGCTGTACCTCGGCGCCCACCACCTCAGCGACACGTGCCGACCACGTCGGCCGGCATGCCGGGCGGCCCGAACAGGCCGAACCAGGAGATCGCCTCGTAGCCGGGCAGCCCGCTCTCGGCCACGGTCGGGATTTCCGGCAGCAGCGCCATGCGCTTGGAGGCGCCGACCGCAAGCAGCTTCACCTTGTCGGTCTTCCATTGCGGCACCGCGCTGCCGACGCTGATGAACATCATCTGGATGTGGCCGGCGATGACGTCGGTGAGCGCCGGGGTGGCGCCCTTGTAATGCACCGCCTGCAGCTTCACGCCGGCGAGCGACTGCAACAACTCCATGTTCAGGTGTCCGCTCGAGCCGACCCCGAAGGTCCCATAGTTGAGCTCGCCCGGCTTCTGCCTAGCGAGCGCGATCAGGTCCTTGGCGCTCGCGACCGGCAGCGTCGGATGGGTGATCAGTGCGTGGTTGATGGTGACGAGGCCTGAGATCGGCGTGAAGCCCTTCACCGGGTCATAGGCGAGCTTGGCGTAGAGGCTCGGGTTGACCACGAAGGTCGTTTCCGGGCCGATCAACAGCGTATAGCCGTCGGGCGCCGACTTTGGTGACGTACTCGGCGGCAATCTGGTTGTTGGCGCCGGGCTTGTTCTCCACGATCGCCTGCTGGCCCCAGGCTTCGGTGAAGCGCTGCGCCAGCATGCGGCCGAGCGCATCGGTGACCCCGCCCGGCGCCGCCGGCACCACGATGGTGATCGGCTTGGCCGGGTAGGTCTGCGCCTGGGCGGCCGTGGCGGCCGGCGCCAAGCAACCGAGCGCGGCCAGTCCCGCAAGCCACGTTCGCATTCGTTCGTCTCCTGTTCGTCTCAGTGTTAATCTCTGGGGGTCCTTGCCTTTTGGCGAACTATCGCTGATTTTCGCAAACCTGCCTATGGCCGGCTCGATGCGGCAAACCCGCACGGCATGGCATCATCTTGCGAAGCGTTGCATCAAGTCGAAGGCCGGGAGTTTTGCTCGCGTGATCGTCGTCGCAATCGATATCGGCGGGACCTTCACCGATCTGATCGGCTTCGACGACGCAGGCGCACGCTTCGTCCAGGCCAAGAGCCTGACGACGCCGGCGCAGCTGGTGCAGGGCATCATCGACTGCCTCCACAAGAGCGGCCTCGAGGCCGCCGCCATCGACGAGCTGATCCACGGCTCGACCATCGCCATCAACACGCTGATCGAGCGCAAGGGCGCCAAGACCGCGCTGGTCGTCACGCGCGGCACGCGCGACGTCTACATCATCGGCCGCGGCAACCGGCCCGAAGCCTACAACCTGTTCTTCCACCGCCATCGGCCGCTGGTGCCGCGCCATCTCACCCGCGAGGTCGACGAGCGGCTGCTCGCATCCGGCGAGGTGCACGAGCCGCTCGACCGCGCCGAGCGTCGCGGATGCGTGCCGCGCGCTCGCCGCCGAAGGCGTCGAGGCGGTCGCGGTGTGCTTCCTGCACTCCTACGTCAATCCCGAGCACGAGCGCGTCGCCGGCGAGATGGTCCGCGCGGCGCTGCCCGGCGCCTATCGTCTCGCTCTCGCACGAGATCCTGCGCGAGTATCGCGAGTTCGAGCGCATGTCGACGACGGTGGTGAACGCCTACATCGGCCCGAAGGTCGGCGGCTACGTGAAGAGCCTGAAGCTCGAGCCTCGGCGAGCATCGGCTTTCGCGGCGACGCTCTCGATCATGCGCTCGAACGGCGGCGTGATGACGCCCGAGGTCGCCACCGAGCGGCCGGTCGCGATGATGGAGTCGGGCCCGGTCGGCGGCATCATCGCGTCGGCGCAGGTCGGACAGGCGCTCGGCTACGCCAACGTCATCTCCTTCGACATGGGCGGCACCACCGCCAAGGCGAGCCTGATGCGCGACGGCGAGCCGACCATGGCGCCGGGCTACTACGTCGGCGGCTATGCCAGCGGCCATCCGGTGATGCTGCCGATGATCGACGTGGTCGAGGTCGGCGCCGGCGGCGGCTCGATCGCCTGGATCGACGACGTCGGCGCGCTCAAGGTCGGGCCGCAGAGCGCGGGCGCCGATCCCGGCCCGATCTGCTATCGCGGCGGCGGCACCGAGCCGACCATCACCGACGCCAACGTGGTGCTCGGCCGGCTCGACCCCGACAATTTCCTCGGCGGCCAGATGAAGCTCGACGCCGAAGGCGCGCGCGCGCGGCATCGAGGAGAAGATCGCCGAGCCGCTCAGGCTCGACACGGTGGCGGCCGCGCAGGCGATCGTCGAGATCGCGATCTCCAAGATGTCGCTCGCCGTGCGCGAGGTCTCGGTGGCGAAGGGCTACGATCCGCGCGACTTCGCGCTGGTGGCGTCCGGCGGCGCCGGCCCGCTGCACGTGGTCGCGATCGCGCGCGAGCTGCACATCCCGAAGGTGATCGTGCCGCTGTTCCCGTCGCACTTCTCGGCGCTCGGCATGCTGCTGGCCGACGAGCGCCACGATTTCATCCGCACCTATCTATGCCGACCTCGCGAGCGTCGATTTCGGCGACGCTCGTCGCGCATTCACGACGAGATGGTCGCGGAAGCGACGCGCGAGCCTGCGCCACGCCGCACGGCGCGGAGCGGCAAATCCATCTCGATCTGCGCTATGTCGGCCAGGAGTTCACGCTGCAGGTGCCGGTCAGCGCTCGAGCAATTGGAAAGCGGAGATCGCGCGCGGCGATCCGCGCCGCCTTCGACGCGCTCTACGAGCACCGCTACGCGCACCATTCGCCGGACGAGCCGGTCGAGATGGTCAACATCCGGCTGGCGATGATCGGCAAGCGCGCCGAAGCTGAGCTTCCCGCCGGCTGCCCGGGATCGCGCGCGCGACGCCGGCACGCCGGCGCGAGGTCTATTTCACGGACGCGCGCAAGCCGATGCCCTGCCCGGTCTATCAGCGCGAGCAGCTCGGCGCCGGCAACGAGATCGCCGGCCCGGCCCTGATCCAGGAGCACGGCACGACCACGGTGCTGTTCGAGCGCGACGCCTGCACGGTGGCGCCGTCCGGCGAGCTGATCATCACGGTGGGAGGCGCGTGATGACGACCCGATACGCTCGACCCGGTCACGCTCGAAGTGATCCGCAACGCGCTGCCGGCCATCGCCAACGAGATGGCGGCCGACCTGCAGCGCACGTCCTACAACATGATGATCTACGAGGTGCGCGACTTCTGCACCGCGCTGATCGACACCGACGGCGAGCTGATCTGCCAGAACGTCGGCGGCGTGTCGCACTTCGTCGCCGATCTCGGCGTCATCATCACCGACGGCATGAAGCGCTACGGCAAGCGAGGGCTTCAAGCCGGGCGACGTGCATCATCACCAACCACCAGGCGGTGGCCGGCCAGCACCTCAACAACGTCGTCATCTACATGCCCTACTTCTACAAGGGCGAGCTGTTGATGTTCGCCATGGTGCGCGCGCACTGGATCGACGTCGGCGGCATGAGCACCGGCTTCGGCGCCGGCCCGACCGTCGCCGATCCTGGATGGAGGGGCTGCAGCTCGACCAGCTCAAGATCTACGAGGCGGGCAAGCTCAACGAGACGCTCTATCGCGTGCTCAAGGACAACATCCGCTTTCCCGAAATCCTCGCTCGGCGACATGAAATCGCAGATGGCGGCCTGCCGCCTCGGCGGCGCGGCGCATGGACGAGCTGTTCGACAAATACGGCCGCGACACCATCCTCACGGCGATCGCGCAGATCTTCGACGAGACCGAGACGCAAGTGCCGCAACGTGGTGTCGCAGCTCGCCGACGGCGTCTACGAGGCGATCGGCGGCGCTCGACGACGACGGCGTCACCGCGCGGCGAGCCGGTGCCCGATCCACGCCAAGGTCACGATCGACAAAGGCGACGATGACCATCGACCTGTCGGGCTGCTCGCAGGAGCGCACGGCCGCGATCAACTCGCGCACGCTCGCCGGCGCGCGCGTCGCCTACAAGGCGCTCACCGGCCCGCTCGATCCGGTCAACGAGGGCTCGTTCCGCGCGCTCGAGGTGATCATCCCCGAGGGCAACATCATGATGGCGCGCTTTCCGGCGCCGATGTCGACCTGGAGCATGATCGTGCCGATGGTGGTCGACACCATCGTGCGCGGCGCTGGCCCGCGCCATGCCGGACCGCGTGCCGGCCGGGCACCACGGCCTGCTCGGCGGCGCGGTGGTGTTCTTCGGCGTGCATCCCAAGACCAAGCGGCGCTTCGTGGTGCAGAGCATCGAAGGCGGCGGCTGGGGCGGCCGGCCGTTCGAGGACGGCGAGTCCGGCACGGTCTCGGTCTGCCAGGGCGACGTGCGCAACGGCTCGATCGAAGGCATCGAGCTGAAATGCCCGGTGCTGGTCGAGGGCCGCGAGCTGCGCACGGATTCCGGCGGCGCCGGCAAATTCCGCGGCGGGCTCGGCATCGACATGCGCGTGCGCAACCTGGTCGAGGGCAAGTGGAATTTCGAGCTGGTCGCGGCGCAGCCAGTGCCCGCCCTGGGGCCTGTGGGGCGGCAAGCCGGGCGAGTACGGCATGCTATCTGCTGCGCGAGCCGGGCGAGAACGAGTTTCGGATGATGGGCGGCGCGCACCATCCGGTGCCGGTCGAAGTCCGAGGTGATCGTGCGCACCGGCGGCGGCGGCGGCTGGGGCGATCCGCTCGAGCGCGATCCCGGCCGCGGTGCGCGCGGACGTGGTCGAGGAACTGGTGTCGCGGCGACTCGGCGCGCGAGGACTACGGCGTGGTGCTGCGCGACGATTTGAGCATCGACGAGGCCGCGACTGAGGCAGCGCGACATGCGATAAGATCGGCGCGAGGAAGCGCCAGCAGCAGCGCGACGGGAGCGAAGCGATGAGCCTTCGGTTGTCATGCCCCGCGAAAGCGGGGCATCCAGTAAACACCGCACTGTCCGCGAGACAACGGACATCGGTGGTTACTGGATCATGCCGCTTACGCGGATGATGACAGACGAGTGTGGCTCGCGATCCGGCATGCTTGCGCGATCCTCATTGCTGATTCTTCGCCGTCACCTCCGTCTCCGCCGACACACTGCGCGTCGGCAAGGCCGGGCGCGAGGCGTTCTCGTTCGTGCCGGCCGACATCGGCGCAGCGCACCGGCATCTTCAAGAAGCAACGGCGTCGAGATCGAGATCAGCAGCTTCGGCGGCGACGCCCGCCTGCAGCAGGCGATGGCCGCCGACGGCATCGACGTCGCGCTCGGCTCCGGTCCGGGCCTCGCCTTCATCGTCAAGGGCTCGCCGGTGAAGGGCATCGCCGCCATGGCGGGGCCGCCGCTGCTGTTTGCGCTGGTGGTGCGCAACGACGACGCGATGAAGACCGCCGACGATCTCAAGGGCCGCAAGGTCGGCGTCTCGACCGTCGGCTCGGTGACGAGCTGGATCATCAGCGAGGTCGTCGCGGCAGCAAGGGCTGGGGCTACGACGGCATCGCCCAGGTCCCGATCGGCGACGACGCCAACCGGATCGCCGCGCTCAAGACCAAGTCGATCGACGCGGCCATCGTCAACCTCGGCGCAGGCGCTCAATTTCGTGCAGCGCGGCGAAGGCCGCGTGCTGCTGCGCTTCGGCGAGCTGGTCAAGGACTTCCACATCCACGTGATCTTCGCGACCGACAAGGCGATCGCCGAGAAGCCCGAGGCGCTGCGCGGCTTCCTCAAGGGCTGGTTCGAGACCATCGCCTTCATGCGCAAGAACAAGGCCGAGACGGTCGAGATCGCCAAGGAGGTGATGGGCACGGACGCGACGACCACGAGCGCGCATCTATGACGAGCTGATGCCGATGTTCTCCGATACCGGCCGTTTCGATCCGAAGGCGCTGGCGGTGCTGCGCAAATCCTTCGTCGAGATGAAGACGCTCGCCGAGCGAGCCGGACATGAGCAAGCTCTACACCGAAGCATTCCTGCCGAACGCAGGGAGATGAACGCGATGACCCCCTCCTCCGTCATTGCCGGGCTCGACCCGGCAATCCATCCATCTTGCGAAAAAGATGGATGCGCGGGTCAAGCCCGCGCATGACGACTGGGGCAAACGAATGACCAGCGAAGTCGCCATCCGGGTCAAGGACGTCTCCCATCAGTTCGGCGAGGAAGGCGACGCGCGCCACGTGCGTGGCGCTGCGCGACACCTCGCTCGACGTGGCGCGCGGCGAGCTGCTCTGCCTGATCGGGCCGAGCGGCTGCGGCAAGTCGACCCTGCTCAACGTGATCGGCGGGCTGCATGGACGCCGACCACCGGCACGGTGGAGGTCGCGGGCAAGCCGGTGCGCGGGCCGATGCCGCACGACATCGCCTTCGTGTTCCAGGAGAACGCGCTGTTTCCTTGGAACACCGTGTTCGAGAACATCAATCTCGGCATGGTGTTCCAGGGCGTGCCGCGCGCCGAGCGCGAGACGCGCGCGCGCCGCTCGCTCGAAGCGGTCGGGCTCAAGGATTTCGCCCAGCATTATCCCGGGCAACTGTCCGGCGGCATGCGCCAGCGCGCGGCGCTGGCGCGCGCGCTCAGCCTCGAGACCGGCATCCTGCTGATGGACGAGCCGTTCGGCGCGCTCGACGAGCAGACCCGCATGATCCTCGGCGAGGATCTCTCGGTGCTGCTGTCGCGCACCGACAAGACCATCGTGTTCGTGACCCACAGCCTCGGCGAAGCCACCTTCCTCGCCGATCGCGTGGCGGTGTTTTCCGCCCGCCCCGGCACGATCAAGGAGATCATCGCGGTCGACGAGCCGCATCCGCGCAAGCCCGACTTCGTCACCTCGGAGAAATTCACCACCGTCCGCAACGAGCTCTACGGGCTGCTGCACGACGAGATCCGCAAGACCATGGCCGAGACCGGCGTGACCGCCGCCGCGGAGGCACGGCGCTGTGAAGGCCGGCGGCGAAAACGGCGCGACAGCCGCTCGCCAGCCGCGCCGTTCAGGTCGCGTTCCTGATCGTGCTGATCGTGCTGTGGTATCTCGCCACGACCCGCTGGCGCGTGAGCCCGCTCCTGCTGCCGAACCCGGTCCGCGTGCTGGCCGAGTTCTGGGAGATCCTCAAGACCGGCGAATTCATCGGCGACCTGCGCGTCACGCTGGGCGAGCTTGCCGTCGCCTTCGCGATCTCGGCGACATCCGGCGTCATCGTCGGCTACCTCATCAGCCGCTCGCAATATCGCATCCGCGTGTTCGAGCCGCTGTTCGCCGGCATCTATTCGGTGCCGATCATCCTGTTCCTGCCGCTCTACGTGCTGTTCTTCGGGCTCGGGCCGGCCTCCAAGATCGCGCTCGGCGCCACCATCAGCTTCTTCCCGATCGTGCTCAACACCATCGCCGGCTTCGGCTATGTCGACAAAGTGCTGGTGACCGCGGCGCGCTCCATGGGCGCGTCGGACGTCCAGCTGTTCCGCTACGTGCTGCTGCCCGCCGCCTTGCCGATCATCCTGACCGGCATGCGCATGGGCTTCACCGTGGCGCTGCTCTCCATCATCGGCAGCGAGACCATCGCCTCGCTGGCCGGCCTCGGCCACCGCATCGTGCATCTCGCCGAAGGCATGGAGATGGCGCGCATGTTCGCCTACATCGTCTTCGTCGTCGCCATCGCCGCGATCCTCAACACCGTCGTGTCGACGCTCGAAGCGCGCGGAAGGCGCTACCGATGGCGTCCGCCGCGACCGAATTCGCGGCTGGTCATGCGTCGACCTTGGGTCGCGCGCATCGGCGTGATCGTTGCTGCTGTTCTGCCTCTGGGAGGTCGCGGCGCGCTGGTGGGTGGACCCGATGTTCCTCAGCCCGCCATCGCGGGTGTTCATGTCGCTCAAGGCCGTGTTCGATACCCGCGGCGTGCCGGCGGCGCTGCGGATCACGTTCTGGGAGCTCGCCGTCGCCTTCGTGCTCTCGGTCGTGATCGGGCTCGCGGTCGGGCTGGCGGTCGGCCTGCAGCCGTTCGCGCGCAAGAGCTTCATGCCGATCATCCTGCTCCTCTACGGCACGCCGCAGGTCACCATCCTGCCGCTGTTCATCCTCTATTTCGGCATCGGCCCCGCTTCCAAGATCGCCTTCGGCGTGAGCCACGGCTTTTTTCCCGATCATCATGACGATCGTCGCCGGGCGTGCAGAACATCAAGCCGATCCTGCTCACCAGCGCGCGCTCCATGGGCGCGAGCCGCTGGCAGATTCTGCGCCACGTCATCTTTCCGCACATGATCCCGAGCTTCTTCGCCGGCATGCGGCTCGCCATGACCGGCGTGCTGCTCGGCGTGCTGCTGGCCGAGCTCTATGTCTCGACCGCCGGCATCGGCTATTTCACCACGCTGTTCACGCAGAACTTCGATCCCACCCGGCTGTTCGGCCTGATCGCGGTGCTCGCCGCGATGGCGATCGTGCTCAACGAGATCGTGCGCGCGGCGCCGAGGTGCGATTTCGGCCGCTGGCACACGGATTGAGAGGACATCCGATGGCGGAAAAGCTGAGACTGACCGTCGCCTGCGGCGACTACGAGATCGTGCGCGCGCTCAAGGAGGGCGCCGGTCAAGGCCGACGGCCTCGAGCTCGTCATGCTCACCGACATGGGCCCGCGCGAGCGCCACTGGCGCATGGCGCGCAAGGCCGAGTTCGACGTCTGCGAGGTCAACGTCGGCGCCTATTTCATGGCGCGCGACCAGGGACGCGCCGCTCACCGCGCATCCCGGTGTTCCTGCATCGGCGCTTCCGCCACGGCTTCTTGTTCGTCAACACCGAGGCCGGCATCCGCGAGCCGAAGGACCTGATCGGCAAGAAGGTCGGCGGCACCAATTTCCAGCCGGCCTCGCAACATCTGGATGCGCGGCATCCTGGAGGAGGACTACGGCGTGCCGCACCGGCAGGTGACCTGGGTGGTCGAGCGCAGCGAGGACGTGGAGTTCGACGCCGCCGACAGGACCTGCGCATCGAGATGGTCGCGCCGGGCAAGAAGCTCGACGACGATGCTGGCGGAGGGCGAGATCTCCGGCCATGCTCTCGCCCGACCATCCCGCGGCTGTTCCTGCAAGGGCGACAAGCGCATCGCGCGGCTGTTTCCGAACTACAAGGACATCGAGCTCGACTATTTCCGCAAGACCGGCATCTTCCCGATCATGCACGTGACCACCATCAAGCAGGAGATCGTCGACAAGTATCCCTGGGTGCCGACCAACCTGGTGAAGGCGTTCGAGGAGGCGAAGCAGATCGCCTATCGGCGCGTCGCCAATCCGCGCATGGTGCCGCTCGCCTGGGTGCGCACCGCGCTGGAGGAGCAGGAGCAGGTGCTCGGGCCCGATCCCTGGGCCTACGGGCTCGGCGCCGGCCAACCGCAAGAACCTCGAGACGATGCTGCGCTACACCCACCAGCAGGGCATGATCGGCCAGCACGCTGGCCGCTCGACGAGCTGTTCGTCGACACCGATCTCGGCGACGCCGGTGGCTCGGATGCGATTTGAGTTTCCGTAGGCCATCATGACCTTCGACGAACGCCTCGCCGCCATTCGCGCCAACATGGTCGAGCAGAAGCTCGATCTGCTGGTCGCGATGCACGACGGCGCGCATTTCATCGAGACGCCCAATCCGGTGTTCGTGCTGAGCCGGCTTCAAGTCGCTCGGGCCGGCCGCCGTCGTGCTGCGACGCGACGGCGAGACGAGCCTGATCGTGACGCCGGCCTGGGACGCCGAGCGCGCCAGCGAATGCTGCCCGAGCGCGCGCGTCGTCGCGCGCCGACGATCGTGGTCGATGGGCTCACGGCCGCGCTCGGCGATGCACGCGCGCGAGCGGTCGGCCTCGCCGGCCTGCGCATTCGCGCCATGGGACATCGCCGAGCCGCGTCGACGCAGACGCTGCCGCAGGCAGCGCCCGCCGACGACATCGTGTTCGACGCCGCCGCTGCCAAGACCGACGACGAGATCGCCAACGCGCGCGAGGCGACCCGCATCGCCGAGCTCGGCTATCGCGCGGATGCTCGAAATCGCGCGTCCGGGCATGAGCGAGGACGAGCTCGCGGTCGAGCTGAAGTGGTACACCAAGACGCTCGGCGCCGAGGACAATTTCCTCCTGCTCTGCGCCGGCCCGCGCAATCCCGCGGTCGCGCCCGTCGAACGGCCGGATCATGCAGGCGGGCGACATCCTGGTGGCCGAGATCACGCCGAGCTATCGCGGCCAGCTCGCGCAGATCTGCCGCACCGTCACGCTCGGGCCGGCGAGCGCCGAGCTCAGGGACAAATACGAGCTTGCTCGTGCGCGCCATGAACGAGGGCATCGGCGCGGCGCGTGCCCGGCGCGCCGATGGCGGCGGTGTGCCGCGCCATCAACACGGTGCTGGAGGCGGAAGGCTACGGCGAATATTGCCATCCGCCGCATATCCGCCGGCGCGGCCACGGGCTCGGCTTCGGCTCGATCCGGCCGGGCGACGTCAGCCTCGACAACGACACGGTGCTCGCGGAAGGCATGGTGTTCATGATCCATCCGAACCAGCACCTGCCGGAGACCGGCTATCTTCTGTGCGGCGAGCCGGTGCTGTTGACCGCGCGCGGCGCCGAGCCGTTGACCCAGCGGCTGTCGGCGCTGGCCGAGATCGGCTGATCGGGACCGCGGCCGTGCACACGATGCAACCGACGTTGCTGGTGGGACCGGCCGACTGGGACGCCGCGCGCATGCCGAAGGAGGAGTTCCTCGCGCGCACCGCCGCGCTCTGGCGGCGGTGTCCGGCGGCGGCGGGCGCGATCGTCTACGGCGGCCGCGCGCATCATGCGGAGCTCGCCTATCTCACCAATTTCACGCCCAAGCTCGAAGCCGCGCTGGCGCTGATCCCGCGCGTGGGCGCGGCGCAGCTGCTGGTCGGCGGCGGGCGCCAACATGCTGCAGGCCGCCAAGCCGCTCACCTTCATCGAGAACGTGCCGCCCGCTGCGCAATGTCGGCGAGACGGTCGCGCAATGGACGCGCGAGCAGAGCGGCGGCGGCCGGCCGGTGCTGATCGGCGGCGCCGCCATGCCCGCCCGCGCTGCGCCGGCAGATCGACGAGGCGGCGGGCAAGATCGCCGACAAGACCGCCGATCTCCGGATGCTGATGCGTCGCAAGAGCGAGCGCGAGCTCGCGGCGATGCGCGAGGCCTGCGTCACGCTCGGCGTGGCGGTCGACGCGATGACGCGAGGCGCAGCACTCCGGCGCCGGCGCAACCGACGCCGTTCTCGCAGGCGAACGCGCCGCCTGCCGCGCCGGCGCGCAGGACGTTCGCACGCTGTTCAGCCTCGACGGCGGACGCACGCTACGGCCGTTCGACACGCCGGTCGAGCGCGCGGTCGATCCGCTGCAGGTCTATGTCGCGGTTCGCCGGTTCGGCTATTGGGCGGAGGGCTTCGCCGTGCTGACGGCATCGCCCAATCCCCGCGCGCGCGCGAGCCGGCGAGGTCCTGCGCTACGCCATCGAGATGATCCGGCCGGGGCAGCGGATGCGGCGACGTCGCCCGCGCGATCACCGAGGCGATCCATCCGTTGGGCCCCCATCCGGTCACCGCGCACGTCGTGGCAACGCGCATCGGGCTGGCGCTCGAGGAGCATCCGCTGATACCGCCGAAGCGCGGACACGTTCGAGCCCGGCGGCGTCTACAGCCTGCGGGTGGGCGTCGTCGGACGAGCGCGGCGTCGCGCCATCGTGTCGGCGATGGTCGCGGTGCAGCGAGCACGGCAACGAGGTGCTGTGGTCGCGTCTTCCCGGAAGCAGCGACGATGACCGCGCTCGAGCAGCTCGGCCAGCATCGTCGCGGCGAGCGCGCGCGTCTCGGACGCCGTGCGCGAGCTGGTCGAGCTCCATCTCATCGACACGCGTCGGCGCCTGGATCGCGAGCACGTCCGACCCGGAAGGCCGGGCGCTGCTCGACTTTCGCGCGGCGATGCGAGCGCAAGGCGCCGCGGCGACTGCGTTGGCGCTCGATCTCGCCACCCGCTGCGCGCTGGCGCGACTGAGCGAGATCGACGACATCCACCTGCCCTCGATGATCACGCCCGGCGGGATCGTCATTCCCGCCGCGCTGACGCTCGCGGCGCGATGCCGGGCGTGCAAGCAGACGATGTGACCGCCGCGATCCTCGCGGGCTACGAGGCGATGACCCGGCTCGGCCGCGCCATCGACGGGCCGGCGGTCCTCTATCGCGGCATCTGGCCGACCTATTTCGCCGCGCCCTTCGGCATCGCCGCGGTCGCTGCGCGGCTGCTTCCGGCTCGACGCACGAGCAAACCGCGAACGCGCTGGCGCTGGCGCTCACATTCGCGGCGCCCGGCGTCGGCCATCACAATGCCGCCACCACGTCACGCTGGTTCGCCGTCGGCAATGCCGCCCGCAACGGGTTGACCGCGGCGCGGCGGCGCAAGCGGGGTTCACCTCCGACCTCAATCTCGCTCGAAGGCAGCTTTCTGTCCGGCATCTACGACGTGACGCCCGATATCGCGGCGCTGACCGATGGGCTCGGCGACGCGCACGGTCTTGAGCGAGGTGTCGTTCAAGCCATGGTGTGCGGCGCGACAGACCATGGCGGCGACGCAGGCGCTCAAGGAGATCATCGAAAGCGGCGTCGCGCCCGAGAGCATCGAGCGAGATCCATGGGTCTCGTGCTGCCGCCGCACCTCAAGATGATCGATCACGGCGTCAGTTGCCGGCGACCGCGCCTCGCATCTCACCAGCCTGCCCTACTGCATGGCGGTGGCCGCGGTCGCGCCGGACCTGGCATTCGAAGTGCAGCAGTCGCCGCCCGACCTGCCGCCGGTGGTGCGCGCGTTCATGGCGAAGATCAAGGTCGAGGCGGACGAGGCCTGCTCGCCGACTATCCGCGAAGCTGGCCGGCGCGGGTGACCGTCGTTGCCGGCACCGACCGTCACGAGCGGCTGGTGACGCATGTTCCCGGCGATCCGGCGCGGGCATTCGATCGCGCGCAGCGTCGAGGCGAAATTCCTGTCGCTTCGTCGCGCCGGTGATCGGGACGGAAAAAGCCGAGCGCATCCTCGCCCGTTGCGGCGATGTGCTCGCCAGTGGCCAGATCGTGTCCTTGGCGGAGGACATCGAGAAGTGGTCACGGCTAGCGCCACGAATCGGTGCGCTTCCTCTCCCCCTTGGGGAGAGGGTTGGGGTGAGGGGGTTCGAAACCTATCGAAGAGACCTTAACCCCTCACCCCACCCCTCTCCCTATCGGAGAGGGAGCCGACCGAGCTTGTTGCTCGGTCAGCGGTCGATCCAATCACTTCGGCAGGAACGCCTCGGTATAGAGCTTCGCCATGTCGGGCTCTTGCGGCAGCAGCTGCAGCTCCACGTACGACTTCGCCAGCGTCACCAGCGCTTTCGGATCGAACTTGCCGTCGTCGGAGAACATCGGCATCAGCTCGTCGTAGACGCGCGCGGTGATCTCCTCGTCCTTGTTGGTGACCTCCTTGGCGATCGCCACGGTCTCGGCCTTGTTCTTGCGCATGAACGCGATGGTCTCGAACCAGCCCTTGAGGAACCCGCGCAGCTGCTCGGGCTTGCCGGCGATCAGCTTGTCGGTCGCGAAGATCACGTGGATGTGGAAGTCCTTGATGTCGGTGAAGCGCACCAGGATGCGGCCCTCGCCCCGCTTCTCGAGGTCGAAGGCGTTGCCGATATCCATGATGACGCCATCGATGTCGCCGCGCTTGAGCGCCGCGATCTGGCCGGGCATCGCGCCCATCGGCGCGATCTCGATGCCCTTGGGGCCCCAGCCCTGCCGGCGCGACGTCTCGCTGACCAGCCAATAGGTGAGCGAGCCGGCGGTCGACACGCTGACCTTCTTGCCCTTGAGGTCGGCGGCGGTCTTCGGGCCGTCGGGCCGCACCACGATGGCGAGCAGCAGCGGCGGCCCGGCCATGCGCGGCGACGCCCTTGATCGGCGCGCCCTTGGCGATGAACGCCATGGCGGGACCCGAGCCGAGCACGACGTCGAGGCAGTCGGCGGCCGCCGCCTGCTGCATGCGGGCATCGCCGGTGAAGGCGATCGATTCGATCTCGAGCCCGTTTTTCGCAAAGATACCTTTGCGCATGCCGACGTCGAGCGGGACGAACGAGAAAGCCTCCGGCACCGCCTTGCCGACGCGGAGCTTCTCGGCAGCCGCCAGCGGCGAGGCAGCAACGATCCGCCAGCCGCCAGCACGAGCAGCAGAGCGGCCGTGCGCATCACGCGGCGGAGTGAGACGGTCATGGGCATGGTCGCTCTCCCGGAACTCAGGACAGTTTGCTTGTTCAGCAGCCGCTCGGCGTTGCCGCAGAAAATCTTGCGCGCGGTCGGCCTCGGCGATGTCGAGCCGCCGGATCACCTCGATGGTCGGCGCGATCGGGCCGAGCGGCGTATCGGTCGCGAACACCACGTGGTCGCTGCCGAAGAACTCGAGCCCGCAGCGCACCGCATGGATGCCGCCGCCGAACAGCGCGGTGTCGCCGTAGAAGTCGCGCAGGTAATCGAGATGCGGCCGCTTGAGCGACGACAGCACCTTGGAATAGTCCTCGTCGAGGGTGCGGCTGCCCAGCACCTGCAGGCCCGGGCCGATGCGGCCGTCGTAGAACGGGATCATGCCGCCGAGATGATGGGTGACGATCTTCAGCTTGGGATAGCGGTCGAACAGCGCCGTTGAACACCATCCGCACCATCGCCACCGAGGTCTCGTAGGGCCAGCCGAAGCACCACCACATCTCGAAGCGCGATTTCTGCTCCGCCGCATAGTCCGACATGGCGGCGGTGCGCGCCGGATGCAGCCAGATCGGCAGGTCGAGCTCCGCCATGGTGGCGAAGATCGGCTCGAAGCGCCGGATCGTCGAGCGGACGGCCGGCGATGTTGGTGAAGATCTGGATGCCGCCGGCGCCGAGCTCCTTGACCGCGCGCCGCGCCTCCTTGACCGAGCCCTCGACGTCGGTCATCGACACCGCGGCGACGAAGGTCGGGAAGCGCTGGGGATGGCGCGCGCACAGCTCCGCCATGGCGTCGTTGCCGATGCGCGCCAGGTTGAGCCCGACGTCGCCGGTCGCGAAGTCCTCGATCGGCGGATTGGGCAGCGAGATGATCTCGCGATAGTCGCCGAACTGGTCCATCTCGCGGAAGCGCTCGTCGAGATCGAACAGCTTCTTCACGCCGCGCAGCCGCGCCCCGATATTGCCGAGCTTCGGCGCGAAGCGGTTCATCTCCTGGAAGAACTGGTCCGGGAAGATGTGGCAGTAGATGTCGACGATCGTGTCGTTGGCCATGGAGAGTCACCCGATCACACTCTCGGCGTCATGGCCGGGCTCGTCCCGGCCATCCACGTCTTCGCCACCGCAAAGAAAGACGTGGATGCCCGGGACAAGCCCGGGCATGACGTGGAGAGGCTCCGAGTTCATCTCACCTCAGAACTTCACCCGGTCCGGGCCCTTGAGCCCGAGGATCTCGCGCGCCTCCTTCGGCGTCGCGACCTGGTAGCCGAGCTCCTCGACGATGCGGCGGATCTTGGCGACCTGCTCGGCGTTGCTCTTGGCGAGCTGGCCGCGGCCGATATAGAGGCTGTCCTCGAGGCCGACGCGCACGTTGCCGCCCATCATCGCCGCCTGGGTGCAGAAGTGCATCTGGTGGCGCCCGGCGGCCAGCACCGACCACAGATAGTCGTCGCCGAACAGCCGGTCGGCGGTGCGCTTCATGAACAGCAGATTGTCGAGGTCGGCGCCGATGCCGCCGAGGATGCCGAAGATCAGCTGCAGGAAGACCGGCGGCTTGAACCAGCCCGCGTCGACGCAGTGGGCGAGGTTGTAGAGGTGGCCGACGTCGTAGCACTCGTGCTCGAACTTGACGCCGTGCCCTTCGCCGAGCAGCTTGGCGATGCGCTCGATGTCGCGGAAGGTGTTGCGGAAGATGTGTCTGGTCGGTGCCGAGCAGATACGGCTCCTCCCAGTCGTATTTCCATGTCTTGTAGCGGCGCGCCATCGGGATAGAGCGCGAAATTCATCGAGCCCATGTTGAGCGAGCACATTTCGGGCGACGAGCTGCAGCGCCGCCGGCGATGCCGCTCCTCCACCGTCATGGTCGGCGCGCCGCCGGTGGTGATGTTGACGACCGCGTCGGTCGCCTGCTTGATGCGCGGCAGGAACTGCATGAACACGCCGGGTCGGGCGGTCGGCCGGCCGTCCTTCGGGTCGCGCGCGTGCAGATGCAGGATCGCGGCGCCGGCCTCGGCGGCGCCGATCGCCTGCGTCGGCGATCTGGTCGGGCGTGACCGGCAGGGCGTCCGACATGGTCGGCGTGTGGATCGCGCCGGTGATGGCGCAGGTGATGATGACCTTGTCGGATTTGGCGGCCATTGGCTCTCCCGGTTCGTTTCGTGGTTTGGCGTTTTTGAGCGGCATCAGTGTTGCGCAGCGCGCGCCGCGACGCAATTCATGCCCTACGCGTCTTGCGATTTGGCCTTCTTGAGATGCGCCAGCACCTTGGCGCGCAGCTCCTGCTGCTGCGCGGGGGTCCAGCGGCGGAAGCCCTCGCCCGACTTCATGCCGAGCTTGCCGTCCGCCACCAGCTGCTCCAGATAGGGCGAAGGGCCGCCGCGGCCCTCGATGTCGGGCAGCACAGTCTGGTGGATCGCGAGCGTCAGGTCGGTGCCGACCAGATCGGCGTTCTCGAGCGGCCCCAGCACCGCCAGGCGCCGGCCGAAGCTCGCCTTGATCACGGTGTCCACGGTCTCGGCGTCGCAGATGCCGTGCTCGACCAGCGCGATCGCCTCGCGCCAGAGCGCATGCTGGAGCCGGTTGCCGACGAAGCCCGGCACGTCCTTCTTGACGTGGACCGGGCGTTTGCCTGCGTCACTATGCAGCGCGATGGTCCAGTCGATCGCCTGCTGCGAGGTCCAGCGGGTGCCGATCACCTCGACCAGCGGCACGAGATAAGGCGGATTCCACCAATGGGTGCCAAGCGCCCGCGAGCGGTCGCGCAGCCCCTCCATGATGCTGGTGATCGGGATCACCGAGGTGTTGCTGGCGAGGATCGTGTCAGGCCGCACGTGCTGCTCGATCTCGACGAACAGCCTCTGCTTGAGCGGCAAGTCTTCGAGCACCGCCTCGACCACGTAGTCGGCGTCGCGCGCCGCCTCGTCGAGCTCACGGCAGGGCCGCACCCGCTCGACCGCCGATTGATCGTCGCCGAGGTCGCGCAGATTGGTCAGGATGCGCGCCTTGGCGCTATCGAGGCTGGCGACGACCGAGTCGTAGATCGTCACGTCGTGGCCGGCAAGCGCGAACACCTGCGCGATGCCGTGCCCCATCAGGCCGGCGCCGATCACGGCGATGCGTGCCTTCGCCATGCTCAACCCGCCGTATAGCCGCCGTCGGCGTAGAGGATGTGGCCGGTGTAGAAGTCCGACGCCTTGGAGGCGAGGAAGAGCAGCGGCCCGGCCGAGATCGGCGGGCTCGCCCAGCCGGCCCTTGGGAACACGGGTCAGGAAGCCGGCGCGCGTCGTCTTGCCGCGCTCGTCGTCGGCGAACATCCATTCGGTGAGCGGCGAGCGAAACACCGTCGGTCCGAGCGCGTTGACGGTGATGCCGCTGCTCGCCCCACTCGCAGCCGAGCGCCTTGGTGATGCCGTCGACCGCCGATTTCGACGCGCAATAGGCGGTGTAGCCGGCCGGATGGCCAAGCAGGCCGCGCGCCGACGACATCAGGATGACTTTGCCGCCCTGGCCTTGCGCGAGCATCTGCTTGCCGGCGGCGCGCGCGATCAGCCACGACTGCGTGACATTGGCGTCCATCACGTCGAGGAAATCCTCCGGCTTCTGGTCGACGATCTTCGACACCTTGTTCTGGCCGGAAGCGACCACCAGGATATCGACGCGGCCGAATTTCTTGACCGCCGCCTCGACGATCGCGTCGCAATTGGCCTGCCGAGCTCGGCCGCTTGGCGACGATCTCGGCCTTGCCGCCGAGCTGCTCGCATTCGGCGGCGACCTTCTTCAGCTCGGCGGCATTGCTGGCGCACAGCACGACGTTGGCGCCGGCGCCGGCGAGCACCTTGGCCGCCAGCGCGCCGAACGCGCCTGTCGCGCCGGTGACGATCGCGGTCTTGCCGCGGATATCGAACAGCGAGAGCGGATTCTTCGAAGATGTCTTCGGACATGGACGCGTCCCCACTAAGCCTTGTTGGTGTCGTCATGGCCGGGCTTGTCCCGGCCATCCACGTCTTTCTTGCTTCATCGCCGCTAAGACGTGGATGCGCGGGTCAAGCCCGCGCATGACGGAGTGTGTTGCTCCGCCACGGCGTCACTTCACCGGCGCGACCGCGACCGCGATGGTGCAGACCTCGTTGCCGCGGTTGATGATCTCGCGGCTCTCGTTCGGGCCGATGTAGCAGCTGTCGCCTTCTTGCACGACCGTCTCCTTGCCGCCGACGATCACCGTGAGCTCGCCCGCCAGCACGTAGTAGATCTTCTCCGGCGGCGAGGCGTCCGGCCCGGCGCCGCCGCCGGGCAGGAAATGCGAAATGCCGAAGATCAACGTCTGCGAGCCGCCCATTTCGGCGCCGAACACGCGCAGCGACTTGTAGTCGCGGTGGTTGGGCGCCTCGTATGGCTTGGCCTCGGAGAAGCTTGCGGACGATCATCAGAACTTCTCCCCCTTCTCGATCCGGTAGGCGCCCTTCGGGTCGATGATGGCGACCAGGCGGATGATGCAGCCGTCGCCGCGCTCCCAGTTCCAGGGGAAGAGCGCGAAGGTGCAGCGCCGGCCGGTGACCTTGTCGAGATCGCCGCCGACGTTCTCGATGCCAAGGATGCCGTTCTTGAACAGGATGCGGTGCACCGGCTCCCATTCCGGGAAGTCGTCCTTCCAGTCGCGCCCGCCCGACCATTTCTTGTATTCCTCGGCGAGATGCGGGTGCAGCGGCCCGTTGCGCTGCGGGCCGATGGCGGTGGCGAGCGGATGGTCGTTGGCCTGGGTGTCGTGGCCGACCACCTTGACCTTCTTCTCGACGAACCATTCGCCGGCCGACGGCACGAAGCCCGGCGCATAGCAGAAATAATCCTCGCTATCCTCGTATTTGTGGTGCCAGCCGGTATTGACGATCACCACGTCGCGCGGGCGCACGAACTTGCCGGCGGCCTTCTCCAGATCGTCGTAGGTGATCGGCTCCCATTTCTTCTTCGGGATCGACACCACGATGCCGGAGCCGAAGAAATGCGGCAGCGGCACCTCGTCGATGAACGGCGTGCCCTGCACCACGTGCGCAGGCGCGTCGATATGCGTGGTGTTGTGCATGCTGGTGGTGATGCGCTGCGACAGCACGCCCGACTTGGCGTGGTAGTGGATGCGCTCGATCTTGACGTCCTCGAAATACGGCCAGTTCGGGGACTGGTAACCGAAGCGATGGGACAGGTTGTAGAACTCGAGCCCCATGCTGTTGTTGAGGTTCTCCTCGAACGTCGACGCCACGGATTTTCTTGGCCACGGCACGCCTCCCTCGGGTCGCAGCGTCTGGGGCTGCTTGTCCCATCATATGGTACGTTTGTATCGCCGGAGCATACACGCGTGCGCGTGCCGCGCAAGCGATGGTACTGCTCACGCTGCCGCGGCGTTGAGATGCTCTTCCAGCAGACGCCGCGTGGCCAGCAGCCGCTCGGCGATCAGCTTCTCGCGCTCGTAGAAACGCTGCGCCGGCACCGGCACCGAGATCGCGAGGTCGTTGCCGAGCGAGATCGCGCAGCACCACGCCGGCGGCGCAAATGCCCGGCGTATGCTCCTCGTGGTCGAACGCGACCGCCGACTTGCGGACGACCTTGAGCTCCTTGAGCAGGTCGTTGAGCCGCGTGATCGTGTTGGCAGTGCGCGCGCTCGAAGCTCGTCCCGATCAGGCGCGCGACCGCGACCTCGTCGAGCTGCGCCAGATAGGCCTTGCCGTTGGCCGTGCAATAGAGCGGAAAGGTCTCGCCGACCGCCGACACTGCGCGTAGCCGCTGCGATCCGATCACCTGGTCGATGAAGATGAGGTGGTCCTTCCGGATGGTGGCGAGGTCGACGGTCTCGCTCCAGCTCGTTCGAGAGCTTGACCAGGAACGGCCGCGCGATGGCGACGAAATCGGTGCGCGCCGAGGCCGCCAGCCGCAGGATGGTCGGGCCGAGCCGCACCCGTCCGGTCGGCGAGGCGGCGATCAGCAGCTTCTCGGCCGCCAGCGCGGCGACGATGCGCTGCACGGTCGAGCGCGCCAGCGCGACCCGTTGCGCAATCTGTCCGAGGCTCAAGCCCGCCGGCTGCTCCTCGAGCGCGCGCAGGATCGCGGCGGCGCGCGCGATCACCTGGACCTGGCTCTTGTCCTGACCCTTCTCTTGGCTCTTGTCGCTCGCGATTTTCACGTTGCCTCGCAACTTGCTTGGTGGCTCACCCATTGATACGCTTTGACCAAATTACGGTACAGAAAACACCGACAGGGAACAAGGAGGCGCGGGCGGCATGGTCAAGAAGATCGCGCTCGAAGAGCACTTCCTGTGTCCCGGCTTCGAAGACTACTGGAGGCCGACGGTCGGCAATGTCGATCCCGAAGATGCTCGAGCCAGGTGCTGGCGCGACTCACCGATTTCGGCGAGATGCGGCTTTCGGTGATGGACAAGGCCGGGATCGCGCGCGCGGTGCTGTCGGTGGCGGGACCCGGCGTGCAGGCCGAGCGCGACGCCGCCACCGCGGTCCGCAATGCGCGCGCGGCCAACGATTTTCTGGCGAAGGAAATCGCCAAGCGGCCCGACCGCTATTCCGGCTTTGCCCATCTGGCGATGCAGGACGCTCGCGCGGCCGCCGACGAGCTCGAACGCTGCATGCGCGAGCTCAAGCTTTGCGGCGCCATGATCGACGGCCACACCAACGGCCAATATCTCGACCACCCTTCGCTCTATCCGTTCTGGGAGCGGGCCGCAGGCACTGGACGCGCCGATCTACATCCATCCCGCCGACCCGGTGACACCCTCGCCCGCGCTCGCAGGCTGCGAGGCGTTGCGGCGCGCGACCTGGGAATGGGGCTTCGAGACCGGCTCGCACGCGCTGCGTCTAGTGTTCGGCGGCCACTTCGACCGCTTTCCGCGCGCGCAAGCATCATTCTCGGCCATCTCGGCGAAACTTTGCCGTATCTGCTCTGGCGCTTCGACAGCCGCGCCAAGCTCTATGGCGTCAAGCTCGCCAAGCCGCCGTCGCAGTACATCAAGGAGAACATCGTGGTGACGAGCTCGGGCATGTGCTCGGCCGAGCCGCTTGACCTGCGCGATCTCCGCGCTCGGCCACGACCACGTGATGTTCGCCGCCGACTATCCGTTCGAGCAGGCCGAGGAGGCGGCGCATTTCATCGACACCGTGGCGCTCGACGAGCGCGTGCGCAACGACATCTGCTTCGACAACGGCGACGCGGCTGCTGAAACTGCCGGCATAAGGCAGAGGCCCGCATCGCAACAAGCGGGAGGGAAACATGGTGGGCACCAGCGCCGGCCAGGCGTCGTCGGTCGACAATATCGTGGCGCGGCTGGAGCGCCTGCCGACCTCGTGGTGGCAGGTACAGACGCGCATCATCGTCGGCGTCGCCACCTTCTTCGACGCCTTCGATGCGCTGGCGATCGCCACCGTGCTGCCGGTGATCGTCCCGCTCTGGAAGTTGGCCCCGGCGCAGATCGGGCTGTTGATCTCGGCCGGCTTCCTCGGGCAATTGCTGGGCGCGCTGTTGTTCGGATGGATCGCCGAGCGCTACGGGCGGATGACCGCCATGGTGTGGTCGATCGCGCTGTTCGCCGTGATGAGTCTCGTCTGCGCCTTCGCCTGGGACTACGGCTCGCTGCTGCTCTTCCGCACCATCCAGGGCATCGGCCTGGGTGGCGAGGTGCCGGTCGCCGCCGTCTTCATCAGCGAGCTCGCCAAGGCCAAGGGCCGCGGCCGCTTCGTGCTGCTCTACGAGCTGGTGTTCCCGATCGGGCTGGTGAGCGCCAGCCTGGTCGGTCTCTGGGTCGTGCCGCATCTCGGCTGGCAATGGATGTTCGTGATCGGCGCGCTGCCGGCGTTCCTGGCGCTCGTGCTGCGCTGGCTCCTGCCGGAATCACCGCGTTGGCTGGCGGTGCGCGGCCGCAACGCGGAAGCCGAGGCCGCGATGGCGCTGATCGAGCGCGAGACCGAGAAGGCCACCGGCAAGCCGCTGCCGCCGCCGCAGCCGGTCGTCGCTACCGTCGACAAGCCGGCGTCGCTGTCCGATCTGTTCGGCCCGTTCTACTTGCGGCGCACGCTGGTGGTCTGGGTGATCTGGTTCGCGGCCTATTTCGTGAACTACGGCCTCTCGATCTGGCTGCCGACCGTCTATCGCACCGTGTTCCAGCTGCCGCTCGACGTGTCGCTGCAATACGGACTGATCACCCAGGCGTTCGGTCTGCTCGGCACGCTGATCTGCGCATTGACCATCGACCATGTCGGGCGGCGGCTCTGGTTTGCGGTGTCGTTTGCGGCCGCCGCGCTCGCGCTGGCGGCGCTCTCGGCCTATCCGACGCCCACCGCCCAGCAGGTGCTGGTGTGCATGACGGTTGCGTATTTCTTCATCAGCACCATCAATATCGGCGTCTATCTCTACACGCCGGAGCTCTATCCGACCCGCGTGCGCGCGCTCGGGGTGGGCACCGCCACCGCCTGGCTGCGGTTCGCCTCGATGATCGGGCCGACCGCGGTCGGGCTGATGATCGGCGCCCGGCTCACGCCCGCGCAGATCCCCGACCTGCCCAAGGTGTTCCTGGCATTCGGCGTGGTCGCGGCGATTGCCGCCGTGGTCACGGCGCTGTTCGCGATCGAGACCAAGGGCCGCGTGCTGGAGGAAGCATCGCCATGATCGGCCGCGCAACGCCGATCGCCTGCCCTGCGCCGATACGACGCTTGCCAACGGCGGCGCCGCCCGGCAAGGGTTGCGCCCAAGACTGCATCTGTGATCAGGAGAAACGACCATGCGCGTGCTGAAAGTCCTGCTGCCGACCCTCGCCGCCGTCACCATGTTCGGCGCTACCGCGGCGCAGAGCGCCGACCCGGTGAAGATCCGCGCCTCGTGGGTGGCGCCGGTCTCGAACTGGGCGTCGATCCTGCTGGAGAAGAAGGACCTCGCCCGCCATCTCGGCAAGTCCTACGTGCTCGATCCGGTGCGCTATGCAGGGCACGCCGCCGATGATCACCGCGCTCGCGAACGGCGAGCTCGAGATCGCCAACCTCGCCTATTCGACCCTCGGCATCGCGATCCAGAATGCCGGCATCGACGACATCCGCGTGATCGCCGACGAGTTCCGCGACGGCATGCCGGGCCACTATTCGCAGGAATATCTCGTGCTCGCCGATGGGCCGATCAAGAAGCCCGCGGACCTCAAGGGCAAGGTGGTCGCCACCAACGCGGCCGGCAGCGCCGTCGACGTCGCCACCCGCGCCATGCTGCGCAAGTTCGGTTTCGAGGACAAGCGCGACTACACGGTGGTCGAGGCGCCGTTCCCGACCATGCGGGCGATGCTGGCCGAGAAGAAGGTCGACCTGATTCCGGGCGTGCTGCCGTTCTCGCTCGATCCCGAGCTGCGCAAGATCGCGCGCGCGCTCTTCACCCAGCGCGAGGCGATCGGCGTGACCGAGATGATCGTGTGGACCGCGCGCAAGCCGTTCATCGACAAGAACCGCGCCGCCATGGTGGACTTCATGGAGGATACGCTGCGCATCGTGCAGCTGGTATCTCGACCCCGCCAACCAGAAGGCCGCGGCCGAGATCGCGTCGCGCGTCACCAAGCAGCCGGTCAGAGCGCTTCGGCTGGCTGTTCACCGACAAGGACTATTACCGCGACCCGAACATGATCCCCGATCTCGAGGCGCTGCAGAAGAACATCGACATGACCAAGGATCTCGGCTTCGTGCGGGCGAGCCTCGACATCAAGAAGCACACCGATCTCAGCATCGTCGAAGAGGCGGCGAAGCGGTTGAAATAGTCCACGGTTGCGCGTTCCGCGGCGATGCCTTTCGGCGCAGGCGCGCTCGACCCGACGCGTATCGGCACCTAATATCCCTCCCGGATCTATGGAGAGGGGTATCTGATGCTCGAGCGACTGCTGTTCGCGCTGCCGTTTTGCCTGCTGATGTTGCCGGGCAATGCGCCGGCGCAAACGCCGACACAAACTTGGCCGACCAAGCCGGTGCGCGTCATCGTGCCGTTTCCCGCCGGCGGCGCCGTCGACGTCCTGGCACGCACGGTCTACGACAAAGTGTCGGCCAAGCTTGGGCAACCGTTCGTCATCGAGAACCGCCTGGGCGCCGGCGGCACGATTGGAGCCGCCGCGGCGGCGAAAGCCGATCCGGACGGCTATACGATCCTGGTCAACTCGTCATCGCACACGGTCGCGCCGGCGCTGTTTGCCAGCTTGCCCTACGACGCGGCGGCCGACTTCTCGGCGGTCATGCCGCTGGCGAACCTGCCGACGGTGCTCTTCGTCTCGGGAGCGAAAGGCTACAAGAGCATCGGAGAGTTCGTGACCGCGGCCAAAGCCAAGCCCGGGTCGATGTCCTACGGTTCGGGGGGCGTCGGCAATGCCACGCATCTCAACGCCGAGCGCTTCATGCTGAGCGCCGGCTTCCAGGCGGTTCACGTCCCGTTCAAGGGCTCGCCGGAGGCGCTCACCGAAGTGCTGGCGCAACGGATCGATTTCAGCTTCAGCACGCTGCTTCCCGGACTGCAGCTGCTGCAGGACGGCAAGCTCAAGGCGCTGGCGGTGAGCAGCTCTCGCCGCGCTACCGCGCTGCCCGACGTTCCGACCACGACCGAGGCGGGCTTTCCGGATTCCGACTACAACTTCTGGGCCGGAGTGCATGGTGCCGAGGAAGACGGATCGCGCAATCGTCGACATTCTCTACCGGCAGACGACGGAAGCGCTGCAGCTGCCCGACGTGCAGGCCAGAATTCGCGCGCTTGGCGCCGATCCCATGGCCATGACGTCCACGGAATTCGACAAGCTGATCGCGGACGAGGTCAGAATCAACAAAGAGCTCGTGAAGGCGGCGGGCATCAAGGTCAACTGAAGTCGATGAAGACACGCGTCAAAGGCAGCTGGGTCGTCGGCCACCACAATGGACGTCATGCCCTGATCAAGGACGGCGAGGTCGTCTACGAGAACGACAGCATCATTTTCGTGGGGCGCGGCTTTGCCGGCGACGTGGATGAGGAGATCGATGGAACCGGCATGCTGGTGGCGCCGGGGTTCATCGACACTCACGTCCATGCCGGATACCAGGCGCAGAAACGGATGATCACCGACGTCGGCCGGCCGGATTATTTCGGCCAGCCGTTCCTGGAGTTCGACGTCGCGCGCGCCGGCACCACCGTCGGCGGAGACGCGCGCTTCTTTTCCGACGAGGACAAGCGACTGCATGCGAGCGATCCGTGGGCGCTGTTCACCGCGGTGGAGCTGATCCGCAACGGCGTCACCACCTTCGTCGAGATGGGCGCGCCCGTGCACATGCAGGAGGCGCTGGCCGCTGCCGTCGAGCGCATCGGCACCAGGGCCTATCTGGGGCGGGCTACGATCTCGGCGGCTGGGTCGGAGGCCCCGAGGGCCGGCTTACGCGGGTCGTCGACGAAGCCGCCGGCGCCCAGGTCTTTGCCGATTCGATCGCGTTCTCGCAGCGCATCGACGGCAAGGCCGGAGGGCGTCTGAAGGCCATCCTGGCGCCCAAGCGGGTCGAGACCTGCTCGGTCGAGCAGCTGCGCCAGACGGCGGAGCTCGCAAGGCAGCACCGGTGCCCGGTCTGCATCCATGCCGCCTACAGCGTGCACGAGTTCTATGACATTCTGCGCGAGCATCAGAAGACCTCGATCGAGCTGCTGGAGTCGGGTGGGCCTGCTCGATCTCGGTCCGCTCCTGAACATCGGGCACGGCAATTTCGTCGCCGAGCATCGCCGCCTGGCCTATAGCGGCGGCAACGATATCGAGCGCATGGGCCGGCACGGTTGCACGATCTCGCACTGTCCGTGCAATCTCGTGCGCCGGGCGCGGTTTCTCGATACCTGGACCAGGTATCGCAAGGCCGGCGTCAATGTCGCGCTCGGCAGCGATACCTATCCGCGCGACATGATCATGCAGATGCGCACGGCGTCCTATTTTGCCAAGGTGCTCGAGCACAACCTCAGCGCGGCGAGCGCCGCCGAGGTGTTCGACGCCGCGACCCTGAGCGGGGCACGCTCGCTCGACCGCAACGATCTTGGCCGTCTCGCGGTCGGCGCCAAGGCGGACATCAGCATCATCAACCTTCGCAGCATCCGCCACGGGCCGGTCCGCGATCCGATCCACAGCCTGGTCGAATGCGGCATCGGCGACGACCTGCGGACCGTGATCGTCGGCGGCCGAGTCTGCATGCGCGATCGCGTGATCGACGGTATCGACGACGCGCAGCTCGTTGCCGCCGCCCAGCGCCTGGGGGACCGGACCTGGGCGAATTGGCAAGATTGGGACACGCTCGGCCGTACCGCCGAGCAGATGTGTCCGATGTCGTATGCGCTGATGTGATCGATCATCAGCAGTGATCGCTGCGGAGCGTCGGGGTACGATGCGCGCAGCGGCGCTTGCGACCTGATCGCACGGGTTATTCCCAGCTGTGGATAAACCGAGCCGCCGCATACCATGATTTCTTGCCAACGCGCGCCTCTTGCGGCTGGCTGTTACCAGTGTAGTGGCGTGGAGGTACTCCGATGGATTATCCCAAGAGCGAGCAGGACGCCTATCGAGCCTTCCAATCCCTCATCATCGGGCACGGCAAACTGGGCCGCGCATTCTTCGTGCAGCAATACCTGTCGTTCCGACGCGCCGATCCGGCATTCGCCGACGGGTTCTACCAGGACACCGCGTCGAAGCTGCCGGCGCGGGAGCGCGCCATCATCGAGGACGTTCTCGACCTGCTCTCGCGCGACTAGGGCACGGTCCGGCGAAGTGGCGCAAATCTCTCCGCCGTCATTCCGGGGCGCGCCATAAGGCGCGAGCCCGGAATCCATACGCCCAGGCTGTGGTTATGGATTTCGGGCTCGCCGCTGCGCGGCGCCCCGGAATGACGGCTGCTGTGCAATACTCGCGTCTTCATGCCGAGAGCTCAATCTTGCTTCGTTCGAGAGTTCGCGGCCAGGAAACCGGACGTAATGAGATCGACCAGCCTGGGATTGACCAGCGTTGCCACCACCGGCGCGCAACACCAGGCGAGGACGATCCATGGAATCACCCGATAGGCCCCGGGCTGCGGCGGGTAGACGTTGACCCAGAAAGTGTAGGCGATCGCCACGGCCGCAAGCGCGGGAATGAGCAGCATCCATCGCGTTCCCTGCCCCGACGGACCGATGAGCGCGCCGGCCGCGCTGACCACCACGAGCAGATAGGCGACCAGGAGGGCGAGCGCTCCGAGCGTGGAGCCCCAGAAGAAAGCATCCGAGCCCGACGCACTGAAAGACGACGCGCATCGCCGCGTAGCCGATGATCGCCGCAAGGAGGACGACAGAGGGCGGCGTTGCGGGGCGTGCCGCTCGCCTGCGAAATCCGCGCCACCGGGCTCGACGGAACGAGGTCCCTGCAGAGCGCAAAAAGAATACGTGAGGCATGCCACGATCGATGCCAATGCGCCTCCCAGGGCGGAACAGATGGCCAGTCCGTCGAACAGGTCTCCGGACCAGCCGCCAAAATAGCGAGCCGACAGATCCGCCAGCAGCGACGTGGATTTGGTGAAGCTCGACGACTCCGGCCGGATCGGTGCCAAACCCAAGCGTTTGCGCCGCGGTCACGACCGTGAAAACAACCCCGGCGCCCAGCACGGTCCCGATCAAGACCCGGGGGATGGTGAACCTGGACTTCCTGACTTCCTCGCCCAGGGTCGCGGCCTGCTCGAAGCCCGCGAACGAGAGCAGACCGAACGAAAGCCCCATGGCGATCGACGCGACACCGACACCGGCTGTCGGGATGAAAAGATCCCGCAGCGGCGGGTCTCCCTGCGGCCCGTGCCCCTGATGCACCAGCACCAGCACCGCGCAGGCCATCAGCAGCATGGCAACGACGGCAACGCCCTCGAGAACGAGCAGCACCAGGCCGGCGCGGCGCGTCGGAACGATGCTCAGCGGCCCGACCACCAAGGCGGCCACCACCGCCAGGCTGAAGCTCGAAGGGTCGCGCCAGAGATCGACCCGCTGCAGGAGATTGGCTCCAAACAGACCGAAGGCGCCGAGACCGACGACTGTAAAGCAGAGATAGGTGCCGAACAGCGACCATCCGGCAACCAACCCGGCACGGGGACCGAGAATCGCCGCCACGAACCCGTAGGCGGAGCCCGCATTGGGATGGTCACGCGCCAATCGCGCAAAGCACCATGCCACCAGCAGCACGACAACGGCAGAGAGCGCGAAGACGAGCGGAACCACCCGGCCGACATGCTCGGCCGGCTCCTGCGGATTCAAATTCATCGCCAGGGTGGGAGCCATCCCGGCGACGGCGATCGCGATAGCGTCCCAGGTGCCGACACCCTGGAACAGGATGACAGAAGGATCGACCGGAGAACGATTCTTCATACGATGAAACTGGCATGCGGGTGCTCCTGCGTCGAGATCCGAAACCAGAACCCGCTATTGTTGAAGCGTGAGCCGCATTTCGTGTTTGAGCCGATGATTTATCAGCAAGCTCGGTGGGCTCCCTCTCCCATAGGGAGAGGGGTGGGGTGAGGGGTTACGGTCTCTCGATCGGCCTCGAACCCCCTCACCCCAACCCTCTCCCCAACGGGGAGAGGGAGCGCACCGAGTTCGCTGCGCCGCCATCGAATCACACTCCCCCTCAGCGCAGCGCGGATCGCTTCAGCCGCGCTGTCGCGCTGGCGAGCGAAGCGAGCGGCCAGCGCGCGACGCTATGGTGTGCGCGCCGGACACTCGCCCCTAACCGGGCTCGTCGGCGCGCACGCGCGCCGCTGCTTGTCGATCATGTTGATGGTCCGGCGGGCGGACAGGATCGCGCCTTCCTGCCAGGCGCCGATGTGGCTGAGATGCTCGCCCGCGAAGTAGAACGGGCCGTCGGGCGCGCTGAGCACTGCATAATTGTCGTCGTGGTCCGACGCGTAACGCGCCGCGATGCCGAGGGTGTAGGGCACCTGCGACCAGGCGATCGCCATCGGCTTTTCGAGCTCGCGGCCGCGGCCGGGATGCAGCGCTTCGATCACGGCGCGCGACATGTCGATCTGCTCGCGCATCGGCCATTTGGCCAGTGTCGTCGGCGTCGGCGCGGCTCGCATAGGCGCCGAGCAGAATTCCCTTCGGCGCAAAAAATCCGGTCGCTGGGATACCAGACCAGCGAGGTCGGCCCTTTCACAAAGGAAATCCCGCCGTAGATGCTGTCATCGGTCTCCCAGAACCGCCGCGACTGCCACGCGATCTTGATGGCGTTGCCGTAGCTGACGCCGCGGATGGCCGCGCGATGCGCGGGCGAGAAGTCCGCTTCGATCGCGGTGAGAACCTTGAGCGGGATCGTCACGATGCAATAGGCGGCGTCGATGGCATTTCGGCGTGCCGGTCCGCTTGTCGTTGTACGAGATGCTGACGCCGGCGTTCTTGCGCCGGATCGCCGTGACCTCGCTGCCGAGGCGAACGACCGGGCCGAGCTTCTTGGCGAAGGCGGTCGCGATGCGGTCCATGCCGCCGACCGGCTGGAACATGGTGGCCTGCTGGGTGAAGCTCTCCTCGAACAGCATGGCGGTCCACATGTCGGCGTCGAGCAGCGCGCCGAAGGGCACCGGATCGCGCTTCACGCCGACCGCGTCGGCCGGACCTGGCAGGGTCTTGTAGCCCGCGCGCGTCGAGCCCTTGTAGAGGAGGTCGGGCGACAGATCGCCGTATTGCCGCAGAAACGCGAGCATGCGCTCCTTGTCGTGCGCGGTGAGCTCCTGATCGAGCGCGCCGCGATTGACCGCCTTGCCGAGCAGCTCCGAGATTTCGCCGCGCGTATCGTTGATGGCCTGGCGCAGCTCGATCGGCTTGCCGCCATTGGCGGTCGGATTGAGCAGCAGCGAGCCGCGGCTGGTATTGACCTCGACCTCGAGCGCGACGCCCAGCTCCCGGCAATAGCCGAGAACAGCCTGATGATGGCTGGGCACGCGCGCCGGCGCCGGCGTTCCAGTAGAGGTCCTGATCGAACTCGCAGACCTGGCGCGAGCCGTCGGTCAGCTCGAGCTTCGTGCCCTTGCGGATCGTCCAGTTGCGGCCGCCGACGCGATCGCGCGCCTCGAGCACCGTGCAGTCGTAGCCGGCCTTGCCGAGCTCATAGGCCGCCGACAGTCCGGCCATGCCGGCGCCGAGAATGACCACCTTGGTGCCGTGGCTGGCGCCGCGCTTCGAGCGCCAGCGGCTCGGCGATCGCCGCCGTGCCGATGAGGCCCATCGCCTGCATCGTCAGGTAGGTCGCGCGGTATCCTCCGGCGCCCGCGACCTGCCGCAGGAAGTCTCGACGCGTGCCGCTCATCTTGGCCTCCGCCAATCTCTCCGCCGTCATTCCGGGGCGCGGGCTTTAGCCCGCGAGCCCGGAATCCATAACCACAGCCAGTGAGTATGGATTTCGGGCTCGCGCCTTACGGCGCGCCCCGGAATGACAGCGGATAGTTCAATGCCCGCAGGACACGCCCAGCTACTCGACCTCCACGATCATCTCGACTTCGACCGCGGCGTTGCCAGGAAGGCCCGCCATGCCGACGGCGGAGCGGGCATGCTTGCCGATCGCTTCGCCGAACACCTCGACCATCAGGTCGGAAAACCCGTTCACCACCTTCGGCTGGTCGCTGAAGCCGTCGGCCGAGTTGACCATGCCGAGAACCTTGACGACCCGCTTGACGCGATCGAGGCTGCCGAGCGCGGCCCGCACTTTCCCCAGCATGATGATCCCGGTCTGCCGCGCCGCCTTGTAGCCCTGCTCGACAGTGAGGTCCTTGCCGACCTTGCCCTTGTCCGGCCATTGCGCGCCCGGCGTGTTGCCGGCGAGAAACAAGAGCTTCCCGGTCTGCACGGCATTGACGAAGTTGGCGCTCGGCACCGAGTCCGGCGGCAAGGTGATACCCAACTCCTTCAGGCGCGCTTCGGCACCCGAAGCGCTTTGCGCCGGCGCGGGACTCGACATGGCCATCAACGTCAGGATCGCGGCGATAAGCGTGTTCAATGGATTTCTCATGTCACGGCTCCCTTACCTCAATACTGCCCCTTGGGCTCCAGCCCCAACGCGTGCTGGCCGTACATGGTGCTCACTGCATCCCAATTGAGGCTGATATGGGAGGCGGCGGCGTGGGCATCGCGCCACACCCGCTGCAGCGGCTTCTCGAGAAAGATCCCCTGGCCGCCGGAGGCGACGAACAGCGCATCGATGGCCTGCACAAGGAGGCGCGTGCAGAAGGTATGACCGAGCCGGTTGCGCAGCCGCATGTCGAGCGGCGTGCGCTCGCCGCGCGCGGCCGTGGCGTGGGTCTCCGCGAGATCGCGGAACATCATCAGGCGCGCCGCGTCGATGCAGCCGGTGGCCTCGGCGACGCGCGACTGGATGGTGGCGAACTCGGCCATCCGCCGGTTGCCGCCGGCGACCGCCCCGCGGGTCGAGCGCCCCTTCACCATGTCGACGAAATCGCCGAGCGCGCCCTCCGCCATGCCGAGCACCGGCGCGATCAGCGTGACCGGCACGACCGAAAGAAACGACTGGCGATAGAGCGGGTTCGTGTTGATGAGCGTTCCCGGGCAGGTCCCCGCCGCCAGGTCCGCGATCGCCACAGCGCGATGAGCGGGGACGAACATGTCGTCCGCCACGATGTTCTTGCTGCCGGTCCCGGCGAGCCCCATCGTGTGCCAATTGTCGTCGATGCGGGCGTCCGCGCGCGGCACCAGCAGAAAGCTCGGCTTCGCCGCCTCGGACCCGTCGACCGGCGGGACCATGGTGGCGAGGAAGTACCACTGCGCATTGTCGCAGCCGCTGGCGAAGCTCCAGAACTCCGGAGGTGCGATAGCCGCCATCGACCGCCACCGTCTTGCCGACCGGTGCATAGGACCCGGCCGCGATCGCCCCGGGGTCGGCCCAGAATTCGTCCTGTGCCTCCCTGGGAAAGCACGCCGTGAACCACTGATGCACGGCGCCGAGGCCGTACACCCAGGCCGACGACCCGCAGCCGCGGCCGATGGTGGCGACCAATTCGACGAAGACGTCGAAACCGTATTCGAAGCCGCCATAGGCCTGCGGCTGCAGAACGCGGAACAGCTCGGCCTCGCGCATGCGCTCGATGACGTCGTCGGAGATGCGCCGGTTCGCCTCGGTTTCCTGGGCGCGAGCGCGAACGATCTCGGCGATGGCGCGGGCGCGCGACAGCAGCTCCGGCACGTCGGGTTTGGGCGGAGACGAACGTACGGCGGTCACGGACATGCTCGTGCTTCCTTCGTCCGTGGCGCCGGACTCTTTCACGTTCCCAGATCGACCACCTGCGCAAGCTTGCTGACGTTGGCGTGCTCCTGCTGCAGCAGCTGACTGATGCGCGCCGGGTCGCCGTAGTCCAGGATCATTCCGGTCTTCTCGATCGCCGCCTTCAGCGCCGGCTTGCGGCTCGCTTCGGCGACCGCATTGGTGAACTTCTGCACGATCGGCTGCGGGGTCGCAGCGGGCATGAAGAAGCCCATCCAGATGTTGACCTCGGTGCCGCCGAAGCCCTTCTCGGCGAGCGTCGGGACGTTCGGGAGATCGGGCAGCCGGCGCGCACGCCGTGGTGAAGAGCGGAACGACATCGCCTCGCTCCACCAGCGGCTTGGCCGCCGAATAGGCCGAGGACATGAGCGGGACATGGCCGCCGAGAATCGCCTGCGCGGCCGGCCCGGATCCGCGAAACGGCACATGCACGATCTTATGCCGGCCGCGTGCTTGAACAATTCGGTCGACACATGCGTCACGGTGCCCGGCCCGGCCGAGGCGTAACTGAGCTCGTCCGGCTTCTGCTTCGCCCGCTCGATCAGCTCCTCGATGGTCTTGATGCCCAATTGCGGCCGCGCAACCAGGATCCCGACATCGACCGCATACATGCCGAGCGGCGCGAAATCCTCGATCTTGTAGCGTGGCCTTCTTCTCGATCGCGGTCCGCACGCTGAGCGGGGGATTGCTGGTCGCAAGCACCGTGTAGCCGTCCGGCTTGCTGCGCGCGACATGCTCGCAGGCAACGCCGCCGCCGGCGCCGGGCTTGTTGATGATCACAAGGGTGGCGTTGTCGAGCGAGCGCGCTGCAGGTGCTCAAGCGCAATGCGCGGCGCCGTGTCGGTCGGGCCTCCCGGCGGAAACGGGACGACCAGCTCGATCGGTCCGCTCGGCCAGGCCGTTTGCGCTGCCAGCCGCGAGTGGGAGGCAGCAATGGCGCGCGTCGCCGCCATCTGCAGAAACGTTCTTCGTCGCATCGCGCTCGATCTCCTCGTTTGCACTAGCGTTGCGCGGGAAGTCTCAGTGCTGATGGCGCTGTCGCGATCCGAACCTCGCGGATTTCGTATCATGCGTCGTTATGATTGCCTCAAGGCGATCGCTCCGCTCGTCGCCGACAGCCTCGTGATCACCAATCTCGCAAACACCGCGACCGAGTGGAGGTCGGTTCGCCCGCATGAAGGCAATCTCTATTTCGTCGGAATGGGGATGGTGACGCCGTATGCGGCCGGCCTCGCCATGGCGCTGCCCAACCGGCGGGTGCTCGCCCTCGACGGGGACGGCGGCATCCTGTTCGACCTGAGCATTCTCGGCATCCTTGCGCAGACCGCGCCCGCCAATCTGTGCGTCGTGGTGTTCGACAACGAAGGCTACGTCTCGACCGGCAAATGGCCCTCCACGGCCTCGCTGACCGCCGGCCCCGTCGACATCGAGGCGCGTCGCCAGGGGATCGGGGATCGCGAGCGCGTGCACGGTGCGGTCCCTGGACGCAGCTCGTCGCCGCCGTCGAAGCCGCCTATCGCGGGGCGGGGCCGAGCCTCATCGTCGCCAAGGTCAACAGGGAGCAGGCGTTCGTCGGTCCCACGCTGATGGATTCCAAGGAGAACAAGTATCGGTTCGTCCGTCACATCGAGCAGAGCGAGAACCGGATCATCCTGCGCCCCTCGTCGAAGGAGCACGGCGCGGCGCCGAAAGCCGATCCGAATCTTGCCGCGGTGTCCGGCAACGAGGATTTCGCGGCGATCCTGTTCGACGGCCTCCAGGAGAACAACGTCGACTTCGTGGTCGGGCTGCCGTGCAGCGGCCTCTCCGCCGCGCAGGCGCATGTGCATGAAGGCGCAGTCGATGCGCTATGTCGCCGTTGCCCACGAAGGCACCGGGCTCGGCCTCTGTGCCGGCGCGTGGCTCGGCGGCAAGCGGCCCGCTGCGCTCATGGAAAATTTCGGGTTGTTCGCCAGCGCCTACCACCTGCTGCGCGGCCACTACAGCTACGGCATCCCGACCCTGATCGTGCTCGAATTCCGCGGCGACGCCGGCGACCAGGAGTTCTTCGCGGAATCGGGCGAGATGACGGAGCCGCTGCTCGCGGCCGCGCGGGTCAATTACCGCATGGTCAGGGATATCGGAGACTTGAAGCCGGCCATCCGCGACGGCCTGCGCTGGATGGATTTCGCCATGCGTCCCTATGCGGTCGTGCCGGCGTACGAGCTCACCCGCCTCAAGCGGGGCGGCGAGACGAGCCGCGGGTGAACGTCGAGGAGAGATGGATGATCGTTGATGCTCATGCCTGCACGCGATCGAGGCGGCCGAGCGCGGCTCGTGCAACCACGCGTGCGGCAGCGCTTGCGCTCGGGCTCTTCTTCACGCCGCCGGTTTCCAGCGTCATCGAGGCGATCGCCAACGCGGTCGACGCCGCACGTCGCGGCCAGCATCGGCAATCTCGGCTTCATTTCCCCCGCACAGGGTGCGGCCGGCCGCACTCACGCACGTCACAGTCCGATGCGCTCGCCGCGTACAGCAATGCCCTAGACCAATTCAAATCGATCCTGCGCCAGCGGCGCGCACAGATCAACTCGAAGCAACCGCTGCCGAACCTGCCGGGACAAGCACTCTATCTTGCTCGCAACGGCATGATGAGCGCCTACAAGGATCTCACCGACGCGCTTCCGTCCAAGATCGGAAGACCCAATAAATTTGGAATTCCCCCGGCGTACTTCGATGCCGACAATGAGCCGCTGCTCGATGAGTATACGAATGTCTTCAGCAAAATGCAGGCGGCGCCGGCCACTGCGCAACACTCGGATACTCCATTCAAGGACGTCGTCGACCTGGGCACCGCGATTGCGCGAGCGAAGGGCCTCGATGCGGCAAATGCCGAACGGGCAGGTCGTATCAGCCTCGGCATGTTCTTTGCCGAGACGAACGGCAATCAAAACATCGGGAATGCGCGCTCGAACACGTACAAGGGAAGCTTTGCAAACAGGTGTGTCCGAGGATCAAAATGGTCAAAGGAAATGGGCGGCAATCAAGAAGTCGATCACGGCCTTTGATCCTGCGCTGAGCGCTCGCGACGACAAGGAGCAGGCGCGCGTGGGCAATCTCGATCAGCGATACAATCACTGGACCGCGGTGAGAAACGGCCTCATGAACGCACACGCGGAGCTTTTCCCGCAAATACCGGCGATCGTGAAAGCATTTCCGGATCCGATCGAGCAAATGAAGCTCTTCGAGCTCATCCAGATTATTCCTCAGCCGACCAAATCCGCTCTCAAGTCAGGCAACTTCGCCAGCTACGGAATTTCCGAGCCGAGGATCATGGGATTTTTGCGCAACAACAGCATCTTCACCTTTGGACGAGCTGACAGGGCAAAAACATCTGCAACCTTCCGCGAAATTCTCAACGCGATGTGGCTCTTCAACGACAAATTTGAACGGGCGCAATCCAAATTCAACGAGATCAAAGCTCGGTAAAAGCGTGAGAATCGGCAGTTGCCCCGGACCACATTGAATGCGCACCTGTCGCATGTATTCCATAATTCGGCGTTTCAAAGCTAGTTTAGCTTTTGGATCACTTCGGCAGATCCGGTGAGGAACTCCACCCTTTCGGTAAGACGGCCTCCCACCCATCGTCCTTATTGTTCGACCGATCGATCGGTTGAACTCCGATCAGGTGTGAACCCGCCTGACTACGGCGGGTTTGGTGCTATAAAAGCGCTGGACCAGGGTGCTCCGATGTCTCAAAAACCGCCACCGCCCGTCGTTGCCAAAAACGAACAGATCGCGTCGCTTATTACGCCAGACTTTGAGGCCCACTATGCTCCTCGTACCGCGTGCGCCCCAGCGAGCGAGAGCGACATTAATGAAGACGTAGCGTCCTTGGGACCCACTCCTCCCCCGGGGTGGGGCTACGCCGAGCAGCGCGCCAGGCTCGCCCAGGAGCAACGGGATAAGACCAGGAGCCGAATAATTTTGATCACCGTCATTGTGGCCGTCGTGGCAATCGCAGCGGCCTGCGCCGTGTGGTGGTTCGTCAGATAAACTACTCTCTACATCTCCTCGCCGCCACCGTCCCAGGAGACTCTCCCGTGTCGCTCGACGCCAAAGACGCTTCCGTTGAAATTGTGGGCTGGATACGCGAGCTGTATGGCCCGCCCGAACAAGCGACACTTGGCGGCATCCTCGGTGGTGCTATTTTCAAAGCTGTGTTGCGGAGCGCTGGATACGCAATCGTGCCGTTAGAGCCGTCAGTGCGTATGGAGGCCGCGTACCGGCGAGGGTGGTTCAAGTCTTTCGACACGCGCTACAAGGCTCTTGTTGAAGCAGCGTTGCCTGAAGCTCCTCCGCTACCTGCACCCGGCAATCCGGGGACTGTGGAGGACTTTCATGCACTGGTTAGAAAAGACCCCCAGTAGCGGCGTGTGGGCCAGCGCGCCTACTGGCTAATGCGCTGAAGAGAGAAGAGGCCGGACGGCCACGTCGCCGTGACCCGGAGTTTAATCCGGCCGGAACGAGCCCAGGTCGTAACCCTCGGCGTAGTCGGTATAACAACCATTCTTGTCACATGCCCGTCCCACCTCGCGAGGCGTGATCGTAAGCGGGGTCAGCCGCCGCTGCGCATTCATCTCTTCAGTCCGCTCAAGACCGCGGGGATGATCGGTTGCGTTTGTACTCCGGGAGCATCTCGCGCAGGTATTCCATCCCGTCTGAGGTGAAGGCGACGGTCTGCTGGTCGTCGGTGTCGTAGATCCAGAGGCAGCCGTGCTCCGGCTCCATGTCGGTGGCCATGTCCCACAGCAACTCCTCGTCCTCGCCGAGCATCTCGGCGGCGCGGCGGATCGTGATTGCGTGAGCTGGTGCTGCCACGGTCAGGCGGCGCGGGCGACGGGAATTGCGCGGCGCCAATTCCAGGGCAGCAGCGCGGCCAGGTCGGTGATCTTGTGATCGGCGATCCGGGCCAGCACGTCGGCGAGCCAGGCCTGCGGATCGATGTCGTTGAGCTTGGCCGTTTGGATCAGCGTCAGCATGACCGCGGCGCGCTCGCCGCCGCGATCGGAGCCGGCGAACAGCCAGGACTTCCGGCCAAGGGCAATGCCGCGCAGCTCGCGCTCGGCCGCATTGTTGCTCAGGCAGATGCGGCCATCCTCGAGGAAGCGCGTGAAGACGTCGATGCGCTTGAGCATGTAGTCCATGGCCTTGGCCACTTCGTTGTGGCGCGAGAGCTTGGCCCGCTCGCGTTTCATCCACGCGATGAGATCATTCGACCAGCGGCGCGATGTCTTTGCGGCGCGCGGCCACGCGCGCCTCGGGTGACAAGCCGTTGATCGAGCGCTCCAGCATGAAGATGGCGTCGAACTTCTGAACCGCCTCGAAGGCGATCGGCGAGATCGTGGTCGGCTTCTCGGTTGCGCGCCTTCGAGGCGATGTCGGCAAGCTCGAACAACTTGCGCCGCGCATGCGCCCAGCATCCGGCTTCGGTGATCGGTCCCGGTTTTCGATCCGGCTCGTAGAGCGTATTGAACCCGGCATAGGCATCGGCCTGAAGGATCCCGCAATAGCCGGCGAGATGCTGCTCGGGATGGATGCTGGCTGCGATCCGGTGAGTAGAAGAACACCGCAGCCGGCGGCGCGTCGCCGCCGAACGGACGATCGTCACGCACATAGGTCCAAATCCGCCCGGTGCGGGTCTTCACCTTGGCCAGCACCGGCACGGTGGTGTCGTCGCCATGAATGCGCTCGGCGGCGAAGACATGCGCCTTGATCAGCTCATAGAGCGGCATCAGCGTGGCCGCGCAGGCGCCGACATGATCGGCCATGGTCGACACCGAGAGCTCGATCCCCTCGCGCGCATATTGCTCGCTCTGCCGGTTGAGCGGCTGATGGTTGGCGTATTTGTCGACCAGCATCATCGCCAGGAGGCTCGGCCCGGCAAAGCCGCGTGCGATCGCGTGGAACGGCGCCGGCGGCTGCGTGATCGTCTCGCAAGACCGGCAGCTGAACTTCTCCCGCACATGCTCGGTCACGAACCATTGCCGCGGCACGACATCGAGCGTCTCGGTGACATCCTCGCCGATCTTGGAGAGCTTGCTGCCGCCGCAGCACGGGCACGAGGTCGGCGCGGGGTGGACGATGCGCCGGCGCGGCAGATCGGCGGGAAAGTTGCGCCGCGTCGCCTGGCGCCGCGTGAAGCCCTGCACCTGGACGCGCGCCGCCTCGGCCTTCGCCTCATCCTCTCCCGCAGCCGCGGCGAGCTCCTCGAGCTGCAATTCCAGTTGATCGATGAGCCGCTGGCTGCGCTCGGAGCGCGGACCGAACATCTCGCGCTTCATCTTCGCGATCACCAATTGCAGATGCTCGATCAGCGCCTCGGCGCCCGACGAGCTTGGCGCGCGTCTCGATCAGCGCCGCCTTCAGCGCGTCCTTGTCGTCGGGGAGATGATCGGCTGTCGTCGACCATGCACGCGACATCAATCACAATCGCGCTGATTTGCGCGATAATCATCGCAACCTGAGTCAACGAGTCGCAGCTTATGCAACGCTCAGCCGGCCGCCGTCGGGCCGCCACGTGTGCTGCGGCATTCGCCAATCAATCCCTTCCAGCAAATAAGCCGAGTTGCGCCGGTCGAGATCGTCAACCGACGCCGTCCGTCGGCCGACGGCCAGATGAACCGGCCACGCTCCAGCCGCTTGGCGTAGAGCGACATGCCGAGGCCATCATGCCAAAGAATCTTTATCAGCGAGCCGCTCTTCCCACGGAACACGTAGAGATCGCCGCCGTGCGGATCACGCTTGAGCGCCTCCTGCACCAGCAAGGCCAGAGCGTCTCATCCCGCGCCGCATGTCGGTATGGCCGGTCGCAATCCACACCCGAACCCCGCTCGGCATCGGGATCATCGTGCCACCAGCGCCTTGATGATCGCTGACGCCAACTCCTTGGGCGCCGTCGCCGCAATGCGCACGCGAATGTCCCGGCCAAGCTCGATCTCCAGCGCCGGCGCGGCCCGCCGCCAATTCTCTGCTCCGGCCCCGGCGCGACCACCACTTCCGCAAATCCCGCCGCGGCGCTCCGAAGATCGTGCCGCCAGCGATAAATCTGCCCGGCCACGACATCCACTGCGCCGGGCAACCTCGCAGACCGACGCGCCCGGCGCAAAAGGCCTCCGCGACGATCGACCGCTTTTGCTCCGCGCTCCATCGCCGGCGCCGCTCCGGGCCCGACAGAACCTCAATTCGGCTCATCGCACCGTCTCTTGCACCGGTGCAAATCACAGTGCTTGCACCGTTGCTAAAAGAAGACGGATCATCCCAGCGCGCGCAAGGCGGCCGCTAACGGAGGTTAGCTTGCGGCGGTGAGCGGCCTCGCGCTCTATTTCCGTTTGCTTGCGTACGGCCAACTCCATTTCCAACTGTGTTGGCTGACGCCCCTGCCAGATTTCCTTTGGGATCGAGACCTCCAATTTGAAGAGCGAAAAAAGAGTGATCCCGCCTAATGCGAATAGCGTCACGCCTGGTATCTTGCTCATCTAGTACCTCCCTCATCGAATCTTTGAAGTATGGTACCGGATTGTTTCATCAATGTTTCGTGGCAAATCGGGGCATAAACTCCGGTACTTAACGGGACCTAACTGCTCTATTGCCATTGTTTCGCCTCACTCACTCCCGGTCGCCCCCTGGTTCGCATCGACGCCACCGGCTTTTGCAATTACGACACAGGGGGGCCATCGTCCCTCAGCTCTTTTCTCTGCACCTCGTCCGGCAACACCGCCTCCGCTTTTTGCAGAAGTTCTAGCAGCTCTTGTGTACTCATCCCCGGTGGTGGAGATGCACCCGGAGTCCAGTTGCAGAGCATCCCAATAATCGCGACCGAGCCACACAGAGTACTCAGCCCGAACGACCCCCACCCCAATGAGTTGAGCAGACGGATAGCGTATTCAATCGCCGTCTTCACCATGTTTCCCTCCGTCCGTCGCTTGAGGCGACTCGCCAACGGTACGCTGCTTCGGTCCCAGCGCAACGATTCGAAAATTTGACCCACGCACAGAGGTTTATGCCGGGATAGCGTCTGCCTCATTTCTTAACGCCAAAGTTCCATGTGATTCGGCAGTACTACATCCACCTAAAGTCGAGAGGTCCCGCAGTCACATCACCGCTCCGGGCATGGCGAGCCCCATATCCTCTCATGTTGAAGAGAATTTGCATTTAGCGGCGCGTGATCCGTTTTCTCTCGGACGCCGCTCCCGGAGGACATAAACAGACTTCTCTGCCGGTGCTTTTCCTTTGGGGATGGCACTCTTTTACGACGCGCTTCGGGTTCAATCCGCGTCGGGTCTCTGCGAGCTTCACCGCATCCGGTGTATGGCTTCGCCCCGTTATCGCCGGCACTTTTTTAATGTCGCCTGCCGGCTCTACCCTCTCGCGACAATGCAAAATCCCCCGCACCGTTAGGTACGAGGGATTTATGCAGCTACCACAGCGGATGAGGCTCGCGCGAGCAAGCACCTGCCGCTATGTCTGTGGTATCGCTGCATACATTGTAGCGTACACTCGCGTGAAGCGCACGTGAACGGTGGCTGGTGGGGATAACCGCCCCCTCGTTTGATGCCCTCCTCACAACACGAGCCGTTTATTCTGCGGATACGTCACGCGGCCTTGCCCGCGACACCCAAGAACCTCTCGACATCCTCAAGTGAGTGCTCGCTCAGCCCTTCCGCAATCATCGCCTTCTCGAACGCCAAATATTTTTCGACGGCAATACGATTGTTCCAGTCCTGTCCTAAATGGAGCACCCATAGCTCAATCTCGCGCGCAGTCACTTCCTTCTTCGGAAGCATCACGCCGGACGTCCGGACAGCGGTCTTTGCAATCGTTTCGTCGATAACGTCCTCCGGCGCTGACCAATGGGCGTCGCCGTAGCAATCCACGTACAGCCCAATTTGCTTGAGCGTATCGAGAATGGTCGGGTGGTTGCTCGCCCTGTCATAGAGCTTGTTGAACTCTAGCAACGTCTTCGCTCCCTTACGGGCCTCATCAGCGAATATCCAATGCGCGTTCTTCTCACGGTGATTGTTGAACGCACGCCAAGCGACGTTCGCTGCGTTCTTGTTCTTGGCACAAGCGAGTTGACGCAGAATCGGGAATTTTCCCGCCTCTTCGATAGAGAGAATGGCGAGCGAACATGCGCTTGGATAGCGCTTCGCTTCCAACATTGCTTTGGCATCCTCATGGAGCCGCCGCGCGTTACGCCCGACAGCGTTCATGCCATCAGCGATCTGCTGCGGCGTCAGGATGCCGCGATACGAAGACGATTTTTTCTTACCCATGGGTCGCACCGAATCAGTGAAGCAACCTTCCATAATACTCGAAGGGCGCCCTCTTAACTCTTCGGTCATGCCTTTAAGGTGCCTTTCGGCCCCCGAAAAAATCTAAGTATTTGATATCAAACGGTGCTCGGCGCCAGCGCCTCCTGGTGCCACAGCAACAGCCGCCGCCGCACCAGCGCCATCGCCTTGACCAGCACGTAGCCGACCACCGCGATCTCGACGATGCCGGCGAACACGCCGCGCGAATCGGCGAAGCGCGAGGCCGTCATCATGGCGCCGCCGAGCCCGTAGCCGCCCATCAGCATCTCGGTCACGATCGCGACGATCAGCGCGATCGGCAGCGCCACCTGCAGCCCGGTGATGATCTGCGGCAGCGCCGCCGGCAGGACGATCTGCCAGCAGGAGCTCGCGCTCGCCGGCGCCCATGTTGCGCGCCGACCAGAGCAGCTCGCGCTCGACGCCCGCGGATGCCGATCACGGTCGCGGTAACCACCGGGAAGATCGCGTCGAGCACCACCATCGAGATCTTCGACACGTCGTAGACGCCGAGCCACAGCATCAACACCGGCAGGAAGGCGATCTTCGGCATCGGGAAGCCGACCGAGATGATCGGATCGAAGAACCAGTGGGCGAGCGCGCTGCGCGACATCGCCATGCCGAGCACGATGCCGGCGACCGCCGCGATCGCGAAGCCGGCCAGCGCGCGATAGAGCGTCACGCCGGTGTTGATCGCGCAGGTCGCCGGCGACGAGGTCGCTCCAGATCCGCTCCAGCACGGCGCGAGAGCGGCGGCAGCATGAACGGCGTCACCGCGCCGCGAGCGCGCGAACAGCTTCCCAGGCGACCGCCAGCGCGACGATGGAGCACGCGCCGCGCGCAGCGCCCAGCCGAGCGTGGCGACACGCGGCTTGCGGCCGTGCGCGCCGGCGCGCGCGCGAGCTCGGCCAGCGGTCCGCCGGCGGTCTCGCGTCTAGTCTGCCATCGCAGCACCCGGTGCATGAGCAGGAGATAGACGCGGTCGGCGGCAAAGCCGAGGAACGCCACCGTCAGCACGACCGCGAACATCGCGTCATAGGTGCCGTCGGCGCCGAGGAAGCCGATCAGGTAGCCGAGCCCCGCGCGCGCCACGATCAGCTCGGAGCTGACCAGCAGGATGAAGGACGAGCGCGAGCGCGGTGCGGATGCCGTTGAGCAGCTCGGGCAGCGCGCTCGGCACCACCACGTCCCACAGCATGCGCAGCCGGCTCGCCCCCATGCTGCGCGCCGACCAGACCAGCACCTGCTCGCTCGAGCGCGCGCCGTTGAAGGCGCCGACGCGTGACCGGCAGCATGCAGCCGAGGAAGATCAGCAGGATCTTCGAGCCGTTGCCGAAGCCGAGCCACAGCACCGTCACCGGGATCAGCGCCGACTTCGGCATCGGGTAGAACATCTCCACCAGCGGGCTGAGCAGCACGTTGACCGGCTTCCACCACGCCATGAGGATGCCGAGCACGGCGCCGATCACGATCGCCAGCGCCAGCCCGGCGCCGGCCGCGCCACAGCGATGCGGCGCCGTTGGTGATCAGCTCGCCGCTCTTGACGAGCTCGAGCCAGGCGCCGCGACCATCGCTCAGCGGCGGCAGCGCGAGCGTCGAGACGAGACCGGTGCGCGCGGCGCCTCCCAGGCCAGCGCCAGCAGGAGCAGCGGCGAATAGCGCAGCAACGCGCATGCGGTCGCATCATGCGCGCGGCTCTCCTGCGCCTTGATCGCCTCGATCGCGCACCAGGTTCCAGATCTCGTCGACCTTGTCGACGAACGCCTTGCGCTTGAACATCTCCGGATCGTTCTTGTCGAACTTGGTGTCGACGATCGCCTTGATGCGGCCCGGGCCGCGCCGACATCACCGCCACCCGGTCGGCGAGATAGACCGCCTCCTGCACGTCGTGGGTGACGAAGATCACGGTCTTGGGCGTGCGCTGCCAGATGCGAGCAGCTCGGCCTGCATCAGGCTGCGGGTCTGCGCGTCGAGCGCGCCGAACGGCTCGTCCATCAGCAGGATTTTCGGATCGAAGGCGAGCGTGCGGGCGATCGCGGTGCGCTGCTTCATGCCGCCGGAGAGTTGCGAGGGATAGCTGTCCTCGAAGCCGGCAGAGCCCGACCAGGTCGATGAACGATTGCGCGCGCGCTCTCGCGCTCCTCGCGCGGCAGCCCCATGCGCTCGAGCCCGTAGAGGATGTTGGCGCGCACGCGTCTTCCAGGGAAACAGCGCGAAATGCTGGAACACGATGCCGCGGTCGGGCCCCGGCGCGCCGACCGGCTTGCCCTCGATCAGGATCTTGCCGGTCTCGATCGGGAGGAAGCCGCCGATCAGATAAAGCAGCGTCGACTTGCCGCAGCCGGACGGCCCGAGCAGCGCGAGGAATTCGCGGTTGCCGACCTCGAGCGAAACGTCCTCGAGCGCCAGCACCGGCCGCCCGCTCGGCGGCCGGTAGAGTGTGGCTGACGCCCGTCGATGACGATCTGCGGCTCGGCCATGACCCCTGCCCACCCCCACGTGCGGCACGCTATCCGAACTGTCGTCGCAATGCCACGCGCGCACGATGTCTCAGAGACTTCGGATAGCACCATCCACCACCGTCATTCCGGGGCGCGGGCTTTAGCCCGCGAGCCCGGAATCCATACTCCCAGGCCGTGGTTATCGATTCCGGGCTCGCGCCAAGTGGCGCGCCCCGGAATGACAGCCGCGAGATTGGTGCGCTCACCCCACCGGCGTGAGCAGCGGCTTGCCGGCGAAGTGCGCGCTGATGATTGTCGATCATGAGCTGGCCGATCGCCGTGCGGGTCTCGATCGTGGCGCTGCCGTGGTGCGGCTGCACGATCACGTTGGGCGAGCGCAGCAGCTCCGGCGACACGTCGGGCTCGCTCTCGAACACGTCGAGCGCCGCGTGGCCGAGCCGGCCCTCGGCCAGCGCCGCGATCAGCGCCGGCTCGTCGACCACCGAGCCGCGCGCCACGTTGATCAGCGTGCCGTTCGGCCCGAGCGCGTCGATCACCGCGGCGGAGACGAGGTGGCGGGTGTCCGGGCCGCCCTTGCAGGCGACCATCAGGATAGTCGCTCTGCCGCGCCAGCTCGATGAGGTCGGCGACGTACTCGTAGGGCGCCTCGGGCTTGCGCCGCGGCCCGCTGGTAGATCACGCGCATGCGGAACGCCGCGGCGCGATCGGCAATGGCGCGGCCGATGCCGCCGAGCCCGACCACGCCCATGGTCTTGCCGCCGACGCTGCGGCCGAGCGGGATCGGCCCCTTGCTGCGCCAGCTGCCGTCGCGCACGTAGCGGTCGGCGAACAGGATCTGGCGCGCCGACGCGAGCATCAGGCCGATCGCGAGATCGGCGACCTCGTCGGTCAGCACGCCCGGCGTGTTGGTGACCGGGATGTTGCGCTCGCGCGCCGCCTCAAGGTCGATGTTGTCGGTGCCGACGCCGAAGACGGAGATCGACCTCGAGCTTGGGCAGCGCGGCGATCAGCGCGCGGTCGGCGCCGCGATTGGCCTCGGTGGCGATGGCGCGGATGCGCGACTCGCAGCTCGGCGCTCAGCGCGTCGGGCGCCGGCCGGTGCAAGTGATGGGTGACCGCGAAGCGGTTCGCCAGCTCGGCATTGGTCGCGCGGGGAACGAGCCGATGCTCAGCACGTCGATCGTCATGCGCACGTCGCGCTTGCGCACGTCATGCCCGGCTTACCGGCTTCCCGTCTTTCTCCGCGCACCACGCAGGGGGTGCCACGCCCGTCATGCGACGGATAGATCATGCGCTAGACCTCGAAGATCTGCTTGGGCGTCGGTGCAGGCACTCGCCCGGTCCGTCGGCCCGATGAGGTAGTTGTCGCAGATCACCGCGAAGATCGACGGCGTCTCGTAGCCGGGATGGACAGCGAAGTTCATGTTCTCCTCGATCGTCATGGTCTCGTCGGCGCGGATCAGCGGCCGCTCGACCAGGTCGTAGCCCTGGCCGTGGGCGTAGAGCCGCAGCTCCGGCGGCAAGCCGCGGCTGCGCATGTAGTCGTCGTGGCTGCGCGGCGATGTCGGCGCAGGACGCGCCGGGCTTGAGCAAGCGCAACGTGTGCGCCTGCGCCTCCTTCATCGATTCGAAGCCGTCGATCAGCTCGTTCGATGCCTTGCCGAGCACGATGGTGCGCGCGATCTCGGTGTACATGCCGCCGGGGCCGTTGTTCTCGATCAGCAGCGAGAAATGCTCGCCGGGCTTGAAGCGTCCGGCCTGGCAGTGGCGGTCGACGAAGCGCGACGCCTGTCCGAGCGGCGCCGACGAGCCGAGGAACAGCCCCTGCTCGCTGCCGAGCAGCGCGGCCCTCATATTGCGCCAGCGCGGTGAGTCGTTGTCGCTCATGCCGGGCTTGATCTCGCCTGAGCACGCGGGCGAAGATCTCGTCCTGCATCTCGGCGCATTTGCGGATGAGCTCCTTCTCCTCCTCGCTCTTGATGGCCTTGAGGCGGTCGACGAATTCGGTCGCATCGACGAATTGCGCGCTGGCCGGCGAGCTCCTTCTCGACGCGTGCGACGAATTTATGCGGCATCGCGCCGCTGCCGACCCAGCCGATGGTGCGGTAGCCGCGCCGCTTGAGCTCGGCGGCGACGAGCTCGGCCTGATATTCGTCGCGTATAGGCGACCGAGGTGAAGGCCGGCGTGAAGAGCATGCTCGCCGACGCCGCGGTTGCCCCTCGTCGCGGCCGTCGATCTTGCGCCGCACGCCCTTGCCGCCCATGTCGACCACGGTCATCAGGTCGGACGCGGGGAAGATCACGCTGCGCGGAAATAGCCGTTGTCAGGCGGCGTATCGGTGAACCAGCTGACATAGCCGCCGAGCCAGTCGTTGTTGTTCTGCATGACCAGCGCGTCGATCTTGCGCTCGGCCATGGCCTTGCGGGCGGCGCGCCCAGCGGCGCTCGAGCTCGGCGGTGGAGATCGGATTGAGGAGCCGTTCGTCCATTACATTGGATCCCGATTGACGCTCGTATCTCTCCGTCGTCATTCCGGGGCGCGCGCCCTTGCGCGCGAGCCCGAAATCCATAACCACAGGCCGGGGGTTAGAAATTCCGGGCTCGCGCCTTACGGCGCGCCCCGGAATGACGGTTGATGGTCCGCAATCCCGAACAGCGCCGCCGCGTTGCCGCGCACGATCTGCTCCTTCTGCCCGCTCGACAGCGTCTCGGTCTCGCGCACGAACTCGATCGGCTTCGTCTCCCCCACCGGATAGTCCGAGCCCAGCAGCACCCGGTCGGCGCCGACCTTGTCGACGAGATGCTGCAGCACCGGACGCTCGTAGACGCAGGAGTCGAAATAGAGCATGCGCAGATACTCGATCGGCGGCTTGCTCATGTTGACGCGGGTGTTGGCCTTTTCCACGTAGTTGCGGTCGATGCGGCCCATATAGTACGGCATGTAGCCGCCGCCATGCGAGATGCAGATCTTGAGCCTGGGGAATAACTCGAGCACGCCGTCATACATCAGCGACGAGATCGCCATCGCCTCCTCGAACGCCTGGCCGACACTGTTCCAGAGATGGAAGCGCTTGAAGCGGCGGTCACGGTTGCCGCCCGGATGGATGTAGACCAGCGCGCCGAGCGCCTCGGCCTTGGCCCAGAACGGCTTGAGCTGCGGATCGCCGAGCTCCATCGCCGCCCGCCATGGTCGAGATGGCGACGCCCCTGAGGCCAAGCTCGCGCAGGCAGCGCTCGAGCTCGGCGACCGCGAGCGCCGGCACGTGCAGCGGCAAGGTGCCGAGCCCGATGAAGCGCGTGGGGTGCTGGGCGACCGCCTTGGCGATCCAGTCGTTGGTGGTGCGCGCGAGCCGCAGGCTCGTCTGCGCGTCCGCCCATTCGAGGCCCTTGATGCACCAGGCTCGCGCTCAGCACCTGAACGTCGACGCCCATGGCGTCCATCTTGGCGATGCGGTCGCTGAGGTCGCTCATGCGGCCGAGCACCATGCCGGCGCGGTCCTTGATCTTGCTGGCGCATCTCTCGGTGACGCCGGGATCGGTGGGCAGCTCGGAAAAGATGTTGTGCTCGGCCGCCACCGCGTAGACCTCGGGCACCAGCACGTGCGCGTGCACGTCGATCGCCGGCGCGCGCCCGCGACCGGCCGCCGTGTCGGCCTTCTCGGATGAAGCCTCGGCCATCCTGCCTGCCCCTTTGCCCTTCTCACGAACGTCTATAGCCCGATACGATTGTATCGTATCCTGGGCCGACTTTATGGAGAGAAAATACCCACCGCGCTAGAGCGCATTCCTCTGAGAGGGAGTCCGCATGAGCAGCAAGCTCGGTGCGCTCCCTCGCCCTGAAAGGGGGAGGGTTGGGGTGGGGGTCCCAGGCACCCGAGCGGCGGACCGGACCACCAGCATTCTCAAAACGCGCAGCTGCCCATTGCGCCGCAGGCGCGCAACTCGAGCTCCTCTTCGCTCTTTTCCGGCTCGAGCCCGAGCGGATCGAGCTTGGCGTGGAAGTGGCCGCGGGTGCGGTAGGCGCGGATCAGCATCAGCGCATGGATCGAATCGCGCGTGGCCTGCTGCACCTCGGCTGCGGAGATCTCGACGCCCTTGGCTTGCGCCTTGCCCTTGATCTTGTCGCCGACGGCTTCTCGACCTCGCTCCAGTCGCCGGTCAGCGCCGCAATCAGTTCGCCGTCGGCGTGCTGGAGAGTTCGGCCGCTGCCAGGACGGGCCGCTGGCGTTCTTGATGACGTCGGCGCGGTCGTCCTTCAGGCCCTCGAAGAACGCCCGCCACTCGGCATCGACCGAGCCGGGTTGGCCTCATAGCGCGATTGGAGTTGTTCGACATAGGCGGCGTTGCCGCCATAAAGGAAAGAAGTGCGGGCAAAAGCCGCGTTCGCGTCCTGGCGAGACATCTCAATGTTCCTCCTCGGGGCACGCTGCCCCGGGCCGGCGGCGCATAAGGCAAGTGAACCCGCGACCGCCGACGGTCCGATCTATGACTCAGATTTATGACGTCTGAAAGGCAACAAAAGGCCTCAAAAGGACTGAATCAGGACTTTCAGAACCTCGACCAGCGTCTTGCCGATCCGCGCCGGCGACGGCGATACCTTGATCCCGGCCGATTCCATCGCCGCAATTTTGGACTGGGCGTCGCCCTTGCCGCCGGCGATGATCGCGCCGGCGTGGCCCATGCGCCGGCCCGGCGGCGCGGTGCGGCCGGCGATGAAGCCGACCATCGGCTTCTTGCGGCCCTTCTTGGCCTCGTCCTTGAGGAACTGCGCGGCGTCCTCCTCCGACGAGCCGCCGATCTCGCCGATCATGACGATCGCCTCGGTCGCCTGGTCGGCGAGGAACAGCTCCAGCACGTCGATGAAGTCCATGCCCTTCACCGGATCGCCGCCGATGCCGAGCGCCGTGGTCTGGCCGAGGCCCTCGCGCGTGGTCTGGAACACCGCCTCGTAGGTCAGCGTGCCGGAGCGCGACACGATGCCGACCTTGCCGGGCTTGAAGATCGATGCCGGCATGATGCCGATCTTGCATTCGCCGGCGGTCATCACGCCGGGGCAGTTCGGCCCGATCAGGCGCGACTTCGAGCCGCGACAGCGCGCGCTTCACCTTGACCATGTCCACGACCGGGATGCCTTCGGTGATGCAGACGATCAGCGCGATCTCCGCCTCGATCGCCTCGGGGATGGCGTCGGCCGCGCCCGGCGGCGGCACGTAGATCACGCTGGCGTCGGCGCCGGTCTTGGCCTTGCGCCTCGGCGACGGTGTCGAACACCGGCAGGCCGAGATGCGTCGAGCCGCCTTTGCCGGGCGAGATGCCGCCGACCATCTTGGTGCCGTAGGCGATCGCCTGCTCGGAATGGAAGGTGCCGTTCTTGCCGGTGAAGCCCTGGCAGATGACCTTGGTGTTCTTGTCGACGAGGATGGTCATCACGCGGCCTTCTTCACGGCGGCGACGATCTTCTGCGCGGCGTCGTCGAGGTCGTCGGCCGGAGGTCACGTTGAGCTTCGGACTCGGCGATGATCTTCTTGCCGAGCTCGACGTTGGTGCCTTCGAGCCGCACCACCAGCGGCACCTTGAGCCCGACCTCCTTCACCGCGGCGACCACGCCCTCGGCGATCACGTCGCACTTCATGATGCCGCCGAAGATGTTGACCAGGATGCCCTTCACCTTCGGATCGGAGGTGATGATCTTGAACGCCGCCGTGACCTTCTCCTTCGTGGCGCTGCCGCCGACGTCGAGGAAGTTCGCCGGCTCCACGCCGTAGAGCTTGATGATGTCCATGGTCGCCATGGCGAGGCCGGCGCCGTTGACCATGCAGCCGATCGTGCCGTCGAGCGCGACGTAGTTGAGATCGTACTTCGACGCCTCGATCTCCTTCTCGTCCTCCTCGGTCGACGTCGCGCAGCGCCGCCACGTCGGGGTGGCGGAACAGCGCGTTGTCGTCGAAGCCGATCTTGGCGTCGAGGCAGACGAGCTTGCCTGTCCTTGGTGACGACCAGCGGATTGATCTCGAGCAGGCTCATGTCCTTCTCGGTGAACGCCCTGTAGAGCTCGGTCAGCAGCGGGCTCATCTGCTTCTGCAGATCGGCGTCGAGGCCGAGCGCCTTGGCGACGCGCGCGCACGTGATGCGGGCAGATGCCGGTCACCGGATCGACCGAGACGGTGATGATCTTCTCCGGCGTGTCGTGCGCGACCTTCTCGATGTCCATGCCGCCTTCGGTCGAGACCACGATCGCGACGCGCGAGGTCGTCGCGGTCGACCAGCATCGACAGATAGAACTCCTTGTCGATCGCGGAGCCTTCCTCGATGTAGAGGCGGTTGACCTGCTTGCCCTTCGGGCCGGTCTGATGCGTGACCAGCGTCGAGCCGAGGATGCGCGTCGGCTTCCTTCTTCACGTCGTCGATCGACTTCACCACCTTGACGCCGCCGGCCTTGCCGCGGCCGCCGGCGTGGATCTGCGCCTTCACCACCCAGACCGGGCCGCCGAGCTCCTTCGCGGCCTTCACCGCCTCGTCGACGCTGAACGCCGGAATGCCCTTGCGGCACCGGCACGCCGAACTCCCGCAGCACCGCCTTGGCCTGGTACTCGTGGATGTTCATGGCGCCGCTGCAGCCGTCTATGACGGGCGCTCTACTGCTTGCCGAGATCCGGCGCGATCTTCTGGCAGGCATCGACCAGGCCCTTCACCGCGGCGACCGACTTGTCGAACATCGTCGCGCTCGGCGCCGGTCGAGCTCGAGCTCGACGATGCGCTCGACGCCCTTGGCGCCGATCACCACCGGCACGCCGACATAGAGGTCCTTGACGCCGTACTCGCCGTTGAGCCAGGCGGCGCAGGGCAGCACGCGCTTCTTGTCGCGCAGATAGCTCTCCGCCATCGCGATGGCCGACGACGCCGGCGCGTAGAAGGCCGAGCCGGTCTTGAGCAGGTTGACGATCTCGGCGCCGCCGTTGCGGGTGCGCTTGACGATCTCGTCGACGCGCGCCTGCGTGGTCCAGCCCATCTTGATCAGGTCGGGCAGCGGAATGCCGGCGACGGTGGAGTAGCGCGCCATCGGCACCATGGTGTCGCCGTGGCCGCCGAGCACGAAGGCGCGTGACGTCCTCGACCGAGACGTTGAACTCGTCGGCGAGGAAATAGCGGAAGCCGCGCCGAGTCGAGCACGCCGGCCATGCCGACCACCATGTTGCTGCGGCAGGCCGCAGGACTTCTGCAGCGCCCACACCATGGCGTCGAGCGGATTGGTGATGCAGATGACGAAGGCGTTGGGCGCGTATTTCTTCAAGCCGGCGCCGACCTGCTCCATCACCTTGAGGTTGATGCCGAGCAGATCGTCGCGGCTCATGCCGGGCTTGCGCGGCACGCCGGCGGTGACGATGCAGACGTCGGCGCCTTCGATCGCCTCGTAGGCGTTGGTGCCCGACGATCTTGGCGTCGAAGCCCTCGACCGGCGAGGACTGGGCGAGGTCGAGCGCCTTGCCCTGCGGGACGCCTTCGGCGATGTCGAACAGCACGACGTCGCCAAGCTCCTTGAGGCCGATGAGGTGAGCGAGCGTGCCGCCGATCTGGCCTGCGCCGATCAACGCAATCTTGTTACGCGCCATGTGGGGAAAATCCTTATGGGACGGTCGAAATCACCCGGTTGCCGGGTCATTAGCCCTTTCGGCAGGGCCGTTCAAGTCGGCACAACCGCGGCGGTTGCGCATTGCTGACGCTTAACCGAGCGATAGCATCTCGGCGACGCCACGCCTGACGCGGCCGCCGATGCCGGGAGGCGGACATGACGGTTCGCGCGCTTTGGCCGCGGCGTGTGCTGCGTGTGCTGGTCGTGGCCTGCACGCCGCCCGCGCGCAGGACTATCCGGACCGCCTCATCAAGGTGATCGTGCCGTTCACGCCGGGCTCGCCGGTCGATGCCGCCGCGCGCGTCATCACCCAGCACATGCAGACCCGGCTCGGCCAGAACATGGTGGTCGAGAACCGGCCCGGGCGGCGGCACCACGCATCGGCATCAAAGCGGTGATGGCGGCGCCGCCGGACGGCTACACGCTGCTCGTTCATCGGGCCGAACCTCGCCTACACGCCGGTGCTCTATCCCAGCCTCAACTTCGATCCGCTCAAGAGTCTCGCGCCGGTCGCGACCGTGGTCGGCCTGGTCGCATGTCATGGTGGTGGCGCCGGCGGTGCCGGCCAGGACCGTCAGGGAGCTGGTCGCGCACATCAAGGCCAATCCCGGCAAGCTCACCTTCGGCTACGGGCTTGCGACCACGCCGCACATCCTGGGCGAGACCTTCCGGCAGGCGACCGGCGCCGACTTCGCCGGCGTTCCGTATCGCGGCGGCGAGCAGGCGCGCGCCGATCTGCTCGGCGGCCGCATCGACATCAACATGGCGCCGACCGCGAACCTGCTCGCCACTCATCCAGGACGGCAAGGCGCGGCCACTGGCCTTCACCGGGCCGAAGCGCAGCCCCGACCTGCCCGACGTGCCGACCATGATCGAGAGCGGCTATCCGCAGGTCGGCTACAACCCGGACGTCTGGGTTGGGTTTCTGGCGCCGGCCGGCACGCCGGATGCCGTGGTCGTCGACAAGATCAACGCCGCGGTCAACGAAAGCCTTGAAATCCGCTGAGATGAAAGCGGTCCTCGCCAAGCTCGGCTGGGAGCCGATGGTCGACGACGCCGAGCAGTTCGCAGCGTTCATCGCAGGCGAAGTGAAGAAGTGGCCGCCGCTCTTGCAAGCCGCCGGCTGAAGGCGGAGTAACCGATCGAGCCGAGTCGTGGCGCAGCGCGACGATCCTGTCGTGTCCGGCCGGCGTACCGTCAAGCGATGCGCAAGGAGCCGCGCAAGCGGCCGGCCGTGAGCCATGCGCAGGCCGAGTAGGTATTGCGGAGCAAAGCTGATGCGGCCGGCATTCGCGCTCGCGGCAACGATGATCGCAATGGCCGGTTGCGCGAGCGCTGCCGAGCGCGCAGGACTATCCCGACACAGACCATCAAGCTGATCGTGCCGTTCCTCGCCGGCGGGCCGGTCGATGCGCTGGCCCGCGTCGTCGCGCAGCACCTGCAGAACCGGCTCGGCCAGAACGTCATCGTCGAGAACCGCTCGGGCGGCGGCACCACCATCGGCGCCAAGGCGGTCGCGGCGGCGCCGCCCGACGGCTACACGCTGCTCGTCATCGGCCCGAACATCGCCTACTACCCGGTGCTGTTTCCCGATCTCGATTTCGATCCGGCCAAGGCGCTGGCGCCGGTCGCGACCGCTGGTCACCTGGTCGCACCTGATCGCGGTGGCGCCCGTCGGTGCCGGCCAACACCATTCCGGAGCTGGTGGCCTACGCCAAGGCCAATCCCGGCAAGCTCGCGTTCGGCTTCGGGCTCGCGACCATGCCGCACATCATCGGCGAAACCTTCAAGCAGGCCGACCGGGATCGACATCATCGACGTGCCCTATCGCGGCGGCGAGCAGGCCCGCGCCGATCTGCTCGGCGGGCGCGTGCACATCAACATCGCGCCGGTGCCGCAACTGCTGCCGCTGATCCGCGACGGCAAGATCCGGGCGCTGGCCTACACCGGGCCGCAGCGCAGCCCCGAACTGCCCGACGTTCCCACCATGGCCGAGAGCGGCTATCCGCAGGTCGGCTTCAATCCCGACGTCTGGATGGGAGTTCTCGCGCCGGCCGGCACGCCGGCGGCGATCGTCGACAAGCTCAACCGCGAGATGAATGCGGTGCTGAAATCCGACGAGATGGCGCCGGCGCTCAAGCGTTTCGGCTACGAGGCCAAGATCACCACGCCGGCGGAGTTCGCAATGTTTTTCGCCGCCGAGCTGCGGAAGTGGCCGCCGATCCTGAAGGCCACCGGCATCAAGCCGCAGTAGCGCGCTTCAGGTCTCGACGATGCCCTCGCTCGATCCGCTGGCCGCCGAATCGCGCCGGCCGTGCGGCAGCGCCAGATAGGTCTGCGAGCGCATCTCGATCAGGCGCGAGGCGGTGCGCTTGAATTCGGCCGCCTCGAAGCCGTCGCTGGCCTGGTAGAGCGCATCCGGCTCGGCCGCGGCCGAGGCCACGAGCTTCACCGCATGGTCGTACAGCGTGTCGATCAGGATGATGAAGCGCTTGGCGGCGTTGCGCTGGTCGAAGCCCATGACCGGAATGCGGTCGATGATCAGGGTGTGGAATTCGTGCGCGATGCGCAGATAGTCGGCGCGCCGCCAGCGGCTGCTCGCACAGATCGTGGAAGAAGAACCGCGCCACGCCCATCGCGGCGCGCGGCACGCGGAGCCTGCGGCCCTTGCACCGACAGCTCCTGCGGCATGCCGCTCGAGCTGCCGACGAGCCGCCGCCAGGCCTCGTCGAGCGCGGCGGTCGGCGGCGTCGTCGGCCGGCACGTACCAGACCTGCTGGCCGGCGAGCTTCTCCAGCCGGAAGTCGGTGCGCGCGTCGAGCCGCAGCACCTCCATGTGCCGCTCGATCATGGCGATGAACGGCAGGAACAGCGCGCGGTTGAGCCCGTCGCTGGTAGAGCTCGGACGGCGCCACGTTCGAGGTCGCGACCACCACGACGCCGAGCTCGAACAGCCGGGCGAACAGCCGGCCGAGGATCATGGCGTCGGCGATGTCGGTGACGTGGAATTCGTCGAAGCAGAGCAGCCAGCTCTCCTCGGCGATCTCGCCGGCGGCGAGCCGGATCGCGATCGTCGCCCTCGATCTCGCCGTCCTTCAGCTTCTGCCGGAACACGCGGACGCGCTCGTGCACGTCGGCCATGAACTCGTGGAAATGCGCGCGGCGCTTGCGGACCACCGGGCTTGCCTCGAAGAACAGGTCCATCAGCATGGTCTTGCCGCGGCCGACGTCGCCGAAGATGTAGAGGCCCTTGACCGGCTCGTCGCTGATCGCGGCCGCCGAACAGCCAGCCGAGCGGCTGCGATCCGGCGCGCCGAGCGATGCGCGGCGACGCGCTGCTCCAGCGCGCGAAGCGCGTCGAGCAGGCGCTCCTGCGCCCGGTCGCGCTCGAGCTTCTTGGCGGCGACCAGATGCTTCGTAGAGTTCGACGGACGGACATGGAGTCGGATCGCGGATACGGGCACCGATAGGGCCTGCAGCGCGGCCGGCAAGCAACCCGGCAGCCGACGCGACTGCGCGGCATGCCAGCCATGCAGATTTCGCATGTCATTTCAGCGCTCAATCGTACCGACCCTGCAATCGCTGCGCGCCGACATACTTATGCTGCAGTGCAACAATAGCGATTCGCAGTCGCGGGATGAATCCGGCAGGGCTTCGACGATCAATGTCAGGAGACCCTGGAATGCACGAACCTCTCGCCGACGGCGGCGTGATCCGCAAATTGTGGATCGGCGAAGCCGCACGCTACCGCGACCATCTGCTGCGGCTCGACCAGGACAGCCGGCACAGCCGGTTCGGCGGCGGCGTGTCCGACGAGTTCATCGAGCAACTACGTCACGCACCACGTTCGGGCTGGGCGCGGTGGTGCACGGCTTCTTCGTCGACGGGGTGCTGCGCGGCGCCGCCGAACTGCGGCCGCTCGGACGCGGCCTTCGCGCGCGAGGCCGAGGCCGCGTTCAGCATCGAGAGCCGACTGGCAGAGCCACGGCGTCGGCTCGGCGCTGCTCGACCGCACGCTGCTGGCCGCCCGCAACCGCGGCATCAAGACCCTGCACATGGCCTGCCTCGCCAACAACCGCCGCATGCAGGAGCTGGCGCGCAAATTCGCCGCCGAGCTGAGCTTCGATTTCGGCGACGTGGTCGGCGAGGTCGCGGCGGCGCGGCCGACGCCGCTGTCGGTGCTGCGGGAATTCGTGGCCGACAATTGCGGCTTCGCCACCGCCGTGCTCGACGTCCAGTCGCGGATTGCTGCAAACCCGTCGCATCGCGGCCGCAAAGCCCGCGTTAACCGATTGGCGGGGATTGGCTCCTATCCTCCGCCCTAGTCCGGGACCGAGGGGAACAGCAGCCATGGGGGCCGTGGGATCGTCCACGCCGCCGAAATTCGCGTGCTCGGGCCGACCGCCATCGAGGACTACCATGCGCATCTGATGCGGCTCGACCGCACGAGCCTGTTCCCCGGCGACGACCGCGCCGATCGACGCCCATTGCCTCGACCTGGTCGCGTCAGGCGCGATCCTGATCGGCGCCTATGTGAAGGGCGTGATGCGGGCCGGCGCCGAGATCGTGCCGGACCGCACCGCGCGGCGCGCCGAAGCCGCGATCACCGTCGAGAACGGCTTCCAGGACCGCGGCTTCGAGCGCGAACTGACCGCGCGGATCATCGACGAGGCGCGGCGCTACCATCTCAACGACGTGCGCGTGCAGGAGCAGAGCACAAGCCGCAGCTACAAGATCCCGGTGCTCGAACTGCACAGTTACGCTTCGGCCTGAACGTCTACGCCGCCAGCGGATAGGCCGCCTCGACCACATAAGGCCCGCCGCCGACCGAGGCGCGCGACGAGAACAGCACGAAGCGCGACACCGGAAACGGCAGCGAGCGGAACGCCGCGCGCGTCGACAGATATTCGGCGACCTCGCGGCTCGACGAATCGCGCAGCCGCGCCAGCGTGACATGCGGCGTGTACTTGCGCCCCTCGGGCTCGAGCCCGACCCGCTGCATCAGCCGCTCGTGCTCGGCCTGCAGTTCCATCAGCGCCGGCGACGGCGCGACCGCGGCCACGATCGCGCGCGGCTTGCGGCCGCCGAACGACGGCAGCGCCGTCGAACCGCAACTCGAAATCCTGCGCCGGACCTTGCCGAGCAGCGACGCGATCTCGCTGCGCGATGTCGTCGTCGACGTCGCCGATGAAGCGCAGCGTGAGGTGATAGTTTTCCGGATCGATCCAGCGCGCGCCCGGCAGCCCGCCGCGCAGCAGCGACAGCGACTGGCCGACGTCGCGCGGGAATTTCCAGACCGGTGAACAGGCGCGGCATCGCTCAGCTCCTAACGAATCCGCTCGCGAATCTGCTACGGCAGTTGACGCTCACGACTCAATCGGCGATCCGTGTCAGGCATTGCGCGCCTGCACGCGGGCGACAGCTCCTCCACCTTCGGCAGGATGCCGGTCGACGATCACGTCGACGCCGGCCGCGGTCGGATGCATGCCGTCGCGCATGATTGAGCTTGGGGTCGGCCGCGACGCCCTCCAGGAAGAACGGATAGAGCACGAGGTCGTGCGCCGCGGCAAGCTCCGGATAGATCGCATCGAACGCCTGCACATAGTCCGGCCCGAGATTGGCGCGGCGCCAGCATGCCGGCGAGCAGCACCGCGATGCGGCGCGCCTTCAGCCGGCGCACGATCTCGTCGAGCGCGTCGCGCGTGACCTTCGGGTCGATGCCGCGCAGCATGTCGTTGGCGCCGAGCTCGAGGATCACCGCGTCGGTGCCCGTCCGGCACCGACCAGTCGAGCCGGGCGAGCCCGCCGGAGCGGTGTCGCCGGAGACGCCGGCATTGGCGATCTCGACCGCGATGCCCTTGGCCTTGAGCGCCCGCTCGAGCTTGGCCGGAAACGCCGCCTGGCCGGCAAGCCGAAAGCCGGCGGTCAGCAAATCGCCGAGCGCCACGATCTTGACGGCCGCTCGGCCGCGCTCGCCGTGCCGACGATGCCGCGACAACAAGCGCCGGCAGACCGCGACAGCGCCGCCGCAAGCCGCTGGACCTGACGGCGCCAGCTTCCCATATGAGCGGCGGCGCGGATTCGGGACGGAGCGCCGGCATCGAAGACCGCATGAACGACACCTCCGACTGCGGCAACGCGCCCGGCGATCGCGCTCTCCGGCGTCAACCTGTCGCTCGGCCGCGGCGCGGCCCGGGTTCATATCCTCAAGGACATCGACCTGCATATAGGGCGCGGCGAGGCGGTCGGCCTGGTCGGCCCGTCCGGCTCGGGCAAATCGACCCTGCTGATGGTGCTGGCCGGGCTGGAGCGGCCGGACACCGGCTCGATCGTGGTGGCCGGGCACGGACCTGCGGCGGCTCGACGAGGACGCGCTGGCGCGCTTTCGCGGCCGCAATGTCGGCATCGTGTTCCAGTCCTTCCATCTCATCCCGACCATGACGGCGCTGGAGAACGTCGCGGTGCCGCTCGAGCTCGCCGGCGCCGCCGATGCCTTCGAGCGCGCGCGCGCGACGAGCTCGCCGCGGTCGGACTGGCCGAGCGGCTGCACCACTATCCGGCGCAGCTTTCCGGCGGCGAGCAGCAGCGCGTCGCGCTCGCCCGCGCGCTCGCGCCGCAATCCGGCGATCCTGGTCGCCGACGAGCCGACCGGCAATCTCGACGAGGCGACCGGCCAGCAGATCATCGAGCTGCTGTTCGCCGGCCACGTCGAGCGCGGCACCACGCTGGTGCTGGTGACGCACGACACCGCGCTGGCGCAGCGCTGCGACCGCGTCGTGCGGCTGCGCTCGGGCCGGATCGAGGGCGCGCGACGGCACTGACGGGCTGAAGCCGCATGACGCGACGTCATCGCCCACGCCTCGAACCGCGTCCCGCTGTGGCTCAAGTTCGCCTACACGCGCGTTCATGAGCGGTGCTGGTGCCGGTCTATTGGCACTATTACGGGCCGACCAATTTTCTGTATTTCTGCGACGTCGCGCTGATCCTCACGCTGGTCGGCATCTGGCTCGAAAGCCCGCTGCTGATCTCGATGTGCGCGGTCGGCATCCTGGCGCCGCAGGCGCTGTGGGTGCTCGATTTCGTTCTGCAACATCTTCGGCGTGTCGCTGCATCGGCATGACCGACTACATGTTCAAGCACGAGAACTCGCTGTTCCTGCGCGGGCTGTCGCTGTTCCACGGCTGGCTGCCGTTCCTGCTGGTCTATCTGGTGTGGAAGCTCGGCTACGACCGCCGCGCGCTTGCCGGCCTGGACCGTGCTGGCGTGGGCGCTGCTGCTGATCTGCTTCTTCTTCATGCCGCCGCCGCGACCCGAATGCCGGCCTGACGCCGGTGAACATCAACTACGTGTGGGGCCTGAGCGACAGCGCGGCGCAGACCTGGGTTCCTCCCTACGTCTGGCTGGCCGGGCTGATGATCGGCATGCCGGCTGCTGCTGTTCTGCGCCGGTCCACTTCCTGCTCAGCGCGCTACGCGCCGAAGGCGCCGCATGACGACTCGCGACTCGCCTCGCGCCGCATCCGCCGAATCTTCGCCCGCTGCGCTTCGCGCTGCGCGAGATGCGCGGCGGCCTGCGCGGCTTTCGCGTGTTCATCGCCTGCATCGCGCTCGGCGTCGATGGCGATCGCCGGCGTCGGCTCGTTCGCGCGCAGCCTCGACCGACGGGCTCGCGCGCGAAGGCCGCGTCATCCTCGGCGGCGATCTGTCGTTCACGCTGATCCAGCGCGAGGCGAGCGCGGCCGAGCGCGCGTTCCTCGACGCGCACGGCCAGGTCTCGGTCGCCGCCACCATGCGCGCGATGGCGCGCACCGCCGACGGCCGCACGCGCGCTGGTCGAGATCAAGGCGGTCGACGGCGCCTATCCGCTGTACGGCGCGGTCGCGCTCGAGCCCGACATGCCGCTCGCCGACGCGCTGGCGCAGCGCGACGGCGCGTTCGGCGCCGCCGTCGATCCGGCGCTGCTGGCGCGGCTCGATCTCAAGCCCGGCGCGCGCATCACCATCGGCGGCGCCACGATCGAGATCGCGCGCCATCCTCAAGACCGAGCCCGACAAGCTCGCCGGCGGCATCGGCTTCGGCCCGCGCGCTGCTCATCAGCGAGGCGGCGTTGCGCGCGACCGGCCTGCTGCAGCCCGGCAGCCTGGTGCGCTGGCACTACCGGCTGCGGCTGCCGCGACGACGCGAGCGACCGCGCCGCGCAACGCGGTGGTCGCCGCGGCCGGCAGCGCAGCTTCCGGACGCCGGCTGGGAGGTGCGCACGCCGCACCAACGCCTCGCCGGCGCTCGAGCGCAACATCGAGCGCTTCACCCAATACCTCACGCTGGTCGGCCTGACCGCGCTGCTGGTCGGCGGCGTCGGCGTCGCCAACGCGGTGAAGCAGCCATCTCGACCGCAAGCGCGACGTGATCGCCACCCTGAAGTCGCTCGGCGCGACCGGCGGCCGGGTGTTCGCGATCTATCTGCCGAGGTGCTGCTGCTCGCCGCGATCGGCACCGCGATCGGGCTCGTCGATCGGCGCGGCGCTGCCGTTCGCGATCGCGGCGGCGTTCGGCGCGCATCATGCCGCTGCCGATCGCGCCGGCGCTGCATGCCGGCGAGCTCGCGCTGGCGGTGCTCTACGGCCTGCTCACCGCGCTCGCCTTCGCGCTCTGGCCGCTCGGCCGCGCCCACGACGTGCCGGTCTCGGCGCTGTTTCGCGACGCGGTCGCGCCGGAGCGGCGCTGGCCGCGCCGGCGCTATGTCGTCGCTGACCGCGCTGGTCGTCGCGGCGCTCGGCGGCGCTCGCCGTCATGCTCGCCTATGACCGCAAGATCGCCGCGATCTTCGTCGCCGCGGCGGCCGCGCGTGTTCGTCGTCGCTGCGGCTGGTCGCGCTGCTGCTCATGGCGGTCGCGCGCCGCGCTGCCGCGCGCGCGCTCGACGCGCGCTGCGGCTGGCGCTCGCCAACATCCACCGGCCCGGCGCGCTGACGCCGAGCGTCGTGCTGTCGCTCGGGCTCGGCCTCGCGCTGCTGGTCACCGTGCTCGAGATCGACGGCAATCTGCGCCGCCAGTTCTCGCGGCGCTGCCCGACAAGGCGCCGTCGTTCTTCTTCGTCGACATCCAGTCGCCGACGCCGACGCGCTTCGACGCCTTCGTCCGAACAGCACGCGCCGGACGCCGACGCTCGAGCGCGTGCCGATGCTGCGCGGGCGCATCTGTCAGCGCAACGGCATCACGCGCCGAGGATCTCAAGGCGCCGCCGAACGCCGCCTGGGTGCTGCAGAGCGACCGCGGCATCACCTATGCGGCCGACGTGCCGGCCGGCTCGCGCGTGGTCGAGGGCGAATGGTGGGGGCCGGACTATCAGGGCCCGCCGCTGGTCTCGTTCGAGAAGAAGATCGCCGACGGGCTCGGCCTGAAGATCGGCGATCCGGTCGTCGTCAACGTGCTCGGCCGCAACATCACGGCGACGCTCGCCAACCTGCGCGCGGTCGACTGGCAGATCGCTCGGCATCAATTTCGTGCTGGTGTTTTCGCCCGGCGCCTTCCGCGGCGCGCCGCACACCCATATCGCGACCCTGACCTATCCGGGCGGCGGCACGCGTCGACGCAGGAGATCGCGCTGCTCAAGGCGGTCGCAGCGACGCGTTTCCGGCCGTCACCGACGGTGCGCGTGCAGCGAAGCGCTCGAGGCGGTCGGCGAGGTGGTGCTCGACCTGACGCTCGGCGATCCGCGGCGCAAGCGCGATCACGCTGATCGCCGCCGTGCTGGTGCTCGCCGGCGCGCTCGCGGCCGGCCATCGCCATCGCGTCTACGACGCGGTGGTGCTGAAGATGCTCGGCGCGACGCGCGGCCGGCTGCTCGCCGCCTACGCGCTCGAATATCTGCTGCTCGGGCTTGCGACCGCGATGTTCGGCGTCGCGGCCGGCTCGGTCGCGGCCTGGCTGGTGGTGACCGAGGTGATGAACCTGTCCTTCGCCTGGCTGCCGGGCCCGGCGCTGGCTGCGGCACTCGGCGCGCTGCTTGTAACCGTCGCGTTCGGGCTGATCGGCACGTTTTCGGCGCTCGGCCAGAAGCCCGCGCCGGTGCTGCGCAATCTGTAAGCCGTTGCGACAAACCGTCGCGTAACGCTGCGACAACGTCCGCCGCTTGGCCGCAGTCATCATGCTGGCGCTGCGGCGTGTTATACATAGTTGCAAGTCGGTCGCGCGCATGATTGTCCGTTCGAGCGCGCGGCGCAAGGATCGCGGACCGGCAAGGCGGCGACAACACGAGGTTTCGACGATGTCGGACTTTGATCGCAATGCCGCCACCGCGCAGTTCGGCCGGCCGCTGACGCGCGCCGGAGCGGCTGTCGTCGATGAGGGCCTGCGGGCCTACATGCTGCGCATCTACAATTACATGGTGCTCGGCCTCGCCATCACCGGGCTCGCCGCGCTCGGCATCTACATGCTGTCGGTCACGACCGATCCCGTCGCATCGCGGCCGCTGAAGCGTGCGCGACGGGCTCGATGCTGACCCCGTTCGGCTACACGCTGTTCGTGAGCCCGCTGAAATGGGTGGTGATCCTGGCGCCGCTCGCGCTCGTCTTCTTCCTCTCGCTTCCGCATCCAGAACATGCGGCCCGCGACGGCGCAGCTCACGTTCTGGATCTATGCGGCGCTGGTCGGCGTGTCGCTCGGCTCGATCTTCCTGGTCTACACCCACACCTCGATCGTGCGGGTGTTCTTCATCACGGCGGCCTCGTTCGGCGCGCTCAGCGCTGTGGGGCTACACCACCCAGCGCGACCTCACCGGCATGGGCTCGTTCCTGATCATGGGCCTGTTCGGCATCATCATCGCGATCGCTGGTCAACATCTTCCTCGCCAGCACGATGATGCAGTGGATCATCTCGGTGGTCGGCGTGCTGGTGTTCGCCGGGCCTCACCGCCTACGACACCCAGCGGCTGAAGAGCGAGTACATCTACGGCGCGATGGACGGCGAGGTGATGGAGCGCTCCGCCATCATGGGCGCGCTGTCGCTCTATCTCGACTTCCTCAACCTGTTCACCATGCTGCTGCAGCTGCTCGGGCAGCCGCGACGAGTGAGCCGGCTAACGATCTGTCGTCAACGTTCAAGGCCCCGGCTCAGCCGGGGCCTTTTTCGTAGCCTGTTCAGGCGCCTGAACATTCGCGTAACCACGTCTGGCGCATCACTGGCGTAGCACCGTCCCGGACACTAGATTCCGGGCCAAGCGGTCTGCCGGCATGCCGGCGGCCCAGCGGCCCGGCTCGCGCCGGGATCAACAGGAGGATACTTCCATGTCGGACTTCGACCGGAATGTCGCGGCCTTCCCGGCGCGCGCCGCCCGGGCGGTCGCGGTCGATGCGGGCCTGCGCGCCCACATGATCCGCGTCTACAACTACATGGCCGGCGGCGTCGCGCTGACCGGCGTCGTGGCCTGGCTCACCTTCAGCCCCGCGTCACCGACGTCGTCGGGCAGGATCACGCTCTACGCCGTTCGGCCAGACTGATGTTAGCGGCTCCGCTGATCGTGCTGATGCTGCCGCTCGGGCTGGTGTTCTTCATCAGCTTCCGCATCGACCGGCTGCAGTACACCACCGCGCTGGCGCTGTTCTGCGTCTATGCGGCGCTGGTCGGCGTCTCGCTGTCGATCATCTTCGCTGGTCTACACCGGAGCCTCGATCACGCGGGTGTTCTTCATCTCGGCGGCGTCGTTCGGCGCGCTTAGCCTGTGGGGCTACACCACGCAGCGCGATCTGACCGGCGATGGGCTCGTTCCTGATCATGGGCCTGATCGGCATCATCATCGCGAGCCTGGTCAACATCTTCCTGCAAGTCGAGCGGGCTTGACTGGTCATCTCGGTCGATCGGCGTGCTGCGTGTTCGCGGGCCTGACCGCCTACGACACGCAGAAGATCAAGGAGATGTACAACTCGATACGACGACGGCACCGTCATCGGGCCGCAAGGCCGTGATGGGCGCGCTGTCGCTCTATCTCGACTTCATCAACCTGTTCCTGATGCTGCTGCGCCTGTTCGGCGACCGCCGCTAAGCATTTCGCAGACTCGAATAGCGAACGCCCCGGCCACCGCCGGGGCGTTTTCTTTTAGCATTCGGTCGAATGATGCGCCATGCCGCTGATCGATCCGCCCCGCCACGCCAGCCGACATTCCCGCCATCACCCGCATCTAGCCCACGCGGTGCAGCCACGGCACCGCGTCGTTCGAGCTCGAGCCGCCCGACGAAGCCGAAATGGCGCGGCGGCAGCGCGCGCTGCTCGACGGCGGCTATCCCTATCTCGTGGCGGAGATCGACGGCGCGGTCGCGGGCTACGCCTATGCGGGCCCGTACCGGCCGCGGCCGGCCTATCGCTTCAGCGTCGAGAACTCGATCTATGTCGCGCCCGACGCGCAGCGCCGCGGCATCGGCCGCGTGCTGCTCGATCGCGCTGATCGCCGAGTGCGAGCGCGCGCGGCTTCCGCCTGATGATCGCGGTGATCGGCGATTCGGCGCAGACGCCGTCGATCGAGCTGCACCGCGCGCGGGCTTCCGCATGGTCGGCGCGTTCGAGGATGTCGGCTACAAGTTCGACCGCTGGCTCGACACCGTGCTGATGCAGCGCCCGCTCGGCGCCGGCGCCACGACCGCCGTAGGCATCCGGCGAAGTGGGAACCGGTTCGTCGGACAGACGCGTGCGACCAGAAAGTCTAGACGGCACCAGCTCAGCACTTGTCGAGCGCGCGCAGCACGCGGTCGAGCTCGTGGCCGCGCCTCACGATCAGGCCGGTCGCCGAGATCACGCTGTAGGCGCCCTGCCGGCGCGCCAGCCGCGGATTTTTCTCGATGCGGTAGATCGGGACTTCGGAGGCGCGGCGGAAGACCGAAAACACCGCGCGGTCTTTCAGGAAATCGATCGCGTAATCGCGCCATTCGCCGGCGGCGACCATGCGGCCATAGAGGCCGAGAATGCGGTCGAGTTCGCGCCGGCTGAAGGTGACCTTGGCTGGGCGGGGGCCGCCGGCGCGCTGGCGCCCCCGCGCTGCTCGCTCGGGTTCGGTTTCGCCGAAAGTCATGCGGCGCCTCCTTGCTTGGTGTGATCGTCACGCTGTCATGATCGCGCCGGAAGCCCATGACGGCAAGGGCTTGCGACGCGGCTTACGGGTCGCGAACCCGGCTGTCGCTCACGGATTCGTTAATGAAATCACAATGAAGCCCAATTTCGGCCAGGCGCCGCCGTGCTGGACGTATGATGGCGACAGTTGACCTTAGGGCCCGGTCTCGTCAGAGCACCGGATTCCTCAGCCCCCCAGCCCCCCGGGGCTTGGACAGACCGGGCCCTTGTTTCGCGTACGGTTCAATCCCCCAACGCTCTTAGGGCCGGCTTCACGCCGGCCCTTTTTTCATTCGGCGTCTTTCGACGAGTTCGGGATGCGTTCATGCTGCAGCGACGCGATCGCCGCGCCGAGCATGCTTGCGGCGCGCTCCCTTGCTGCCGGCCTGCACCACCACCGCGACCGAGTCGATCGCCGGCCTGACAGCCGTCACATCGCGCAGCGGCACCTTGAAGGTTGCGGCCGCGCCGGTCCATTCGCCGAGCTTCACCCAGCGCCGCACCACGTTGTGTAGGTGATCGTGTGCCGGAGTTCTCGCCGCGGCCGATCGCGACCGGCACGGCTTGGTGATCGGGCACAGCCAGATTTCGGCCTGGCCCTTCTCGTCCTTGGCGGCCGGCACCGAGACGGAGATCTGGTCGTCGGCACCGACAGGGTGACCGGCAGCGGCAGCGTGCCGCCCTGCTCGCGCGTCTGCGTGATCGCGCTGCTCGATCGCGGCCTTGTCGCTGCCGAGCACATGCATCGCGCCGTTGACCACGACCTGCGGCGTGTAGACCTCGCGGTCGCCGCGCGCCTTGGCATAGGCGCGCTGGCGGTTGGTGTGGCCGGGCAGCGCGAGCGTGTCCTTCCAGCCGAGATAGTCCCAGTAGTCGACCGCGAGGCTCATCACGATGAGCGAGGGATCGCGCGCAAGCTCGCGATCAGCTTGTCGGCCGGCGGGCAGGATGAGCAGCCCTGGCTGGTGAACAGCTCGATCACGCCGCGCGGCTCGGCGCGCGCGGGCTGTGCGACGAGGACGGCCAGACATGAAAGCGCGAGCGAGGATGCGAACTGGAGACGAACCATCGCGATCTCCCTGCCTCCGTGCCCCGCCAAACCTTCATCAGCCCGTTGTCATACCC
>CAVWFF010000012.1:0-149878 GCA_963754145.1 uncultured Actinomycetota bacterium
AGGAGGTGCTGGCCTGGATGGAGGGGCCGGCCGACGAGCCTGTCGGCGCGTCGCGCGGTCCCGGCGCACGGGAGGCCGGCCATGAGGGTGGCGCTCTACGCTCGTGTGTCGACGCGGCGCCAGGCGCAGGCCCAGACGGTCGAGCAGCAGTTGGAACGCCTGACGGGACACACGCGGCAGCAAGGCTGGGACGTACCCCTCGACCACATCTTTCGCGATGACGGCTACAGCGGCGCCTCCCTCAGGCGTCCGGGCCTCGACCGCCTGCGCGACCGCGCGGCCGCCCGCACGCTCGATCTGGTCGTGATCACCGCGCCGGACCGGGTGGCGCGCAACTACGTCCACCAGGTCCTGCTGCTGGAGGAGCTGGAGGGGCACGGCTGCGCCGTGCGGTTTCTGGACCGGCCCATGAGCCAGGACCCGCACGACCAGCTGCTGTTGCAGATCCGAGGCGCGGTCGCCGAGTACGAGCGCACGCTGATCACCGAGCGCATGCGCCGTGGTCGTCAGCGCAAGTTGGAGGCGGGGCTGATGCTGCCTTGGACGCGGCCGCCCTTCGGCTACCGGGTGGATCCGGACCGTCCGCGCGATCCCGCCGGCGTGCGCATCGAGGAGGCCGAGGCGGCCATCGTGCGCGAGATGTTCGCCTGGTATGCGGAGGAGGCGCACAGCTTCTGCTCGCTGGCACGGCGGCTGCAGCAACGCGGGATCCGCACGTCGACGGGGCTGGCCCGCTGGAACCTCGCCAGCATGCGCGGGCTGCTGACCAACCCGGCCTATGCCGGCCTGGTCTACGGCAACCGCTGGCACCGCCGCGGCACGCTGGAGCGGCGCTCGGCGACGGCGCCGCGCAAGCACTCGGCCATGAGCCGGGTGGACGCGCCGCGCGAGGAATGGATCCTGGTGGCCGAGATCCCGGCCCTCGTCAGCCAGGAGCAGTTCGACCGCGTGCAGGCGCGGCTGGCCAGCAATCGCCGCTTCGCGCAGCGCAACAACAAGGCCCATCCCTACCTGCTGCGCGACCTGGTCAGCTGCGGGCTCTGCGGCTTGGCGTGCCTGGCCCGGACCGCAAACCGGCAGCGCTACTACTCCTGCACCGGCAAGCTGCCGGCCCTGTTCTCGCATCGGGAGCAGAAGTGCCCGTCGCGGCTGAGCCCGGCCGGGCGGCTGGACGAGCTGGTGTGGGCCGATCTCTGCGAGCTGCTGCCCATCCCGAGCAGGTCGCCCAAGCGCTGGCGCGCGCGCATGGCGGCAGCTGGCTGCCGCAGGAGCTGCAGGCGCGGCAGCTGGGGCTGCGCCGGGGCCAGGCCGGTCTGGGGCAGCAGCTCGAGCGTCTGACGGAGGCCTATCTCGCCGGCGTGGTGGCGCTGGACGAATACCGGCGGCGCCGGGGTGACCTCGAAGACGCCAGCAGCAGCTCGAGGAGCAGGCAAGGCAGCTCGAAGCGCAGGCGGACCGGCAGAAGGAGCTCGCGGGGCTGTCCGGCTCCATCGGGGAGTTCTGCCGGCGGGTGCGGCAAGGCTTGGACAAGGCCACCTTCGAGCAGCGGCGATCCCTGGTCGAGCTCCTGGTCGACCGAGTGATCGTCACCGATGGCGAGGTCGAGATCCGCTACGTGATGCCAACGGACCGGGCGAGCGAGCAGGTCCGTTTTTGTCATTTGCGATTGGCCTATCGAACAAGACCATCGGCGCGTGAAACGGCTGGTTAGGCCGGGGCTCGGCTTCGGCAGTTTCTGGACGGCGCGACGAACCCTGGCAGGCTACGAGGTGCTGGCGATGGTGCGGAAGGGGCAGGTGCAGAAGATGGTGGATGTGACATTGGGGCCCAAGCGATCTTCGTCGCCGAGCTGGTCGACGTCGCTGCCTGACCTGCCTGCCGCTGGGGCCATTCACGGTCCGCTGCGAACCTTGGAACATAACCGGAGCAGGTTCGATGCAGATCGCGGTTCTGGGGATCGACCTCGGCAAGAACAGCTGCAGCGTGGTGGGTCTGGACGCCAGCGGGCGGGTGGTCCTGTGATGACGGCTGCAGCGGGAGGGAGGCTGGTCGAGTTCGCGGGCGATCTGCCGGGCTGCGTGATGGCGATGGAGGCCTGCTGCGGGGTGTCGACGCCGAGGATGATCGGACCCGTGGGGGCGAAGGCCGCGGCCACGGCGCGGACCAGCATGCGGGCGAGCGCCAGGCTGGACCAGGCGTTGCGATTGAGCACGCGATGGAAGCTGGTGAAGCCCGGATGGTCGGCCAGGCCGAGCGCGCGCAGGCAGTTCGCGACCGTGCGCGGTCCGGCCGCCAGCACCGCGCAGATGGCCAAGGCCGCGGCCGTGGGCCGGCTGCGCCCGGGAGAAGACGACGAGTTACGGGTTGAGCCAGGCGAGGAAGCTGGGAGGCAGGTAGAGGTGGCGGGATGGGCCATGGCGGACCTACTGGGCTAGGAGCAATGCTGTTCACTTTGAGATCCTTATCGCGGCCACGTAATCAATGCGGGTAATTGGCTGCGGTGCGCGGGGGCGCAGCGGGTAGTTGCTCATCTTCCGCTTGACCCCACGCGGCACTTGTCGGCCGCGACCACTGACCGCACGCTCTTCCAGGATCTCGTCCAGGACCGCTCTATGCAGGGCACGCCTGGCCCGAGGGGGAAAGTGCCGCGAACTGCGGGATCTTGCGGCGGACGACATGCACGGCATGCGAGAAGGACAGCCGATCGGGATCCTCGTCGGCCTGCAGGGCGGCTTCGTGCATCAGGCCGCGCACGGCGAAATGCGCCAGCAGCAGGCCCCAGACCTCCTGACGCACCAGCGCCGGGGTCTTGGAGCGCAGCACCACGCGCGCGCCGCGCAGCTGAGTTTTGAGTTCCGCCAAGGCGACCTCCATCCACCATCGTTGAGACGTCCGTAGGGCACAATTCGACGACTGAGCAGCCGCGGCTGGGGCGGGCGGCGTTACTGGGCCTGGTCCGATGGCTGACACGACACCATGAAGCCGCCGCTTCCGACGGCGGTCCCGCCTTGGATGAGACTGCCGGCGGCGAACCGGCGGCGGCTCGCCGTGGTGCTCGGTCGCCTCGCCGCCCGCCGGCTGACCCTGCATCCAGTGCTGACGGAGGTCGGCGATGACCACTGTCCGGCAGATGCGGAGGGACAGGATGGTGCTCTCGGAGAAGGTCCAGGGACGCCACCAGGACCGGTTGGCGATCGTCTACGTGCGGCAGTCGACGCTGCGCCAAGTCGAGCAGCATCAGGAGTCGACGCGGCTGCAGTACGCGCTGGTGGAGCGAGCGCGGCAGTTGGGCTGGGCACGCGAGCGCATCGAGGTGATCGATGACGATCTGGGTCGCTCTGGCGCCTCGGCAGTAGACCGGCCTGGCTTCCAGCGGCTGGTGGCTGAGGTTGGGTTGGGTCGCGTTGGATTGGTGCTGGGTGTCGAGATGTCGCGGCTGGCCCGCTCCTGTCGTGACTGGCATCAGCTGCTCGAGATCTGCGCGCTGTCCGATACGCTCATCGGGGATGCTGACGGTATCTACTGCGCGAACGACTTCAATGACCGGCTCTTGCTCGGCTTGAAGGGCACCATGAGCGAAGCCGAGTTGCACATCCTGAAGGCTCGCATGCTGCAAGGCCGTCGCGCCAAGGCGCAGCGTGGCGAGTTGCGTTTCCATCTTCCGCGCGGCTACGTCCTGAACCGCACCGGAGAGATCGTGTTGGACGACGACGAGCAGGTGCAGGCGACCATCCGCTTGGTGTTCGATCTGTTCGAGCGCCGCCGCACACTGCAAGGCGTGCTGCAGTCGCTTGCCGCCCAGGAAATCCGACTGCCGTGCCGGGTGACCTCTGGTCTGGCGAAGGGCGAGTTGGAGTGGCATCGGCCAAACCGCGCCACGCTGTCGGAGATGCTGCACAACCCGCTGTACGCCGGCGCTTATTCCTATGGACGGCGGCCGCGGCCACAACGCTGCCGCGGAGGCCGGGCGACCGCCGAGGCGCCGGTGCTGATCAAAGGGTGGCTGCCTGCCTACATCAGTTGGGAGACCTACGAACGGAACCTGGCGCAGATGGCAGCAAACCGCGCACAGTGGCAGGGAGTTGTCCGCGGCGGGTCGGCGCTGCTCGCCGGCCTGGTCGTCTGCGGGCGATGTGGCCAACGCATGGTGACGCAATATCCGAACAATGGCAGCAGGAAGCGTTACGCCTGCACCCGGCTCGCAAGCGACTATGGTGGCCCGTACTGCCAGTCGCTCAGCGGAACGACGCTGGACGCGCAGCTGGCCGAGCTGATGCTGCAAACGCTGACGCCCGCCGCTCTCGAGGTCAGCCTGCAGCTGGCGGAGGACCTCGAACTGGAACGCACCGCGCTGCATCGGCAGTGGCAGCAGCGGCTGGAGCGGGCACGCTACGACGTCGAGAGGGCACAGCGTCAGTATGATGCGGTCGAGCCGGAGAACCGGCTGGTGGTGCGCACACTGGAGCAGCGTTGGGAGGCCGCGCTGGCCGAGGAGGTGCGCGTCAAGGCCGAGCATGAACGCTTCCTGGCGGAGCAGCCGGTGCCATTGACGCGGAAAGAGCGTGCAGCCATCGAGCAACTGGCATCCGACATCCCATCGCTCTGGCACGCGACCACCACCACTGCCACGGACCGACAGGCGATCGCTCGGCTCATGCTGGAGCGCGTCGTCGTCACCGTGCAGGGCGGCAGCGAAGCGGTGCGCGTCGAGTGCCATTGGGCTGGCGGCACGCGAACTCAACATGACCTGCGACGCCCGGTGGGATGCCTGACCCAGCTGCACGACTACCAAGCGCTGCTAGCGCGGGTCCGCGACCTGCACGCCGAAGGCCACAAGGCTGCGGTGATCGCCGAAATGCTGAACACCGAGAGGTGGCGGCCTCCCAAGCGGCGGGCCACCTACAATGCGTCGATGGTTCTCGACCTGCTGCACCGCATCGGCGTGCCCGTCTCGCTACGGCGGTCGCTGGCCGCCCGGCTCGAAAGTCGGGAGCCGGACGAGCTGACCATCAACGAGCTGGCAGCCTTGCTCGCCACGCCCCAGGTGACCATCCATAGCTGGGTCACGCGGGGTGTGGTCACCGCCCGCCAGGTACAGGTAGGCAACCACGGGCTTTGGCTCATCCGGGTGAATGAGGCCGAGCTCAACCGCCTACGCGAGCGCCGTAGCGGCCGCGCTCGTTTTTCCGTGAACCCCCATGAGGCTTATGACGCGCCATGACTGGCACATCTCGATGGTCCAGCGGTTCGCGTAGGCTTCGACGACCTCGACGGCCGACAGGGTGGGGTCGGTCGACAGCAGCAGGCGTTGCTTCGCCCAACCACCGCCGTGCCTTCTGCAGTTCACACCAGACCGCGTGCACGATGACGCCGCGAAGAAACCGGGGACGGCAGACGCAGGTGGCGTAGGCGAGCCATCCGGCCGTCATAGCCGCCGATGCGGTGGTGCGAGACCGGCAGCTGCGCAACCGCCTCGGCGTCGAGCTTGGCGCCATACAGCCTCGAACGCCCGCGCCTGCCGGGTGCACGCGGCGGCGGCAGCTCGAACAGGGCCGTGTCGCGCCTGACCTGACCGACGACGGTGTGACCGCGCTGCATCGCCGCCCGGATCACCGAGCCCCGCATGTACCAGGCATCGAGCAGCAGACACAGGGGACCAAGGCGATCGCCAACCGCCCGCAGCAACGTCTTGGCCAAGGCGATCTTCCCGGCATGACCGACGCCGCGGCACAGGCCGGTCAGGATCGGAACCGAGCGCGGCCGGTCGCGGCAAGGTACGACGGCGCAGAGCGTGACGAAGGCCTGGCACAGCAGGAAGGTCGGGCGGTTCGTCTTCCTCGCATGATCAAACCGTACGGCAGCACCGGGCGCCTTGGCCGAGCAACGCGGCGCCAGCGTGTCGTCGATGATGGCGAAGCGTCGCGGCCCACAGCTCTCACGGCGGACGATGCCGCACAATGCGGCGACCAGGCCAAGCAAGCGGAAGCGGCCTCGCGCGAGCATCCAGTGGTAGGCCTGCCAGCCCAGCCGCGGGTGTCAACGCCAGGACCGCCCGCGTCACCGGTCCACCCTGAGCCAGCATGGCTCCGACGATCAGCTCCGCGAGGGTGCTCCGGGCGGGCCCCGGGATGGAGAGCACGATCTCCTGGACCCATCTCGACAGCGTCGCCGGGAAGTCGGTCTCCGGTTGCGGTTCCATGGCGCCATCCGGCGTTTGGTCAGACACCCGCAACATGGGGCCGGGCGCCCGGCGGCACCGCCTCGAACCCGCCAGACGCCTCAGGGCCGGTGCGGACTAGAAACTCCAGTCTTTCTGATTGCATGTATTAGACTTACCGTAATAGTTTTACATTCGGATCACCGGCGGCCCGCCGGTCGCTTCCGTTCAAGTCCGGTTTTCTCGGGCCTTCCCGTTGGAGTTGCAGGCGCCGTCCCATGCGAGAATACCATTGTGTCTCGCCCGCAGGGGGGGCCGCCTGCATCCTGCTTGTCGAGGACGAGGCGCCGCTGCGCGAGGAGCTTGCGGCCGGCCTCGAAGACAGCGGCTTCCTGCTGCGGACGGCGGGCAGTGCCGAGGATGCGCTCGCCCAATTGGCGATCACGCCCGACATCGCCGTGGTCCTCACCGATATCCGGATGCCCGGCCTGAGCGGCATCGCGCTGGCCGAGCAGATCATCGCGGCGCGGCCGTCGAGCCACGGGGTCGAAGTGGTGTTGATGACCGGCCAGGCGTCGCGCGACGAGGCGATGCGCGCGATCCGGGTCGGCGCCTTCGATTTCCTGCAGAAGCCGATGCGCCTGCACACGGTCGCCGCGGTGGTCGGCCGCGCCCTCGCACGCGCGCTGGAGCGGCGCTCCGCCGCTTTGGCCGCCGAGCAGGAGCGCATCGCCCTGCAGGCGCTCTATGCCGCCGCACCGATCGGCCTTGGCCTGATCGGGCATGACCTCCGGCTGGCCCAGGCCAATCCCGCCCTGGTCGACCTGCTCGGCCTGCCGGAAGGCGCCGAGTTCCGCGTGCCTCTGGGAGGCCAGGCCGGCGGCGCGCGAGGCGCTCGAGGCGCCGCTGCTGCGCATCCTGGCCGGCGGCGACGCACCCGCCAGCAGCATCCGGCTCGAATTCGAGGAAGGCAAGGGCATGGGCATCGCCGCGCGGCGGGTGCTCAACCTGCATATCTACCCGGTGCCCGCGGCCGACGGCTCCGGCGACGTCTTCGCCGCCGGCCTCGCCTGCCTCGACGCCACGGCGGAGACCATGCTGCTGCGGGAGCTCGATCACCGGGTCAAGAATGCCTATGCCAGCTTCATCGGCCTGGTCCGGGCGACGGCCCGCACCACCGCCGGCGAGGCGGCGCGGGAGATGGCGAAGGATCTCGGGCAGCGCGTCGCCGCGTTGTCGCAGGCGCACGACCTGGTCCGGCCTTCGGTGACCGGCGCGCTACGCCTCGGCCAGCCCAAGGGCGTCGAACTCGCCGCCCTGGCCCGCCTCATCCTGGCGGCGCATGTCTCCGGTGATTCCGCTTCCGGTCCCCACGGCGCCGGTCCAGGGGGGCGCATCCTGGTCCGTGGGCCGGTTGCGACCGTCGGCCCGAAGACGGCGCCGGGGCTGGCCCTGGTCCTGCAGGAACTGGCGACGAATGCGCTGAAGCACGGCGCGCTGTCGTCCGTGCAGGGCAGCGTGACCCTGGAATGGGTCATCGACGGCGCGATGCTCCGGCTGGAATGGTCGGAGGCCGGCGGGCCGCCGGTGGCGGGGCCACCGGCGCGGGCGGCTTCGGCACAAGGCTGCTGCGGCAGGCCGATCTCGGCGCACTGCGGCAGGGTGTCGCGCTCGACTGGTCCGACCCCCGCGGCCTGCGTGCCCGCCTCGTCCTGCCGCTGGAGGCGCTGGCGACCTGAGCGGGCGCCCGCCCCATTGTCCAGCCGCCGGTGCCCAGCCGGCGCCACTCAGCCCGTCGCCGCGTTGCCCGTCGTCCCGATGCCCTGCGCCGCGCCGCCGGGCGCGCTCCCGCTCCCCTTGATCGGGATGCGGTTCTCCGTCGGCGGCTGCTTGGCCGGCCGCGGCAGCGTCACCTGCAGCACGCCCTTGTCGAAGCTGGCCGAGACGCTGCCCGGCTCCGGCGCGAAGGGCAGGCGCAGGCTGCGCTGGAAGCTGCCGAAGCTGCGTTCCTGCACATGCAGGCCGCGCTCCTCGGTCTTCTTTTCCTCCTTCTTCTCGCCGCGCAGGGTCAGCATCTCGCCATCCAGCGCGAGGTCGATGTCGCCCTCGGCAACGCCGGGCAGCTCGGCGGTCAGTTCCAGCCCCTCTCGGGTCTCCCTCACGTCGAGGCTGGGGGCGAAGCCGCCGCCGAAGGGCATCCGCGGGCCGGCGGCGCCGCGGAACACGTCATCCACCGCGCGGCTCAGCTCGCGCTGGAGCTGGAAGAAGGGATCGTCGCCGCGGGTCAGGTCGTTGCGGGATGCAAGGAAGCGGGAGAGCATCGACTTCTCCGTCGTCATGGGACCGGTGGGCCCTGGCCGGGCCCGGGCGCAGGATTCCGCCGCGCGCCCGCGGCGGCCTTGCGCCGCCTCAAACGCGCCGGCCGGGGCCTCGCTGCGCCGACAAGGAGCTGTGATAGGCTGTGCGCCGTAACCGCCGGTGCCCACCCGGCGTACCGGTCCTTGCCCATCAGGAGCCATCGCCGCGTGTCCGTCATCGCCGCCCCCGCGACCCGCCCGCTCGACCCGCTCAAGTTCCGCGACCCGCTGGTGACCGCGAAGGGGGAGGCGCGGGCCAGCGTCGCGCTCTCGGCGCTGCGGACGCTCTGGGTGAATACCGGCACGCTCTGCAACATCACCTGCCGCAACTGCTACATCGAGAGCAGCCCGAGGAACGACGCGCTGGCCTATATCACCGCGGCCGAGCTGCGCGGCTATCTGGACGAGATCGCCCGCGGCGCCCTGCCGGTCGAGGAGATCGGCTTCACCGGCGGCGAGCCCTTCCTGAACCGCGACCTGCCGGCGATGCTGGAGGATGCGCTGTCGCGCGGCTTCCGCGCGCTGGTGCTGACCAATGCGATGAAGCCGATGCGCAACCATGCCGCGGCGCTGCTGGCGCTGCGGGCGGCGCATCGGCGACCGGCTGACGCTCCGCGTCAGCCTCGACCACTACGCCGCCCTGCTGCACGACCTGGAGCGGCAGGAGGGCAGCTTCGCCCAGGCGCATGGACGGGCCTGGAATGGCTGGCGCGGAAGGGCTTCCGCGTGCATGTCGCCGGCCGCGCCGCCTTCGGCGAGAAGGCGAGGCGGCGATGCGGGCCGGCTTCGCGGCGCTGTTCGCCGAGCGTGGCATCCCGATCGATGCCGCCGATCCGGTCTCGCTCATGCTGTTCCCGGAGATGGATGCCGACGGCCGACGTGCCGGAGATCACCACCGCCTGCTGGGGCATCCTGAAGAAGAGCCCGGACAGCCTGATGTGCGCCTCCGCCCGGATGGTGGTGAAGCGGCGCGGCGCCGCGCGGCCGGCGGTGCTGGCCTGCACGCTGCTGCCCTACGACCCGCAGTTCGAGCTGGGCCACACCCTGGCCGAGGCGGCGCCGGCCGGTGCGCGCTGAACCATCCGCATTGCGCCGAAATTCTGCGTCCTGGGCGGCGCGGCCTGCTCGCGCTGACGCTGTCGCGCGTACCGCGCGGCTACCGCCCGGGCGCGGTTGACGGCGGCGCGGCGTTTCCCGGACCAATCTCCGCGACTGACCGATCCGGAGTCGTGCCATGCGCCGTCGCCTTACTCTTCGCCGCCCTGCCCCTGCTGGCCCTCGCCGCCTGCCAGGCGCCGGAGCCCGCGCCCGCCCCGGTGACGGTGGTCTTCTTCAACGCCGACAGCGCGGCGCTGGACGAGAATGCCCAGGCGATCGTCGCCCAGGCCGCCGGCCTGGCCAAGGAGCGCCCGTCCGCGCCGGTGCGCGTCCGCGGCTTCGCCGCGCCCGATACCGGCACCGCCGCCTTCAACAAGGCGCTCGCCAGCGCGCGGGCGCAGCATGTCGCCGACCACCTGGCGGAAGCCGGCGTCGCGCGCAGCCGCATCCGCATCGAATCGCGCGGCGCGGTGCCCTTCGACAGCTTCCCGACCGAATCGCCGCCGGGTGGAGATCGTGATCGGCCAATGAGCGTCGGCCGCGGCACGGAACGGTGGGACTCGGCCGCGCGCATGCTATAGCCCGCGGCATGCTCGATCAGCCGAGGCCGGACACCGAGGGCGAGGCGCCCGAGGAGGTCCTGCACCGCGTCTTCGGCTTCCCCGACTTCCGCCCCCGCCAGGAGGAGATCGTCCGCCAGTGAGGCGGGCCGCGACGGACTCGGCTCATGCCGACCGGCGGCGGCAAGTCGCTCTGCTACCAGCTGCCGGCGCTGTGCCGGCCGGGGCGTCACGCTGGTCGTCTCGCCGCTGATCGCGCTGATGCGCGACCAGGTCGCGCGCGCTGCGCGCCGCCGGGCGTCGCCGCCGGGGCGCTCACCTCGCAGACCGAGGCCCGAGAGACCGGAGCGAGGTCTTCGCCGCGACCTCGACGAGCGGCGGCTGAAGCTGCTCTACATGGCGCCCGAGCGGCTCGCCGCCGCCGGCACCTGCGAGCCTCCTGAGCGGATCGACCGCTCGCGCTCCTCGCCGTCGACGAGGCGCATTGCGTCAGCCAGTGGGGCCACGACTTCCGCCCCGACTACCTGCGGATCGGCGAGCTGCGCCGCGCTTCCGGCGGCGTGCCAGACCGTGGCGCTGACCGCGACCGCCGACGCCGAGACCCGCGGCGAGATCATCCGCGCCGCCTCTTCGGCCGGCCGCGCGCCGCGACCTTCCTGCGCGGCTTCGACCGCCCGAACCTCGTCGCTCGCCTTCGCGCCGCAAGGACAATCGCGCGCCAGCCAGGTCCTCGACTACGCCGGCGCCCGCCGCGGGCGCTCGGGCATCGTCTACTGCGCGCAGCCGCGCCAGGACCGAGCAGCTGGCCGCGGCGCTCGGCGAGGCGCGGCCAGACCGCGCTCGCCTACCACGCCGGGCTGGCAGCCGACGACCGCGCGCCTCGCCGAGACCCGCTTCCAGCGCGAGGACGGGCCGTCGTCTGCGCGACGATCGCCTTCGGCATGGGCATCGACAAGCCCGACATCCGCTACGTCGCCCACGCCGACCTGCCGAAGTCGATCGAGGGCTACTACCAGGAGATCGGCCGCGCCGGCCGCGACGGCGCGCCGGCCGACGCCCTGACGCTCTACGGCCCCGACGACATCCGCGCTGCGCCGCACCCAGATCGACGAGAGCCCCTCGCCGATGGAGCGCAAGCGAGGCCGACCACAAGCGGCTGAACGCGCTCCTCGGCCTCGCCGAGGCGCAAGCACTGCCGCCGCCAGACCCTGCTCGCCTACTTCGGCGAAGACGCCTCGCCGAGCCCTGCGGCAACTGCGACCTCTGCCGCGACCGCGCCCGAGCTCTTCGACGCCACCGAGGCCGCGCGCAAGGCCTTCTCGGCGATGCTGCGGACCGGCGAGAGCTTCGGCGCCGAGCATCTGATCGCCATCCTGCGCGGCGAGCGCACCGAGAAGGTGCTGCGCCGCGGCCACGAGCGGCTGCCGACCTTCGGCGTCGGCCAGGACCTGTCCGACCCGGCCTGGCGCGGCGTGGCGCGGCAATTGGTGGCGTCGCGGCGCGCTCGACGTCGCCATCGAGAACCATGGCGAGCTGGTGCCGACCGATGCCGCGCGGCCGATCCTGAAGGGCGAGCAGAAGGTGATGCTGCGCGCCGAGACGGTCGCGGCCAGCGCGCCGCGCGAGCGAGCGGCCGCGGCGCCGAGCCGGCGATGGCCGGCGACGCGCTGTTCGACGCGCTGCGGGCCTGGCGCAAGCGGGAGGCCGAGGCGCAGGGCGTGCCGGCCTATGTCATCTTCCAGAACGAGACGCTGGCGGCGATCGCCGCGGCCGGCCGCAGGATGCCGAGGAGCTGGCGATGATCCCCGGCGTCGGCCGCAGCAAGCTGGAACGCTACGCCGATGCCGTGTTGCGCGTGGTGCGAGGAAAGGAGGCAGGCGCCGGGCCCGCCGCTTCCGCTTCAGTCTAGCGCTTCCGCTACTGTTCCTACCGCTTCCGCTTCAGGAAGGTCAGCGCCACCGCGGTCAGCGCCGCCGCGCCGATCGTGGGCGCCGTGCTCTTGCGCGGGCGGTCGCGGCGCCGCTGCCGCCGGCAGGGATTGACCGGCTCCGCCGCCAGCGCCTCCTGCGCCTCGGCTGCCCTGCAAGCCGGCCCAGGCGCGTGGTGAACTCGGCCCCGAGCAGGAAGACCTGGGCCGAATAATACATCCAGAGCAGCACCACCATCAGCGCCCCGGCGGCGCCGTAGCTGGTGGCGATCCTGCTGCTGCCGATATACCAGCCGATCAGCGACTTGCCGATGGTGAACAGGAAGGCGGTCACCACCGCGCCGACCGCGACATCCCGCCAGGCCATATGGCGGTCCGGCAGGACTTGTAGATCGCCGCGAACATCGCCGAGACCATGAGGAAAGATATCAGCGAAATTCGTCAGGCCGAGCAGCAGCACCACCCCCGGCACCAGCGGCCGGAACCAGGTGACGATGGCCGAGAGCACCGCGCTGACGATCAGCGAGACCAGCAGCAGGAAGCCGGTGGCGGCGACCAGCCCGAGGCTGGCCAGCTTCGCCCGCATCAGCCGGGTGACGGTGCCGCCCGAGGGTGGCGGGGCCCGCCAGATGACGTTCAGCGCGGACTGCAACTCGCTGAAGACGCCGCTCGCGGTCAGCAGCAGGGTGACCACGCCGATCAGCGTGGCGATGGTGCCGGAGTCTTGTCGGCGGCGCGCGACCATGGCCTCCACCGCCCGGCGCCGGTATCGCCCAGCAGGCCGCGCAACTGGTCGCTGATCGCACCGCGCCCTGCCTCCTCGCCCGAAGACCAGGCCGGCGATGGCGGTGGCGATGACCAGCAGCGGGGCGATGGAGAAGACGGTGTAATAGGCGATGGCCGCGCCACGGCTCATCGCGTCGTCCTCGATATAGCCTTCGACGCTGTCGTGCAGGAGACCCCAAATCCGTTGCAGCATGCGCTCCGATCCTCGCCTGCCCGGGTCAACAGCCGGCGGCGCCGGGTGCCGCGTGTTCGCACGGGGCAATTCACGCTCCGGGCGTCACGCCCGTCCGCGATCTGCCTAACCTAGACCGCCGGCGCCGCCGCCACCAGCCGCCCATCCCGCACCCGCAGCGCCCGCTCGTGGTACTGCGCGACCGCCGGCCGATGCGCGATGGAGATGAGCGTCGTCCCTGGCAGCCGTTCCTTCAGCAGCCGGTAGAACCGCGCCTCCGCCTCCGGGTCGAGGCTGGCCGTCGCCTCGTCGAGGAACAGCCAGGCGGGCTTCAGCAGCAGGGCGCGGGCCAGCGCCACCCGCTGCTGCTCGCCGCCGGAGAGCGCGGCGGTCCCAGGCATCCTCCTCGTCCAGCCGGCCGATCAGGTGGCCGAGCCCGGCATCGCGCCAGCGCCGCCCGCACCTCGGCATCCGGGAAGTCCGGTGGCATCGCGCGGGTAGCAGACCGCGCGGCGCAGCGAGCCGAGCGGCAGATAGGGCCGCTGCGGCAGGAACAGCACGCGACGCCCCTGCCGGCGCATGCGACCCGGCCGCGCGCCGAACGGCCAGATGCCGGCGATGGCGCGGAACAGCGTGGACTTGCCGCTGCCGGAGGGGCCGGCGATCAGCACCGCCTCGCCCGGCGTCGATCCGGGCCGCGGCATCCTGCAGCAGCACGCGGCCATCGGGCAGGGCGACGGTGCATGCCGTCCAGCGCCAGGCCGCGCCGGCCATCGGCTCGGCCGCCTGCGATGCCGGCGCCGGCCGCCGTCGCGCCGCGCGCCGCGTCGATGCGCATCGAGGAAGCCGGTGATGCGCTCCACCGTCGCCCGCCATTCGGTCAGCGCTGGCGTAGTTGTCGACGAACCAGGACAGCGCGCCCTGCACCTCGCCGAAGGCGCTCGCGGTCTGGGTCAGCCCGCCGAGCGGGATGCGGCCGGCGAAATAGGCGCGGGGCGGCGACGACGAAGGGGAAGACCATCGCCACCTGGGAATAGCCGGCGGTGAAGAAGGTCAGCCGCTTGGTGGCGACCATGATGCGCCCACCAGTTGCTCGATCAGCGCGTCGAAGCGCGTCGCAGCAGGCCGCGCTTCTCGTCCGCCTCGCCGCCATAGAGCGCGATGCCCTCGGCATTGTCGCGCAGCCGCACCAGGGCGTAGCGGAAATCGGCCTCGACCCGCTGCTGCTGGAAGTTCAGCCGGATCAGCGGCCGGCCGACCAGGTGCGCGAGCGCGGTGCCGACCACGCGCATAGAGCAGCGCCACCCAGACCATGTAGCCGGGGATCGTCGATGCCCGAACAGCGTCGGCCGGCCCGGACAGGCCCCAGAGCACCACGACGAAGCTGAACAGCGTCACCACCGAGCGCATCAGCCCGAGGCCGAGCGACAGGGTGTTGTCGACGAACATGCCGCAGGTCCTCGGCGATGCGCTGGTCCGGGTTGTCGGTGCCGGGATCGGTCAGCGCGATGCGGTAATAGGCGCGGTCGGCCAGCCAGCGGTCCAGCACCTGCCGGGTCAGCCAGCTCGCGCCAGCGGATCTGCAGCGCCTGGCGCAGATAGAGCTGGTAGACCGCGATCAGGATGTAGAGCGCGGCGACGAAGACGAAGCCGGGCATCGGCCCGCAATCGGTCTGCCGCCACCAGAACAGCAGCGCCCAGAAGGCATCGGCGTCCTTCTCCTGCAGGCTGTTGAAGAATTCGCGGTTCCAGTAGCTGAGCAGCACGCTCATCCCGACCAGGGACAGGTTCAGCGCCACCACCACGCCCAGCAGCAGCCGGGCGCGCCAGCGCTCCTCGCTGCGCCAGATAGGGGCCGGCCAGCCGCCAGGCATCGGCCAGGAAGGAGCCGAGGCGGCGCATGGGCTGTCTCCGGGCTAGGTCAGGAGGTGGGAGGGAGGATCAGCGCCGCCGCAGCGCGGCGTCGAGCGCGGCCAGCCAGGCCTCGACCCGCGTGCGGTTCACGCCGAAATCGGACCAGCCGAACAGGCTGCGGGAATAGAGGAACAGCCCGGCGCCCGGCGGGCCCGGCACGCAGCTCGGCGACGATGATGTCGGGGTAGTTCATCAGCGCGGACCGCGCGACCCATTGCGCCTGCCGCCGGTCGGGCAATTCGCCGTAGCGGGCGACGCGGTCCATGCCGTCGCCCAAGGCCGCGCAGCACCGGCCAGGCGGTGCCGGCATCGACCGGCAGGGGCGGCGTCACGACCTGGGCCTGCGGATGGGCGCCGGGCGGCGCGGCCAGGCAGGCATTGGGCGAGGCGGGCAGCCGCAGCGCTGGCGAAATCGAGCGGCGTCGGCCGGCGGCAGCCCGCCGGCGCCGCGGAGAACAGGGAGCCGACCGGCGCGCTCATCGCGGGCTCCTCAGCCGTCCGGCCGGGAACCCGCAGGCGGATGACGCCGCGCACGGCCTCGACCGGCACCGGCTTGCCCTTGCGCAGGATCTCCAGCTGCCCGGCCCCGGCCAGGGCGACGGCGGCCTGCCGCACCTTGCCCATCAGCGGCCGCCAGGCGGTCTCGTCGCCGCCGGCCAGGGCGCGGGCGACCTCGCTGGGGCAGATCGATTTGTCGGCGCCGCGGGCGGTGGCCTGGCGGAGGATTTCGGAGGCGATGGCCTCCGGTGCGGGATTCGTCATGATGCCGCGAAGATAGGCCGGACCGGCCGCGGCACCAGCCATGTTTCGCAAGGCCAGGGTCACGCCAGCAGCGCGGCGGCCAGCGCGGTGCCGCTGTCGAAGGCGGCCTCGGCCCGCCCGGCCAGGCACCAGTCGCCGGCCAGGCCCAGCCCGAGCGCCGCATCGGCCAGGCAGGGGCGGCCGAGCGGTACCTCCACCAGCGAATAGCGCCAGCGATGCGCCGCGGCATGGATCGGCGGGGGCAGCGGTGCCCCGGCCAGGGCGGACAGCGCGGCGAGCAATGCCGGCACCACCGTCTCGGGCGTCTCCTCCAGATGCGCGCGGGACCAGGCCGGGCTGCCCTGCACCACCCAGCATTCTGCGCCCTGCGGCCGGCCCGGCTTGGAACTGTCCCGCGCCGCCCAGCCGATCGGCCCGCCATCGCTCGGGCCGCAGCCCGTCCGGCAGAGGCAGGGGGGCGGCGAAGGCGGCCATCACGGTCCAACAGGGCGCCAGCCGCACCTGATCGAGCAGCGCCGGCCAGCCGGGCGCGTGCGGCGCGACCAGCGGCGCGGCCTGGTCCGGCGGCAGGGCGAGGGCGACGGCGTCGAACGGCCCCTCGCGCTCCGGCTCCGCCGCGGGCAGCGGCCGGCCGGGGCGGACCAGCGCGGCGTCGAGGTGGCGGACCATCCAGGCGCCCGGCCCACCCTCGATCGCCGTGACATGCCGCGCCACGGCCAAGTCGAGCCCGGCGGCCAGCGCCCGCGGCAGGGCGGACATCCCCGGCGCGCCGACCAGCCGGCCGGGCTCGCCCCAGGGCGGCCGCGCCATGCGCCGCCAGCAGCGCGGCGAAAGCCTCGCCCCGCGCGGTCAGGTATTGTGCGCCATGGTCGAATTGCAGTGCCTGGCCGCCGGCTTCCGCCCGCCGGGTCGCCAGCCTGCCGCCGGCGCTGCGGCCCTTGTCGAACAGGCGGATTGTGGCGCCGCGGGCGCGAAGGGCGCGGGCGCAGGCCAGGCCGGCGAGGCCGGCGCCGATCACGGCGATATGGGGAGTGGTCATGCAGCCGCAACGATGGGGCTTTGCGCCGCGCCGCAAGGGGGCCGCCGGCGCTCAGGCGATCCCGAGCCGTATCGTCGGCGCGCCGGCGGTCGGCGGGGCGGTCGGACGGGCCGGCGGCCTCCTGCGCCACCAGCATCTCCAGCGGCATCGGGCAGCCGAACAGGTAGCCCTGCGCCTCATCGAAGCCCAGCTCGGCCAGCAACGCGTGCTGCGCCGGCGTCTCCACCCCCTCGGCCACCAGGCGGAGCTGCATCGCCCGGCCGAGGTCGCGGACCGCCCGCAGGATCGCCAGGTCGGCCGCCTGGCCCGGCACGGGCGCGACCAGGCTTTGGTCGAGCTTCAGGGTGGTGAAGGGCAGCCGCCGCAGCCGGGCGAAGGACGCATAGCCCGTGCCGAAATCATCGAGCGCCAGGCCGATGCCGCGGCCGCGCAACGCCCCCAGCATGGCGGCGACCTGCGTCCCCTCGGCCAGATGCAGGCTCTCGGTCAGTTCCAGCTCCAGCCGCTCCGGCGCCAGGCCGCTTTCCGCCAAGGCGAGGTCCACCTGCGCGGGCAGGACGCCGGCGGCGAGCTGCCGGGCGGAGATGTTGACGGAGACGCGGCCCAGTTCGGGGTGGCGCGCCGCTTCCGCCGCCGCCCGGCGCAGCACCCAGCCACCGAGCGCGACGATGAGGTCGGAGCCTTCGGCGATCGGGATGAAGGCGGCGGGCGGGACCGGGCCGCGCGCCGCGTGGTGCCAGCGCAGCAAGGCCTCCGCCCCGTTGCGGCGCCCGTCGGCCAGGCGGATGCGGGGCTGGTAGTGCAGCGTCAGCTCGCCCCGGCCGATGGCGCCGCGCAGGTCGGTCGCCAGCCGGCGCCGCAGGGCGCGGTCCAGCAGGCCGGCCGCGATGGCGATCGGGCGTGCCATGATCGGGCCGCTGTTGGGGTGCTGGCATCCTGCCCGTCCTCCGTGCAACGGCAGTAGCCACGTCTGGCGTGAAGCGACCCCTAACGTCCAGCGCATTGCGGCCTGCATGTCGGCTGCGATGCCACCACGCTGCCGGGTCGTCCGCTGCTGAGATACATCAACCCGCAACTGCATACGAGGATGATCTGTCCGATCTCAGGCGAAGCGCTCCACCCGGGCGCCGGGGGCGGGGATGGCGGCGATCTCGCGGATGATCTTCCGGCGCACCGCGGCCTCGAAGGCGGGGAAGCCCTCCGCCACCACCAGGAAGGCGCCGGGGCCGCCGATCACCTCCTCGCGGTAGTAGGTGTCGAGCGGCGGCAGGCCGGAGGACTGGGCGAAGGGGCTGGGCTGCTTGTCCAGCACCGCCAAGCCGTTCAGCACGATGCCCTGGGCCAGCGCCTCCTCCCGCGCATCGACGACCGGCCGGCCGGAATTGTTTACCCCGTCGCCGGAAATGTCGACCACCTTGCGGGTACCCTCGAAGCCCTGGCCGAACTGCCGCGCGGCGAAGTCCATGGCGCCGGAGATCGAGGTATAGAGCCAGGTGCGGCGCGGGGCGGCGGCGATGGCGTCGGCGAAGCCGTTGGCCGAGGCGGGGCTGTCCAGCCTGGTCCAGGGCACCACGATGTTCTGGATGTGCCAGTCGGACCAGGTGAACATCTGGCAGGCGATGGCGCCGACCGGGCCGCCCATGATGCCCTCGATCAGCTTGCGGTCGCGGAAGGCGGCCTCGTAGCCCGTGAATTGCAGCTCCTGCTCCTCCGGGTCGACCGAGCGGCTGACATCGACCGCCAGGATCAGCTCCACATCCACCGGGGTGTTGGCGCGGGCGCGGGAGGAGAGGAGAAGCGCAGGCGTGGCAAGCGCGGCACCCAGCAGCGAACGACGGAGCATATGACCCCCCTGGTGCCGGCGACCGCGCCGCGAAGGCGGGACGGTGCGGTCCGGCATGGACCTGAAGGCGGGCCGTAGGCTGGGCTGCTCCCTGTTCTTGCAGTCAGACTAGAAGGCGTGTTGCTGCACCGCAAGATAATGTTGCGACGCACAACGCCGGTGATGTGACCGGGTTGCCGACAACCTGGCCAAAAATGGTGGCCAGTGTCTTGGCGCTGCCTTCAGAACCCGGCGCCGGGCTGGGCCAGGTAGGCGGCCTCCGCCTCCGTCGTACGCGCGGCCGAGCGCGGCATTGCGGTGCGGGAAGCGGCCGAAGCGGCGCGATCACCGCGCGATGCGCCCAGGCATAGTCGATGCTGCCGCCGGGCGCGGCATGCACCGGGTCGTCGCGCAGGCCCTCGAACAGCGCGACCGAGAGGTCCTGGTCGGCCAGCGTCCTCGGCATGCTCGAAGGGGAGATAGAGGAAGCAGCGGGCGGTGCAGGGCAGCGCCAGGTCGATGCCGGTCCCGCAGCACGGCCTGGCGCGCGATGGCGCGGGCATGCGGGTCGGAGCGCGAAGGCCGCCGCGGTGCCGCGATGCAGGTTGCGCGGGAATTGGTCGAGCACCAGCAGCAGTGCCAGCGCCCCCTGCGGCGTCGCCGCCCCAGGCATCCAGCGCGCCGTCCCGCGCCGGGGCCAGCAGATGGCCGAAGCGGTCGCGGCAGGCGGCATCGAAGGCGTGGTCGCGGCTGGAACCAGCGCTCGAGCTGCCAGGGGGCCAGGTCGGGCGCCGAACCAGAAGTCGAGGATCTCGGCGGGCTGGGTCATGCCGAGGGCCCTGTCCAGCACGCGGACGCTGTGCAGCGCCTCCCGGCCCGCGAGGTCGGCGATCTGGTGGCGGCAGGAGGTGCCGTCGGCGACGATCAGGTGGTCGGCCGGGGCGGCGCGGACCGCCGGCAGCAGCGAAAGCTCGGCCATGGCCTTCGAGACCTCGAGGTGCTCGGCCTCGTAGCCGAAGGCGCCGGCCATGCCGCAGCAGGAGGAGGTGATGGGCGTCACCTTCAGCCCGGGGACCAGGGTCAGCATGGCGACCGCGGCAGGGAAGGCGCCGAAGCTCTTCTGGTGGCAATGGCCGTGGATATGCGCGGCCGCGGCGGCGATCGGCTTGCAGCGCCAGCCTGGGCTTCTCCCGCGCCAGGAATTCCGACAGCAGCAGCGCGCGGGCGGCCAGCGCGCCGCCGCCTCGCCCGGCAGCAGGGAGGGGAATTCGTCGCGCAGCGTCAGCAGGCAGGAAGGTTCGATGCCGATGACCGGGGAGGTCGAAGCGCGGCCAGCGCCGTCAGCGTCCGCCGCGCCTCCGCCCGCGCCTCCTCGACCAGCCCGGCGGCGAGCAAGGTGCGGCCCTCGTCCAGCGGCCGGGCGCCCGCGGCGGCCGCGGCGACCGCGGCGCGGTAGCCGGCGGCGCGCAGCACGCGGGCGGCGGCGCGGAGGTTCTCCGGCTCGAAATAGCGGTTGAAGACGTCGGGGAAGAGGATGACCTCGCCCTGCCGCCCGTCCGGCGCCGGCAGTTCGGCATCGTGGAAGGCGTCGCGGCGGAAGCGCGGCAGGCTGCGGCCGGCGGCGAAGCCGAGCAGGCGTTCGCGACAGGCCGGCGAGCCGGGGATGCTGTCCCGCGCATTGGCCAGGAAGGGCGCCAGGCGCGGCGAAGGGCGCCCAGCGCGGCATGGTGGCGATCAGCCGGTCCTTCGCGGCAGCCCATGCGTCGCGGGCGCGCGGCGTGCTGGACCTCGATCTTCATCTTCGCCATGTCGACGCCGGTCGGGCATTCGCGCCGGCAGCCCTTGCAGGAGACGCAGAGCTTGAGCGCGGCATGCACCTCGTCCGAGGCGAGCGCATCCGGGCCGAGCTGGCCGGTCAGCGCCAGGCGCAGGGTATTGGCGCGGCCGCGCGTCAGGTGCTGCTCGTCGCGCGTCGCGCGGAAGCTCGGGCACATCGACGCCGGCATCGAATTTCCGGCAGGTGCCGTTGTTGTTGCACATCTCGACCGCGCCCAGCAGGCCGCCTTGCGGGCCGGGCCAGGCGGACCAGTCGAGCGCCGGCGTGACGCTCGGCGTCGGCCGCGTAGTCCGGGCCGTAGCGGAACAGGCTGCGGTCATCCATCCGCGGCGGGCGGACGACGCGGCCGGGGTTCAGCAGGCCGGCCGGGTCGAAGGCATCCTTCACCTGCTCGAAGGCGCGGGCGATGCGGCGGCCGAACATCGGCTCGTTGAACTCGGACGCGGACGATGCCGTCGCCATGCTCGCCGCTGTGGCTGCCCTTGTACTCGCGGACCAGGCGCGAAGCATTCCTCGGCGATCGCGCGCATCTTCACCACGTCGGCGCGGGTCCTTCATGTTCAGCACCGGGCGGACATGCAGGCAGCCGACGCTGGCATGGGCGTACCAGGTGCCCTTGGTGCCGTGTCTGGCGAAGACGTCGTTCAGCCGCTCGGTGTAGTCGGCGAGGTCGGGCAGCGCGACGGCGCAATCCTCGATGAAGGAGACCGGCTTCCCGTCGCCCTTCATGCTCATCATGATGTTGAGCCCGGCCTCGCGCACCTCGGCCACCGCCGCCTGGAAGCCGGGATCGATGCAGCGGCACCACGGCGCCGGGATAGCCGAGATCGGCCATCATCTCGTCCAGCGCATCGAGCCGGCGCGCGCAGCGGCGCATCCTCCTCGCCGTGGAATTCGACGATCAGCAGGCTGTCCGGCTCGCCCATGACGATGCGGTCGATGGTGGCGCGGTAGATCGGGATGGAGCGGCCGAGGTCGATCATGGTGCGGTCGACCAGCTCCACCGCCTCCGGGTCCAGCGTCACCAGGTGCTGCGACGCCGCCATGGCGGCGCGGAAGGTCGGGAACTGGCAGATGCCGAGCGCCTTGCGCGGCTTGATCGGCCAGAGCTTCAGGTCGAGCGCGGCGGAGAAGGCGAGGGTGCCCTTCGCTGCCGACCAGCAGCCGCGCCAGGTTGCCGCGGCCGGCGGCGCGGCCCGGCCGGGGTCAGCGCATCGAGGTTGTAGCCGCCGACGCGGCGGAGCTGCTCGGGGAAGCGGGCGGCGATCTCCTCGGCCTCCCGCGCGCCGAGCGCGCGCAGCCGCTGGATCAGGTCGGCGATGCCGGCCGGCACATCGGCGCCGAGGTTGTCCGGCAGCTCGCCGAACCGGAAGCGCGTGCCATCGGCCAGCAGCGCGTCGATGCCCAGCACGTTGTCGCGCCATCAGCCCGTAGCGGATCGACTTGCTGCCGCAGGAGTTGTTGCCCGCCATGCCGCCGATGGTGCAGCGCGCCCAGGTCGAGGGATCGACCGGGAAGAACAGCCCGTGCTGCTTCAGCGCGTCGTTCAGCGCGCCGAGCGTGATGCCGGGCTCGACCGCGCGGTGCCGCGCCGCCGCATCCACGCGAGCACGTCGCGCAGGTACTTGCGTGCAGTCGATCACCAGCGCCCGGTTCACCGTCTGGCCGCACTGGCTGGTGCCGCCGCCGCGCGGCAGGACCGGGATGCCCGCCTCCCGGCAGAGCGCCATGGCGGCCTCGACATCGGCGATGCTGCGGGGCACCAGCACGCCGATCGGCTCGATCTGGTAGATGCTGGCATCGGTCGCGTAGCGGCCGCGATCGGCGGCGGTCCAGAGCACCTCGCCCTGCGGTCTCGCGCCGCAGCCTCTCGGCCAGGCGGCTGTCGCCGATGCGGTCCTCGGTGGTCACGACATTCATGCGGTGGCGTCCTGCGGCAGCAGGATGAGGGGCGCCTCGGCCTGCCGCGATTCGAGAAGCTGGTGCGCCCGCGCGGCGTCCGCCAGCGGCAGGGCCTGGCCCGGCTCCGCCCGCAGGGCGCCGCTGGCCAGCGCGGCGAAGAGCGATGCCGCCATCGCCTCCAGCGCCGGGCGTTCGGCCAGGTAGTGGAAGACCATGGGCCGCGTCAGGCTGTTGGATTTCGCCGCGAGCCGGGTGATGGCGAAGGGCGGGATCGGGCCGGAGGACTGGCCGAAATTCACCAGGTGCCCGCGCAGCGCCAGGCATTCGAGCGAGCCGTCGAAGGTGTCGCGGCCGACCGAAGTCATAGGCGGCATCGACGCCGCGGCCGTCGGTGATCGCCTTCACCCGGGCGACGAAATCCTCCTCCCGGTACAGGATCACGTGGTCGGCAGCCGGCGGCGCGGGCGATCTCCGCCTTGGCCGCCGAGCCCACCGTGCCGATCACCGTCGCGCCGAGATGCGCCGCCCATTGGCAGAGCAGCCGGCCGACGCCGCCGGCCGCGGCCTGCACCAGCAGGGTCTGGCCGGCCTCCACGCGATGCACCTGGCGCAGCAGCATCTCCGCCGTCAGCCCCTTGAGCAGCAGCGCTGGCGGCAAGCCGGTCGCTCATCGCCGTCGGGCAGCCGCAAGGCGAGCGCCGCCGGCAGCAGCCGGTGCGAGGCATAGGCGCCATAGCCGGCGGTGACATAGCCGATGCGGTCGCCGGCGGCGAAGCCGCTGACGCCGGGGCCGACCGCCTCGACCACCCCCGCCGCCTCGATCCCGGGCACGCCGGGCAGCGGCAGGGTGCGGTAGAGGCCGGAGCGGACGTAGCAGTCGTGGAAATTGACCCCGATCGCGGTCTGCCGGATGCGGAGCTCGCCAGGGCCGGGATCGCCGACCTCGATGGCCTCGGGGCGCAGCATGTCCGGGCCGCCATGCTCGCGGAGGATGATCGCCTCGGCCATGTGTCGCCTCCTCTGCCGCCGTCCCGCCTTGGATGGCGGCAAGCTAGCCGTGGAGCAACCCGCTGTCCGATCTATAATGCTCATCAATCCAAGAAGGGCTTCTCATTGGCGCCTAGGGATGGATGCGGCGGCATAAGCGCCCCGACACGAGGGAGACGACCCATGGCCTATTACCAGTCCAAGCCGACCTCCGGCCGGCATTTCCTGCAGATCCCCGGGCCGACCAACATGCCGGACCGCGTGCTGCGCGCGATGGACAACCCGACCATGGACCATCGCGGCCCGGATTTCGGCAAGTTCGGCAAGCAGCTGCTGGAGAAGCTGCGCGCGCGTCTTCAAGACCGAGCCAGCCGGTGGTCGATCTATCCCGGCCTCCGGCACCGGCGCCTGGGAAGCGGCGCTGGCCAATACCCTCTCGCCCGGCGACCGCGTGCTGATGTGCGAGACCGGCTGGTTCGCGCATCTCTGGCAGGAGATGGCCGAGCGGCTCGGCCTGCAAGCCCGAGCTGATCCGAGACCGACTGGCGCCGCGGCGCCGATGTCGCCGGCGATCGAGGCGGCGCTGCGCGCGGACAAGGCGCACGGCATCAAGGCGGTCTGCGTGGTGCACAACGAGACCAGCACCGGCGCGACCTCCCGCATCGCCGCGGTGCGGCAGCGCGATCGACGCCGCCGGCCATCCGGCGCTGCTGCTGGTCGACACCATCAGCGGCGCTCGCCTCGATCGACTACCGGCATGACGAATGGGGCGTCGACGTCACCATCGCCGGCAGCCAGAAGGGGCTGATGCTGCCGCCCGGCCTGTCCTTCAACGCGATCTGCGCGAAGGCGCTGAAGGCGGCCGAGGCGCGCGAAGATGCCGCGCAGCTACTGGGACTGGCGGCCGATGCTGGCGGCGAATGCCCCGGCTTCTTCCCCTACACGCCGGCGACCAACCTGCTCTACGGGCTGGATGCCGCGGTCGACATGCTGATGGAGGAAGGCCTCGACAACGTCTTCGCCCGGCACGACCGCTTCGCCGAGGCGACCCGCCGCGCGGTGCGCGCCTGGGGCCTCGAGGTCCAGGTCGAGGAGCCGCGGCGAGTATTCCTCGGTGCTGACCGCGGTGCGGCTGCCGGAGGGCCACAGCGCCAATGCGCTGCGCGCGACCATCCTCGAGCAAGTTCAACATGAGCCTCGGCAACGGGCTCGGCCGGCTGAACGACCGGGTGTTCCGGATCGGCCATCTCGGCGATTTCGGCCCGCTGCAGCTGGTCGGCACGCTGGGCGGGGTGGAGATGGGCCTCGGCGCGGCCGGGGTGCCGCACAAGGCGGGCGGCGTGCAGGCGGCGATGGCCTATCTGAACGGCAACGCCTGAAAGCTTAGCCTTCGAACTCCGAAGTGGCATATTGGTTAGGCTTGCCACTTTGGAGTTTCGCGCGTGCGACGCCTGCCGGCCTTCACCCTCGCCCTGCTTGCCTGCCGCATGTCCTGCCCGCGCTCGCGGCGACCGAGCTCACCGGCCAGGTCGTCGGCATCACCGATGGCGACACCCTCACCCTGCTGACGCCCGACCACCGCCAGACCAAGGTCCGGCTGGCGGAGATCGACACGCCCGAGCGCCGCCAGCCCTATGGCAGCCGGGCGCGGGAGGCGCTGGCCGACCTCGCCTTCCAGCGCCGGGTCCGCGTGGTGGTCGAGGACACCGACCGCTACGGCCGCATCGTCGGCCATGTCTATGCCGGCGGCCGCGACGTGAATGCCGAGATGGTCCGCCGCGGCGCCGCCTGGGTCTACGACCGCTACAACCACGACCCCAGCTGCCGGTGCTGGAGGCCGAGGCCCGTGCCGCCCGCCGCGGCCTCTGGGCGCTGCCCGAGGCGGAGCGGATGCCGCCCTGGGAATGGCGCCGCCGGGCCAAGGCGGAGCGCGATGGCGAGACCGGCCCCGCGCCGGGCGGCGCCGGGTGCCGGGCTAGTTCCTCAGCCCGGCCACCCGCTGGACCATCGCCCAGATCGCGCTCACCTGGACGCCGTCCTTGAACAGGTAGCGCTTGTCGTAGCCATAGCCCCACCAGTTCCAGCAGCCTTCCGGGTTGATGTTGCTGCCATCGGTGAAGGAGGGCGGGTTGAAGGCGGTGGTGCTGACCGTCCGCGCCTGCGGGTAGAGCACCACGATCCGGTTGGTGTCGGCCCATTCGTTGACGCCGACATGGCGGTAGAACCGGTCGCCCAGCGCCTGCTCCGACTGCTTGCAGCCATGCAGCACCACATGCAGCCGGCAGGGCGCGGCGGCCGCCGCCTCGCAGGCCGCCGGGACATAGAGCATGCCGGTATCCCACAGCCCGTGCCGCGGCCCGTTGCCGTCCGGGGTGAACTCCTTCTGGTCGAAGGCTGACGAAGCGGCCGGCAGGCTTCGCCGCCGCCGGGGCCAGCTTGCCGTAGATGCGTCTCCAGCACGAAGCGCGCCTGGTCGTAGTGGCAGTCGTTGATGTAGGGCGTCTTGTTGTCGGCGCAGGCGACGCCGTAGGCCTGCGTCACCCAGGAATGCCCGGCATTCACCGCCCCGTTGCTGAAGCTGGTGGCGACCGTCGGCAGGCCGAGCAGGCCGTAGACCGCGACGGCGCGCCGCACCGTCTCCGGGTTCACCACCGCATCGGACCTGCCGGTGAAGGCATAGAGCCGGCTGCGGCCGAGATTCTCGACCGGGTCGATCCAGCCTAGCGCGGCGAATTCGCGCATGCGCTCGGCATAGGTCGCGGCCGGCTGCAGCAGGCTCGGCGCCGTCATGCAGGGGCCGAGGGCGAGGCTGGCCATCGGCTGCACCCCGGCCTCGGTCGCATCGAAGACCGCGCAGCCATAGAGGCCGCCGGCGACCAGGCCGGCGCCCATCAGGCTGGCGGAATGCGCCACGTGCAGCTGGTTCGCCATGAAGGCGCCGGAGGAGATGCCGGAGACCGAGATCTGCGCCGGGTCGATCGGCAGGCTGCCGAGCCGGTCGGCCGCGCGCGCCGCGCCAGCCAGGGAGACAGGCGAGCGCCAGGGCCGGCAGCAGGGCACGCGAAAGGGTCCGGCACCGCATGGCGACATCTCCGTTGGTTGAGGGGCGGGGAGGTTGGGCGGCGGGCAGGACCCGCCGCGCCGGCGTCAGGCCTTAGCGGGCTAGGCCGCCAGCAGCAGCGCCGCCTTCATCTCGTCGAGCGAGGCGAGGAAGCGGTTCTGCAGGATGCTGGCGACGCCGGCGCCGGCCTGCGCCGCCAACTCGTTCAGCAGGTTGCTCTGCGCCTGGCCGTCGAGGATGGCGCTCTTGATCGAATCGAAGGGCTTGGCGACCGCGTCGCGCGGGTCCGTGTCCATCGACAGGGTAGCTGGCAGGCTGGCGGCGCCCTGGAGCTGGGCGGTCAGCATCGCCTGCTGCTGCTTTGCCAGGGTGCTCATGCCCTCCATGGCGGCCTTCTGCGCCGCGGCCAGGGCTTCCAAATTCTTCACCTGGATCGCCATCAGGGCGGAAAACATCGCGCCGGCCGGAATGGCCGGCATCGGCAGGGGAAGTGGCAGGGAGAACGTGATGCGGACATGTGGGCCTCTCCGGCTCCGTCCGGCCATCATGCGCGCCGGTGGCGCACATTACTGTGCTGCACCGCACAACAAGCAAGAACATTGCGGGTCGGCAGCGGATTTGCTCCCGGTCCGCCGACGGCGGTTGTACCGGGCCCGAACCCCGGCACATGCTGCGGCCAGGCGGGAGAGGAGACACGCCATGGCATGCCCACACGCGCGCCGGAGCCGCGCAGACCAGGAGCCGCGCCGGAGGCGCGCAAACCGATAGAGGTCTGGACCTGGCCGACGCCGAACGGCCACAAGGTCCACATCATGCTCGAGGAACTTGGCCTGCCCTACGCGGTCGTGCCGGTGAATATCGGCAAGGGCGACCAGTTCCGCCCGGAATTCCTCGCCATCACCCCGAACCACCGCATCCCCGCGATCGTCGACCCCGAAGGGGCCGGAGGGCAAATCCTTCACCCTGTTCGAGAGCGCGGCGATCCTGATCTACCTGGCGGAGAAGATGCGGCTCCGCCCTGCTGCCGAAAATCCGGCGATGCCCGCTACCGCGCGCTGCGAATGGACCATGTTCCAGATGGGCGGGGTCGGGCCGATGTTCGGCCAGTACAACCACTTCGCCAATTACGCGCCGGAGAAGATCCCCCCCTGGCGACCGCGTGTACGTCGAATCCATCGTCAGCCGTTCCGACGTCCGTCGCCTCGATGAGCGCCGCCGCCACGTCAAGCCGATCTGACGCGATGCCAGAGCTGACGGCGACGTATGTCTCCGCGTGGTACGGCTACTCCGTCGCGTATCCGAGCGACTGGACAACGACCGACGGCAAGGGGCCGTGGCCCTCTGGGAAGATCCTTCAGCATGGCGATCCCCGCCTCGACGGTGTCGTGGAAGGGCAGGCCGTGTGCGTCGTACTCGCGCCGGGCCAGCGGGTGGCTGGGTCGCGAGCCCGCGCCGATGCCGAAGTCGAGCCGTCCGCCGGAGACGACGTCGACGGTCGTGGCGATCTTGGCCAGCATCGCGGGCGGCCGGAAGCGGTTGCTGGTCACGAGCAGGCCGAGGCGCAGCCGTCGGGTCTGTGCGGCGAGGGCCGAGAGCAGCGTCCAGCCTTCGTAGGTCGGCCCGTCCGGGTCGCCGCCGATCGGCATGAGGTGGTCGAACAGCCACGCGTGCTCGATCTCCGGGATCGTGTCGGCCTCGCGCCAGACCCGCAGGACGTCGTGGTAGTCGACCTGCGATGGGGGCGGTCATGATCCCGAAGCTGGCGGCGGGGTGCGTCATTCGTGACATGGGCCGGTCGACCAGCCCGTCGGTGCGGCTGCGTGCGAGCCCGGTGCTCTGGCATCATGGCAAACGGAACACTGCTCCGTTCACATACGGAACGTTGTTCCGGTTTCAGCCAGAAGCGACGGGAGCGACGCGGTGAACGATAGCGACGGGCGGTCGCGAGGCGGGCGGCTCCGCGGAAGCGGGCCGACGCCCGGCGCAACGAGCAGGCCCTGCTCGACGCCGCCGCCGCGGTGTTCGTCACCTCGGGCGTCGAGGCGCCGGTGCGCGACATCGCGGCCAGGGCGGGCGTCGGGATGGGCACGATCTACCGCCACTTCCCGACGCGGGCGGACCTCATCATCGCCGTCTACCGGCACCAGGTCGAGGCCTGCGCCGAGGCCGGTCCGGCCCTGCTGGCGACCAGCGCGACCCCGCACGCCGCGCTGGCGCGCTGGATCGACCTCTTCGTCGACTTCCTGGTCACCAAGCACGGACTCGCCGCCGCGCTGCAGTCGGACAGCGCCGGCTTCGACACCCTGCACGCCTACTTCCTCGACCGGCTCGTGCCCGTGTGCGCCCAGCTGCTCGACGCGGCGGCCGCCGCCGGCGAGATCCGCTCCGACGTGGAGGCCTACGAGCTCATGCGCGGCGTCGGCAACCTCTGCATCGGCGCGGACAACGACCCGCGCTACGACGCGCGCGGCTGGTCGGACTGCTCGTCGCCGGGCTCCGGAACACGCATCCGGCCAGCCCTGATCCGTTGCGCTAACCGTCGGCCGGCGCGGTCAGCCGGTCAGTCGGTCGGGGCCGACGATCCATGGCTCGCGGGGCAGAACGGCCGGGTCGAACCGGGGGAGCAGCTGCGCCGGAGTGACCCGCTCGCCCGGCGCGGCCAGCCCCAGCGAGGTCGGCCAGCAGTGCAAGCACCTGTGCCGCGGATCGACTCCCGACCCCGGCGAGATCGGCCAGGGTGACCGCGCCGTCCCGTTTGGCCAGCCGTTGCCGGTGCTCGTTGAGGGCCAGCGGCACGTGGGCGTAGTGCGACCGGCGGCAGACCCGAGCAGCGACGCCGAGGTGGGCCTGGCGCGGCGCGGAGGTCAGCAGGTCGTCGCCGCGGACCACCTGGTCGATGCCCTGCGCGGCGTCGTCCACCACGACCGCCAGGTTGTAGGCGGCCACGCCGTCGTTGCGCCGCAGCACCAGATCGTCGACCGACGCCGGTGAACGGGCCGGCCAGCAGCGTCGTGCACCGTCCACCGGTCGACCCCGGCCCGCAGCCGCAGCGCGCTCGGCCGGCCCGCCGCCCGGCGCTGCGCGATCTGCGCGTGCGTCAGCGCCCGGCAGGTACCCGGGTAGGCGCCGTCGGCGCCGGGCCGCTGCGGGAACGCGGGATCCGGGTGCGGCGCCGACGCGGCCTCCCGGATCTCCCGGCGGGTGCAGAAGCACTCGTAGGTCAGGCCCCGCGCGGTCAGCCGGTGCGATCGGCCGCGTCGTAGCGCGCGGTCCGCTCCGACTGGCGCACCACCGGGCCGTCCCAGTCGAGCCCGATCGCGGCCAGATCGGCGAGCTGCCGCTGCGCGGCGCCCGGCCGCACCCGATCCAGGTCCTCCATCCGGACCAGGAACGCCGCGTCCGGTGGACCGGGCGAACAGCCAGGCCAGCAGCGCGGTGCGGAGGTTGCCCACGTGCAGGTCACCGGACGGGCTGGGGGCAAACCGGCCCGCGGGCGCCGGCAGGGTCGGCTCCGGGCTCATGGCCGATCATCTTGCCAACCGCGCCGGGCAGGATGAGCGCATGCCGGACGATCCCGCGGTCGAGGACTACCTCACGGAGCTGGCCAGGCGGTGCGTCGACCTGCTCGGCCCGGATCTCGTCGGGGTGTATGCCGGCGGGTCGCTGGCCCTGGACGGCTACCGGACCGGCCGCAGTGACATCGACGTCGCGGTGGTGGCGCGGACAGCGCTGCCGGCTGGCATCAAGTCCCGACTCGTGGCCGCGCTCCGGCAGGAGAGCCTGCCGTGCCCGGCGCGCGGGCTGGAACTGGTCGTCTACCGGGCCGAGGTTGCGGCGGCCGGCGACGCCGCACCGGGATTCGAGGTCGAGCTCAACACCGGCGCCCGGATGGCGTTCCGGGCGACATTCGACCCCGCCGACCGGCCGGCGGCCGACGGCTCGTTCTGGTACGCGATCGACCGCGGCATCCTGGCCGGGAACGGGGTTGCGGTCGTCGGTCCGCCGGCGGCCCAGGTGCTCGGCTCCCCGCCGGACGACGTGCTGGCCGGGCTGCTGGTCAACTCGTTGGACTGGCACCTGGCCTCACCCGTGCCGCTCGCCGACGATGCCGTGCTCAACGCCTGCCGGGCGTGGCGCCGGTCGCGGACGGGGCAGTGGCTGTCCAAACCGGCTGCCGGCCACGCGGTACTCGGGGCGGACGGCCTGGCGGACCGGGGCGTGATCGAGCAGGCATTGCGGGCGCGGGCGGGTGGGGCGCCGCCCGACCCGGAGCGGGTTCGCCGGTTCCTGGCTGCCGTCCGCGACGAACTCGTCGGCCGGCGCGCCCCCGGGCTGCCCAGCTGACGATCAGCCCGAAGTGGGCCCGGCCACCGGCGGTTTCGATGGCTCACCGGCCGCCGGGTCCGGCACTGCCGCTGGTTCCGTTGCTGGTGCCGGGTCGGGTGGCGGGTCCGGCATCGACGGTGCGCCCGCGATCGCGTCGCTGAGCCACCGCCACCGGGGATCCCACTTGGCCTGGAACTTGTTCTCCCGCCGCCTGGCCCGTTCGAGTTTGCGGCCCCGGTACCGCCGGCCCCACCGCGAGTTCGGCCGGGCCAACCGCAGGGCCGCCCACCAGGCCACCGGGGCCATGAAGCAGCCGACCAGCGCCGACCGGTATTTGCCCTTCAACACGCAGACCAGTAGGAGCAGGAAATGGATGACGACGGCGGTCAGCAGGGTGATCCGGACCTCGATGTCGCCGACCGTCAGCTCGTCCACGCCCAGCGGGCTGAACCCGAGCAGCACGAAGCCGAAGACGGCGGTCACCAGGCCGATCATCTCCACGGAGACCCGGCCCTCGTTCGACCAGTACACGTCCTGCAGGTGCAGGATCAGTGCGAACTCGTCCAGCAGCAACGACATCCCGATGCCGGCCAGGATTCCGGCGATCTCGATCCACGGCGAATCCGGCGACCGCAGGGCCATGATCGTGCCCAGGATGAGCAGGATGATGCCGGGCACCGCGTGATGGACATGCACGCCGCTGGACGACACGTTGTTGCGGAACGGACCGATACCGGCGCGGATCAGCCGGGTGATCAGCCGGGTCGACAGGAACGTGACGATGAACGCGGCGAAGCACAGCAGCAACGGGAGCTTGTCCGGCTCGATGATGTTGTCCTGCCACCACTCGCCCATGGCTGCCGCCTTCTGTGTCATTGGTTCGCTCGGCAAGCCGCGTCTGTGTCATTGGTTCGCTCGGCAAGCCGCGCTCATGGGGCGAATGGTAGGCGGGCTGGCGGGTGTCGACCGGCGCCCGCACGCTCGGGGGTGGTGCCCAGGCCCGAGAATGGTGTGGATGACGAGCGACCGATTGATGCGTATCCACGACCCCGAGTTCCTGGCCAAGGGTGAGCGGGTTTTCGGAGCCGAGTTCACCTTGATGAGCGAGCGGGTGCTGCACGTCGCCGAACTGACCTCGCGGCTGAATGTCCTGCCGTTCGAGGATGAAGCAGGCAAGGCCGCATGCTCGAACAGATATTGGGCCGTCCGCTGCCGCCAGGGGTCACCATCTACCCGCCCTTTTACACCGACCATGGCCTGCGTCTGGAGCTGGCCGAGCGGGTGTTCATCAACCAGGGCTGCACGTTTCTGGACTATGCCGGTATCCGGTTGGGGGCGGGCGTCATGGTTGGTCCCCAAGGCCACCTTCATCACCGTCGGCCATCCGGTCGACCCGCCGGAGCGGAGCCGGTTCCTCACCGGAGCACCGATCGATGTGGCTGACAACGTCTGGATCGGCGCCGGCGCGACGATCCTGCCCGGGGTTCGCATCGGTCGCGATGCGGTTGTCGCTGCCGGGGCGGTGGTGGTCGACGATGTGCCCGCGGCGAGCCTGGTGGCGGGCCCCAAGGCCGCTGTGCGCCGACGTGGTAGCCATTGGTCGGCGGTGGGGACGGCAGGCCGGTAACGACAAAAGCGAAAGGCGCAGCAGCAGCGGCGGCCTGGCCGGCTCGACGGTGTCGTCGTACCATCATTCGGCCACGACGCCTCGGGGAACGGTCAGCCGGGTCGGGGCGCCGCGGCCGTCGCGGGTGCGTGCACCGGCAGCAATGCGAGCAGGCCGGCGCCGAGCACCAGCAGGATGCCGACGATGCCGGCGCGGTCGGTGCCGAAGAGGAAGGTGAAGAAGCCGAACAGCGTCGGCGCCAGGAACGACACCGCCCGGCCGGTCGTCGCGTAGAGGCCGAACAGCTGACCCTCCCGCCCGAGCGGGGCGAGCCGGGCCAGGAAGGTCCGGGACGAGGACTGCGCCGGCCCGACGAACAGGCACAGGAGCAGTCCGAAGATCCAGAACATCGTCGGGCCCGGACACGAACAGCAGGATGCCGCCGGCGACCAGCATGCCGGACGAGCGAGACGACGATGACGGTCTTGGGGCCGAGCCGGTCGTCGAACCGGCCGGCGGTCAGCGCGCCCGATCGCGGACGACCACGTTGGCCGCCACCCCGAAGATCAGCACGTCGGCGCGAGTTGATCCCGTAGACGGTGACGGCCAGCACGGCGCCGAAGGTGAAGACCCCGGCCAGGCCGTCCCGGAACAGGGCGCTGGCGCCGAGGAAGTACACGGTGTGCGGGCTGCGTCCGGTACAGCTCGCGCAGGTCGCGGAACAGCACCCGGTAGGACGCGAAGAACCCGACCCGCTTCGGCGGCGGGCGCGCCTCGGCATCTCGGGCACCGCGAGCAGCACCGGGATCGCCGAAGATCGCGAACCAGGCGGCCGCGAACAGCGCCACCATCCGGATGTTCAGGCCGTCCTCGGAGGTCACCCCGAACCAGCCGACGTCGGGTGCGATGAAACCGACATAGCAGATCAGCAGCAGCACGATGCCGCCGAAGTAGCCCATCGACCAGCCGAACGCGGAGACCCGGCCGATGTTCGCCGGCGTCGAAACCTGGTGCAGCATCGCGTTGTAGGACACGGACGGCGAACTCGAAGAAGATCGATCCGAGGCCGAGCAGCACCAGCCCGAGCCACAGGTAGTGGTAGTCGTTCTTGACGAAGAACAGGCCGAGCCATCGACAGCACGGTGAGCCCGGTCCAGACGCCCAGCGACAGCTTGCGGCGGCCGCCGGCGTCGGCCCGCTGGCCGGTGACCGGCGCCAGCACGGCGATGAAGAAGCCGGCGATGCCCAGCGACCAGCTGAGCCAGGTGTTCGCGGAGATGGCGCCCGGCAGGTCGTCGCCGACCGCGTCGGTCAGGTAGACCGAGAAGACGAAGGTGAGGATGACCGCGTTGAACGCGGCCGATCCCCAGTCCCACAGCCCCCAGGCGACGATCCGGCTGCGGGGCACCGGCTTCGTTGCGGACGCTGGGTCGATTGCGGCGGCGCTCATTCCGGACCCCTTTCGGCCCGGCGCCCCACCTGGGACCTGCGGAGGTTCCGCAGGTCCCACGCCTGCCGAACCTCCGCACTGTGGTGAAACTTGCTCATGTCGACTCCGTCCCGGGGGTCGGCCGGCCTGGTCCAGGTGCTCCGTGGTGAATCTATGGCCTGTCCGGCTCGGGGGGGCACCTCGACCCCGCCGGGTCGACGCCGGATCAGGCGACGGGCGTCGACCCGAGGGTGTTGATCGTTCGCTCGGCAAGCCTCGCTCATCCCGGTCCGCCGAGAAGGGACGGCGGCGGCGGGTCGCGTCCGGCGGCAGCGGACCGGTCAGGTAGCGCTGAATGGTCTCACCCACCGACGCGACAACTGGGCCCGGGACATCGACACCACCGGCTCCAGTGCAAGAGGTAGCGGCCGACGATCAGCCCGATGACCTGGGTCATCACCAGCCCGGCCCGCAGTTCCGCTCCGGTTCCGGGATGCCCAGCGACGCGGCGAAAGGTCCGGCCACCTTGCCGACCACGAACTCCCGGAGCATCCGGCCCGGCCTGGTCGGGCAGGGCGGTCCGCAGCCAGCCGGCCAGGCCGGCGCCCACCGGCGACTCCCAGACCGAAAGGATCATGCGTGACCAGCCGGGGACCGATGCCGTCGGCGCCCTGTCGCGCCGATCCTGCCGAGCATCGCCGGCATGTCGACGGGTATCTCGATTGTGGCCAGGAACAGCTCGTCCTTGGTGCCGAAATAGTGGTGCACCAGGGCCGGGTCGACGCCGGCCGTCGGCGGCGATCCGGCGGATCGACGCCCCGTCGAAGCCGGACGTGCGGCGAAGGCGGCGCGGGCGGCGTCCAGGATGGCCTGCCGGGTGTCCGGATTGCCGGGACGGCGACCGGTCCGGCGGGTCGACGCCCGGATCGACCGGTCGACCGCCTGCGGCGCGCGGCCCCGGCCGCTCGTCGTCCAGGGTGACTCGCGGTGCGGGCCGCATCCGGCTCTGGGGTCAGGCGGTGCGTCGGCGCAGGGTGGCCGCCGCCAGGATCAGCCCCAGGATCACACACCCGCCGACGACGACCAGGTCGATCCAGAACGTCGAGGTGGGTTCGGCGTTCGCGCCGACCTGCTGCAGCGCCTCGACGGCGTAGCTCAGCGGCATGACGTCGCGAGAGCGCCTGACAGCCAGCCGGCCATCTGCATCGCGCGGGACGAACAGCCCGCACAGCAGGATCTGCGGGATCACCACCACCGGCAGCATCTGCACGGCCTGGAACTCGGTGCGGGCCAACGCCGAACAGGCCAGGCCCAGACCGACGCCGAGCAGCGCGGTCAGCACCGCGATCAGCACGACCAGGCCCGCCGACCCGGCCGTCGTCATCCCGTACAGCCAGTACGCGCAGGCCGAGGCGACGACCGCCTGGACGGCCGCGGCCGCGCCGAACGCGATGCCGTAGCCGAACAGCAGGTCGCCCTTGCCGGTCCGGGTGGTCATCAGCCGCTCGAGCGTGCCCGAGGTGCGCTCCCGCAGCATGGCGATGCTGGTGATCAGGAACATGATCACGAACGGGAAGATGCCGAGCATGATCAGCAGGATCTGGCTGACCGTCGGCGGAGCCGTCGAACATGGCGTAGACCAGGCCCATCAGCACGACCGGGACGACGAGCAGCAGCCCGATGGTGCGCGGGTCGTGCCGCAGCTGGCGCAGGATGCGGGTGGTGGTGGCGGCCGAGGATCGCTGGTGCTTCGACTGATCGCCATGACATGCTCGCTTCCGTCGGATCAGGTGCAGGAACGCGCGGTCCATGTCGTCGGTGCCGCGCGTGCCGCTTGATCGCCGCCGGGGTGTCGTCGGCGAGCAGGGCGCCGTCGCGGATCAGCAGCAGCGAGTCGCACGGTTCGCCTCGTCCATCACGTGCGAGGACACCAGCACGGTCGCCCCGGCGCGCGCGCGCTGCCGGAAGACGTCCCACAGCTCCTCGCGCAGCACCGGGTCCTGACCGACGGTCGGCTCGTCGAGCACCAGCACCGGCGGATCGCCGACGATCGCGCAGGCCAGCGACGCCCGGGACCGCTGCCCGCCGGAGAGGTTGCCGACCAGCTGGCCGGCCGCGGCGGCCAGGCCGACCTGCTCGACTGCGCCCGCGCGGCGGCCGCGGCGCCGGCGCCGGCGATCGCGGCGAAGTACTGCGCGTTCTCCAGCACGGTCAGGTCGGGTAGATCGACGGTGCCTGGGTGACGTAGCCGATCCGGTCGCGCAGCAGCGCGCGGACCCGGCGGGCTCGCCGAGCACGGTGACGGTGCCGGACCGCACCACCTGCACCCCGACGATCGCGCGGATCAGCGTGGTCTTGCCCGAGCCCGACGGGCCGAGCAGGCCGGTGATCCGACCGGCCGCGGACCCGGCAGGTCAGGCCTTGAGCACGGTTGCCTTTCCGCGTCGCACGACCAGGTCGGTGACGGTGATCGCGTCGGACATGGCGCCTCCTCGCAGAGATTTCAACGAACGATGAGTTTCTCGTCGACGACCAGCGTAGGACCGGTGCGGGCCGAATGTCAACGGGCGATGAATTCGTCTCGGTGAGGTGACGGCTCGACGAGCAAGGGCAGTGACCGGCCCGGATAGCCTTGGCCCATGTCGCGCAGCGTGTACATCACCTCGCCCGAGGGCCTGTCCGGAAAGTCGGCGGTGGCCCTGGGACTGGTCGACCTGCTGAGCCGCCGGGTCGGCCGGGTCGGGGTGTTCCGGCCGATCATCGACGCCGAGCCGGAGCGCGATTCGGTGGTCGAGTTGCTGGTCGCCCATCCCGGCGTCCGGCAGTCCTACGACGAGGCGGTCGGCGTCACCTACGCGCAGTGGCACGCCGACCCGGACGGCGCGCTGTCCCGGATCGTCGACCGGTTCGGTGTGCTCAGCGCGCAAGTACGACGCGGTCGTGGTGGTCGGCAGCGACTACACCGACGTGACCACCGGCAACGAGTGGGCCACGCAACGCCCAGATCGCCGCCAACCTCGGCTCACCGGTGGTGCTGGTCGTGCACGGCCGCGGCCGGACCCCGGCAGTCATCGCCGGCCACCGTCGAGCTGGCCAGGTCCGAACTCGTCGGCCTGGCACGCCCATCCGGTGGCGGCGATCGCCAACCGGGTCGATCCCGGACGCGATCTGAGGAGGTCCGGGCGCTGCTGGCGCAGCACCGGGCTGGCGGTCGGGGCGATCCCGGAGATCCCGCTGCTGGTGCGCACCGACGCGTCGCGGACCTGCAGCGAGGCCTGCGGCGCCGACGCTGTTGCGGGGCGATCCCGAGCTGCTGCGGCCGGGAGTCGATGGGCTTCGTGGTGGCGGCGATGTCCCTGCCGAACGTGCTCGACCCGGCTGCGGCCGAGGACTACACCGTCATCGCGCCGGGCGACCGGTCGGACGTGCTGCCCGCGTTGATCCTGGCGCATCAGTCGGCGACCTTCCCGAACCTGGCGTCGATCGTGCTGACCGGCGGCTACACGCCGCCGGAGTCGATCGCAGCAGCTGATCGACGGCGTCCAGCAGGACCTGCCGATCCTGGTGACGCGCCGGCGGCACCTTCGAGACGGCGACCACGCTGGCCGGGTGCGCGGCCGGCTGACCGCGGACTCCACCGGTGAAGCTGGAGACGGCGCTGCGGGCCTTCGCCGAAGCGGTGGACACGCGACGCGCTGCTGGCCGCGATCGACGTCGCCGAATCCGAACGTGGTGACGCCGATGATGTTCCAGTACCGGCTGATCGAGCGGGCCCGGGCGGATCGCCGGCACGTGGTGCTGCCGGAGGGCGAGGACGAGCGCATCCTGCGGGCGGCGGCGATCCTGCTGCGGCTGGACGTCGCCGACCTGACCCTGCTCGGCGACGAGACGGATCATCCGGGCGAAGGCGCGGCGCGCTCGGGGTCGGACATCTCCGCGGCGACGATCGTGTCGCCGAACGACCCGCGAACTGGTCGGCGACGTTCGCCGCAGGAGTACGCCCGGCTCCGCGCGCACAAGGGCATGACCGTCGCAGGTCGCCACCGAGACCGTCACGGACGTCTCGTATTTCGGCACCATGATGGTGCACCTGGGGATGGCCGACGGCATGGTCAGCGGCGCGGTGCACACCACGGCGCACACCATCCGGCCGTCCTTCGAGATCATCAAGACGGCGCCCGGGCACCAAGATCGTGTCCAGCGTCTTCCTGATGTGCCTGGCCGACCGGGTGCTGGTCTACGGCGACTGCGCGGTCAATCCCGACCCGACCGCGGCGCAGCTGGCCGACATCGCGATCTCGTCGGCGCGAGACCGCCGCGCAGTTCGGCATCGAACCCGCGGGTGGCGATGCTGTCGTACTCCACCGGCACCTCGGGCTCCGGCGCGGACGTGGACAAGGTCCGGGCCGCAACCGAGATCTGGTGCACCAACTGCGGCCGGATCTGCTGGTGGAGGGGCCGATCCAGTACGACGCCGCGGTCGATCCCGACGGTCGCCGTCGACCAAACTGCCGGATTCGCTGGTGGCCGGCCGGGCCACGGTGCTGATCTTCCCGGACCTGAACACCGGCAACAACACCTACAAGGCGGTGCAGCGCAGCGCGAACGCGGTCGCCATCGGGCCGGTGCTGCAGGGCCTGAACAAGCCGGTCAACGACCTGTCCCGCGGCGCGCTGGTCGCCGACATCGTGAACACCGTCGCGATCACCGCGATCCAGGCGCAGGGCGGCGACCGCGGACGGTGCGGCGTCATGACGAATTCCGTGCTGGTGATCAATTCCGGGCTCGTCGTCGATGAAGTACCAGCTGGTCGACCCGGCGACGGGCAGGCGGTGGCCACCGGGCTGATCGAGCGGATCGGCGGCGACGGGCGCCGGCCACCCACAAGGCCGCGCGGCGAGACCGTCGAGCTTCGCCGGGCGCGATCGCCGACCACGGCGCGGCGCTGACCGTCATGCGGCAGCTGTTCGCCGACGCCGGCCAGCCGCTGTCCGAGGTCCGCGCTGGTCGCGGTCGGGCACCGGGTGGTGCACGGCGGGTCCGCTGTTCGGCGACCCGATCGTCGTCGATCGACGACGGTGCTGCAGCAGATCCGCGAACTGTCGCGTGCTGGCGCCGCTGCACAATCCGGCCAACGCCACCGGCATCGAGCAGGCGATGGTCGGCCTTCCCGGGCATCCCGCAGGTGGCGGTCTTCGACACCGCGTTCTTCCGCGATCTGCCGGCGGCCGCCGCGACCTACGCGATCGACCGGGCGGTCGCCGCCGAGCACCAGATCCGCCGGTACGGGTTCCACGGCACGTCGCACCAGTACGTCTCCGAGCAGGTGCCGCGGGTGCTCGGCCGGGACCTGGCCGAGCTCAAGCAGATCGTGCTGCACCTGGGCAACGGCGCGTCGGCGTCCGCGGTGCGCGGCGGCGCGGCGGTCGAGACGTCGATGGGCCTGACCCCGCTGGAGGGCCTGGTGATGGGCACCCGCAGCGGCGACATCGATCCCGGCGTGGTGTTCCACCTGCTGCGCAACGGCGGCATGGACGTCGACGCAGGTCGACACCTGCTCAACCGGCGGTCCGGCATGCTCGGACTGTCCGGGGTGAACGACTTCCGTGATCTGCACAAGCTGATCGCGTCCGGACTGACGCCGCAGACGCGGCGCTGGCCCTGGACGTCTACTGCCACCGGGTCCGCAAGTACGTCGGCGCCTACCTCGCGGTGCTGGGCGGCGTGGACGTCATCGCGTTCACCGCCGGCGTCGGCGAGAACGACGCGTGTGGTCCGGGCGCGGATTCTGGACGGGCTGGAACCGCTGGGCATCTCGGTCGATCCCGAGCGCAACGCGGTGAGATCGCGCGAGCCCAGGGTGATCTCGCCGGACGGCTCGCCGGTGACGGTGATGGTGGTGCCGACCAACGAGGAACTGGCCATCGCCCGGGCCACCGTCGCACTGGTCGGCTGACGGCGCTGCGCGGTGCTCGCCGTCCTGGAGGGGCTGACCACCATCGGCGTGGTGGTGCTGGTCGGCTACCTGCTGGCCCGCACGTCGCTGCTGCCCGAGTCCACGCCGGTGGTGCTGTCCCGCTGGTGTTCTTCGTGGCCACGCCGGCGCTGCTGCTGCAGACCCTGGCCGGCGCGCCCATCCAGGCGGTGCTGTCCCGCGGGCTGGCGGTGACCTGCCTGGCCACCACGGTGGCCGGCGGGATCTTCGTGCTGGTCGCCCGGCTGTGGTGGAAGCGGACCGGCGGCACCGTGGTGATCGGCGCGCTCGGCGTCGTGCTACGTCAACGCCGGCAACCTCGGGATCCCGCTGGCGGTCTACGTTTTCGGTGACGCCGCCTTCGTCGCGCCGGTGATGCTGTACCAGCTGGTGGTGCTCGCGCCGATCGCGTTCGTGGTGCTGGACATGGTGGAGATCCGGGCCACCGGCCGTCCTGGCGGCGGGTGCTCATCCAGCCGGTCCGGAACCCGGTGATCCTGGCGTCGGTCCTCGGCATCGTGCTGGCGGCCACCGGGACCGCGATACCTGAGGTGATCAACGCGCCGCTCGACGCTGATCGCCGGGATGGCGGTGCCCGGGGCGCTGATCGCGTTCGGCATCTCGCTGCGCGGCGCACCGCTGCCCGGTCGCGGCGGCCGGGCCGCCGACTGTCGCCGCGGTCACCGTGCTCAAGATGGTGGTGATGCCGATGGTGGCGTTCGCCCTGGCGCGCTGGGTGTTCGGCATGACCGGGGTGCCGCTGCTGGCCGCGACGATGTGCGCGGCGCTGCCGACCGCGCAGAACATCTTCGTCTACGCCGTTCGGTACAAGACGTCGGTGCCGCTGGCCCGGGACACTGGTGTCGACGACGACCCTGCTGTGCATTCCCGGCGTTGATCATCATCGCCGGCCTGCTCAGCTGACCGTCGCTTGCCGGCGGCGCCGGCTCGCCGGCGTAGGCGTCGGTCCAGCGCGCGATCTCGGCGAAAACCCGCTCCCGCACCGGCGGTTTGGACAACAACAGATCGTGCATGCCGTCGACGATCCGGATGCAGGTGACATGGCGTGCCCAGCCGGGTCGACCAGCGGGCGAGGGCGTCGGAGTCCAGCACGGCATCCCCGCGAAACAAATCGTCGGTCCATTGCCTGGCCCGGACGTCTGCGTCCGAGCACAGCACCAGGATCGGGCACGTCCAGGCCGAGCCCGGCGTGGGCGCGTGGCGATGGCGCGTTGCGCGGCGGCCAGCCATTCGGCGCGGACGACGCCGCCGGTGACCGGCTTCCAGTCCGGTGACGAAATCCCATTCGCCGCGCTCGCTGCGGTGGATGCTGATCTGGTAGTAGCTCGGGCCCGCCGACGGCAGCACCATCATCGGGCGGTTCTTGGCGAGCACGGCGAACGGCCGGGGGGCCAACGCGCGGATCGCCCAGGTGGCCGGGCACGTCCAGGAACGGGCTGTTCAGCACCACCGCGGTGACCGGCGTCCAGGTCGCCGTGCCGGTGCGGGCGCGGTCGTGCAGCCAGAGCACGCGCGATCAGCCCGCCGGTGGAGTGCGCGTTGATCACCAGATGTGCTCGTGCCCGTCGGCCGCGATGGTGGCCGACCGCCGCATCGAGTTCCGGGTAGTAGTCGGAGACGTCGGTCATCCGCGCCGGGGTCTGGTGGGGCAGCAGCGAGCGGCCGTTCTTGCGCAGGTCGAGCGCGTAGAAGTCCTCGCCGCGGGCGGCGTGGAACTCGGCCAGCTCGTTCTGGTGGAAGTAGTCGGAGAAGCCGTGCAGGTACAGCACGGCCGCTGGTGCGTGGGCCGGCCGGCCGGGGCGGCGGACCAGGGTGGCGACCACCGGGCCCTCGGCGTCGTCGGGTAGCTCCAGCGGTCAGCGCCTCGTAGCGGTCGCCGAGGATGTCGGGCTGCGGGTCGGCGAACACCTCGACGGACTTCTCTGGCACGTGATCAGGATAAACAGCACACTCATGGGGTGAGCGAGGCGGCGCTGTGTCCGGGTGGGCCGAGCTTGCGAGGCGTCCCGGAAGGGCGGCGGTGTGAGCGAGGCTTGCCGAGCGAGCCGAAAGGCGGGGGAGTGACCGGAGCGGAGGAGTTCGAGCGCGGCACCGACGGTCCCCGGGTGATCGTCGCCGCCGTCGACGGCTCGACCACATCGCTGCGCGCCGCCGCCTACGCGGCCGGGTTGGCCCGCCGGCAGGGCGCCGAAATGGTGGTGGTGTTCGTGATCGCCGGGTCGGCGATGGTCGGGCTGGTGCCGTCGGCCGGTCCGGTGCTCAACGAGGCGGAGCATCAGATCGCCGATGAGCTACGGGCGCAGATCGGCGAGGCGGCGCGGCGTGCCGGGCTGCGGGCCCGGTTCATCGAGACGTCCGGTGACCCGTACAGCGAGATCAAACGGGTCTGCGAGAAGGTGCTCGCCGACGCCGTCGTGGTCGGCGCCTCCACCTCAGCCGGCCACCGGATCCTCGGCTCCGTCGGGGTCCGGCTGGTGCGGGCGGGCAAGTGGCCGGTGACGGTGGTGCCGTAGCTCCCGCCCCGGCCCGCCCCAGCCCGCGCCTCGCGTGCCGACGGCGTCCCACCTCCCGACTCTGCGCTGATCAGTCGAACCCCCAGGCGACCGAAGTGCCCGAAATGCCCGCTCTTGCCCAACCCGGCCGGGACCTGCGCTTACCAAAGGCCCATTTCCGCCGCCGTTTTGTCCGGTTCCGTGGGTTTTGGATCAGCGCAACTCACGGAGGCCGGCCAGCGGAGACACCGGCGCCCGCACGGCCGGGTTCAAGCTGAGGGGACGGCCCCGCCGGGGCCGGCCCGCCGTTCAGTCGAACCCCCAGGCGACCGAAGTGCCCGAAATGCTCGCTCTTGCACAGCCCGGCCGGACCCTGCGCTGATCCAAGACCCAATTTCGACGCCGTTTTGTCCGGTTCTGTGGGTCTTTGACGCTTCTATGTTTGTCAAGCCCCTGTTGTTGATCTTGTTCGGGTTGGTTGACGGTGGCCGGGTTCCGGTGCCCGTTCCTCCGCTGTCGATGGTGCGCCGGGCCGCGGGAGGCCCCCCACCGCTTCCGCCGCGTGGTGGCCGGGTTTTGGGGGGCCTCCCGTGTCCCGGCGGGTTGGGCGCCTGCTTCAGGGCATGGCTGAGCAGCCCTTCCTCGATCCGCCGGAGGAAGGGCTTGAATCAGCCGTGTGTGGGTTTATGCGGCCGGCGTGGTCCCGCCGGCGGTCTTGGGGTTCAGCGCGTCGATGGTGCGCAGGAGCTTGAACATCTCCCGGGCGATGTACCGCTTGAGCATCCGGCGGATCTCCTTGCTGCTCAGGTCGCCACTACGCCGCCGGATGTAGGCCTGGGTCCGGGGATCGTGTTGGGCGCGGGTGACCGCGATGATGTGCAGGACCCGGTTCAGTTGCCGGTCCCCGCCCCGGTTGAGCCGGTGCCGGACGATCCGGCCGCTGGACGCCGGGACCGGGCTGGCCCCGGCCAGCGCCGCGAACGAGGCCTCGTCACGGCAGCGGCCGTGATGGCTGTAGGACACGATCAGCTGGGCGGCGACCACCGGACCGACCCCGATTTGCTCCAGCAGCTGCGGGGCGGTCTGGGTGATGATCGTCTTGAGGTTCTTGCCGTTCTCCCGGATCTGTTCGTCCAGCCGCACGATCTCACCGGCCTCGCGGCGCAGCACGACCAGCCGGGCCTGCTCGTCGATCGGCCGGCCGGCCCGGCCGCGGGCCTTGGCCAGCTTGCCCAGATCCGTTGTGGTCAGACCCTTGCGGCGCATCGCCTGATGCTCGGCGGTGCCGGTGAGCAGGTCGGCCAGCAGCTGATTGTGCAGCCGGGTCCGCTGCGTGGTCATCTGCTCCCGGTCCACCACCAACAGCCGCAACGCCTCCCGCACCCCGTCCCCGGTCCGCGGCGCCGGCACCCGGTCCACGGGCATCGCCAACACCTTGCGGGCAGCCAGCAACGCGTCCCCCGGGTCGGACTTGCCCCGGCGGCCCCGCTCCCCGCGGGAGGGCCGCTCCACCTCGACAACCCGGATCCCGACCGCTTCCAACGCCCGGCACAACCCCGCGCCGTAGCTGCGGGTGCCCTCCAACCCGACCAGGAACCGCTCGGTCGGCACGGTCTGCAGGATCCAGGTCACCACCTGGGCGTACCCGGCCTCGTCGTTCTCGATCGTGATCTGGCCCAGCACCGCACCGACCGGGGACGCCACACACAAACTCGTGGTGTCCACATGCGTGTCACCGCCGACGACAGCGTCGACGGAATCTGCCACAGTAGGCATTGGCTCGCGCTCTCCTTTCAGAGCTCGGGTCAACCAACAAGGGGTCGACGCCGGCCTGGAGGACCCACCCACGGCATATCTGTGACGGGTCACCCACCCTCGCGCAAACGAGGAGCAGGGACAGGCTTCTAATCAGGCCAACAGGTGAGCAGGCCGGCGTCGGCGCCCGGGACGACACGTCAAATTGAAGGCACACCGAAGTGGCCGAATCAGCGCTGAGTCAATCCCGAACACCAACCCCGAATCCTGGCCCCTGATCCACCAGAACCGGCCCACCAACACTCACAGATCAGCGCAACTCACGGAGGCAGACCGCACGGCCGGGTTCAAGCTGAGGGGACGGCCCTCCCGGGGCCGGCCCGCCGTTCGAATACCCATTTCTGGCGCCGTTTTGTCCGGTTCCGTGGGTTTTCGATCAGCGCAACTCGCTCAGGCCGCCGGCGAGACAGCGGCGCGCCCGGACGGCCGGGTTCAAGCTGAGGGGACGGACCCGCCAGGGGTCCAGCCCGTCGTATAGAGTAGCGATTCGGCGCCCGATTTGCCCGGTTTAGTGAATCAAGATCCGCGCGGCGGGTCTGGCGGCAGGGCTGCGTCCAGATCCACCGCGTCCAGATCCACCGCGTCCGGCTCCGCCGGGGTCGGCGGCGCCGGCCCGTTCGTCGCGGTCGGCCCACTCCAGCAGCGGTCTCGATGGAGAACACCGCGTCGTCGATGCCGGCGTGCAGGTCGCCGAGCTCGGCGAACCGGGCCGGCACGGTGGCCATGGTGAAGTCGTCCGGCAGCACGTCGTCGATCTCGTCCCAGCGGATCGGCGTCGACACCGTGCCCTGCGGGACTGCCGCGGACCGAATAGGCGCTGGCGATGGTGTGGTCGCGGGCGTTCTGGTTGTAGTCGACGAACAGCTTCTTCGGATCGCGGTCCTTGCGCCACCACGTGGTGGTGACGTCGTCCGGGCGCCCGGCGCTCCACCTCGCGGGCGAAGGCCAGGGCGGCGCGGCGCACGTCGGCGAATCCCCAGCGCGGCTCGATCCGCACGTAGATGTGCATGCCCTTGCCGCCCGAGGTCTTCGGCCAGCCGACCGCGCCGAGCTCGTCGAGCACCTCGTGGGCGACGTGCGCGACCCGGCGGACCCTGGCGAAGTCGCAGTCGGGCATCGGGTCGAGGTCGATCCGCCATTCGTCGGGCTTCTCGGTGTCCGCCCGGCGGGAGTTCCAGGGGTGGAACTCCACGGTGGACATCTGCACCGCCCAGATCACGCTGCCGAGTTCGGTGACGCACAACTCGTCGGCGGTGCGCTTGTAGCGGGGGAAGAACACGTTGCACGGTCTCGCACCCAGGGCGGCGCGCCGCGGGGCAGCCGCTTCTGGTGCACCTTGTCGCCGGCTCAGTCCCTCGGGGAACCGGTGCATCATGCACGGCCGCTCCCGCAGCGCGCGGACGATGCCGTCGCCGACGCTGACAGGTAGTAGTTCGCCAGATCCAGCTTGGTCGCCCCGGTCGCCGGGAAGTACACCCGCTCCGGGTGGGTGATCCGCACCGTGCGCTCGCCGACGGTCAGCTCGACCGGTTCGCTGTTGTCGCGGTTGCGGGCCACCGGATCAAGGTACCCAGCGCGGTGGGCGGCGGCGGGAAACGTGTCGATGACTCGCCCGGCACGCCTGGTCTACCCGACGATGCCGCGGACGGCGTCGGCGACCGGGGTGTGCCCGGCCACCAGGTCCAGGGACAGCCCGGCGGTCCGCGGCTCGTCGAGCAGGGCCAGCAGGACGGCCGCGACGTCCTCCCGGGGGACCTGCCCCGCGACCCGTGTGCTCGGCCAGCTGCACCCGGCCGGTGCCGGATGCCAGGGTCAGGACCGCCGGGACGCAGGATCGTCCAGTCCAGGTCGCGGGCCCGGATGTCGTCGTCGGCGGCCTTTTTCGCGGCGAGGTAGGCGGCGAACACCTCGTCGTGGTCTGCGCCGGGTACCGGCATCCGTCGCCCATCGCCGACACCATCAGGTATCGACGGACCCCGGCCAGCTCGCAGGCGTCGGCCAGCAGCACCGCGCCGCCGCGGTCCACGGTGTCCTTGCGGGCCGCGCCGCTGCCCGGGCCGGCGCCGGCCGCGAACACCACGCGCGTCCGCGCCGCCAGGATCTCGGCCAAGTCCTGCGGCGGAACCCGACTCCAGGTCGAAGACCACCGGATGGGCGCCGACGCGCGACCAGTGTCGGCCTCCTGGTCGGCCTTGCGGACCAGCGCCGACCGGATGTTCCTCGCGCTCGCCCGAGCAGCCTGGCCAGCCGCAGCCCGATCTTGCCGTGTCCACCCGCGATGACGACCCTCATGCGGCCCACCGTACGGCACCGGGGCCGCGCCGGATGTCTCCGACCGAACCACGCCGAACCGCGCCCCGGCTTGACATCATCGGTGGGTGCCCGACTGGCTCGGCCTGCTGCTGGCGATGGTTCCGATCGTCCTCGCCGCTGCCTTCGGCACGAGGCAGGTCATCTATTCCAAGCGGGCGCGGGAGTGGCCGGAGGTCCCACCGGGCTGGTCCCCCGCCCAGGGGGTGGTGGTCGACGAGCAGTCGTTCGGCCGCCGACGGTCGGCCAAAGACGGGACGCGGCAAAGGGTTCGGCGTCCGGTTATTGCCTTCCGGACGGCGGACGGGCGGGAGATCACCTTCACCTCCCGGATCCGGGCCGCCGGCACGCCCGGGGTCGGCTCGCTCGTCGAGGTCTACCACGACCCCCTGGACCCGACCCTGGCCTGCATCGCCCCGGGGTCCCTGCCGAACGTGGTGCCCGCCCTCGGCCTGGCCGAGAAGTGGGTGATCGTCAACATCTGGATCATGGTCGGGGTGGTGGGCATGATCATTTCGCTGGTCGTGCTGCACGCCTCGTGAGGATTTTGGTGGCGCCGATCGGCACCTTGCGTGGAACCGCGCCGATGGATGTGCAACACTAGACCCGGTTAGCGCCACCCGCGGCGTTCTTCGCTGCCGGGTGGATCACCACGATTCTCTGCGTTTCTCGGGTTGCTCCGACGAAGAAAGAAGTCGTCGGCTAGCCCGTGTGAGGCACTCGCCTCGCACGACGGATTCACCCCGCAAGGAGAGCACCATGGCACAGGGCACCGTCAAGTGGTTCAACGCTGAGAAGGGCTTCGGGTTCATCACCCCCACGAGGGCTCCGGCCGGACGTTTTCGTCCACTACTCGGAGATCCAGGCGGGCGGCTACCGCTCGCTCGAGGAGAACCAGAAGGTCAGCTACACCGTGACCCAGGGCAACAAGGGCCCGCAGGCCACTGCGGTCACCCCGCTCTAGTTTGCTAGGACCAGGCTGAACAACCCGGCTCGTTCGTCGCCGGGTTCGTTTCAGCCCCGTCCTTCTCTGCTCGATGTCGGCCTCGCAAGCTCGGCCGACTAGAGTCGTTCGCCACTTGGCGAACATGGCGTGCCCGGCACCGCGATTCGCCGGTGTTCCGGGCCGCCGGCATTTCCATGATCGTCCGGGCGGGCGCAGCGTAGTCGCTGCGCCCCTCGACGCATACCCGCTCCCGCGGTTGGGCCTGCCCGGTGGATCAGCCGGCGACGACGGCCTTGACGTGAGCCAGGCCCCGTGCGGCCCAGCGATCGTGCAGGGTGGAGAAGGTGGACCAGGCCCGGGTGGCCGGCCAGTCGACCGGCAACAGGGTCGCCGGTAGCCCCGGATCGATCCGCGGGAACACCCGCCACGAATCGATCACCCGCAGGTACGTATCGAACGCCCGCTCGTCGCTCGGATCCTCCATGAGCAGGTCATCCCGGTGGGCGTGCACGAACTGGTCGTACTGGGTCCGCAGGGCGGGCAGGTCCCACCATTGCGCGACGTCGACGGGGCTCAGGTGACGCGCCTCGAACCAGGTCACGTAGTGATCGAGATCCGCGGCGGCCAGCACCTCTCGGGTCGGCCCGGCCAGGTGCCGAGGCGCCGCCCACACCCCGGCCGCGACCGTGCCGAAGCCGAGCCAGCTCAACTCACTGCGCAGGCGGTGCCGCCGTGCCCGTTCCGATTCCGGCACCGAGAACACGGCGAGTACCCAACCGTCGGCCTCGCTGGTGACCGGCCGGTGAAAGATCCGGCGGTCGCCACTGTTGAGATCGGCCAGACCGTCGCCGGTCAGCCGATAGCCGGCCCGACCGCCGACCCGGTCCGGGGCGAGGAAGCCGCGGGTCTTGAGCCGGCTCAGCGCCTGCCGCACAGCCGGTTCGGCAACCCCGACCGGCGCCAGGCAGCGGATGAGGTCGGCCACGGCGATGGCGCCGCCGATCTGCCGGAGGAACGAGCCCGCGAAGGACACGATCAGCGACGACGGGCTGCCCTGCCGGTCCGGCGGCAGGACGGCCGATCCGGTGGCGCCGGCCATTCTTGCCGACTAATCCGACGGGGTGGCCGACAGGGTCCGGGTCACGATCTCCCTCTCCGGTCTTACTGTGACGCCGTACTCCTATCAGCAAGAGATGCTGGATGCGATTGACGTCGAACGCCAGGTCCATGATCGCCATCGCAACCTGGTGGTTGCGGCGACTGGAACCGGAAAGACTGTCATCGCTGCGCTGGACTATCGGAGACTGTGTGAACCCGCAGGCGACGCCTCACCGTCATTGCTCTTTGTCGCCCATCGAAAGGAAATTCTCGAGCAATCCCTGAGGACCTATCGAGAGGTTCTCGCCGACCCCGACTTCGGCGAGCTCTACGTCGGAGGGGCGAGACCCGAGAGGTGGCGACATGTGTTCGCCAGCGTCCAGTCGTTGAGCGCGTACGGCATCGACCGGATCCCGGCAGACGCTTACGAGATCGTGGTGGTGGACGAGTTTCACCACGCGGAAGCGCGCACGTATCGGAAGATCCTCGACCACCTTGCACCCCGAGAGCTGCTCGGCCTGACCGCCACCCCCGAACGGGCAGACGGCGTCGACGTCCGCCAGTTCTTTGGAGGTCGTACTGCAGCTGAGCTGCGGCTCTGGGATGCCTTGGGAGCGGACCTGCTCTGCCCCTTTCACTACTTTGCTGTGGCAGATGGCACCGATCTGCGTCGCATCAGCTGGTCCAAGGGACGCTACGACGAGGAGCAGCTGTCGAATGTCTTCACCGGCAACGACGCCCGAGCGTTGGTCGTGCTGAAACAGCTGCGCGACAAGGTGACGAATGTCGGAGCGATGAGGGCGCTCGGGTTCTGCGTGAGCGTCGCCCATGCCGAATACATGGCCCGAGTCTTCAACGAGGCTGGCATCCCGATCCCTTGCCGTCAGTGGTCGGACACCGCGACGCGAGCGCGAGCAGGCGCTTGATGACCTGCGGCATCGACGAGTGAATGCACTCTTCGCCGCTGACCTCTTCAACGAGGGTCTGGATCTGCCTGACGTTGACACGGTGTTGTTTCTCCGTCCGACGGAGAGCTCCACGATCTTTCTTCAGCAGCTGGGACGGGGACTGCGACGGACCCCCAACAAGGCGGTCCTCACCGTATTGGACTTCATCGGCTATCACCGCAAGGAGTTCCGTTTCAGCGATCGGTTCCGTGCTTTGACCGGCGCCACTCGACGCGGGGTTGAGCGCCAGGTGGCGGAGGGCTTCCCGTTCCTCCCGTCGGGCTCACAGATCGTCCTCGACCGGCAGGCCCAGACGTTGGTGCTGGAGAACATTCGCTCACAGATCGCCAACCGGTGGAACCAGATGGTGGCCGAGCTTCGTGCATATGGGGACCAGGATCTGCCCACGTTCCTTGACGAGTCCGGACTTGAGCTGTCTGACATCCTCCGGCGCGGCAGTCACTCTTGGACTCGACTCCGGCGTGATGCTGGCTTGCCAACGCCCCCCGGTTCTGAACGTGAGGATCAGTTGCTCAAGCGGATCCGCGCATTTGCCCAGGTCGACGACCCCATGCGCCATCGGGCTTATACGTCTCTCTTAGCCGACGACGCTCCTCCGTACGATCAACTCTCTACGGCTGAGCAGCGGCTAGCCCGGATGCTGTACTACTCACTTTGGTCTGACGGCGGTGGCCACGCGTCGTACGCCGACGGACTGACCGCTCTTCGCCGGGAGCGGGCGACCCGGGCGGAACTCAGCGCCGTCGTCGACCTCTCGTTCGACGCCGCGCGCCACCTAACGCTCGACCTGAGTGGTGCCCTGTCTGACGTCCCGCTGAAGGTGCATGCCCGCTACCAGCGTGAAGAGATCCTGGCTGCGCTGGACTTCCCACGTCGCCCCAACAGCTTCCGTGAGGGGGTCTGGTACTCCGCCGAACACAACGTGGACGCGTTCTTCGTGACTCTCAAGAAGTCCGAATCGGACTACTCCCCCACCACGATGTATCAGGACTACCCGATCAGTCCCACCCTGTTTCACTGGGAGTCGCAGTCCACGACCTCGAGTCATACGCCTACGGGTCAGCGCTACCTCTCAGGGTCAAGCACGGTTCTGTTGTTCGTGCGAGAGGAGCAGAAGGATGAGTTCGGCACCTCGCCTTACCTGTTCGTGGGCCCTGCCACCTATGTCAGCCACGAGGGCGACCGACCGATCGCCATCACGTGGAGGCTTGAGCACGCATTGCCAACGGACTTCTTCAACACAGTCGCCGTAGCCACCCAGTAGCAGGTCGCACTCACCGGGACCGGCACACACCATGCCCGAAAGCAGAAGTTGGGCGTCCCGCCGTAGCGGGACACCCAACTTCCGATGCTTACCTCAGCTGCAGCCCGAGGTGCTCCCGCAGCCCTCGCACACGTAGCAGCTGCCGGCCGGCCGCATCTTGGTGCCGCACGTCATGCAGAGCGGGGAGTCGACGGCGGTGCCGGTGATCTTCTCGAACAGCTCGGCGGAGGTGTGGGCCTCCTTGGGGCCGGCTTGGCCGGGACCTCGCGCTGCTCGGTGCCGTGGGTGTCCTTGGTTTCGACCGCCGCGGACGCTCGACCACCGAGGTCCTCGACCGCCGCGGCGGGCTCGGAGAGGTCGCCGATCAGCTGGTCGGCGCTGCCGGTGTCCTCGACGGGCGGCTCGTAGGAGCCGGTCTCGAGGTGGCGCTGGCGCTCCTCGGCGGAGTAGATGCCGAGGGCGGAGCGGTCCTCGAAGGACAGGTAGTCCAGGGCCAGGCGGCGCCAGACGTAGTCCATGAGGGACTGCGCCATCCGGACGTCGGGGTCGTCGGTGAGGCCGGCGGGCTCGAAGCGCAGGTTGGTGAACTTCGAGACGTAGGTCTCCAGCGGGACGCCGTACTGCATGCCGATCGACACCGCGATCGAGAAGGCGTCCATCACGCCGGCCAGGGTCGAGCCCTGCTTGCCGAGCTTGAGGAACACCTCGCCGAGCGAGCCGTCGTCGTGGGCGCCGGAGGTCATGTAGCCCTCGGCGCCGCCCACGGTGAACGACGTGGTGCGCGCGGTGCGGCTCTTCGGGAGGCGCTTGCGGGTCGGCCGGTAGACGACTCGGGTCTCGACAGGCTCGACCACCGAGGAGCCAGGCTCGACCATCGAGGCGTCTGCCGAACCCTTGGCGGCGACCGCCTTGTCGGCGCCCTTCGCCTTGGCGTCGGCCAGCGGCTGGCCCACCTTGCAGTTGTCGCGGTAGACGGCCGTCGCCTTGAGGCCGAGCTTCCAGGACTGCAGGTAGATGTCCTCGATCTCCTCGACCGTGGCGGTCTCGGGGAGGTTGACCGTCTTGGAGATCGCGCCGGAGAGGAACGGCTGGGTCGCCGCCATCATCCGCACGTGGCCCATCGGCTTGAGCGCCCGGGCGCCCATCGCGGTGTCGAAGACCTCGTAGTGCTCCTGCTTGAGGCCGGGGGCGTCGATCACGTGGCCGTGCTCGGCGATGAACTCGACGATCGCCTCGATCTGCTCGGCCTGGTAGCCCAGCTTCTGCAGCGCCCGCGGGATCGTCTGGTTGACGATCTGCATCGAGCCGCCGCCGACCAGCTTCTTGAACTTGACCAGCGAGAAGTCCGGCTCGATGCCGGTCGTGTCGCAGTCCATCATGAAGCCGATCGTGCCGGTCGGCGCGAGCACGGAGGCCTGCGCGTTGCGGTAGCCGTGCTTCTCACCGAGCTTGACGACCTCGTCCCACACCTTGGTGGCGAGCTTGTGGACGCCGGCGTCGTGGACACCCATCGTGCGGACCACGTCGTTGGCGGCCTGGTGCTTGCGCATCACGCGCTTGTGGGCGTCGGCGTTGCGGGCGTAGCCGGCGTACGGGCCGACCACGGCGGCCAGCTCCGCGCTCCTCTTGTACGACGTGCCGGTCATCAGCGACGTGATCGCGGCCGCCATCGTGCGACCACCCTCGGAGTCGTAGCCGAGGCCCATCGCCATCAGCAGCGCGCCGAGGTTGGCGTAGCCGATGCCGAGCTGGCGGTAGTCGCGGGTGGTGTCGCCGATCGCCTCGGTCGGGAAGTCCGCGAAGCAGATGGAGATGTCCATCGCGGTGATGATCACCTCGACGGCCTTGGCGAACAGGGCGCCGTCGAAGGTGTCGTCGTCCTTGAGGAACTTCATCAGGTTCAGCGACGCCAGGTTGCACGAGGAGTTGTCGAGCGACATGTACTCCGAGCACGGGTTGGACGCGGTGATCCGGCCGGTCTCGGGGTTGGTGTGCCAGTCGTTGATCGTGTCGTCGTACTGCAGGCCCGGGTCGGCGCAGGACCAGGCGGCCTCGCTGATCTTGGTGAACAGCTCGCGGGCGTCGACGGTCTCGATCACCTCGCCGGTGCCGCGGGCACGCAGCCCGAACTCGGTGCCGTCCTCGACCGCACGCATGAACTCGTCGCTGACCCGGACCGAGTTGTTGGCGTTCTGGTACTGGACGGAGGTGATGTCGGCGCCGCCGAGGTCCATGTCGAAGCCGGCGTCGCGGAGGGCGCGGATCTTGTGCTCCTCCTTCGCCTTGGTCTCGACGAACTCGACGATGTCGGGGTGGTCGACGTCGAGGACGACCATCTTGGCCGCGCGGCGCGTGGCGCCACCGGACTTGATGGTGCCCGCGGAGGCGTCGGCCCCGCGCATGAAGGAGACCGGGCCGGAGGCGGTGCCGCCGGAGGAGAGCAGCTCCTTGGAGGAGCGGATGCGGGAGAGGTTGAGGCCGGCGCCGGAGCCGCCCTTGAAGATGAAGCCCTCCTCCTTGTACCAGTTCAGGATCGAGTCCATGGAGTCGTCGACGGAGAGGATGAAGCAGGCGCTGACCTGCTGCGGGGACTTGGTGCCGACGTTGAACCAGACCGGGGAGTTGAAGGAGAAGTACTGGTGCACGAGCAGCCAGGTCAGCTCGTGCTCGAAGAGCTCGGCCTGCGCCTCGTCGGCGAAGTAGCCGTTGTCCTCGCCGCCCTTGCGGTAGGTCTTCACGACCCGGTCGATGAGCTGCTTGAGGCTCCACTCACGCGCGTCGGTGCCGACGGCGCCGCGGAAGTACTTCGTGGTGACGATGGTCGAGGCGTTGAGCGACCAGAAGTCGGGGAACTCCACACCGCGCTGCTCGAAGACGGTGTCGCCGGTCTTCCAGTTGGTCTGGACGACGTCGCGTCGCTCCCAGGTCAGCTCGTCGTACGGGTGCACACCCTCGGTCGAGAAGATCCGCTCGATCTTCACGCCCCCGCCGGACTTTGCCGTCGCCGCTCCCCTGCGGGTGCGTGCGCTCCCGCTCACCGTCTCGGTCATGCTCTCTCCCTTGTCCCCGTCGGTCGTGCTCTTCGACTTCGGATGTTGGTGGCCCGGCGCGCAGCTTCCCCACTACGCACCGGGCTGATCGTGGTCAGCCCGTCGTGATCGGATCGGGCTGAGGTGGGGTCTCGAGACGGCGCTGGCGCGCCTCCTCGACCCGAGCTGGCGCTCGGCGCGCAGCTCGCTGATCGCCTGCTCGAAGTCCTCCGCGGACTCGAAGGCGCGGTAGACGCTCGCGAAGCGCAGCCAGGCGACCTCGTCGAGCGCGCGGAGCGGGCCGAGGATGGCCAGGCCGACCTCGTTGGCCGGGACCTCCGCCCAACCGTCGCCGCGGAGCGCGTCCTCGACGGCCTGGCCCAGGCAGGCCAGGTCGTCCTCGGAGACCGGGCGGCCCTTGCAGGCCTTGCGGACCCCGGAGATCGCCTTCTCGCGGGTGAACGGCTCGGTGGCGCCGCTGCGCTTGAGCACCATCAGCTGCATCTGCTCGACGGTGCTGAACCGCTTCTCGCAGGAGGGGCAGACCCGGCGCCGGCGGATCGCGCCACCGTCGTCGGCGACCCGGCTGTCGAGGACCCGGGTGTCGGTGCTGCGGCAGAACGGGCAGTGCATCGCGGGTCTCCTCTCGGCCGGTCGTCGTCTCCTAGTGCAACACCCGGCACCGACAGTTCCGTCCCGTCTCCGGCCGGTGTCACTGGGGCCGGGACTGTGGACGAAACTGTGGAGAACCAGGGGACATCCGGTGCTGCCCTGTGGGTAAGCCACCTGATCCTGTGGGACTAGATGTGGAAAACCACAACGGTGTAACTACTAGATGTAGTGGTTACCGTACGCCGCCGCTCAGGGCCGTGCAACACCTTCCGGGAAGTTTTCGCGACCGGGTCGCAGGGACCGGCATAACCGCAGGTCAGGGCACCCGAGACGGACCAGACACCCGCGTGTCGGGGCGCTTCCGGAGCGCCGTGGACGACCGCCGACCGGTCGTGCCCCACAATGTCCCGGTGAGGGCCAACCGGGGTCGGAGCAACAGCCTCCGGACGGCGCTGCTGTCGGCCGCGGTGACCTGCACCGTGATCGCCTGGGGGCTGCTCGTCTTCGCCGCGATCGACTTCGGCGGCAAGGCCCGAGGCGGGGAGCCCGGCAACTGGTGGTTCCTGGCGCTGGCCACCGTCGGCGCAATGGCGTGCATGTTCCTCGCGATCCTGCTCGGGAGCCGGTTGCAGTCCGAGATGCGCGGGCAGGGCCCACCGACGCGCCTGCGGCGGACCGCGTCCAACGGCGGCAAGCACGGCGGCAAGCGCGCCGCTCGCTGACGCGCCCCCATCGCGCGACGGGCCGTCGTCCTCGAGGTCTAGGTTCGGCCCATGACCTCCACCAGTGCGCGGCTGCGGGCGGTGTACGTCGCCCTGGCCGTGATCAACCTCTGGCACATCCGCGCGCTGGTCTCCACCCGCGACGACGAGGCGACCTTCGAGGTGCTCGAGGTCGGGCCGGCGGACGAGTACCTCCGGCACGTGCTCCGCGTGCACCAGAAGGACATGCTGGCCCACCAGCCCGACCTGGTGTGGGACGGGAACGCTCCCGGTCGCAGCGCCTTCCTCGTCCAGCGCGGCGACGAGACGGTCGGCGTCGTGCTGCTCCACGACGGCGGTGACGGCACGGCGTACGTCGACCTCGACTGGGTCAGCCCGCGCTTCCGTGACTTCTCCCCCGGCGCGTTCGTCTGGCGCCGCAGCGGCATGCTCCGCGACCACGGCTTCGCGCGCGTCGTCACCTCCCCGACGATGGTCGGGCCGTACTACGAGCGGATCGGCTTCGCCCCCGCCGGCGACAGCTGGGCGCTCGACCTCAGGGCCGGCTAGACCGACGTCGCCTCGACCCAGCGGTCGAGCGTCGCCTGTGCGGCACCGGAGTCGAGGGCGGCGTTGGCCCGGGCGATGCCGGCCACCAGCCGCTCGTCGATGGAGCCCTCCTCCGCCGCGTGCACGGCCAGGGCGGCGCCGGCGTTGAGCACGACCGCGTCGCGCACCGGGCCCGGCTCCCCCGCCAGCAGCCGGCGTACGACGTCGGCGTTGTGGTCGGCGTCGCCACCGCGCAGGCCCTCGGTGGTGCCCACGGGCAGGCCGAGCGCCGCCGCGTCGACCGTGTGCTCGGTGACCTCGCCGTCGTGCACGGCCCACAGGGACGACGTGGTCGTGGTGGTCAGCTCGTCCAGTCCGTCGTCGCCCCGGAACACCCAGGCGTCGACCCCGCGACGGGCGAAGACGCCGGCCATCACCGGCGCCATCGACCGGTCGGCGCAGCCGATCGCCTGGGCGGCGGGCCTGGCCGGGTTGGCGATCGGGCCGAGGAAGTTGAACGTGGTGGCCACCCCGAGCTCGCGGCGGGGCACGGCCGCGAAGCGCAGTGCCGGGTGGAACGCCGCGGCGAAGCAGAACGTGATGCCGGCCTGCTCGACGACCCGGGCCACGTCGGTCGCCGGCAGGTCGAGCCGGATCCCGAGCTTCTCGAGGACGTCGGCGCTGCCGGCCTTCGACGACGCCGACCGGTTGCCGTGCTTGACCACCGGCGCGCCGGCACCGGCGGCGACGATCGCCGCCATCGTGGAGATGTTCACCGAGAACGACCGGTCGCCACCGGTGCCGACGACGTCGAGGACCCGGCCGACGATCGTCAGCGGGGTGGCGTGCGCGTACATCGCCGCCACCAGCCCCTCGACCTCCTCGATCGTCTCGCCCTTGGCGCGCAGCGCGACGGCGAACCCGGCGATCTGCGAGGGCGTGGCCTCACCGGACAGGATCTCGCCCATCGCCCAGGCGGTCTGCTCCGCTCCGAGGTCGCGGCGCGCGACGAGCGCGGCGAGCACGTCGGCCCAGGTGGTGCCGAGGCCGGTCATCAGCGGGTCGCGGGCGCCCGGGAGCGCAGCAGCCGGGCCACGGTCTCGGCGAGCTGCAGCGGGTCGATCGGGTGGGAGACCGCGGCCTCCGCCCGGGACCAGGTGGCCAGCCACGCGTCCTGCGGCCGCCCGGTCAGCACCAGGACCGGCGGGCAGCGGAAGATCTCGTCCTTGAGCTGCTTGGCGATGCCCATGCCACCGGCGGGCACGGCCTCGCCGTCGAGGATCGCCAGGTCGATCCGGCCCGAGTCCATCTGCTGCAGGACGACGGCCTCGGTGGCCACCTCGACGTACTCGAGCTCGGGGAGGTCGGGGTGCACCCGGCGGCCGAGCGCGAACATCACCTGCTGCCGGACGTTCACGTCGTCGGAGTAGACGAGCACCTGCAGCGGTGTGGAGGGGGCGGCGTTGGTCACGCGGGGAATGCTACCCATCCCCCCGGCGCTGCTGTGCCTCCAGCCGGTCGAGCCGACGGTCCTCGCGGACGGCCTCCCGCATCGAGCTGCGCACCCACTGCACGAACAGCACCGCGAAGAACAGGAGCCCGATCAGGTCGCCTGACCCCCACAGGATGCCGCCGGCCAGGTGCTGGTCGTCGGCGGCGTCGGGCAGCCACGGCAGCACCCGGTGCAGGTCGGGGTACCACGAGCCACCGATCAGGCTGGTCTGCTGCATGATCGTCACGCCCAGGAACGCGTGGAACGGCAGCGTGAGCACGACCATCAGCACCCGGAACGGGTAGGCGACGCGCCCCGGCAGCGGGTCGACCCCGAGCAGCGGCCAGAAGAACAGCGAGCCGACCAGCACCAGGTGCACGTGCATCAGCTCGTGCACGAACGGCGAGTGCAGCGACGCCGCGTACCACCCGGAGAAGTAGAGCGCCCACGGCGACACGACGTACAGCGCGAACGTCAGCGGCGGGAAGGTGAGCACCTTCGCCACCCGCGAGTGCAGCACCGCGAGCAGCCATCCGCGCGGAGTGCGCGGCAGCGTGCGCAGGGCCAGCGTCACCGGGGCACCGAGGGCGAGGAAGACCGGCACCACCATCGCCAGCATCATGTGCTGCACCATGTGCACGCTCAGCAGCGCCGTGTCGTACGCCGCGAGCCCGGACTGCGTGGCGACCGCGAAGCAGCGCGACCCCGCCGAGGAACGCCACGGTCCGGCCGGCGGGCCACCGGTCCCCGCGCTCGCGCAGGGTCCAGACACCCCAGAGGTAGAGGCCCGTCGACCCACACCGTCCCGACGAGCAGGAACGGGTCGAGCGTCCACTCCGTGAGCACCCGGGAGAGCCCGAACGGGGGCAGCCCCCGGAGCCCCTCCTGGAGGGTCTCGTAGGCCGTCGGGACGGCACCGGACGCGAGCACCCGACCAGAGTATTGAGCGCTGGGCCGAGAACCGCCGGGGGGTCCTGCTGGCCATGCCCGCTCCTCACGACATAATGGCTCCGTGGCGACAGCAACTGCGATCCCGGCGTCCCGTCTGCACGGTCATCACGACCGGCCCAGCATGGTGAGCGTGGGCACCATCGTGTGGCTGTCCAGCGAGCTGATGTTCTTCGCTGCGCTGTTCGCCAGCTACTTCACGATCCGCGCCGTGAGCCCGGACCTGTGGGCCCAGAACACCGCCCTGCTCAACGTCCCGTTCGCCTCGGTGAACACCACGATCCTGGTGCTGTCGTCGCTGACCTGCCAGATGGGTGTGTTCGCGGCCGAGCGCGGCCAGGTCGGCCGCATCGGCGGCGTGTTCCAGGTCAAGGGCTGGGGGCTGCGCGAGTGGTTCGTGCTGACCTACCTGATGGGGGCCATGTTCATCGCCGGCCAGGCGTTCGAGTACGTCAGCCTGGTCCACGAGGGCGTGACCATCCCCGCCTCGTCGTACGGCACGATGTTCTACCTGACCACGGGCTTCCACGGCCTCCACGTGACCGGTGGTCTGGTCGCGTTCCTGTTCGTCCTCGGCCGCACCTTCCTGGCCCGCAAGTTCACCCATGAGCAAGCCGTCAGCGCCATCGTCACGTCGTACTACTGGCACTTCGTCGACGTGGTGTGGATCGGCCTGTTCGCGACCATCTACCTGATCCAGTAGAAGGGCACCCGGAGACCACATGCTGCGAATCTTCCAGCGCACGACCGGCCGGGTGGCCGGGAGCATCTCCCGCCGCCGTCGCAGCAGGTTCGCGGCCCCCGCGGTGCTGTTGATCGGGCTGCTCGCCACGGGGGGCGTCTACGCCGCCTTCACCCCCGCCGACGCGGCCAAGCAGGACGACGCGAGCGAGGTCGCCAAGGGCAAGGCCCTGTTCCTGGTCGGCTGCTCCTCCTGCCACGGCATGAACGGCGAGGGGATCACCACCAAGCGCGGCAAGCAGCTCGGCCCCCCGCTGGTCGGGGTCGGCGCCGCTGCCGTCGACTTCCAGGTCGGCACCGGCCGGATGCCGATGGCCCAGCCCGGTGTCCAGGCCCCGCGCAAGAAGGTCCTCTACAGCGACGAGGAGATCAGCCAGCTCGGGGCGTACGTCGCCTCCCTGGGCCCCGGCCCGGAGGTCCCCGCCAAGTCCGAGTACGACGTCGCCAAGGCCACCAACGAGAGCGTCGTCCGCGGCGGCGAGATCTTCCGCACCAACTGCACGGCGTGCCACAACTTCGCCGGCTCCGGCGGTGCGCTGCCCCAGGGCAAGTACGCCCCCAAGCTCACCGGCGTCACCGAGAAGCACATCTACGAGGCGCTGCTCACCGGTCCGCAGCAGATGCCGGTCTTCTCCGACGCGGTGCTCACGCCCGAGGACAAGGCCGACGTGATCGCCTACCTGAAGAAGACCGAGAAGACCCCCGGCTACGGCGGCTTCTCCATGGGCGCGCTCGGTCCCGTGTCCGAGGGCCTGTTCGCGTGGCTCGTCGGCATCGGCGTGCTGGTGGGCTTCGCGGTCTGGATCGCCGCCCACACCGCCCGCGTCAAGAAGACGGGAGAGGACGCATGAGCGACGTGCACAGCAAGGAGATCGCGCGCACCGAGGCGGACCCGATCGCCGACCCCGGGGTCGAGCCGCACCTTCCGCGCCCGACCGACGTCGACCCGGCCGCCGAGCGGCGGGCCGAGCGCCAGGTCGCGATGCTGTTCGGCCTCTCGGCCGTGTTCACGGTGCTCTGCTGCGTCTCCTACTTCGTGTTCGCGGTCGGTGACAACCCCGACACCATCGGCGGGCTCGGCGCCTCCAACGTGGCGATCGGCGGCTTCCTCGGCCTCGCCCTGCTGTTCATCGGCATCGGCGCCATCCAGTGGGCCCGCAAGCTGATGGGCGACCACGAGATCGATCGAGATGCGCCACCCCTCGGTGTCCTCCGACGAGGACCGCGACGAGGCTCTCGCGGCGTTCGACGCCGGTGTCGCCGAGTCCGGCATCGGCCGCCGGCCGCTGATCCGCAACTCGCTGATCGGCGCGATGGCCGCGCTCGGCCTGCCGGCCGTGATCTTCCTGCGCGACCTCGGCCCGCTGCCGGGCAACAAGCTCGCGCACACGGTCTGGAAGAAGGGCATGCGGGTGGTCCAGGACGTCACGGGCGTCCCGATCAAGCCCGTCCGACATGCAGATCGGCCAGCTGGTCAACACCGAGCCCGGCGTCTTCTACAAGGACGGCCCCGACGGCGAGCCGCTGTACCACGGCACCGAGCTGCTCCAGGCCAAGACCAAGGCCGCGGTCGATCCTCGTCCGGATGCACCCCGACGACATCACGCCCAGCAGGGGCCGCGCGGACTGGGGCGTCGACGGCATCCTGTGCTTCTCCAAGATCTGCACCCACGTCGGCTGCCCGATCTCCCTGTGGGAGCAGCAGACGCACCACCTGCTCTGCCCGTGCCACCAGTCGACGTTCGACCTGGCCGACAACGGCAAGGTGATCTTCGGCCCCGCCGCCCGTCCCCTGCCCCAGCTGCCCATCATGGTGGACAGCGCAGGGCTACCTGGTGGCCCAGAGTGACTTCACCGAACCAGTCGGCCCGAGCTACTGGGAACGAGGGTGATCCTGCAGATGAAGACGTCCATTCACGACGCAACGGCACCAAGGCCGCGGCGGCTCCCAAGCCGAACCGCGTCGGTGCCGCAGCGGCGTGGGCCGACGACCGCCTCGGCCTCGCGACGATGGCCAAGAAGCAGATCCGCAAGGTCTTCCCCGACCACTGGTCCTTCATGCTGGGCGAGATCGCGCTGTGGAGCTTCGTGGTCCTGCTGCTGACCGGCACGTTCCTGACGCTGTGGTTCCGCCCGAGCATGGGCGAGACCGTCTACAACGGCTCCTACGACCAGCTGCGCGGCCTGGAGATGTCCGAGGCCTACGCCTCGACGCTGGACATCTCCTTCGACGTACGCGCCGGGCTGCTGATGCGGCAGATGCACCACTGGTCCGCGATGCTCTTCATCGCGGCGATGCTCGTGCACCTGATGCGCGTCTACTTCACCGGTGCGTTCCGCAAGCCGCGCGAGCTCAACTGGGTGATCGGCTCCCTGCTGCTGCTGCTGGGCACGCTCGAGGGCTTCACCGGCTACTCGCTGCCCGACGACCTGCTCTCCGGCACCGGCATCCGGGCCGCCGACGGCTTCATGAAGTCGATGCCCGTGGTCGGCACCTACATGTCGTTCTTCCTCTTCGGCGGGGAGTTCCCGGGTGACTCGATCATCCCGCGGCTCTACACCGTGCACGTCCTGCTGATCCCGGGCGTGCTGCTCGCGCTGATCGCTGCCCACATGCTGCTGCTCGTCTACCACAAGCACACGCAGTGGCCCGGGCCCGGCCGCACCAACGACAACGTCGTCGGCTACCCGATGCTCCCGGTCTACGCCGCCAAGGCGGGCGGGTTCTTCTTCATCGTGTTCGGCGTGACCGCCCTGATGGGTGCGTTCCTGTCGATCAACCCGGTGTGGCGCTACGGCTCCTACAACCCGTCCGAGGTGACCGCCGGCTCCCAGCCCGACTGGTACATGGGCTGGCCCGACGGCGCGCTCCGGATCATGCCCGGTTGGGAGACCCACCTGTTCGGCTTCACGCTGAGCTGGAACGTCTTCCTGCCGATCATCGTGCTGCCCGGACTGATGTTCACGATCCTGCTGATGCTGCCCTTCGTGGAGGCCTGGATCACCGGCGACAAGCGCAACCACCACCTGCTCCAGCGGCCGCGCAACGCTCCGACGCGCACCGCGCTGATGGTGGCCCTGATGACGTTCTACGGCCTGCTCTGGGCGGCCGGCGGCAACGACCTGATCGCGATCACGTTCCAGCTGTCGATCAACCAGATCACCCACTTCATGCGGGTCGCGGTGTTCGTCGGACCGGTCATCGCGTTCATCATCACGCGCCGCTGGTGCATCTCGCTGCAGCGCAAGGACCAGGACGACCTGCTCCACGGCTACGAGACCGGCGTGATCATGCGCGACGCCCTGGGCGGCTACACCGAGCGGCACCTGCCGCTGCCCACGGCCGCGGCCTACACCCTGACCGCGCGCGACCGCGACGAGATCCGGCAGCTCGAGCCCGGCACCGACGAGCACGGTGTGGCCGCGAAGGGCACCGGCAAGGCCAGGCTCCAGGCCCGGCTCTCCCGCTGGTGGTACGGCCACAACGTGCAGAAGCCCACCGTGGCCGAGCTCGAAGAGGCGCACCACCACGTCGAGGAGGAGGACGCGCACGACGCTCCCCTGGTCGGCCACGCCGCCGACGGCCACCAGTTCGACGGCCGGCACGACGTGGTCGAGGGCGACGACCTGGCGCACCACCGGGACTGACGCTTGCGGGGCCGATTGGATACCACGGTCCCGTGGTAACGAGCCACTTCCCCAGCGAGATTGCGCTAGGGAAGTGACCGGTTACCACGGGACCGTGGTAAATGGCGGTCGACCTGTCGCATCTGACGACCGAGCCGCCGGCTGTCCGACGCCGCGCGTCAAGGCGCTGCACGGCTGAGCCGCACGACGCTCGGGTCAGAGCGCGGAGCCCTTCTCCCAGCTGCCCCACGCACAGGTTCCAGTCGCCGTAGCCGTTGGTGAGCGTCATCTGCTTGCTCGTGCCGGTGTACTCGACCACGTCGCCCGGGATGCTCTGGTCGTAGAGCCAGGCGGCGTTGTCGGTGCTCATGCCGGTGCAGCCGTGGCTGACGTTGGCGTGGCCCTGCGACCCGACCGACCACGGTGCGGCGTGCACGAACTCGCCGGAGTAGGTGACGCGCATGGCGTACTCGACGTCGTCGAGGTCGTAGCCGTCGGCGCTGTTGGGGTCGATGCCGATCGTCTCGGAGTTCATCCGCTTGTGCCGGAACTTCTCGACGATCACCTTGATCCCGGAGCGGGTGGTGAACTTCGGCTGCTCACCGGTCGTGATCGGGATCGTGCGCACCAGCTTGCCGTCGCGGAAGACCTTCATCTGGTGGGTCTGGATGTTGACCTTGCTCACCATCGACCGCGCCACCGCGAAGGAGACCTTGCGGTCCTCCTGGCCGTAGATCCCGTTGCCCGCGCTCACGCTGTTGACGGCGACGTCGACGGTGATCCTGGAGCCGGGCTTCCAGTAGTGCGGCGGCCGGTAGTGCACGTTCTGGTCGTCGATCCAGTAGAAGCGGCCCTTCTGGCCCGCCGAGCTGGTGACCTTCATGTGCTTCTGGAAGTTCTTGCGGTCGGTCACCGGTACGTCGAAGTGGATCATGATCGGCATCCCGACGCCCACGGTCGATCCGCTGAGCGGGGAGACGCTCGGGTAGGTCTGCTCGTCCAGCGACAGGTTCGCGGTGCTGAAGCGCGACGAGTAGGTCTTGGTCATGCCCTCGGAGTCCTCGGCCACGGCCTGCACGACGTACTTCTTGCTCGGCTCCAGCCGCGAGGTGGCCGTCCACCTGGTCTGCGACGCGTTGAGCCCGCCGGCGACCTTCTCGACCCTTGAGCGAGTGGACGAGCACCTTGCGGAAGCGTGCCGTCGGTGGCGCTGAGCTGCACCATCCGGTCGACCCGGACGTCCGTGGCGTCCTGCTTGACGTTGGACGTGATCGAGACCGCCGAGGTCGGCGTCGGCGAGGACGACGGGCTGTCGGCCTTCTCGCCCAGGTCGGGCCCGGCGCTGGGCGTGCGTGCCGCAGCCGGCCAGGGCGAGGAGCGCGAGCGCGCTCACGGCACCGGTCAGCCCCCGTCGGACGGGTCGGTGGTGTCGCACAGCCATGCAGGCTCCCCGAAAGGTCGAGTTCAAGGTCGCGCCAAGGGTAACAACGACACGGCCCAGAACCGGAATCCGCGGAGCGTGGCGAGAGTCACACGCCTCACCGCCGCGGAGGGTCAGTGCGCGTGCACGCCCCGGTAGTACTCGAAGATCCAGCCGCTCAGGGCGACCGTGCCGAGCATCGCGCCGATGATGACCAGCCACCAGCCGATCACCACGCCCAGCACGATCACCGCGAGGCAGGCGCCGCACCACAGCGGCCACCAGCTGTACGGCGGGAAGAACCCGAGCTCGCCGGCACCGTCGGCGATCTCGGCGTCCTTGCGGTCCTCGGGACGCGGCTCCATGTTGTTGGCGTGGAAGCCGAGGTAGATGGTCACCATCAGCGTCAGCAGCGTGGTCATGGTGAGCGCGGACGTGCCCGTCCAGTCGCCGGTGATCAGCCAGTAGGCGGGCGACACGAGCACCATGAACACGGTGCAGATCGCGAAGATCCAGGCTTCGGCCTTCATCTCAGTGCTGGTCCCTCTTGTCCGTGTTCGGGTCGGCGATGTCCTTGCCCTGGGCCTCGAGGTTCTCGCGGAGCAGACCTGCCCGGCCGTCGGTGGCCGGCGCGTCCTCGAACCCGCCGTTGCCGTCCTGCATCTCCTCGTTGTCCATCAGCTCCAGCGCGGCGATCTCCGGGTGGTGGAGGTCGAACGCCGGCGACTCGGAGCGGATCCGCGGGATGGTCACGAAGTTGTGCCGGGGCGGCGGGCAGCTCGTCGCCCACTCCAGCGACCGGCCCCAGCCCCACGGGTCGTCGACCATCACCAGCGGCCCGTGGGCCGACTTGTAGACGTTCCAGAGGAACGGCAGCGTCGAGGAGGCGAGCAGGAACGCTCCCACGGTCGAGACCTGGTTGAGCCGTGGTCCAGCCGTCGCTGGGCAGGTAGTCGGCGTAGCGCCGCGGCATGCCCTCGACCCCGAGCCAGTGCTGGATCAGGAACGTCAGTGTGGAAGCCGACGAAGAGCAGCCAGAAGTGGATCTTGCCGAGCGTCTCGTCGAGCATCCGGCCGGTCATCTTCGGCCACCAGAAGTAGAAGCCCGCGAACATCGCGAACACCACGGTGCCGAACACCACGTAGTGGAAGTGCGCGACCACGAAGTAGGAGTCGGAGACGTGGAAGTCCAGCGGCGGCGACGCCAGGATCACGCCGGTCAGGCCACCGAAGAGGAACGTGGCCAGGAAGCCGACGCGACCACAGCATGGGGGTGTCCAGGGACACACTTCCCCCCCACATCGTGCCTATCCAGTTGAAGAACTTCACTCCGGTCGGTACGGCGATCAGGAAGGTCATGCCGGCGAAGAACGGCAGGTTGACCGCACCGGTGACGAACATGTGGTGGGCCCAGACGGCGACCGAGAGGACCGCGATGCCGAGCGTGGCGGCGACCAGGCCGACGTAGCCGAAGATCGGCTTGCGGCTGAACACCGGCAGGATCTCGGTGATGATGCCGAAGAACGGCAGCGCGATGATGTAGACCTCCGGATGCCCGAAGAACCAGAACAGGTGCTGCCACAGGATCGGGCCGCCGTGCACGGCGTCGAAGACGTGGGCGCCGACCTTGCGGTCGGCCTCCAGCGAGAGCAGCGCGCCGGCGAGGATCGGGAACGCGATCAGCACCAGCAGGCTGGTGACCATCGTGTTCCAGACGAAGATCGGCATCCGGAACATGGTCATGCCGGGCGCGCGCATGCAGATGATCGTGGTGATGAAGTTGACCGCGCCCAGGATCGTGCCGAGTCCGGCCATCCACAGGCCCATCACCCACAGGTCGCCGCCGATGCCGGGCGAGCGGACGCCGTTGGACAGCGGGGTGTAGGCGGTCCAGCCGAAGTCGGCGGCGCCGGACGGGGTCAGGAAGCCGGAGGCGGCGATCAGGCCGCCGAACAGGAACAGCCAGTAGCTGAACATGTTGAGCCGCGGGAACGCGACGTCGGGCGAGCCGATCTGGAGCGGCATCACCACGTTGCCGAAGCCGAAGAACAGCGGCGTCGCGAACAGCAGCAGCATGATCGTGCCGTGCATCGTGAACAGCTGGTTGTAGACCTCGTCGTTGACGACCTGGGTGCCGGGGAAGGCCAGCTCGGAGCGGATCAGCAGCGCCATGATGCCGCCGACGATGAACCACGCGAACGACGTGCCGAGGTAGAGCTTGCCGATCAGCTTGTGGTCCGTGGTGGTGAGCACGCGCACGACCTGCTGGCCGAGCGTGCGTGAGGGCGCGAACCCGGTCGAGGCGACCCGTTCGGCCCGGCCGACTGCTGGGGCGGTCACTCCGTGCCTCCGTCCTCGGACTTCAGTCCGGGCTGTTCGTTGACCTGGGACCCACCCTCGGCCAGGCCGGTGTTGCCCAGCTTCTGGAGGTCCGCGAGGTGCGCTGCGTACCTGTCCTCGGTGACGACCTTGACGTTGAAGAGCATCCGGGAGTGGTAGACGCCGCAGAGCTCGGCGCACTTGCCGGCGTAGGTGCCCACACGGTCGGGAGTCAGCGAGAAGTTGTTGTCGCGCCCGGGGACGACGTCCATCTTGAACAGGAACGCCGGCACCCAGAACGAGTGGACGACGTCGGGCGAGGAGAGGTTGAACCTGATCTTCTGGTCGACCGGGAGCCACAGCGTGGGCGCGTCGGCGGTGGTGCCGCCCTCGTGGACGGTCGCGCCGTTGATCGCGTCGTCCTTGACGTAGTTGAACGTCCACGACCACTGCTGCCCCACCACGTCGATCGTGTGCGCGGGGGTGCCCTGGTCGGCGGGAAGAACGTCGTCCTGCACCTTGAGCGTGTAGAAGAAGAAGACGATCACGATCACGACGGGCGCGACCGTGTAGAGGATCTCGATCGGGAGGTTGTAGCGCGTCTGCACCGGTACCTCGGTCTCGCTGCGCCGCCAGTAGCGGATCACGGCCCAGAAGATGAGGCCCCAGACCAGGACGCCGACGATGATCGCGGCCAGCCAGGCCCAGTGCCACAGGTCGTAGATGCTCTGCGCCTCCACGGTGCGCGGCGCCGGCATCGCGAGCCGCTCGAACTGGTTCTTGCCCTCGGCAGAGCACCCGCTGAGCGCGAGCACCGAGGCACCGAGGACGGTGCCCAGCGTCGCGTGACGGAGGCGCTTGCGGAGATGTGGAGCCACGAACGAGACCTCTTTCGTCATGCACAGCAGACACATACCGACGTCACGCCAAACCCTACTACTGGGCACGGGTCACGACGGGGGCAGGCCCCGGCAGGTTCCGAGTACGTTTCGGCGTGTGGAACCCGCTCCGGCGTACCTCGACAGCGCCTCGTCCGAGCCGCTGCACCCGGCCGCCCGGGCGGCTTTCGAGGCGGCGCTCGGCACGGTGTACGCCGACGCGCGCCGGCTGCACGGCCCGGCACGCAACGCGCGACTCGTGCTCGACAACGCGCGGGCCGTCGTGGCGGAGTGCCTGCGCGTGCGACCCGACGAGGTGACGTTCACGCCGAGCGGCACCCACGCGGTGCACCTCGGTCTGCTCGGCCTGCTCGCCGGGCGCCGCCGAGGCGAGGGCCGGACGGTCGTGCACTCGGCGGTCGAGCACTCGGCGGTGCTCCATGCGGCGGCCTGGTCCCAGGCACCCACGGCCAGCGTGCGGGTGGACGCGACCGGCCGGGTCGACCCCCGCGCGGTGGCCGAGGCGGCCCTGGGTGTCGACGGCGGGGCGGGCGTGCTGGCCGTGCAGACGGCCAACCACGAGGTGGGCACCGTCCAGCCGGTGGCCGACGTGGCCGCGCGCGGTTCCGGCCGCGCCACTCTTCACCGACGCCTGTGCGTCGCTGGGCAGGCTCCCGCTGCCCGCCGGCTGGTCGGCCGCGGCCGGATCGGCGCACAAGTGGGGAGGCCCGGCCGGGGTCGGCGTGCTGCTGGTGCGCAAGGGAGCACGCTGGCGCAACCCGTTCCCGGGCGACGACCGCGTGGACGAGCGCACGATCGGCTTCGAGAACGTGCCGGCCGCCCTCGCCGCGGCTGCGGCGCTGCAGGCCGTGGTCGCGGAGGCCGAGGAGACCAACCGCCGCCAGCACGCGCTGGTGGCCCGGGTCCGCGCGGCCGCCGCCGGGGTGCCCGACACCGAGGTGGTCGGCGCTCCCGAGGAGCGGCTCCCCCACCTGGTGACCTTCTCCTGCCTCTACCTCGACGGTGAGGCGCTGGTGACCGAGCTCGACCGGCACGGCTTCGGGGTCGCGAGCGGCTCGGCCTGTACGGCGAGCACGCTGGAACCGAGCCACGTGCTGGCCGCGATGGGCGCGCTCACCCACGGCAACGTGCGGGTGTCGCTCACCCGCGAGACGACCGCGGAGCAGGTGGACGCGTTCTGCCGGGCTGCTGCCGGAGGTCGTGGGCCGGCTTCGACGCGAGGGCGGCACCCCGTGAGCGAGGGTGCGACGGTCCCGGACCTGGTGCTCGACTGCCGGGGCCTGGCCTGCCCGATGCCGGTCGTCGAGCTCGGCCGCCGGATCGGCGACGTGCCGGTCGGCGGCGTGGTCGCGGTCGAGGCCGACGACGTCGCCGCGCGGGTCGACGTGCCGGCGTGGTGCCGGATGCGCGCCCAGGAGTACCTCGGTGAGGAGGCCGCGGCCGACGGCGTGCCGTCGTACCGCGTGCGGCGGGTCAGCTGAGCGGCACTCAGCTCAGGTTCGGCTCGATGTCGGCGGTCGCGTCGGCGCCGTAGGTCTTCTCGAACCGCGCGAGGAACTCGGCCTTGGTGAAGCCGTACTCCTGCGTGCCCACGCTCTCCACGACGTACGCCGCGAGCGTGCAGCCGACCTGGGCCGCGTGCTCGTAGCCGCTCCCCCACGAGAGCGCGGCCAGGAAGCCGGCCCGGAACGCGTCGCCGACACCGGTGGGCTCGACGGCGGTGACGTCGAGGGCGGGGACCTCGATCGTGGCCTCGCCCGTCTGCTTGATCCGCACCCCGTCGGCACCCAGCGTCGACACCTGCACGCCGACCCGGTCGAGGATCTCCGCCTCCGACCAGCCGGTCTTCTGCTCGATCAGGTGCGACTCGTACTCGTTGCTGAACAGGAGGGCCGCACCGTCGACGAGCTCGCGGATCAGGTCGCCGTCGCCGAACGCCAGCTGCTGGCCCGGGTCGGCGATGAACGGGTAGCCGGCCTCGCGGCACTCGCGGGTGTGCCGGAGCATGCCGTCGGGGTCGTCGGGGCCGACCACGACGTAGGTGGGGTCGCCGACCCGCTCGACGATCGGCGCCAGCGCGATCTCGCGCGCCTCGCTCATCGCGCCCGGGTAGAAGGACGCGAACTGCGCCATCGTGCTGTCGGTCGTGCACACGAAGCGGGCGGTGTGGCGGGTCTCCGAGATGTGCACCGAGTCGCAGTCGACGCCGTTGTCCTCGAGCCAGGTGCGGTACTCGCCGAAGTCGATGCCGGCCGCGCCGACGAGCACCGGGCGGACGCCGAGCCGGGCCAGGCCGAAGGAGATGTTCGGGGCACAGCCGCCGCGTCGTACCTCGAGGTCCTCGACGAGGAACGACACCGAGAGCTTGTCCAGCTGCTCGACGACGAGGGAGTCGGAGAACTTGCCGCCGAACGACATCAGGTGGTCGGAGGCGATCGAGCCGGCGATCAGCAGAGACATGGGGGTCCTGTTCTGGTGGGGTGGAGCCCATCCTCGCCCGCTGGAGCGGACCCGTCCAAACGGTGGCCGAAGGCGTGGCAGGAGCCACCTCGAGCCTACCGGCCGGTAGGCGCCGTCGGTCCGCAGGCGCAACACAAAGGCCCCGTCTCACGACGGGGCCTTCGTCTGGAGTGGGTGTGACTCAGTGGAAGGAGTCCCCGCAGGCGCACGAGCCGGTGGCGTTGGGGTTGTCGATCGTGAAGCCCTGCTTCTCGATGGTGTCGACGAAGTCGATGGTGGCCCCACTGAGGTAGGGCACGCTCATCCGGTCGACGACGACCGCGACCCCGCCGAAGTCGGTGACCTGGTCACCGTCGAGCGAGCGCTCGTCGAAGAAGAGCTGGTAGCGCAGGCCGGAGCATCCGCCGGGCTGCACCGCGATGCGCAGCGCGAGGTCGTCACGACCCTCCTGCTCCAGCAGTGCCTTCACCTTGGAGGCGGCGCCGTCGCTCAGGTTGATCCCGTCGGTGCGGGTCTCGTGCGTGTGCTGGACCTGCTCGGTCATGGTCTGTGCTCCCGGTGGAATGGGGGGTGTCCGTGCAGGGTCAATCCTCCCACACGCGGGGTTATTCCACGGCCACGTCGCCCCGCGATCCGGCCCGAAGCCGCCGGTGACCCGTCTGGACCGGGCCGCGGGCGGGTCAGCGGGACCAGGTGCGCGCGGTGCGCTCGGCCAGCCGGGCCAGGGAGCCGGCGGGGTCGTCGAACGCGCGCTCCTCCCCCACCAGGTCGACCACGGAGTACGCCGACTCGACGCCGAGGGTGCGCATCTCGCGGGAGCCGATCGACACCTGACCGGCCAGCGCGACGCAGGGCACGACGACCTTCGGCGCACAGCTGGGCGACGCCGTACGGCACCTTGCCGGAGCGCGAGGAGAAGTCGAAGGCACCCTCACCGGTCACCACCAGGTCGGCGCCCCGGATCCGGTCCGCGAGCCCGACGGCCGCGGCGACCATCTCCACGCCGGGCTCGCGGACGGCACCGAGGAGCAGCAGCGCGAACCCGATCCCGCCCGCGGCGCCGGCGCCCTTCGCCGCGGCGGTGCGCCGGTCGGCGGCGATGCCGAGCTGCTCGAGCCAGCCGTCGACGACGAGCAGCCGCTCCTCGGGCAGGCCCTTCTGCGGACCGTAGATCTTGGTCGCGCCCAGCAGCCCGGCCAGCGGGTTGTCGACGTCGCTGGCGGCGACGAGCTCGACGCCCGCCAGTGCCTCGCGGGCGGGTGCCAGGTCGATCGCGGTGATCCCGTCGAGGGCAGCCGGGTCCCGCGTCCAGCTCGGCCCCGGTGGCCGTCGCGCCCAGCGCGGCGAGCACGCCGGCGCCACCGTCGTTGGTGGCCGAGCCTCCCAGCCCGACCACGATCCGGCGCGCGCCGCTCCCGGCGGCGGCCAGCAGGAGCTCGCCGACGCCGCGGCTGGTGCCGCGCTCCGGCTGCCGCTCCGCGCGCGGGGTGAGGTGCAGGCCGACCGCCTGCGCGGACTCGACGTACGCCGTGTCCCCGACGCGCAGGACCGCGGCGGGCACGTCCTCGCCGTACGGGTTCGTGACCGTGACGCCGAGCAGGTCACCGCCGAGCGCCGCGTGGAGCACGTCGACGAACCCCGGTCCGCCGTCGGACATCGGCACCTGCTCGATCACGTCACCGGGTGCGCGCCGGGCCCAGCCCTCCGCGATCGCGGCTGCCGCCTCGACCGCCGAGAGGGTGCCGGCGAACTTGTCCGGCGCGACCACGATCCGCATGGCCGGACGATACCCGGGCAGCTAGTTTCGTCGCGTGGGCGAGGTGAGGATCCGGCCGATGCGGGCCGAGGACGTGGCGGACGCCGAACGGCTGTCCGACGACAGCTACCACGACCTGGACGCGCGACCCGGCGGGCTCGGGGCTGGAGCCGGCGCGCCGTACCGCCGAGCACTCGCGGGCCTGGTCCCGGCCGCACCGCGCACCTGCTGGAGACCGACCCGGGCGGGTCGTGGGTGGCCGAGCGGGACGGAGCCATGGTCGGGTTCGCGACGTCGTTCACGCGCGAGCTGATGTGGATCCTGGCGTCGTTCGCGGTGCGGCCCGCGCTCCAGGGCGGCGGCGTCGGCCGGGCCCTGCTGGAGCCGGCGCTGCACCACGGGCGCGGCTGCCTGCGCGGGATGCTCAACGCCTCGGAGGACCCGAAGGCCACCCGCCGCTACCGGGCGGCCGGCTTCACGCTCCACCCGCAGATGTTCCTGCGCGGGCACCGTCGACCGGTCGGTGCTGCCGGTCGTCGAGCACGTGCGGGAGGGCAGCGCGGGGGACATCGACCTGATGGACTCGATCGACCGTCGCACCCGTGGCGCCGCCCACGGCTCCGACCACCTGGTGCTGACGGAGGGTTTCCGGCTGCTCGTCACCGACCGTCCGGCGGGCTCCGGCTACGCCTACGTCCGCACCGACGGGTCGCCCGTGCTGCTGGCGGCGACCGACCGGCGTACCGCGACGACGCTCGCCTGGGAGGCGTTCGCGGCCTCGTCGCCGGGGCAGCCGGTGACCCTGGCCCACGTCACCGCCGAGAACGAGTGGGCGGTCGACGTCGGGATGGCCGCCCGGCTGGACCTCCACCAGCGCGGCTACCTCGCGGTCCGGCACATGAGGCCGCCCAGCGCCGTACCTGCCGCACGGGGTGCTGTTGTAGCGGTCAGTCGGTGACGTAGTGGCCCGCGTTGAAGAGCGCGAGGTCGGGGTCGTCGGCGAGGATCCGGGCGCGGGTACGACGCCGGTAGCGCCAGATCTGGACCAGGCCGAGGCCCCAGAGCAGGTACTGGAAGCTCATCGCCCAGCGGAACGCCTCGGCCGGGTAGTCGCTCCCGCCGCCGGGCGTGCGCCAGTCGAGGATCAGCCCGATCGCGATCACCAGCACCAGGCTGGCGAGGAAGCCGCCCTGGTTGATGATCCCGGTCGCGCTGGCCAGCCGCCGGGCCGGGTTGGACGTGCGCCCGAGGTCGAAGCCGATCATCGAGGCGGGGCCGCCGACCCCCACGACCACGACCAGCACCACGAGCAGCCACAGCGGCGCGTCGCCCGGCCAGGCCAGCACGGCGGTCCAGACCGCGACGATCGCGAGCACGATCGCCGAGCACCAGCGTGGAGCGGTGCCACGGCTGCACGCGTGATCCGCCAGCCGAGCACCGGCCCGGCGCTCATCACCGCCAGCACCATCAGGGTGAGCAGCAGGCCGGCGGTCTCCTCGCTGCGGCCCTCGCCGCGCACGAAGAACGGGTAGCCCCACAGCAGGCCGAGCGTGGTCGCGCTGAACTGCGTCGAGAAGTGCATCCAGAACCCGAGCCGCGTGCCGGGGTGCTCCCACGAGGCAGCCAGGCTCTCGCGCACGGCGCCGAGGGACATCGCCGGACCGCGCATCGACACGGCTGCCCGGGGCGTCGTGCACGACCAGCAGCAGCGCGATGCTGAGCACGATCCCGAGCGACGCGGCGAGCAGGTAGGAGCGGGTCCAGCCGAGGTGCGACAGCGCCCAGGTCATCGGGATCGCCGCGAGGATCGCGCCGAGACTGGCCGATCACGCCGGTGAGCTGGGTGATGATCGGGATCCGGCGCGGGCTGAACCAGGTGTTCACCAGCCGCAGCACGCAGACGAACGTCATCGCGTCGCCCATCCCCACGAACACGCGGGCCAGCAGCGCCCACGGCGTAGCCGTCCGCGAACGCGAAGCCCGCCTGCGCGAGCGTCAGCGTGAGCGCGCCGACGAGCAGCACGCGAGCGCGGGCCGAACCGGTCGACCAGCAGCCCGACCGGGATCTGCATCGCCGGCGTAGACCAGCAGCTGGAGCATCGTGAACGTGGCCAGCTGGGAGGCGCCGATGTCGAACCGCTCGGCCGCCGCCAGGCCCGCGACCGCGAGCGACGAGCGGTGGAAGACCGCGAGCAGGTAGACCAGCAGCCCGACCACCCACACCGCCAGGGCCTGCCGCAGCCGGCGCTCGACGGCGCGGTCGTCGGCCCTGTCCTGGGCGTTGTCGGCGGCGCTGGTCACCCCCCGATCCTCTCAATGGGAGCGTGGACCCATGACCGCAGCCCAGACCTCACTCCAGCTGGCCGACTGGCGGGCCCGCGTCGCCGCGCTGTACGCCGCCGTCCGGGCCGAGCCCGACCCGGCCGTCGGCCACCGACTCTGGCGCGACGGGCCGGGACGAGCTCTTCGCGACCCATCCGCAGAGCCCGGTCGCGGACCAGCCGGAGCTGCGCGAGAACGGCGTCCCCTACTGGCCCTACGACCCCGACCTGCGGTTCACGGCCGAGGTCCTCGAGGCGGAGCCCGAGGAGATCGAGGTCTACGTCGGCGACGACGGCATGGTCACGCTCGCGCGGGTCGGCCGGCTCGACCTGCCGGTCGGGTCGCTCGACGTCTGGCGGCTGCTCGGGTACGCCGGCGGGCTGTTCGTCCCGCTCCGCGACGGCACGTCCGGCGACACGTCGTACGGCGGCGGTCGCTACCTGCTGGACACCGCCAAGGGCTCCTGGCTCGGCGGCGACGACACCCACCTGGTCGTCGACCTCAACTTCGCCTACCACCCGTCGTGCCGCTACGACCCGCGGTGGACCTGTCCCCTGGCCCAGCCCGGCAACACCGTCACCGTCCCGGTCGAAGCAGGCGAGAGGCTCTGAACCGACCGTGGGAGACTTGTTGTCATGACGACAGTCGACCTGCCCCTGCTCCCGCTCGGCCGCGGGACGGACCTCGAGTCCGAGCGGGGCGTCGAGTGCCCGGGTGACCTGCCCGCGGCCTCCGACCCCGACCTGGTGGCGCGCGCGAAGGCCGCGAAGGAGCGCCTCGGCGACAAGGTGTTCGTGCTCGGGCACCACTACCAGCGCGACGAGGTGATCCAGTTCGCCGACGTCACCGGCGACTCGTTCAAGCTCGCGCGCGACGCGGCCGCCCGGCCGGAGGCGGAGTACATCGTCTTCTGCGGCGTGCACTTCATGGCGGAGTCCGCGGACATCCTGACCGCGCCCGAGCAGAAGGTGATCCTGCCCGACCTCGCGGCCGGGTGCTCGATGGCCGACATGGCCCGCATCGCCCAGGTCGAGGACGCGTGGGACGCGCTCACGGAGGCCGGCGTCGCCGACGTCGTCGTGCCGGTGACCTACATGAACTCGTCCGCCGACATCAAGGCGTTCTGCGGCAGGCACGACGGCGCCGTCTGCACCTCCTCCAACGCGCAGGCGGCGCTGGAGTGGGCCTACGCGCAGAAGGGGCCGGACACCAAGGTGCTGTTCCTGCCCGACCAGCACCTCGGTCGCAACACCGCCGTGCTGGAGATGGGCCTCTCGCTCGACGACTGCGTGGTCTGGAACCCGCACAAGCGCGACGGCGGGCTCTCCCCCGAGCAGCTCCGGGACGCCCGGATGATCCTCTGGCAGGGGCACTGCTCGGTGCACGGCCGGTTCACCGCCGACGTGGTCGACGACGTGCGCGCCCGGGTCCCCGACGTCCACATCCTGGTGCACCCGGAGTGCCGGCACGAGGTCGTGCTCAAGGCCGACCTGGTGGGCTCGACCGAGTTCATCATCAAGACGGTCGAGGCCGCGCCTGCCGGCTCCGCCTGGGCGATCGGCACCGAGCTCAACCTGGTGAAGCGGCTGGCGGCGCAGCACCCGGACAAGCGGATCATGTTCCTGGACAAGACCGTCTGCTACTGCTCGACGATGAACCGGATCGACCTCCCCCACTTCGTCTGGGCGATGGAGAGCCTCGCCGAGGGCACGCCCGTCAACGTGATCGAGGTCGACCCCGACACCGAGCACTGGGCCCAGGTCGCCCTCCAGCGGATGCTCGACCTCCCCGGCAAGAGCCACCGCGACTGATCCCCCGGTCGCCGGTGGCGTCAGAGCGCGGGGCAGCCCCAGACGGGCATCCAGTTGGCGAGGTTGGGCTCCAGCGGGAGCTCGTGCTCGAGGGTGGTGCGCACCTGCATCTCGAGCAGCGACTCGCGCTTGCGGTCCTCCGGCGCGCCCACGGGAGCGAACGGGTAGAAGCTGCCCTCGCCGTAGCGGTAGACCAGCCCCAGCGTGCGCCCGGCCCGGTCGCGGAAGCCGACCACGCTGCACAGCAGACCGCGGGCGAAGCCCTCCGCCTCGAGCGAGCTGTTGACCGCGTGCAGGTCGGTGACCAGCGCGCCCGGGTCGACCGGCTCGGTGCGGACCACCAGCCAGGTGAAGCCGAACGTGTCGTCCACCCGCTCCACGTCGGGGCCCTCGTCGGAGTCGAGCAGCGCCACCAGCCGCTCCTCCGCGTCGAGGAACGCCGGGCCCTCGGCCTTGCGGTAGCAGACGGCCCCGATGCCGGTGGGCGCGAAGTCCATCGCCGTCTCGAGCGTGATCGCGGCGCCCGGGATGCCGAACAACGCGTCGAGCGCCGGCCGGCGCGGCGTCGTACGACCGCTCAGGGTCTGCCAGATGCCCACGGTCAGCGACCGGTCTCGGTGAACCCGCCGTCGAACGGGCGGCCCAGGTCCGCGGCGACCCGGGAGAGCTGCTCGAGGCGCTGCTCCAGCGACGGGTGGGTCGAGGTCAGCGTGCGCAGGGAGATGCCGGCCACCGCCGGGGCGATGAAGAACGCGTTCAGGGCGCTCACCTCGCGCAGGTCCTTCTTCGGCAGCACCGACATCTCGCCGGAGATCTTGACCAGCGCGGAGGCCAGGGCCTGCGGCCGCTGGGTGAGCAGGGCGCCGCTGCGGTCGGCGCACAGCTCGCGGTAGCGCGAGAGCATCCGCGTGAGCACGAAGCTGATCGCGTAGACGACGAGGCTGACCACGAGGGCCACCATCAGCGCCGCGAAGCCGCCGATGCCCTCGTCGCCGTCGTCGTCGCTGCGGCCGCCGCCGAAGAAGAGGCCGTACTGGCCGACCTGCGTGATCATGCCGGCGATCACGCCCGCGCTCGAGGCCACGGTCATCACCAGCACGTCGCGGTGGGCGACGTGGGACAGCTCGTGCGCCAGCACGCCCTCGAGCTCCTCCGCGCTGAGTGTCTTCAGGATGCCGGTCGTGACGCAGACCGCGGAGCGCTGCGGGGACCGGCCGGTGGCGAACGCGTTGGGCAACGCCGTGTCGGCGATCGCCACCACCGGCTTGGGCATGTCGGCGAGCGCGCACAGCCGGTCGATCATGCCGTGGAGCTCGGGTGCCTGCTCGGGCGTCACCACGCGGGCCCGCATCGCCCGGAGCGCGGCCTTGTCGGAGTTGTACCACTGGTACCAGGCAATCCCGAGCCCGATCAGGGCGATCACCGGCACCAGCCCGCCGAAGCCGGCCTGGATCGCGATCCACATGAGCACGACCATGAACGCGACGAACAGCGCGCCCAGCAGGAACATCACCGTCGTCATCCGCAGGGTCAGCCCCCGGTCGGGGGCGAAGCGGGTGCGGGTCCTGGCCATGATCGTGTGCTCCTTCTCGGTGTCGGCCGTCAGTCGGCCGGTCGGGTCTGCTGCTCGGGTGCCGGCGGCTCGCCGGGCTGGGTGTACTTCGGGGCGGCCTCGTCGACCGACTCGGCGTCGAGGACCTCGTCGCCGGAGCCGGCGGGCAGGCCCTCCGGGGTCGTGCCGGCCTTGAGCGCGGCGAGCTCACGCTCGACGTCGGACTCGGAGCTCATCGCCTCGAGCTCGCGGCTGATGTCGTCGCCGCCGCCCAGGGTGGCCGGCGTGTCGAGAGCGCCCGATGCCAGGAGCTCGTCGATCGCGCCGGCGCGGGCCTGCATCTGCGCGGTCTTGTCCTCGGCCCGCTGGATCGCCTGGCCGACGTCGCCCATCTCGGTGGAGATGCCCGGAGAAGGCCTCGTTGATCTTGGTCTGCGCCTCGGCGGCCGTGTACGTCGCCTTGATCGTCTCCTTGCGGGTGCGGAAGGCGTCGACCTTGGCCTGCAGCTGCTGCGAGGCGCGGGTCAGCTTCTCCTCCTCGCCCTGGAGCTGCGCGTGCTGCTCCTTGAGGTCGGTCAGCTGGCCGTTGAGCCCGGACTTGCGCGTGAGCGCCTCGCGGGCCAGGTCCTCGCGGCCGACCTCGATCGCCTTCTGGGCCTGCCCGGTCAGCTTGCTCGACTGGGTCTCCAGCTGGGTGATCTGCATCTCCACCCGCTTGCGGCTGGTGGCCACGTCGGCGACCCCGCGTCGTACCTTCGTGAGCATCTCCAGCTGCCGCTCGTAGCTGTAGTCGAGGGTCTCGCGCGGGTCCTCCGCGCGGTCGAGCGCCTTGCTGGCCTTCGCCTTGAAGATCATCGAGAATCGCTGCCACAGGCCCATCGGATGGTCCCTCTCAGTCAGGTGCGGGTGCGCGCCGCAGCCGTTCGGTCCGGCCGCTGTGCTGCCTCCAACCTACGAGGGCAACGGTTGGCCTGGATACATCGTTCCCCACCGTTCCCCGCCTGTCGCGCCCGGAAGCGCGCGGGTAGGCTGAGGGTTCCTCCCGTACGACGCACCCGAAAGCAACGTGACGACACCCGTGTTCCGACGCACCGCGAAGCCGCAGCCCGAGACCGTCCAGGTCGAGAAGCCCGATGGCAAGGGCCGACCCACCCCGACCCGCAAGGAGGCCCAGGCGGCCGCCAAGGAGCGGGCCCGGATGGGCATGGACAAGAAGTCCGCCCAGAAGGTGCTCCGGGAGCGTCGCGCGCAGGACAACCAGAAGATGCGCGAGGGCATGCGCACCGGCGACCAGCGCTACCTGATGGAGCGCGACAAGGGTCCGGTCAGGGCGTTCGTGCGCGACTACGTCGACACCCGGATCTCGTTCATGGAGTACCTGCTGCCGGTGCTGGTGCTGATCATGGCCCTGCAGTTCGCCGGCCAGCAGCAGCTCAGTGGCGCCGCTCTGGTCGGCCACGATCCTGCTGCTCGTGCTCGAGGTGGCGTGGCTGCTCTCGCGGCTCAGCAGGGAGATCCGCACCCGGTTCCCCGAGGAGAACACCCGCGGCTGGCGCTTCTACGCGCTGATGCGGGCGATCCAGCTCCGGCCGCTGCGGATGCCCAAGCCGCGGCTGAAGCCGCGGCAGCCCCTGCCCAAGCGCTACTGACGCTCCCTGCAGCTACTGCGTGTCGAGCCGCATCGGGCCGTAGACCTGGCGCTCGCCCTCGAACAGGGTGACCGCGGCCGCGCCCTCGTCGGCGAGCTCGGCCCAGAACTCGCCGATCCACGACTCGGCCTCGGCGCGGGTCGGGAACTCCTGGCGGCCGTCGGCCGGCTCGACGGTCGAGCCGTCTTCGGCCTCGAGCCGCCACCACCACGGGTTGTCGGAGGACGGGGGCATTCAGGACTCCTTGACGTCGGTCTGCACGAACGGGGGCCGGGTGACCACGAACACCTCGGGGCGGCCGCGGACGTCGACCAGCACCTCGGCGCCGTCCTCGATCTGGTGGTTGAGCAGCGCCAGCGCGACGCCCTTGCGCAGCGTCGGCGAGAACGTGCCGGAGGTGATCTCGCCGACCGCGAAGTCGCGGGTGAGCATCACCTGCATGCCGGGCCGCGCGATGCCGCGGCCGGAGGCGACCAGGCCGTTGAGGCGCATCGTCACACCCGCCTCCTTCTCCGCCACGCAGGGCGTCGCGGCCCCAGAACGCCGGCTTCTTCCAGCCGACGGCCCAGCCCAGGCGGGCCTGGTTGGGCGTGACCCGCAGGGAGATGTCCTGACCGTGGAGCGGGTAGCCCATCTCGGTGCGCAGCGTGTCACGGGCGCCGAGGCCGCAGGGCTGGATGCCGTGCTCCTCGCCCGCCTGCGAGCAGGGCGTCCCACAGGGCCGGCGCCGCCGCGTTGGGCACGACCAGCTCGTAGCCGCGCTCGCCGGTGTAGCCGGTGCGGCAGTCGACGACGACCTCGCCGTCGTAGGGGTGCTCCACGAAGGACATGTAGCCGTGGCCGGTCGGCAGCCCGACGGCCGCGAGCACCTCGTCGGACCGCGTGCCCTGCACGGCGAGCACGGCGTGGGTCTCGTGGTGGTCGGTGATCGTCACGCCCTCGGGCTTGCCGGCCTCGAGCCGGCGGACGACCTCGGCGGTGTTCGCCGCGTTGGGCACCAGCAGCAGGTGGTCGTCGTCGAGCAGGTAGACGATCAGGTCGTCGACGATGCCGCCCGTGGCGTCGTCGCAGCAGAGCGTGTACTGCGCCCGGCCCGGGCCGATCCGGCCGAGGTCGTTGCTCAGCGCACGCGTTGACGTACTCCGCGGCGCCGTCGCCGCGGACCACGACCTTGCCGAGGTGGCAGACGTCGAAGATGCCGACGGACTGACGGACCGCCGTGTGCTCCTTGATGACGCCGGCGGGGTACTCCAGCGGCATCTCCCAGCCGCCGAACTCGGCGAGCTTCGCGCCGAGCGCGACGTGCCGGTCGTGCAGGGGCGACTGCTTGAGGGCCATGCGCGGCAAATTACCGCAGCCCTCGGCTGCTCGCCCGCCCGGCATAGAGTGCCCCGCGTGACGACGTACACGCTCCGCAAGGGCAACCCCGACAAGACCCGCGCCGACCTGGTGGTCGTCGGCGTCGCCCGCAACAGCAAGGGCCCCGTCGTGGCCGCCGGGAGGCGAGACCGGTGGCGAAGGCCTACGGACGAAAGTTCTCCCCGCTGCTCGCGTCGCTGGGCGTGACCGGCAAGGCCGGCGAGGTGTTCCGGGTGCCCAGCGGCGGCGCGGTCACGTCTCGCCACCCTGGTGCTGGTCGGGCTCGGCGACCTCGGGCGCGGGAGCGAGAAGCTCACCGCCGAGCAGGTACGCCGGGCCGCCGGCGTCGCCGCCCGCAACGTCGGCAACGCGGCGTCCGTCGCGCTCGCGCTGCCGGCGGCGGACGCGGCGCAGGTGCGTGCGGTCGCCGACGGCTTCCTCACCGGCAGCTACGTCTTCCACGGCAGCAAGGCCGGCGCGAAGAAGAAGCCGGTCGCCGAGGTCGCGATCCTCTCCGAGGCGGCCCGCCGCAAGGACTGCGTCGACGGCGCTCGCGACGGCCCGGGTGCTCGCCGGTGCCGGCGACACGGCCCGCGACTGGGTGAACACGCCGGCCAACCTGCTCTGCCCGGCCGAGTTCGCCGACCGGGTGCGGGCGATCGCGGGCAAGCGGCAAGAACCCCGCGGTGGCGGTCACGGTCCTCGACGAGGCGGAGCTCGACGAGCTCGGCTGCGGCGGCATCCTCGGCGTCGGCATGGGCTCGGACAGCCCGCCGCGCCTGGTGAAGCTGGAGTACCGCCCCGAGGGCGCGCGAGAAGCACGTGGCCCTGGTCGGCAAGGGCATCACCTACGACTCCGGCGGCCTGACGATCAAGTCGGGCGGGTCGATGGCGACCATGAAGTGCGACATGGCGGGCGCCGCGGCCGTGATCGCGGCGACGTACGCCCTGGCGGAGCTGGAGGTGCCGGTCGCGGTCACCACCTACGCGCCGCTGGCGGAGAACATGATCTCCGGCCGCGCGATGCGGCCCGGCGACGTGCTGCGCGATGTACGGCGGCAAGACCGTCGAGGTGATGAACACCGACGCCGAGGGCCGGCTGGTCCTCGCCGACGCGCTCGCGATGGCCGCCGAGCTCGACCCCGACGTGATCGTCGAGATCTCCACCCTGACCGGGCCGTGCGTCGTGGCGCTCGGCGACCGCGTCGCGGGCGTCTTCGGCGACGACGAGACCGTGGCCGGCGTGCAGGCGGCCGCGGAGACCACCGGCGAGCTGCTGTGGCGGCTGCCGGTGCCCGAGGAGACCCGGGAGCAGATCCGCACGGAGTCCAAGGTCGCCGACCTGCTGCAGCACAACTGGGTCCGCTGGGGCAGCGCGCTCTGGGCGGCCGCCTTCCTCACCGAGTTCGTCGACGGCAAGCCGTTCGTGCACCTCGACGTCGCCGGGCCGGCGTACAACGACCGCGCCCCGTGGGGACACGTCCCCTCCGGCGGCACCGGCTTCGGCATCCCGACGATCGTGGAGTACGTCGCCTCGCTGGCGACGCGCGCGGAGCCGGCGGACGCTCAGTAGAAGTTGTTGCCGGGCTTCTTCCGGCTCTGCCTGCGGTTGAACTCGCGCATCCGGACCGGGATGCCGACCACCGCCGCGTCGTACGACGGGATGCCGAGGCGGTTGCAGAAGTCGTGCGCCCAGCGCACCGACGGCACCCGGCGCCGGGTCCACTCGCCGTCGTGCGCGACCAGCAGCAGGGTCACGGAGGAGACCGTGGTCTGAGGCTCCAGGAAGCCCTCCACGCCGCGGCGCGCGGCCGCCCACTCGCGGAGGTGCTTCTCGTCCGCGGAGTCGGACACGCGGGTCTGTCCCGTGCTGCTGCGGCGGAAGCGGTCGAACAGGCCCATGGTGCCAAGTGTGACGGACAGACACCAGCAAGGGGTGACGAACACGGCGGACGAGGCCCGATGGCGGCACCCCGGACGCGGTGGTGGACTGCTTCCGGGAAGTGCAAGGATGAGCCGGTGCCCGACTCCGGGCCTTTGATCTTGGGAGGGCGAGAGCAGCAGTGGCGGACGCAGCCGAGTTCGACGTCGTGATTCTGGGAGCGGGCTCCGGAGGCTATGCATGCGCCCTGAGGGCCGCGCAGCTCGGGCTCTCGGTCGCGCTGGTCGAGAAGGGCAAGCTCGGCGGCACCTGCCTCCACGTGGGCTGCATCCCGACCAAGGCGCTGCTGCACGCGGCCGAGGTCGCCGACGCCACGCGCGAGTCCGAGCAGTTCGGTGTCCGGGCGACGTTCGACGGCATCGACATGGACGGCGTCAACGCCTACAAGGACGGTGTCGTCGACCGGCTGTTCAAGGGCCTCACCGGTCTGATCAAGGGCCGCGGGATCACCGTGGTCGAGGGCAGCGGACGGCTCACCTCACCGACGACGGTCGAGGTGGACGGCACGTCGTACGTCGGCCGCCACGTGGTGCTGGCCTCCGGCTCCTACTCCCGCTCGCTCCCCGGCCTCGACGTCGACGGCGAACGCGTGATCACCTCCGAGCACGCGCTGCGGCTCGACCGCGTGCCCGCGTCGGCGATCGTGCTCGGCGGCGGCGTGATCGGCTGCGAGTTCGCCAGCGTGTGGGCGTCGTTCGGCACCCAGGTCACCGTCGTCGAGGCACTCCCCCGGCTGGTGCCCGCCGAGGACGAGGCGTCGTCCAAGGCGCTGGAGCGGGCGTTCCGCAAGCGCAAGATCGGCTTCCGCACCGGCACCCCGTTCCAGAGCGTGAAGAGCTCCGACGACGGGCGTGCTGGTCACGCTCGAGGGCGGCGACACGATCGAGGCCGAGCTGCTGCTGGTCGCGGTCGGCCGGGGCCCGACGACGGACGGGCTCGGCTACGAGGAGCAGGGCGTCGCGATGGAGCGCGGCTTCGTGCTCGCCGACGAGCGCTGCCGCACCAACGTCGACGGCGTGTTCGCGGTGGGCGACATCGTGCCCGGCCTCCAGCTCGCGCACCGTGGCTTCCAGCAGGGCATCTTCGTGGCCGAGGAGATCGCCGGGCTGGCGCCGGCGCCGATCGACGAGGCGGGCATCCCGCGGGTGACGTACTCCGACCCCGAGATCGCCTCCGTCGGGCTGACCGAGGCACAGGCGCGGTCGACGTACGGGGACGACGCGGTGGAGACGCTCACCTACGACCTCGGCGGCAACGGCAAGAGCCAGATCCTGAAGACGCAGGGGTTCGTGAAGCTGGTCCGTCGTACCGACGGGCCGGTGGTGGGCGTGCACCTGGTCGGCGCTCGCGTCGGCGAGCTGATCGGCGAGGCGCAGCTGATCTACAACTGGGAGGCCTTCCCGGAGGACGTCGCTCCGCTCGTGCACGCCCACCCCACCCAGAACGAGGCGCTCGGCGAGGCCCATCTCGCGCTCGCCGGCAAGCCCTTGCACGCCCACTCCTGAACCCTCGAAACCGGAAGGTCCCCCATGTCGACACCCGTGAACCTCCCCGCCCTCGGCGAGTCCGTCACCGAAGGCACCGTGACCCGCTGGCTCAAGCAGGTCGGTGACCAGGTGGCGGTCGACGAGCCGCTGCTGGAGGTCTCCACCGACAAGGTCGACACCGAGATCCCCTCGCCCGTCGCCGGCACCCTGCTGGAGATCAAGGCGCAGGAGGACGAGACGGTCGAGGTCGGCGCGGAGCTGTGCGTGATCGGCGACGAGGGTGAGGGCGGCGGCTCCGACGACGGCGGCGCCTCGGACGAGGCCGAGAGCTCGGACGAGTCCGGCTCCGACGAGGGTGAGCAGCAGGACCAGGCAGCCGAGGAGGAGCCCGAGCAGTCCGAGCCGGAGCCCGAGCAGGAGGAGCAGCCCGCCGCCGAGGAGCAGCAGGAGCCCTCCGGTGACGGCGGCGGCGGTGACGGTGGCGGAGGCGGCGGCGGTGGCGGAGGCACGCCCGTGACCCTGCCCGCGCTCGGTGAGTCCGTCACCGAGGGCACCGTGACCCGCTGGCTGAAGAAGGTCGGCGACGACGTGGCGGTCGACGAGCCGCTGCTCGAGGTCTCCACCGACAAGGTCGACACCGAGATCCCCTCGCCGGTCGCGGGCACGCTGCTCGAGATCAAGGTCGACGAGGACGAGACCGTCGAGGTCGGCGCCGAGCTCGCCGTGATCGGGAGCGGCGGCGCGCCATCGGGTGGCGGCGGTGACGCCCAGGACCGGGCACCGGAGCCGGAGCCCGAGAAGGAAGCCGAGCCCGAGCCGGAGCCGCCGAGGAGCCCGAGCCGGAGCCGGCCGCCGAGGAGCAGGCGCCCGAGCCGGAGCCGGCGAAGCCGGCAGCGCCGACGCACGCCGAGCGGACCTCCTCCAGTGGCGGCGAGGGCGTGTACATCACGCCGCTGGTCCGCAAGATGGCCGGCGAGTACAACGTCGACCTCGGCTCGATCAAGGGCACCGGCGTCGGCGGCCGGATCCGCAAGCAGGACGTGCTGGCAGCCGCGTCGGAGGACGCGAAGGCCGAGAAGCGGGCGCAGCGCCCGGCGCCCGCGGCGGCCGAGCCGGCTGCAGCAGCCCCGGCCGCCCCCGCCCCGGCCGCCCCCGCCCCGACGACGCCGGCCGCGGCGTCGCCGAGCCCGCTGCGGGGCAGGACCGAGCCGATGACCCGGCTGCGCAAGGTGATCGCCAAGCGGATGGTCGAGTCGCTCCAGGTCTCCGCCCAGCTGACCACGGTGGTCGAGGTCGACGTGACCTCCATCGCCCGGCTGCGGTCGGCGGCCAAGGCCGAGTTCGAGGCGCGCGAGGGCACGAAGCTCTCGTACATGCCGTTCTTCGCGAAGGCGGCCGTCGACGCGCTCAAGGCGCACCCGTCGCTGAACGCCGGCATCGACACCGAGAAGGGCGAGATCACCTACTACGACCGCGAGAACCTCGCGATCGCCGTGGACACCGAGAAGGGTCTGCTGACTCCGGTGATCAAGGATGCGGGTGACCTCTCCATCGCCGGCCTCGCCCGCAAGATCGCCGACGTGGCCGACCGCACGCGCAACAACAAGATCAGCCCGGACGAGCTGTCCGGCGGCACGTTCACGTTGACCAACACCGGATCGCGAGGGCGCGCTGTTCGACACCCCGATCATCAACCAGCCGCAGGTCGCGATCCTCGGCACCGGCTCGGTGGTGAAGCGGGCGGTCGTGATCGACGACGAGAACCTCGGCGAGACGATCGCCGTGCGCCAGATGGTCTACCTGGCGCTCACCTACGACCACCGGCTGGTCGACGGTGCCGACGCGGCGCGGTTCCTCAGCGACGTCAAGGCGCGCCTGGAGAGCGGTCAGTTCGAGGTCTGAGGGGTCAGGCGTCGGTGGCTCGAGGGCTGGCTCCGGACGCCCCCGGCGCCCACCACCGGCGGTCGCTGGGGGATGCCGTGTCGGCGGCGGCGCCGCGGGGGTTGGGCTCCGGCGCCGCCACGCCACCCTTTTACGCTCCCCGCCGGCGGCGGTCACCGGGTGCCGTCCGGCGACAACCGACTCTCGTGCTCGCAGGCTGGGCTGGGGAGGGGTGCGGGCGTTCATCCGGCCTGGGACATGCCGGTGGCCCCGCGCCGGGAGTGTGGGCGCGGGGTGTGGGGCGGGGGCGCTACTCGTCGGGCGGGTGCGAGTCTGGTCGCGGGTGACGTCGGTGGTGCCGGGTGGTCGCGCAGGAACTGGTAGCCGTGCGGTGAGGACCACAGGTAGCACCCGGGTTCGAGCACGGTGTAGCCCCAGCCGGAGTGGTGGGTCTTGAGCCGGTGGTGGCGACGGCACAGGGTCGCGATGTTGTCGCTGCTGGTGGTGCCGCCCTCGCTGTAGGGGATCACGTGGTCCAGGTCGCAGGCCTCGGCGGGGCGGGTGCACCACGGGAACACACACGTCAGGTCCCGTTCGGTGGCCTGGGCGGCGAGCCGGTCGGGGACCTCGTACTGGTCGACGTGGAGGTGCTCGGCCAGGTCGACCACCGGCTTCACCGTCACCGTGGTGCCCGGGCGGCCGCACCAGGCGCGGACCTGGTCGGCGTCGACGAAGCGAGCGGGTGTTCGCCACCCGGGCCAGGTGCAGCTTCGTGCGTCCGGGTGCCGTGATCGCCTCCTCGGAGAGGTGCACGTGCAGCACCACCTGCCGGCCCGGAGCCTGGGCCGGCGTGGTCTCGGTCTGGGTCGGTGGTGTCGAGGTCCAGGGCAGCTGGTGCCGGGCCATCTCCCCGAGCGCTTCGGAGCGGCGCACGTCCAGCGACGCGGTGGAGCCGAGGTCGGCGAGCCGGGCCGCGCCGACCGACAGGGCGGTGTCGAGGTCCAGGGCGTCGGCGAGGTCGACCTCGGCCTCGACCCACACGGTGCCCTCGAAGGACACCTGATCGGTGTGCACGTGGACGTGCCGGCCATCGGCGGCGGCCTCCCGGCGGCGCCGGGCCTCCTCGGGCATGAACCGGACGATCGCCTCCTCGACCAGCCGGTCCACCCCGCTGGGCCGGATCCGGTGCGCGAACCCCGCGACCTGGTCGTCCACGAACCCCGCCGCCGCCGGGCTGAGAGCGCGATGGTCGCGCGGGCGATCCGCCGGGCCCGCCACGCCGGCAGGTCCCCGGCCTGGACCCGGGCCCAGGTGCGGGGGAGCCGGTGCCGCAGCTCGAGGGCCTCACCGAGGTAGGCCTTGCCGGTCTCGGTGGGCAGCCCGACCGCGGCCGCGAACTCGGCCACACAGAACTCCGCGACCAGCGGCGCGCCGGGTCCGGCGACCGGGACCGGGGTGTCGCCGAACCGGACCGCGTCACCGATCGACTCCGCCGGGTGCAGGTCCGCCCACGCGCAGGCCGCGCGGAGCAGGTCGGCCTCCGCGGCGTCCGCGGCGGCCGGCGGTCCCGGGCGAACGCGAGCACCCCGGCAGCGGTGTCCGCTGCGGTGTCGAGGCCGGCTGCCGTGCTGGTCATGGCTCCATTCTAGTCGAACAGGTGTTCGAATCAAGAGTGGAATCAGTCGACATTGCCTAGAAATAGGCGATCCGAAGGTCAGTCGCCTCGTCGGAATGGCGGGTGGTCTCGACCCGCTCGCTGGCGCTCCTGCTCGACCACCGGGAAGGCTGACTCCGGCCAACCGCCGGGAGCGACCGCACCCCTCCGTCTCGCCTCGCTGCGCTTCGACCCCTGAACATCCGCAGCCGCGAGCAGGTCTCGATCCCGCTCGCTGGCGCTCGCTGCTCGACCAACAGAACATGGACCATGGCCCCCACTGTCGTGCTGGTCACCGACCGCTTCCAGGCGTTCAGCGCCGAGCACTTCGGGCTGCTCGCCATTTTCCTGCTCGTCTGCGTGGCGCTGGTCGTCGTCGGGCGGCGCCGACGTGGTGACGACACGGTGTTCCGGCGCGGCTTCGCGATCGTGCTGGCGTGCGTGGTCGTGCCGATCCAGGTCGTGCAGCTCCGCCCGTGGGACTTCGACCTGCAGTCATCGCTGCCGATCAACCTGTGCGACCTGGCGTGGCTCTGCGCGGTCTACGCCCTGTGGACCCGACGTCCGTGGGCGGTGGCGCTGACCTACTACTGGGGGCTGACCCTGACCAGCCAGGGCATCCTGACCCCGTCGCTGGGCCAGCAGTTCCCCGACCCGCGGTACTTCGGGTTCTGGGGGCTGCACTTCCTGACGGTGTGGAGCGCGGTGTACCTGGTCAGCTCGGGCAACCCGCCCACGTGGCGCGGCTACCGGTTCACCCTCTGGTCACCGCCGTCTGGGCGGCCGGTGACGATCCTCTTCAACGCCGTGGCGGGCACCAACTACGGCTACCTCAACCGCAAGCCGGACAGCGCCTCGCTCCTCGACCTGCTGCCGGGGTGGCCGGCGTACGTCGTGCTCGAGATCGCCGTGGTGGCGGTCGTGTGGGCGCTGATGACGTGGCCGTTCACCCTGTCCGGGCCTCAGCCGTCCAGAGCCACCGTCTCGCCTCGCGAGGGCACGTAGGTCGTGCTGCCGAAGCCGGCCTCGGCTGCATGGCCTACCCATTCCTCGATCGGTGACCGGAACACCCGGTAGTCGTCGTAGTGCACCGCGAGGGCCCGCGCGGGCCGGAGCCGACGCAGGTAGTCGGTGCCTTGGCGCCCGTCCATGGTCACGGTGTGGAAGAGCACGCGGGTGCCGCCGAGGTGCACCACGGCCGTGCCCACGTCCGGGTGACGTCAGCCGGATCTGGTCCACGTGGTCACCGCTGAGCGTGTCTCCGCTGAGCAGCACGCGCCGGCGTACGTCGTCGCCGACGCGGTGCTCGAGCAGCGACCCGATCACCGGTGGCAGGACCCGGCCCATCACGCCTCTCGCATGGATCGCAGGCAACGCCTCGATCCGCAACGTCTCGTTTCCTTTGGTGAACAGCCGTTCGTGCCAGGGCTCGAGTCCTTCGGCGGTGAAGCCCCAGGTGCTGAGCCGACGCGCGGCAGCCTGCGTCGTGACCACCGGCGGCCGGCGGTCGAGCCCCTTCCTCGCCACCCGGTCGAAGTGGTCGCCGTGCAGGTGGGACAGGACGACGGCGTCGAGTGACGGCAGCTCGTCGACGCGGCAGGCCGGGTCGGTCAGCCGCCGCGACCACAGACCCTTGCCCAGGTAGGCGCGCTGGCCGCGGCTCAGGAAGTTGGGGTCGGTCAGCAGCGTGAAGCTGCCCAGCCGGATCAGCGTCGTCGCGGTGCCGATGAACGTGAGCGAGTCCATGGGGTCCTCCTCGGGGAACGAGCCCTTACCCGATGCCGGCCGGATCATGTACGCGTTTGCCGCCTCGCTGGCGGGGTACCCTCGCCAGGATGCGCGAGCGCCGATGCACCACCGAGCCCCCACCCGACCGACCGTGACGGGCGGCTACCTCGAGCGACCAGCGCCCAGCGGTCTCGCCGACGTCATCGAGATCATCCTCGACAAGGGCATCGTCATCGACGCCTACGTTCGCGTGTCCGTGGTGGGGATCGAGCTGCTCACGATGGATGCCCGCATCGCCATCGCGAGCGTCGACACCTACCTGCGCTTCGCGGAGGCGACCAACAGGCTCAACCTGTGGCCCGAGGGCGGAAAGGGGCTTCCCGAGATCGTGGAGGACCTCCAGGGCCCGGTGATCGAGAAGGTCGCCTCCAAGGTGGCGGAGAAGAAGGTCAAGAAGGTCGTGGCGAAGCCCAAGGAGAAGGTCGAGCAGGTCGCCGAGAAGGCGCACGACGCGGCCGAGAAGGTGACCGAGGTCGTCAAGCCTGGCTGAGGCTGACGCGCGTCCCGGGTCGGAGCCGGCCCGTCACAGGTGGATCATGTGGCCGGCGATGCCCTCGACGGCTTCCTTGACCGCCTCGGAGAGCGTCGGGTGGGCGAAGATGTTGCGGGCGACCTCGTCGGCCGTGAGGTCCCACTTCTGGGCCAGGGTGAGCGCCGGCAGCAGCTCGGTGACGTCGGGACCGATCAGGGCGGCGCCGATGATCTCGTTGTACTTCGCGTCGGCGATGATCTTGACGAAGCCGCTGGTGTCGCCGAGGCCCTTGGCCTTGCCGTTGGCGGAGAACGGGAACTTGGCCACCTTGACGTCGTAGCCCTTCTCCTTGGCCTGCTCCTCGGAGTAGCCGAAGGAGGCCACCTGCGGCTGGCAGTACGTCGCCCGCGGGATCATGTCGAAGTCGATCTCGACGGTCTCCGCGCCCGCGATCGTCTCGGCGGCCACCATGCCCATCATCTCGGCGGTGTGCGCCAGCATCAGCTTGCCGGTGACGTCGCCGATCGCGTAGACCCCGTCGACGTTGGTGCGACCACGCGCGTCGACCACGATCGCGCCGCGGTCGCTGGTCTCGACGCCGGTGTTCTCGAGGCCGTAGCCCTCCAGCCGCGGCGCGAAGCCGATGGCCTGGAGCACCTTCTCGGTCTCGATGACCTCCTCCTTGCCGTCCTTGGAGACGGTGACGGAGACCTTGTCGCCGTGGTCCTCGATCTTCTCGACCTTGGTGGAGAGCCGGACGTCGACACCGAGCTTCTTGTAGTGCTTGAGCAGCTCCTTGGACACCTCGGCGTCCTCGGTCGGCACCATCCGGTCGAGGAACTCCACGATCGTCACGTCGACGCCGAAGTTCGTCATCACGTAGGCGAACTCGACGCCGATCGCACCGGAGCCGGCGATCACGATGGAGCGCGGGCAGCTCGGCGTCGAGGATCTGCTCCTCGTAGGTGACCACGTTCTCGGAGAGCGAGGTGCCGGGCACCAGCCGCGTCGTCGCGCCGGTGGCGATGATCAGGTTGTCCCAGGTGACCTCGTCGGAGCCGCCGTCCTCGAGGTCGACGCTGAGCGTCTTGCCGTCCTTGAACGTGCCCCAGCCGTGGATCTCGGTGATCTTGTTCTTCTTCATCAGGAAGTGGACGCCCTTGACGATGGAGTCCGACACCTCCCGGCTGCGGGCATGGGTCGGCGCGAAGTCCATCGACGCGTCGCCGGTGATCCCGAAGAGGTCCTTCTCGTGGCTGAGGATGTGCGACAGCTCGGCGTTGCGGAGCAGCGCCTTGGACGGGATGCAGCCGACGTTGAGGCAGACACCGCCCCAGTACTGCTTCTCGACGACGGCAACGCTCTTGCCGAGCTGGGCGGCGCGGATGGCGGCGACGTACCCACCGGGGCCCGCACCGAGGACGACGAGGTCGAAGTGGCTCACGAGCCCGAGCCTATTCCCCTACCCGGGGTGGTGCGCCAACCGGACGCGCATGCAAGCGTGAGTGCCATGCGTCTTCGTGATCGCAGGTTCCTCGGGCTTCCTCGGCTCGCAGCTGCGTGCGTCCCTCGAGACCGCGGGCCACTTCGTCGTCCGCCTGGTGCGCGGGACGCCCACCGCGGCGGACCAGATCCGCTGGAGCCCGTACGACGAGCCGCTCGATCCCGAGCGTGCTCGACGACGTCGACGTGGTGGTCAACCTCGCCGGGTCGGCGCTGGTCGGCAACCCGCACTCGTCGCGCTGGGCCAACGAGCTGATGCGGAGCCGGGTGGAGACCACGCGCACCCTGGCCGAGGCGATCGCGAAGGCACCGAAGCAGCCGGTGTTCCTCGCCGGCAACGCCACCGGCTACTACGGCGACCACGGCGACGAGGTGCTGACCGAGTCGTCGAAGCGCCGCGGCGACTCGTTGCTCTCCAGCGTCACCTCCGCCTGGCAGGACGCCGCCCAGCCCGCTCTCGACGCCGGCGGCCGGGTCGTGGTGATGCGGACGGCCCCGGTGCTCGACCGCCGGAGCCCTCCGCTGAGCCTGCTGGCACCGCTGTTCAAGCTCGGGCTCGGCGGTCCGCTCGGCACGGGCGACCAGTACTTCCCGGTGACCACCACCGACGACTGGGTGCGCGCGGTGATCTTCTGCGCGGAGAACGACGCGCTGTCGGGGCCGGTCAACATCACGCTGCCCGAGCCGGCCACGAACGACGAGTTCACCAAGGCGCTCGGCGACCTCGTGCACCGGCCGACCTTCTTCAAGGTGCCCGGGATGGTGCTCCGCCCGGCCGCCGGCCCGATGGCGCCGGAGCTGCTGGGCTCGGTGCGGCTGCTGCCGCAGGTGCTGCTCGACGCCGGGTTCGAGTTCCACCACCACGACATCCGCAGCGCCCTGGCGTGGGCGCTCCGCGCCGGCCGCTAGCGCGCCGGCCGATCACAACGACGCAGCCGGCTCCGGAAGCCCTGCGCGGACCGGGTTCAGCTCGAGCTCGACGTACATCGCCGAGTGGTCCGAGAGCTTGGTCAGTCGCGTCTCGTGGAGGTAGCCGCAGCCGCGTACCCGGGGCGCGAGCTCGTCTGCGACGAAGACATGGTCGTAGCGGTAGCCGTCGCCGTTGTGGTGCACCCAGCTGTGCCCGTCCTGCGGAAGCGTGTCGTGCGCGAGGCGGTGCCGGTAGGCGTCGACGAGGTGGTGCTCGGGACTCGAGCGAGTCCATGAACGCGTACTCGGCCTCGGTGAAGCATCGGTAGTGCGGCCAGTGCGCGCGATCGACGACATTGAGGTCGCCCGCCACGACCAGCGGCTGGTCGGCGAGGTCGGACAGCGCCGCGGAGAACGCGGTGAGCCATGCCTGCTTGCGCGCCGTCCGGTCCGACCGCTGGCGCACCCCTTGGGGCGGTGAGGTCGGACCGTAAGCCGCGACGAGGCGTACCGAGTCGGGCCCGCTCTTGCGACTTGTCGCTGGGTGCAGCGCGAGCAGGACACTGAGCGCACGGCCCCCCAGGTCGGCCGACCTGGGCCCGGACGTGAGCGGGTCGTCGTCGCGGCGGAGGGTCACGCGGCTGGCCACCGCGACTCCGTAGCCGTCCGCGCCGGGTGCCGAGGCCACCACGACCCACCCGGCGTCCTGCAGCCCTACCAACAGCTGCGCGCATCCCTTGCTGTTCTTCGTCTCGGAGAGCACCAGGACGTCTTCGGGTCGCTCGCGCAGCCACGCGAGCTGGCGCTGCGCGCGCGTGGGCGAGGGATTGGCGATGTTGAGCGCCAGGAGACGCAGCGTCATGACACCTGCCTACCAGCACCCGGCGCGTCCTCATCGCACCGACGCGACCCGCCACGTCGCCGGCCACCCGACGGAGCACGATCGTGCGCGTCGTCGGACGGTCGACCGGGGAGCCGCAGCCGGTGCCGTCCGGCGACGGCCACTCCCCCGGCCACGCGGTCGGTGACGCGCACCCGGAGGATGCCGGCGTCGCGCCGCATCACGTGGACGGCGAACACCTGCATCCGCAGCTGGCGTACGACGAGCCCGCGGGCCAGGTAGCGCCGGAGCAGCCGGACGTCGGCCCGGCCGGCCGCCGAGCCGGCGACGTACAGCCGACGCAGCGCACGCCACGTCACCCGTCGCCCACGCGTCGCGACCGCGCGTCGTCCCAGCCGTGCAGCACGTCGAGCGCCTGCGACCGGGCCGGCGCGGAAGCCGGGGCCGCGGTCGGGGCCGGCTCGTGGCCGATCCCGGCCTGCAGCAGCCCGACCGCCACCAGGGCACCGACGACGCCGAGCACGAGCACGGTCCGGAGCTGACCCATGCCGCCAACTGTGCTGCAGCCCGCGGGATTCGGCGAACGGCTGTCCACAGGTGGCGTGCGCCGGGCTGGGGCTGGGGGCTGGGGCTGGGGGCTGGGGTTTCACCACGGTATGCAGCCGAACCGGCGCTCCCCACGACGGGCACTTCGTGGGGAGCGCGGGTACATCATGGGAAGTGCGTCGGCACCACACCGGTTGTCCGGATTGCCCGCAGATTTCCCTGCATACCGTGGGGAACCCTCACTCCCCACGACCAACCCGCACCCCCAGCAAACCGTCAGCCTCCCCGACGCGCCTTGATCTCCGCGCTGATCGCCGGCACGACCTCGTGCATGTCGCCGATGATCGCGTAGTCGGCCTTGGTCACCATCGGCGCCTCGGCGTCGGTGTTGATCGCCAGGATCGTCTTCGAGCTCGCGCATCCGGCCCAGTGCTGGATCGCGCCGGAGATGCCGCACGGGATGTACAGCTCGGGCGAGATCCGGCTGCCGGTCTGGCCGACCTGCTCGTGGTGCGGCCGCCAGCCGAGGCTGGTGACGACGCGCGAGACACCGAGCTGGGCGCCGAGGAGGTCGGCCAGCTCGATCACGCCGTCGAACCCGTCGGGGCCACCGGCACCTCGACCGGCACCCACCACGACCCGCGCGGACTTGAGGTCGCCGGAGTGGTCCGGGGCGCCCGGTTCGGTCGAGACGACGCGTGCCAGCAGGTCGGCGGCCGCGATCTCCGGCCGCACCTCGACCACGGCCGGGCTCGGTGACCTGCTCGGCGGGACGCGCCTCGACCGCGTGGCCGGCGACGCTGAAGATCGCGGGCCGCTGCGGCAGCCGCATCTCCTCCCACACCGAGCCGCCCATCACCTGCCGGGTGACGACCAGCGGCGACAGGCCGTGGAACGACACCGCGTTGGCGGCCATCGGCACGTCGAGCCGCGCGGCCACGTGGGCCAGCAGCTCGTTGCCGCGCGGCGTGCCGGCCGCGGTCACCACGACCGACTTCGCCTGCGCCCGCACGGTCACGATCACGGACGCCCAGGCGGCTGCGGCGTACGACGCGAGGTCGGGTCCGCCGGCGGCGTACAGCGTCGCGACGCCGTGCTCGCCGAGCTGCTTGCGCGCCACGTCGCTGGCCTCGCCGACCATCAGCGCGCTGATCGGGACGCCACCGCCCTCGGCGGCGAGGTCGCGGGCGAACCGGATCGTCTCCAGCGACGTCTCCTCGACCACACCGTCGGCGGTCTCCACGAAGACCAGGATCATCGGGCCACCCCCAGCTCCTGCAGCACGTCGACGGCTGCCGCGGCGGCCTCCGGTCCCTCACCGAGCACGCGCACGTTGGCCGGCGCGGCCGGCGGCAGCGTGAGCCGTTCGCGCGAGGCACCGACCGGCGTCGACACCGGCTGCCGGGTCTCGACCTGCACCTTCTTGGCGGCCATCCGGCCCTTGATCGTCGGGTACGGCGGGGCGACACCGCCCTCGAGCACCGAGACCACCGCCGGGAGCGGCACCTCGAAGCGCTCGGTGCCGCCGTCCGGTGCGTCACCGTGGGCGATCACGGTGTCGCCGGAGACCTCGACCGTCTTCGCGCCCGTGACGACCGGCACGCCGAGCGCGTAGGCCAGCCGCACCGGCACCTGGAAGTCACCGGAGTCGGCGGCGTCGTTGCCGAGCAGCACCAGGTCGTGGCCGCGTCCCTCGGCGCGGTGCGCCTCGACCACGGCGGCGATCTCCTTCGCGACGTCGGCCGGGCCGAGCGCCTTCGGGTCGGCCTCGACCAGGGTCGCCGCGGTCGGCCCGACCGCGAGCACGCTGCGCAGCTGCTCGACGGCCTCCTCCGACCCGACGGTGAGCACGGTCGCGGTGCCCGACGTGGCCGCGGCCACCTGCACGGCCAGCTCGACGGCGCAGCTCTCGTGGTCGGACACGGTGAACCCGACGTAGCGGCCGTCGATCGACTGGGCGTCGTCGGTGAGCTGCACCTGCCCCGAGGACTCCGGGACCCGCTTCACGCAGACCAGGACGTCGGTCATCTGCCCCTTGATCCTCTCGTTCGTCGGGTCGAGCAGCGGCGTCGCGTCGACCGAGCCGACGGTGACCGGGTAGAGCTCCTCCATGTACGACACGGCGAGCTCGTTGCCGACCGTCGCCGCGTCCACCGGGAGGTAGGCCAGCAGCACGTGCTTGCCCAGGCTCGGCGCCGACCCGGCGGTGGTGACGTACGGGTGGTGCCCGTGACCGTCGGTCAGGGTGCCGCCGTCACGGGTGAGGATCGGCTCGCCACCGAGCATGTAGCGCTTCTCGCCGCTCTTCGACGTGTGGTCGTCGACGGTGAGGGTGCACAGCACCGTCTGCGGCGCCGCGTCGCGCTGCGCGAGGTAGGCGTCCTTGCCGACGAAGTCGGCGGCCTTCACCTTCGGTCGCTGCATGCCGGCCTCGACGATGGACCGCTCGGCGTCGAGCTCGAACCCGAAGGCGCGGTAGCCCTTCTCGATCCGGCCGGTGGTGCCGTAGACACCGATCCCGACCGGTACGGCGCCGTGCGGTGCGCCGGCGTCGAGCAGGGTGTCCCACAGCTGGGCGGCGTGCTCCATCGGCACGTAGAGCTCCCAGCCGAGCTCACCGACGTAGGAGATCCGGGAGGCGAGCACCGTGGTGTCCACGCGCGACCGTGATCTCGCGGCAGGTGAGGAAGCCGAAGCCCTCGTGGGAGACGTCGTCGTCGGTGAGCGAGGCGAGGATGTCGCGCGCCTTGGGTCCCCACAGGCCGATCGTCGAGACCTGGTCGGTGAGGTCCTCGAGCGAGGCGCCCTCGGCCAGGTGGTCCGCGAACCACTTGCGGTCGGCCATGCCGTGCGCACCACCGGTGACCACGCGGAAGTGGTCGTCACCGAGGCGCATCACGGTCAGGTCGGACTTGAAGCCGCCCTTGGTGTCGAGCACCGGCGTGTAGATCACCTTGCCGACCGCGACGTCGCACTGCGAGACGCAGGTGCCCTGCACGGACTCGAGCGCACCCGGCCCGGTGATGTCGAAGATGCAGAACGCGGTCAGGTCGATCACGCCGGCCGCCTCGCGCATGCGCAGGTGCTCGGCGTTGATGATCGGGCTCCACCAGCGGGAGTCCCACTCGTGCGGCCGCGGCATGACGGCGTCGCCGTACTCCTCGAGCAGGCCGGCGTTGGACTCGTACCACTGCGGCCGCTCCCAGCCGACGGCCTCGAAGAACACCGCGCCGAGCTTCTTCTGCGCGTCGTTCATCGGCGAGAGCCGCTGCTCGCGGTCGGACTCGTACTGCTCCGCGGGGTGGATGATCCCGTAGGTCTTGATGAACGACTCGGTGGTGCGCAGTCGCGTGTGCTCGCGCCGCATCTGGTGCGGGTAGAAGCGCGCGATGTCGCTGTGGTGGATGTCGATCTCCGAGTGACCCTGCGTCATCCACTCGGCGACCGCGCGGCCGACGCCCGGACCCTCCTTGATCCAGACCGCGGACGCGGTCCACAGGCCCTTGACCAGGCTCTCGCCGAGGATCGGGCTGCCGTCGCAGGTCAGCGACAGCAGGCCGTTGATCGCGTAGCGGATCTCCGCGCCGTCGGCGCCGAGCAGCTCGGGCATCAGCTCCAGCGCCTGCTCGAGCTGGGGGTCGAAGTCGTCCTCCGTGAACGGCATCTCGGTCGGGTGACAGCTTGGACTGCTCGATCGAGGGGATCTCCTCGGGCTCGTGCAGGATCGCGCGGTGGGCGTAGGAGCCGACCTCCATGTCGGCGCCGTGCTGGCGCTCGTAGCAGAAGGTGTCCATGTCGCGCACGATCGGGTACGTGATCTCACCCTCGGTGCCGGCCAGCTGCGGGCACGGGCCGACGGAGATCATCTGGTGCACGGCGGGCGTCAGCGGGATCGAGATCCCGGCCATGTCGCCGAGCTTGGGGCTCCACACGCCGGCCGCGATCACCACGGCCTCGGCCTCGATGTCGCCGCCGCTGGTGCGCACCCGCCGGATGCGCCCCTCCTCGACGTCCATGCCGACGACCTCGACGTTGGGGACGACGGTCAGGGCGCCCGACTCCATCGCCCGCTCGCGCATGATCGTGCCCGCGCGCAGCGAGTCGACCACGCCGACGCCGGGCTGCCAGAAGGCGCCGATGAACTGGTCCTCCTCGATGAAGGGGACCTTCTCCTTGACGAACGCGGGGTCGACGATCTCCGCCTCGATCCCCCATGCCCGGGCGCTGGACATGCGGCGCCGGAGCTCCTCCATCCGCTCCTCGGTGCGGGCGATCTCGAAGCCGCCGGACTGCGTGAAGACGCCCATCTCCTGGTACTGCTCGACCGAGTCGAGCGTGAGGTCGGTGATCTCCCGGGAGTGGTCGGTCAGGAAGATGAAGTTCGACGCGTGCCCGGTGGAGCCGCCGGGGTTGGGTAGCGCGCCCTTGTCGATCTGGACGATGTCGGTCCAGCCGAGTCGTGCCAGGTGGTGCACGAGGCTGTTGCCGACGATGCCGGCGCCGATGACGACGACCTGGGCGGAACCGGGGACGGAGGCCATGTTCACTCTTTCGGTGGAGGTAAGACTGTTGCGTTATGCGCAACTCGATGCGTGATGCGGAACAAGTCTAGGATCAGCCGCGCCTCCCGCACCTGTCAAGGTGCGGGAGGCGCGTCGTCGTACTTTCTGTCGGGGTCGGCCCCGGGCTACTTCAGCCAGGAGTCGACAGTTTCCTTGTTGGCGTCCACCCACTTCTTGGCGGCGTCGTCCGGCGACATCCCGTTCTGGGCGATGTCGGTGGAGACCTCGTTCTGCTGGTCGTTGGTGATCTTGAAGTTCTTGATCAGGCCCACGGCGGGCGACCCGGACTTGTCGAACTTCGTGGCGATCAGCTTGTTCAGCTTGTACGGCGGGTAGTCGCAGGCGACCTTCGCGGCGATCCGCGTCACAGCCGGGCTTGTACTTGCGGCAGGTCGACGTGCACCAGCTTCATCTCCGAGAAGAACCACTGCGGCTCGTAGAAGTACGCGAGCAGCGCCGTGTGGTTCTTCTCCGCGGACTTGAAGCTCTGGATCAGGCCGGCCTCCGAGCCGCCGACGACCACCTTGTAGTTGAGCTTCAGGTTCTTGACCAGGGCCTCGTCGTTGGTGACGTACGACGGGTCGCCGTCGAGGAGCTGTCCCTTGCCGCCGGACTCGGAGGTCTTGAACAAGGAGGCGTACTTGTTCAGGTTCTTCCAGTTGGTGATGTCCGGGTACTTCTTGGCCATCCACGGCGGGACGTACCAGCCGATGATTCCCTGGCTGCCGGTCGGACCGGCGTCCACGACGGTCTTCTGCTCGTCGATGTACTTCTTGACCAGGTCGGGGTGGCCCCAGTTCTCCACGATCGTGTCGATCGACCCGCTGGCCATGCCCGCCCAGCCGACCTCCTCCTTCACGTCGGGGTAGGTGACGTTGCAGCCGAGCCGGGTCTTGGCGACGTAGCCGATGACGTGGGCGTTGGTGACGTAACCCGTCCACGGGTTCACCGCGATCCGGAGGTCCCCACAGTCACTCTTGCCAGCCGTGTCGGCGTTCTTGATGCCTCCGCCACCGCAGCCGGCGAGGCCGAGGCCCAGAACCGCGGCGATGGCGACCAGCCGGATTCGGCGTAGTCCTCGTCCCATTCTCTTGTTCCTTCCATCAGCTCCGCGGTCAGTCCGCGGAGAAGTCGAGGTGTCAGCGGCCATAGCGGGCCGCCGCGTAGCGGGCGATCCGGTCCAGCATCACGCCGAGCGCGGTGATCGCGATGCCGGCGGCGAGGCCCTTGCCGAACAGCTGGTCCTGCGAGAAGCCGGAGACCACGATGTAGCCGAGGCTGCCGCCGCCGACGAGGCCGCCGATCACGACCATCGAGAGCACGTAGAGCAGGCCCTGGTTGGTGGCCAGCACGAGTGCCTCGCGCGACATCGGCAGCTGGACCTTGGTGATCATCTGCCAGGTGGTGCTGCCATTGGCGCGGGCCGCCTCCACGGTGGTCGGGGCGACGCTGCGGATCCCGTCGGCGACCAGCTTGGTCGCGATCGGCACGGCGTAGGCCACCGCCGCCATGATCGCGGTGAAGCGGCCGACCCCGAACAGCGCCAGGGCGGGCACCAGGTAGACGAACGGCGGGATCACCTGGAAGGCGTCCAGGAACGGCCGGATCACCTTGTCCGTACGACGGCTCCTGCCCATGCCCACGCCGAGGACCACCGCGATCACCATCACCACCGCGGTCGCGATCAGCGTCATGGTCAGCGTGACCATCGCGTCGTTCCACAGCCCCGTGCCGTAGATGACCGCCAGGCAGACGACCGTGGTGACCACCGGGCGCCAGCCGCCGAGCACGTAGGCGACGGCCACCAGCACCAGGGCCAGCGTCCACCAGGGGGTGTTGGCGAACAGGTCCTGGAACGGGTTGATGATCCAGGTGGTCACGTCGTTCTTCAGGGCCAGCGTGAAGCTGTCGACGATGTCGATGAACCAGGCGGAGAAGTCGTTGATCAGCTTGGTCACGGTGGTGCCGTCGATGTACTTCAGGAACGGCCAGTCCTCGCGGGTGGGGAACTGGGCGAGGTTGAGCTGCTGCCGCGAGAGGTAGACCAGGATCGCGACCGGGATCAGCCAGAGCAGCCGCACCATCCAGCGGCCCGACGCGGTGAGCCGAGGCTGCCGGACACCCTTGCCGGCGTCCTCCGTGGCCCAGCGGGGAAGGCGCTCGATGACCACGCCCATCATCATCACGCCCGGGCCGCTGACGGACACGACGTTGGCCCGGCCCGTGCTCTCGGACCGCTCGCTGCTCGCGGTGATCGTGCGGTCGAGCGTGATCGCCATCAGCACGATCAGCAGGCCGGCGGCCGACGCGGCTCCGATGTTCTGGATCTGCAGCGCCGCGTTGACGTCCTTGCCGAGTCCGGGGCCGTTGACCAGGGCCGCGATCGTGGCCATCGACAGGGCCGCCATCATGCTCTGGTTGACCCCGACCACGATCGTGCGACGGGACATCGGCAGCTGCACCTGGCGCAGCAGCTGGCCCTTGGTCAGGCCCATCGACCGGGCCGCCTCGACGGTGGTCGGCGAGACCGACCTGATCCCGAACTCGGTGATCCTCACCAGCGGCGGAAGCGCGTAGATCGTGGTCAGCACGATGGCGGTGGTCGGGCCGATGCCGAAGCCGAGCGCGATCGGCGCGAGGTACGCGAACGGCGGCATCGTCTGCATGATGTCGAGCACCGGTGTGATCGCGGCAGAGACGCTGCGGCGGCGGGCCATCGCGATGCCCAGCGGCAGTCCGATGACGATGCACGTGGCCACCGCGATGCCGGTGACCAGCAGCAGGTCGATGCTGTCCTGCCAGAGTCCGAACACCCCGAACACCAGGAAGGTGATCACGACCAGCATGGTCTGCCGCAGGCCGGCGCAGGCCCAGGCGATCCAGGTGGCGATGCCCACCACGCCCAGCCAGCCGATCTGGGGGACCGGACGGGGGAACGCCGGGACGCTGAACAGCTTCTGCAGGAACTCGAAGATGCTGTTGAACACGTCGCCGATGAAGCCGAGCACGCTGCCGAAGAACCAGTTGTCCGGACCGTGCAGCTGCACCCAGTCGCGGATCCCGTTCAGCCAGTCATGGAAGTCGGTGGTGTCCTGGAGGCCGAGCTCCTTGGTCGCATGGCCCTTGAACAGCGCCCAGCAGAGCAGCCAGAACACCACGATCGCGAGCACCTTGATCCCGGTGTGCCGCTTCTTGCCGAGCTCGACGTACGGCTGCTGCTCCTTCGAGGAGGTGGACCGGTCAGGTGGGGCCGCCGGCGGGGGCCGCGTGTCCACGCTCATGACGTCTGCTCCTCCGCGACCACGACCCGCAGGATGTCCTCGTCGTCGACGACCCCGACCAGCTTGTCGCCGTCGACCACCCGGCACGGACCATGGTGGTCGAGGACCACGCGGGCGGCGTCACGGACGATCTGGTTCGACCTGCAGCTCCGGGCCGTCAGCGGCGACGTCGCCGTCGGGCGGACGCATCACCCACTTCAGGGTCAGCACGTGCGACTTGGGCACCTCGCTGGTGAAGTCGCGGACGTACTCGTCGGCCGGCGCGCCGACCACCTCGTCCGGCGTGCCGATCTGGATGATCTCGCCGTCCCGCATGATCAGGATCCGGTCGCCGAGCTTGAGCGCCTCGGCGAGGTCGTGGGTGATGAACACCATGGTCTTGCCGACCTCTTCGTGGAGCCGGATCACCTCGTTCTGCATGTCCCGGCGGATCAGCGGGTCGAGCGCCGAGAAGGGCTCGTCGAACATCATCACGTCGGGGTTGGCGGCCAGGGCCCGGGCCAGGCCGACGCGCTGCTGCATGCCGCCGGAGAGCTGGTCGGGGAAGTTGTTCTCGTAGCCGCTGAGCCCGACCAGGTCGACCATCTCCTGGGCCCGGTTGCGGCGCTGGCTCTTGTTCTCCCCGCGCACCTCGAGACCGAACGCGACGTTGTCGACGACCTTGCGGTGCGGCAGCAGGCCGAAGTGCTGGAAGACCATCGAGACCTTGCGGCGCCGGGTCTCGAGCAGGTCCGACTCGGACATCCCGGTGATCTCCTCGCCGTACAGCTCGACCTTGCCGGCGGTCGGCTCGATCAGCCGGGTGAGCAGCCGGACCAGGGTCGACTTGCCGGACCCGGAGAGGCCCATCACCACGAAGACCTCGCCGGGGGCGACGTCGAAGGAGACGTCGCGGATGCCGATCACGTGGCCGGTCTTCTCCTGCAGCTCCTTGCGGGAGAGATCGGCCTGGTCGGTGCCGATGATCTTGTCCGCGCGCGGACCGAAGATCTTCCAGAGGTTCTCCACGTGCAGCGCGGGGCTCTCCGAGGAGGCCGCCGGGGTCACGTTGTCCTGGGCGGGTGCCGTCGAGGAGGTGGGCGCCGTCGCTGGGGTGTTCATACTCGGTCCTCACTGTTGCGGCTGTCGCCGGGCGGGTACAACGGGGTGCCGTCGCGGTAGCGGTAGTAGGGCACGTCGACGGGTGCCAGGGGCGTGTTGCCGGCGATCAGGTCGGCCGCCTTCTCGGCGACCATCATCACGGGCGCGTAGATGTTGCCGTTGGTGACGTAGGGGAAGACCGAGGCGTCGACGACGCGCAGACCCTCGGTGCCGTGCACCTTCATCGAGGTCGGGTCGGTCACCGCCATCTCGCCGGTGCCCATCGCCGCCGTGCACGACGGGTGCAGGGCGGTCTCGGCGTCCTCGGCGACCCAGTCGAGGATCTCCTGGTCGGTCTCGACCGACGGGCCGGGCGACAGCTCGCCGTCGTTGAACGGGGCGAACGCCGGCTGGTTGAGGATGTCGCGGGCCACCCGGATCGCCTCGACCCACTCCTTGCGGTCGGTCGGCGTCGAGAGGTAGTTGAACTGCATCGACGGGTGCTGCCGGGGGTCGGTGGAGCGGATCCGCACCCAGCCTCGGGTGTCGGCGTACATCGGGCCGATGTGCACCTGGTAGCCGTGGGCACCGACCTCGAGGTTCTCCGGCGCGGTCCCGTCGTACCGGATCGCGATCGGGAGGAAGTGGAACATCAGGTTCGGCCAGTCGACGTCGTCGTTGCTGCGCGCGAAGCCGCCGCCCTCGAAGTGGTTGGTGGCGCCGAGACCGCTGCGGTGGAACAGCCACTTGTAGCCGATGCCGGGCCGCGAGCGGTAGCGCAGGCCGGGGGCGATCGAGACCGGCAGCTTCGAGGCGTACTGGATGTAGACCTCGAGGTGGTCCTGGAGGTTCTCCCCCACGCCCGGCAGGTGGTGCACGACCGGCACGCCGTGCTTCGCGAGCAGGGCCTGGTCGCCGACGCCGGAGAGCTGGAGCAGCTGGGGGGTGTTGATCGCGCCGCCGCAGAGGATCACCTCGCCGGCCTCGACGCTGCGGTGGCGGCGGCCGGCGCGCGTGTAGTCGACGCCGACCGCGCGGGTGCCGTCGAAGCGGACCTTGGTGGCGAACGCGGAGGTCTCGACGTCGAGGTTCTTCCGGTTGCGCACCGGGTGCAGGTAGGCCCGCGCCGCGGACCAGCGGCGGCCGCGGTGGATGTTGCGGTCGAACCGCGCGAAGCCCTCCTGCCGGTAGCCGTTGACGTCGTCGGTCAGCGGGTAGCCGGCCTGCTGCGCGGCCTCGAAGAAGGCGCCGAACAACGGGTTCGTCGCCGACCCGCGCTCGACCCGGAGCGGCCCGCTGCCGCCGCGCCAGTCGTCGGCGCCGACGCGGCCGTCCTCGAGGATCAGGGTCTCCATGCGCTTGAAGTACGGCAGGCAGTGGAGGTAGTCCCAGGACTCCATGCCCGGGTCGGCGGCCCAGCGCTGGTAGTCCATCGGGTTGCCCCGCTGGAAGATCATCCCGTTGATGCTGCTCGAGCCGCCGAGGATCTTGCCGCGGGCGTGGAACACCTTGCGGCCGTTCATGTACGGCTCGGGGTCGGTCTCGTACTTCCAGTCGTAGAGCCGGTTGCCGATCGGGATCGGCAGCGCCGCCGGCATGTGGATGAACGGGTCGATGATGTAGTCGGAGCGGCCGGCCTCGAGGACCAGCACCGAGCTCGACGGGTCGGCGCTGAGCCGGTTGGCGATCGCGCAGCCGGCGGACCCGCCGCCGACGATCACGTAGTCGTAGCGCTTGCGCGCGTCGGCACGGGGGTCGAGCTTGTCGAGACTCATGGCGCGAACCAGTGCTGGGGCGCGGGGTTGATGTTGTGCCAGACGTGCTTGGTCTCGCGGTACTCCTCGAGACCCGCGCGACCGAGCTCGCGGCCGATGCCGGACTGCTTGTAGCCGCCCCACTCGGCCTGCGCGACGTACGGGTGGTAGTCGTTGATCCAGACCGTGCCCATGCGCAGCCGGCCGGCGACGCGCTGGCCCTTGCCGGCGTCGCTGGTCCACACGGCGCCGGCGAGTCCGTAGATGCTGTCGTTGGCGATCCGGACCGCGTCGTCCTCGTCGGTGAACGTCTCGACCGTCACCACCGGGCCGAACGACTCCTCCTGGGTGACGCTCATGTCGCTGGTGCACTCGTCGAGGACGGTCGGCAGGTAGTAGAAGCCGTCGGCGAGCGCGGGGTCGTCGGGACGGGTGCCGCCGCAGCGGACGACGGCGCCTTCCGCGATCCCGGCGGCGACGTACGCCTCGACCTTGTCGCGGTGGGCGGCGCTGGTGAGCGGGCCGGTCTCGGCCTTCTCGTCGAACGGGCCCCCGAGACGGATCCGCTCGGCGCGGGCGACGAGGTCGTCGACGAAGCGGTCCTTGATCTCCTCCTGGACCACCAGCCGGGCGCCGGCGGAGCAGACCTGGCCGGAGTGCAGGAAGACGGCGGTGAGCGCGAAGTCGAGTGCGGTGTCGTAGTCGGCGTCGGCGAAGACGATGTTGGGGTTCTTGCCGCCGAGCTCCAGCGCCACCTTCTTCACCGTGCCGGAGGCAGCGGACATCAGCCACTTGCCGACCGCGAGGCTGCCGGTGAAGGAGACCAGGTCGACGCGTGGGTCCTCGGCGAGCGGCGCGCCGGCGCCCTTTCCGTCGCCGAGCACGAGGTTGCCGACACCGGCCGGGCAGGCCGGCCTCCTCGAGCACCTTCATCAGGTGGATCGCGGTGTGCGGCGTGAGCTCGCTCGGCTTGAGCACGAACGTGTTGCCGGCCGCCAGGCACGGCGCGACCTTCCAGGAGGTCTGGAGGAGCGGGTAGTTCCACGGGGTGATCAGGCCGCAGACCCCGACCGGGTCGTGCACGATCCGGCTGACCACGTCGGGGTTGCCGGTGTCGACGACCCGTCCGGCCTCGTCGTCGGCCGTGTGCCCGAAGTGCCGGAACACCGAGACCACGTCGTCGACGTCGTACTCGCTCTCGACCAGGCGCTTGCCGGTGTCGAGGGACTCCGCCCGGGCGACGACGTCCTTGTCGCGCTCGAGCAGGTCGGCGACGCGCAGCAGCAGGTCGCCACGCTCGCGTGCCGAGGTGCGCGGCCAGGCGCCCTCGTCGAAGGCGCGCCGTGCCGCGCCGATGGCCGCAGCGGTGTCCTCGGGGCCGGCCTCGTCGACGGTCGCCACGAGCTGCCCGTCGGCGGGGCACCTGATCTCCCGGCTGCCCGAGCCGCGCGCGGCCAACCACGTCCCGTCGATGTAGATGTCCGGCACCCTCACCTCGGTTTCCGTCGTGTTGCGTATGGCACAACTGATTGCCACAGACGCAACGCCGTGTTGGCTGGAAGCATCGTCTTGTGCCCGCGTGACGTCAAGGATCTCCGGCGGCGTAGGGGCCATTCGTGACCTCCGGGCGGCCTGCCTAGACCACCGCGTGCGTGGGGCGCCTGGTTCGAGTGGGGATCCCGGTGGCCGCGCGAAATGCATGGTCTGCGTGGGGTCCGCACCGCGTCCCGGAACTCCACGAACTCGCGCGATCGTGCGAGTTCCGGGGCAAGTGTTGGGACCGCACCCCCGCCTGGCTACCCAACCGCCCACCCCGGGCTACGGCGGAGACCCTCCGCGATCTCAGCAAGGGCACGCGGCAGGTCCACGGTCGGGGCCCAGCCCCATCGACGGGCGCGGTCGGCCAGGATCCGGCCGGTCCACGCGGGTGCGTCGTCCCAGACCGGCTCGAGGCCGAGAGCGGTGGTGACCGTCTCGTAGTAGTCGCGGACGGTGCCGGCGTCGGCGGCGACGTTGACCACGGTGCACGCCCCGTCGACCGGTCCGGTCTCGGGGTCCGTCGACGGCGACACCCGGCCCGACGCGACCGCGGCGGCGAGAGCGGCGAGGTCGTCGACGTGGACCCAGGCGAAGGTCTGCCCGGGCACGGCGTGGCGAGCCTTCGGGTCGTCGCGGATCTCGGCCGGCCGCACCGAGTTCCAGATCGAGGTCTCGCCCGCGCCGAGGATCGCCGGCGGGCGGAGGATGACGCGGGTGATGCCGTCGACCGCGGCGAGCGCCGCGTCGGTGTCGCGCTTGGTCGCGGCGTACGCGTTGGCGTCGTCGGCCACCAACGGCGAGGACTCGTCCACGTCACCGACCCCGGGCGATCGGTCGTAGACCGCCGCGGTGGAGACGTGGACCAGGCGAGCGACGCCCGCATCGCGGGCGGCACGGGCGAGGACCGGGGTGCCCTCGACGGCGATCCGGTGCTGGGTGGCGCGGTCGGAGCCCATCGGGTGGACGGTGGTGACGACGGCGCTCGCACCCTGCACCACGGAGCCGGCGAACTCCGCGTCGTGGAAGTCGCCGACCCACTCCTCCACTCCCGCCAGGGACGGGGCCGCGCCCGGACGGCGTACGACGGCGCGCACGGTGGCGCCATGCCCGACCAGCACCGCGCAGGTGCGGGACCCGACCAGGCCGTTGGCCCCGGTGACCACGACGACGGGAGGCGGACCGGCTACGGGCTCATTCATGCCCACACCTTCACATGCGATCAGCCGGGGCCAGCGACATCTCGAGCTCGATCTCGTCGCGCAGCGGGATGCCGTGGTCCCCGATCGGCGGGATCTCCGGCTTCAGCGTCTCCCTGCTCTCGTCGACCGCGCCCGTGCGGAGCCGGGCCAAGCCGGAACCCGCGGCGCTGGTAGAACCGGAGCGCGTCGACGTTGTCGTTCGTGGTCACCACCCACAGCAGTTCGCAGCCGGCGTCGAGGGCACGCGTGCGTACGGCGTCCACGAGCGCCGTGCCCACTCCTGACCGCCGGGTCTCCGCGTGCAGGGTCAGCAGCTCGCAGGCGTCCCCGTCGACGACGTACGTCGCCACCCCGACCAGCTCGGCGTCCGACCAGGCGAGCATCGCCGGGTGCCGCAGGGCGTCGACGAGCTCCCCACGTCGGGCCACCGCCAGGGAGTTGTGGCGGCGCAGGAAGGCCGCGACGGCGTCGCGGTCTCCAGCGCCCGCCTCGGTGATCGCGCACCGGAAGACTCAGCGGTGGCCCCAGCCGAGCCGGTGCGAGACCTCGTCGGCCGCGTCGACGCAGAGCTTGACCGCGCGGTCGAGCTTGTCGGTGGGCATCCGGAAGGTGGGGCCGGAGACGCTCATCGAGGCGATCACGTCGCCGTGCGCGTTGCGGATCGGGGCCGCGACCGCGGAGAGGCCGACCTCGAGCTCGTCGACGGCGACCGCGTAGCCGTCGGCCCGGACGCGTTCGAGCTCCTGGCGCAGCTTGGACTTCCTGGTGATCGTCGCGTCGGTGTACGACGGCAGGCGCCGCAGCACGTCGCCCAGCCGGTCGCCCTCGAGTCCGGAGAGCAGGACCTTGCCGTTGCGACGTGGCGTGGAGCGGGATGTGCTGGCCGACCCAGTTGTGCGACTGGAGCGCGGAGGAGCCGGCGACCTGGTCGAGGTACAGCGCCGAGCTCTCCGAGAGCACCGCGATGTTGACCGTCTCCCCCGTCTCCTGCGCGAGCCGGCGGCAGATCGGGCGCGCCTCCTGGACGACGTCGAGCCGGGCGGTCGTGGCACCGGCGAGCCGGAGCAGGCCGACGCCGAGGCGGTACTTGCCGCGGTCCTCGGTCTGCTCGACCAGCCCCCGCTGCTCCAGCGTGGCGACCAGCCGGAACGCGGTGCTCTTGTGCACGCCGAGCTCGCCGGCCACCTCGGTCACGCCCTGCTCACCGTGGCGCGCCAGGAGCTCGAGGATGGACACGGCACGATCCACGGACTGGACCGAGCCCGAGCCGTTGCCCGCCGATGTGTTGCTCATGACGCAACGCTAGCGCGTCATGCGCACCGGCGGCTAGCGGAAGACGACGGTGCGGCTGCCGTTCATCAGCACCCGCGACTCCGCGTGCCAGCGCACCGCACGCGAGAGCACCTGCGCCTCCACGTCGCGGCCGGCGGTCACCAGCTGCCGCTCGGAGTAGCCGTGGTCGACCCGCAGCGTGTCCTGCTCGATGATCGGCCCCTCGTCGAGGTCGCCGGTCACGTAGTGGGCGGTCGCGCCGACCAGCTTCACCCCGTGCTCGAACGCCTGCTGGTAGGGCCGGGCGCCCTTGAAGCTGGGCAGGAACGAGTGGTGGATGTTGATCGCGCGCCCCTCGAGCGCCCGGCAGGTCGGGTCGGACAGCACCTGCATGTAGCGCGCCAGCACGACCAGGTCGATCCGGTGCTCGTCGACCAGCTCGAGCAGCCTCGCCTCGGCCGCAGGCTTGTCCTCCGGCGTGACCGGCACGTGGTGGAACGGCACGTCGTACGACGCCGCGAGGCGCGCCGCGTCCTTGTGGTTGGACACGATCGCCGGGATCTCGATCTGCAGCGAGCCGGTGCCCCAGCGGAACAGCAGGTCGTTGAGGCAGTGCAGGTGCTTGGAGACCAGGATCAGCGTGCGGTGCGGCGCGCGCGCCGCCCACAGCTGGAAGGTCATGTCGAACGCCTCGGCGACCGCCGCGAAGTCCGCGCGCAACGTGTTCGCGTCGACGCGGTGGTCGGCGACGTCGAACATGATCCGCATGAAGAAGTGGTCGGTGTCCGGGTCGCCGAACTGCTGGCTCTCGCGGATGTTGCCGGAGTGCTTGACCAGGAATCCCGTGACCTCGTTGACGATCCGCGGCCGGTCGGGGCACGACAGGGTGAGGACGAACGGCCCTCCGGGGGGACCCGGGTCGGTCGACACGCCCATCAGTCCCCCAGCTCGGCGCGGCGGCGGACGACGTACTCCTCGAGCTCCTGGCGGATCGCGTCGTCGATCGGCGGCGGCTCGTACTCCTCGAGCTTCTGCTGGTAGATCGTTGTCGCGCGGGCCGCGGCGTCCAGGCCGCCCCCGCGCATCCAGCGCTCGTAGTTGTCCGAGCTGGACAGCATCGGCCGGTAGAAGCAGGTGCGGAAGCGCTCCAGCGTGTGCATGGCGCCGAGGAAGTGGCCGCCGTGGCCGACCTCGGTGTGGGCGTCGAAGGCCAGCGACCCCTCGTCGATCTCCAGCGGCGTGAACTCGGCCTGCAGCATCTGCAGGATCTCGACGTCGACGACGAACTTCTCGTAGCCGGCGACCAGGCCGCCCTCGAGCCAGCCTGCGGAGTGCATCACCCAGTTGGCTCCGGCGAGGAACGTCGGCAGCATCGTCATCAGGGCCTCGTAGCCGGCCTGCGCGTCGGGCACCTGCGAGGAGGTGAGACCGCCGCCGGTGCGGAAGGGCAGCCCGAAGTGCCGAGCGATCTGACCGGTGCAGAGCAGGCCGATGCCGGACTCCGGCGTGCCGAACGTCGGCGAGCCCGACTGCATGTCGATGTTCGAGAGGAACGACCCGAAGATCACCGGCGCTCCCGGCCGGATCAGCTGGGCGAGCGCGATGCCGGACAGCGCCTCGGCGATCTGCTGCACGAGCGCCGCCGGGATCGTCACCGGCGACATCGCGCCCATCAGGATGAACGGCGTCAGCACGACCGGCTGCGCGGCCTCGACGTACTCGAAGAGCGCGTCGAGCATCCGGTCGTCCCAGCGCAGCGGCGAGTTGCAGTTGATCAGCGAGATCGACGCCGGGGTCTGCTCGATCTTGTCGCGGCCCGCCGAAGAGGATCGCGCCCATGTTGATCGTGTCGGCGGCGTTGACGCCGGAGACGACGTTGCCCATGTAGATCTTGTCGGTCAGCGTCTGCAGCGCGTAGGTCATGTCGAGGTGCCGGCTGTCCAGCGGCGTGTCGTTGGGCTCGCACACGACCCCGCCCGCGGAGTCGAGCACCGCGAAGCTCTGGGCCAGCTTGGAGAAGTTGCGGAAGTCGTCCATGGTGCCGTCGCGGCGGACGTCGCCCTGGCGGACGAACGGCGGGCCGTACACCGCGCCGAACGCCATCGAGTCGCCGCCGATGTGCACGTTGTTGGCCGGGTTGCGGGCCTGGACGTCGAACTCGCGGGGCGCCTTCGCCACCTGCTCGAGCACGAAGTCGGGATCGAGGAAGACCGTGTTGTCCTCGACCCGCTGGCCGGCCGCTCGGAAGAGGTCGAGCGCGCGGTCGCTCAGGAACTCCACGCCGATCTCCGTGACCAGGCGGCGCCACCCCCCGTCGAGCTTGGAGAGGGCGTCCTCGCTGAGCACGTCGTAGCGGGGCATCTTGTTCTGGAACATGGGCGATTCCTCCTGCGCTTGACCCGGTGCCTCAGGCATCCTAGCCTCATCATGTGGAAATGGAATCCCACATCATGGAACTCAGCGAGGAGGTGTCGGCGGCATGAACGACACGGCTGCACCCCCCGGCACCCAGGCGGTCGACCGCGCCGCGCTGCTCATCGACACGGTGGTCCGTGCCGACGAGCCGCTGACGTTCCTCGAGATCGCGGAGTCCTCCGGGCTGCCGCGTTCCACGACCTCCCGCCTCCTCTCCGCCCTCGAGCGCACGGGCCTGCTCGAGCGCACCGAGACCGGCAGCTACGTGGCGGGACGGCTCTTCGGCCTGTACGCGACCCGGCACGACCCGTTCGAGGCCGTGGTCCGGCTGGCCCGCCCGACGATGACGCGCGTCGGCAAGGACACCGGCGAGACCGTGCACCTCAGCGTCGCCCGCAACGGCCACATCGTGCAGATCGCGCAGGCCGACTCCCGCTACCTCCTCGGCAGCCGCGACTGGTCGCAGATCGAGGTGCCGAGCCACTGCTCCTCGCTGGGCAAGGTGCTCTACGCGTACGGCGCGGTCGAGCTGCCGACCGGTGAGCTCGCGCGGCCGACCCCGACCAGCATCGGCGACCTGGCGTCGCTGGAGCGCGACCTGGCCGACGTACGACGCCGCGGCTTCGCGGTGACCGTCGACGAGCTCGAGGAGGGACTGGCCGCGGTCGCCGCGCCGGTCCACGGCGCGGACGGCGACGTCGTCGCCGCGCTCGGAATCTCGGGACCCACCCAACGACTCGGCGACCGGCTCGAGGAGCTCGGCCGCCAGCTCAAGGACCGGGCCGAGCAGCTGTCGGTGCTGCTCGGACGGCGCACCCGCAAGGAGGGCGTGGCATGACCCCCGACGAGATCCTTCGGACGATGTACGACGAGACGCTCGTGGGCAACGCCCCGCGGGTGCTCGAGCTGACCAACGAGGCGCTGGCATGGACATGGAGCCGCAGTCGCTGCTCTTCGACTCCCTGATCCCGGCCCTCGAGGAGGTCGGCGCCCGGTTCGAGCGCGGCGACTTCTTCGTGCCCGAGATGCTCATCGCCGGCCGCGCCATGGCCGGGGCGATGGAGGTGCTGCGCCCGCTGCTCGCCGACACCGGCGTGGAGACGATCGGCAAGTTCCTCATGGGCACGGTCAAGGGCGACGTCCACGACATCGGCAAGAACCTCGTCAACATCATGCTCGAGGGGGCCGGCTTCGAGGTGATCGACCTCGGCGTCCAGGTGCCGCCGGAGAAGTTCGTCGCGGCGATCGAGGAGCACAAGCCCGACGTGGTCGGCTTCTCGGCGTTCCTCACGACCACGATGCCGATGTTCAAGGCCAACATGAACGCCCTGGAGAAGGCCGGCATCCGCGACACCGTGATCGTCATGGTCGGCGGTGCTCCGGTCACCCAGGAGTACGCCGACGCGGTGGGCGCCGACGGCTACGCGTCCGACGCCTCGGCGACGGTCAAGAAGGCCAAGGCCCTGCTCCACGAGAAGCGCAGCAAGGTTCCGGCATGACGGCCCCGCAGCTCGAGACCGTCCTGCGCTCCGCGACCAAGGAGGTCGTGATCGGCCACGGCCGGCGCTTCTGCCTGATCGGCGAGCGGATCAACCCGACCGGCCGCCGGATCTTCCAGGAGCAGCTCCGGGCCGGCGACCTGTCGGCGATCGAGCGCGACGTCAAGGCCCAGGTCGAGGGCGGCGCCGACGTGCTCGACATCAACATGGGCGTGCCGCTGACCGACGAGGCCGAGCTGCTGGCCAAGGCGATCACGATGGTGCAGGAGCTCACCGACCTGCCGATCTGCATCGACTCCTCCGTCGTGGAGGCGCTCGAGGCCGGGCTCTCGGTCTACCAGGGCCGGGCGCTGGTCAACTCGATCACCGCCGAGGACGACCGGATGGCGGCGATCCTCCCGCTGGTCAAGAAGTACGACGCGGCGATCATCGCGCTTCCCAACGACCACGACGAGATCCCGATGGAGGCGGAGAAGCGGATCCGGCTCACCCAGAAGATCATCGACGTGGCCACCACCGAGTACGGCATCGCCCAGGCCGACATCGTGATCGACCCGCTCGCGATGCCGATCGGCGCGGACACCACCACCTCGCTGGTCACCCTCGACACGATGCGGCAGATCAAGGAGCGCTTCGGCGTCAACATGACCTGCGGCGCGTCCAACGTCTCGTTCGGCATGCCCGACCGGCACACCCTCGGGGCGGCGTACCTCCCGATGGCGATGACCGCCGGCCTGACCAGCGCGATCATGGACACCCGCACGCCGCAGATCGTCGACGCGGTCAAGGCGGCCGACCTGGTGCTCAGCCACGACGAGTGGGGCATGGCATGGATCGCGGCGCACCGCGCCCGGACCGCGGCAGCCGCCGGGGCGTGAGCGACACCGAGCCGGCTCCCGACGAGGGGCCCGCGGACTTCTCCCCCGAGACGTACCGCCGGGAAGGCCTGATCGAGCGACCGGGGGCCGAGCAGAGCGACCACGACGGCACCGGCCGGGTCGACCTGGCGTTCACCCTGCTCGACCTGGGTGGTCAGGAGACCGGCCAGCGCTCCGTGCGCGTGCCGCCCGGCGTCAGTGTCTTCGACGCGGCGTCGTGGAACGGCGTGGCGATCGACTCCACCTGCGGCGGCCACGGCACGTGTCGCAAGTGCAAGGTGCAGGTGGCGCCCCGCAACGGCGTCGCCGCGGCGATCACGCGGCACGACGTGCGCACCTTCACCGCCGGCGAGATCGACAAGGGCTGGCGACTGGCCTGCCTGGTGCAGGCGACGGGCGACCTCGGCGTCACCGTCCCGGCCCTCACCACGCGGCCCAAGGCGGCGACCGTCGGCGTGGGCCGCCAGGTGATCCTGCGGCCGGCGATCCAGAAGCGGTACGTCGAGCTCGCCGAGCCCTCGCTCCAGGACCAGCAGACCGACCTCGACCGGCTGCTCGCGGCGATGGACGACCTCGAGCTCACCGCCGACCTGCACGCCCTGCGCCGGCTGCCGACCGTGCTGCGCCAGGCGGACTTCAAGGTGACCGCGGTCATCGTCGACACCGCGCTGGTCGACGTGGAGCCCGGCGACACGACCGGCAGCGCCTACGCGATCGCCTTCGACCTCGGCACGACCACCGTCGTCGCCACGCTGCTCGACGTCACCACCGGCACCCCGGTGGCGGTCACGTCGATGCTGAACAAGCAGCAGCCCTTCGGCGGCGACGTGATCTCCCGGATCAGCGCCACCATGATGGACCCCGACGCGCTCGGCCGGCTGCAGACCGCCGCGGCCGCCACCCTGGCCGAGCTCGCCGAGCAGGTGTGCCGCGAGGCCGAGGTCGACCCGGCCGTCGTCTACGAGGTGGCGGTCGCCGGCAACGCGACGATGACCGCGCTGCTGCTGGGCATCGACCCCGAGCCGCTCGGCGTCGCGCCGTTCGTGATGTCCACGACGCTGCCGCCCACGGTGCTCGCCTCCGAGATCGGGCTGACGCTGCACCCGCAGGCGCGGGTGGCTCTCTTCCCGGCGCTCGGGGCCTACGTCGGCGGCGACATCGTGGCCGGCATGCTCGCCACCGGCATGGACCGCGACAAGCGCACCCGGCTGTTCATCGACATCGGCACCAACTGCGAGATCGTGGTCAGCAACGGCGACACCATCGTCTCCACGGCGGCGCCGGCGGGCCCGGCGTTCGAGGGCGGTGCGATCCGCTGCGGCATGCGCGCTGCCGACGGCGCGATCGAGGTCGTCAAGATCGACCCCGCGGCCGACGCCCCGGTCGAGCTCGGCGTGATCGGCGACGTCGAGGCGCGCGGGCTCTGCGGCTCGGGCCTGGTCGACGCGGTCTCCGAGCTGGTGCGCCACGGCATCCTCGACTCCTCCGGGCGGTTCGTGCCCGACGAGCAGATGGCCGAGATGCTGCCGGCGATCGCGCCGCGGCTGACCCGGATCGGCCAGGAGCGCGTGTTCGTGCTGGACGGCCCGGTCGACGAGCCGGACCAGGCGGTCGTGCTCTCGCAGCGCGACGTACGCGAGCTCCAGTTCGCCAAGGCCGCGATCTCGACCGGCTGGACGCTGCTGCTCGAGCAGCTCGGGCTGGAGCACGACGACGTCCAGCAGGTGCTGCTCGCCGGGTCGTTCGGTTCCTACCTCTCCCCCAGCTCGGCGGTGCGGATCGGCCTGGTGCCGACGCTGCCGGTGCTGCGCATCGTCTCCGCCGGCAACGTGGCGGGCGAAGGGGCGAAGATGGCCCTGTTGTCCCTGCGCGAGCGCGCGGGTGCGGTGACCCTGTGCGAGGAGGTGGCCTATGTCGAGCTCTCCGACCGCAGCGACTTCAACGACCGGTTCGTCGAACAGCTCGCCTTCTGCTAAGGGCCGTCGATCCCCGGGTCTCGACGGTCGCCGTCGTCGCCTGCGGGGCGATCGCCCAGCCGGTTTCGGCGATCGTGGCCCGGCGCGGGTGGCCCGTCGACGTGCACCCGTTGCCGCCGCTGCTGCACAACCAGCCGCAGAAGATCGCGCCCGCGGTGCGTGACCTCGTCGCCCGGCTGCGCCCGTCGTACGACCAGGTGGTGGTGGGCTACGCCGACTGCGGCACGTACGGCGCGCTCGACGGCGTCTGCGACGAGCTCGGGGTCGCCCGGCTCCCGGGGCTGCACTGCTACGACCTGTACGCCGGTGCCAGCCGGATCGAGCAGTTCCTGGCCGACCAGCCCGGCACCTACCTGCTGACCGACTTCCTGGTGCGCTCGTTCGCCCGCACCGTCGAGCAGGAGCTGGGCCTCGACCGCTGGCCGGAGCTGCGCGACGACTACTTCGGCCACTACACGCGCGTGGTCTGGCTGGCCCAGGAGCCGACCCCCGAGCTGCGCGCCCTCGCCGAGGACGCCGCCTCGCGCATCGGCCTGCCGCTCACCGTCGTCGAGACCGGCGACCACCACCTCGAAGCCGCGCTCGAAGCCCTGCTGCCGCGGATAGTCCCGGCCGAACGGCACCTCCGGACGCCGCCAGAAGGTGCTAAATCGGCTCGGGACTATCCGTCCGTCGACCGAAGTCGCTCCAGCAGGTCGGTGCGCCAGGCCTCGGTCTCGGCGACCTGGTTGAAGCTGAAGACGTGGAGCCCCTCGACCAGGCTCTCCGGGCGGGCCGCGGTGGGAGCGCACTTCTCGAGGAAGCGCTCGCCGGTGAAGCCGCCGGGCGCGGCGAGACGGGCGAACGTGCCCTTGTTCTTGGCCAGGAAGCGGGTGGACTCCCCCACCCCGATCCGGGTCGCCATGCTGAGGAGCTTGGTGCGCTCGACCGGGCCGGGCATCCCGAGCAGCAGCGGCATCGCCACGCCGCGCTGGCGGAGCCGGCCGACCCAGGTCGAGATCGACTTGGGGTCGAACGTCAGGTTGCTGACGATGTGGGTCGCGTAGCGGCGCTTGTCCCACATCGACTGCACGGTCTGGTCGTCGCTGATCGTGGGGTGCGACTCCGGGTAGCCGGTGATCCCGACGTTCGCGAACGGCTTGCCCAGCACGGTGAGGTCCTCGAGCAGGCTCAGCGCGTCGGGGTAGTCGCCGACCGCCTCGGCGTCGCCGCCGGGCACGAACACGGTGCTGATCCCGGACTCGGTCAGCCGGTCGCAGATCTCCTTCAGCTCGCCGCGCCCGCTCACCATCCGGGCCGCGATGTGCGGTACGGCGACGTACCCCTCGCGCGTCAGCGACTCGGCGAGCGCGAACGTCGCCTCGAGTCCCTTGCCCGGCGAGGCGGTGACGGTGACCGTGCGGTCCTTGGGGAGATGGGTCAGCACCTTCTCCTCGGTGCTGCCGACGGGCAACACCTCATAGCGCGCGTTCCGGAGCAGCCGGACCATGGCCTCGCGAGCGGCTTTGTTGCGTATCATGCAATGGGTTCCGTCATTAGAAACTGGTGTCTCGATTCTAGGACGCCGCCGAACCCGCTCACAAGAGGGCGCGCGTAGGCTTTCCGCCATGCACTACGAGGACCTCGGCAGCGTCGACTACCGCGCCGCCTGGGAGGTCCAGCGCGGGGCCCACGCGGCGGTGGCAGACGGAGGCCCGGAGACGGTCCTCCTCCTCGAGCACCCGCCCGTGTTCACCTGCGGCAAGCGCACCGCGCCGGGCGAGCGGCCGCTCGACCCGGGCGGCGCCGAGGTGATCGACGTCGACCGCGGCGGCAAGATCACGTTCCACGGCCCCGGCCAGCTGGTGGGCTACCCGATCGTGCGGCTGCCCGACCACGTGCGGGTCGTCGACTACGTACGACGCGTCGAGGAGGCGCTGATCGGCGTCTGCCGTGACCTCGGCGTCACGACCGCGCGGGTCCCGGGCCGCAGCGGGGTCTGGCTTCGCGCCGACCCTCGACGCGCCCAGGACGGGCTGCGCGGCCCGAGCGCAAGATCGCCGCGATCGGCATCCGGGTCAGCCGGGGCGTGACCATGCACGGGTTCGCGCTCAACTGCGACGTCGACCTCGGCTGGTACGACCGGTTCGTGCCCTGCGGCATCGCCGACGCCGGCGTGACCTCGCTCAGCGCCGAGCTCGGCCGCGACGTGACCGTGGCCGAGGTCATCCCCTCGGTGCGGGCCCACCTCGACGAGATGCTCGCGTGGGCGCCGTACGACGCGACGCCGGACTACGAGCCGCGTCCCGAGCCCGGCCGGCAGCCACTGCGGGTGCCGGTGCTCAACCCGCTGGCCTGAGCACGACCGCGACACGCCTGCCGCCCGGGACCTCGCGTCCGACGACCGGGCGGCAGGGTGCTCGATGCTGGCCGCATGACCCTCGCCATCGAGACCCACGGGCTCCGCAAGGAGTTCGGGTCGGGTCGGGGGCGGATCGTCGCCGTCGACGGCCTCGACCTGGCGGTCCCGTCGGGTGGCGTGCACGGCTTCCTCGGACCCAACGGCTCGGGCAAGACCACGACGATCCGCATGCTCCTCGGGCTGGCCCGCGCGAGCGGCGGCGAGATGGCGCTCTTCGGCGAGCGGGTGCCGGCCGCGCTCCCCCGTGTGATGGGACGGATCGGGGCCGTCGTCGAGCAGCCACAGTTCACCCCGGGGTTCTCCGGCCGCCGCAACCTCCGGCTCCTCGCCCGTACGGCGGGCGTCGACCCGCGTCGCGTGCCGCTGGTGCTCGAGCAGGTCGGCCTGGCCGGCCGCGAGCGCGACCGGTTCCGCACCTACTCGCTCGGCATGAAGCAGCGGCTGGCGATCGCGGCCACGCTGCTCAAGGAGCCGGACCTGCTGATCCTCGACGAACCCTCCAACGGCCTCGACCCGGCCGGCATCCGCGACATGCGCGAGCTGGTGACCGGGCTCGCGGACGCCGGGGTCACGGTGCTGCTGAGCTCGCACATCCTGGCCGAGGTGCAGCAGGTCTGCCACTCCGTGACGATCATCGGCAACGGGCGCACCGTCGCCTCCGGGTCGGTCGAGTCACTGCTCGGCGAGAGCCGCTCCCGCACCCGCGTCGGCGTCGGCGACCCGGCCCGGGCGGCCGCGATGCTCGAGCGGGCCGGCTACGGGGTCGAGCGCGACGGCGACGACGTGCTGGTCGAGGGCCACGACCACCCCGAGGAGATCAGCCGGCTGCTCGCCGGGGAGCGAGCTCTACGTCTCCGAGCTCTCCGCCATCCGTCCCGACCTGGAGACCGTGTTCCTCCAGCTCACCCGCGACCGTCCGGCGGAGGATGCCCGATGAGCCGGCGCTCCGGCGCGGTGACAGAACGACCTGCGCTGCCCAAGCTCGTGGGCGTCGAGCTGACCCGCTTCCGCAGCCGGCGCGCGATCCTGCTGCTGGTGGCCGCGGCGATCGTGCTGAGCGGCCTCTTCGCGGCCAAGCTGGCATGGGACACCCGGCCGATCACGCCCGAGGACCTCGCGACCGCCAAGGCGCAGGCCGCGATCAACGCCAAGGACCGCCAGGTGCAGGCCGACCTGAAGGCCTGCCGGGAGCGGCCCGAGGAGTACATCGGCGCCGGCGGCACCGCCGAGCAGTGCGCCGAGACGATCCTCCCCCGGCCGGAGTCGTACCTGGCGCGCGGCCCGCTCGACGTCGACAACGTGCTGCCCGGCCACGGCATCGCGGTCGCGATCCTGCTGGTCGTGCTGATGATCCTCGCCGGGACGACGTTCGCCGGCGCCGACTGGGCCTCCGGCTCGATGAGCAACCAGCTGCTGTTCGAGTCGCAGCGGTCGCGGATCTGGACGGCCAAGGCGCTGGCCCTCGGGATCGGGGTGCTGGTCGTCACCGCGCTCGGCCTCGTGGCGTTCTGGGTGCCCGTGCGCCTGGTCGCGCTCCAACGCGACATCGCGGTCGGCGGCGACCTCCAGGCGGACGTCGGCTGGCACCTGGTCCGCACGCTCGTGCTCGCGGTGGTCGGCGCGGTGCTGGCCTACGGCCTGACCATGCTGTTCCGGCACACGGTGGCGACCGTGGCGCTGCTGTTCGGCGCGAGCGTGGCGGCGGAGATCCTGCTCAGCCTGCTGCCGTTCTCGGGCTCCGGCCGGATCTCCCCCAGCCACAACGCCTTTGCGTGGTTGCTGGGAGAGACGCAGTACTACGACTCGACGATCACGTGCTCCGGCGCGGGCGGTTGCGACCAGGTCCGCACGCTGGAGATGTGGCCGGCCGGCCTGCTGATCGGGGTCGTGTTCGTGGTTGTGATGGTGGTCTCGCTGGTCTCGTTCCGGCGCCGCGACCTGCCCTGAGGCTCACGCCGAGTGCATGACGACCACGTCGCCGTGCCCGCCGTACCCCATCACGTCCTCGTGCGCACTGCTCGCCGTCGAAGGTGACCATCAGCCAGCCAGCCGGCAGGGTCCGGGACGAGCTGCGGGTGCGGGATGTTGGTCGGGTACGGCGCGTCGAGCCGGCCCAGCCGCCGGCCGGACAGGTCGAAGACCGGGTAGTTCTGGTTGTCCTTGTCGCTGGCCAGCAGGTAGTCGGCGCCGTCGACGGTGGCGATGATCGGGCCCTCGCACTGGTGCAGGTCGTCGGCCGCGGCGACCTTCTCCAGCCCCTCGGTCCAGCTCCGGGCCGCGGTCTCGCGCGAGCGCCGGGTGGAAGTCGAACGGGTCCTGCTGAGGGCTCTCGACGAAGCCGAGCCGCCAGCGGCCGTCGATCCGGGTGAGCGCGGGGTCCCAGCGTGCCGTGCGTCGGTCGGCAGCGGGGTCGCGCTCGGTCGCGAGGACGTGCACGCCGGTGAGCAGGTCGTCGGCGGCTCGAGGTGTGCCGCACGTGGATGGATCCGGGCGCGAAGTCGCCCCAGGAGCTGGTCAGCACCAGCCAGCGGTCGCCGTCGCGCACCAGCTGTCCGGCGTGGTCACCGAGCACCAGGCCGTCGCGCCGGGTGAACAGCTGCGACTCCAGCCGCATCGCCGCGGCTCGGCCGGGTCGAGCGACCAGACCGTCCAGTGCGCCTGCTGGAAGAACCCGAGCCCGGCGCAGGTCCAGGTGAGGAAGACCCGGCCGTCGCGCGACGTACGGCGAGCCGTCCGCGTGCTGCACCAGGTGCGGGTCGCGCAGCCCGGTCATCCCGAACAGCCCCGCGCGGACCGACGCCAGCCGCACGTCCGCGGCCACCCCACGCGTAGCGTGTGCCGCTCGAGCACGTCCTCGCGGCGCAGGTCGACCAGCGTCGGCCACCTTGGTCCGCTCGGTCAGCACGGGCTGCCAGCCGTCGCCGGCGTCGACGAGCGCGGTGACCTGGTTCTCGCAGAGCGCGAACGCCAGCCCGAACGCGCCGGTCTGCGGCACGACCCGGCGGCGCAGCACGCGGGTGCGCCCGTCGCGTCCGCACCTCGAGGGACAGCCGGCCGGAGCGGGCCGACCAGCGGACCAGCACGTGCTCGTCGTCGGCGGTGGCCAGCCCCGCCGCCACCGAGCCGTCCACCGGGCACCGCGGCCACGTCCAGCACGACGGCCGCGAACGGCGCGGCGGGACCGGAGTCGTGGCGGTGCAGGCCCGGGGTGGCGGTGCGGCCGGCCCGTCGTGCGCGACGAAGCCCGGCGCCACGAGCTCGACCGGCCGGAACCGGTCGACGATGTCGAGAGTCAGGTCGAAGATGGTGTGCTCCTCGGGGTCGGTGGACGGGGCTCGGCTGCGGCTCGCCGGGGCCGTCGCGTGCGTCCGGGTCGCCGCAGGCGCCGAGCAGGGTGGCTCCCGCGCCGCCCGAGCAGCAGGGCGCGCCGCGACGGCCGCGGCCAGGCGTGCGCGCCGTACGTCATCCCTTCAGGCCGGAGCGGGAGACGCCCTCGATGACGAACCGCTGCGCGAACAGGTAGAGCAGCAGCACCGGCACGCTGGCCACCACGGCGCCGGCCATGAGCAGGTCGTAGCGCACCGCGTTGGCGGTCTGCAGGGTCGACAGGCCCGCCGGCAGCGTCTGGTTCTCCGGGCTGAACAGCACGTAGACCGGCCAGAGGAAGTCGTTCCAGTTGGTCAGGAACGCCAGCAGCGCCAGCGTGGCCAGGGCCGGCTTGCGACAGCGGCAGGACGATCTTGTAGAAGACCTGCCAGCGGTTGGCGCCGTCGAGGAGCGCCGCCTCCTCGAGCTCCAGCGGCAGCCCGAGGAAGAACTGGCGCAGGAAGAACACGCCGAACGCCGCCGCCGCCGTGGGCACGATGATCGCGATCAGCGTGTCGAGCCAGCAGAGCCGCCCGACGATCAGGTAGTTCGGGATGATCAGGATGACCGGCGGCACGAACAGCGTCGCGACGATCAGCCCGAAGACGATCTTCTTGCCGCGGAACTCCATCCGGGCCAGGGCGTACGCCGCGAGCGCCGAGGTCGGTGACACGACCAGCAGCGGCGTTCGGCCGTGGCCGCGATCATGCTGTTGAGCGAACCAGCGCAGCACCGGCGTGTCGGCGGCGGCCGAGGATCCGTCTCGTAGGCCTGCGGTGGTGAACGGGTTCGGGAACCACGCTCGGCGGCGTCTGGACTGGCGTCCGCCGGGCGTCTTGAACGACGTCACCAGCATCGAACAGCAGCGGGCTGACGAACAGCAGCCGTCAGCGACGACGCAGGACGACGTACTGGCAGGACCCGCCTCGATGCCTCGACACTCCCCCGGGCAGCCGGAACACGCCGAACACCACGAGCGACGAGCAGCATGAGCGCGACGCGTGAGGATCCACGAGGCCGCCGCCGCCTCGCCCATCTGGAAGTTCCGCAGCCCGGTCTCGGCGATGTGGAAGATCGCCGTGCGGGTCTCGCGTGCCGGGCGCGCCGTTGGTCATGAGGTACGACTGCCCGAACATGTTCGCCGAGGCGATGATCGTGGTCATCGTGACGAACGACATCACCGGCCGCAGCCCGGGCAGCGTGACGTGCCGGAACTGCTGCCACGGCTCGCGCCGTCCACCTCGGCCGCCTCGTAGAGCTCCGGCGGGATGTCCTGCAGGCCGGCGAGGTAGATGACGGCGTTGAAGCCGAGCGTCCACCACACCGTGACGCCGACCAGGGCGACCCAGGCCGCCGGCATCGAGTGAGCCACGCGATGTCGTCGGGCAGCCCGAGCGCGCCCAGGTAGTAGTTGACCGCGCCGATGTTGGCGTCGAGCAGGTAGCGCCACAGCACGGCGACGACCGCGACGCCGAGCACGTACGGCGCGAAGTACACCGCCCGGAACAGGTTGCGGCCCCGGGAACTTCTGGTTCATCACCAGCGCCACGACCAGCGGCACGACCAGCAGCAGCGGCACGCTGAACACGGTGAAGATGCCGGTGGCCCGCATCGACTTCCAGAACGGCGTCGAACGTCATCGAGCCGGGCGTGAACAGGTCGCGTGTAGTTCTCCAGGCCGACGAACGGCTTGCCGGGCAGCGTGAAGTCGCAGCTGTGCAGGCTGATCCAGAGCCCGTAGCACGATCGGGCACGAGCACGAAGCGCCAGGAAGAGCACCAGGTACGGCGCGAGGAACAGCCAGGCGGCGAGGTCGTCGCCGTCGACGTCCGCCGCCGCGGCGCCCGCCGCGGCGGTCGTCGGAGGCGAGCGTCGTCTCGACCTCGGGGCGCCGTGACTGCCCGTGGTCGTCATGTCTCAGGCCCCGAACTTCTTCTGGTTGCTGCTCCATCAGCTCGGTGGCCTTGCTGGCGCGCCGTGCTCAGCGCCTCCTCCGGCGACTGCTTGCCGAGCACGCCGTCGTTGACCGCGAGCTCGAGCGTCTTCGGCTGCACGTCGCCGAGGCCGGGGACCGGCGGCAGGAAGTGCAGGTTGTCGATCTGCGTCGAGCGATGCCGTGCTGCGGCCGAGCTCGGTGAACGCGCCGTCCTCGCGGGCCGAGTTGCGCGCCGGGATCATGCCCGACCTCGGCCCAGTCGCCGAGGACTGCTCGCACATCCAGTCGATGAACATCTTCGCGGCGTTGGCGCGGTTGTTCTCGTCCGGCCGCCTGCTTGGTCATGAAGAAGTGGTGGGAGTTCGCCCACGCGGCCAGCTCGTCGCCGATCATCGGCAGCGGTGGCGATGCCGTAGTTGAGCCGGCTCGCCTCGAGGTCGTTGATCTGCCAGATGCCGTCCCAGGTGATCGAGTTCTTGCCGTTCTTGAACGCGGCGTACTGGGAGTCGATCGCGACGTTCGTCGGGCTGTAGCCCTTGTCGACCTGCTCGCGCATCCAGGTCGAGCGCCTTGTCACCCGGCCTCGGCGTCGTAGGTCGCCTCGGTGCCGTCCTCGGCGTAGGGCTGGCCGCCGTACTGCCACATCAGCGACAGGAACATCAGGTGCGCCGGCCACTGGGTCGGCATCCAGAACGGGTGCTCGAAGCCGGCCGCCTTCAGCTTGTCGAGCGCGTCCATCGAGCGACTTGCCGCGTCGGTCGGCGCGCTCGGTGATGCCGGCCTTCTCGAAGTGGTCCTTGTTGTAGTACATCGCGAGCGAGTGCACGTCGAGCGGGATGCCGTAGCGCTTGTCCTTGTAGATGCCGGCGTCCCAGACGCCGGGGTGAAGTCGCTCCTCGGTCAGGCCGAGCGCCTCGGCGAGGTCGTCCAGCGGGACGATGATGTTGCGGGCCGCGTTGGTGGCGAGCTGGTCGAGGTGCATCACGCCGACGTCGGGGCCCTTGCCGGCCTGCGTGGCGGCCGGGACCGCTGGTAGAAGTCGGCCCACTGGATCGTGTTCGTCTTGATCTTGATGTTGTCGTGCTCGCCGATGAACTGCTCGACCAGCGCCTGCATGGCGGGCCGTCACCGCCGGTGAAGCCGTTCCAGTAGGCGAGGGTCGACGTCGGGCCGTCGTAGGCTTGCCGGTGAAGCCGCCCACGCCCTCGCTGCGGCCGGGCCCCGAGCCGCACCTGCGACCCGCCGCCGCAGCCGGCGAGGACCAGCGCGCCGGGACAGCCAGCGGTCAGGGCCGCGGTCGACAGGGCGTTGTCTGGTCATGTGGCTCCTCGTCGTTGAGGACGGATCGGCTGGGACGGGTCGGTGCGGTCTGGTCCGGCGGGCGAGCCGGACGACGTTCCAGGAGACCGGCGGCAGGACCGCGGTGAGCTGCCGTCGGTCGAGCCGGGCGCGCGAGTTGCGGTCGCGGCCGGACGCGCGTCGGGCTGCTCGGCGGTGTTGGTGGCACGGACGTCGTCGCCGGCGAGCGACGGTGGCGCTCGGCCACCCGCAGGCCGGCGAAGCGCGCGCAGGTCGGCGTCAGCTCGAGGTCTCGGTCGGTGCATGCGGTTGACCGCGAAGAGCGTCACCGCGCCGGTCTCCTCGTCGTAGGTGGCGGTGGCGTCGAGCAGCGGGCACCTCGCCGTGACCGCGCGGTGTCGTACACCGGCGACTCAGCGGCTCGACCCGCAGCACCTGGCCCCGGGCGAGCGCGGGCGGCCTGGGCGAACGGGTGGAAGATCGTCTGCCGCCAGGCCGGCGCCGCCGGGCTCGGTCCGGATCGGCGCGATCACGTTGACCAGCTGGGCCTGGCAGGCGATGCCGACCCGGTCGGCGTGGCTGAGCAGCGTGATGAGCAGGCTGCCGACGACGACGGCGTCGACGACGTCGTAGGTGTCCTCGATCAGCGGCCGGGCCTCGGCCCAGTCGAGGCTGAGTCCTCGGCCGTGCGAAGCGCGCCTGGTACCAGACGTTCCACTCGTCGAACGCCAGACCTCGAGCCTGCGCCGCGACTCCGCAGCCGCGCGCCGACGTGGTCGGCGGTCGCGACGACGGCGTCGATGGACCGGTCCATGTCGACGCCGCTGGCCAGGAAGTCTCTCGACGGTCGCCGCCGTGCGGCTCGTAGTAGGCGTGCAGCGAGACGTAGTCGACGACGTCGTAGCTCTCCTGCGAGCACGGTCGCCTCCCACGCCGCGAAGGTCGGCATCCTGGTGTTGGAGCTGCCGCAGGCGACCAGCTCGACGGTCGGGGTCGACCAGGCGCATCGCCTGGCCGCCTCGGCGGCCAGCCGGCCGTACTCGCGCGGCGGTCTTGTGGCCGATCTGCCACGGCCCGTCGAGCTCGTTGCCCAGGCACCAGACCTTGATGTCGTGCGGCTCCTTCGCGCCGTTGGCCCGGCGCAGGTCGGACAGCTCGGTGCCCTCCGGGGTGGTTGCAGTACTCGAGGAGGTCGCAGGCGTCCGCCACCCCCCGGGTGCCGAGGTTGACCGCCATCATCGGCTCGACGCCGGCCGGCCGGCACCAGGCCATGAACTCGTCGACGCCCGAACGTGTTGGGCTCGAGCGACCGCCAGGCCAGGTCGAGCCGCCGTGGGCCGCTCGTCCGCGGGCCGACGCCGTCCTCCCAGCGGTAGCCGGAGACGAAGTTGCCGCCCGGGTAGCGCACGATCGTGGCGCCGAGCTCGCGGACCAGGTCGAGGACGTCGCCGCGGAACCCGAGCTGCGTCGGCGGTGGGATGGTCGGGCTCGTAGATGCCGGTGTAGACGCAGCGCCCCATGTGCTCCGACGAAGCGAGCCGAACAGCCGCGCGGTCGACCGTCGCCCACGCGGAAGCGCGGGGTCGAGCGGTCAAGCTGTGCCCGAGATCACCCTTCGATGTTGTACAACGTTGTATGCATCGTTGTAAACAGGCTGTGTCACGATGCGGAGGCAGCGCGGTCCCGACGACGGCCGTACGCGGGAGGAGGTGCGACGTGGCAGCGCGAGTGCGGCTGCAGCGACGTGGCAGACCGGGCGGGCGTCTCGGTCAAGACCGTCAGCAACGTGGTCAACGGCTACGTCCACGTCGCCGCCGGAGACCCGGGCGCGCGTGCAGGCGGTGCTCGACGAGACTGGACTACCGGCCCAACCTGTCGGCCCGCCAGCTGCGCACGGGGCGCACCGGCGTGATCGCGCTGGCGCTGCCCGAGCTGGACAACCCGTACTTCGCCGAGCTCACCGGTTCGTCGTGCAGGCGCGCCGAGGAGCAGGGCTGGACCGTGCTGGTCGACCAGACCGACGGCCTGCGCGACCGGGAGCAGGCTGGTCGCTCCGGGCATCCGCCACCACCTCATCGACGGGCTGATCCTCAGCCCGGTCGCGCTCGGACGAGCACGACCTGGCCGGGCGGTCGCCGGAGGACACTCCCCTGGTGCTGCTCGGCGAGAAGCTCTCCGGCGGCCCGGCGGACCACGTGGCGATCGACAACGTGGCGGCCGCCCGCGCCGCTACCGAGCACCTCGTCGCGCAGGGCCGGACGGCGCATCGCGGCCATCGGCGAGCAGCCGAACAGCAGCCAGGAGTCGGGCGTCGCGCACCTGCGACGGCGCGGCTGGGAGGAGGCCCTGCCGGCCGCGGGCCTGCCGGCCGCGCCCGAGCTGGTGGCCGAGGTCGCCGTCCTACCGGCGCAGCGACGGCGCCGCGGCGATGGCGGCGCCTGCTGGACCGCGACCGACCCGCCGGACGCGGTGTTCTGCTTCAACGACACCGCTGGCGCTCGGCGCGCTGCGGGCGCTGGCCGACCGCGGGCTGCGGGTGCCCGAGGACGTCGCCGTGATCGGTCTCGACGACATCGAGGACGCCCGCTTCGCCGTACCCGGCGCTGAGCACGGTCGCCCCGACAAGGAGTACATCGCCTCGCACCGCCGTCGCGCATGCTCGCCGAGCGGCTCGGGGACGGCGGCCAGGACCTCGCCCCACGTGACGTGCGCGCCGCCGTTCGAGCTGGTCGTTCGCGAGTCGACCGCGGGCCGGTCCGGCCACCACGTCCCGCGTACAGTAGGGCGAGTGACTCAGGCTCCCGAGACCACTCGACCACCGGCGCCGCGCCCGCCCCCGAGGGCCGCAAGCTGCTGCGCCTCGAGGTCCGCAACGCCGAGACGCCGATCGAGCGCAAGCCGGCCTGGATCAAGACCCGCGCCAAGATGGGCCCGCAGTACAACGAGCTCCAGGCGCTCGTGAAGTCCGAGGGACTCCACACGGTGTGCCAGGAGGCCGGCTGCCCCAACATCTTCGAGTGCTGGGAGGACCGCGAGGCCACGTTCCTCATCGGCGGCGACCAGTGCACGCGGCGCTGCGACTTCTGCCAGATCGACACCGGCAAGCCGCAGCCGCTCGACCGCGACGAGCCGCGCCGGGTCGCCGAGTCGGTGCAGAAGATGGGCCTGCGCTACGCCACCATCACCGGGGTCGCGCGCGACGACCTGCCCGACGGCGGTGCCTGGCTGTACGCCGAGACGGTCAAGCAGATCCACGAGCTCAACCCCGAGCACCGGCGTCGAGAACCTGATCCCCGACTTCAACGGCGTGCCCGACCTGCTGCGCGAGGTGTTCGAGTCGCGGCCCGAGGTGCTCGCGCACAACGTCGAGACGGTGCCGCGGATCTTCAAGCGGATCCGCCCGGCGTTCCGCTACGACCGCTCGCTCGACGTGATCACCCAGGCCCGGGAGTTCGGGCTGGTCACGAAGTCCAACCTGATCCTCGGCATGGGCGAGACCCGCGAGGAGATCAGCCAGGCGCTGCGCGACCTGCACCAGGCCGGCTGCGAGCTGATCACGATCACGCAGTACCTGCGGCCGACGCTGCGCCACCACCCGGTCGAGCGCTGGGTGAAGCCCGAGGAGTTCGTGGAGCTGCGTGACGAGGCCGACGAGATCGGTTTCGCCGGCGTGATGAGCGGCCCGCTGGTGCGCTCGTCGTACCGCGCGGGGCGGCTCTACCAGCAGGCGATCGCCGCCCGCGACGAGCAGTCCGTGGCGATCTGAGAGAGTGCGGGCATGGCCACGAAGGACACGTCGAAGAAGGCCGCCTCGAAGGCGGCCAAGCCGGCGAAGCAGAAGAAGCCCTCCCGGATCAAGCAGATCGGCGAGAGCTACCGGCTGACCAAGAAGACCGACCCCCGGATCGGCCTGATCCTCCTCGGCGTCTTCCTCGTCGCCGGTGTCCTCGCGGGAGGCGTCGCCTACCTGGTGGCGGGCATCCTCGTCTACTCGATCATCCTCGGCGTGATGGTGGGGCTCCTGGCCGCGCTGATCATCTTCGGCCGTCGTGCACAGAGCTCCGCGATCTCCCAGATCGAGGGCAAGCCCGGCGCCGCGGCGTCCGTGCTCGGGCTGCTCCGCCGCGGCTGGAAGGTCGAGCCCGGCATCGCGTTCAACCGGCAGCAGGACGTCGCACACCGGCTGGTCGGTCCTCCCGGCATCGTCCTGATCGGTGAGGGCAACCCCAACCGGCTCCGCCCGCTGCTGACCAGCGAGCGTCGCAAGCACGAGCGCGTGGTCAGCGAGGCCACGATCACCGAGATCGTGGTCGGCGACGACGAGGGCCAGGTGCCGCTGCGCCGGCTGGCCAAGCACGTCACCAAGCTGCCGAAGACCCTCAAGCCCGCCGAGATGACCGACGTACTGGCTCGGCTGAAGGCGCTGGACTCGACGCGTTCCAACATCCCGCTGCCCAAGGGCCCGATCCCGACCTCGATGAAGGGCTCGCGGCAGAACATGAAGGGCCGCTGAGCGGCTCGCCGCTCGGCGGCCCTTCTGTTCTGGAGCCGAGACGTCAGAAACGGCTCGAAGCGCGCCAGCGCTGAGACTGGCTTCTGACGTCTCGGCGAGCCACGCAGGACGTGGAGGGTCTCGCAAGCGATGACCGACGCGGGGTGGTCTGAACCTCCACCCCAACCCCAACCCGACCCCCTACTCCTTCGCAGCCACCAGGTTGAACGCCGCCGTGCCCGCGGCCAAGGTCGTGCAGACCCCGCCCGTCGGGCCGGAAGACCAGCGGCGGGATCACCAGGCACACCAGCAGCTGGCGCACCAGCGCCAGGAGCAGCGGGACCGGCCGGCCGTCGAGGCGCAGCACCCGCACCCGGGCCGCGAGCTGGCCGAAGGAACCACCCGCGAGCGCCACGCCCACCGTGCTCTCGAGCCAGAAGACGCCCAGCGTGACCCAGCCGGAGTACGGGCTGTCGGAGTAACCCCCGGGACCGAGCACCACCAGCGTGACCAGTGAGCACGCGGCCCAGTCCACGGCGAGCGCCACGAGCCGGCGTACCCACGACGCGGTGTTCTCCACGGTCTCCACTCCCCCACGCTATCCAGCACCCCCGGACCACCCGTTACATGGGCGAAACAAAGCGGATACGGTCAAGAAACCGCTCCTGAATAGGTTCGCGACACCGCGATGCGAGAGGCGCATCCAGGTCCCGGCACGAGACTTCGGCCGCCCCTGCGGCCAAGGAGGACGAATGTTCCAGAACAGCGACGAGCTGCTGAAGTACGTCAAGGACGAGGGCGTCGAGATGGTCGACGTCCGCTTCTGCGACCTGCCCGGCGTCATGCAGCACTTCACGGTGCCCGTGTCCTCGTTCGACCAGTCGGTCTTCGACGACGGTCTGAACTTCGACGGCTCCTCGATCCGCGGCTTCCAGGCCATCCACGAGTCCGACATGTCGCTGTTCCCGGACCCGACCACGGCGTACCTGGACCCGTTCCGCAGCGCCAAGACGCTGGTCGTGAACTTCTTCATCCACGACCCGATCACCGGCGAGGCCTACTCCCGCGACCCGCGCAACATCGCACGCAAGGCGATGGCCTACCTGTCCAGCACCGGCATCGGCGACACGGCGTACTTCGCCCCCGAGGCCGAGTTCTACGTCTTCGACAACGTGCGCTTCGAGACCAAGGCCAACACCGGCTTCTACGAGATCGACTCCGAGGCCGGCGCCTGGAACTCGGGCGCCGTGGAGAACAACCGCGGCTACAAGGTCAAGTACAAGGGCGGGTACTTCCCCGTCGCGCCGTACGACCACTTCGGTGAGCTCCGCGACGAGATGGCGATCGAGCTCGAGAAGTCCGGGCTGCACGTCGAGCGCGCCCACCACGAGGTCGGCACCGCCGGCCAGGCCGAGATCAACTACAAGTTCGCGGAGCTGCTCCAGGCCGCCGACGACGTGATGAAGTTCAAGTACATCATCAAGAACGTCGCCTGGCGCAACGGCAAGACCGCGACCTTCATGCCGAAGCCGATCTTCGGCGACAACGGCTCGGGCATGCACTGCCACCAGTCGATCTGGAACGACGGCGAGCCCCTCTTCTACGACGAGACCGGCTACGCGGGGCTGTCCGACATGGCCCGCTAGTACATCGGCGGCATCCTCAAGCACGCCCCGTCGCTGCTGGCGTTCACCAACCCGACCGTGAACTCCTACCACCGGCTGGTGCCCGGCTTCGAGGCGCCGATCAGCCTGGTCTACAGCCAGCGCAACCGCTCGGCCTGCGTGCGGATCCCGATCACCGGCTCCAACCCGAAGGCCAAGCGCATCGAGTTCCGCTGCCCCGACCCGTCGGCCAACCCGTACCTCGCCTTCTCGGCGCTGCTGCTGGCCGGCCTCGACGGCATCCAGAACAAGACCGAGCCGAGCGACCCGATCGACAAGGACATCTACGAGCTGCCGCCGGACGAGATGGCCGACATCGACCAGGTGCCGACCTCGCTCAACGCCGTGCTCGACAACCTCGAGCGCGACCACGAGTTCCTCACCGCGGGCAACGTGTTCACGCCCGACCTGATCGAGACCTGGATCGACTTCAAGCGCACCCAGGAGATCCTGCCCGTGCAGCTGCGCCCGCACCCGCACGAGTTCGAGCTCTACTACGACATCTGATCCGTCGTAGCAGCGGAGGCCCCCGGACTGATCCGGGGGCCTTCGTCGTACCTGGTGCACGTGCATCGCTCACGCTGCACTGGACGCCCGGGCGACCTCGGTACCCTCGGCGAGTGCGCCGGTCGTGTGCTCACCCGGCGAGCCGCCCCACCGATCACGGTCGTCCACGATTTCCTCCTCGAGGCGTTGCTGGAAGAGTGGCGCGACCGGAGGTCGGTCCGCCAGGGGTTGAGAGCCGCAGCAGGAGCGGCGACGCGAGCAGTACTCCCGTCGCCACGACGACGGCGAAGGCGAGCAGGACGACCTTGAAGCTCACGTACAGCAGGGCGATGCCCGCCCCGACGACCGGCAGCGAGAGACCGACGTACCCGACGACGAAGAACAGGGCGAGCGCGCCGGCGCGTTCGTCGGCCGGTGCGGCCGTGAGGACCACGGTGAGCGTGCTTCGGTAGATCGCGCCGCTGCCGACACCGACCAGGGCCGCACCGACGAAGAAGAGCGCCAGGCTGGGCGGTCGCACCCAGGCCGCCGACACGACCACCGTGAGCCCCACGACCAGGACGGGGATGCCGAGAGCGAGGAGGCGGCGCAGCGGCCACGTCATCGTGCTGACCTGAGTCAGTGCCCCCACGCCGAACGAGACCAAGACCGCGAGCCCTGCGAGTACCGGAGACGGACGGTGCAACGTGCCGCTCAAGAACGGCGAGGCGAGCCCCGCGAAGATCCCGAAGACGGAGAAGACCAGGAAGTCGCCGGTGAGAGCAGCGCCGAACTGCGCACGGGCCGCGACCGGCACCGTCAGTCGCTGCGGACGGTACGGCGGTCGGGGGTGCGGCCGCGGCCGCCCCTCGGGAGCCAGTGCGACAGCGGCCAGGGCGAGGGTCAGGACTGCGGTGAAGACGAGGGCGACCCTCCTCGGGTCCGGGGTCACGTGGACCGCGACCAGCCCGGCCAACAGCGGACCGATCGCCAGCCCGCCGACGTTCGCGACCGTGGCCACGATCTGCGCCCGCCGGGTCGCGGCGGCACCGGGACCGGCGTCGAGGTCGGTGAGCCACGCGGATGCGGCGGCGACGGCGGCACCGAGCGAGACCCCGGTCAGCACCCGTCCCAGGAACAGGGCCGGGAGCGAGCTCGAGGATGCGAAGACCAGGCTCGCGAGCAGCGCCGTGAGAACGGCCGGGACCAGGAGGGTGCGACGCCCGTACCAGTCGGACACGTGACCCACGAGCAGCAGGCTGAAGAGGATCCCCGCGGCGTAGACCGAGTAGACGAGGGTGATCGTGAGCGGAGAGAGCTGGTCCTCGCGGGCGTAGATGCCGTACAGACCGCTGGGCGCGGTCGAGAAGGCGGTCAGCGCGGACAGTCCCGCTGCCACGAGCCAGAACCCGCCGGAACGGCGAAATGACGGGCCGGGGCGTCGAGGTACCTGTTGGGTGAGGACGTTCTCTTCGACGGGTTCGCGGAGCATCAGGTTGGTCATGCCTCCACGCTCCGTCCGGTGCTCGCCGGTCACACCCGTGTCACCCACGGGTCTGGGCCCTGGTCCCCCGCCCGGCGGCCTCAGCCGTCGGTCGTCGACCGAGCGCCCGGCAACGCCTCGCGCAGCTCCCGCCGCGAGCTGATGCCGAGCTTCCCGAACACCTTCCGCAGGTGCCATTCGACCGTGCGCGCGCTGATGAACAGCTCGGCGGCGATCTCCGGGTTGGTGCGGCCGTCACGGGCCAGCCGGGCGATGTGCTCCTCCTGCGGAGTGAGCTGGTTGAGCGTGTCGGCCTGGCGCTTGCGGACCTTCTCGCCGGTGGCGAGCAGCTCCCGGCGGGCGCGCTCGGCGAAGGCCTCGACGCCGAGCTCGGCGAACGTGTCGTGCGCCGTGCGGAGCTGCTCGCGGGCGTCGCCGCGCCGGCCCTCGCGGCGCAGCCACTCGCCGTACAGCAGCTGGGCGCGGGCGAGCTCGATCCGGAGCGGGGTGCGCGCCAGCCGGCTCACGGCCTCGTCGTACGCCGTCTCGGCCTCCGCGCCCTCGCTCAGCAGGGCCCGGCTCCGGGCCTCGACGCCGGCCGCCCAGTCCGAGTCGGAGCCGGCGGTTGCGTGCCTGCAGCCGGCGCAGTGCGTCGGCGGCGAGCTCCGGCTGGCCGCTCCGGCACGGCGGCCTCGACCAGGTCGGGCAGCGCCTGGGCGGTGAAGGGGCCGAGGTTGCCCTCGGCCGCCCGGGCCGCCGCCGCCAGGCCTCGGCGTACCGGCCGAGGCCGAGGTCGAGCAGCGCCGCTGCGCCCGGTCGGCGATGTGCCACCCCAGCCCCTCGCCGCGGGCGCGCGCCTCGTCGGCGGTCGGCGGTGATCAGCTGGTGCGCCCGCTCGGGTGCCCCTCGAAGGCGGCGAGGAACAGGTCGCCGTACGACGCCCGGCGGGTGCCGGTCACCTCCTTGGCGACCTCCTCGGCCACGCCGTCGAGCCTGGCCGTCTCGAAGTCGCCGCCGAACATGGCCACGACACGGCGCACGTTCAGGGCGGCGACCATCGGGGCCAGGGCGCCCGAGGCGCGGGCGAGCTCGACGTGCTCGGCGCTCGACGCGTCCCAGGCCTCGAAGTCCCACAGAGTCGAGGGCGGCGTTGGAGATGAGGGCGCCGTAGTGCAGCCACTCGTCGGTGGCGAGCATCGTCGCCAGGAACGCGGCCAGCGCCCGCGCGCAGCGCCGGCGCGGCCTCGCCGGGGGAGTCGAGGAGCACGGTGGCAGAGGCCGTCGAGGAGGAGTCGCACGGCTCGGTGCCGGGCGCGGCGGCCAGCGCGGCCCGGGCCGCCGCCGAGACCGTCGCGCAGCTCGCCGCCGGGCTGCGGCGAGTGCGGCCGGCGACCAGGGCGGCGCCCCAGGCGTCGAGGTAGGTCTCGCGCGCGAGCACGGCGTCGAGCGGCTCGAGCCTCGGGCGGCCTGGAGCAGGAGCAGCGGGGCCTCGCGGCCCGAGGTGGCGCGACCGGTTGATCTCGGCGCGGAGCTGCTCCACCCGGGCCCGCTGGAGGTCGTCGACCGCATCGGCCTCGGCCTCGGCCAGCAGCCCCGAGCCCGACGTCGAACGCCCCGCGTGCAGGTGCGCGTGCGCCGCGGCCAGGGCGCGGTCGGCGCGGCGCCGGCGGCTCCGCGGTCAGCGCCACCGAGCGCTGCAGGAACGCCGCCGCGGCCGCCAGCCCGGCGCGGGCCTGGGCCCGCTCGGCGGAGCGCTCGAGCTCGGCGGCCACCGCCTCGTCCGGCCCGGTGGCCGCCGCGGCCAGGTGCCACACCCGCCGGTCCGGGTCGGCCTCGGCATCGGTCGCGTCGGCCAGGGCCCGGTGCGCGGCGCGGCGGTCCTCCGCCGACCCGGCGGCGTACGCGGCCGACCGCATCAGCGGGTGCCGGAACCGCACGCCGGAGCCGATCTCGAGCAGCTGCTCGGCCCGGGCCGGCTCGGCGGCGTCGTGGCCGAGGCCGAGCGGCTCTGCGCGGCCCGCCACAGCAGCGTCGGGTCCCCGGTGGGGTCAGCGGCCGCGATCAGCATCAGCCGCTGGGTGGGCTCGGGCAGCGCCCGCACCCGGCGCAGGTAGTGCTCGTGCAGGTGGCCGCGGCAGCGTGGCGTCGCCGGGATGCCGAAGCCGCCCGCCAGCTCCGCCTCGCTCGTCTCCGCGGACCAGCTCCAGCAGCGCCAGCGGGTTCCCCCGCGTCTCGGCGACCAGCCGGTCACGGACCCGCTCGTCCAGCGGGCCGGGGACCGCGGCGGCGAGCAGCGCCCGCGCGTCGTCTGCCGTCCAGCCCGTCGACGGTCGAGCTCCGGCAGCGCCGGGGAACAGCCGGTCCTCGCCGGTCTCCCGGACCGCGAGGAGCAGCAGGACCGACTCGGCGAGCAGCCGTCGGCCGGCGACCCCGAGCACCTGGCGGGAGGGCTCGTCCAGCCACTGCGCGTCGTCGACCAGGCACGACGAGCGGCTGCTTGGCGGCGACCTCGGCGAGCAGGCTCGAGCACGGCCAGGCCCACGACGAAGCGGTCCGGGGCCTCTCCCGGCGGCCAGGCCGAGCGCCACCCGCAGCGCCTGCTCCTGGGGCTCCGGGAGCGCTCCTAGATCGCCGAGCAGCGGTGCGCAGAGCTGGTGCAGCGCCGCGAAGGGCAGCTCCAGCTCGGACTCGACACCGGCGATCCGGAGGACGCGGCAGTCCGTCGCCCGGTCCGCGGCGTACTGCAGCAGGGCGGTCTTGCCGATGCCTGCCTCGCCGCGGAGGACGAGCACCGCGCTCTCCCCGTCGCGAACGGCGTGCCAGCGCGTCGTCCAGGCGCTGGCGCTCGGCGGGAACGCCCCCGCAGCGTCGTCGAGCCCGGTGCGGCCATCTCGCAACAGTAGGACCAGCACCGAGCACGCCGACACCGTCTCCGGACGTGGTGACACTCACCGCGTGCTTGGCACGGTCGCCCTCGCATCCGCGTTGCGGGCCTCGATTTCCTTGATGCTCTTGTCGAAGGCGCCGACCAGGACGCGCTTGCCGACGGTCCCGAGCAGGAGTCCGAGCAGCCGGCCCTTGAGGTTCTTGCCCTCGCGGACTAGGCCGCGGGCGACCGATCCTCGCCCCACGCGTCAGCGCGCAGGAAGCGGCTGACGGCGAACCGAGGGCACCCTCGTCGACGCCCAGCGTTTATCGGGCGTCTACCGAGCCCTCGTCCCGGCCATGGCGGTGGCCGCGGGCGCTGCCCTCCTCGTCGGCTGGACCCGTCCCGCGGCCTGGCTCCTGGCGTTGCTCCTCGTCGCGATCCTGTCGGTGCTGTGGCGACTTCCTTCCACACGTCGTCGACCGTCAGGGAGTGACCGCGACCCTCGAACTGCTTGAGGTCAGCGACGGCGGTGGAGTCGTGGTACTGCTTCAAGGTCGATCGAGTCACCACGTCCGGAACCGTGTGGTCCGCCAGTCCGGAGATCAGCAGCAGCGGTCCCCGGCTCTCGTTGTCGGTGTCGACCTTGGCCTGGGAGTGCATCACGAAGTTGGCGGCGGCGGCCTGGAACAGGGGCCGCGCAGGTGACGACGACGGACCAATTCTCGTAGAGCGCGTCGGACTCCTCCTCGGTGATGGCGTTGCCGAAGCCGAACCGAAACTCCTTGCGGGTCAGCGACACCGCCTTGTGCAGATTGGCCGGGTTGCCCAAAGCCGGGGGACTTGACCGAAGCTGTGCGAGCGGCAGCGGCAGTACTCCCTTGATCTGCGCGGGGTCGATCGCGACCGCAGCGCGGCCGACCCCTGCCCGAGCAGCTTCTCGACGATCAGGCCGCCGAAGGAGTGGCCTACCGGGAGCGGAGCGCCACCCGCTCGCAGGTCTCTGGCTCGGCAGGCCTCCAGCCGTTTGGGCTCAAGCGCGCCGGGCCCCGGGAAATGCTCGGGGTAGGAGGCAGGTTCGGTTGGTTGGGCGGTTCGGAGGCCGTCGCCAACATCCCCGGCAGGGACCAGGACCGCTCCGGCATCGCGCGCCGGGGCGGTCGGGTCACGAGCCAACGCCCCCGACGCGAGTGGGGGGAACAGGCACCGGGGGGTCAGGCGGACCTCCTGACGGCAAGGCCGTGCAGGAGGTCCAGCGAGTTCACGGTATTCCCGCTGACAGCGCGCGCCGGCAGTGGTCGATGGTCTTACGACCCGGCAGCAGAACCGCCCCCAAAACGGAGAGAAAGGTGCCGGGGCGGTTATGCGCCCCCTCACCGCACTTGGATAGGCCACCTGGGTGCGGGAGCGCACGGGTCTACGCGACGTTGGCGGCCCGGTGCCCCGCGCGAGGTAGGGGGACTGCGCGGGGCACCGGAGTCTCAGCGGCGAGCGCAGCGCTGCCGCTTCACCTCTTCGGGCGTCGCCACGAGCCGCTCCGCCTCGGAAGGGCCGGGTGGGGCACCTGTGCTTGTCGTCTAGGGGACGACGGCCAAATCATGAGCAAGCCAAACCTGTACCGGGACTGAATCTGCGAATTCCGCACCGAATCTCGCCCCTTCGGCCGGCGCGGCGGCGAGCGGCGCCTTGATCTCTGAGGTCAGCCCGGCAGTTCGAGTGCGTTGCGCACCGTCGCGGCAGGTCCGGATGGACGCATGCGGACGTCATCTGCGGCCACTCCGACGAGTGGCCGCCCTCAATACGACGGGTCAGACGCTCGCGGCGATGCTTCGAGCCCAACAGGCAGCGAGGCCACGCATTGGAGTATCGGCATGATCGATTCGGCCATGCGTGCTCGCTCGCCGCGAGGGACGGCCTACCCGCGGTCGGCGAGGAGTTCGATCCCGAGGTCGTTGGCGTTGTTGGCGACGTCGGAGAGGACGATGACGGCCTTGTGGCGCGGGCGGTCGATGCCGAGGTAGGAGGCGTAGCCGCCGGTCTGCCCGGCGTGGGCGGTGATCGTCTGACCGTTCTGCCAGGTGGAGACCTGCCAGAAGTCGCCGATGCGGGTGTTCGACTCGTCGGTGGCGGTGGTGGGCTCCAGGGCGGCCATGCCGGGCGCGGTCCCGTCGAGGAGTGCGGTGGCGAGCTTCGCGAGGTCTGCGGTGGTGGAGACGGCGGCCGCCGCCGGGTGCGTAGGCGTCCATGACCCACGGCTGGGCCGGGAGCCCGGTCTGCGACGTTCCGCCCGCGACGAGTGGACGGTCGACCTCGATGGCGGTGTGGGTCATGCCGAGCGGCTCGAACAGCCGGGTGCGCATCAGGTCCGGGTAGCTCAGGTGGGCTGCCGCCGCGACGGCCTGCCCGGCGATGGCTGAGCCGAGCGTGGAGTAGGCGTAGCGGCCCCGGTCGCTCAGCGTCTGCGTCCCGGGTCTCCTCGGTCATCTGCGCGGAGTCGGCGGTCAGGAAGCCCCTGCCCAGCGGTGCTTTCCAGGCGGCGCGGCGCAGGGTGGCGGCGCCGAACTCGGCGTAGCCGGAGGTGTGGGTGACGAGCTCGTGCATCGTGGCCGTGCCGGCCGGGGAGCCCTTGAGCTGCGGGAGGTAGGTGGACACCGGGGCGTCCATGCGGATCTCGCCGCGGCTCACGGCGTCTGCGATGACCAGGCCGGTCATCGCCTTGGTCATCGACCCGACCTCCATCGGGGTCGTGTCGTCGGCGCCGATGCCGGCCAGCCGCACCTGCTGGGCCGCGTCCAGGTCGACCTCGGCGACGGCGACGTCGTGGTAGCCGGCCAGCCAGCCCCTGCTGGCTTGCTGGTCGAGGTGCGGCGAGGACCGTGGGGTCGCCGTTGCGGGTGTCGGCCAGGTTCGGGGCCAAGACCCAGGACGCGACCGCGACGGTCGACCGCGCCGATGAGCACGGTGAGGAGAAGGCGACGTGTGGCGAGGTAGGTCCGCGGCCAGGACGACGAGCATGAGCAGCGCCTTCCAGCTGTCGTCGGCGTACCGGCCGTACCGGCCGCCGCCCACGAGACGTGACCACCATCGATGCCGGGAGCGCGACCAGGACCGCGGCGACCAGGAGCTTGCCGGGCCAGCGACGGGCGAACGAGGCCGTGTCGCGAACCAGCAGCGTCCGCAGGGGTCGGCGCCGAACCAGGGTCTGGAACACGGCCAGCAGCAACGCCCCCAGCAGGACGACCTCGACGAACGCCAGCTCGAGCAGGGAGCCGGACACGGCCCACAGCGGCGACCAGTCCGATGCCGGCGGCCACCTCGATGCGGCGGCGGTCGCCGGAGCCGGCGCGTCGGACCGGGGTGGGTGGTCGGCGGAGCGCGGTGTGGTCGTGTCGTGGGATGAGGTTCTGGGTGGGGGACATCAGCTGCACCTTTGTGCGTAGTAGGAGCTCACGAGCTCGCCGATGTCGGCGGGCGCCTTCGCCGGGGAGCCGGCGTCGTAGGGGGGTTGGGGGTCGTACTGCAGGGCGAGCTGCACGGCTTGGGCGACCGCCGGTCCGTGGCTGAGACCGAGCAGCGTCAGCGCCAGGTCGAGACCGGCGGTGGAGCCGGCGCAGGTCAGGACCTTGCCCGGCTCGGACGACCCGCTCGGTCGCTGTACTTGACGCCCGCGTCGGTCAGACGCTGGGTGGAGGCCCAGTGGGTGGCGGCCGCGGCACCGTCGAGGACACCGGCGGCGGCCAGGTAGCTGGACCCGGTTCCGACGCTGAGGGTCCACGTCGTCGTCCGGTGCACGGCCCGGAGCCACCGGACCAGGGCAAGGTCCGGGTCGCATGAACCGTCGCTGCCGGGGACGACCACCACGTCGGCGGACACGACATCGGCGAGGGTTGCGCCGGCCAGGAGAGGACATGAGCCGGTGTCGTCGACGACCGCCCCGGCTTCGGCGGCCACGAAGACACTCTGCATGCCGGGTGCGGCAGCCAGGACCTGGAACGTGCCCACCACATCCAGAGCGGTGAACCCGGGGTAGAGCAGGTACGCGACCTTCACCTCTTCAGCGTGTGGCCGCGGCGGGACGGCCACAAGGACACGTTGTTGACGATGTCGGCCACTCGCTCTGCGGCGTACCGTCAAGGCATGGACAGCCGATGACCGGCGCGACGAACGCCCGTCGAGCGAGTCGACCCACGAGCTCCCGTCGAGCGTGACGTGGTCATCGTGACCTTCGACTCGGGGCAGATCCTCGACGTCACCGGGCCCCTCGAGGTCTTCTCCAGCGCATCCCGGTTCCTGCCCGCAGTCCGGTACCGCACCCAGGTCGTGACCACCACGGGCGGCCCGGTGCGCGCCAACTGCGGGCTGGAGTTCGCCTCGTCGGCGATCGGCGACGTGATCGGTCCCGTCGACACCCTGGTGGTGGCCGGTGGGTCCGGCATGGACGCAGCGGTTGCCGACAGCGAGCTGCTGGCCCAGATCCGGCGTCTGGCCGCCGACGCCCGTCGGGTCACCTCGGTCTGCTCCGGCGCGTTCCTGCTCGCGGCCGCCGGCCTGCTCCAGGGCCGACGCGCGACCACCCACTGGGCCGATTGCGGTCTGCTGGAGGACGACTACGCCGAGGTCACGGTGGATCCCGATGCCATCTTCGTCCAGGACGGCAACGTGTGGACCTCCGCCGGCGTGACCGCCGGCATCGACCTGGCCCTCGCGCTGGTCGCCGACGACCACGGACGCCAAGCCGCGGCCACCGTCGCGCGGCAGCTCGTCGTCTACCTACAGCGCTCCGGCGGCCAGACGCAGTACTCCACCCTGCTGGCCGGGCAGGCTGCCGACACCGAACCGGTCCGCGACCTGCTGTCCTGGCTGCGCGACCACCTCACCGAAGACCTCTCCCTGCCGGCGCTCGCCCGGCAGGTCAACCTGTCCGAACGACAGTTCACCCGAGTCTTCAAGGCCGAGGTGGGCGTCACCGCCGCAGACCACGTCGAAGCCGTCCGCCTCGAGTCCGCCTGCCGGCTCCTGGAGACCACCAACAGGACCATCGAACAGATCGCCAGGACCTGCGGCTTCGGAACACCCGAGACCATGAACCGCACCTTCCGCCGGCGGCTCGACACCACCCCAGGCGAACATCGCCACCACTTCCAGGGGGACACTGCCATGCCCGAGGACAACCGCTTGAGTAGGTGGACCCCATCGCTGAAGCAGGAGCGTTCGCAGTCCCCTGCTTCGACCAGACCCGGTTAGGCGGTGAGCGACGTGCACGGCGCACCGACGCGGCGGGTTGAGCGGACTGCCCAGCTCGACTCATCCGAGAGCGGCCCTGTCCCTGGGGTGTTCTGGCACGACGACGGCAGCGGCTTCGCCTTCATCGCCCATGACACGGCCACCCTGCCGTTCGTCGTGGTCGAGCGCTTCGTGGCCGCCGCGAGAAAACCCTCCGCCCACCGCCGATTCCTCAGAGTGGCCCAGCGACGACCGTCTAGCCGCATCATGCGCCGCTTGACGTGTTCTCGGCGGCATGAAAGTGCCACCAGCGCGCTTGCCGGTGCTTCAGCCGCTGCCAGGCGCTCGGGAGCCCGGAGCGGCCGGAGAAGCGGGACGTCACACGTATCGACAGACCGTCTCGGCGGGACAGGTGGACGGATCGGCCTGTTCGGCTTGGTCGCGTCGTTGGATGAGGGCGGCGCGCAGGGCCTCGAGGTCGGCGATCTGACGATCGATGTCGAGCAGTCGCTCCGTAAGCAGGGTACACATGATGGCAGGGTGCGTCGCCGGCGTCGCGGATGTCGATCACCTCGCGGATCTGGGCGAGGGTCAGGCCGGCGGCCCGGCCGCGGCGGATGAAGTCCAGCCGTGAAAGGGCCTCCGGCCCGTAGTCGCGGTACCCGTTGGCGGCACGCTCGGTCTGCGGGAGCAGACCGCTCTCCTCGTAGAACCGCAGCGTCTTGGTGGTTGTCCCGGCTGCCGCGGCCAACTCCCCGATGCGCATGGCGTCCTCCGTCGCGGTTGACCTTCCCCTGAACTGGAAGGTTCATGATAGGCGCAGTGGCCCTGCCGCGAGGACCGGATATGTGCACCATGACCACCTCGCGGCCTGGAACCCTCCCGCCCCGGTCCCCCGTCTGGGGCGGGAGCTCCGCCTCCGACCTCGTGTCCTGTGCTGCTGTTAGTAACAGGGCTCCCAACACCCCGGTAGGGGTGCCAAGACACCGTTCGAGGCTCCGTTGTGCGTTTCGCCATGAGCACCCCAGAGACCCTTCGGGCCGCCGTGCGTCTGTTGCGCGATGCAGGGTACGAAGACGCGTCCGAGACCGGCTGTCCGGCCGGCGACCCCGCGCATGTCCTGAGCGTGACCATCGACGGGGTCGGGTGTCGGATGCAGGTCGAGTGGATCGTGCACGGCGTGGATCCAGCGAGCCAAGTCCTCTAGCCCTGACGGGCAGGACGCCTGACGAGCCCGTAACTCGCGCTCATGCTGGACTGCGAGATGCCACTCGACCTGAGCCGGCGGCGTTCCCAATCGTCTCCCCACGCTGCGATGTCAGCCACGAGCTCCGCGCTCAGACCGAGGGCCTGGTTGAGCCACGTGGGCTCTTCTGGGAGCAGCCCTCCGGCGTCCCATGGCGGAACGGTTACGGTGCCGTCGGGCATGAACCGGTTGGCAGTCCCACTGACCTCGTAGTTCCCCTCGTCGACGTCGTCCGGGACGTGTCTGCTGACCAGTAGGTCCCGTGTGGGTAGTCTCCAAAGTGCAGCGGCGGCGGTCTGTCTCGCTCCGTCACCCGATGAGTGAGCACGTGGCGTGAGCCATCAAGCGGCCCAGGCTTGCTCCAAGATCCCGCGCCCGTGCTGGTGGATTGCTCGAGCAGGAGGTTGGCGGGAGCGCGAACTAGAGTTGGTGGATGTTCCCTAGGCCGCGGCCCTCGCCTCCCCGCGTGAGGATCCGTGCGTTGCGGCGGTCGAGCAGCTCCTGGCTGCGGCCGCCGCTCGAGGATCTGGAGCGGTGCCGGCACGCGACGGGCGAGCCGTCGTGACACACGCCTTATGGATTTGCGCGTGCGTGACGCTCAAGGATGCTCCGACGTGGCTCATCCATGACCTACCCGATGAAGGGCTCGCATGGCGCGGGTCCCGGACACGGTAGAACCGCTTGACCTGGTCGATGCGCGGCGTACCGCGGGTGGCCATGCGAACCGGCGGAGGTGCTGCGCTGGATGCAAGGCGCCGCATCCCACCCTTGGTGTGGAGGCGGCTACGGCTGCGGCGACGCGGTCGTGCTCGAGGTGTTGCGCCGGAAGATTCCGTCCGGATGGCCTGGCCGCGGCGGGTCACGGCGTCGGATTGCCGCAGCGCACACTGTATGGGGTAGGACCGGAACGTCAGAACTTGTGGCCGTCGACCAGCTTGAGCTGGCCCAAGGCTTCGTCCAGATGCGCGACTGCGATACGTCGGTAGCCCGCGCCATTGCACGCGCCAGTGAATCGAAGCTCGGACACCGTACGGTAAGCACGACTCGATCCTGCCGCTCGTCGACGGAGATGCGGCCTTCCGTGCAGCAGTCACCAGTCGGTGACCCACCCACATAACTGAGTCGAATCGTCCGCCCATCGGCACTCACGTCTGGCGGTGGATCCCAGGACACCTCGTAAGTCGACCACCGAAGGAAGAACCGGTAACAGGCGGCCAATGTGGCGAGCAGCACCACGCTCACGGTGAGCACCACCTGGCGCATGGTCACCGCTGAACGCATGCCACATTGTGGCTCATGCCGCTGCCGGTGTCCGAGCAACAAGCCCACGTGCCCCGAGGCACACGAGTGTCCTCGGAGGAGCGGATCGCGGCTGATGCGGACATCTCGATGCAGCATGAATCCGTCAGTTTGGACCATGGCGCTCTTGACTAGCCGGCAGGAGGTTGCCCTGGGATGTCTCGTGGTCCTGTGCGCTGCGCGGCCGAGAGTCATTGGCCGCCACTCCCATCGAAGCCGCCACCGTCGAAGTGGCCACTGCTGCCGACGATGCCGTGTCCCAAAATATCCGCCGGTCTCGGGTGCCGCCTCGAAGGCCGCTGGGTGCAGCGCCCACGAGAGCGCCGCCACGCCGGCGAAGTAGCCCTCCGCGTACGGCAGGAAGGCGCTGCCGGCAGCCCAGTAGGGCATCGTTCGGGTCCCGATCTTCACCGTGCGGACCTCGGGCAGCAAGCTTGTTGGTCACCCTGTCGGCGTCCGTCGAGCACGCGGGCACCCGCCGGGCGCCGTGACCGGGTCGGGTCCACAGCACCTCGGTGACGGAGGGACCGTGCAACGGGTTGAAGAAACACACGACCCGCTGCTCTGGCACCGGCCGGCCCGCTACGCGGGCCTGTGCACACGCGAGCGCATAGAGCCCGGCGGCAAGAGTCTCGGTGACCTTACTGACCTCCTCGGCGTTGCTGATCTGCTCGAGGGTGCGTTGCGCGGACTCGCAGGAGTCGAGCGCGGTCTGGTAGGCGACCCGCGTCTCCTCGTCGAGGACCTGCCCCCCGATCTCGCGGTCGAGTCGCTGCAGCTGTTCATGGAGGTACGTGACGTCTTCGCCGGCCAGACGGCGCACGCTCTCGAGCTCCTCGGCCTTCGTGCGCCGCGTGGCCTGCCGGTCCCGCCACCACTTGACGGCGAACCCGGCACCGCCCGCGGCGGCGATGATCCAGAACCACTCCACGGTTTCCCCTCAGGGGCCTGCGAGATCTCCAGCGTCCCACCCACCGTCCACGACCACCAGCGGAAACGTTTTCAGATCGGCATGTCCGGTGGCCGTAGGCCAGGACGGATGGTCGCCTCATCGGGCCACGGCGGGCGCGATCGTGTCGTTGACCACCTGGCCGAGGAGCGTGGGCGAGAAACCGGAGCCGGGCGCGCGTGAGGGGTCGATCTCCGTGGCCATGACCACCACCAGGTCGCGGTTGGGGACGACCTCTATCAGTTGGCCCCCGAACCCCAAGGCCTGGTACGCCGGCTCCCCGTCGGCCTCGGTGACCCACCACTCGTAGCCGTAGTTACCGGCCGCGCCCTGGACCTGCGCCGACGTGGCGTCCCGGACCCACGAGGCTGGCACCACCTGCTTACCCCGCCACCTCCCGTGGTCGAGGAAGAGCTGGCCCAGTTTGACCAGGTCCAACGGGCGCAGCTTGAGCAGCCCCCAACCGGTGTGGGTTCCACGCGAGTCGGTGGGCCAGGCGAAGTCGGCGGCGGCGTACTTCGCGGCCAGCTCTTCGGCGATCGGCCCGGTCGGGGTAATCCGCGCTTCGAACGCGGGCTCACTCTCGATGCCGAGCGGCGCGAAGAGCCGGTCCCGCGCGTACTCGAGGACCGAGGACCCGGTTGCCTCGGCCAGGATCGCGGCGACGATGTGAGCACCTTCGTCGGAGTACACGAAGCCACCTGGTGCCCCGCGGGAGCCGCGGAGGATGGTGCCGACCGGATCCGGTGATGACATGTCGGCCAGCAGGTCCGCCTCGGTGCCGGGGAACCCACCGGTCATCGTGAGGACGTGGCGTAGCCTCGTCCGCGCCACCGGGGGCGTCATCTGCCGGGCGTGCGAGGGGAGCAGTTCGGCGAGGGTGGCGTCTACTCCGGAGATCTTCCCGTCGGCACCATCCTCCGCGGCTCCCGCGGGGCACCAGGTGGCTTCGTGTACTCCGACGAAGGTGCTCACATCGTTGCAGCGATCCTGGCCGAGGCAACCGGGTCCTCGGTCCTCGAGTACGCGCGGGAGCAGCTCTTCGACGAGCCGCTCGGCATGGAGGAGAGTGAGCCCGCGTTCGAAGCACGGATTACCCCAACCGGGCCGATCGCCGAAGAGCTGGCCGCGAAGTACGTCGCCGCCGACTCGCCTGGCCTACCGACTCGCGTGGAACCCACACCGGTTGGGGGCTGGACAAGCTGCGCCCGCTGGACGTGGTCAAGCTGGGTCAGCTCTTCCTTGACCACGGGAGGTGGCGGGGCAGCCACAGGTGGTGCCAGCCTCGTGGGTCCGGGACACCACGTGGCGCAGGTCCAGGGCGCGGCCGGTAACTACGGCTACGAGTGGTGGGTCACCGAGGCCGACGGGGAGCCGGCGTACCAGGCCTTGGGGTTCGGGGGCCAGCTGATAGAGGTCGTCCCCAGCCGCGACCTTGGTGGTGGTCATGGCCACCGAGATCGACCCCTCACGCGCGCCCGACTCCGGCTTCTCGCCCACGCTCCTCGGCCAGGTGGTCAACGACACGATCGCGCCCGCCGTGGCCCCCGTCGAGGCGACCATCCGCCTTGCTGTTGATGGGCACCGGACGTGCCGATCTGAAAACGTTTCCGCTGGTGGTCGTGGACGGTGGGTGGGACGCTGGGGATCTCGCAGGCCCTGAGGGGAAACCATGGAGTGGTTCTGGATCATCGTCGCCGCGGGCGGTGCCGGGTTCGCCGTCAAGTGGTGGCGGGACCGGCAGGCCACGCGGCGCACGAAGGCCGAGGAGCTCGAGGGCGTACGCCGCCTGGCCGGCGAAGACGTCACGTACCTCCAGGAACAGCTGCAGCGACTCGACCGCGAGATCGGAGGGCAGGTCCTCGACGAGGAGACGCGGGTCGCCTACCGGACCGCGCTCGACTCCTGCGAGTCCGCGCAACGCACCCTCGAGCAGATCAGCAACGCCGAGGAAGTCAGCAAGGTCACCGAGACTCTCGCCGCCGGGCTCTATGCGCTCGCGTGTGCACAGGCCCGCGTAGCGGGCCGACCGGTGCCAGAGCAGCGGGTCGTGTGTTTCTTCAACCCGTTGCACGGTCCCTCCGTCACCGAGGTGCTGTGGACCCGACCCGGTCACGGCGCCCGGCGGGTGCCCGCGTGCTCGACGGACGCCGACAGGGTGACCAACAAGTTGATGCCCGAGGTCCGCACGGTGAAGATCGGGGCCCGAACGATGCCCTACTGGGCTGCCGGCAGCGCCTTCCTGCCGTACACGGAGGGCTACTTCGCCGGCGTGGCGGCGCTCTCGTGGGCGCTCCACCCCGCGGCCTTCGAGGCGGCACCCGAGACCGCCGGATATTTCGGGACCGGCATCGTCGGCAGCAGTGGCCACTTCGACGGTGGCGGCTTCGATGGGAGCGGCGGCCAATGACTCTCCGGCCGCGCCGCGCACGGACCACGACACATCCGAGGGCAACCTCCTGCCGCTAGTCAAGAACGCCTGATCGAATTCACGGATTCATCCTGCATCGAGATGTCCGCATCAGCCGCCATCCGCTCCTCCGAGTGGACTCGTGTGCCTGGGGCGCGTGGGCTTGTTGCTCGGACACCGGCAGAGGCGTCGCGCACAAGTGGATGCGTCTAGCGGTGACCATGCGCCAGGTGGTGCTCACCGTGAGCGTGGTGCTGCTCGCCACATTGGCCGCCTACTACTGGTTCTTCCTTCGGTGGTCGACTTACGAGGTGTCCTGGGATCCACCGCCAGACGTGAGTGCCGATGGGCGGACGATTCGACTCAGTTATGTGGGTGGGTCACCGACTGGTGACTGCCGCCCGGAAGGCCGCATCTCCGTCAACGCGCGGCAGGATCGAGTCGTGCTGACCGTGACAGCGTCCGAGCTTCGATTCACTGGCGCGTGCAATGGCGCGGGTTACCGACGTATCGCAGTCGCGCATCTGGACCAAGCCTTGGGCCAGCGCAAGCTGGTCGACGGCCACAAGTTCTGACGGTTCCGGTCCTACCCCAGACAGTGTGCGCTGCGGCAATCCGAAGCCGTGATCCGCCGCGGCCAGGTCATTCGGAACGGATCTTCCGGCGCAGCACCTCCAGCACGACCGCGTCGCCGCAGCCGTAGCCGCCTCCACACCAAGGGTGGGATGCGGCGCCTTGCATCCAGCGCAGCACCTCCGCCGGGTCCGCATGGCCACCCGCGGTACGCCGCGCATCGACCAGGTCAAGCGGTTCTACCGTGTCCGGGACCCTGCGCCATGCGAGCCCTTCATCGGGTAGGTCATGGATGAGCCACGTCGGAGCATCCTTGAGCGTCACGCACGCGCAAATCCATAAGGCGTGTGTCACGACGGCTCGCCCGTCGCGTGCCGGCACCGCTCCAGATCCTCGAGCGGCGGCCGCAGCCAGGAGCTGCTCGACCGCCGCAACGCACGGATCCTCACGCGGAGGCGAGGGCCGCGACCTAGGGAACATCCACCAACTCTAGTTCGCGCTCCCGCCAACCTCCTGCTCGAGCAATCCACCAGCACGGGCGCGGATCTTGGAGCAAGCCTGGGCCGCTTGATGGCTCACGCCACGTGCTCACTGATCGGGTGACGGAGCGAGACAGACCGCCGCCGCTGCACTTTGGAGACTACCCACACGGGACCTACTGGTCAGCAGACACGTCCCGGACGACGTCGACGAGGGGAACTACGAGGTCAGTGGGACTGCCAACCGGTTCATGCCCGACGGCACCGTAACCGTTCCGCCATGGGACGCCGGAGGGCTGCTCCAGAAGAGCCCACGTGGCTCAACCAGGCCCTCGGTCTGAGCGCGGAGCTCGTGGCTGACATCGCAGCGTGGGGAGACGATTTGGAACGCCGCCGGCTCAGGTGGAGCGGCATCTCGCAGTCCAGCATGAGCGCGAGTTACGGGCTCGTCAGGCGTCCTGCCCGTCAGGGCTAGAGGACTTGGCTCGCTGGATCCACGCCGTGCACGATCCACTCGACCTGCATCCGACACCCGACCCCGTCGATGGTCACGCTCAGGACATGCGCGGGGTCGCCGGCCGGACAGCCGGTCTCGGACGCGTCTTCGTACCCTGCATCGCGCAACAGACGCACGGCGGCCCGAAGGGTCCTGGGGTGCTCATGGCGAAACGCACAACGGAGCCTCGAACGGTGTCTTAGCACCCCTACCGGGGTGTTGGGAGCCCTGTTTCTAACAGCAGCACAGGACACGAGGTTAGAGGCGAGACTCCCGCCCCGGACGGGGGACCCGGGGCGGGAGGGTTCCAGCCCGGGAGGTTTCATGAGTTCACACATTCGGTCCTCGCGGGAGGCCACGGTGCGCCTATCATGAACCTTCCAGTCCAGGGGAAGGTCAACCGAGACGGAGGACGCTATGCGCATCGGCGAGTTGGCCGCGGCAGCTGGGACAACCACCAAGACCCTGCGGTTCTACGAGGAGAGTGGTCTGCTTCCGCAGACCGAGCGTGCCGCCAACGGGTACCGCAACTACGGGCCGGAGGTACTGTCACGGCTGGACTTCATCCGCCGCGGCCGGGCCGCCGGCCTGACCCTCGCCCAGATTCGCGAGGTGATCGACATCCGCGACGCCGGCGACGCACCCTGCCATCACGTGTACCAACTGATTACGGCGCGACTGGTCGATATCGATCGGCAGATTGCTGACCTTGATGTCCTGCGCGCCGCCCTCATCCAACGACGCGATCAAGCGGGAGAAGGCCGATCCGTCCACCTGTCCCGCCGAGACGGTGTGTCGATATGTGTGACGTCCCGCTTCACCCCGGCGATCCGGGCTCCAGAACGCCTGGCACCGACTGAAGCACCGGCAAGCGCTGGTGGCACTTTCATGCCGCGAACAGGTCAAGCGGCGCATGATCGGCTAGACGGTCGTCGCTGGGCCACTCTGAGGAATCGGCGGTGGGCGGAGGGTTTTCTCGCGGCGGCCACGAAGCGCTCGACCACGACGAACGGCAGGGTGGCCGTGTCATGGGCGATGAAGGCGAAGCCGCTGCCGTCGTCGTGCCAGAACACCCCAGGGACAGGGCCGCTCTCGGATGATTCGAGCTGGGCAGTCCGCTCAACCCGCCGCATCTGTGCACCGTGCACGTCGCTCACCCGCCTTAGAAGTGTGGTCGAAGCGGGGACTGCGAACGCTCTTGCTTCAGCGATGGGTCCACCTACTCAAGCGGTTGTCTCGGGCATGGCGGTGTTCCCCTGAAAGTGGTGGCGGTGTTCGCCTGGGGTGGTGTCCAGCCGTCGGCGGAAGGTGCGGTTCATGGTTTCGGGGGTGCCGAAGCCGCAGGTCCTGGCGATCTGTTCGATGGTCCGGTTGGTGGTCTCCAGCAGCCGGCAGGCGGACTCGAGCCGGACGGCTTCGACGTGGTCTGCGGCGGTGACGCCGACCTCGGCCTTGAAGACCCGGGTGAACTGTCGTTCGGACAGGTTGATCTGCCGGGCGAGGGCGGCCACGGACAGGTCCTCGGTGAGGTGGTCGCGCAGCCATGCCAGCAGGTCGCGGACCGGTTCGGTGTCGGCTGCCTGCCCGGCCAGCAGCGCGGAGAACTGGGCCTGGCCGCCGGATCGCTGAAGGTAGACGACCAGTTGCCGGGCGACGGTGGCGGCCGCTTGGTGTCCGTGGTCGTCGGCGACGAGCGCGAGAGCGAGGTCGATGCCGGCGGTGACTCCGGCGGAGGTCCACACGTTGCCGTCGCGGACGTAGATGGCGTCGGGGTCGACGGTGACATCGGCGTAGGTGTCGTCCAGCAGCCCGCACTCCGCCCAGTGCGTGGTGGCCCGTCGTCCCTCGAGCAGCCCGGCAGCGGCGAGCACGAACGCGCCGGAGCAGACCGAGGTGACCCGACGGGCATCGGCGGCGAGCCGGCGCACCTGGGCCAGCAGCTCCTGGTCGGCGACGGCTGCGTCCATGTCGGCGCCGCCGGCGACCATCAGCGTGTCCACGGGACCGGTGACGTCGTTGATGGCGGTGGAGGCGAACTCGAGTCCGCAGCTGGCGCGTACCGGGCCACCGCGGGTGGTCACGACGTCGGTGCGGTACCGGACTGTGGGCAGGAAGCGGGAGGCGCTGGAGAAGACCTCGAGCGGCCCGGTGACGTCGAGGATCTGCGCCGTGTCGAAGGTCACGATGACGACGTCCCGCTCGGGAGCGGGGCGGCTCGCGAGTGTCGCCTCGGTCATCGGGAGTCCATGGGTCGAAGGTACGCCGCGGATGCGATGGCCGACATCGTCAACAACGTGTCCTTGTGGGTGGCTCCTCCTGGCCACACGCTGAAAGACATGTTGGTTGCCTACTTGCTCTACCCCGGGTTCACCGCCCTCGACGTGGTCGGCACCTTCCAGGTGCTCGCCGCCGCGCCCGGCGTGGAGAGCGTGTTCGTGAGTGCCGAGATCGGCACCATCATCGACGACACCGGTCTGTGCCCGCTGATCGCAACCTTGTCCATCGCAGACTTCGCAACGCAGACGTGGTCGTCGTACCCGGAAACGACTGCACAGGTGACCCGGACCCTGCCCTGGTCGAGTGGCTCCGCCACCTGCACCGCACAACGACGTGGACGCTCAGTGTCGGTACCGGGTCCACCTACCTGGCCGCAGCCGGCGCCCTCGACGGCGCCACCGCCACCACCCACTGGGCCTCCGCCCAACGACTCTCGGACGTCGGTGTCACCTATAGCGACCAACGCGTCGTCCGGGACGGCAAGGTGCTCACCTCCGCCGGTGCCACCGGCAGGCGTCGACCTCGCGCTGGAGCTGCTGGATCTCAGCCACGGCCCGGCCGTCGCCCAAGCCGTCCAGC
>CAVWFF010000013.1:0-58770 GCA_963754145.1 uncultured Actinomycetota bacterium
TCCCGCTTGACGAGGTTCCATCCGCTCTTGCACATGCCGGCGAAGGACGCGCTCTGGGCAAAGTTGTCGTCACTTCTTGCTAACGCAGGTGAACACTTCGGCCCTTGGCGAGCACAATAGGGCGGCCAGCTCATCGGTTGAAGCCGGACACCACTCACCGGAGGTGTCAGATGCACGTCGACCCGGCGCTCCCCCTCTTCGGCGTGTTCGGCGCGAACGACCCGTCCGAGGACGAGCTGCTTCGCAGCGCGGCTCATCGGAGCCGCCGTCAACGCCCGTGGTGCCGTGCTGCTCACCGGCGGTGACGGATCCGATCCCGACACCGTGAAGGACGCTGCCATCGACGCGGCGAACCGGGCCGGGAGCGGGACTCCCCGCCCACCTGGATGGGAGTCGCCAACACCGAAGTCGCCGGCCGGCCGGCCTGGCACGGAGAGTCCTCGGTCGTCGTCAAGCCCGGCTGGGGGCATCGCCGCAATTTCGTGGAGGCTTGCCTGTGCGACGTGGCGGTCGCCCTCGGAGCGAGCAGTCGAGGTACGGCGTCCGAGGCCTTGTTCTGCCTGTACCTGCGCCGCCCGCTGATCATCCTGGGCGACGCGTCGAAAGACGACGTCGACCCACCCCGCTTGCGCGAGTCTGCGCAGAAGCGGATCAGCGCGCTCGAGGAGCCTGTCCTCGCTGTCGACCGCGGGATCGCCGACGCCTACGGGTGGGCCGCCGCCCCTGATGCCTCGGCGCGGGTCTGGCCCCTCCCGCAGAGTCCCGCCGCCGCCGAAGGCCTCGCGGCCACCCTGCTCATGCACCTCGAACGACCCTCCCCACGCCTCGACATCGACATCACCGTCGACGAGCCCCGGTGGGATGCGTACGTCGAGACGTGCCTCGCCCTCGCGCGTCGTCCTCCTCCCTGAGTGCGCGGCGCTGTTCTGCCCACACGCCAGATCAGAAACCGCCCCCGGTGGCCATGCCGCCGCCCACCTCGTACATGTCGATCTTGTGCTCACCGACGAACCTCTTCTGCACCCAGGTCGCGATCGCCGTCAGGATGAGGTTGAGCGTGATGTAGATGGCCGCGATCACGATCACGGTCGGGACGTAGTTGGCGAACCCGACGTAGATCTGCTTGCCCACGAAAGTCAGACCCGGGGCCGTCACGGCGTACCCGAGGCTGGTGTCCTTCAGGGCAACCACGCACTGGCTGATGATCGCGGGGATCATGATCTTCACCGCCTGCGGCAGCTGGATGATCATCATCACCTGGCTCTTCCGCATGCCCATGGCGTACGCCGCCTCCGCCTGGCCGGCTGGAACAGCGAGCACACCCGCCCGGAACACCTCGGCGAGCACGGCACCGTTGTAGACGGTCAGCGCGAACACCACGCTCCAGTAGGCGCCGGTGTCGCCGCGGGTGATGCCGTACTGGTAGTAGAACAGCACCATCAGCAGCAGCACCGGGACCGCTCGGAAGAACTCCACGAACGCCCAGCACGGCCAGCGCACGAAGGCATGGTCGGAGAGCTTGCCGATGCCGAAGATCGACTCCGATCACGACTGCACCGATGATCGCGCTGAACGCCATCTTCAGGGTGTTCAGCACACCGTCGACGAGGATCACCTTGTCGTAGCGGGGGGTGATGAAGACCTCCCACATGTCGTACTCGAACTGACCGGCATCCGCGAGCCTGATCACCGCGTAGCCGACGATGGCGATGAGCGCGACCACCGCGATGACGGTGTACATCCGGTGGCGGGCGATGGTGCGCGGCCCCGGGCTGTCGAAGAGGAGGCTGGCGCTCATGCGGGGTCCCGTCGCGCGTTCATGCGATCCGCCAACGACGCTCCAGCCGGTTCGCCCCGAAGGAGACGATCTCGACGAGAAGCACGAAGATCAGGGCGAACCCGATGAAGATGCCGACCCGCTCGGTCGGCGAAGTCGTTGGTGAACAACCGCATTCGCGAGAACGCCTCGGTGACACCGAAGACACCGGTGACGGTGGTGTTCTTCAGCAGCGCGATCTGCACGCTGGCCAACGGCGGCACCGACGCCCGCACGGCCTGCGGCAGCACCACAGCGCGCATCACGTCGGCGAACGGCAGTCCGATGGCGCGCGCCGCCTCGGCCTGGCCGACCGGGACGGCATTGATCCCGGACCGGATGGCCTCGCAGACGAACGCCGACGTGTAGAGGGTCAGCGCCACGACCCCGGCTGCGAAGAAGGCGGTCATCCGGATGTCCCCCCACACGATGTCCACCCAGTTGAACTGGATGCCGATCTTGGGGCCTGCAATCCGGAAGAACACGAGCAGGATCAGCAGCGGGGTGTTTCGCACCAGCGTCACGAAGACGCCAGCGGCCTTTCGGAGCACCCCGATCGGCCCCACGCGCATCGCCGCCAGCAAGGTGCCGAACAGCAACGACAGCACGCCGGCGATGAGGAACAGCAGGACGGTGTGGGCGAATGCCACGAGGAGGAGATCCCAGTTGTCGAACAGGACGCTCACCGGGCACCGCCTTTCGGGATGTCGGGTCGGGGGACGTGACGAGCCGGGGTGGTGAGACCACCCCGGCCGCTACGGGTTCAGCTCTTGCAGGCGTCCAGCTTCGGCGGCTCCGGTGTCTCGGAGCCGGACTTGCCGAGCGTGCTCTCGAACGCATCGGCCCAGTCACCGTTGTCGAAGGACTTCTGCAGCGTCTCGTTGATCCACTCGCACATCTCGGGGTACTCCTTGGGGTAGCCGACTCCGATGTGCTCCTCGGAGAACTCGTCGCCGACCACCTTCAGCTCGCCCTCGTTCTGCGCCGCGAGACCCAGCAGGATCGAACCGTCGGTGGACATGGCCGGCACGCTTCCGGCCATGACGTCCTCGGCGCACGCGCTGTACGTCTCGGCGCCGACCCCCTTGGCGCCCTTCGCGTTGACGTTCTCGAGCGAGGTCGACCCCTCTGCCGAGCAGACCTCCTTGCCCTTGAGGTCCTCGATGCCCTTGATGTTGCTGTCCTTCTTCACCAGGACCTGCTGGCCGGTGAGCATGTAGGGGCCGGTCTGGCCGACTATCTGCTTGCGTTCGTCGGTGATGGAGTACGACGCGAGAACCAGGTCGACCCTGCCCTTCTGCAGGAAGGGCTCCCGGTTGTCAGATATGGTCTCGACCCACTTCACCTTGTCGCTTGCCGGATCGATGCCGAGCCCGGCGGCGAGTATCTTGGCGATCTCGACGTCGAAGCCGGTCGGTACGTCGGACGCTGCGTCCTTGAAACCGAGCCCGGGCTGGTCGAACTTCACACCGATGGTGATCTCGCCCTTGTCGGCGAGCTCCTTCATGTGACTGCCGGCGGGGAGGGACGCGGCGGCATCCTTGTCGGCCTCGACCTTCTTGCCGCTGTCGTCGCTGCCCGCGTTGCCACCACACGCAGTCGTGACGGCCAGCATCAGGCCGACCACCACAGCCTTTGTCCTTGTCAGTCGCATCTCTACTCCTGTTCCCGGGCCGGTTCCCCCGCCCTTGTCTCGCTGAGTGCTTGAGGATCAGTGCTTGAGGATCTTGCCGAGGAAGTCCTTGGCTCGGTCTGACTTGGGGTTGGTGAAGAACTCCTCGGGGGTGTTCTCCTCCACGATCGCGCCGTCGGACATGAACACGACCCGGTCGGCCGCCGTACGTGCGAAGCCCATCTCGTGGGTGACGACGATCATCGTCATCCCCCGCTTGGCGAGGTCCACCATCACCTCGAGGACCTCGCTGATCATCTCGGGGTCCAGTGCCGAGGTCGGCTCGTCGAACAGCATCGCCTTGGGGTCCATCGCCAGTGCCCGGGCGATCGCCACTCGTTGCTGCTGCCCACCGGACAGCTGGGCTGGGTACTTCTCGGCCTGCTCGCCCACACCGACCCGCTCGAGCAGCTCGCGGCCACGCTTGTCGGCCTCGCTCTTGCTCTTGCCGCGCACCTTGATCGGGCCGAGTGTGACGTTCTCCAGGATCGTCTTGTGGGCGAACAGGTTGAAGCTCTGGAAGACCATTCCGACCTCGGCCCTCAGGGCGGCGAGTGCCTTGCCCTCCTCGGGCAGCAGCGCGCCGTCGAGGCTGATGGTGCCCTTGTCGATGGTCTCGAGGCGGTTGATAGTGCGGCACAGCGTGGACTTTCCGGACCCCGACGGACCGATCACGACCACGACCTCGCCCTTGCCGACGGTCAGGTTGATGTCCACGAGGACGTGCAGCTCGCCGAACCACTTGTCCACAGAGTCCAGCACGATCAGGGGCTCATAGGTGGCGGCTCCCACGGACGCCCGGTCCTGCGGCGCAGGTTCACTCATGTTGTGACTCTAGGGACAGGTGGGGAGTCGAGCAACTAAGGAACTTAGTTGCACAGTTGACCCGGGATGCTGCGCACCGAGCAGTGACACCGGGGCAGCCAGCCCGCTGCGGAACTTCGGCGGATACGTAGGATCCAGCCATGGAGCTGATCCTGCTGGTGCTGGTCATCGTGGCGCTGGGAGCCGTCGTCCTCGTGGCGGGGCGCCGCAACAAGGAGCGCGACCTGGCTCGGCGCGAAGAGGAGCTCGCCCCGGTGAGGAAGCTGGCCTTCGAGGACATCACTGCGTTCGGCGAGGACCTGCAAGCGCTCGACCTCGACATGAGTGGCCACGAGCTCGACGATGGCGCGAACGCGGACTACCAGCGTGCGCTCGACGCCTACGAGTCGGCCAAGCTGGCGGGCGACTCGATCACCCAGCCCGACGACATCCGGCACGTCACCGAGATCATCGAGGACGGACGCTACGCCATCGCCTGCGTGCGCGCCCGAGTCGCGGGCGCGGCGCTGCCGACCAGGCGTCCGCCGTGCTTCTTCGACCCGCGCCACGGGCTCTCGGTCGCCGACGTGCTCTACGTCCCGCCGGGCGGCGTGGAGCGGGACGTGCCTGCCTGCGCCCTCGATGCCGAGCGCGTCCGAGCGGGCGCCGATCCTGATGTCCGCCAAGGTGATGGTCGGGGCGCAGCGGGTCCCCTACTGGCAGGGTGGCCGCGCTTATGAGCCCTACGCAATGGGCTACTTCGGCGCCTTCGGCCCGATGACGTGGATGTTCGTGGGAGGCACGATGTTCGGCGGCTTGGGGGGCGGCGACACCGGTGGCGACGGGGGCGGCGGAGACGGGGGCGGAGACGGCGGTGGCGACGCGAACGGCGGCGACGGCGGTGGCTTCGACGGCGGTGGCTTCGACGGCGGTGGCTTCGACGGCGGTGGCTTCGACGGCGGGGCTTCGACGGCGTGTCCGGAGCCCGCGAAGCTCGGTGTGTCTGTGGCCCATCGCCGTGCTGGTCAGGTAGGCATGCTTCTCTCAGCGAGAAGCACGTGCTCCGCCATCGACAGAACTCTTTTCGCGACCGTGGCCTCCGAGAGGTTGCGGCCGGTGAAGAGCAGGTCGAACGTGTCGAAGCTGGTGAGCACCCAGAGCACATCAGACGCCTCGGTCACGCCGACCCCCTTCCGTAGATAGCCCTGGTCCTTGAGGCGCTGGGCCAGGGAGCGCATCGTTGGGGCCCGGCCGTGCTCGAGCACGACGATGGCCTCGGCAGCGTCCGGATCCAGCACTGACATTGAGAACAGGGCACGTCCGAGGTCCCGTCCCGCGGCGTACAGGCGGATGCCTTCTCGAAGGCTTCCGAGCAGCGCCTCGCGCGCGTCGGGGTGTGACGCAGCCGCCACCAGCCGGTCGAAGCGCTGCTCGTCCAGGAAGTCGCGAGCCAGGGCGCGGAACAGTCCGGTGCGCGACTCGAACGCGACGTAGATCGTCGACCGCGCGACGCCTGACTCCCGCGCGATCCGATCGAGGTTGATCCCTTGGGCAGGCTCCCGGCTGAGCAAGTCAGTCGCGGCGTCGAGGATCCGACGCCTCGTCACCTCCGCCGACGCGGCCCTGATGCTCTGCACGTAGCGCCGCCCCTTCTCAGCCATGAGGTCAGTCTACACATTTGGGTTGACACTCTGTCCGACGCAAGTCACTCTGTCTGATGAAAGACATTCTGTCCGGCGAATATGCCGGACCATCAGATCAAGGAGAAGACATGCAGGAGAACGCCACGAACGGTGTCGAGGTACACACCACGTCGGTCCTCGTCGTCGGTGCAGGCCCGGCCGGACTGGTCACGGCCATCGGACTGGCCAGGCAGGGCGTGCCGGTGATGCTGGTCGAGAGGCAAGCGCAGGTCTCGACCTTCCCCCGAGCGACAGCAGTCAGTCCGCGGTCGATGGAGATCATCCGCGAGTGGGGACTGGAGGACCGGGTTCGCGAACGCGAGTTCGACGCTCTCCCGCTGGGACGGGTGGCGCCGACTCTCGTGTCACCAGAGGGAATGACCGTCCCGCTCGGCTTCCCCGCCGATGACGAGGCGCGGCGGGTCAGCCCGACGTCGTATGCGGTGGTAGCGCAGGACGCGTTCGAGCCAGTGCTGCTCGAGCACCTGACGCGGTCTCCGAGCCGAGGTTCGCTTCGGTACGGAGATCGTGGCGATCCAGCAGGACGGGACCGGGGTGATGTCTACCCTGCGGAACTCGAGCGGCAGACGGATGGCTGTCCGGTCGCGCTTTCTGGTCGGTGCGGACGGCAGCAGAAGCGCGGTCCGGTCGATGCTGGGCGTCGAGATGATCGGGCCGGACCATCTGGAGGAGCTCGTCTCGGTGCTGTTCCGCGCTCCGCTCCGGTCCCACGTCGGCTCGGGGGTGCACGGGCTCAACATGATCCCGGGGTCGGCCGGCCTCACTGTCATGTTGCCGACCAGCGACGACGACCGCTGGGTGCTCGCGCAGACCTGGGACCCGCGCACCGAGCGCATCGAGGACTTCACCGGTGACCGGGTGACTGCGATGATCCGGGCCGCATCGGGGGTGTCGGACCTCCCGGTCGAGATCCTGAGCATCGGTGCGTTCTCGTTCGCCGCCCAGGTCGCGGACCGCTATCGCGTCGGGAACGCCTTCCTGGTCGGGGACGCCGCGCATCGGATCACCCCGCGCGGCGGCACGGGCATGAACACCGCTATCCAGGACGCCCACAATCTCGCCTGGAAGCTCGACTTCGTGCTCCGCGGCTGGGCGGCGGACGACCTGCTCGACACCTACGCAGCGGAGCGCCGGCCGGTCGGCGCGCAGAACGCCGTGCGGTCCGAGACGCCGACGAGCCCGGACCTGGACGCGCTCGCCATCGACATCGGCATCACCTACCAGAGTGGCGCCCTCGCCGACGACGGTTGCCCGGACGGGCCGGCCGAGGACAGTTGGCGTCCCACCGGACGCCCGGGCGCCAGACTCCCGCACCTGTGGCTGACGCGGGACGGCGAGCAGGTCTCGACGCTGGACCTGTTGGGACCAGGGATCACCGTGTTCACCGGGCCGGACGGGAGGTGCTGGCGGCGCGCCGCCGACTTGGTGTCGGCCGAGCTCGGCGTGAGCGTGGCCGTGCGAGTCGTCGGCGGCGAGGTGCTCCATGACCCGGCCCGGGAGTTCACCACCCTGTACGGGCTCGCGGCGGACGGCGCCGTCGTGGTTCGACCCGACGGCCACATCGCCTGGCGGTCCCGGTCGGCGGATGGACTGGACCTCGCCCAGGCGTTGCGGCTCGGCATCCGCGCGTCACTGGGCGCGTCTTCTAGCGCGGTATCCGACGAGCGCGGCGTTGCCTGAGGGCGAACGGGTTTGGTCGTGCTCTCCCGGGAGAGGTCCGGTAGCGGGTTCGGCGATCGGGGAGGATCATCCGGGCCATGGCTGATCGTGAGGAGTTGCGGGCGATGGTGACTGGGTTCCGGCTCTCAGCGGCGCTGGCCGTGGCCGCGGATCTGGGCGTCTCCGACGAGCTCGCTTCCGGACCGCGAAGCATCGCGGATCTGGCTGCGGCGGCGTCGGTGGACCAGGCGACCCTCTACCGGCTCATGCGTGCACTAGCCACTGTGGGCGTGTACGACGAGCAGGAAGACGGGCGGTTCGCGCTCACACCCCTCGGCGAAGGACTGCGGTCCGACGTACCCGGGTCGCTACGTCCCCTGGCCCGGACCTTGGCGGACCCGGCGACATGGGCCGCGTGGGCCCACCTCGGCCACAGCGTGCGCACCGGTGACAACGCGTTCGAGGCCTTGCACGGCGTGGACGTCTGGACACACCGACGGAGCAATCCCGAACAGAATGCGATCTTCAACGACAACATGTCAGCGCTGAGCTCGCTGGTCGCCGACGCCGTGGCGAGTGCGTACGACTTCGCGGGCTTGTCGAGTGTCGTCGATGTCGGCGGTGGGCACGGCGTCCTGCTCGAGGCGGTGCTCACCCAGCACGAGCATCTGACAGGGACCGTCTTCGACCTGCCGCACGTCGTCGCACGGGGCCCGACTCGTCAAGCCACGCGTTCCGTCGCATCGCGATGGAGCGCGACGAGTGGGAGCTTCTTCGACGCCGTCCCGGCGGCCGACTGCTACCTCCTGAAGTCGATCCTGCACGACTGGCCCGATGCGCGGTGTGCCGAGATTCTGCGCGCCTGCAGAGTTGGGCTCCAACCGGGTGGTGTCGTCCTCGTCGTCGAGACCCTCCTCGGTCGGCCGGGTCACGAGGTCGACGCCGCGTTCTCCGACCTCAACATGCTGGTTCTGCCAGGTGGGCGTGAGCGCACCGACCTGGAGTACGCGGCATTGTTCGACGCGGTCGGCCTGCAGCTGACCTCAGTCGTCCCCACGAGCAGCCGGATGTCGATCCTCGAGGCCCGCGTCCGCCCCGCCGACGAGCCATCAGCGCACCGCTGACCTTGCCCGGACGACTCGGGCGGCGGGCACGCTCGCCGCGATCGTGAACGTCTCTTCCCATACTTGAGCCAAGACTTGCCGCGCTAAGGTGCGAGGCCGTACAGGTAGCCTTCCGGCAATGGGCGGCGGCGTAGCCCATCCTGGGTAGCGTTAGTAGCCGTCCCCGACAACAGCCATTTCCTGGCCGGCTTGAGTAGACCCCGTCTAACGCCATGCAGCCGGGTTTCGGCTGTCCAGTGAGTCCGTGCACAAGGCATTCTGGATGGCATGTCGCGTGCGGTCGAGGTCAGGGTTTCGGGTGAGGTGCAGGGCGTCTCGTTCCGGGGGTACGCCGCTCAGGAGGCAGTACGACTCGAGCTGGTCGGGTGGGTGCAGAACGAGCCGGATGGTGCCGTACTCGGTCACTTCGAGGGGCCGGCAGACGCAGTGGAAAGCATGCTGGCCTGGTGTCGTGAGGGTTCTCCCTCGGCTGAAGTCCATCGCGTCGAGGTGCGCGAGGTGAGGCCGGGCCGAAGCTCGGAGTTCAGTGTGCGGTACTAGCCGGCCGAGTCGCCTGCGCGCATGTTGTCGGGGAATCGCACCCCATGGTGAGTGGATTCCGCGGATGAGCCGGCAATGCCCTTGCGATCTGCGCGGGTTATCGCTGGCGGGTTCTATCTCGTTGGCGGGGTCAAGCTGGTGCGGTTCGACGACCTGGTGCCGGCTCATGGTGGGCGCTAGGCGCGGTCCGCTGGTTCACGGGATCTGCGTCACCGCGCCAGGCGCGGTTCCGCGTGTCGCGTCCGTGGCCAGTCTGCCCTCACGGTCAGCCTCGTCGGGTTCGACCCGGATACGGGCACGAGCGGTCGGAACGGGGCATCGCTGAAGTCGCCGGCGTAGTAGCCATTGTGCTTGTGACGCAGCCCCGACCAGGTACCTGTCTCTTCCTCGATGATTCTTGACGCGGCCATGAGACTCTCCTTGTTCCTCGCCATCGCCGGTGAACGGCGCGTGGGTCCGCTCGGGTGGCTCAGCAACGGGACTGGATCAAATGCCTGACGAGCGGGGCCCGCGGCCGGTCGGACCGCGGGCCCCGCGTATCCGGTTCTCCCGGCGCCGGGGGCCGGCCCGTCACCGGACGGAGTAGGCGATCCGGTAGATCGCGCCGAAACCGCTGCGGTCCTTGGTGGTCAGCGGCGTGTTCTTGCACTGGATGTTGTTCACCGAGCCGATGGTGGTGGTCTGGCCGCTGTCCTTCTCCACGATGTCCACGTCGATGGTGCCCTGGAAGGCCTTGGTGCCCAGGTTGAAGCGCTTCTGGTTGAGCACGTAGGTCTGGACGGCGGTCTTGTCGCCGCCCAGCCGCAGCAGCACCTCGTCGGTGCCGTCGTTGTCATTAAGGTCCAGCGCCTTGAGCGAGTGCACGTCGAGCTGGCAGGTGGTCGCCGCCGAGGCCGGCTGGGCGGCGCCGATGGAGACGAGCGCGGCCAGGGCCAGCCCGGTCGCGCCGAGGGTGGTGGTGACGAGACTGCGGTGTGCGTACATGGTGTGACTCCTTCGTCCCGGGCCGGGTCCGGTGCCCGACCTCAGGACACGACTGTCGGTCCACGACAGCGCCGCCGGCATCGGGCGCATACCTCAGATTCCGGACGGGCCACCTCAGATGCGCGCGGCTGTCGCCTACGTCCGCGCCGCGCCTCCCGACGACTCGCATCTGCTAGGCCGCGCATCGCCAATCCGATCCGCTCGCAGCTGGCCGACCATAGCCCAGAACGCAAGGGGGTAGATCTTCCGACCAACCCCGGTCGGCGGGATACCCAACCCCCTCAGGGGAACCTCATCCGGCGAACCATGTCGCCGCGGGCGTGCTGCGCGTGGACGCGTCCCGAGAACGCCCGTCCGTCAAGGGTCTCGGGACTGGCCGAGCGTTCGTGGTCGCGGGGTCGAGATGTCGAAGTGCGGAATCAGCCACCTGGCGTACGCATCGGAGATCGCCCAGGCGATGCTGCGCCGACAGCAGGCGAACGCCGTGGTGGCCGCCCGACGTGGTGCGCTACGAAATCTCCAGCTTCGGACCCGCGTAGTCAGCAGCGATCCAGCCGCCTGCGCGCAGGGTGCCTATGATCGCGCCGGCAGGACTGGTCCCGCCCCCACGGCTCAGTCCTCGATCTGGGCTGCACCCTGCCGCTCTCAACGCAGCGAGTCCGTCCCGCATGTCCTGCAGCTTCTCCGGCGAGTGGCCGACCCAGTCGACGAGCTCGCCCACCACGCGCAGCGGCTCGCGGCTGCGGAAGGACTGCGTCGGATTCCCGGGAAACCTCTTGTCGGTGACGTTGGGGTCGTCCTCGAACTCGCCGCTCGGCTCGACGATGTAGATCCGCCCGCGGCCCGGACCCGCAGCCAGCTCGGCGCCCCAGACCGCGGCGTCGAGGGTCGCGGTGAAGTAGACGTGGTTCATCACCCGGCCGTCTTCGAAGTTCGACTCGCGGCCGGGCACCAGCATCTCGCCGACTGCGAGGGCCGCCTTCGTGCCATGCAGGTAGACGCCGGGCTCGTACACCTCGAAGGGCACCGGCTCACCCGTCGCGTTCACGTGACGACACTAGCTGCCGAGCCGGGTGCCCACGTGGCACCAGCGCACATCCCAGGTGACCGAGGCCACTACGACTTTCCGCGACGACTTTCGGCGGTGACCACACTTCGGGCTCCTGCCAGGTTTGGTCCGCGCCGTGGCGGGGATAACGGAGGACGCGCTGGCGGGGGGCACGCCCCCGACGCTCCCCCCGCCGGCGATCCAGCGGGGTGGCGAGCCGAGATGACGCACCTCACCTCACGACTGCTGCGGCGTACGTCAGGCACCTCGTTCTGCACCTGCTTCTGCTCAGGTCTCGCCGCCGATGTCGAACTCGTAGGCATCGAAGATGAGATCGGAACCTCGCTGGCGGTGACGGACGAGTCTCCCGAGGAGCGCCGTACCCAGGTCGCGGACTCGGTCCACGTCCTCGATGACGTCCGGTGCCGTCACTCGGGCCAGCAGGTTGTCGACCTGACCGCGGATCAACACGTGTTCGCCAGTGAGGCTGGCTACGGCGCCGGACAGGCGTGGCGAGGTCTCGAGGAGGTCGCGATACAGCCCGTTGGGACCCTCGGTGATGTCGATGTGCTCACGAAAGTCGCCAGAGAGCTCCACCAGCGCAACGTGGACGCGTTGGGCCCAGCGCGCTTGATCGGCGGTGGCTGGCGCGGCCAGGGCATCTTCGAGCGCGCTCATCGACTCGCGCAGCTCCGCACGGTGCCGCCGCAGCTCCTCCAGGAAGGCCTGGTCTGATGAGGATGAGATCGGTTCCATCGAGCCTCCGGATCACATTCATTCACCAGTGTCGCGCGTTCCGCGTTGCCTGGCGATCCTGTCGTTCATGCTGGCAGTCGACATGCGCGCTCGACGAAGAGCCGACCCCGCGCTGAGGAGAGGACGCCGATCACGTTGCAGGTGGCCTGCCGGACGCCCGCAGCACCGCTGAATGGTGACCTGCGGTCGACCAGGAGCCCGACATCGTGATCACCGCAAGAGCCGAGGTGGGCATCGGTGCCCGCTCACCCGTGAGAAGCGAGACCAGGTCCTCGAGCCCGGGGTTGTGGCCGACCAGGACCACCGTTTCGACATCGTCAGGCAGGTCCCGCACGACAGTCGAGGAGCTCATCGCATGACGCGGCGTACACGCGATCGTCGATCCGCGTCCGCGGAGGGAGGTCGAGCTCTGCCGAAACGAGGTCCCAGGTGCTCCGAGCGCGACTGGCGGGTGACACGACCGCCAGGTCGATGCTGTCGATGTTCGCGGCCAGCCATCTGCCTGCGTCCGGCGCCTGACGTCGACCGCGCTTGGCCAGAGGCCGGGCGACATCGGCCTCGTGACCGGACCAGTCCGACTTCGCATGCCGGAGCAGGATCAGGGTGCGCTCAGCCATCGGACCGGGCCTTCACGTTCGACGACCACTGGATTGCCACACCTCCACGATCGTCCCCGACGGCGAACCTGGCTACCGGGTTGACCAACCCGGAGGCCGGTCGACCAGCGAGGGAAGTGGATGGCCTCCTCAACCGGCGGCGGCAGCCCTAGAGTCATCAGAGTGACCGCGACGTCGTCCCCGCTGCCGATCCTGCCGACCTCGCTGGTGGGCAGCTACGCCCAGCCGGACTGGCTGATCGACCGGGCCAAGCTCGCCGGCCGCTTCCCGCCGCGGGTGCGGGCGAGAGAGCTGTGGCGGGTCGAGCCGGAGTACCTCGAGCAGGCGCAGGACGACGCCACGGTGCTGGCCATCCGCGCCCAGGAGGAGGCGGGACTCGACATCATCACCGACGGCGAGATGCGGCGGGAGTCGTACAGCAACCACTTCGCCACCGCCCTCGAGGGCGTCGACATCGACAACCCTGGCACGGCCCTCGATCGCAGCGGGCATCCCAACCCGGTGCCGCGGATCGCCGGACCGATCGTGCGGCCGCAGCCGGTCGGCGTCCGCGACGTGGAGTTCCTGAAGGCGAACACCGACCACACGGTCAAGATGACCGTGCCCGGCCCGTTCACGATGTCGCAGCAGGCGCAGAACGACCACTACCCCGACCTCGCGTCGGCGGCGCTGGCGTACGCCGCCGCGGTCAACGCCGAGATCAAGGACCTGCATGCCGCCGGCGCCGACCTGGTCCAGATCGACGAGCCGTACATGCAGGCACGGCCCGAGGCGGCCCGCGAGTACGGCCTCGCCGCGCTCAACGCCGCGCTCGACGGCGTCACCGGCACCACCGCCGTCCACATCTGCTTCGGGTACGCCGCGATCATCCACGACCGGCCCGAGGGGTACTCGTTCCTCCCCGAGCTGGCCGGCTGCTCGGCCGACCAGATCTCGATCGAGACCGCACAGTCGGGTCTCGATCTCGGCGTGCTGAAGGACCTCAGCGAGAAGACCATCATCCTGGGCGTCATCGACCTGTCCGACCACGAGGTCGAGTCCGCCGAGCTGGTCGCCGACCGGGTACGCCGAGCCTTCCCCTACACCTCACCGGACCGGATCACCATCGCCACCGACTGCGGGATGAAGTACCTCCCTCGCGCGAGTGCCGAGGGAAAGATGCGCGCCATGGCCGGCGCGGCGTCGATCCTGCGCGCCGAGCTCTGACGCGGTCGCGGCGCCGCGCTCCGCGGCGCCTGGTCCATTAGACCTAGGACCATGGTCCGATTGAGGATGCGACCTCCTCGGCGCGATGGTGGACACACAGTCTCGAAACCGCTCGGCCATTGGGGGCACCGTCATGTGGGACACGGCACCAGACACGATCACCCGGCTCTCGCATGACCCGCCCTGTCCCAGCTGTGGACACCCGACCCACGTCTACCTCGCGTGCTCGGACACCTGCGGGTGCGTCCCGCCGCCGGCACCTGGGATGCCCCTGCTCGAGGCTCCTGACATCCCGAGGCGATCGCGGCACTCGGTGCTCCAGACGGACCCGTTCCTTCTCGCTGGATAGCGGCGCCGTGAAGAGTTGGGGCTCGTATCCGGCCAGCGTGAACGCTGGGCTCAGCTGGTGACGTCCTTGCCGGCGAAGCGCGCCCACCCCGAGAACCAGAACACGACCATGTAGGCCAGCGCGACGTAGAGACCTTGCTGTACGCCGTCCCAGGCGATCGGGGACCGGAGGAGATCCCCGAACGCGAGCCAGTGGTGGGTGATCAGGAACGGGTGCAGCCAGCTGATCTGGGGGATGCTGTCGGCGATGAAGCTGGCGGTGCTGAAGATGACCACGGTGATCATCGCTCCGATCGGCTGCTCGGTCAGGGTCGAGACGAACAAGCCCACCGCGCCGAGCGATGCGAAGCAGACGGCGAGGTAGAGCGAGGCGGCCATGACCCGCAGCAGGCCCGCGCCGAACCCGATCTGGGTGCCGGACAGCAGGGTCATGTCTCCGCCACCGAACAGGGCGAGCCCCATCACGATCCCGGTGACGGTCACCGTCAAGGTTGCGACGAGGGAGAAGATCACGATGGCGAGGTACTTGACCGCCAGTAGCCGGGCGCGCTGCACCGGTACGGCGAGCAGGTAGCGCAAGGTCCCGATGTTCGCCTCGCCGGCGATCGAGTCTCCCGAGATCGCTGCGACCGCCAGGGGCAGGAAGAGCCCGAGCTCGATAGTGAGGGAGGCGAGTGCGACGAACAGACCGTTGTCGGTGATGGAGCTGAAGAAGTCAGGTCCGTCGCCACCGCGACCGGGGGAGGAGACCTTGACCGCGATGGAGATGAGAACGGGAACGCTGGCCAGCACCAGCAACCCGCCCAGGTTGCGGCGCCGACCGAAGATCAACCGCAGCTCCGAGCGCAGGAACCTGGTGGAGAGCGTCCGCGTTCGGTGCACCACTACCTGATCAGCCACTGACATCGAAGCCCTCCCCGGTCAGCGAGACGAAGACGTCCTCGAGCGACGGGGCGCCGACCCGGAAGCCGAGGACGGGCACACCCTGGTGGACGCACGCCGCGACGATCTTGTCCGGTGAGATCCTGCCGAGCTTGCCGGTGGCAGAGATGTGGCTGGTCCGCACCTCCGTGAGTCCGAGCTCGCGCATGATGCGGGCCGCTTCCTGTGGCTGGTCGGTCTCGAGCACTGCCTGGGCCTCGGTTCCGGCCCTGACCTCGGCGCTGGTGCCCTGGGCGACCAGCTGCCCGGCATGCATCACGCCGAGGTGGCTGCACATCTGTTCGACCTCGGAGAGCAGGTGGCTCGACACGAGCACGGTGGCGCCCTCATCAGCCAGCGACCCGACCAGAGTCCTGACCTCGCGGGTGCCCTGGGGGTCGAGTCCGTTGGTGGGTTCGTCGAGCACCAGCAGGTCGCGGTGACGCAGCAGCGCACTCGCGATGGCCAGCCGCTGGCGCATGCCCAGGGAGTACGCGCGGTAGCGCTTGGTGGCTGCGACCAGCAGGCCTACACGATCCAGGGCGCCGTCGATCCGGGCTCGCGCGGTCCGGGGGTCCGTCGTACGGTCGGCCGACTCGAGCCTGGCCAGGTTGTCCCGGCCGGACAGGTAGGGGTGGAACGCCGGCCCCTCGACCAGTGAACCGACTCTCGCGAGTACGTCGGGGCCGTCCGCAGGCATCGGCGCGACCGAGCAGCTCAACGCTGCCGGACGTGGGCCTGACCAGACCGAGCAGCATCCGGATCGTCGTCGTCTTCCCCGAGCCGTTGGGGCCGAGAAAGCCATAGACCGAGCCCGTTGGGACGAGCAGATCGAGGGAGTCGACAGCGACCTGATGCCCGAACCGCTTGGTGAGGCCAGAGGTGGCGACGGCAACCTCCGACATCAGCTGCCTAGTGCCGCGTACAGCGCCTTCGGCGCGACCGAGCCCACAACCACCCGGCCGTCGTCGGTGATGCAGCGCCGAGAACAAGGTGCCCTTCAACAGGTGACCAGAGCCCCAGGTGCCGCTCACCGTGGGCAGGACGTCGAGCATCCGGCTCACCTGACCGGCTCCGGAGGTGGCGCCCGCGGGGAGCTTGGCGACGACCACGGTGGTCCATCCGGTGCCGACGATCCTGGGTTCCGCCGCAGAGGAAGCCTGGTCCGCGGGGCGCCGGAGACCCTTCTCGTCGCTGGGCAGCGCCTCGTGGGACTTCGGGGTGGACCCCTCAGTGACCTTGGTGCCTGGGGGTGGGTTGAAGCTGAACGCGGTGGAGGCCGGGGTGGATGGATCGAACGAGGTGAAGCCGACCTCGAAGGAGGGGTCCTGACTGTTCCGGGCAAAGATCTGGACACGGGTCGGTATGTGGGTCTTGCCGTCGATCGCGATATGCACCGACTCCACCAGCGAACCAGCGTCCTTCGGCTGGAGCACGAGCTCGTACGCGTTCCGGCCGGCCACGACCGTCGTCCCGTCCGTGCTCACCTTGGTGGTGGGGGCGATCGCCGAGAGGGCGGCATCCGCGGCCTTCTGCGGAGTCATCGGAGCGCTGTCCGCCAGTAGTCCCGGGGTGTCCTGCTTCGTGAGCGACACCTTGTGGTGTGTCGCGCTCTTGTCCCTGCTCGACCAGGTCCAGAGGTCTGTGCCGTTGCGCACGAGGTCGGACTCGCCCAGGGATCCGAGCAGCGCGAGCCTGACCCGGTTCGGCCCGGCGTACCACAGCCGCAGCGTGTGCGAGCCGGAGACGAGCGAGGTCATGTCAGAGCTGCCGGCGCCCCCGACCCCGGGAAGGCTCGGCAAACCCAGGTGGGCGTTCTGGACGATCGTCCCGGAGAGACCGTCGAGCCGCGCCTTCTGGACGTCCACGAGGAGCTGGGCTGGACTGCGTTCCGGCAGGCCTCCGCGAGCGTTCGCCGTGAGGATCCCGACAGCCGAACCTCCCGCAGCGAGGACGACGGCGGCGACGGCGGGGACGAGCCATCGCAGGAAGGGGCGGCGGGTGAACAGGCTCATGGGGAAAGCGTGCACCAGTGTCGCTGTGAGATCGCTGAGAGACCGGTGGGTCCGCAGCGCCGGGCGTGCAAGTCTGGGGCCATGCGGCTACTGCTGGTCGAGGACGAACAGCGCCTGGCACGTGCTCTTCGCCGCGGTCTGGTCGACGACGGGTTCATCGTCGAGGTGGCGAATGACGGCGCCACCGGTCTGGAACTCGCGAGACACGGGGACTTCGACGCCATCGTGCTCGACGTGATGCTGCCCCGTCTCTCCGGGTTCGAGCTGGTGCAGGCTCTCCGGTCGGAGGAGAACTGGGTCCCGGTCCTGATGCTCTCGGCCAGGGCTGGGGAGCACGACCAGGCGAACGGCCTGGACTACGGGGCAGACGACTACCTCACCAAGCCGTTCTCCTACGTGGTCCTGTTGGCCCGGCTCCGAGCCCTGATGCGACGTACGCCGCAAGCGCGGCCCCCGGTCCTCGCGGCTGGCGACATCAGGCTCGACCCCAGCACCCGTCGCGTCACCGTCGATGGTGTGGCCGTGGCGCTGACCCCTCGGGAGCTGGGGCTGTTGGAGTACCTCCTGCGTCGCCCCGACCGGTTGATCACCAAGATCGAGATCCTCGATCATGTCTGGGACGCGGCGGCCGACGTGAACCCCAACGCCGTCGAGGTCTATGTCGGCTACCTGCGACGCAAGCTGGGTCGACAGGTCGTCGAGACGGTGCGGGGTTCCGGTTACCGCCTCACGACATGACCCGCACCGGGAGCTGGGAGCGGCTGAGCCTGCGCGCCCGTCTGCTGGTGATCGGTGTGCTCGGCGTCGCGGTGGCGTTGGCGATCGGCAGCTTCGCCCTGTACGGCGTCCTCACCCTCGTCAGCTTCCGGACGATCGACGACGCGGGCCAGGCCACCGTGGCCGAGGTCGCGGACCTGGTCGACCGGGACCGGCTGCCGGACCCGATCCCGGTCACCGGCAGCCAGATCGTGCAGGTCCTGGACTCCGAAAACCGGGTCGTGAGCGCCTCGGTGAACGGCGATCGGTTGACGGCCCTCCTCACACCAGACGAGGTGGCCGCGGCGCTCAAGGGCGACCATCCCCAGGTCTCGGGATCGCGGGTGGGACTCGACTCGTCGCTGCGCGTCTCCGCCGCCGAAGCGGGACCGGCGGATGCCCGTCGTACGGTCGTGGTGGCGCAGCGCATCGACGACATCGAGGACAGCCAACGCATCCTCAGACTCACCTTGCTGGCCACGTACCCGCTGCTGCTGCTCGCTTTGGCACTGATCGCATGGCGAGTCGTCGGCGCCGCCCTCGACCCGTGGAGATGCTCAGGTCGACCGCGGACCGGATCTCGGGCACGGGGCAGGACTCGCGACTGCCCGTTCCCGCATCACGCGACGAGGTGCACGCTCTCGCGGTCACCCTGAACTCCATGCTCGATCGGCTCTCGGCCTCGCGCGCCCGGCAGCGGGCGTTCGTGGCGGACGCCGCGCACGAGCTGCGCAGTCCGCTGAGCTCGATGCAGACCCAGCTCGAGGTCGCGGAACGTCTCGGCGAGGACACGGAGACGACCCGCGACCTGCACGCAGAGGTCATCCGGATGTCCGCGCTCGTCGAGGACCTGCTGGTGCTGGCGCGCCTGGATCAGGAGCCCTCGCCTGCGAAGCCTCCGCAACCGGTTGCCGTGCGTGACCTCCTCCTCGACGTGGTGCGCAGGCAGGCAGGCGCCCGCGTCGGCGTCACCACCGGGGCGTTGCCGGACGCCGTGGTACTCGGGGACCGCGATGCGCTCCGGCGGGTTTTCGGCAACCTCGTGGACAACGCTGTTCGGCACGCCGTGAGCACGGTGCACATCGAGGCACTCGAGCGCGGGTCGGTGGTCGATGTGCTGGTGTCCGACGACGGTACAGGCGTCCCCGAGGCCGACCGCGAGAGAGTCTTCGACCGGTTCACCCGACTCGACGAGGCCCGTGACCGTGACGCCGGCGGCAGCGGACTCGGCTTGGCCATCGTCCGCGAGCTCGTGCACCAGACGGGAGGCACCGTGGTCCTGGAAACCGGGGTGGCGGGAGGCCTCGTTGCCCGTGTCTCGCTGCCGGTGGCGCCTCGTAGCAGGAAGTCCGAAGGGTCAGACGCCCCGACGGCCACGGGTGCGGCCAAGGATGAACAGGACCAGCGCGACAATGGCCAGGATGATCAGAATGGTCCACAACATTGTGAGACTCCGTCCGGTTGATGGGTGGTAGGGCGCTACCGGTCGAGAGCCGAGCGGCCACCGTGTGTGGACAGTCTTCCCTGCAGGATGCATCCCCAAACCGGCACGCACGTAGCCTGCTGACGTCTCGAGGGGCGGTGTTTCGCAGACTCACGACCCGGGTACCACCCCTTTCCGAGGAAGACACAAGGGCCCCGACCCGACTGAGCTGGTCTTCCAACGTTGGGCCCGGTCCCTCACGGCGTGTCCAGCATCTCGCACACGAGCCAGGGAGTTCTTGCTGATGTCCGTCGCCACGCCCGTCACCTTGGCGCTGGTCAACGACTACGAGGTGGTCGTCCAGGGCCTGTCCAAGATGCTCGAGCCCTTCGACGGTCGGGTCCGGATCGTCGAGCTCACAGCCTCCGCTCCCAGCCGTGCGCCGGCCGACGTTGCGCTGTACGACACCTTCGCAACCGACCTGGCATTCGGGCCGGACGTGAAGGCCCAGCACCTGGTGCTCTACACGGCGCACACCTCCCGGGAATTCCTGACCGCCGCACGCGCAAACGGCGCCGACGGCGTGCTCTCCAAGGCCCTGGTCCCCGAACAGCTGGTCGGCGCCCTGGAACGGATCCGGGACGGCGAGATCCTCATGCTCGGAGGCGCCCTGGAGGCCGAGTCGTCAGGCACCTGGCCCGCCCAGGACCTCGGTCTCACCGAGAGAGAGGCCGGGATTCTCGCGCTGATCACGCAGGGACTGCGTAACGAAGAGATCGCACACCGGTCCTACCTGAGCATCAACACGGTGAAGTCCTACATTCGATCGGCATACCGCAAGATGGGTGTGGAGTCACGCAGTCAGGCGATCTTGTGGGGCGTGGACCACGGCTTCGTCAAGCGTCGTTCCAGCAGGTCCATGACGTGACTGCAGGCTCAGCGCGTTCCGGAGTGCGGCGGGCCCGACGTCGCGACAGGGCGTGCTGACGGACGGCACGTTGCGTCTCGGCCCAGGGACAGGCGAAGTAGCCGCGGACGCGCAAGGATCGTGGCCGATGCGGCCTGCTCGAACCCTCAGGTCGAGCGTGTGCTCGACGGGGATCCCCGCCGCCAGGGCGGCCACCCTGATCGTGCTCGCGAAGAGCGCGTCGCGGGCCTCCGGGCTCATCCAGTCGAACTGCCCGTAGGCGTCCAGCGACGTGATGCCATGCAGGGTCGCCCAGGCGTGGATCATGGCCTGGAAGCTCTCCGGCGGCACGATGCCGTCGAGCTCGGGGTGCTTGTCGTGCGCACAGCTCACGACGTGGGGAGAGACCTCCTCCAGCAGCGGGCGGCCGAGCCGGCCGAGGTTGGCCGCGCGGATGAACAGGTCGGCGAGCTGGGCCATCGCGTCCCTGGCGGCGTCGGTGGTGGGGCCCTCTTGGGGCGCGACGTACCCGGGCACGGGCAGCCCGAGGATCAAGGCGAACTGCTGCGGCTCGCTCCTGGCCCAGTCCCGGTACGCCGTGGCCGCGGCCACCCAGCGGCCGGCCAGGTCGTCCTCGGGAACACTGTCGCGCGCCGTGGCCACGGTCGCGCCCAGGTCGCCGTACGCGTCGGTGATCAGGGCGGTCAGCAGCTCGTCGCGGTCGGCGAAGTAGCGGTACAGCGCCGGCGGCGTCATCCCCATCACCCGCGCGATGTCGGTGAAGTGCACGTCCGTGGTGCCCTGCTCGCGCATCAGCGCCAGCGCCGTGGACTTGATCTCCTCGACGGTGGCGGCGCGGGCCCGCTCACGACGGGTCGGGGTGGCGGTGCTGACCGGCACGGATCCTCCTGGGACGGGAGACGACGATTGCGTTAACCATCTTCACAGAAGTGAAGACTCTTGACAAGTGACGGCACATCGTGAATGTTATGGAGCGTAACGTTTCCATCGGCCCCGAAGAGGTCCCCTGATGGCCACCGCCACCCCGTCCCGCCAGAACGACACCGCAGCCGGCGCTCGGCCAACCGTCGGCCCGCTCGGCCGACTCGCGGGCGTCATGTTCCGCCGTCGCGGCCGTACCGTGCTCACCTGGGTCGCCGCCCTGCTGATCGCCGTCGCACTGGCCTCGGCCTTCGGCGGCGAGTTCAAGGCCGACTACTCCGCACCCGGCTCGGACTCCGGCCAGGCCCAGCAGCTGCTGGAGGACCGGTTCGCGTCCGAGGCCGGCGACACGGTCGACGTGGTCATCCACGCCGACGCGGGCGCCCAGGACCCCACCGTCCGGGCCGAGGTGAAGAAGGTGCTGGCCGGGCTCGCCGAGGTCCCGCACGTCGTCTCGGTCGATGACCCGTTCGCGGCCCCGGGCAGCGTCAGCCCCGACGGCACGACCATCCTGACCCACGCCCGGCTCGACGTCGTGAACCCGCCGGACATGCCGGTGGCGGACACCCAGCGGATGCTGGACGTCGCCGACGGCGCCTCGCACAACGGCGTGGAGGTCTCCCTGGGCGGCCAGACCGTGCAGCAGGCGGAGCAGGGCGACATCGGTTCGGAGATGATCGGCCTGCTCGCGGCCGCGATCATCCTGCTCATCATGTTCGGCTCGGTGGTGGCCGCCGGGCTGCCGATCCTCGTCGCCGTCGCCGGGCTCGCGGTCAGCAGCACGCTCACGACCGTCGTCATCTCGTTCGTCGACGCGCCCGACTGGTCCACCTCGCTGGCCACGATGATGGGCATCGGCATCGGGATCGACTACGCGCTGCTCATGGTCACCCGCTTCCGGGAGTGGCGGGCGGCCGGGCTCGACCCGGAGGCGGCGACCGTCGCGACCCTGGACACGGCCGGGCGCTCGGTCATGGTCGCCGGCACCACCGTCGTGATCAGCATGCTCGGCCTCTTCGCGATGGGTCTCTCCTTCATGCGCGGCGCGGCAGTCGTCACGATCCTCGCGGTCGTCGTGGTGATGGCGGCGAGCATCACGCTCTTCCCGGCGCTGCTGGGCTACCTCGGCCGGCACGTCGACAGGCTGCGGCTCCCGCTGGGCCGAAGGCACACGGTGGTCGTCGCCGCAGGTGGGCACGTCGAGCCGTCGCGCGGCTGGCTCGCCTGGAGCCGACTCGTCGCCCGGCACCGGGTCATCGCCGCGTCGGCAGGCGTGATCGTGCTGCTGGCGCTGGCGGCGCCGTTCCTCGACGTACGATTCGGCTTCCCCGACGCCGGCAACAACCGGGAGTCCACGAGCACGCGGCAGGCCTACGACCAGATCGCGGCCGGCTTCGGGCCCGGGATGAACGGACCGCTGCTGCTGGTCGCCGAGCTACCGGCCACCGGTGGTGAGCAGGCGCTCGCCGGCCTCGCGGACGTGGTGAGCGAGGTCCACGGCGTCGCCGCGGTGACCCCGCCGACGGTGAACCAGGCCGGGGACGCGGCGATCCTCACGGTGATCCCGGCCGAGGGGCCGCAGGACCCGGCCACCGAGGACCTCGTGTCCACACTGCGCGACGACGTCCTTCCCGACGCGGTCGCCGACGACGGCCTGACCGTGCACGTCGGCGGCGTCACGGCGACCTCGATCGACAGCACCCACAACATCGCCAAGCGGATCCCGCTCCTCATCGGCGGCGTGGTGCTGCTCTCGATGCTGCTGTTGCTGGTCTCGTTCCGGTCCGTCGCGGTCATGATCAAGGCGGCCGTCATGAACCTGCTGTCCGTGGCTGCTGCGTACGGCGTGGTCGCGCTGGTGCTGCAGGGCGGCTGGGCCGGGCAGCTGGTCGGCATCGACACGCCGACGCCGCTGCCCGCGTTCGTGCCGGTGCTGATGTTCGCGGTGCTGTTCGGGCTCTCGATGGACTACGAGGTGTTCCTGGTCAGCCGGATGCGCGAGGGCTGGCTGCGGACCGGCGACAACGGCCGGGCCATCCTGGAGGGGCTTGCCGGCACCGGCCGCGTGATCACCGCGGCCGCGGCGATCATGGTGGCGGTCTTCGCCGCCTTCATCCCCTCGCCCGACGTGGTGCTCAAGGTGATCGGTGTCGGCATGGCCTCGGCGATCTTCATCGACGCGACCGTGGTCCGCATGCTGCTGGTGCCGTCGGTGATGCACCTGCTGGGGGCCGGCAACTGGTGGATGCCCGAGTGGCTCGGCCGGCACCTGCCGGAGCTGCACATCGAGGGCCACCCCGAGGCGCACCTGCCGGCGACGCGCCCCGTCGACGCGTCCGACGGCGAGCTGGACGGACTGGAGCCGGTGAACGCGACCTGAGCCGATCCGCAGATCAGGCGCCGCTGCCGTATGGACGGGTGATGATCTCCAACCAGTGCCCGTCCGGGCCCTCCCAGTAGAGGCCGCGGCCTCCGTCCTGGTGGTTGATCTCATGCGGCCGACGTCTGAAGGGGTCCGCCCACCACTGGCGGTCGCTGTCCCGCAAGCGACCCAGGATCAGGTCGAACTCCCCCTCGCTGACCAGGAAGGCGTAGTGCTGGCCGTGAATGTCGCCCTCGGTGTCCATGAAGTCCAGGCTCGCGGCGTTGTCCAGCTTCAGTTCGGCGAACGGACCGTATGCCGTCGCCTCAGGCAGACCGAGCACCTCGCCGACATCGCGAGCGGCAGCCCATCGGTCGTTCACCTGCACGATCGTGTGGTTCAGCTCGATACTCATCTGGCTCTCCTGGTGGGTGCCGATCCTCGGCTTGCGCCTGAGCAACACTGTGCACCCCGCGCCCGTGACGTTCGCCAACGTCCACGCGTCAGGGCAAGATCGTATCCGCGGGTGTCGGCTCGGGCGACTCGGTCGGGGACGTCGACTCGGTGGGGGTCGGCTCCTCTTCCAGTGAGGGCGACGGGCTGACCGTCGGCTGGTCGGACGGCTTCGGCGTGTCGCGCGGGGTGGTGAATCCGGTCGGCCGTTTGTCGGGCTCCTTCTGGTCATCGCCGCCAGAGCCGTCGCCACTGACCTGCCCGACCGTGGTGTCACCGGAGCCGGATCCGCCAGTCATCGAGGACACGCTGCGGCCAGCAATCAGCTCGACAGCGGTGATCACGGCCAGTGAGACCACGAACAACCCAACCGTCACGAGTGCGATGCGTTTCCACGGCAGCTGGGACAGCCGATCCCTCCACCTGACCGGCGCCGTCGCCGTGATCGCCTCGTCGAGCTCCTGCTGCGCCTCCTCGAGCTGTTCCTCGGCGTGGTCGAGATGACTCTCCTGGGCCACGGGGTCATCGGCGCGTGTCGCCCGCATCACCTCGGCATGTGCGACGCCGACCTTCTGGGCCGCGCCCTTCTGCTTCTTCGTCAGCGTGCGCTTGCTCGTCGAGAGGCCCTGGGCGAACCAAGCGCTGCCGACGGACACCACGAGACTGCCGATCGCGGCGCCCATGATCGTGCCGACCGCCCCAAGCGTCGAGAGGAGGACCGCCGAGGTCACGGCAGCCAAGGCCCCCGCGACCACTCTGGTCCAGTCGATCTTGATCTGGTCCGTGGCGTCCGGGTCGTCGGTCATCACGGATCAGTATGCCGGGATATCGGGGGGAAGGTCCTGAACGGGAGGGGACGCGCCGTGAGCCGGTTACGCCCTGGTCATACCCGAGTGAGCAACGGCAACGCCGAGAAGACGTAGCCCTGCCAGATTCGGCGCGAGACCTCCTCCGGGTAGGGGACGACTGCCGGTTCGAGGTCGAAGACCCGCGTCAGGTGCCTCTCGAGGTCGTACGCCGGCCAGCCGGGCTCCCTGCCGTCACGCGCACCTCTGGCTCCGCAACGGTCACGACAGTGTCCTCCCAACCGATGCCGTCGAACACAACATCATTCCGGTCCCGTGGCTGCGCATGCCAACCATTTGCTCAATGCGCGAACGACACCGGAAACGTCGTCCAGGCAATCTCCTGTCCGAGCAACTGGGCAACAGAGACCTTGAGGGCCGGCGGCGACAGCGGTTGGCTGTCCCCATGAGCGACTCCCCGATCCGGGTCGACCGCGCCGCGGATCCCGGACGCTTCCTGGCCACCGACCAGACCGTGTGGTTCGCGGAGGTCTCCGCGGCTTCCACCGAGGTGCTGCTGACCGGCCTGCCGGAGAGCCAGCGGTTCGCAGCCGATGTCGACGGCGTCGGACCCGACGACGTACCCGGGCGTCTACGGGGTCTTCCCGCTCACGCTCATGGCGCCGGGTCCGGACGGCGGCCTCCGACCGCTCCCCTGCGCCGGACTGACCTGGGTCGGCGTCCATCCCGACCACCGGCGGCGAGGCGTGCTCACCGCGATGATGCGCCACCACCTCGAGCAGGTGCACGCCGAGCCCGGCACCCACGTCTCCGCCCTGCACGCGAGCGAGCCCGCGATCTACGGCCGGTACGGCTACGGCCTGGCCTCGCTGGAGCTCAAGGTCGTCCTGTCGCGAGGGACGACGCTGACCGCTCCCGAGCTGGACGCGGCAGCCGCCGCCGTCACCGTCCGGACGGCGACGATCTCCGACGCCGGGATGGCGCACCGGATGCGCGAGTGCCACCTGGCGTCCGCCGAGCTCGGCGCCGTCGTGGGCGCTGCCGAGTACTACGACCGGGTCTGCCTGCAGCTGCCGGAGCACCAGCGCGGCAAGGAGCCGTGGCGGGTGCTCCTCGCGAGCCGGGACGGCCAGGACGTCGGGTTCGCGATGTTCCGGCGGACCCACAAGTGGGAGCAGGACCGGCCGGCGGGCGAGGTCGAGGTGTGGACCATCCAGGGTGACCCCGCGACCCGGCTCGCCCTGCTGCGCCGGCTGGTCGACCTCGACCTCACCGGCAGCGTCCGGCTCAGCGGCGTCGGCGTCGACGATCCGCTGCTGCTCTGGGCGGGCGGACCGCGCTCGGTGGCCTCGGTGGCGACCCTCGACAGCCTCTGGGTCCGGCTGGTCGACCTGCCGGAGGCGCTCACCGACCGGGCCTGGAGCGCGCCGTGCGACGTCGTCATCGAGGTGGTCGACCGCGGCGCACCCTGGAACGAGGGACGCTGGCGCCTGCACGCCGACGCCGGATCCGCCGAGGTCGAGCACACCGATGCCGAGGCCGACCTGCGGCTCCCGATCGAGGCGCTCGGCGCTGCCTACCTCGGCGCGGGGAACCTGCACGCCCTCGCCCGTGCCGGCCTGGTCGCCGAGCAGCGCCCCGGCGCGGCCCGCGACCTGTGGCGGGCGATGCGCACCGACGTCGCGCCGACCGGGCGCGGTCGGGTTCTGAGGTCGGTGGGCGTGCTCCGCGGAGGGGTCCGACCCGCGCCGACGGCCGGTTCAGGCCGCGCCCGAGGACTGCTGGCTGAGCGCCGGGTCCAGGTCGGCGTAGCGGTGGAACCACGGCTGCGCCTCCTCGAGCTGGGCGGCGAGCTGCAGGAGGAGCCCGTCGGCGCCGAGACGGCCGACGAGCTGGACGCCGAGGGGGAGGCCGGTGGCCGTCCAGTGCAGCGGCACGCTGATCGCGGGACGCCCGGTCAGGTTCGCGAGCTGGGTGTACGGCACCCAGCCGATGTGGTCGGCGATGAGCTGGTCGAGGATCCCCGACGCCGCCAGCAGCTTCCCGGCCCGCGCCTTCGCCACCACCCGGGAGGCCCGCTGCACCGCACCGGTGGCGGTGAGCGCGCCAACCGCGGGCGGCGGCTGTGGCCAGGGTCGGCGTGAGGAAGAGGTCGTAGGTCTCGTGGAACCCGGCGAGGGCGCGGATGTGGTCGTTGATGTTGGCCAGCGACTGCATGAACGGCACCAGCCCCGCCGCCCGGCCCAGCTCCGCGCTGGCGAGCGTGTCGGCCTCGAACTGGCTGTCGCGCGCTCCGAGGCGCCGCTTCACGTCGGCGACCTGACCGTGCAGCTGGGCGAACCAGATCGTGAGGAAGTCGCGGGCCAGGGCCTCGTCGTCGTGCGGCGGTGGCACCTGCCTCGACCTGGTGCCCGAGCTCGGCGAGCAGCGCCGCGGCGGACTCGACGGCGGCAACCGCCTCGGGGTCGGGGGCGGCGTTGATCGCGGACGACGACGGAGAAGCCGATCCGCAGCGTCCCCGGCGGTCGCGTGATCGCCTCGGCGAACGGCATCGGCGGGTGGGCGGCCTGGTAGGCGGCGCCGTGGTCGGGTCCGATGATCGCGTCGAGCAGGGCCGCGCTGTCGCGCACGGTGCGCGAGACCACGCCCTGGGTCACCATGCCGAACATCACCTCGCCGGTCTGCGGACCGTAGGGGCCGACCCCGCGACTGGTCTTGAGGCCGACCAGGCCGTTGCAGGCGGCCGGGATCCGGATCGAGCCCCCGCCGTCGTTGGCGCCGGCCGCCGGCACGATGCCGGCGGCGACCGCGGCGCCGGACCCGCCCGACGAGCCGCCGGGGGTGTGGGCGGTGCGCCAGGGGTTGCGCGCCGCGCCCCAGAGCTCGGGCTCGGTGACCCCCTTCGCCCCGAACTCGGGGGTGTTCGTCTTGCCGAATATCACCAGTCCGGCGTCGAGGAAGCGCTGCGTCACGAGGGCGTGCCGGTCGGCGACGTCGTGGGCGAGGGCCCGTGACCCGCACGAGGTCGGGAAGCCGGCGTACTCCTGGCCGAGGTCCTTGACCAGGAACGGCACCCCGGCGAAGGGGCCGGACAGGGACGGGTCGGCAGCCCGGGCGTCGGCGACCTCCGGCAGCGGCATGACCACGGCGTTGAGTGTCGGGTTGACCGCGTCGGATCGCTGACGGGCCAGGCCGAGCAGCTCGCCGGCGGTGACCTTCTTGGCGGCGACGAGTCCGGCCAGCGTGGTGGCGTCGGAGGTGAGGTACTCGCTCAGGTCCATCGCCGGAGTCTAGGAGCGCGGGGACCGGTCCGCTCGGCGACGCCCTACGCTCGCCGCATGGCCAGGGTCCACGAGCTCAGCCGCGCCGACGCCCGCCGGATCGCCGTGCGCGCCCAGCTGCTGGCCAAGGATCGTCCGTCCGATCTCCTCGACACGGTGCGTCATCTCACGGTCGTGCAGCTCGACCCGACCAGTGCGATCGCGCCGAGCGCCGACCTGGTGCTGTGGAGCCGGCTGGGCGCGTCGTACTCCCCGCAGGACCTGCGCGACGCCATCGACGAGCAGGCGCTGGTCGACTTCCGCGGGATGCTGATGCCGGCCGCCGACATGGCGCTCCACCGCGCCGAGATGGACGGGTTCCGCGACGGGGTCGACCTGGGCGAGTGGCAGCAGGGTCGGTACGAATGGGTCCTGGCCAACAACGACTTCCGGCGCGACGTCCTCGAGCGGCTGCGCGCCGACGGGCCGCTGCCGCGCAGCGAGATCCCCGACACCTGCCTGGTGCCCTGGTCGTCGTCGGGGTGGAACGCCAACCGCAACGTCACCATGATGCTCGACTCCCTGGTGCAGCGCGGCGAGGTGGCCGCGGCCGGGGGAGAGGGCAAGGACAAGCTCTACGACCTCGCGTCGCGGGTCTACCCCGACGACCCGCCGGTGCCGCTGGCGGAGGCGAAGCGGGTCAAGGACGAGCGCCGGTTGGCCGCGCTGGGCATCGCTCGGGCGACCGGCCAGGAGCGGCCGGTGGAGCCGCTCAACGTCGGCGACGCCGGTGAGGCGGCCATCGTCGAGGGGGTCCGCGGGCGCTGGCGGGTCGATCCCGCCCAGCTCGGCCAGCCCTTCGCCGGCCGGGCCGCGCTGCTGTCGCCGTTCGACCGGCTCCACCATGACCGCAAGCGGATGGCCGAGCTGTTCGAGTTCGACTACAACCTCGAGATGTTCAAGCCCGAGGCCAAGCGGCGGTGGGGCTACTACGCGCTCCCGATCCTGTACGGCGACCGGCTGGTCGGGAAGCTCGACGCGAAGGCCGAGCGTGACGCCGGGGTGCTCCGGGTGGCTGCGGTGCACCGCGACGTGGAGTTCACGAAGACCATGGCCGCTGCCGTCGACCGGGAGATCGCCGACCTGGCGCACTGGCTCGACCTGGCGCTGGAGAAGCCCGCGTAGGCACACGGCCGACAGGCCTTGCGTGTACTCTCGCTCCACCGACACCCAGGGGGATCAGCATGTTCTGGACCATCGTCATCGTCGTGTTCGCCGTCGTACTCGCCGTCGGCTGGTGGGTCGGCCGCGGGCGTTCCAGCGGCAGCTTCCACAACAACCCCGGTGACGGGGCCGTTGCCGACGCGAAGCGGCAGTCCATGAACAACAAGCTGTCCGGCCCGGGTGCCGGCTGGAGCTAGCCGGGTCACGCCGAGGGGGACGACGTCCTCACGGGCACGTAGTGGGCGACCGTCTCCTCCGACGGGCATCAGGATCCACAGCAGCGGGTAGACCAGGATCTGGCTGCCCGGGACGACCATGAGCAGCACGACGAACAGGAGTCGCGCGGTCCACGGCGTGAGGCCGAAGCGTCGGCCCAGGCCGGCGAGGACGCCACCCAGGACCCGTCCCTCCTGCGGCCGGACGAGGCCCTGGTGGGCGAAGCTCTGGTGGATGTCGTTCATGGCGGTGCACGTCCTTCGGGTCGGTGTGAGAGGGCTTCTGCCCTGACACCTACTGTGCGCGGTGCGTGCACGCCACACCATCGGGCCTGGCCCTGACCCGACCCCGGCCTCCCCCGCAGGGCTCCCTCAGAAGCGGCGCGGTGCTCCTGTCGGGCCAGACCCCGGCAGGAGCCGGGGTCTCGACAGGCTCGACGCGGGGATGGTCAGGACATCGCGCGCGCCCTGCGGGGCAGCAGCCAGCCGATCGCCCAGGCGAACGCGATCAGCGCCGATCACCGCGAGCAGCGTGTGCTCGGCCGCGACCAGGTGCCGTCCGGCGGCCATCGCGGCCCGCGGGCCGCCGTCCTCGAGCGCCATCCCGTCGAAGAAGAGGGTGCCGAGCGCGGCGACGCCCAGCGAGGCGCCGAGCTGCTGCAGCGACTCCAGCAGGCCGGCGGCCGAGCCGACCTCGTGGTCGTCGATCTCGCCCATGATGATGCTGAACAGCGGCACGAAGATCATGCCCATCCCGAGGCCGAAGACGAACAGGCCCGGAGCCAGGCTGCCGAAGCCGACGCCGCCGTCGGCCGCGCGGAGCGAGAGGTAGAGCACGCGCGGACCCGCCGGCCATGATCGCCAGGCCGACGTGGAGGATCGGCCGGCCGACCGCTGTCGAGGCCCAGGCGCCGACGCCGGCGCCGAAGAACGCGCCGACCGCCATCGCGGCGAGGTACAGGCTCGGCGTGCATCGGCGGTGAAGCCCAGCCCGATCTGCAGGAACAGGCCGGTGGTCAGCGAGAAGCCGACGATGCTGCCGAAGAAGACCAGCGTGAACACGATGCCGGAGACGTAGGACCGCTTGCGCAGCACGCTGAGCTCGACCAGCGGCGCCCGACCGGCGCGCAGCCGCGCCCGCTGCTGCAGCGACGAACAGCGGCCAGCATCGGCACCGAGGCGGCCAGCAGCGCCGAACATCCAGGTCGGCCAGCCCAGCGTGCGGCCGTCGACCAGCGGGAACACCAGCAGGAAGCTGACGCGGTCGCGAGCAGCGCCGTACCGACGCCGTCGAGCCGGAGCGCCGCGGTGCGACGGGCGCGCCGGCGGGCAGCACGCGCATCGCCCGAGCGACCAGCGCGAACACGCCGATCGGCAGGTTGATCAGGAACAGCGCGCGCCAGTCGGTGCCGAACAGGTCGAGCTTCATCAGCAGCCCGGCGACGACCGGGCCGAGCACCGTCGACAGGCCGATCGCCGGTCCGAACGCCGCGAACGCCTTGCCGATCTCGGTGCGGCGGGAAGACGTCGCGGATCAGGCCGAAGCTCTGCGGGACGATCACCGCGGCGGCCAGCCCCTGCAGCGCCCGCGACGGCGACCAGCACGTCGGCGGACCAGGCGAACGAGCAGAGCGCCGAGGACGACCACGAACCCGACGAGCCCGAGCAGCAGCATCCGCTTCCGGCCGAACATGTCGCCGAGCCGGCCGCCGGCCATCAGCCCGACCGCCAGGGCCAGGGTGTACGCCGCCGCGATCCACTCGAGCGACGACGTGGACATCGACAGGTCGCGCCTGGATCGACGGCGCGGCGACGTTGACGATCGTCGAGTCCAGGATGTTGAGGATCATCGCGCGAGAGGATCACCGCGAAGCCGACCCACATGTGCTCGGCACGGGCGGCGTCTCGGCAGCCGGGGTGACTGTCTCGGTCTCGGGACGGGGTCGAGCAGGGTGGTCATCGAGTGCTCCTTCGTCGGGTGTGCGATGACCCTCGACTCTACGAGCTGCATCAGGAACGTTTCGTTCCTGATTGCGAGTAATCTCGGAGCCATGTCCGAGACCTCCGGACGCCTCCTCACGCTGCTCTCCCTGCTGCAGACGCCGCGCGAGTGGCCGGGCCCCGAGCTCGCCCGACCGGCTCGGCGTCAGACCAGCGGACGGTGCGCAACGACGTGGAGCCGGCTGCGCGACCTCGGCTACCCGGTGCAGGCCACGCGCGGCTCCATCGGCGGCTACCGGCTGCTCCGCCGGCACCGCGATGCCGCCGCTGCTGCTCGACGACGACGAGGCGGTCGCGATCGCCGTCGCGCTGCGCACGGCGAGCGGCGGAGCGGTCGACGGGATGGAGGAGACCGCGCTGCGGGCGCTGACCAAGCTGCTGCAGGTGCTGCCCAAGCGGCTCCGGGGCCGGGTCGACGCGCTGCAGGCCCACACGGTCCGCGTGCGCCGGACGTCGCCGCGGCGCCGACGTCGACGGCAAGGCTGCTCGCCCTGCTCGCCGGCGGCCGCGCGCGACCGCGAGGTCGTCCGGTTCGACTACTCCGACCACTCGGGCGCGGCGACCGAGCGCCGGGTCGAGCCCTACCGGCTCGTCAACTGGGGCCGTCGCTGGTACCTGGTCGCGTTCGACCTGCAGCGCGACGACTGGCGCACGTTCCGCGTCGACCGGATGAGCGGAGACCCGCTCGGTCGGCCACCGGTTCGCGCTGCGCGACCTGCCCGCCGAGGACATCGCCGGCTACGTCGCCTCCAAGACCCGGCAGGTGCAGATGAAGGTCAGCGGCCGGGTCGTCGTGCACGCGCCGGCGGCGCTGGTCGAGCAGCGGATGGGCTCGTGGACGCAGGGCAGCATCGAGGCGCTCGGCGACGACCGGTGCCGGGTGCAGATCGGCGCCCGCAGCCCGGGGGACATCGCGTTCTGGCTCGGTGCGCTCGACACCGACTTCGAGGTGGAGGACTCGCCCGACCTCGCGGACGCCGTACGCCTGGTCGCCGAGCGCTACGGGCGGGCCCTCGACCGCGGCCGGGTCAGTCATCCGCCTCCGTGATCTTCAGCACCACTCCGGTGTCGCCGGTCAGGAGCACCGGTGGTGTTGCCGAGCACGTAGAGGTCGCCGTGCTTGTCCTGCCCGAAGCCGAACACCGCGATGCCCGGGTCGGGCAGCGCCTCCACCTGTCCGTGGCGCAGCACGAACAGCCGACCGAGCGGCTGCGCGAACGCCCGCGAGTAGTCACCGAACACGTAGTGGCCCTTGAGCCCGTGCACGCGCTTCGCGACGTATCCGCCGACGACGGCGATGCCCTGGCAGGCCGACGGCGGGGCGCCTCGCGCCGCAGCGGACCCCGCCCGGGGCGGTGTGGTCGTACTGGCGATCGGGTCGGACAGCCCTGCGGGCGCGCCGGGGGAGTTCGCCGTCACCGAGCCGTCGACGGGGTCGGGGCCGCCCGTTGTCGAAGAGGAACGTGCCCTCCTTGACCGGCCAGCCGTAGTTGCCACCGGCCTGGACGACGTCGACCTCCTCGATGTCGTTCTGCCCGACGTCTGCCACCAGGAGCCGCCCGGACTTCGGTCGAAGGAGAACCGGTAGGGGTTGCGGAAGCCGTAGGCCCAGATCTCGTCCGCCCCGGGCGCGCCGACGAACGGGTTGCCCGCGGGGATGCCGTACTGCCCGTTGGCGGAGTTGCTTCCGTGCGGGTCGATCCGGAGCACCTTGCCGAGCACGTTGCCGGCGGCGAGGCTCTGGGCGTTGCCACCGGGGACGTGGCCCGGGCCCTCGTCGTCGGCGTTGCCGCCGTCTCCCAGCGAGATGTACAGCATCTTGTCCGGGCCGAACGCGAGCTCGCCGCCGTTGTGGTTGAACTGCGGCTTGTCCACGCGCATCAGCACGCGACGGGAGGCGGGATCGACGGTGATCTGCTTCGCGTCGGGGTTCCGGACCGCCCACTCGGTGACCACGGCCTGACCACCGCCGGGCGCCTCGCCGGGCTGGGTGGTGAAGTCGGGAGGCGCGGTCGGGTTCTCCGAGGTGAAGGTGTAGAGCAGGCCGTTGTGCTTGAAGCGTGGGTCGAACGCCACGCCGAGGAAACCGCGCTCGTCGTACGGCAGGCCGGGGATCACCTTCGCCAGGTCGTCGACCAGGAGCCCCGACAGATCCGCGACCAGCCACTTGCCCTGGCGCCGTGGCCGTGGCCGTTGCCGTGCCGTTGCCGTGGCCGTTGCCGTGGCCACGCCGTCGACGGCCCCACAGCATCCCGTTCTGGTCGGCGACGAAAGGTGGTGCCCGTCGCCGGGGGCCCGGGCGGCGGCCACGGGGGACACGAGGCCGCTCGCCACGGTCTTCAGGGCGATGTCCACGCCGGCGGGCGGGATCGGATCCGGGATCGGGTCCTGGATTCCGGCGGCGAAGGCGCCGGTGGTGGTCAGGGCCACGGCTCCGACCAGGGCGATCAGGACGCGCAGGGAACGACGATGGGACATGTAACGACTCCTCGGTTCGGCCCGATCCCCCCGAGAGGCCGTGGCGGCCGATCAGGCATCTCCCACCTTCCCCTCGGTCGGCGAAACGGCGCAATCCTCATTTCCCTCATTCCTCATTTGGGTGTCGGTAGCGTCTGCGACATGGGAACCGCGGCCTGCACCTTCTGCGCGGTCGCGGCCGGCGAGGCCGAGGCGTCGATCGTGTGGTCCGACGACGACTTCGTGGCCTTCCTCGACGTCCGTCCGCTGTTCAAGGGCCACGTGCTGCTGGTGCCGCGGGTGCACGTCGTGACGCTGCCCGACCTGCCGGCCGGCCTGCGCGACGGCTTCCTGGCGGCGCAGCAGCGCCTGGCCCAGGCGATGGTCGACGGGCTGGGTGCGCAGGGCTCCTTCGTCGCGATGAACAACACCGTCTCGCAGTCCGTGCCGCACCTGCACTGCCACGTGGTGCCGCGCACCAAGGGCGACGGCCTGCGCGGGTTCTTCTGGCCGCGCACCAGGTACGACGACGTGGCCGAGCGTGACGGCTGGGCCGCGCGGGTCAGCGCCGCGCTGGCAGGCTCTGGCTGACCCCGGAGGACTCCCCATGGGCTGGCGCACCAGTCGAGGTCGCCAACCGACGTGGTTGCCGGTGGCCAGCGCGGCCACCCAGACCGCCGCCGCGCCGACCACGACGCCGCCGAGGGTGTCGACGAAGAAGTGCCACCCCAGGTAGACCGTCGCCAGCGAGGTCAGCACCAGGAACGACCAGGCCAGGAGGCGCAGCGACCGGCGTGCGCCCGCGAGCTCCACCAACAGGCACACGGTGACCGTGAGGCCGACGTGCAGGGACGCGAACGCGGCGATGGACTGCAAGGCGTGGTGGCCGGTCGGGTCGCCGAGCACGATCGAGCGGTCGGCGATCATCGAGCTCTGCAGGGACGTCACCGTGGTCTCGTGGAGACCGGCGAAGGTGCCGGGGTCGGAGTAGACCGGCCCGAGCGTCGGGAACGCGAAGTACGTCGCCGCACCCAGCGCCCAGTCGACGGCGAACGCGGTCACGAACCAGGAGCCGAGCGCGTGGTTGCGGGACCAGACCAGCGCCCACATCAGGGTCAGCGGGATCAGGGCGATCCAGGCCACGTAGATCAGCGAGAACACCGACGCGGCCACGCCCTGGCCGAAGACCGCGTGCAGCACGGACGCCGGGTCGTGGCCGAGCCAGAGCGTGTGGTCGAGCCGCTCCATCGTGTCGTCCCACAGCGACCCGTTGACGAACGGGACGGCGTTCTTGAGGTTGCGGAACGTCGCGTAGGCGACGTACCAGCCGGCCAGCCCGATGAACATGAACCGCACCTGGCTCGGACGCCAGCGCTCATGGAGCACGGCCCGGAAGGACGCGACGTAGCCCTCCTTCTCGCGGCGGTGACGCAGCACCACGCGGGGGAGCACGTCACACAGGAAGGCGACGAGCAGGAACAGCGGAAACCGGACGTACGCCGGACCCAGCGTGTCGTCGTCGGGGTCGCGGATCGGCAGCCCCTGGACAGAGCAGACCAGGATGGTCGCGACCGTCATCACGGCCGCGAGCACCACCATGAACCGGAATCGGGGCTCCCCCACGCGGCGACGATATCGCGGAGCACCCCCGGATCGGGAACTGAACGCTTCCTCCTAGAGTGACCAGCGACCAGCCGGACGAGCAGAGGAGCAGGGCGATGGGTCGCTACGACGGACGGGTGGCAGTCGTCACCGGGTCAGCACGCGGGATCGGAGCCGGCACCGCCAAGCGGTTCGCGGACGAGGGCGCCTCCGTCGCCGTGCTGGACCTCGACGAGGCCCAGGCCCAGGCCACCGCCGAGGGGCTCGGCGCGACCAAGGCCGTCGGGATCGGCTGCAACGTCGGCGACGCGGCGTCCGTGGAGGCCGCCGTGGGCCGCGTCCTCGAGGAGCTCGGCGGGCTGCACGTGCTCGTCAACAACGCCGGCATCACGCGCGACAACCTGCTGTTCAAGATGACCGAGGACGACTGGGACTCGGTGATGAACGTGCACCTCAAGGGCGCCTTCCTGATGAGCCGGGCCGCGCAGAAGACGTTCGTGGACCAGCAGTACGGGAAGATCCTCAATCTCTCCAGCGTCTCCGCCAACGGCAACCGGGGGCAGGCGAACTACGCCGCTGCCAAGGCCGGCGTGCAGGGATTCACGCGCACGCTGGCGCTCGAGCTGGGCCGCTACAACGTCAACGTCAACGCGATCGCGCCCGGCTTCATCGCCACCGACATGACCGACGCGACCGCCAAGCGGCTCGGCGTCGACGTGGACGACTTCCGCAAGGCCGCCGCCGAGTCCAACCCGATCAAGCGGGTCGGGGCGCCGGAGGACATCGCCGCCGCCGCGGCGTTCCTGTGCAGCGACGAGGCGTCGTACATCACGGGGCAGACGCTGTACGTCGACGGCGGCGCCAAGATCTGAGGCTCGAGCCGTTCGAGACGGCGCCTGCGGCCCGTCTCGGGACCGCCTCCTCAACCTCCGAATGTCCGGACCAGGTGACCTGAGGGCCGGATCGGCGTACGGTCTTGGCCCATGTCGTTCGTCCAACGCGTCACATCCGTCACGCTGGTCACTCTGCTGGCGGTGGTCGGGCCGTCGCTGACGGTGCACGCGGACGCGGCGAGCGCGCACCACAAGAAGCACCACAAGCACCACCTCACGGCCAAGCAGCGGTACGCGAAGGCGCACCCGCGGCTGATCCGGGCGGTGACCTACGGGCTGCGCCAGCGCGGCGACAAGTACCGCTTCGGCGCCGAGGGCCCGAACCGCTGGGACTGCTCCGGGCTCGTGTGGTTCAGCTACCGCAAGGCGGGGTTCCGGGCACATGCCGCGGACCTCGCGCCAGCAGTACCGGGCGGTGCGGCACATCAAGCCGATGCGGCTGCAGCGGGGCGACCTGATGTTCTTCCACACGAGGAAGGGCCGGGTCTACCACGTCGCGATCTTCCTGGGCTGGCGCCACGGCCACCGGCTGATGCTCCACGCGCCGAAACCGGGCAAGCGCGTGCAGCGGGCGCGCCCCTGGACGCACCACTTCTGGGCCGGGACGCTCCGGCACAGGAAGCAGCACCACCAGGCACACCCGAGGCGCCCTCGGTACCTCTCCGGACGGCGACCCGCCCGGCGCCCCGGTCCCCGGGAATGGCTGGGCTCGCTCCGTCATCATTGGCGCCATGCAGAAGCCTCGACCTCGCCCGCCCGCGTCACGCTGGCCGCGCTCGCCGCGGTGACCGCCCTGGTCGCCTCGGGCTGCGGCGGCGACGTGACGGCGGCCACGGACCGGACGACGCGCCCGGCGCCCAGAAGACGCGCAACGGCATCGTCCTGCGCGCCACCTGGCCCCTGACCGGTCTGGACGCCCACGACGCCGCGCCGACCCATCCGCCGCTGGTGGTCAAGTTCGACAACACCTTCTCCTCGCGCCCGCAGATCGGGCTCCGCAAGGCCGACCTGGTCACCGAGGAGCTGGTCGAGGGCGGCCTGACCCGGCTCGCGGCGTTCTACGACTCCAGGCTCCCCGGCGTGGTCGGCCCGGTGCGCTCGATGCGGGCCTCCGACATCGGCGTGGTGAAGCCCGTCGACGCCACGATCGTCACCAGCGGTGCCGCGCATCCGACGATCGCCCGGCTCCGGAAGGCCGGCGTGAAGTTCCGGGAGAACGGCGACACCGGCTTCTACCGCGACAACGGGCGCGCGGCGCCGTACAACCTGTTCGTGCAGCTGAAGCGGCTCGCCGGCACGATGAAGGGCCCCAAGGACGTGCCGCAGCCGTACCTGTCGTGGGGCGCCGAGAAGGACTTCTCGGGCGGCGCCGAGGCGAAGTCCATCCAGGCGCGCTTCTCGCGGGGCCACACCACGGAGTGGCGCTACCGCGGCGGGAAGTACGTCAACACCAACTCCAACGCCGCGGCCGGCAAGGACTTCCGGCCCGACACGGTGATCGTGGTGCGGGTGCGCCAGGGCGACGCCGGCTACCTCGACCCGGCCGGCAACCGGGTGCCCGAGACGATCTACAAGGGCACGGGCAAGGCGGTCGTCTTCCATGGCGGCAAGGCGGTGCGCGGCACCTGGACGAAGTCCGGCCCGGCCGGCGCGCTGGTGCTCAAGACCAGGGCCGGGAACATGAAGATCCCGGCCGGGCACACCTGGATCGAGCTGCTGCCGCGCAACGCCGCCGGCGGTCGGCTCAGCTTCCAGGGGTGAGACCCTGGCCGCCTGAGCACGTTCGGGTGCTCCCGGGAGCCGGTTCCGCGTGTCACGATGGAGGGGTGGAGCCCGTCGACCTTCGTATCGACCGGCTGGAGCTGCGGGCCGGTCGGCTGCTGGTCTCCGCCCCCACGCTGGTCGACCCGAACTTCGCACGCACGATCGTGCTGCTGCTCGACACCGACGAGGACGGCACCCTCGGCGTGATCCTCAACCGCCCGAGCGAGGTCGCCGTCGGCGAGGTGCTCGAGAGCTGGGCCGAGGTGGTCGGCGAGCCCGACGTGCTCTTCCGCGGCGGTCCGGTCGGCACCGACTCCGCGCTCGCCGTGGCCCGGCTGGCCGAGGGGTCGGAACCGGTCGGCTGGCGGCCGCTGTTCGACGGCACCGGACTGATCGACCTCGACACCCCACGTGAGGTGATCGTGCCCGCTCTCCACGGCATGCGGATCTACGCCGGCTACGCCGGCTGGGGAGCCGGCCAGCTCGAGGCGGAGGTCGAGGAGGGGGCCTGGTACGTCGTGGCCGGGGCCCCGGACGACCTGTTCGACGCGACGCCCGACGGCCTCTGGCGGCGTGTGCTCCGCCGGCAGCCCGAGCCGCTCAGCTGGCTCGCGACCTACCCCGCGGACCCGACGCAGAACTGAGCCGGGAGCAGTTAGGATGCGGCAGTGACGAAGCAGGCACCGGGATTCGGGACCGACGTGCTGGAGGACACCCAGCAGGACACGCGTCCGGTCAGCACCGACGACGGCGACCACGAGCGGTTCTCGCACTACGTGCCCAAGGACAAGCTGATGGACGCGATGGTCAACGGCACGCCCGTCGTCGCGCTCTGCGGCAAGGTGTGGGTGCCCAGCCGTGACCCCGAGCGGTTCCCGACCTGCCCCGAGTGCCAGCAGATCTGGGAGAGCATGAAGGCGGGCGACGCGTGAGCCCGACCCCGATGCGCGCGACCCCCAGGGCCTCGTGACGGGCGAGGACCAGCCCGCACCGCTCGACCATCTGCCTCCCGCGTGGCCCGACCGCGCCGCCTGGGGGACGGCGCCGAGCCTGCGGGCGTGGCAGACCGCGGCGTTGGGGCGCTACTTCGCCGAGTCGCCGAAGGACTTCCTGGCCGTGGCGACGCCCGGCGCGGGCAAGACCACGTTCGCGCTGACGGTCGCCTCCGAGCTGCTGTCGCGGCGCGTCATCGACCGGGTGACCGTGGTGGCGCCGACGGAGCACCTGAAGACCCAGTGGGCGGAGGCGGCCGCGCGCGTCGGCATCCCGCTCGACCCGTCGTACGCCGGGCGGGCGGGGAAGACCTCCGCGGACTACGTCGGCGTCGCCGTGACCTACGCCGGCGTGGCCGTGAACCCGCTCGCGCACCGGATCCGCACCGAGCGGTTCAAGACGCTGGTGATCCTCGACGAGGTGCACCATGCCGGTGACGCGCTGTCGTGGGGCGAGGCGGTGCGGGAGGCCTTCGAGCCGGCCCGGCGGCGGCTGGCGCTGACCGGCACGCCGTTCCGGTCCGACATCAACCCGATCCCGTTCGTGCGCTACGAGCCGGGCCCCGACGGCATCCCGCGCAGCGTCGCCGACTACACCTACGGCTACGGGCACGCGCTCGCCGACCACGTCGTACGGCCGGTGCTGTTCCTGGCCTACAGCGGCACCATGCAGTGGCGCACGCGGGCCGGCGACGAGGTCGCGGCCCGGCTGGGTGAGCCGCTGACCAAGGACCTCACCGCGCAGGCGCTGCGGACCGCGCTCGACCCGGCGGGGGCGTGGATCCCGTCGGTGCTGGAGGCGGCGGACAAGCGGCTCTCGGAGGTGCGCCGGCACATGCCCGACGCGGGCGGCCTGGTGATCGCCACCGACCAGGACTCGGCGCGCGCCTACGCGAAGGTGCTGGCGTCGGTCGCGGGGGAGAAGCCCGTGGTCGTGCTCTCCGACGAGAAGGCGGCGTCGAAGAAGATCAGCGAGTTCTCGTCATCGGAGGCCCGCTGGATGGTCGCGGTGCGGATGGTCTCGGAGGGGGTCGACGTGCCTCGCCTCGCCGTCGGTGTCTACGCGACCACCACCTCGACCAACCTGTTCTTCGCGCAGGCGATCGGCCGCTTCGTCCGCGCCCGGGCGCGCGGCGAGACCGCGTCGATCTTCCTGCCGTCGGTGCCGCTGCTGCTCGGCCACGCCTCGGAGATGGAGGTCGAGCGCGACCATGCGCTGGGCCGCACGATCAGCAACGAGGACGACATCTTCGCGGCGGAGGCCGACCTGCTGGCGCGGGCGGAGGCCGGAGCCACCGAGGTGACGGACGAGGGCCTGCTGCCGTTCGAGGCGCTCGGGTCGCAGGCGACGTTCGACCGGGTGCTGTACGACGGCGGCGAGTTCGGCCACGCGGGGGAGGTGCACGTCGGCTCGGAGGAGGAGATGGACTTCCTCGGCATCCCCGGCCTGCTCGAGCCGGACCAGGTGCGTCACCTGCTCCAGAAGCGGCAGACCGACCGCGCCAACCTGCGTCGTCGTACGGAACCGGCGGCGGAGCGCGAGGTCACCACCCACGAGCGCCTCGCCGTCCTCCGTCGCGAGCTGAACTCCCTGGTCGCCGCCTGGCACCACCGCACCGGTGCGCCGCACGGCGCCACGCACACGCGCTCTCCGCAAGGAGCTCGGTGGCCCGGCTGCCGCCGTCGCCTCCGCCGACCAGCTCGCCCAGCGCATCGACAAGATCCGGGACTGGGCCCGCGGCGCCTGACCTCCGTCGACGGCGGACCGGGGCCCGGGGTGAGCCGAGCGGTGGGTGTCGTTCCCACACTTGTCCCAACTGCACGTGGATCGCGATTCGTGTGTTTCCCCAGTGTGGGAACGACACCCCCCGCCCGCGCCCGTACCCCTCGCGCAGGGGTCTCGGGCGACAGCACGGCGCTCGGCAGGACCGTACATCTCCGACCGCTCGGCGGACCGCGCCCTACAGTGAGGCCATGACGGTGCGGGTCGTCTTCGCCGACGACAACTACCTCGTGCGCGAGGGCGTGGCCGGGCTGCTCACCGAGACCGCCGAGATCGACCTGGTCGAGACGGTGGCCGACCCCGACGCGCTGCACGCGGCCGTGGCGGAGCACCGGCCCGACGCCGTGCTCACCGACATCCGGATGCCGCCCACGTTCACCACCGAGGGCATCGACGCGGCCAAGCGGATCCGGGCCGAGTTACCCGCAGACCGGCGTGGTCGTGCTGTCGCAGTACGTCGAGGAGGACTACGCCTTCGAGCTGCTCTCCGACGGGGTCGAGGGGCTCGGCTACCTGCTCAAGGAGCGGGTCACCCAGGTCGACGACCTGGTCCGCGCCCTGCACGACGTGGCGCGCGGCGGGTCCGCGCTCGACCCGAAGGTCGTCGAGGGGCTGCTGGCCCGCAAGTCGCAGCGAGACGAGCTCGGCCCTGCTCGGGCTCACCGAGCGCGAGCTCGAGGTGCTCCAGGAGCTGGCGACCGGGCGCAGCAACGCGGCCACCGCGAAGGCGCTCTTCATGAGCGAGCGGGCGGTCGAGAAGCACGTCGGCTCGGTGTTCCAGAAGCTCGGCCTGGTCCACGAGTCCGACGTCAACCGGCGGGTGATGGCGGTGCTGGCGTTCCTCGAGGCGACCGGCGGCGGCGGCCGCCGCGCGGTGAGGGCGGTCAACCCCACCCGACCGGGCGGCCAGCCCCCTGCCGGCCCGGATCCCGTCCGGGAGACGATGGCGGCGAGGAGGTGTGCCGTGGCCGAGGTCCGCGTCCTGATCGTCGACGACCAGGAGCCGTTCCGGCGCGCGATGGCGGCCGTGGTCGAGGAGACCGACGGCTTCGTCGTCGTCGGGTCGGCCACGTCCGGCGAGGAGTCGCTGGCGGCTGGCCGCCGAGCTGCGCCCGGACCTGGTGCTGATGGACGTCAACCTGCCCGGCATCGACGGCATCGAGGCCACCCGCCGGCTGACCGTCCGGCCCGGACGGCCCGGTCGTGGTGCTGCTCTCGACCTACGACGAGGACCAGTTCGACCTCGACGGCTGCGGCGCCGCGGCGTACGTCGCCAAGGCGGCGTTCGGGCCGGACCGGCTCTCAGCGGCCTGGGCCGACGGCCGTCCGGCTAGCGCGTACGCCGGCTGGTCCGCGCCGACCGGGACCGTGACCGTCAGCAGGCCCGGCTCGGCGGCGAGCGAGCCCGCCGACGGCCGCCGACCCGGTCCAGCGATCGCCTGCAGGTCGGCGGCGGTCGGCGGCGTCACCGAGCACGCGCAGGACCAGCCGGTCGCCGTCGCGGTGACAGCTCGATCGAGGCGCGGCCCGGATCGGTCCGGCGCGGCCTCGGCGCAGCAGAAGTAGACCGCCGCCTCGACCCGGGCCGAGAACCGCCGCCCGGCCGCGGAGGCGTCGACGCGCAGCGTCGGCGCCGAGCGCGCTGCGGGCCAGGAGCGACCGCAGCGCGGGCTCCAGCCCGGCCCTGGCCAGCTGGGTCGGGAAGACGCCGCGGGTCAGCTCGCGCAGCGACTCGAGCGCCGTGTTGGTGCTCGGCGACCAGGAGCGTCGATGCCCGTTCGCGGCGCGCCCGCGCGCGACCGCCGCCCGGCGCCGCGGTCGAGCCGCTCGGGCAGCGCGACGAGGTGCGGCAGCACCTCGCGCGAGATCGCGGCCTCGAGGGCGCGGCGGGCGGCGTCGTCCGCCTCGATGATCCGCGCCCGCGACGCGGCAGCTCGCGGGTGGTGCGGTCGAGCTCGGCCACGTGCCCGGCGAGCTCGGCCTCCAGCGCGGCGTTGCGGAAGGCGACCGCGGTCTGGTCGGCCAGCGCCGTCGAGCAGCCGCTCGTCGGACGGCCGCAGCGGGCGGCCCCTGGGGCACGCGCACCTCGATGCTGCCCAGGCCGGCGCCGCCGTGCGCGCACCGGCACCACGTGCGCGACGGTGCCCTCGGCCGCGCCGTCGCCCCAGGCCGCGGTGAGCGTCGGCGCGCCCGGCACCTCCAGGGTCGCGGTCGCGCGCCGCGCGGACACCGCCCGGCCGGCGGCCTCGGCGACCGCCGGCAGCAGCGTCGTCCGGGGACGGCGTCTCGGCGAGGCGGCGGCTGAAGTCCGAGAGCGCCTCGTAGGGCTGGGCCCGCGACCGTAGGCGAGCCGGTTGGCCAGCCGGACGACCTGCGGCGCAGCGGCTGGAAGGCCAGCGCGACCAGGGCGGTGGCCAGCAGCGAGAGCCAGAACCCGCTGGTCTGCTGGTCGACGAGCTTGCCCGACGACGACCACGAGCGTGGTGTAGCCGATCGCCGCGAACGCCGGTGCCGACCGCCAGCACGACGGTCCGGTTGATGATCACCTCGATGTCGTAGAGCCGGTAGCGCAGCACCGCGACCGCGAACAGGATCGGCAGCAGGAGGTAGGACGACGAACAGCGGGAGCGACGGCCGCCCAGGTCTGCTCGCCGCCGTTGAAGCTCTGCACGACGAACAGCGCACGACGAGCCCGATGCTGATCAGCGCCGCCGACAGCGGCGATCAGGCGCACCTGCTGCCGCTGCTCGCCCTGGCTCCGGCGCAGCCGGAGCACCATCGAGACCAGCGAGGCGAGCAGCCCGACGCTGATCAGCAGGAACCCGAGCGAGAAGAGCACGCTGCCGCACCGGACCGATCTCGTCCGACTCGGCGCCGAGGTCGAACGTGCGTCGGGTTCGACGGTGAGCGACGCCGCGGCAGCACAGCAGCTACCCCGAGCGCCGACGACCCCGGCGGCGTACCTCCAGCCGCGGCGAGAGCAGCTGCCCGTCGGGCGCCAGCAGGAACATCAGCGCGAGCCCGGCGATCGCGAGCTGCCCGCCGAGCAGCGACGAGAGCCAGCCGGCGACGCCGCCGAGGCTTCGCGAGCCCGGGCCCGCCCTCGCTCGATGACCCAGATGCGCGTAGGCCTCGGTGACGCAGGGAGAGCGGCGCTGGTGCACGCCGACGAGGCTCAGCAGCCAGCCGATCGGGTGCCGGTCGTCGCGGGAGACGATCAGCGCGCCCATCACGGCGCAGCCGAGGACGGCGCCGTCGACGAACGGGAACCCGTGCACCGCCACCGCCGCCTCGGAGAGCAGCGGCCGGTACTGCGCGGTGACGACGACGTCGGCGACGACGAGGACGAGGGTGAGCGCCGGCCAGGACCCAGGCGAGCCGGGCGCGCACCTCAGCCGCCCGTCCGCCGGCGAGCCACGGCCGCGGATCGCGCGGCGCCACGCCGCGCCCGGAGGCCGGCCGATGCGTCGAGCGTGCCGCCGACCGACTCGACCCGGTCGCGCATGTTCGCCAGGCCCGCTGCCGGCGGGCGTCGCGTCCGGCGTCGAAGCCCGACGCCGTCGTCCTCGACGACGCAGCTCCAGCGACGCCGGCCTCGCCGCGCAGCGTCGACCCGGATCGTCGCTGGCGCCCGCGTGCTTGGCGGCGTTCTGCACGCGCCTCCAGGCAGCAGAAGTACGCCGCCGCCTCGACGGTCGGGGAGTAGCGCCCGACGTCGCGCGGCGATGACCTCGACCGGCACCGGGCTGTTGCCGACCGCCGCCGCGGAGCGCGGGCGCCAGCCCGTCGTCCGCGAGCAGCCGCGGGTAGATGCCCGCGGGACAGGCTGGACCAGGGTGTCGATGGCGTCGACGGCGGCCTGCTCCTGGGCGGCGAGGAGGGCGTCGGCGCGCTCCGGCGAGCGCGTGCGCCAGCGTCTCGGCGAGCCGCAGGTTCACGGCCAGCGCGACGAGGTGCTGCTGGGCGCCGTCGTGGATGTCGCGCTCGAGCACGCCGGCGCTCGGCGTCCTGGGCGTCGACCAGCCGCTGCCGCGAGCGCGCGCAGCTCCTCGGCGCGGGCGGACAGCTCGGCCAGCCGGCAGCTCGAGCTCGGCGCGCAGCCGGGCGCCGCGCAGCACCAGCCCGGCCTGGCTCGCCAGCCCGGCGAACAGCCGCTCCTCGACCGAGGTCAGCGGCACGTGCTCGCCGCTCCTGGACGACCAGCACGCCGAGCAGCTCGCCGCCGTGCCGCACCGGCAGCGAGCGTCGGCCCGGCACGGCGTCGTCCGCGGGTCGGCGGGCTCGCCCGCCGCGGGCTCCCGGGCGGCGTCCGGCGGCCAGGTCGCGGCGAGCGTCGGCCGGTCGCCCACGACGAGCCACACCTGCGCCCACGCCGCGCCGGTGCCGTCGGCCAGCACCCGCGCCATCCGGGCCGGCAGCTCCTCGGCGGCGTAGCTGCCCGGTCACGGTCTCGGAGAACCGGCCGCAGCACGTCGTACGGCGAGGGCTGGCCGCCGTGCACGGCGCGCGAGCGCAGCGCCTCCAGCCGGGCCTGCACGGGGTCGAAGGCCAGCGCGACGACGGCGGTGGCGAGCACCGAGAGGGCCAGGTCGGGCGACGAGGTGTGGCCGATGAGGACGCCGCCGCCCAGCACGACGACGACGTAGACCAGCAGCACGAACGCGGCGAGCCCGGCCAGCACGAGCGCGCGCGGCCGAGCCACTCGCGCCGTGAGCGTCGGCGCAGCCGCGCCAGCCAGGTCATCTCTGCAGTGTGCGCCGCCCCGGCGGCCGCGGGGGAGGGCGCTGTCCCGAACCCCGGGGGTGGGGCTGGCCGCACGATCGCCCGCCGACACCACGCGGGCAGCGCCCGCGGGCCGTGCGCCCAGCCCGATGGGCGCGCGGCCCGCGGAACCGGTGTGCTGGTGACAACGCCGCTCGCACCGGGCGGCGACAACCCACAGGAGACCACCACATGTCCGTCATCACCAGCACTCCCGACGTCACCGACCGCCACCGCGGCCCGCGACGCGAGGGAGTCAGCAAGCTCTACGGCAGCGGCGACGCCGCCGTCGCCGCCCTCGACAACGTCAGCGTCGGCCTCGGCGAGGGCGAGTTCACCGCGATCATGGGCCCCTCCGGCTCCGGCAAGTCGACGCTGCTGCACGTGCTCGCCGGCCTCGACCGGCCCACCTCGGGCGAGGTCTACCTCGGCGACACCGAGATCACCTCGCTCAACGACAAGGCGCTCACCCTGCTGCGCCGCGACCGGATCGGCTTCATCTTCCAGTCGTTCAACCTGCTCCCGACCATGACCGCGGCGGAGAACATCGTGCTGCCGATGCGGATCGCCGGCCGCAAGCCGGACGAGCACTGGGTGGCGTCGATCGTCGAGACCGTCGGCCTCACCGGCCGGCTCGACGCACCGGCCGTCGCAGCTCTCCGGTGGCCAGCAGCAGCGCGTCGCCGCGGCCCGGGCGCTGGCCTCCCGGCCCGCAGATCGTCTTCGCCGACGAGCCGACCGGCGCCCTCGACTCGCGGTCCGGCGCCGAGCTGCTCGGCGTTCCTGCGCAACGGCGGTCAACGAGCTCGGCCAGACCGTCGTCATGGTCACCCACGACGCCGACCGCGGCCAGCTACGCCGACCGGGTCATCTTCCTCGCCGACGGCCACATCGTCGACGAGATGCACGCCGCCGACCGCCGACGACGTCCTCGACTACATGAAGCACCTGGGAGCCTGACGCCATGTTCGACCGCCACCCTCCGCGGGATGGTCGCGCACAAGCTGCGCCTCGTCCTCACCACGGCGTCGATCGCGCTCGGCGTCGCGTTCCTCGCCGGCACGCTCGTCCTCACCGACACCATGGGGCTCGCCTTCGACCAGCTCTTCGGCAAGGTCTCCGCCGGCACCGACGCGGTCGTCCGCACCGAGGCCGCCGTACACCGCGACCGAGGGCGTCGGCACCAGCCGCGGCCCGATCGCCGCGGCCGTCCTCGACCGAGGTCCGCAAGGTCGACGGCGTCCGCGCCGCCGAGGGCTCGGTCAGCGGCTACGCGCTGCTCACCGACAACGACGGCAAGGCCATCCTCACCAAGCGGCGGCGCCCCCACCATGGGCTACAGCATGCCGGCCGACGAGGCGCTCCGCGGCGACGTCGAGCTGCTCTCCGGCCACGCCCCGGACGCGGCCCGACGAGGTCGCCATCGACGCCACCAGCGCCGAGGAGCACGACATCGCGCTCGGCTCGACGATCAAGGTGCTGTTCCAGGGCCCGACCCAGGAGTTCACCGTCGTCGGCACCGTCGGCTTCGGCGGCGAGAAGAACCTCGGCGGCACCACGTCGGCGTACTTCGACACCGCGACCGCCCAGCAGGTGCTCGGCACGCCCGGCTTCTTCGACGCGATCGACGTGCAGCGCCGACCGACGGCGTCAGCCAGGCCGAGCTCGCCGAGCGGCTCGACGCGGTCGTGCCCGACGGCGCCGAGGCGGTCACCGGCGCGCACCGTCGCCAAGGAGAACGCCGACGCGGTCAAGGAGGACCTGAAGATCGTCGGCGATCCTGTTCATGATCTTCGCCGGCATCGCGCTGTTCGTCGGCTCGTTCATCATCTGGAACACCTTCACGATGATCGTCACCCAGCGCTCGCGGGAGATCGCGCTGCTGCGGGCGATCGGCGCCACCCGGCGCCAGGTGCATGCGCAGCCTGCTCGCTCGAGGCGCTGCTGCTCGGCGTCGCGCGCCTCGGCGGTCGGCGTCGGCCTCGGGCGTCGCGCGTCGCCAAGGGCCTGAAGCTGCTGATGGACGTGCGTGGGCTTCAGCCTGCCGAGCACGTCGCTGCAGCTCGAGCCGCGCACCATCTGGGTCTCGCTGCTGGTCGGCACCGTCGTCACCGTCGTCGCCGCGCTCGTCCCGGCCCGCCGGGCCACCAAGGTGCTGCCGGTCGAGGCGCTGCGCGAGTCGACCCCGGGCGCCGAGAAGCCGTCGAAGCGGCGCGCCGTCATCGGGCTCGTCGATCCTCGCGGCCGGCGTCGCCGGCGATGCTCGCCGCGCTGTACGGCGGCGCGCAGCATGAAGCTCTTCGGGCTCGGCCTGCTCGGCCGCGCTGGTCGGCGTCATGGTCGCGCTGCCCGCTGGCGGTCCGTCCGCTGGCGGCGCTGATCGCGCACGCCGCTGCGGCTGCGCGGCCTGCCCGGCGAGCTGGCGAAGCAGAACGCGATGCGCAACCCGCGTCGTACCGTCCTCCACGGCCGCCGCCCTGATGATCGGCCTCACCCTGGTCGTGAGCATGGGCGTCTTCGCCTCCTCGCTGAAGGCGTCGTTCGGCGACGTGCATCTCGGACCAGACCAACGCCGACCTGTACGTCGCCACGTCCAGCGCCCAGGCGCCCGGGTTCAGCCCGTCGGTCGATCGAGGCGGTCGAGGCCGTCGCCGGGCGTGGACGCAGGTCTCGGCCAGCGGCTGGGGCCAGGCCCGGTTCGACGGCGCGGACTCGAGCTACTCGGCGGTCGACCCGGCCACGGCCGAGGACGTCATGAACCTCGACGTGTCCGCAGGGCTCGGTCGCGCGACCTCGGCGAGGACGGCGTCGTGGTCTCGAAGAGCGGCCGCGACGGCCCACGGCTGGAAGCTCGGCGACACGGTCACCGGCGGAGTTCGCCGCGACCGGCAAGCACCGGCTGCACGTGGTCGGCGATCTACGACGGCAAGGGCTGGATCGGCGACAACTTCGTCATCAGCCTCGCCGAGCAGAACGCCTTCGCCGGCCCGCAGCTCGTCGCGACCGGCCTGGTCACGCTCGCCGACGGCGCCGACCAGGGCGACGGTGCAGGACGCCATCGCGGCCGCCCTGGCCGACCACCCGGACGCCAAGGTGCTCGACCAGAAGGGGTTCGAGAAGGAGGCCAGCGGGTTCATCGACCAGCTGCTCACCTTCGTCACCGTGATGCTGCTGCTGGCGGTCGCTGATCGCCCTGCTCGGCATCGTCAACACCCTGGCGCTGTCGGTCTTCGAGCGCACCCGTGAGCTCGGGCCTGCTCCGTGCGGTCGGCATGACCCGCGGCCAGGTCCGGGCGATGGTCCGCTGGGAGTCGGTGGTGATCTCGCTGATCGGCGCCCTGAGCGGCGCCGCCCTCGGGATCGGCATCGGGCTGGCGCTGTCGCAGGCGCTCAAGGACGAGGGGATCAAGGCGATCTCGATCCCCGTCGCCGCAGATCGCGCTGTACGTCGCGCTGGCCGCGGTGGCCGGCGTGCTCGCCGCCGTCGGCCCGGCCCGGTCGGCCGCCAAGGTCGACGTGCTCAAGGCGGTGGTCACCGACTGACCGTCCGCCGCGCAACGGCCCGGCCGGTGTCCTTGTGACACCGGCCGGGTCGTTGTGTGTTCGGGGCAGGCGCTGGTCTCGAGGGGCCGTGCGCCACGACGAGCCCGCAGGGCGCGCCCCGCCAGGCGCACCACCCACCCACCCCAGCGCCTGTCCGGGCGCGCCCTGCCGGCTCGCCGCCGCGTGCGCTCCGACTCTCGCCCGCTGCGGTCTCGGGGGCGAGCGGCGCGGATCAGACGCCGAGACCGGGCTGGACGCGGTAGGGGACCTGGGTGGCGAGGGCGATCACGGTCGAGGAGCGGAAGATGCCGGGGATGGCGAGGACGGCGTCGATCACGCGCTGGAGGTCGGTGTTGGAGCGGGCGACGACGCGGCACCACATGTCGCCGGGGCCGGTGATCGTGCACGCCTCCAGCACCTCCGGGATCCGCGCCAGGGCCTGGCCGATCGCGTCGTGCGCGCCGAAGTCCGGATCCTGGCGGATCTCCAGGGTGAGGAACGCGGTGACCGGGTGGTCCATCGCGGCGGGGTCCAGGGTCGGGCCCCAGCCGCGGATCACGCCGCCCGTGGTGAGCTTGTCGAGCCGGGCCTGCACGGTGCCGCGCGCGACCCGCAGCCGGCGCGACGCCTCGAGCACGCCGATCCGGGGGTCGGCGGTGAAGAGTTCGAGCAGGTTGCGGTCCAGATCATCCATCGTGCGACTCCTGAGTGGTCAACATGACCAGTGAATCCTCAGCACTCTTGCACACATTGTCTGTGGTGGGCAGACTCCGGCATGACGCACAGACCTCTGGCACCGCGATCCCGGCCCTGACCGACGAAGAGATCCAGGCGGGCCTGAGCCTCGAGGAGCTGCAGCAGCTCGTCGGCCTGGTCCAGTACGACGAGGAGTCCGACGTCTTCCCGGTCACCGGCTGGGACGCGATCGTCTTCGTGGTCGGCAACGCGACCCAGACCGCGCACTACTACCAGTCGGCGTGGGGCATGGAGCTGGTCGCCTACTCCGGCCCGGAGAACGGCAACCGCGACCACAAGTCGTTCGTGCTCAAGTCCGGCTCGATCCGGTTCGTCGTCAACGGCGCGGTCGACCCCGACAGCCCGCTGGCCGACCACCACCGCCGTCACGGCGACGGCGTGGTCGACATCGCCCTCGAGGTCCCCGACGTCGACAGGTGCATCGCCCAGGCCCGCAAGGCCGGCGCCACCGTCGTCCGCGAGCCCGAGGACGTCACCGACGAGCACGGCACGATCCGGGTCGCCGCGATCGCGACGTACGGCGAGACCCGGCACACGCTCGTCGACCGCTCGAGGTACGACGGGCCCTACCTGCCCGGCTACGTCGCCGCGACCAGCAGCCACGTCAAGCGCGAGGGCGAGCCGAAGCGGCTGTTCCAGGCGCTCGACCACATCGTCGGCAACGTCGAGCTCGGCCACATGGACGAGTGGGTGGAGTTCTACAACAAGGTCATGGGCTTCACGAACATGGCGGAGTTCATCGGCGACGACATCGCGACCGACTACTCGGCGCTGATGAGCAAGGTCGTCGCCAACGGCAACCACCGGGTCAAGTTCCCGCTCAACGAGCCGGCGATCGCGAAGCGGAAGTCGCAGATCGACGAGTACCTCGAGTTCTACCGCGGCGCCGGCGCCCAGCACCTCGCCGTGGCCACCAACGACATCCTGGCCAGCGTCGACGCGCTGCGCGCCAACGGCGTGGAGTTCCTCGAGACCCCGGACTCCTACTACGAGGACCCCGAGCTGCGCGCCCGCATCGGCAACGTACGGGTGCCGATCGAGGAGCTGCAGAAGCGCAAGATCCTGGTCGACCGCGACGAGGACGGCTACCTGCTCCAGATCTTCACCAAGCCGCTCGGCGACCGGCCGACGGTGTTCTTCGAGCTGATCGAGCGGCACGGCTCGCTGGGCTTCGGCAAGGGCAACTTCAAGGCGCTGTTCGAGGCGATCGAGCGCGAGCAGGAGGCGCGCGGCAACCTCTGAGATCTTGTGATCCGCTCAGCATCCTCTTGGGGTGCGCAGGTAGCGTCCACCCTCATGCCCCCTGTGAAGATCCGGCTGGCGGCAGCCTGTGCACTCCTCGTCCTCGCGGCCACCGGCTGCGGCTCCAACGGCGAGCCGAGCAGCGCGGAGTCGTCCTCGCCCAGCGCCTCGGGCAGCACCCGCGCCACGGCCTCCGGCCCGCTCGCCAAGCAGCTGCAGGCGCTCCAGGACCGTGCCCAGCAGGACAGCCGGTTCAGCGAGGTCACGCGCAAGCCGACGGGGGAGGAGATCAGCTCGATCCGGGGCCGGTACTCCCTCGACGACGAGCAGGTCGCGGCCACCTTCCGGGTGCCCGACCCCTCGAGCGGCAAGAACGCCACCGCCCGGCTCGCGATCGTCGGCAAGGACGCGTTCCTGCAGGTCGACCAGTGGAAGGAGCCGTCCCGCGGCTGCTGGCTGAAGACCACCTCGCAGGAGCTCTCCCAGCGCTTCGCCCTCGACGTCGCCGACTCCGACGAGGTGCCGCTGCCGGTCGGGCTGCTCGACGCCTTCGTGCCCGAGTCCTCGCAGGGAAAGGGCCTGATCCAGGGCCACCTCGACATCGCGGAGGCCCTGCCCCTGCTCAGCGGCTCGCTCAAGAGCCAGCTGGCCCAGGCGCGGCCGTCCGGCACGGTCGCCGCCTTCCTCACGTACGACCCCACGCACATGCTGATCACGGTGCCCGGCTACGCGCTGAGCTCCGCGCTGAGCAACTCCCTCAAGGTCGACGAGCAGAAGTTCTCGAGCATCGCCGCCGCCCGCTACGAGGCCGGCGTGACGACGCTCAGCGGCGGGTTCGACCAGGTGGCCGCCCCGCAGCCGGCGAAGCAGATGAGCACCGCCGACCTCGAGGCCAACCGCTGCGGATGATGCCGTTGACCGGGCCGGTCATCGTGGGCTGACTACAGCGGTCGTGCTCGGCGAGCCGGCTCGGGCGCTACCCCGCCTGTTCGGCAGCGGGCTCGATCCGGCCGGCGACCTCGCCGAGCGCGATCCGGCCGCCGAGGACGCCCGGGCGCGGTGGCGCGGAGCACGACCTCGTCGCCGTCCTCGAGGAAGGAGCGCTCGCGGCCACCGGCGGTGAACGGCTCGTTGCCGCCCCAGGACAGCTCGAGGAACGAGCCGCGCTGGCCGCGCTCGTCGCCGCTGACGGTGCCGGAGGCGAACAGGTCGCCGGTGCGCAGGGAGGCGCCGTTGACGGTCATGTGCGCGAGCATCTGGGCGGGGGACCAGTACATCGACGCGTACGGCGGGCGGCTGACCACCTCGCCGTTGAGCAGCACCTCGATGTCGATCTCGAGGCCGGCCTTGCCGTCGACGCGCAGGTAGTCCAGCGGCACCGGCTCCTGCCGGGGCAGGTCGACCCGGGCGGCCTCGAAGGCGTCGTACGGCGTGACCCAGCCGGAGATCGAGGTCGCGAACGACTTGCCGAGGAACGGGCCGAGCGGCACGTACTCCCAGGCCTGGATGTCGCGGGCCGACCAATCGTTGAGCAGGACGACTCCGAACACATGATCGGGGGCGTCGTCGGCGGCCAGCCTTCCCGATCCCGCTGGTGCGCCGACGACGAACCCGACCTCGGCCTCGATGTCGAGGCGCTGGCTCGGTCCGAAGACGGGTACGTCCGAGTCGGCGGGCTTGCGCTGGCCGTGCGGCCGGATGCACCGGCGTACCGCTGACCACGACCGTGCCGGCGCGCCCGTGGTAGCCGACCGGAAGATGCCGCCAGTTCGGGAGCAGTGCCTCGCCGTCGGGACGGAAGATCCTGCCCACGTTGGTCGCGTGTTGCAGCGAGCAGTAGAAGTCGACGTAGTCGGCGACGTCGAACGGCTGGTGCAGCGTGATCCGGTCGACCGGGATCAGGTTCGGCTCGACGAGGTCGCGCTCGCTCTCGTCGGTGAGCAGGCGCGTGAGCCAGGTGCGCAGCGAGGTCCAGGTGGGGCGTCCTGCCGCCATGATCGGGTTGAGCGTCGGCGCCTCGAAGGCGTGCGCGATCTCGAGCATCTCGGCCGCGGCGACCGGCGCCGCGTCGAGCACGAAGTCGCCGATCCGGACGCCCACCCGCGGTTCGTCGCGCTCTGCGGTCGAGAACACGCCGTAGGGCAGGTTGTCCACGTCGTACGGCGAGCCCGCCGCTCCCTCGACCCAGCAGCTCATGCTTCGTCCTTCCAGAGGTCGAGCTCCACGAGGTCCTCGTGGACGTCCAGCACGCTGCACGAGCCGAACGAGGTGAACCAGCGTCGCGCCGACGCGCAGGCCTCGGGGGCGGGCAGCTGGGTGGCCGGCTCCGTCGACGACAGCGCGCGCCTCGACGTCGCCCCCGTCCAGCGCGGCGCGGGTCGCGAGCAGCACGTTGAGGAATCCGTGGTGCTCGAACCCGGTCTCCGGGTCGGTGTGCCGGACCGCGTCGTGCAGCCCGGCCGTGCACTTGAACGGCGTCTCCCGGTCGAGCGCCGCGTCGATGCTCGACGCGAGCTCGGCGACGGACGGGAACGCGTCGGCGGTCACGCCGCCGGTGCGGAACTTGAGCCGGAGGCCGGCCATCGAGATCTCGTCGAGCGCGGCCAGCCAGGCCTGGTCGGCGACGAGGGTACGTCGCGGCGGCTCGACGTACACCTCGACGTCGTCGCCCATCTCGCTGCGCAGGTTGTCGACCATCGCCACCACGCGGGAGGCGTTGCGGGCGAGGTCGTCCGAGTCCGCCGCCGTCGCGCAGCGCGATCTCGAGCGCGCGGAGCCGGAGCCCGTCGGCGCGCGCCCAGCGGACCGCCGGCTCGAGCGCACCGGCACCGCCGGTGACCACGACGTTCAGGTCCAGCGGTCGGTCGGCGTCGGCCAGCGGGGCCAGGTCGGCGAGGCGCGTGTCGCTGACCACGAACCCGCCGACCAGGGCGGCGTACGGCGCCTCGCGGTGCTCGCGGTGCTCCTTCACGGCCTGGTCCAGGGGCACGTTGCCGGGCGGGAAGATGGCGGCGTCGTCGACCAGCGCATCGAGGAACGCGGGACTCTCCGGGGCATGGTTGCCACGCTATGACACGGGCGGCAGGGTGGGCACGTGGCGTACTACAGATCCGTCGGCGACCTCCCGCGCACCCGGCACACCGCGCATCGCGACCCGCAGGGACGGCTCCGGTTCGAGGAGCTGATGGGGGAGGAGGGGTTCTCGTCGGACTCGTCGCTGCTCTACCACGCCGGCGTGCCGTCGGCGATCGTCGACAGCCAGGTCTGGGACCTGCCCGACCAGGGCACGACGCCGAACCACCCGCTCAAGCCGCGCCACCTCAAGCTGCACGACCTCTCGACAGGCTCGACCGCCGGGGTGGACCCGGTGACCGGCCGCCGGCTGGTGCTCGGCAACGGCGACGTGCGGATCTCGTACGTCGTCGCGTCGGCCACCTCGCCGTACTACCGCAACGCGATCGGCGACGAGTGCGTCTACGTCGAGGCCGGCTCTGGCACCGTCGAGACGTCGTTCGGGGTGCTGTCCTACCGCACCGGTGACTACGTGCTGGTCCCGCGCGCGACGACGCACCGGTGGCTGCCGGCCGAGGAGTCGCGGCTGTACCCGATCGAGGCCAACTCCCACATCGCGCCGCCGAAGCGCTACCTGTCGCGGTTCGGCCAGTTCCTCGAGCACGCGCCGTACTGCGAGCGCGACCTGCACGGCCCGAGCGAGCCGTTCGTCCAGGAGGGCGCCGACGTCGAGGTGCTGGTGAAGCACCGTGGCAACGGTCCGGGCGGCATCGTCGGCTCCACGCTGACCTACGCGACGCATCCGCTCGACGTGGTCGGCTGGGACGGCTGCCTCTACCCCTACACGTTCAACGTCGAGGACTTCATGCCGATCACCGGCAAGGTGCACCAGCCGCCGCCGGTGCACCAGGTCTTCGAGGGCTGGAACTTCGTGATCTGCAACTTCCTGCCCCGCAAGGTCGACTACCACCCGCTCTCGATCCCGGTGCCCTACTACCACTCCAACGTGGACTCCGACGAGGTCATGTTCTACGTCGGCGGCGACTACGAGGCGCGCAAGGGCTCCGGCATCAACATCGGCTCGATCTCGCTCCACCCCGGCGGCTACGCGCACGGCCCGCAGCCGTCCGCGGTCGAGGCGTCGATCGGGGTCGAGTACTTCGACGAGTCCGCGGTCATGGTCGACACGTTCCGCCCACTCGAGCTCGGTGAGGCGGGCCTGGCCGTCGAGGACCCGGCGTACGCCTGGACCTGGGCCGGCCGCGGCCCCGACCCTGACCCCGACCGTGAGGATGACGGCGGCGATGGCGGTCCGGCGGTCTTCAGCAACAGCTGACGCGGTCAGGGCACGAGGGAGGGACGCCTCGCCGGCGACTGCGGCATCCCCAAGCCCTGGTCGGCCCGCTGCGATAAGGGTTCGAGCCAGACCGCTACCCGTGCTGAACCTCGGGCAGTGCCTGAAGGCGGGGAACGACGAGTCGGGCGTCACGAGTTCGAGGTAGAGCGGACCTGCCGGGGTCTGTGCGACGACGACGAAGACCCCGGTGCCAACAACCTTGGCCGGGGATACGCCGTAGTTGAACGTGATCAGCAGCCCTGGGCCGGCGGGTCCGGTGAACGGGACAGTGGGCCCGACGAAGCCGTTCGAGTTGACCGGCTGGGCGAAGTTCTTCCCGTCCTGGATTCCGGGCGGTTCGAGTTCGCCATGGCCTGAGCACCAGGCCGCGACGATCTCATGGATGGTGGCCGAGGCCGGGGGTGCCGGCAACAGTACGACAGCGAAGAGCAGTCCAAGTCCTGCGATTGCATAGCGGATGCGTTTCATAGTGGACTCCAGCCTCGACGTGGGGTCACGTCGATTCGATCCACCTTCCTCTCCCTGCTCCGGACTCGCAATGGGCCGTGGGGAGCGATCCAGGGTCATGGACGAGTGCAGGTCATATCCGGCCAGCACTCAGATCAGTGCGGCCTTTGGCGCACTGCCGGCGAGACGCCCGCACATTGGGGCGGATTCGTGCCTGAGGGCTCACGTCCGGCTGAAGATGACGCGTCCGTTGGGGATGGTCTTCATCTCGTACTTCGGGTTAGTGGGCGTAGGAGTGGTGCCGGGGGCACAGCAGGCGTCCGTCGGCGATGTTGGTGTTGCCGCCGCGGCTCCAGGGGGTGTTGTGGTGGACGTGGCACATCGCGGCGGGCCATTCGCAGCCGTGGCTGGTGCAGTGCTGGTCGCGGTGCCGGATCGCGATCCGCTGGGACCGGTCGTAGAGGCGCTTCTCTGCGGCCGAGGTCGAGGACCTCGGACTTCCCGCCGAGGACCATCGGGATGATCCCGGCCTCGCAGGCCAGCTTGCGGGCCTGGTCGGCGGTGATCGGGTCCCCGGTGTCCAGCAGGGCCGGGGTGTGGCTGTCGCCGAGCAGGTTCTCCAGGGTCATGGTGACCACCACGGTGGCGTCCACGCCGCCGGCTTGGGGGAGCCGGTCGACGGGGTAGCGGGTGACGTACTCGCAGAACGCGTGCCCGAGCCCCTTGGGGGTGCCGGAGTGGTGCCGGTGCCGGGGTGAGTTGATCGCGAGCACCGCCTGCTTGAGCATCGCGCCCACGTGGCTGGGCAGGGTGAACCGGCCGTGGCACAGCCCGTGGCCGTCGTCGGCGATGGTGAACCGGCAGGCCTCCTCGGCGAGGGCTTCCTGGCGTTGCAGGGCCTTGAGCTCGTGGGCTTCGGCGATCTCGGGGGCGACCACTTCGAGGACCCGGTGCGCGAGCCGGCGCAGCGCGACCGGGTCGTGCTCGGCGCGCATCCGATCAGGTGGGCCTCGGCGTCGCGGCGGTGCTCGACCGGCAACGCCTCGACACCCTTGACGATCACCACGGCCTGTTCCTCGGAGACGCTGCCGGCGGCCATCGCGTCCCGCACCGGCTCGTGGTCGTAGTCCAGGGCGTGCGCGAGCTCCAGGCGGCGCTTCGCGTCGCGTTTGGTCTGCCGGGTCGGGTTGGCCCAGTGGCTGCTGGTGTCGGCGGCACCGGCCGCGGCGCCGAGGTCGAGCCGGTCGGCGTGGCGGGCGTGGCGGAGCTCGAGCTCGGTGATCTGGTGCCGCAGCTGCGGCCAGCGCGGTCAGGGTTGGCTCGGTCTCGGCCCGGCGCAGGGTCCACAGCCCGAGGTCGGCGACCTCGTGCAGCCGGTGGGGCGACGGCGGCGATCGTGGACGTGACCGGGTGTTGCTCCGGTGTCGTCGAATGCCGTTGTCATACAGGGAATTCTGGCATCCGGCACCGACAATCCCGGTCCAGAACCGGGTTTCCGGCATGTGGACAAGTATTTCGAGAGTTTCTGGACCGGCGATGTCGGTGGTCTCGACAGCTCGGCTCAGCGGGGCTCGACTGCTCGACCAGCCGATAGCTCTCGACACTCGCTCGCTGGCGCTCGCTGCTCGACCAGCGGGAACCGCGTCGACACTCGCTCGCTGGCGCTCGCTGCTCGACCTCCGGCGAGCTCAGCCGAACGCGTCGCGCAGCAACGGATCCGCTCCAGCACGTTGTCCTCGACCGCGGCCTTGTCGACGGACAGGTCGCTGAGCGGGCCCGTGCCGGCCTCGTGCTCGAGCAGGGCCAGCAGGACGTGCTCGGTGCCGACGTAGTTGTGGCCCAGCCGGAGCGCCTCGCGGAAGGTGAGCTCCAGCGCCTTCGGCTGCCGCGCGTGCGTAGGGCACGAGCAGGGTGGCTCGTCGACGGCGTCCGGCAGCGTGCGACCGCCGCACGCAGTCGTTCGGCGGTGACGCCCTGCGCCTCGAGCGCGTGGACGGCGAAGCCGTCCGGCTCGGCGAGGAGCCCGAGCACGAGGTGCTCGGGGCGCACCTCCGCGTTGCCGGCGGCGACCGGCCTCGTTCGTGGGCGGCCACCACCACGTTGCGCGCCCGGGCGGTGAACCGGCTGAAGTCCGAGTTGGCGCTCAGGTCGGCCTGCTCCTTCGGCACGAACCGCTTCTGGGCCGCCTGCTTGGTGACGCCCATGCTCTGGCCGATCTCGGTCCACGACGCGCCGGAGCGGCGGGCCTGGTCGACGAAGTGGCCGACCAGGTGGTCGGCCACGTCGCCGAGGTGTCCGGCCGCGAGGACCGCGTCGGACAGCTGGTCGAGGGCGTCGTCGTGGGTCTTCTTGATCGCGGCGATCAGGTCGTCCAGCCGGACGGGACGTGCTGGGGAGCGGTCGGTCATGCGTCAACTCTAGGTTGACGCGAGCCGCGTCAACCGTGGTTGACGTCGCTCAACACGACCAGGCCGTACTCGAGGACGGGCACGGACGCGCCGCCGATCTCGTGGTTGCCGGCCGAGCCCAGGAGATGCCAGCCGTTGCGACGGTAGAAGGCCTGGGCGCGCTCGTTGCCCGCGACCACGTGCAGCCGGGC
>CAVWFF010000014.1:0-53240 GCA_963754145.1 uncultured Actinomycetota bacterium
GGCCGTCGGTGTAGAGCAACAGCCGGTCGCCGGGGCCCCATGCCACGGTCGTCTCCCCGAAGTCGTCCCCGATCCCGAGCGGCAGCCCGGCAGGCACGTCCACGAACGTGACCGCGCCATCGCGGCGGATCAGGATGGCGGGCGGATGCCGGCGCTGGTCAGCGTGATGCTGTCCGACGAGCACTCCACCAGCAGGGCGGTGGCGAACTCCTCCGGACCGAAGAAGGGTTCCAGGTAGGTGTGCATGCTCGAGGCCACGTCCGGTAGGTGCTGCTTGGCGGCGGCGGCCTGCCGGAACGCGCGGATGACTCGCGCGGCCTGCTCCACCGCGGCGAAGCCCTTGCCGCGCACGTCACCGACCAGGACCCGGGTATAGCCCTCCAGGCAGCAGTCGTACAGGTCGCCGCCGACCACGGCGTCCTCGGCCGCGGACAGGTACCGGGCCGCCATCCGCAACCCATCGGTCCCGGCAGGCAGGCTCGGCAGGATGGCCCGCTGCGCGGTCTCGGCGATCGTGGTGACCCGGGCCAGCTGCTGCTCTCGTCGTACGCGGACGTAGGCGATGCCCACGGCGGCCGCGCCCACCAGGACGACATCGACCAGGCGTATCCACTGCTGGGCTCCGTCCACATGCCGTTCCACCAACCCGACCAGACCACCAGCACCACGGCGGCGGCAGCGAACAATGCCGTTGCTCTCCACGACATCACCGCACACACGATCAGCGGCGCCAGCCCGAAGAGCGTGTCGGGCGCCACGCTCGGATGGAGCAGCGAGGTCGAATGCTGTCCACAAGATCAACCACAAGACTGCCGCGTAGGCTCCGATGGCGGCCGCGCGATCCGTCTGCATTGTTCCTCCATCGTCGGGACCAGCCCCTCCGGGGGAACGCCGCGCAAGCGGCAACGGCCTCTGGCGCTGCGTGCCCGAACAATGCCAGTCATCGGCAGCTCAAGTCTCCCTTATCGCGGCGCCGAGTCCATGCACGCGCACCCGCATCGGTCCCTCACGGCTGTCCGATCCCCGCGCTCAGCCTGCTGGGACTGACTCCGTCGTCGAGGCTGCCCAGGGTCAGGTTGACGTCGTTCCGTTCACAACAACAGGCTGTGTCTGGAAGGGTTGCGGTGTGACCCGCCGTGGGATTGAGTCCAGGAGTGGATCGAGCTCTGCATTGCAACGAGATTCCGATCGACATCGAGTTGGTCCGCGCGTTGGTGGGCCGGGTGATGCCGGATTACGCTGACGCGCCGGTGCGCCGCTTGGCATCGAGCGGCTCGACGAACGCGCTGTTCCGTCTCGGGGACGAGTTCCTCGTGCGACTGCCGCGCCAACCTGGAGGATCGGCGGCCATCTCGAAAGAGGCGACCTGGCTGCCGATACTGGCACCAACGTTGCCGGTTTCCGTGCCTGAGGTGGTTGCCGTGTTCGAGCCCGACCGGGACTATTCCGAACGCTGGTCGGTGGTCCGCTGGATCGATGGTGAGCACCCTGAGGTGGTCGATGCGGAGACATCCGTCCACCCGCAGCGCGAGAATCTGGCCAAGGACCTTGCCGCGGTCCTGGAAGCCCTGAGGCGGGCGGATGTACCCGCAGAGGCGGTCAACAACCCGGACCTGCGGTCGTACCGCGGCGAGCCGATCGCGACGATGGACCGGGCGACCCGAGAGAACATCGAGCGTTGCCGGTCGCTGGAGGACTTCGGTTTCGACCTCGACGCCGCCGAGCGGATCTGGGACGAAGCCATGAGGCTGCCCGGAGCAGCAGACCGTGCGACGCCGCGGTGGTACCACGGAGATCTGGCGGCCGAGAACCTGTTGGTACGGGACGGAGGCTGGCCGCGGTCCTGGATTTCGGGGGCTTGTCGGTCGGGGACCCGACCGTCGACCTGGTGGTGGCCTGGGAAGTACTCGATCCTCCCGCCAGGGAATTGTTCCGACGGCAGCTCGGCGTCGATGACGCGACCTGGCTGCGAGGCCGGGCTTGGGCGCTCTCCATCACGCTGATGATCTGGTACTACTGGACGACCATGCCGGAGAGGCGGGCCAGCCGCATGGCAGTGGGTCGCAACGTCCTGGCCGACGCGGGCTATTCGGTGTGAGACGTGCTCTCACCCGTGCTCGCGAGACGTCAGCGCAAACCGATGCGGGACGAGCATGCGGGCCACGCCCGCCAACCCTGCCCGTGCTTGATCCGCTCACCGATGCGGATCTGCTCAAGCTTGGTGGCCCGGCTCGGGAGCCGGGAGAAGCGCCGGCCGCCGTACGCGCGCCAGGTCGAGGAGCTGATCTGCAGGCCGCCGTAGTAGCCGTTGCCGGTGTTGATGTGCCACCGGCCACCAGACTCGCAGCGCGCGAGCCGGTTCCAGGTGCTGATCGACGCCGCGTCTGCGGGTGCGGCCAACACCATCACCGGGGCGGCCGCTGCAGATGCAATGAGGGCACCAGATATGAGCGTGCGCATACGCATGCAGTTCCTCCATTTGCCTGCGGAGGGATGGGGCTCGAGCCCGGGGCGGCCGCTTGATGCGAACCGCCAGGCTTCGCGTTCCTCGCTCCTGCCCATCGGGTCATTGGCACCTCCGTGGACAGGACTCGGCGTGACCGGAGGCGGCCCCGAATTGACGAGGCGCCAACAGTCTAAGCAGCGTCGATGCCCAGATCCGAATCGCAGAACGGCTTCGTGACGCGTCTCACGGACAGGAGGCGCATTGCTGCACCCGGTGCCGTCACGCAGGATGGCTGCAGGTATGAAGAAAGTTCATGGTCGATGTCGAAGAGCGTGGCAGCCGTTCGACGTACGTGCGACAAGCAACTCCCCGGCAACCAGTAGGAGTGATCGAGATGCCGCGTTTCATGGGATTCGTGAGGATGGAAGAGGGCGTCGGCACGCCGCCACAGGCGCTGTTCGACGCCATGGACACCTACATCGGCGAACAGAGCGCCAAGGGCGTGTTCCTCGACGGCGGCGGGCTTTACGGGACTGAGGACGCCGTGAACTTCGTGGTCCGAAAGGGCGAGGTCAGCCGGGTCGACGGCCCGTACGCCGAGGCCAAGGAGGTCGTCGGCGGCTGGGCGATCATGCAGTACGACACCCTCGACGAGGCCGTGGCCGACCAGCAGGAGTTCGCCGAGCTGCACGCGAAGCACTGGCCCGAGGTCACCGTGATCTCGACCCTGCGCCAGATCTCCACAGGCCCGGAGGCGCCCGGCGACTGAACAGGACTCACTACGCTGGCATCGTGCCGGCAGGGAGCAGTACGGATGACCCGACCGGGGCCATCGTCGCCGCGTGGCGGGCCGAGTCGGCCCGCCTCGTCGGCGCTCTCACCCGGATGACTCGCGACGTGGAGCTCGCCGAGGACCTGGCGCAGGACGCACTCGTGGCCGCGCTCGAGCAGTGGCCCGCAACCGGTGTCCCGGAGAACCCGATCGCGTGGCTGATGACCACCGCGAAGCGGCGCGGCATCGACCACTTCCGGCGCGCCGACAGCCTTCGCCGCAAGGTCGCGGATCTCGAACACGCCCGCCTGGGAGAGGAGGAGGAGATGCCCGACCTCGACGGCCAGGTCGACTACATCGAGGACGACGTCCTACGGCTCATCTTCCTGTCCTGCCACCCCTGCCTGACTGCCGAGTCCCGGGCCGCGCTGACGCTGCGTCTGGTCGGAGGACTGACCACCGCCGAGATCGCCCGCGGGTTTCTGGCCACCGAGTCCACCATGGGCCAGCGCATCTCCCGAGCCAAGAAGACACTGGCCGCGGCTCACGCCGAGTTCGAGCTGCCCACGGGGACGGAGCGGACCAGGCGTCTCGACGACGTGATGGCCGTGATCTACCTGATCTTCAACGAGGGCTACACAGCCACCGCAGGCGAGGACTGGATGCGCCCCGACCTGGCGAACGAGGCGATGAGGCTGGCGCGCATGCTGGCCGCACTCGCCCCCGACGAGCCCGAGGTGCTCGGGCTGCAGGCGCTGCTGGAGATCCAGGGCTCCCGGATGGCCGCCCGACTCGATGAGCACGGCGCGCCGGTCCTGCTGGAGGCGCAGGACCGGACGCGGTGGGACCAGCTGCTGATCCGGCGCGGGCTGGCTGCCCTGCAGCAGGCCGAGCAGCTCGCCGCGCGCGGGAAGCCGGTCGGGAAGTACTTCCTGCAGGCCTCGATCGCCGCCCAGCACGCCCGCGCAGAGCGTGCCGAGGACACGAGCTGGCGCCGGATCGCGGCCCTGTACGACGTCCTGGCCGACGCCGCGCCGGGACCGGTCGTCGAGGTGAACCGGGCGGTCGCGTACGGGCGGGCGTTCGGCCCGGGGGCGGGGCTTGCCGTGCTGGAGGAGCTGGACGCCGGTGTGCTCGGCGACTCGCCGCTCGTGCCGAGTGTGCGCGGAGACCTGCTCGAACGGGCCGGGCTACACGCGCAGGCGAGCGAGGCTTTCACCGAGGCGGCCGCGCGCACCAGAAACGAGAGCGAGCGTGCACTCCTGCACCGTCGGGCCGAACTGAATCTGACGCGCGCGTCGAAGTCGAGGTGATCCGCCCGAGACATCCTGGACATCCAGGTAAGCACCGCGGGGTCGTTGTTGCTGAGGTTGTCGCACCCGCGCCCATCAGGGGTGAGCAGGGAACAGGTTCAGCAGGTGCCCGAACTCGTCGGTGACCGCGTTGGTCCACGTCTCGGACAGGTGGCCGGCGTCGTGGTAGGTCACGATGTGGTCGACGATGATCGGACATCGGCGCCGTAGGCAGACCAGCCCGGTCACGTCGACGAAGTCGGCGCCGAGTCGCTCGCTCGCCCGGCGGGTGATCGAGTTGCCGACCTGGGTGATCTTCTGTTCCCGGGCAAGGCACGAGGACATCGTCGAGTCCGGATCGGTGATGCAGTCGTCGGGCGAGAAGTCCAGGTTGGTGATGTCGGAGATGACTTTCACCTCCGGTGTGAGGCGGCGCATGTGGCGTACCGCCGAGGAGACGCCGTTGGTCCACATCTCACCGAAGCTTTGGCCCGGCGGCGGCTGAACGGTGAACTGGCCCCCGTGGGCGAGCACCACCGCGTCTGGACGGAGCTCGTCGATCCGGCGCAGTGCCCAGCGGCGGAACGCCGGGCACTCGGGGTAGGGCGCACCTTGATGCTTCTGCGCGACGTTGAAGGGGGAGCAGCCGACCTTCACCAACGGAATGACGCGGTAGCCGTCGCGCTGTCCCAGCGCACCCAGGGAACGGGCCCACATGCCAGCGTGCGAGTTGCCGTAGAGGACCACGGTCTTCTTGGCGTCTGAGTCACCGAGGGGACAGATCTTGTGACCTACGTCGTTCCAGGACGAGTAGCAGGTGAAATGGAACTGCCAGACGTCCTTCTTCAGCCCGTCGAGGTTCTGCAGTGGGAACGGGATGGGGGCATCGGCGTCGACGAGCCGGGAAGCGTTCGCGAGGCGCCTGGCGATGGGTACCGGACGCGGAGGGGCGCCGTCGACAGGGGCCCGGGTGATGGCCGAGCCTGCTCCCGCAACCCGTTCCTGGAAGGCCTTCGTCGCGTGCGTCCCCGCCCATACGGTGGCGAGCACAACGGATGCCAGAGCCACTGGCCACATCGCTAGCGCGCGCCGGCCGGACAGTATCGGTCCCCGCGACCGCCGGATCGGGTTCTCAACCAGGTGGTAGCTCAGTACGGACAGGGCCAGGACGACGGCGAGCATCACCGCCGTTTCCGTCGTGCTGCGGGAGCGGCCGACGTACTTGGCTCCGAGCACGAGTACCGGCCAGTGCCAAAGGTATAGCGAGTACGAGATGTCCCCGAGGTAGCGAAGTGGGGGCAGTGTCAGCAGCCGGCCCGCTCCCACCTCGCCCGCCGCCCCAGCGGCGAGCAGCGCGGCCGCACCCAGCACGGGCAGCAACGCGTGCCAGCCCGGAAACGGCGTGGAGGCGTCGTAGGAGACGGCCGCGACCACCAGTCCGACCAGCCCGAGCGCGGAGAGCGCGTGGCGGGCCAGCCGGGGTATATGAGGGAGCAGGTGCCCGGCCAGCGCGAGCAGGGCCCCGGTTGCCAGCTCCCAGGCACGAGTGGCAGAGGAGAAATAGGATGCCGTGGGCGAGCGCGGGGTCAGCACCACCGACCAGATCAGCGACAGCAGCCAGGTCACACACAGAAGGACCGTTACGACTCTCAGCGTGCCGCGAGCTGCGACCACCAACGCGACCACAAGGAGCAAGGCCGGCCAGACCAGGTAGAACTGCTCCTCCACCGCCAGGGACCAGAAATGCTGCACCGGCGACACGGCGCGGTCCTGCTCGAAGTAGTCCGTGCCGAGCCGGGCGAAGTGCACGTTGGCGGCGAAGAACGCAGCCCAACGCACGTCCTGGACGATCTCAACCACTTTGGTCGTCGAGAGCTCGACGGCCGCGAACACGGAGGTGGCGACGAGGACCACGGTGGCCGCTGGAAGTATCCGTCTCGCCCGGCGAGCGTAGAAGTGGCCGATACGGACACGACCCGTAGCGGTCACCTCATGCAGCAGCAACGATGAGATGAGGAACCCGGAGACGACGAAGAAGACGTCAACGCCAACGAATCCGCCTCGCAGCCACGGCACGGCCGCGTGGTCGAAAATCACCATCGCCACTGCGACAGCGCGCAGCCCCTGCACGTCCGCCCTCGGCGTCAAACGCGGGAGTGGTGGCGACGACTCCCGCGCAACAAGGCCCAAGGTGACCCCCAGATCGACTCCCGAGCGAAAGCGACCAACCGGCCCTCACTGCTGGTCGCCCAGAATAAGCCGAAACTTCGGCGGGTGCCTGCATCCACACGGTCAGCGGGGCCGCCACTTTGGTCACCGTCCGCCGGTTGCGGTCCGAAGCGTCTGGGTATCCGGCATCCGGGAAAGCGTCACATGCGAACGAACCGTCAGATCTGGCAGTACGGCGTCGCGGTTCGCGACCTTGGTCGACCGCGCCGGTGCGGCCCTCACGTTCGAGCGGAGGGAGCCCCTCAGCGTCAGTTCCGGGCACACTGGCCGCATGCTGACTCTCGACGAGGCCACCGGCCTCTGCACCGCTGCCCGCGCCGCCGCCGCCGACCAGGGTCTGGCGATGTCCTTCGCCGTGATGGACGCCGGCGGCCATCTGCTCGCCTTCGTCCGGATGGACGGCGCACCGTGGGTGAGCGCCGACGTCGCCCAGGGCAAGGCCTGGACCGCGGCGGCGTACGGCGTCCCGAGCGACGCCCAGAAGCAGAAGATGGCGCCGATGCCGAACTTCGCGCAGGCCATCACCTCGATGACCCACGGGCGGTTCACGCCGCAGACCGGAGCGGTGCCGGTCTACCGCGACGGCACGCTCCTCGGCGCGCTGGGGGCCAGCGGCGGCACCGGGGACCAGGACGAGGCCGTCTGCAGCGAGGCCGTCACCGGGAGCGGGTTCGCGATCGCCGGCTGACCGGCGGACGCGACGGTCCGTGTCGCGGAGTGGACTCGTCACACCCCCTGGGGGCGTTTCCCCTCCGCCTCATTCCTCCTAGGGTTCGAAGTGGGCAGAACACCAGGTCCACGATGTGCAATCTCGGAGGTTCGCCATGGTCGACAGAGTCCAGATCGGCGGGCTCGGCGTGGCCGAGAGCCTGCACCGCTTCGTGACCGAGGAGGCGCTCCCGGGCTCGGGGGTCGATCCGGACGCGTTCTGGGCGGGCCTGGACGCGATCGTCCACGACCTGGCGCCGCGCAACCGCGAGCTGATCGCGCGGCGCGAGGAGCTGCAGGCCCGCATCGACGACTTCCACCGCGCGCATCCCGGCCGGCCCGACGCGGAGGAGTACACCGCGTTCCTGACCGAGATCGGCTACCTCCTCGACGAGCCCGACGACGTGCAGGTCACCACCGACAACGTGGACGACGAGGTCGCCCGCATCGCTGGGCCGCAGCTGGTGGTGCCGCTGCTGAACGCCCGGTTCGCCACCAACGCCGCGAACGCCCGCTGGGGCTCGCTCTACGACGCGCTGTACGGCTCCGACGTGGTGCCGCGCGAGGGCGACCTCGCGCCGGGCTCCAGCTACAACACCGTCCGCGGGGCCGAGGTCATCGCCCGCGGCCGCGCCTTCCTCGACGACCACTTCCCGCTCGCCTCCGGTTCGCACGCCGACGCCACGTCGTACACCGTCGACGCTGAAGGCCTCGCGGTAGCCGTGAAGGGCGAGGCGGTCCGGCTCGCCGACCCGTCCCAGCTCGTCGGTCACCGCGGCGAGGCGAGCGCACCCGAAGCGGTGGTGCTGGTCCACCACGGCCTGCACGTGGAGATCGCCATCGACCCGGAGGACTCCATCGGCAGCACCGACGCCGCCGGGGTCAAGGACCTGGTGCTGGAGTCGGCGGTCTCCACGATCATGGACCTCGAGGACTCCGTCGCGGCCGTCGACGCCGAGGACAAGGTCGTGGGCTACCGCAACTGGCTGAAGCTGATGCAGGGCACGCTCGAGGAGGAGGTCACCAAGAACGGCAAGACCTTCACCCGGGCGATGAACCCCGACCGCACCTGCACCGCGCCCGACGGTGGGACGGTCACGCTGCACGGCCGGGCGCTGCTGTTCATCCGTCAGGTCGGCCACCTGATGACCACCGACGCGGTGCTCGACCGCGACGGCAACGAGGTGCCCGAGGGCATCCTCGACGCGCTCATGTGCGGCCTGGGCAGCATGGTCGACCTCCGTGGGGAGTCCCGGCTGGGCAACTCCCGCACCGGGTCGATGTACGTCGTCAAGCCGAAGATGCACGGCCCCGACGAGGTCGCGTTCACGACTGAGCTGTTCAGCCGGGTCGAGGAGGTCCTGGGCCTGCCGCCGCTGACGATCAAGGTCGGCATCATGGACGAGGAGCGGCGCACCTCGCTGAACCTCAAGGCGTGCATCGCGGCGGCGCGCGAGCGGGTGGCCTTCATCAACACCGGCTTCCTGGACCGCACCGGCGACGAGATCCACACCTCGATGCTGGCCGGCCCGATGGTGCGCAAGGGCGACATGAAGTCCGAGACCTGGATCAAGGCCTACGAGGACTCCAACGTCGACATCGGCCTGGAGTGCGGGCTGCTCGGCCGGGCCCAGATCGGCAAGGGCATGTGGGCCGCGCCGGACAGCCTCGCCGACATGCTGGCCACCAAGATCGGCCACCCTGAGGCCGGCGCCAGCTGCGCCTGGGTGCCCTCGCCGACGGCGGCCACCATCCACGCGCTCCACTACCACCAGGTCGACGTGCGGGCCCGGCAGGAGGAGCTGAAGGGCGGCCGCCGGTCGACCCGGGCCGACCTGCTGACGATCCCGCTGGGGGACCCGGACTCGTGGTCGGAGGAGGACCGGCAGGCCGAGATCGACAACAACCTGCAGAGCCTCCTCGGGTACGTCGTCCGCTGGATCGACGCGGGCGTCGGGTGCTCCAAGGTGCCCGACATCACCGGCGAGCCGCTGATGGAGGACCGGGCCACCTGCCGCATCTCGGCCCAGCACGTCACCAACTGGATGCACCACGGGGTGGTCACCCCCGAGCAGGTCGACGAGACCCTGCGGCGGATGGCGAAGGTGGTCGACGAGCAGAACGCCGGCGACCCGACGTACACCCCGATGGCGCCGGACTTCGACGGTGACGCGTTCCTGGCCGCGCGGGCGCTGGTGTTCGAGGGCCTCGAGCAGCCCAGCGGCTACACCGAGCCGATCCTGCACAGGCGCCGAGCCAGCCGCAAGCAGCGCGAGCTGACGGGCTCCCGATGACGGTGGCGGCCGCGAGCGGAGCTGCGCTGGACAAGGTGGTCGCCCGGGTCCGGCAGCTGCTCCCCGACGATGCGGTCATCAGCGACCACGCGCGGCTGCGCACCTACGAGTGCGACGGCCTCGCGCACTACCGCGTGACGCCCGCGCTGGTGGTGATCCCCGAGGACACCGCCCAGCTGGCCGCGGTCGTGACGGCCTGCGCCGAGCACCAGATCCCTTATCGTAGCACGGGGTTCGGGCACCGGGCTCTCGGGCGGGGCGCTGCCGCACAAGGACGGCGTGCTGATCGTGACGTCGCGGATGCGCGCGATCCGCGAGGTCCGGCGTGAGGACCAGCGCGCGGTGGTCGAGCCCGGTGTGATCAACCTCGACGTCACCCGCGCCGCCACCCCCGCGGGCTACTACTACGCCCCCGACCCGTCGAGCCAGCAGATCTGCTCCATCGGCGGCAACGTCGCGGAGAACTCCGGCGGCGCGCACTGCCTGAAGTACGGCTTCACCACCAACCACGTCCTCGGCGCCGAGTTCGTCACGCCGCAGGGCGAGGTCGTCGAGCTGGGTAGCGGCGCCCCGGACGCCCCCGGCTACGACCTGCTCGGTGCGGTGGTCGGCTCGGAGGGAACGCTCGGCATCGTCACGTCGGCCACCGTGCGGCTGGTGCGGCTGCCCGAGGAGGTCCGGACCGTCCTGGTGGGCTTCGAGAGCACCGACCAGGCGGGTGCGGCCACGTCGGCGATCATCTCGGCCGGCATCCTGCCGGCGGCCATCGAGATGATGGACGCGCTGGCGATCGAGGCGGCCGAGGAGGCCGTGCGGTGCGGCTACCCCGAGGGGGCCGGCGCGGTCCTCGTGATCGAGCTGGACGGCGCGGCGGTCGAGGTGGCGCAGGAGTACGACGAGGTCGAGCGGCTGTGCGCCGAGAACGGCGCGTTCGAGCAGCGGCTCGCCACCGACCCCGCCGACCGGGCGCTGATCTGGAAGGGCCGCAAGTCGGCGTTCGCGGCGGTCGGCCGGATCAGCCCCGACTACATCGTGCAGGACGGCGTCATCCCGCGCACCGCGCTGCCCGAGGTGCTGCGGGCCATCGCCGACCTGTCCGGCACCTCGGGCGTCCGGGTCGCCAACGTCTTCCACGCCGGCGACGGCAACCTGCACCCCCTGGTGCTCTTCGACGAGTCGAAGGAGGGCGAGAGCGAGGCCGCCGAGCGGGTCAGCGGCGCGATCCTCGACCTCTGCATCGAGCACGGCGGCTCCATCACCGGCGAGCACGGCGTCGGGGTGGACAAGGCGAAGTACATGCCCCGCATGTACGACGAGGATGACCTCGACACCATGCAGATGGTGCGCTGCGCCTTCGACCCCGACAACATCTCCAACCCCGGCAAGGTGTTCCCGACGCCGCGGCTGTGCGGAGAGGTCCCCGGCCGTCACAAGGGCGCCCACCCGCTGCAGGAAGCCGGCCTGGCGGAGGTGTTCTGAGGAGCCATGCGCGACCCGATGGACGACGCCGCCCGCGAGTCCGTCACCTCCGCGTGCGAGGACGTCCGCACCGGCGGTGAGGACGACATCGTCGACCAGGTCGTGCCGGGCCTGGTCGCCCGCCCGACCTCGACGCAGCAGGTCTCCGAGGTGCTCCGGGCAGCGGCGGCGCACGGCCTCACCGTGGTCCCGCGTGGCCGCGGCACCAAGATGACGTGGGGCATGCCGCCCAGCTCGGCCGACGTGCTCGTGGACCTCGGCGCGATGGACCAGGTGCTCGACCACCAGGCCGGTGACCTGATCGTCGAGACCCAGGCGGGCGTCCGGCTCGCCGAACTGCAGGCCTTGGTCGGCAAGGAGGGGCAACGGCTCGTGCTCGACGAGACGGTGCCCGGCGCCAGTGTCGGCGGCACGCTGGCCACCAACGCCTCCGGTCCTCAGCGGGTGCTGGTGGGCACCGCCCGCGACCTGCTCATCGGGATCACGGTGGTCCGCGCGGACGGCGTGGTGGCCAAGGCCGGCGGCCGCGTGGTGAAGAACGTCGCGGGCTACGACCTGGGCAAGCTCATGATCGGATCGTTCGGCACCCTCGCGGTCGTCACCGAGGCGTTGTTCCGGCTCCACCCTGACCCCCCTGTGCAGCGGTGGGTCTGGATCGAGGTCGACGACCCGGCCGCGGCGCACGACGCGGTGCAGTCCGTCGTACACGCGCAGGTGGTGCCGGCCGCGGTGGAGGTCGACCAGCCCGTCGATGGGCGCGCCACCGTCACGGTGCTGCTCGGCGGGAAGGCCGAGGGTGTCGAGGGTCGGGTCCGCACGACGCGCCAGTTGCTCGGCGAGCACGCCGAGGTCGCCGAGCACGCGCCGGTCAGCTGGTCGTCGTACCCGTGGCAGCCCGGGGAGACCGGGCTGAAGCTGACATGCGTGCTCTCGGGGCTGCGCGACGTGCTGCGGACCGCCCGCGAGGTTGGTGCCTCGGTGCGCGGATCGGGAGGGACCGGCGTGCTGTACGCGGCGGTCGCCGACGCAGAACGGGCGGTGGAGGCCGTGGAGCGGCTGCGCGCCACATGTGCGCGGCACCAGGGGGCGGCGGTCGTCGTCGACGCACCACGCGAGGTCAAGCAGGCCGTCGACGTGTGGGGGGCCGTTCCGGCCCTCGAGCTGATGCGGCGCGTGAAGGACCAGTTCGACCCGGACCACCGGCTCGCGCCGGGACGATTCGTCGGAGGCATCTGAGTGACTGACCAGAAGCAGGAGCACGGCGAGCTCGGCAAGATGGGCAGCATCGTCGACCTGGGCACCCCCGCGCCGGGCGGCGCGTTCGACGAGCACCACCCGCCCGACGCGGCGCTGATCGGCGACTGCGTGCACTGCGGGTTCTGCTTGCCGACCTGCCCGACCTACGTCTTGTGGGGCGAGGAGATGGACTCGCCCCGGGGCCGCATCCACCTGATGAAGCAGGGCCTCGAGGGCGAGCCGATGACCGACTCGATGGTGCAGCACTGGGACCGGTGCCTTGGCTGCATGGCCTGCGTCACCGCGTGCCCGTCCGGGGTGCAGTACGACCGGCTCATCGAGCAGACCCGGGCCCAGGTCGAGCGGCGCCACGAGCGGACCCGCCGCGACAAGGCGCTGCGGGCGCTGATCTTCGCGCTGTTTCCGCACCCGAGGCGGCTGCGCCTGGTCCGCGGGCCGCTGCGTGCCTTCCAACGGTCCGGCCTCGACCGACGGATCCGGGCCACCGGCCTGCTGGAGAAGCTCTCGCCGCAGCTGGCCGCCATGGAGAACCTCGCCCCCCGGCTGGGCAAGCCCGACAAGCTGCCCGAGCGCATCGCGGCGACCGGCGAGCGCCGCGCGGTGGTCGGCCTGCTGACCGGCTGCGTGCAGGGGGCGTTCTTCCCCGGCGTCAACGCCGCCACCGCCCGCGTGCTGCAGGCCGAGGGCTGCGACGTGGTCGTGCCGCCGCAGCAGGGCTGCTGCGGTGCGCTGTCGGTGCACAACGGCCGCGAGGAGGAGGCGCAGGGGTTCGCCCGTCACCTCGTCGACACCTTCGAGGCGACCGGCGTCGAGCGCATCGTGGTCAACGCCGCTGGCTGCGGCTCGACGATGAAGGAGTACGCCGAGCTGCTGGCCGACGACCCGGCCTACGCCGATCGGGCGCGGGCGTTCGCCGAGAAGGTCGGCGACGTCTCGGAGATCCTCGCCGAGCTCGGCCCCGTCGCGCCGCGGCACCCGCTCGAGCTGACCATCGCCTACCACGACGCGTGCCACCTGGCGCACGCCCAGGGCGTCCGGTCCCAGCCGCGCACGTTGCTCAATGCCATACCGGGGCTGCAGCTCAAGGAGATCGCCGAGCCGGAGCTGTGCTGCGGCTCCGCCGGCATCTACAACATCATCAACCCCGAGCCGGCCCGCGAGCTCGGCGACCGCAAGGCGGCCAACATCGTGGCGACCGGCGCGCAGGTGCTGGTGACCGCCAACCCGGGCTGCCTGATGCAGGTCACCTCGGCGATCGAGCGGTCCGGCCACCCGATGGGGATGGCCCACACCGTCGAGGTCCTCGACGCCTCGTTCCGTGGGCTGCCCGCGAACACCCTGACCCCTGGATAACCCGCTACGGCCAACGGAGTTGAACCATGTTCGACCAGTTCCAGCAAGACACCCAAGCAGTCGGTGACTCGCTGTTCCTCAGTGCCATGTGCGCCCTGATCCCGCTGGCGGTCCTGTTCGTCCTGTTGGGCGGGCTCAAGGTGCGGGCCTGGATCTCCGGTCTGGTCGCCCTCGCGGCCGCCATCGTGGTTGCGGTCGCGTTGTTCGGGATGCCCGCGGGCCAGGCACTCAGCGCCGCGGTCAACGGCGCCCTGTTCGGCTTCTTCCCGATCCTGTGGATCGTGATCAACGCGGTGTGGATCTACAACCTCACCGTGGCGTCGGGCCACTTCGAGGTGCTGCGCCTCTCCTTCGAGAAGGTCAGCCCCGACCAGCGGATCCAGGCGATCATCATCGCCTTCTGCTTCGGTGCGCTGCTCGAGGCGCTCGCCGGGTTCGGCACACCGGTCGCGATCTCGGTCGTCATGCTGATGTCGCTGGGATTCAAGCCGATCAAGGCCGCGACCGTCGCGCTGGTGGCGAACACCGCGCCGGTCGCCTTCGGCGCGCTGGCGATCCCGATCGTGACGCTGGCGCCGATCGCCGCCGGGGTCAGCAACGACCCGCGACTCTCCGACGCCAACGCTCTGGACTCGCTGGGGTCGATGGTCGGGCGGCAGACACCGATCCTCGCGCTGTTCGTGCCGCTCATCCTGGTGCTGATCGTCGACGGCCGGCGCGGCGTGCGCCAGACCTGGCTGCCGGCCATGGTGGCGGGCACGGTGTTCGGCCTCGCCCAGTTCGTGACGGCGAACTACCTCTCCGTCCAGCTCACCGACATCGTCGCGTCGCTGCTGTCGGCCGGCTCGGTGGTCCTGCTGCTGCGGGTGTGGCAGCCGGCCGAGGTGCTGACGGCCGAGCGGGTCAGCGAGGAGGAGCGCGTCCACGCGGGCGCCTCCAGCGAGTCCTCGCGGGTCGGCGCCGGGAGTGGCGCGACCACCACGCGCGGTGCAGGCACGGGAGAAGGCCTCGGCGCGGGGGCAGCGGCCGGCGGCGGGGCCCGCCAGCTGTCGGTCGACAACCGGGGCGACGTGATGAGGGCCTATGCGCCGTACCTCGTGATCATCGTGATCTTCTCGATCACCAACATCCCGGCCGTCGTGGACTACCTGGCCAAGGCGCCGTGGACCTACCTGTTCGACTGGCCGGGGCTCGACATCCTCAACGCCGCGGGCGACCCGGTGCCGACCCAGTTCAAGTTCAACTGGCTGCCGGCCGCCGGCACCCTGCTGATCATCGCGGGGCTGATCACGATGGTGATCTTGAAGGTGTCGCCGGCCCGGGCTCTCAAGACGTACGTCGCGACCTTGGTGGAGCTGCGCTCGGCGATCATCACCGTCATGGCGGTGCTGGGCCTGGCCTACGTGATGAACCTGTCGGGCCAGACGACGTCGCTGGGCGTCTGGCTGGCCGGGTCCGGTGGGGCCTTCGCGCTGATCTCGCCCATCCTCGGGTGGATCGGCGTGGCTGTCACCGGATCCGACACGTCGTCGAACTCGCTGTTCGGCGCCCTGCAGGTGCAGGCGGCGACCAAGGCGGGGCTCGACCCGGTGCTCATGGCGGCCGCGAACTCCTCCGGCGGTGTGCTCGGCAAGATGGTGAGCCCGCAGAACCTCGCCATCGCCGCGGCCGCGGTCGGGCTGTCGGGCAACGAGGGCGTGATCTTCCGCAAGGTCATCGGCTGGAGTCTGCTGCTGCTGGTCCTGATGTGCGCAATCGTGGGGCTGCAGGCCACCCCTGTGCTCAGCTGGATGGTGCCCTAGCCACTGCGTCTGCTCCGACGCACTGGCGGCAAGTGTTCGGATCGGGCCTGGATACGCCTGGTGCCGCTGACCGACGAGTTTTGCTGTGAACGTCGAGCGCGGTAGACAGGCGCACATGTCCTCCTCCGCGCGCCCTCCCTTCCACCTCGCGATCCCGGTGCACGACATCGAGGCGGCACGGCACTTCTACGGCGAGGTGCTCGGGTTCGGCCGCGGCCGCTCGGACACCCGCTGGACGGACTGGAACGTCGAGGGGCACCAGGTGGTCACGCACCAGGTCGACGACCACCGCAACGCGGTCGCGGGCACCAACCCGGTCGACGGCCACGAGGTGCCGGTGCCGCACTTCGGGCTGGTGCTCGACGTCGACCGGTTCCAGGAGCTCGCGCAGCGGCTGACCGACGCCGGCACGGACTTCGTGATCGAGCCGTACGTCCGGTTCGAGGGCGAGCCGGGGGAGCAGTGGACGATGTTCTTCCTCGACCCGTCGGGCAACGCGCTGGAGTTCAAGGCGTTCCGGGACCTCGGGCAGCTGTTCGCGGTCTGAGGGTCTCGACAGGCTCGACCACCGGGAGGCGGCTCGACCACCGGGGGTCCTCCTTTGGTAGGACGAGGACCAGGCCCGGGCTGGCGTACCTTGACCGCGTGAGCCGAGCCTGGCTGTTCTTCTCGAGGTACGGTCTCGACCTCCTGATCGTGGTCGCGGCGGTCGCGGCTGCGCTGGGTACGGCGCTGCGCGACGACCCGGGCCACCCGACCGGCGTGCTGCTGTGGTTCGAGGTGCTGGCGGTCGCGCGGCGTGATCCTCGCCCTGCTCGGGCGGCGCCGCTTCCCGTTCGCCGCGCCGGCCGCCACGTGGCTGGTCAGTGCGGCGCTGTCGTTCGTGGACGGCCGGCTGATCGTCGACAACGACGGCGTCTTCGTCGCCGGGATGGGCGCTGCCCTGCTGCTGGGCAACCTGCGCGCAGGTGCGGCAGGCACGCGTCGGCCTGGCGATCGTGCTCGGCGGTCCGCGGCGATCGTCGTCTACAACGGGCCCGACACGGGCCGCCGGCGAGCTCGTCTTCACCCCGGTGCTGTTCGCGCTCGGCTGGCTCGTCGGCTTCGCGCTGCGGGAGCGCGCCGAGCAGACCGAGGCCGCCGAGGAGCGCGCGATCCGGGCCGAGCGGGAGCGGGAGGCGGCGGCCCGGGTCGCGGTGGCCGAGGAGCGCGGGCGGATCGCGCGGGAGCTGCACGACGTCGTCGCCCACGCCGTGAGCGTGATGGTGCTCCAGGTCGGCGCGGTGCGGCACCGGATGCCGCGAGACCGACACCGAGGACCGCGACGCGCTGCAGCAACGTCGAGCAGGCCGGCCGCACCGCGCTCGCGGAGATGCGCCGCCTGCTCAACGCGATGCGGCACGAGGGCGACGAGCTCGAGCTGCTGCCGCACCCCGGGCTCGACGACCTCGACGCGCTCGTGGACGACGTACGGGCGGCCGGGCTGGCCGTGCGAGGTACGACGTCCACGGCGAGCCGGTCGCCGCTGCCGCCCGGCCTCGACCTCTCGGCGTACCGCATCCTGCAGGAGGGCCTCACCAACACCCTCAAGCACGCCCAGCGCCGAGCACGCCGAGGTCGACGTGCACTACGGCGCCGCCGACCTCCGGCTCGAGGTGCGCGACGACGGCCGCGGCAGCCCGCCGACCGCAACGGCGGTCCGGCCACGGCCTCGTCGGCATCGGCGAGCGGGTCAAGATCTACGGCGGGGAGATGACCGCGGGCGCCGGCCGCGCCGGCGGCTTCGTGCTCCGGGTGCGGCTCCCGCTGGACGACGGCGGTGACGCATGACGATCCGGGTGCTCGTGGTGGACGACCAGTCGATGGTGCGCGCCGGGTTCCGGCTGCTGCTCGCCGACGAGCCCGACATCGAGGTCGTGGCGGAGGCGAGCAACGGCCTCGAGGCGGTGGCGCAGGCGGCGCGCTTCCACCCCGACGTGATCCTGATGGACATCCGGATGCCCGAGCTCGACGGGCTCGAGGCGACCCGGCGGATCCTGGCGGCCGACCCGGCGGCGCGGGTCCTGGTCCTGACCACCTTCAACCTCGACGAGTACGTCTACGAGGCGCTGCGGGCCGGCGCGAGCGGGTTCGTGCTCAAGGACGACCCGCCCGAGCAGCTGATCGCCGCCGTCCGGACCATCGCCGGGGGAGAGGCGCTGCTCTCCCCCGCCGTCACCCGACGCGTGATCCAGCACTTCACCCGCCTGCACCGGCAGGCTCCGCCCGCGGCGGTGGACACCCTGACCGCCCGGGAGATGGAGGTGTTCCGCCTGATCACGCGCGGCCTCTCCAACGCCGAGATCGGCGCGCGAGCTCTTCATCAGCGACACGACCGTCAAGACGCACGTCACCCGGCTGCTGCAGAAGCTCGACCTGCGCGACCGCGCGCAGGCGATCGTGCTCGCCTACCAGACCGGCCTCTTCGACACGTCCGGTCCTCCGGGTCCTACCTGAGGAGGACCCGCGCGTCGTCGGTACGTCGCCCTCGGGACGCGACCTCGCGACGACGCGCTCGGACCGCCTGCGTTCCTAGCGTTGAGGCATCCACTCAACCACCAAGGAGCGTCGCCGATGATCACCATCGATTCCCTACCAAGAAGTACGGCAAGACCACCGCGGTCGACGACATCAGCTTCGTCGCACCGCGCGGGCCGGGTGACCGGCTTCCTCGGCCCGAACGGCGCCGGCAAGTCCACCTCGATGCGGATGATGGTCGGCCTCACCACGCCCACCTCGGGCAGCGCCACCATCGCCGGCCGCCGGTTCTCCGACCTGCCCAACCCGGGCGTCGAGGTCGGCGTGATGCTGGACGCCTCGGCCCAGCACGCCGGCCGCACCGGTCGCGAGATCCTCACCATCGCCCAGCGGATGATGGGCCTGCCGGGCCGTCGCGTCGCCGAGATGCTCGAGCTGGTCGGCCTCACCGACACCGAGGCGAACCGCCGGGTCGGCAACTACTCGCTCGGCATGCGCCAGCGGCTCGGCATCGCGGCCGCGCTGATCGGGGACCCGGCCGTGCTGATCCTCGACGAGCCCGCCAACGGGCTCGACCCGGCCGGCATCCGCTGGATGCGCGACCTGCTGCGCGGCTACGCGGACCAGGGCGGGACCGTCCTGCTGTCCTCGCACCTGCTCCACGAGATCGAGGTCATCGCCGACGAGATCGTGATGATCGGCAACGGCCGGATCGTCTGCGCAGGGCTCCAAGGCGGAGCTCCTGCAGGCCGCCGGCACCGTCGTACGCGCCGCCGACATGCACGCCCTGCGGCTCGCCCTCGACGCCGCCGGGCTGGACACGACCGCCCCCGGCGACGGCACCCTCCGCACCGACGCGGACGCGGGCCGGGTCGGCCGCGTCGCCCTCGACGCGGGCGTCCCCCTCACCGAGCTCCGCACCGCCGACGGCGGCCTCGAGGAGAAGTTCCTCGAGCTCACCGCCGACACCCAACGAGAAAGGAAAGCGGCATGAGCACCATCACCGTCGACACCGTCCGCGAGCAGCGCGCCGTCCGCGCGGAGGTGCCCCTCTCGCGCGTCGTCAGCGTCGAGCTGCGCAAGATGTTCGACACCCGCTCCGGCTTCTGGCTGCTGGCGAGCATCGGCATCACCGGGCTCCTGACCATGGTCGGCGACGATCGCCTTCGCGCCGGACAAGGACCTCACCTACTACACCTTCGCCAAGGCGATCGGCTTCCCGATGACGGTCGTCCTGCCGATCATCGCCGTGCTGGCGATCACCGGCGAGTGGAGCCAGCGCACCGGCCTGACCACGTTCACGCTGGTGCCGCACCGCAGCCGCGTCATGCGGGCCAAGGTGATCGCGTCGGTCGCGGTGGGCGTCGGCGTCGATGCTGTTCGCCTTCGTGACCGGCGCGGTCGGCAACCTGGTCGGGACCGCGATCGCCGGCACCACGCCGGTGTGGGACGTGTCGGTCGCCGAGGGCGTCAACATCGTGCTCGGCAGCCTGCTCTGCCTGCTCACCGGCACCATGCTGGGGATGCTGATCCGCAGCTCGGCCGGCGGCGCTGGTGGCGTACTTCGTCTACGCGCTCCTGCTGCCGACCATCTCCGGCATCCTGGCCACCGAGCCAGGACTGGTTCCGGGACCTGCAGCCGTGGGTCGACCTCAACTTCGCCCAGGCGGCGCTGTTCGAGGGCACCCTGACCGGTGAGCAGTGGGCCAACGTCGCGGTCACGGCGACGACCTGGCTGGTGCTGCCCGCGATCCTCGGGCTGCGGCTGGTGATGAGGTCGGAGGTCAAGTAGCAGGACCGCCGACCGGGAGGCCCCGGTGCTCCTCGGAGCACCGGGGCCTCGTCAAGCTCGACCACCGGAGGCGAGGACAGGGTTTTCCCGAGGCGGGGCGCGGATCCTGTTCAGGACTGAGTTGGTCACCACCGTTGGGGAACGGGGTGACGCGGTTGGGGGAGTGATCGGACATGAGGAATTTCCAGGGGGACGGATCCGGCGCCTACGCGACATCGACGTGCGTCCGGGGAGCACGCCTGTACGCCGTGGTGGTGGCGGCCAGCGACCGGCACGTCGTGTGCTGGTGCGTGGACCGGGCCGAGGCCCGGGCGATCGCCGACCGGCTCAACGCGCGGGCGTCGCGAGCCACGCCACGGCGGTTGGCGATCCCGCAGATGCGACGGCGCGCCAGCTGACGCGACGCAGGTCATTTGACCGGGGTCTCGGCACATAGTTGACTAAGGCAAGCATCTTGCCCGTCTTGCCTGCTCCGAAGGACCCCATGACCTCCGACGTGTCGAGCCCTGCCCCGGAGGCGGGGACCTCGAAGGCCCTCCTCAGCGTGATCGTGCTCTGCTTCGGCGGGCTCAGTGCCGCGCTCACCCAGACGCTGGTGATCCCGATCCAGTCCGAGCTGCCGCAGCTGCTGCACACCTCGCCCGCCAACGCCGGCTGGGTGGTCACCTCGACCCTGCTGGCGGCGGCGGTGTCGATGCCGATCGCGGGACGGTTGGCCGACATGTTCGGCAAGCAGCGGGTGCTGATGGTCACGGCCGCCCTGCTGATGGTCGGGTCGCTGGTCTGTGCCCAGGCCGACTCGCTGATGCCGATGCTCGTCGGCCGGGCGTTCCAGGGACTGGCGGCCGGGTTCATCCCGGTCGGGATCAGCCTGATGCGCGAGATCACCCCGCCGCACATGACCACGAGCGCGATCTCGGCGATGAGCGCCACGCTCGGCGTCGGTGGCGCGATCGGGCTCCCGCTCGCGGCCTGGGTGGCGCAGGACTTCGACTGGCACGCGCTGTTCTGGATGTCCGCCGGCCTGGCCCTGCTGGTCAGCATCGGCGTGGCGCTCGTCGTACCGCACGTCCACGACGCCACCGGCGGCAGGTTCGACGTGGTCGGCGCGCTGGGGTTGGCCGCCGGCCTGGTGGCGACCCTGGTCGCCGTCTCCAAGGGCAACACCTGGGGCTGGGACTCCCCGCGGACGCTCGGGTTCCTGGTCGGCGGCGTGCTCGTGCTGCTGGTCTGGGGCTGGTACGAGCTCCGGGTCACCGACCCGCTCTGCGACCTCCGGGTCACCGCCCAGGCGCCGGTCCTGCTCACCAACCTGGCGGCGGTCGCGATCGGGTTCGGGATGATGGCGCAGGCGATCGTCGTGCCCCAGCTGCTGCAGCTGCCGACGCAGACCGGCTTCGGGCTCGGGCAGACGATCCTCGAGGCCGGGCTCTGGATGGCGCCGGGCGGCCTGATGATGATGCTGTTCGCGCCGCTCTCCGGCCGGCTGATGGAGGTCTGGGGCGCCAAGCGGACCCTGATGCTGGGCGCGGCCGTGCTCGGGATGGGGTACGTCGTGGCGGTCTTCCTGATGAACAGCCCGGTGCAGCTGCTGATCGCCTCGTGCATCGCCTCGGCGGGCGTCGGGATCGGCTACGCGGCGATGCCGACGCTGATCCTCAACGCCGTGCCGCGGCGCGAGGCGGCCTCGGCGGTCGGGATCAACGCCCTCATGCGGTCGGTGGGTACGACGGTCGCGGCGGCCGTGATGGCGATGCTGCTGACCAGCTCGACCACGGACTTCGGCGGCTTCGCGGTGCCGACCGAGTCGGCGTTCCGGGTCTGCTTCGTCGTCGGCGCGGCGGCTGCGTTCCTCGGCATGCTGATCGCGGCCGCCGTACCGCTGGCTCGTCGTCGCGACGAGAACCGCGCCGGAGCCGGCGCGGCGACCCACGAGGAGCCGCGGCGGCCGCCGCCCGCTAGGGCCAGCAGCCACCGGTCCAGACCAATGCCGCGGTGGGCCGGGGCGATGTCCCGGAAACCGCTGCGGCGCGCTCTCCCGTCGCTGTTTCACTTCGTGGCGTGAATCGGACAAGCCGGGCGATCTTCTCGCCGCCTCCTGAGGCATAGCCGCATGTCCGATCACCCCCGGCCGTTCGCGGCCGACGCCACCGCATTCCGCGTGTCACCGCGGCACGCCGCCGCCCGGAGCCGCTGCGGCGTCCCGCGTGCTGCGGCGCCTGCTTCCGCCGCCCAGGGCGCGACCGGCGTCGTGCTGGCGCTCGTCGCCGCGCTGGTGGCGACCTCCACGATCTTCGGCGCCTCGCACGACCCGGCCAACGCGGCCGCGCACCCGGCCGGCGCGCTGCGCGCAGGTGCCGCCGGGGTCGTCGTCCACTCCACCGTGCGCAAGCACGGCCGTTGCGACGAGCGCCCAGCTCAACGTCGTCCCGGCACTCGCCACCCGGAGCCACGAGCGCGAGCCCGTGGCCGGGCAGCGCTACGGCATGGACGTGTCCTGGCCGCAGTGCGGCGTCACGCTGCCGGAGATCAAGCTCGACTTCGCGGTGATCGGCCTGACCGACGGCCACGCGAGCAGCGTCAGCCCGTGCCTCGCCGACCAGGTCAGGTGGGCGCGCAGCCAGCACCTGAAGGTCGGCCTGTACGTCGTGCCGAACAGCCCGTCTGCGGGTTCCTCGAAGCAGGGGTTCGCGGCCGGCGTGGCCCAGGCCAAGGCACGCGCTGGCCGAGGCGCGCCGGGTCCACGCGACGACGAAGAGCTGGTGGCTCGACGTCGAGGAGTCGGCGCAGGGCACGCTCTGGAGCAGCGAACACGACCGCCAACGTCGCCGTGCTCAAGGGCTGGGTGACAGACCCTGCGCAAGGCCGGCAAGAACGTCGGCGTCTACTCCACCGGTGGCTACTGGTGGATGATCACGAACAACTGGCGCACCAAGCTGCCGCAGTGGGTGGCGGTCGGCCTCGGCGGCATCGACCGGGCCCGCGAGGCGTGCGCGCGGCCGTTCACGGACGGCCCGGTGGTGATGACGCAGTGGCTCACCGGCCCGTACGACGGCAACCTGCTGTGCACCAAGGCGCAGCGCAAGAAGCTGACCACCGGCTGGCACGGCGGCTGGTTCCGTGCGCACACGGCCGGTGTGCCGTCGCTGCTCACGAGCCCGGTGCCGCACCCCGAGATCGAGGCGCTGCTCAAGGCCGAGAAGCAGGCCGAGAAGGACGCAGCCAAGGCGGCGAAGAAGGCGCGCAAGGCCAAGGCGAAGGCGCGCGCAAGGCGAAGGCCGGCCGCAAGCCGAAGCCGAAGCCCGAGCCCCGAAGCCCAAGCCGAAGCCGACAGCCGAAGCCCAAGCCGACACCCAAGCCGAAGCCGAAGCCCAAGCCGAAGCCGACGCCCGAAGCCGACGCCGAAGCCGACGCCGAAGCCGACTCCGACGCCCAAGCCGACTCCGACTGCCGCACTCCGAGCCCCGACACCGGATCCCGAAGGGCCCACGGGCGCACCTCTGACAGACTGACCGCGTGCTGCGCGCGGAGGCCCGGGTCGACCTGAACCGGATCCGTGACAACGTCACGACGCTCCGGGCCGGCACCTCCGCCGAGGTGATGGCGGTGGTCAAGGCCGACGGCTACGGCCACGGCATCCTCCCGTCGGCTCGCGCCGCGCTTGGCCGGCGGCGCCGCCTGGCTGGGCACCGCGACGTTCGAGGAGGCGCTCACGCTGCGCGCCGCCGGGATCGACACCCCGGTGCTGGCCTGGCTCTGGACCGTGGGCGAGTACGACGGGCTCCGCGACGCCGTCGCCGCCGGGGTCGACATCTCGGTCAACAGCGTCCGGCAGCTGCGCCTGGTCGGCGCCGCCGCCCGCGAGACCGGGACCACGGCGCACGTGCAGCTCAAGGCCGACACCGGGCTCTCGCGCAACGGCGCGTACGACGCCGTCTGGGCCGACCTCGTGCGCGAGGCCGGCGCGACCGAGGGCGTCGAGGCGACCGGCGTGTGGAGCCACCTCGCCTGCGCCGACGAGCCCGGACACCCGTCGGTCGAGCGCCAGCTCGCGCGCTACCGGGAGGCACTCGCGCATGCGGAGGCCGCCGGACTGCCGGTGCGCTGGCGCCACCTCGGCAACTCGGCGGCGGCCCTGACCCTGCCGCGAGACCCACTTCGACCTGGTGCGCGCGGGCATCGGGATCTACGGCCTCTCCCCGGTCGAGGGCGACCACGGGCTGGTGCCGGCGATGACCCTGCGCGCGACCCTGGCGAACGTGAAGCGCGTCCGGGCCGGCGAGGGCGTCTCCTACGGCCACACCTACACGACCGACCGCGAGACCACGCTCGCCCTGGTGCCGCTCGGGTACGGCGACGGGGTGCCGCGTCACGCGTCCAACACCGCACCCGTCGCGGTCAACGGCCGGCAGTTCCGGATCAGCGGTCGGGTCTGCATGGACCAGTTCGTGGTCGACGTCGGCGACCTCGACGTCGGCGACGACGACGAGGCGGTGCTGTTCGGGCCGGGCACGGACGGCGAGCCGCGTGCGCACGACTGGGCGGAGGCGCTCGACACCATCCACTACGAGATCGTCACCCGGATCGGGGCCCGGGTCCCGCGCACGTACGTCGAGCTCGCATGACCGACCTCGTGCTGTCCGGCGGCCGGGTGCTCGGTGTCGACGGCCCGGACGGCGTCGTCGTCGTACGTGACGGTGCGATCCTCGCCGTCGGCGGACCCGAGACCCGCGAGCGGGCCGGACCGGGCGCCGCGACGGTGGACCTGCAGGGCGGGCTGCTGGTGCCCGGCTTCACCGACGCGCACGCGCACCCGATCCAGGGTGGCATCGAGCGTCGTACCTGCGACCTGACCGGTGCGAAGGGTGAGCCGGCGTACCTCGAGTGCATCCGCGCATACGCCGACTGCGCGGCCGGAGCTGGACTGGATCGTCGGCGCCGGCTGGGAGATGGCGGCCTTCCCGGGCGGCACGCCGACCGCGGCCTCACTCGACGCCGCCGTGGGCGACCGGCCGGCGTACCTCGTCAACCGCGACCACCACGGCGCCTGGGTCAGCTCCCGGGCGCTGGCCCTGGCCGGTGTGGACGAGCGGACCCCCGACCCCGAGAGCGGGCGGATCGAGCGCGACGCCGACGGTCGCCCGACCGGCACCCTGCACGAGGGGGCGATGGCGCTGGTCGAACGGCTGGTGCCCAAGCCCGGGCCGGCCGAGATGATGGCCGGGCTGCTGGAGGGCCAGCGCTACCTGCACGCGCTCGGGATCACCGGCTGGCAGGACGCGATCGTCGGCGCGTACGACGCGGTGCCCGACAACGGGCACACCTACCGGCAGGCGGTGCTCGACGGCACCCTCACCGCGCGCGTGGTGGGTGCGCTCTGGTGGCCGCGCGGAGTCGACGACGTCGCGGCACAGGTGGCCGACCTGGTGGCCAGGCGCGACGAGCTCACCGGCGGCCGTTTCCGCGCGACGAGCGTCAAGATCATGGCCGACGGTGTCGCCGAGAACTTCACGGCCGCGATGCGGCGCGCCGTACCTCGACGCCTGCGGTCACGCCACCGACAACACAGGCCTCTCCTTCGTGCCGCGCGAGGTGCTGCTCGAGGCGGTGCCGCGGCTGGACGCCGAGGGCTTCCAGGTGCACGTGCACGCGATCGGCGACCGCGCCGTCCGCGACGCGCTGGACGCGTTCGAGGCGGCCCGCGAGCGCGGGTCTCGACAGGCTCGACCGACGGACACGACCGCGGCACCACATCGCGCACATCCAGGTGGTGCACCCCGACGACGTACGCCGGTTCGCCGACCTCGGCGTGGCCGCGAACATGCAGCCGTTGTGGGCCGCGCACGAGCCGCAGATGGACGAGCTCACGATCCCGTTCCTGGGCCCGGAGCGGAGCACGTGGCAGTACCCGTTCGCCGCGCTCCGCGACGCCGGCGCCCGGCTCGTCGCCGGCAGCGACTGGCCGGTGACCAGCCCGGATCCCTTGTGGGGCATGCATGTGGCGGTCAACCGGATCGCACCGCCGGAGGAGCGGGTCGGCGACCCACCCGCGTTCCTCCCCGAGCAGCGGCTGCGCCTGAGCGACGCGCTGGCGGCGTACACCGAGGGGTCGGCGTGGGTGAACCACCGCGACGACGCGGGGCGGATCGAGCCGGGACGTCTCGCCGACCTCGCGCTGCTCGACCGGGACGTGACCGCGTGCCCGGTCGAGGAGATCTCCGCGACCCGCGTGCTCGGCACCTGGGTCGGCGGCGAGCGGGTGCACGGCTGAACCTCAGCTCCGCAGGTCCTCGTTGGTGCGTCCGCTGAGCACCGAGCGCAGCTCGTCCTCCTCCGGGCGGCGCTCGCGGTCGGCGCCGTCGTCGTCGACCTTGACCAGGATCCAGTTCCTCGGGTCACCGCCCATCGACGTACGCGTCAGCGCGAACGCGCCGCTGAGCTTCTGCCCGTGCAGCGCGACCTTGAGGTGCCCGGCGGCGACCGCGTCCGCGAGCTCGACCGGCTCCCCGTCGCGCTCGGTGAGGTTGGTGAGCTCGCCGGTGTCCCAGACGATCACCGTGCCCGGGCCGCCGCGATGGCGTCCCGCCTGGCCCTCGAACGTCGCATGGCCGAGCTCGTGGTCCTCCACCTGCTTGGCCAGGCGCTTCACGCGCGGGTCGAGCGAGGGCCCCTTGGGGACCGCCCACGACGCGAGCACGTCGCCCACCTGCAGCCGCAGGTCGTAGTGCAGCGCGGTCGCCTCGTGCCGCTGCACGACGAAGATCGGGCTCACATCCAGCCGGACAGGGTCACCCGCAGTTGTCGCACACCCCGGTCGCGGGCACCGCGGTGTAAGCAGTTCGGGCAGATCGGGATGACCCGCTCCTCGGCCGCCTTCTTGCGGGTGCGGGTGCGGGCGGCCGCCACCTGGGGCGCCAGCGTCGCGAGACCGCCCCCGGAGGGCATGTTGGCGCCGAAGTACTCGTGGCAGGCGAGCCGCTCGCGCGCCGCGTGGTCGTCGACGTGGTCGATCTCCTCGCCGCGCAGGTCGAGGAGGGTCTTCGCGTAGAGGTCGCCGACGCTGCCGCGGGCATCGACGACACAGGGCGATCAGCAGCGGCTCGTCACGCGCGGCCGAGTCCTCGGCCACCCTGCGCAGCACGCCGCCGAGCCAGTGCCGGATCTGGCGGTCGGTGTGCAGGTCGGTGCGGTCCTGGATCTGGGTGGCCAGCTTCTGCTGGGTGATCAGGGACCCGTAGGACCGGGCCGTCTTGAGCAGGACCTCCCGCGCGGCCCCGGCCCAGGCGACCTGCGTCTCCTCCGCCCCGGTGTCGGTCTCGGCGACGACCTCGGGCTCGATCTCGGCGTCGACGTCGGACGGGTGCGTGGTGGGGGGCATGCTTCGACTCTAACCCTCCCGTGGGGTGGATCCCGCCACGAGCCGGTCCGCCCGACCCCGGGTGGAGGCGACGAGGAGGGCGTTGGGGTCGTCGACCTCGGCCACCCAGCGCTCGGCGTCGGCCGGGCTCTTGCCGAAGGCCACGTGCCGCGCCACCAGCCGCGCCCGTCGTACGACGTCGTCGACCTCGACGAACCAGACCTCGTCCAGCTCGGCCCGCACGGCCCGCCACTCGGGCCGGTCGAGCAGCAGGTAGTTGCCCTCCGTGACCACCACCTCGGCCTCCGGCGGCACGGTGACCGCGGCGGCGATCGGCTGCTCGAGGTCGCGCTCGAAGCCGGGTGCGTAGACCGGGTGGTCGCTCCGCACCCGCAGCCGGTGCAGCAGGGCGGCGTACCCCCAGGCGTCGAAGGTCTCCGGCGCACCCTTGCGCGCCGAGCAGGCCGAGCCGGTCGAGGGTCACGTCGGCGAGGTGGAAGCCGTCCATCGGGACGTACGCCGCCCGCGCACCGAGCCCGGCGGCGTACTCCCGCGCGTAGGTGGTCTTGCCGGCCCCGGGGGCGCCGGTGATCCCGATCATCCGGCGTGCGGGCTCGGGCCGGGCTCCTGCGGGCACGCACAAACCCTCGCACAGCCGAGCGCTGACCTGGTGACACGTGCGACGGACCGAACTGCCTCCCGGAGCGGTCTCGCCGCCTGATCGGGCCGTTCGGTCCATCGTGAGGGTTGCCGGTGTCAGCCGGCGGCCGCCCGCAGCTTCTCCAGCAGCGGCCCGGCGGCCTCGTCGAGGAACTGCTGCTGCGTCTCGTCGCCGATCTGGACGATCGCGACGTCGGTGAAACCGGCCTCCCAGAACGGCTTGACCGCCTCGACGATCGCGTCGAGGTCGGGGCCGCAGGGGATGGCGTCGGCGACGTCCTCCGGGCGGACGAACTGGGTGGCGCCCGCGAAGCCGGCGGTGGTGGGGAGGTCGGCGTTGACCGCCCAGCCGCCGGCGAACCAGCGGAACTGGTCGTGCGCGCGCTCGGTCGCGGCCGCGGCGTCCGGGTCCCAGCTGATCGGGATCTGGCCGATGGCGCGGGCCGACTCGCCGATCTGCGGCGCGCCGTCGGCCTTGTTCCACGCGGTGACCAGGTCGTCCTTCGGCTCGACCGCGATCAGGTGGTCGGCCAGCGGGGCGAACCGCGCGACCGACTTCTCGCCGCTGACCGCGAGCGCGATGTCGACGCCCTGCTCGGGCAGGTCCCAGATCCGTGCGGAGTCGACGCGGAAGTACTCCCCGTCGTACGTCACCAGGTCGCCGCCGTGGAGCTCGCGGATCACCTCGATCGCCTCGGCGAGCATGTCCTGGCGGACGTCGATGCTCGGCCAGCCCTGGCCGACGACGTGCTCGTTGAGGTTCTCGCCGGCGCCGAGGCCGAGCGTGAACCGGCCGTCGGCGAGGATCTGCAGCGTCGCGGCCTTCTGGGCCACGACGGCCGGGTGGTAGCGCAGGATCGGGCAGGTCACGTAGGTCATCAGCTCGACCCGCTCGGTCACCTGGGCGACCGCGCCGAGCACCGTCCAGGCGTACGGCGCGTGGCCCTGGGCCGAGAGCCACGGGAAGAAGTGGTCGCTCGACACCTCGAAGTCGAACCCGACCTGCTCGGCGGCGGCGGCGTACCGCACCAGCTCCTTCGGGCCGCTCTGCTCGGTCATCAACGTGTACCCGAATCGCGTCATGACCCGAACCTAGGCGCGCGCGACGCTCGCCGAGCACACCCCTTCAGCCGGTGTGGTGCACCTCCTGCAGCGCGTAGACCGGGGTGTCGATCCCCTCGAGCCGCGCCTTGAGCTGGAGCGCCAGGTAGAGCGAGTAGTGCCGCGACTGGTGGAGGTTGCCGCCGTGCATCCACAGGTGCGGCACCTGGGTCGGCTTCCACATGTTGCGCTGCTCGCCCTCCCACGGGCCGGGGTCCTTGGTGGTGTCGGAGCCGAGGCCCCACACCTTGCCGAGCCGGTCGGCGGTCTCCTGGTCGATCAGGTCGGCGGCCCAGCCGTTCATCGAGCCGTAGCCGGTGGCGTAGACGACGAGGTCGGCGGGGAGCTCGGTGCCGTCCTCGAGGACGACGGCGTCCTCGGTCAGGTGGTCGACCTGTCCGTGCGCGAGCTTCACGTCGCCGTTCGCGACCAGGTCGGCGGCGCCCACGTCGATGTAGTAGCCGGAGCCGCGGCGCAGGTACTTCATGAACAGCCCGGAGCCGTCGTCGCCCCAGTCGTGGTCGAAGCCGGACGCCTCCAGCCGCTGGTAGAAGTCCTTGTCCCGCTCGGCCATCGCCTCGTACGCCGGGATCTGGAACGTGTGCAGGATCCGGTAGGGGAGCGAGGCGAAGATCAGGTCCGCCTTCTCGGTGGTCACCCCCGCCGCGACGCGCGCGCTCGGAGTAGAGGTCGCCGAGCCCGAGGTCCATCAGCGAGTCGCTCTTCACGATGTGGGTCGAGCTGCGCTGCACCATGGTCACGTCGGCGTCGTGCTCCCAGAGGGCGCCGCAGATGTCGAACGCCGAGTTGTTGCTGCCGATGACGACGCACTTCTTGCCGGCGTACGCGTCCGGCCCCGGGTGCGCGGACGAGTGGTGCTGGTCGCCCTTGAACACGTCCATGCCCGGGAAGTCGGGCAGGTTCGGCTTGCCGGACATGCCGGTGGCGAGCACCAGCTGCTTCGGGCGCAGGGTGAGCGGCTGGCCCTCGCGCTCGACCTCGACGACCCACTCCTCGTTCTCCGGGTTCCAGGTCGCGCTGGTGGCGGTGGTGCTCGACCAGTACGGCACCTCCATGATCCGGACGTACGACTCCAGCCAGTCGCCGATCTTGTCCTTCGGCGAGAACACCGGCCAGTTCTCGGGGAACTTCAGGTACGGCAGGTGGTCGTACCAGACCGGGTCGTGCAGGCAGAGCGACTTGTAGCGGTTGCGCCACTGGTCGCCGGGCCGCGGGTGCTTGTCGATCACGAGGCTGGGTACGCCGAGCTGCCGCAGCCGGGAGCCGAGGGCGATGCCGCCCTGGCCGCCGCCGACGACCAGCACGTACGGCTGCGTGGTGCTGCCGAGGCTCTCGGCCTCCTGCTGGCGGTGCTCCTTCCAGGTCTTCCGCTGCTTGTTCGCGCCGTGCTCGGCGCCCATCGGGCGGTGCTCGTTGCGCGGCTCCTCGTGGCCCTTCAGCTCGTAGAGCGTGGTGAGGAACGTGAACGCCTTCGGCCCGTCCTCGTCGATCAGCCGGAGCAGGCCGCGGCCCCGGCCGACGGCGGTCTCGAACCGGAACCACGCGGTCACCACGCCGTCCGCCTCGTCGGCGGGCTCGTCCAGCACGAAGCCGGACGGGTCGGTGCTCTCCAGCGTGTGCTCCAGCAGGTCGGTGACGCCCTCGCGGCCCTCGACGGTCTTGAGGTTCCAGGTGAACGACACCAGGTCGCGCCAGTACGACTCGGTGGCGAACATCCCGGCCGCGGCGGCGACGTCACGCGCCTTCAGTGCGGCCTCGAAGTCGGCGAACCAGCGGTTCGCGGTGTCGTCGGCGGTGGTCGTGGCCGGCTCGGCGGTCTGGGTCATGGTGGTGTCCTCCCTGGCGGACGTCCAGCACACCGCCACCCGGCCCTGAGGCGCAACTGCCCGTCCGGACGGGTCAGCCGCGCAGGTACGCCGCCAGCGCCTCCGGCTGCGACAGGGCGAGCAGGTGCCCGCCCGGCAGCACGTCGAGCTCGACGCCGATCCGCTCCCGCGCGACGCGTCGCTGGAACTCCACCGGGAACAGCCGGTCGTCGCGGCCCGCGACGCCGGCGGTGGGCGCGTCGGGCCAGGCGGCCAGCGGCCAGGGCTCGCCGAACGGTCGGTCGGCCTGCCCCTTCTCGGCGCGCGCGAACGCCTCGCGGGTCACCTCCGGCGGTACGTCGTGGAAGAAGCACTCGCGTACGTCGAAGGGGGCGTCCGGGTCACGACCCTCGGCGGTCTCGTGCTCGCGTCGGGCGGCCACCTGTCCGGTCGCCTCCCACCAGCTCGCCGGGCGTCTCTCCCGGGCGCGGCACCATCGCGTTGACGAGGACGATCCGGCGCACGTCGAGCCGGTCGCAGGCGAGCGGCGCAGAGAAGGCGCCCATCGACTGCGCGACCAGCGTGACGTCGGTGGCGTCACCCGCGCCGTCACAGGTCGCGGCGACGATCGCGTCGGCGTACGCCGCGAGCCCGGCCTCCGGGTCCTCGGTGGGCAGCTCGACGGCGACAACGCGCTCGCCGTCCCGCTCGAGCAGGGGCACCACCCGGTGCCAGTACGACGCGTCGCCGCCAGCGCCGGGTACCAGGACATAGGTCATGCCACTGTCGACCCGGGCCGGTGGCCGAACTCATCGGTCGCCGGGCGATGAATCCGAACCGGCGGTCGGGTCCGAACAGGTATCAGGGACCGGATGTCCGGGTCCGTACTGGTGTAGGACCCGAAGGGTGACGTGGAGGCGGTGACAGCGATGACGACAGAGCGAGAGGTCTGGCTGGCGGACCACCCGTCCGTGTCCGCCACGACCTGCACCTGCGGCCAGGAGCTGGACCTGTGCCACCGAGAGCACTGCCCGCGCTGCGGTGTCCGGGTCGTCACGGCGGTGGCGGCCGCGGCCTGACGGGCCGAATACCACGGGACCGTGGTAACCGGCCGCTTCCCGCGTTCATCTCGCTGTCACCTGCCACGTTGTGTGGCTGGGTAGCGTGAAACGCGTGACCCAGACCTCCCCTCCCACCATCTCCACCGTCGGCGAGCTCACGCGCGTCGGGCCATCGGCTCCGGACGCTGCGCGAGGAGATCCGCGACAACCTGCTCGCCGCGCTCGCGCGAGGGCCGCGACCCGTGGCCCGGGCTGCACGGCTTCGAGACGCACCGTCATCCCCCAGCTCGAGCGGGCCCTGCTCGCCGGCCACGACGTCGTGCTGCTCGGCGAGCGCGGCCAGGGCAAGACCCGGCTGCTGCGCACCCTGGTCGGCCTGCTCGACGAGTGGACGCCGGTGATCGACGGGCTCCGAGCTGGGCGAGCACCCGTACGAGCCGATCACCGCACGCACTCGCCGCGCCGCGCCGCCGACGCGAGGGCGACGCGCTGCCGGTGGCGTGGCGGCACCGCGACGAGCGGTACGCCGAGAAGCTCGCCACCCCGGACACCTCGCGTCGCCGACCTGATCGGCGACGTCGACCCGATGAAGGTGGCCGAGGGCCGCCGCCTCGGCGACCCGGAGACCATCCACTTCGGCCTGATCCCGCGCTGCCACCGCGGCATCGTCGCGATCAACGAGCTGCCCGACCTCGCCGAGCGGATCCAGGTCGCGATGCTCAACGTGATGGAGGAGCGCGACATCCAGATCCGCGGCTACGTGCTGCGGCTGCCGCTCGACGTGCTCGTGGTGGCCAGCGCCAACCCCGAGGACTACACCAACCGCGGCCGGATCATCACGCCGCTCAAGGACCGGTTCGGCGCCGAGATCCGCACCCACTACCCGATCGAGCTCGACGACGAGGTCGCCGTGATCCGGCAGGAGGCGCACCTGGTCGCCGACGTACCCGACCACCTCGTCGAGATCCTGGCCCGCTTCACCCGGGCGCTGCGCGAGTCGCAGCGCGGTCGACCAGCGCTCCGGGGTCTCGCGCCCGGTTCGCGATCGCCGGCGCCGAGACCGTCGCGGCGGCGGCGCTGCACCGGGCGACCGTCGCAGGGCGAGGACGAGGCGGTCGCCCGGGTCGTCGACCTGGAGACCGCGGTCGACGTGCTCGGCGGCAAGATCGAGTTCGAGACCGGCGAGGAGGGCCGCGAGCGCGAGATCCTCGACCACCTGCTGCGCACCGCCACCGCCGAGACCGTGCGCGCAGCACTTCCGCGGCATCGACTTCGCGCTGCTCGTCGACGCGATCGAGGGCGGCGCGATCGGTCACCACCGGCGAGCAGGTCACCGCGCGCGACTTCCTCGCCGGGCTGCCGGTGCTCGGCGAGTCCGAGCTCTACGACGAGGTCGTGCGACCGGCTCGGCGCCACCAACGACGGCGCAGCGGGCCGGCGCCATCGAGCTCGCGCTCGAGGGCCTCTACCTCGCCCGCAAGGTCAGCAAGGACGTCCGCCGGCGGCGAGACGGTCTACGGCTGAGCCACGGCCGAGCCGCATGACGCAGCACCGGTCCCGCTACGGCCGGTACGCCGGCGGGCCGGACCCGCTCGCGCCGCCGGTCGACCTGGCCGAGGCGCTGGACGCGATCGGCGAGGACGTGATGGCCGGCTACTCGCCCGGAGCGGGCGATGCGGGAGTTCCTGCGGCGCGGCGGCCGCGACCAGCGCGGGCCTCGACGACCTCGCCCGCCGGGTCGCCGAGCGCCGCCGCGAGCTGCTGCAGCGGCACAACCTCGACGGCACCCTGCAGGAGGTCCGGGAGCTGCTCGACCACGCCGTGCTCGAGGAGCGCAAGCAGCTGGCCCGCGACGTCGACCATGGACGACGCCGACCGCGCCTTCCGCGAGATGCAGCTGGAGAACCTGCCGCCAGTCCACCGCGGCCGCGGTCAGCGAGCTGCGCCGACTACGACTGGCAGAGCCGCGACGGCCCGCGAGGACTACGAGAAGATCAAGGACCTGCTCGGCCGCGAGCTGCTCGACCAGCGCTTCGCCGGCATGAAGCAGGCGCTCGAGAACGCCACCGACGAGGACCGCGCGGCGGTCAACGAGATGCTCGCGCGACCTCAACGAGCTGCTCGAGGCAAGCACCGGCGCGGCGAGGACACCGACGCAGGACTTCGCACGAGTTCATGGACAAGCACGGCGACTTCTTCCCGGAGAACCCGCAGAACATCGACGAGCTGCTCGACGCGCTCGCCCAGCGCGCCGCCGCCGCCCAGCGGATGCTGCAACTCGATGACCCCGGAGCAGCGCGACGAGCTCGATGCGCCTGTCCGCAGCAGGCGTTCGGCTCGCCCGAGCTGATGCAGTCGCTGGCCGCAGCTCGACGACAACCTGCAGGCGCTGCGCCCCGGCGAGGACTGGGGCGGCTCCGAGCGGTTCGACGGCGAGCAGGGGCTCGGCCTCGGCGACGGCACCGGCGTGCTGCAGGACCTCGCCGACCTCGACGACCTGGCCGAGCAGCTCTCGCAGTCCTACGACGGCGCGCGGATGGACGACGTCGACCTCGACAAGCTCGCCCGCCAGCTCGGCGACGAGGCCGCCGTCGACGCCCGCACCCTGCGCCGAGCTCGAGCAGGCGCTGCGCGACACCGGCTACCTGCAAGCGCGGCTCCGACGGCCAGCTGCGGCTGTCCCCGAAGGCGATGCGCCAGCTCGGCAAGGCGCTGCTGCGCGACGTCGCCAAGCGGATGTCCGGCCGCCAGGGCCAGCGCGACCTGCGCCACGCCGGCGCGGCGGGGGAGCGCAGCGGCGCCACCCGCGAGTGGGCGTTCGGCGACACCGAGCCGTGGGACGTCACCCGCACGGTCACCAACGCCGTGGTCCGCACGCGCGGCCGAGGGCGGCGACCCGCGCCACGGCGTACGGCTCGACGATCGGCGACGTCGAGGTGACGGAGACCGAGGCGCGCACCCAGGCCGCGGTCGCGCTGCTGGTCGACACGTCGTTCTCGATGGCGATGGACGGCCGCTGGGTGCCGATGAAGCGCACCGCGCTGGCGCTGCACCACGCTGATCACAGTCCCGCTTCCGCGGCGACGCCCTGCAGCTGATCGGCTTCGGCCGGCACGCCGAGGTGATGGAGATCGAGCAGCTCACCGCGCTCGACGCGATGTGGGACAAGGGCACCAACCTGCACCACGCGCTGCTGCTGGCCAACCGGCACTTCCGCAAGCACCCCAACGCGCAGCCGGTGCTGCTGATCGTCACCGACGGCGAGCCGACCTCGCACCTCGAGCCCGACGGCGAGGTCTACTTCTCCTACCCGCCGCACCCGCTGACCGTCGCCTACAGCGTCCGCGAGCTCGACAACGCCGGCCGGCTCGGCGCGCAGACCACGTTCTTCCGGCTGGGCGAGGACCCCGGCCTGGCGCGCTTCATCGACCAGATGGCCGCCGCGTCGACGGCCGGGTGGTCGCCCCGGAGCTCGACGACCTCGGCGCCGCCGTCGTCGGGCAGCTACCTCGGGTCGCGGTCGCCGCTGGCGGTCCTACCGCGAGCAGTTCGGGGACTGGTTCGGCGGCGGTGGCCGCGGCTTCTGGGTCGGCGACTGAACCCCTCGTTGAGATGGGCCTCCGGCTCCGTCGAGATGCGTGTGCGGCCAACACGACTGAAGACTCAACGGAGCGCGAGGCCCGACTCAACGGAGCGCGAGGCCCGACTCAACGGAGCGCGAGGCCCGACTCAACGAGTTCAGGGGAGCGGCTCGACCACGCCGTACGACGCGAGCCCGCGGGCGAGCTGGCCGGTGAGCTGGCGGCCGTCGCCGAGCAGGTGGTCGATCGCGGTGAGCCGGGCGGTCAGCCAGCCGACGGAGTACTCCGCGGTCATGCCGATGCCGCCGTGGAGCTGGATCGCCTCCTGGCCGATGTGCCGTCCGGCCTTGCTCACCTGGAGCTTGGCGCGGGCTGCCGCCTCGCGCTTCTTCTCCGGCGAGACGTCGTCGTCGGCCAGGACCATGGTGGCCCAGCTGACGATGCTGCGGGTCAGCTCGAGCGAGGTGTACATGTCGGCCGCGCGGAAGGTGAGCGACTGGAAGCGGTTGAGCGAGACGCCGAACTGCTTGCGCGTCGTGAGGTACGACGGTGGTCAGCTTGAGCGCGGAGTCCATCGCGCCGAGGGCCTCGTGGCAGTAGGCGACCTGGGCCGCGGCGATCACGGACTGGGTCGCCTCGGTGGCGTCGCCGCCCTCGCCCAGCGGAGTGGCGGGGGTCTTGTCGAACGCGATCCGGGCGGCGCGGCCGCCGTCGAAGGTGCGGTACGACGTGCGCTCGGTGGCGGCGCCGTCGACCAGGAACAGCCGGCCCTCGGCGAACACGACGATCGTGTCGGCCCGACCGCCGTTGAGCACCGGCTCCTTGACGCCGGTGAGCGTGTCGCCGTCGACGGTGACGCCCTTCTCGCCGCCGGTCGGGTCGGCCCAGGCGAAGGCGGGGACGATCTCCCCGGAGGAGATGCCGCCGAGGATCTCCTTCTTCTGCTCGTCGCTGCCGCACGCGGCGACCAGGCCGCCGGCGAGCACGACCGCCTCGACGAACGGCTCCGGCGCGACCACGCGGCCGAACTCCTCGGCGACGACCGACACCTCCACCTGGCCGGCGCCCATGCCGCCGTCGTCCTCGGAGAACGGCAGGCCGAGGATGCCCATCTCGGCCAGCTTGCTCCACATGTCCTCGTCGAAGCCGGGGTCGTTCTTCGTGACCTCGCGGCGGTGCTCGGCGTCGTACCCCTTGAGCAGGCCGCGGACGGCGTCGCGCAGCGCGGTCTGCTCGGAGTCCAGGGTGAAGTCCATGTCCCAGTCCTTTTGTCGTGGCCTCTCAGAGGCCCAGGATCGTGCCGGCGATGATCTGGCGCTGGATCTCGTTGGACCCGCCGTAGATCGACGCCTTGCGGAGGTTGAGGTACGTCGGCGCCGAGACCCGCGCCCACTCGGGGATGTCGGAGTCGTCGCCCTGCCATCGCCAGCCCCCGAGGCGAGCGCGAGCGGGCCGCCGAGGTCGACCGCGAGCTCGGAGACGGCCTGCTGGATCTCGGTGCCCTTGAGCTTGAGCACCGACGAGGCCGGGTGCGGCTTGCCGTCGGCGGAGTTCGCGACCACCCGGAGGGCGGTCAGCTCGAGGGCGAGGAGCTCGTTCTCGAGCTCGACGAACTGCGCGGCGAGGAGCGGGTCGTCGAGCCGGCCGGTCTCCTCGGCGTGCTTCTTGACCGTGGCCAGCGCGCGCTTGGTGGCGCCGACCGGGGCGACGCCGACGCGCTCGTTGCCGAGCAGGAACTTGGCGTAGCTCCAGCCCTGGTTCTCCTCGCCGACGAGCAGGTCGCCGGGGACGCGGACGTCCTCGAAGAACACCTCGTTGACCTCGACGCTGCCGTCGATCAGCTCGATCGGGCGGAGCGTGACGCCCTCGGCGTCCATCGGGCACAGGATGAAGCGAGATGCCCTGCTGCTTGCGCTCGGCCTCCGGGTCGGTGCGGCAGAGCACGAAGATCCAGTCGGCGTACTGGCCGAGCGTGGTCCAGGTCTTCTGGCCGTTGAGGATCCAGTCGTCGCCGTCGCGCGTGGCCTTGGTGGAGAGCGACGCGAGGTCGGAGCCGGCGTTGGGCTCGGAGAAGCCCTGGCACCACCAGATGTCGAGGTTGGCGGTCGGCGGGAGGAACCGCTCCTTCTGCTCCTGGGAGCCGAAGTTCGCGATCACCGGGCCGACCATGTTGGCGTTGAACGCCAGCGGCGGCGGCACGCAGGCGAGCTGCATCTCCTCGTGCCAGATGTGGCGCTGCAGCGGCGTCCAGTCCCGGCCGCCCCACTCGACCGGCCAGTTGGGCACCGCGAGGCCGGCCTGGTTGAGGATCTGCTGGGTCTGGACGACCCCGTCCTTGCCGACGTGGTGGCCGGCCGCGATCGTGTCGCGGATCTCCTGGGGGATCTCGGTGGTGAAGAAGGTGCGCATCTCCTCGCGGAACGCGCTCTCCTCCTCGGTGAGGTGCAGCTTCATGCGGCGAGGCTACCGGGCGGTAGGGAGAGGCTGGAGGGAATATACCCCCGGAGGGTATGGGTTGCCGCGCCATGGACCTGAACCGGATGGCGCTCAGCGCCACGCTGCACTGCCTGACCGGCTGCGCGATCGGCGAGGTGGCCGGCCTGGTGATCGGCAGCGCGATCGGGCTGTCGAACGGTGCGACCGTGGCGCTCGCCTTCGTGCTCGCGTTCCTGACCGGTTACGCGCTCTCGACGCTGCCGCTGCTGCGCAACGGGATCGGGCTCGGCCGGGCGCTCCGGCTGGTGCTGGCCGCCGACACGCTGTCGATCCTGGTGATGGAGGTCGTCGACAACCTGGTCGTGCTGGTGGTGCCGGGTGCGATGGCGGCCGGCCTGCTGAGCTGGCTCTACTGGGGCTCGCTGGCCCTCGCGCTCGCGGTCGCCTTCGTGGCGGCGTACCCGGTGAACCGGTGGCTGCTGGCGCGGGGCCGGGGCCACGCGATCACGCACGAACACATGCACCACTAGCCTTCACCGGGTGACCGTCTCCCTGCTGACGCCCAACCCCGAGGCCGACGAGGAGCGACGCGTCCGGCTGCGGCGGATGCGCACCGTGGCGCTGTCGCTGCTGGTGTTCGCGGCGGTGGTGTACGTCGCCACGCACGGCCAGGGCGGTGTGCTCGGCTTCGTCAACGCCGGCGCCGAGGCGTCGATGGTGGGTGCGATCGCGGACTGGTTCGCGGTCACGGCGCTGTTCAAGCACCCGCTGGGCCTGCCGATCCCGCACACGGCGCTGATCCCGAAGCGCAAGGACGACCTCGGGCGGGGTCTCGAGCAGTTCATGGCCGAGAACTTCCTGCAGGAGCAGGTGATCCGCGAGCGGCTCGCGAGCGCGACGGTGTCGAAGCGGATGGGGGAGTGGCTGACGCAGCCCGCCAACGCGGCGCGCGTCGTACGGGAGGGGGCGACGCTCGCGGCGATCGGCATCCGCAGGGTGCGCGACGAGGACATCGCCGCGGTGGTGAACGAGGTGATCATCCCGCGGCTGCAGCAGGAGCCGTTCAGCCCGGTGGCCGGCGGCCTGCTCAAGGAGATCGTGGCCGACGACGCGCACCACGGCCTGGTCGACCTGGTGCTCGAGGAGGGCCACCGCTGGCTGGTGCACAACCAGGAGACGTTCACCGAGGTCGTCGGTGAGCGGGCTCCGTGGTGGGCGCCGCAGCGGCTGAACACCGCGGTCACCGAGCGCCTGCACCTGGAGGCGATCCGGTGGGTCGCCGACATCCGCGCCGACCCGCACCACCACGCGCGCACCGCGCTGGACAGCATGCTGAGCGCAGCTCGCCGACGACCTGCTGACCGACGAGGCGACGCAGGAGCGTGCGGAGCGGCTGAAGAACCGGCTGCTCGGGCACCCCCAGCTGGTCACCGCCGGCATGGCGATCTGGAACGCCCTCCGGGTCGCGCTCCTCGAGGCGCTCGACGACACCGACGGCCCGCTGCGCGCCCGCGCGGAGCGGGAGCTGGTCGACTTCGGCGAGCGGCTCGGTCGCGACGACGCCCTGCGCGCCCGGCTGGACGGCTGGGCCTCGGACTTCGCGGTGTTCGTGGTCGAGCGCTACGGCTCCGAGCTGACCAGCGTGATCACCCAGACCATCGAACGCTGGGACGGCCACGAGGCCGCCCGCAAGATCGAGCTGCACGTCGGCCGCGACCTGCAGTTCATCCGGATCAACGGCACCATCGTCGGCGGCCTGGTCGGGGTCGTGATCCATGCGGTGTCGTTGGTGATCTCGTGACCGGCGCGCCCGAGGACGTCCCGATCCGCGACGAGTCGATCCGGCTCGGCCAGTTCCTCAAGCTCGCGAACCTCGTCGACAGCGGCTCCGACGCCAAGCCGCTGCTGATGAACGGCGCCGTCCAGGTGAACGGCGAGGTCGAGACCCGTCGGGGTCGCCAGCTGCGGGTCGGGGACGTCGTGGTGGTGGGTGGGGTGGGGGCGCGGGTTGCTGGGGCGGGGGAGAATTCCCAAGGTATCTAGGTTTTCTGGCGGTTCCCTGGGCGTGCATGCCCCTGGAAGCGCCAGGAAGGATTGGGAAGTGCGGTCAGCGCTGGCCGGTCAGCACCGGGGTCGCCTCGGCGATCCGGAGGTCGGTCGCCGGGCCGGTCGTGGACACGGAACCCGGGACGTCCTGCCAGGGCCCGTTGCCGACGCGGTAGCGCGCGGTCCACACGATCGTGACGCTGTGCGCGACGGTGCGATGCGCCTTCTGGTAGCGGTGGACGACGTCCTTGCTGGGGTACGGCGCGCCCGGGGCGCTCGTGACGGCTGTGGTGCCGTCGCCGTGGTGCCAGGTGAACGTGCTCGGCGTGATCGCCAGTGTCACGCGCCGGCCGAGCAGGGTGAGCGTGCGCTGGAACTGGTCGGCGTCGACGTAGAAGATCGTGTCGAAGTTGACCAGCGTCTTCTCGTCCGGCTGGGTCACGGATCGGAGATGGGGGAGCGGGATCCGCTGGAACGCCTGGAGCACGCGGCCGGCGGTGAGGGCGGGTGCTGCCGGCGGCGGCGGCGGCGGGTGCGGGTGCGGGTGCGCAGGCTGCTGGGTTCAGGGCGAGGGCCGCTCCGCAGGCGCCGACATCAGCGTTGGGGTGGAAGACTGGCGTCAGATGAATGGCAGCCTGCGCGTCCGATTCACCGGTCGGAGTTGCGTCGGCTTCCTGGGAACCTGTCGCTCACTTGCATGTGCACGCAGTAGGCGTCTGCGCATGCGAACTCGCATCACCGTCATGCGCTACAGCCGTGGATGCAATGCACCAGGGCAGAATGGCGAGCGTCAGGGCGAGACCGAGTCGTCTCATCGTCGCGACTCGATCCCGGTCGACCTTCCAGCCGCCGTCAGACTGGTCGAGCCGTGAAGTGCTTGCATCACGCGTGGAGCGCCATCGAAGTGCTAGGCTCGGCCGACGCCTTTGGAATCACGATCTTGTGCAGCCACCCTCACCAACGCGATCCACCTTGATCCGCTTGGACTCGGATCGCTCCTGCGCGCAACCGTGAGGGCATGCCATCCAGACCGCGTATCTCGCCGCCGTTGGCATGACGTCTTGTCGATCAAGTCGGCGACTCCAATGCAGGCTCGCACAACCGTTGGTAAAGAGTTCACGGAAAGCCTCGGTGTCGCCGTGTGCGCCTGCGAAATTCAAACGTTCAATGAACAGTGCTTCACGAACGCCTTGGCCGCCTCCGGACCCGTCCCCTTCGCCTCCGCCGGCATCGTGGGCGCAACAACCGACGGCGACGCACTCGGGGAGGCCGACGAACTCGCCGGGGGCGACGGCTTCGGGTTGTCCGAGCCGCAGCCGGCGAGCACGAGGACGAGCGGGGTCACGGCCCCCGCGAGAACAGTCCTGCGGCGCATCACGCGCTTCCTTCCGGCCCGAGATCTGCCTGGAAGGTACCTATCCGACCGCCCTCGCGGATAACCCCCGCGGCCGGATCTGTGGACAACTACTTCACGTCGACGAGGTCCACCACGAAGATCAACGTCTCACCCGGCCCGATGACACCACCGGCACCACGGTCGCCGTACGCGAGGTGCGGCGGGATGACCAGCTGGCGGCGGCCGCCGACCTTCATGCCCTGCACGCCCTGGTCCCAGCCGGCGATGACCTGGCCGACGCCGAGGCGGAACGACAGCGGCGCGCCGCGGTTGTACGACGCGTCGAACTCCTCGCCGGACGAGTGCGCGACGCCGACGTAGTGCACGTCGACGGTCTGCCCGGCCCTGGCCTCGGCGCCGTCACCCTCGGTGACCTCGGTGATCTGCAGGTCGGCCGGCGGCTCACCACCGGGGAAGTCGATCTCAGGCTTCTCGTGAGTCATGCGTCCACCCTGCCAGACTCGGCGCCATGCACGGCATCCGCGTCTCCACGGTCAACATCAGCGCCCCCGACCCGCCGGCGCTGGCCGCGTTCTACGCGCGCCTGCTGGACTGGGAGGTGCTCGTCGACGAGGGGAAGTGGGTGCTCCTCGGGGGCCGGAGAGCGTCGGCATCTCCTTCGAGTACGACGAGCAGTACCAGCCGCCGGTCTGGCCGACCGAGCCCGGCCGGGCGCCGATGCAGCTGCACCTGGAGGTGCGCGTCACCGATCTCGCCGGGGCCACGGCGCACGCGCTGGAGTGCGGCGCGACGCTCGCGGAGCACCAGCCACAGGACGACGTGCGGGTGTGCCTCGACCCGGCGGGCCACCCGTTCTGCCTGTGGCTCGACGAGGAGACCGGCAGTTCCTAGGTCTGGTGCACGTAGCGGTCGAGCTGGTCGCGCTCGAACTCGAGCTCGTCGATCCGCTTCTTCACGATGTCACCGATGCTGATCACGCCGGTCAGCTCGCCCTTGGTCATCACCGGCACGTGCCGGATCCGGCGCTCGGTCATCAGCGCCATCAGCTTGTTCACCTCGTCGGTGATCTCGCAGGTGGCGACCTCGCTGGTCATGATCTGGCTCACGGGGGCGCCGAGCACGCCCTCGTCCTCGTTGAGCCGGCGTACGACGTCGCGCTCCGAGACGATGCCCTCCACGGACGCGCCGTCGCTGCTGACGATGAGCGCGCCGACGTTGTGCTCGGCGAGGATGCGCAGGAGATCGCGTACGGTCGCGTCCGGCTCGATGGTGATCACCACACCGCTCGCCTTGGAGCTGAGCACGTCCCTGATCTTCATGAGCCGAGAATAGTCTGGCAACGGTGTTGGATGGCACCCATGCGCCTCGAACGGCACGGACTCTGGGTCGCCGTCGCGCTGATGGGCTGGCTGACGCTGATGCTGTGGCTGGACCGGGTCGGAGGCGGCGGTGATCTCTGGCGGCAGCGTGCCCTGGGAGCCGCGACGTGGCTGGTGCTGCTGGCGTTCCTGACGACGTGTACGCCGCTGGTGCGGGCGCAGACGCTGGTGGTGGTGGCGGTCGCGACGGCGGTGGAGTTCACGTTCAGCCCGCTGCTCGAGGTGTACCTCTACCGCTTCCACAACGTGCCGATGTACGTCCCGCCGGGCCACGGCCTGGTGTTCCTCTCCGCGTGGGCGCTGGGGCACTGGCCGCCCGTCCAGCGGCACCTGAAGGCGCTCGCGGTGGTGGCGGGCGTCGCGATCGGCGCCTGGGCGTCGTACGGCTGGCTGCTCGCGGAGCGCCGCGACGGGCTCGGCTTCTTCTGGTTCCTCTGCCTGGCCGGGTTCCTGCTGTGGGGGCCGTCGCGTCCGGTGTACGTCGGCGCCGCCGTGGTCGTGACCTGGCTCGAGCTCGCCGGCACGCACCTGGGCACCTGGGCGTGGCAGGCTGCACGACCCGATCCTCGGCGTCACGGTCGGCAACCCGCCGAGCGGCGCGGCGGGCGGCTACGGCTGGTTCGACCTGGCCGGGCTGCTGCTGGCGCCCTTGATCGTGGCCGCGGTCAGTCGGCGTCGTCGCCCACGGGTCGCCTCCGTGCGCTGAGCTCGTGCACGGAACCGGCGCCGCGCCGGGCGAGGTCGCCGGTGTCGTCGGGCAGCGAGCCGAGGAACGCGAGCGCCTGGTCGTGCAGCCGCCCGTTGCTGGCCAGCGCGTTGCCGCCGTGGGGGCCGGCCTCGCCCTCGAGCGAGGTGAACAGGCCGCCGGCCTCGCGCACGATCACGTCGAGGGCGGCCATGTCGTGCAGCTCGAGCTCCGGCTCGGCGGCGATGTCGACCGCACCTTCCGCGAGCAGCATGTAGGACCAGAAGTCGCCGTACGCCCGGGTGCGCCAGCAGCGCCGGGCCAGGGACAGGAAGTCGTCGAGCCGGCCGCGCTCGTCCCAGCCGCCCATCGAGGAGTACGACAGCGAGGCGTCCTCGAGGCGGGAGACGTCGGAGACCTGGCAGCGCGGCCGCGCGGAGCAGCGACTTGCCGGTCCAGGCGCCGTCGCCGGCCGACGCCCACCAGCGGCGGTTGAGCTGCGGCGCGGTCACCACGCCGACCACGACCTCGCCGTCGACCATCAGCCCGATCAGGGTCGCCCACACGGGTACGCCGCGGACGAAGTTCTTGGTGCCGTCGATCGGGTCGATCACCCACTGCCGCTGCGAGTGGCCGGTGGCGCCGCTCTCCTCGCCGAGCACGGCGTCGCGCGGGCGGGCCCGGGACAGGGTGCGCCGGATGCCGTCCTCCACGGAGGTGTCGGCATCGGTCACCGGCGTCAGGTCGGGCTTCGTCATCACGTGCAGGTCGAGCGCCTTGAACCTCGCCGTGGTCAGCGAGTCGGCGTCGTCGGCCAGCACGTGGGCAAGCCGCAGATCGTCGGTGTATTGGGAGGCCATGGCGCACAGGCTATTCCTAGGGAATCTCGTTAACGTGTCAACCATGGAGATCAACGGAGTCCCGCTGCATCCTCTCGTTATCCACGCCGCCGTGGTGTTCACGCCGCTGGCGGCGCTGGCGCTGATCGCCTTCGTGGCGCTCAAGGCGCAGCGGGCCTCGCTGCGGCTGCCCACCCTGGCGCTCGCGGTCGTGGCCGGCGGTCGATCGTGGCGGCGTACCTGACGCGGCAAGAACTTCCTGGAGACCCGGCCGACGCTGGCGGCCAACCCGCTCGTGCACGACCACCAGCAGCGCGCCCAGCTGCTGCTCTGGGTCGGGCTGGCGTTCGCGGTGGTCGCGGTCATCGCGGTGCTGCTGGCCGCGGTGCCGGCGCGGGTCGGCACCGACGGCTCGGGGAGTGACGCGCGGCAGCCGGCGGTCGCCAACGTGTTCGCCGTGCTCGCGGTGCTGCTGGCTGTCGCCACGCTGGTGCTGGTCGTGATGGTCGGTGACCTTGGTGCGCGGGCGGTCTGGGGCGGCTAGCGCGATGGGGCCAGTTACCACGGTCCCGTGGTATCCATCCCACTTCCCTAGCGAGCATTCCGCGAGGGAAGTGGCCATTTACCACGGGCCCGTGGTAAATCGGCCCGGCCCCACCACCCACCTAGTACACGGTCGTCTCCCGCGACTCCAACAACCGCCGGTAGGCGGAGACCCGGGCGGCAGTGACCCCGCCCTCGGTGACCGCCTCGTCGAGCGCGCACTCGGGCTCGGAGGCGGCGTGGGTGCAGCCGCGGGGGCAGTCGGAGGTCAGCTCGTTCAGGTCGGGGAACGCCTCGATCAGCCGCTCGGGGTCGACGTGCGCCAGCCCGAACGACCGGATCCCCGGGGTGTCCACGATCCAGCCGCCGCCGGGCAGGGACATCAGCAGCGCGCTCGTGGACGTGTGCCGGCCGCGGCCGGTGACCGCGTTGACCACGCCGATCTGGCGCATCGCGGTCGGCACCAGCGCGTTGACCAGCGTGGACTTGCCGACGCCGCTGTGGCCGATCAGCACGCTGGTGCGGTCGCGCAGCCGCTCGCGGAGGGTCTCCACCTCGGCCCCGCGCTGGGTCACCACGAACGGCACGCCCAGCGGCTCGTACGTCGACAGCAGCTCGGCGGGGTCGGCCAGGTCGGCCTTGGTCAGGCAGAGCAGGGGGTCCATGCCCGCGTCGTACGCCGCCACCAGGGCGCGGTCGATCAGGCCCAGCCGCGGCTCCGGGTCGGCCAGCGCCGTGACCACGACCAGCTGGTCGACGTTCGAGACGATCACGCGCTCGACCGGGTCGTCGTCGTCCGCGGTGCGCCGCAGCACCGTCGTGCGCTCCTCGACCTCCACGATCCGGGCCAGGCTGCCGTCGTCGCCGGTCACGTCGCCGACGATCCGCACCCGGTCGCCGACGACCACGCCCTTGCGGCCCAGCGGCCGGGACTTCATCGCGGTGACCGTCACGCCGTCGACCAGACAGGTGTAGCGGCCACGGTCCACGGTCATCACGCGGCCTTCGACCGCGTCGTCGTACGTCGGCCGCTCCTTGGTGCGCGGTCGGGTGTGCCGGCGCGGGCGCTCGTAGCTCTCGTGGTCCTCCTCGCCGTAGCGCCCGGTCGGGGTCATCCCGCGAACAGTCCCGCCCACACGTCGGCGAAGCCCGGGAACGTCTTCGCCGTGGTCGCGACGTCCTCCACGAGCACCCCGTCGACGCCGGCGCCGAGGACCACGCCGGCGTGCGCCATCCGGTGGTCGGCGTACGTCGCGAACCGCCCGCCGTGCAGGGGCGCGGGCCGGATCTCCAGGCCGTCGGCGGTCTCGGTGACGTCGGAGCCGAGCGCCTTGAGCTCGGTCGCGAGGGCGGCCAGCCGGTCGGTCTCGTGGCCGCGGATGTGCGCGATGCCGCGGAGGTACGACGGGGAGTCGGCGAGCGCGCAGAGCGCAGCCAGCGCGGGCGTCAGCTCGCCCACGTCGTGCAGGTCGGCGTCGATCCCGTGGATCCGGTCGCCCCCGGCCACGGTCAGGCCGGCGTCGTCCCGCGTGACCGTCGCGCCCATGCGCGCGAGCAGACCGGGCAGCGCGTCGCCGGGCTGGGTGGTGCTCGCCGGGCCAGTCGCGCACGGTCACCGAGCCGCCGCTGACCAGCGCCAGCATCAGGAACGGCGCGGCGTTGGAGAGGTCCGGCTCGATCGCGATGTCCACGGCGCGAACTGGTCCCGGATGCACGCGCCACCGGTCCGGCTCGCTGTCGTCGACCTCGACGCCGTGCTCGCGCAGGCACGCGACCGTCATCTCGATGTGGGGGAGCGACGGCACGGGCTTGCCGTCGTGGAGCACGTCGACGCCCTCGTCGTAGCGGGCCCCGGCCAGCAGCAGCGCCGAGATGAACTGGCTGGAGGCCGAGGCGTCGATCGTCACCTGTCCGCCGCGCACCGCGCCGGTGCCCGACCACGTCGAACGGGAGCGTGCCCCGGCCGTCGTCGTCGACGCGGACGCCGAACCCGCGCAGGCCGGTGAGCACCTCCGCCATCGGACGCGTCCGGGCGTGCGGGTCGCCGTCGAAGTGCACGGTCGCGCTGCTCAGCGCGGCCACCGGCGGCACGAAGCGCATCACGGTGCCGGCCAGTCCGCAGTCGACCGTGCGCCGCGGCGTCGAACGGACCGGGCGTGACCTGCCAGTCCGTCGCCCGACGTGTCGACCGCCGAGCCGAGCGCCGTGAGCGCCGCCGCCATCAGCTCGGTGTCGCGCGAGCGCAGCGCCCGTCGTACGACGGAGGGGCCGTCGGCGAGGGCCGCGAGCACGAGCGCACGGTTGGTCAGCGACTTCGAGCCGGGCAGCGCGACGCGTCGCCCGCACCGGCGTCCGGGCGTGCGGCGCCGGCCAGGGGTCGGCGGCTGTTCCCGGGTGCACGAGGCAAGGCTAGCGAGGGCCCTCCGCGCGATCGCCGTGCCGTGGCGGTCGTTCAGCCGATCGACTTGGCGGCCAGCCGGGCCTCGCGCCTGGCGTCGCGGCCGAGCCGCTTCGCCTCGCGCCTCACGTCCTTGGCCGCGCGGCGGGCACGCCAGGCCACGCCCGGCTTGCCCTCGGTGTCGACGGCCGCGAGCAGCAGCCCGCCGAGCATCGAGACGTTCTTGAAGAAGTGGATCTGCTGCGCCGAGCGGGTCGCCTTGTCCTTCTCCTCCCAGAACCGGTGTCCGGCGGCGGTCGTGGGCACCAGCGTCGCGGCGAGCACCGCCGCCGAGGTGCGCGGCGCCCGGCCGGTGGCGAGCGCGAGCCCGGCGAGGAGCTGCGCGGCGCCGTTGATCCGCACCAGCGTCGCCGGGTCGGTCGGGATCGGGACCTGCGGGACGGCCTTCTGGAGGGCCGGCACCACCTTGTCGATGACGGGCTTGGCGGCCGGCACCTTGCGGCCGGGTCCTTGAGCGAGTTGGCGCCACCGACCACGAACATCGAGGCGAGCAGCGGGCGCGCGAGCAGTCGGGAGACGGTCATGCCCCATTCCTACCCGATCGGGTGCACGGCAACCGCACCGGGAGGGGTCAGGGCGCGTCGGCCGTGCGGTTCTCGGACGTGGCAACGGAGGCCGTCGGTGCGCCGCACTAGCCTTGCGGGCATGTGCGGGCGCTACGCCTCCAGCCGGCAGCCGGAGGACCTGGTCGAGGAGTTCGAGATCACGCTCGTCCCCGACCACGTGCCGCGGCTCGAGCCCGACTGCAACGTGGCCCCGACCAAGGAGGTCTACGCCGTCGTCGAGCGCCCGCCCCGCGACGAGGACGGCACGAAGGCCGAGCGAGCCGGAGCGCCAGCTGCGGGTGCTCACCTGGGGGCTGGTGCCGTTCTGGGCCAAGGACCCCCCGGTCGGCAGCCGGATGATCAACGCCCGGATGGAGACGGTGGCCGAGAAGCCCGCCTACCGGCGCGCCTTCGAGCGGCGGCGCTGCCATCCTGCCGGCCGACGGCTACTACGAGTGGTACGCCACCGAGCAGCTGACGCGAAGGCCGGCAAGCCGCGCAAGCAGCCCTTCTTCATCCGCCCGCGCGACGGGGGCATGCTCGCGATGGCCGGCCTCTACGAGATCTGGCGCGACCCGACGAAGGCCGACGACGACCCGACCGGTTCCGGTGGACGCTGCACCGTGCTCACCACCAGCGCCGAGGACTCCCTCGGCCACATCCACGACCGGATGCCGCTGATGCTCGAGCCCGACGCGTACGACGCGTGGCTCGACCCGACCAGCCACGACCGCGACCGGCTGCTCGACCTGCTGGAGCCCGCCGCGCCCGGCCGGCTCGAGGCGTTCCCGGTCTCGACGCTGGTCACCAACGTGCAGAACAACGGCCCCGAGCTGGTCGAGCCGCTGCCGCTGCCGAGGTCCCGGCCGAGGTGGCCGCCCAGGTGCCGGGAGCCGGACCGGTGCCTGAGCCCGAGGAGCGGCTGGTCCCGACGCCGCAGGGCGACGCCCGGGTGATCATCCGGCGCGCCCGCCCGGCCCGGCTGGCGCTGGTCCTCCCCCACGGCGCCGGCGGCGGCATCGGCGCCCCCGACCTGGTCGGCGCTGGCGACGCGCGCTGCCCGGGCACGGGATCACACGGTGACGCTGGTCGAGCAGCCGTGGCGCGTCGCCGGCAAGAGGGTCGCGCCGCGCGCCGGCGGTGCTCGACGAGTGCTTCGCGGCGGTCGTCGAAGCAGCTCCGGCTGCGCACGCCCGCTGGTGCTCGGCGGCCGCAGCGCCGGGGCCCGGTCGCTCGTGCCGCATGGCCCGCGAGCTCGGGGCCGCGGCCGTGCTGGCGCTCGCGTTCCCGCTGCACCCGCCCGGCCGGCCGGAGAAGTCCCGGCTCGACGAGCTGCTGGGCTCCGGGGTGCCGACGCTGGTGGTCCAGGGCGAGCGCGACACGTTCGGCGGGCCCGAGGAGTTCCCGGCGCTGCCGTCCGGCACCCGGCTGGTCGACGTACCCGGCGGCGGACCACGGGTTCACGGTGCCGAAGGCCGTCGCCGCGCACCCAGGCCGAGACCGTCGACGCGGTCGTCGCCGAGGTGCTGGACTGGCTGGACGAGGTGGCCGGGAATCTCCGCTGAGCGCAGCGTGTTCCAACCATCATGCTGGCCACGCTGCTGCCGCCCACCGAGACGGCCGACCTCGACCCCTCTCGCGGGTCGATCAGTAGGCTGGGGGGCAATGACAGAGAGCACTGACCCGCAGGCCGGCCCCGCGACCAGCGCCGTCGACCCCGACGAGCTCCGACGCGAACGAGACCGACGCCGAGCGCACCGCCCGCTTCGAGCGCGACGCGCTGCCGTTCCTCGACCAGCTCTACTCGGCCGCGATGCGGATGACCCGCAACCCGTCCGACGCCGAGGACCTGGTCCAGGAGACGTTCGCCAAGGCGTACGCGTCCTTCCACCAGTTCCGGCCGGGCACCAACCTCAAGGCCTGGCTGTACCGGATCCTGACCAACACCTTCATCAACTCCTACCGCAAGAAGCAGCGCGAGCCGCAGCAGTCGATGTCCGAGGACGTCGAGGACTGGCAGCTCGCCCGCGCGGAGTCGCACACCTCGAGCGGCCTGAAGTCCGCCGAGATGCAGGCGCTGGAGCACCTGCCCGACTCCGACGTCAAGGACGCGCTCCAGAGGCTGCCGGAGGACTTCCGGATGGCGGTCTACCTCGCCGACGTCGAGGGGTTCCCGTACAAGGAGATCGCGGAGATCATGGAGACGCCGATCGGCACCGTGATGTCGCGGCTGCACCGGGGCCGCCGCCAGCTGCGGGAGCTGCTCAGCGACTACGTCCGCGACAACGACCTGCTGCACGCGGGTGCCGGCCGGGACGGAGGCCAGTCATGAGCGAGACCCGTGAGCCGGGCAACCCCGGACGCGCAGCCCTCGACTGGGACTGCTCCGCGGTCATCGACCGCGTCTTCTTCTTCATCGACAACGAGCTCGACCAGGCCGACTGCAGCCAGATCCAGCAGCACCTCGACGAGTGCGGTCCGTGCCTGGCCCAGTACGACCTCGAGCGCACCGTGAAGACGCTGGTCAGCCGTTCCTGCACCGAGGTGGCGCCCGAGGGGCTGCGCAGCCGCGTGCTGCTGTGCATCCGCCAGGTGCAGGTCCAGATCACCGAGGAGTAGCGCCCCGGAATGAATCGAACCCCGAGCAGCCGCTCGGGGTTCGTTCGTTTCGTCAGGCGTTGGGGCGCTTGCCGTGGTTCGCGCCCTTCTTCTTGCGGGCACGGCGCTTGCGGCCGGTCTTTCCCATCGGGTCCTCCTCGATAGATCGCCGTCCATCCTCGCAGGTACGGCGGCACGCGCGAAATCGGGCAGACTCACGGACATGCCGATCAGCACGGGACTCTCCGCCCGGCAGACCTTCACGGTCGCCGACGACGACACCGCCGCCGCGCTCGGGTCGGGTGACCTGCCGGTGCTCGGCACCCCGCGCCTGCTCGCCTGGTGCGAGGCGACCACCTGTGCGGCGCTGGCCGAGGAGCTGACCGGGCCGAGACCAGCGTCGGCACCCGGATCACGCTCGAGCACCTCGCCCCCAGCCCGGTCGGCCGCGAGCTCGAGGTCACCGCCTCGGTCGCCCACGTCGACGGCCGGCTGGTGCGCTTCACGGTCGCCGCCACCGACGCCGGCAAGCTGGTCGGCTCGGGCGAGGTGACCCGCGTGGTCGTCGACCAGGTCACGCTTCCTGGGCCGGCTCGGGTAGCACGTAGGCCAGCAGCTCGACCCCGGGCACGGGGGACCAGTCCCGCTCCGCGTCGCGCGCGGAAGCCGAGCCGCTCGTAGAGGCGGTGGGCGGCGTTCATCGTGGCCAGCGAGGAGAGCACGATCGCGTGCACACCCTGCGCCGCGAACCGGTCGATCGCGAACTCTGACCAGCGCCTCGCCGACTCCGCGGCCCCGCGCCGGCGGGGCCACCGCGAGCATCCGGAACTCGCCCTCGTCGCGGCCGCGAGATCTCCCGCCACGCCGAACCGGGCGGGCAGAACGTCACCGTGCCGAGCAGCACGCCCCCGTCCTCACCTTCGTCCTCGGCCAGCCACAGCTCCGCCTGCTCCGCGCGGGCCGCGGCGTCACGCAGCTGCGCGATGTACGGGTCCGACGGGCCCCGGGTGAAGCTCGGCGTACGCCGCGACCGTGACCTCGCCGACCGCGGCCAGGTCCTCGGGCCGGGCGAGCCGGATCCGCACGGCTCAGATGCCGAAGGTGGTCCGCGGGTACGCCGCGTTCACGTCGGTGATCACGTTGACCAGGTAGGGCACGTCCGGACGGCGAACGCGCGGTCGAGGGCCGGGCCGATCTGCGCCGGGTCGGTGACGGTCTCGCCGGCACCGCCGAGCGCCTTGACGACCTCGTCGTAGCGGGTCTGCGGGGCGAGGTCGGCGGCGACGTCGTACCCGTAGAGCATCTGCATCGGCCCCTTCTCCAGGCCCCAGGCGGAGTTGTTGCCGCACGACCATCACGACCGGCAGGTCGTGGCGCACCAGGGTGTCGACGTCCATCAGCGACATGCCGGCCGCGCCGTCGCCGTACAGCAGCACGACCTGGGCCGACGGGCGGTGCGAGCCGGGCGGCGATCGCCGACGCCGAGACCGGCGCCGAGGCAGCCGTAGGGGCCGGGGTCGAGCCAGCCGCCGGGGCGCTTCGGCTCGACGAACTTGCCGGCGAAGGAGACGAAGTCGCCGCCGTCACCGATCACGATCGCGTCGTCGGCGAGCCGGGGGACCAGCTCGCCGTAGATGCGCGCCGGGTGGATCGGGTCGGCCGTCGGCGTCGAGCAGCGCGGAGTCGCGCTCGGCCGCCGCGCGCACCGTGTCCTGCAGCTCGGTCACCCACGACGACCAGTCCGGCCTGCGGACCAGGCCGGCGACCGCCTCGCGCAGGCCGTCGAGCGACCAGCGTGAGGTCACCGGACGCCGAGCCCGCGAGGTCGGCGTGGCCGGAGACCTGGCCGGGCGAGTCGGCGAGGTGCACGACGCGGGCCGGGGTGGCGCCTCCTCCTTGCCGCCGAAGACGCCGTAGCCGAGCCGGAAGTCGAGCGGCGTGCCGACGACGACCACCAGGTCGGCGCCGCCGAGGGCCGCGCCGCGCGCCTTGGTGACCAGCAGCGGGTGCCCGCCGGGGATGACGCCGCGGCCCATGCCGTTGGTGATCGTGGGGATCCCGAGCTCCTCGACGAGCCGGAGCGCCGCCTCGTCGGCGCCGTCGGCCCAGACGTCGGTGCCGAGCACGAGCACCGGGCGCCGCGCCTGGCCGAGCAGCTCGGCGATCTCGCCGATCGCGTCCGGGTCGGGCTCGACCCGCGTCGCGCGGGCCGACCACCGGCATCGGGCCGAGGCGGCGGTGGCGAAGAACTCGTCCATCGGGATGTCGACGAAGACCGGTCCGCGGTGCGAGGCGCCGGCGACGCGTGAACGCCTCGTGGATGCCGTCGGCCACCTCGGCGGCGTTGTGGATGGTGCGCGCCAGCTTGGAGACCGGGGCGAAGATCGGCGGCTGGTCGAGCTCCTGGAGGCTGCCGGTGCCCCAGCGGTTGGCCGGCGCGCGGCCACCGACCACGACCAGCGGCGAGCCGCTGAACTGGGCCTGCGCGACGGCACTGACGCCGTTGGTGACGCCGGGGCCGGCGGTCAGCACGGCCAGGCCCGGCGTGCGGGTCAGCTTGCCCATCGCCTCGGCGGCGAAGGCGGCGGTCTGCTCGTGCCGGACGTCGAGGATCCGCATCGGCGGGTCGGCGTTGACCGCGCCGTCGTACATCGGGAAGACGTGGGCGCCGGAGAGCGTGAACATGGTCTCGACCCCGTGGGCGCGGGCGACCGCGACGGCGTGCTCGCCGGCGTGGCCGGTGAGCTTGTCGCGGGCGTCCTCGGCGGTGTCGATGCCTGTGTCGTCGCCGGCGTCCGACGGGGGAGTCTGCGTCATGGACGCAGGC
>CAVWFF010000015.1:0-53336 GCA_963754145.1 uncultured Actinomycetota bacterium
CTGGTCGGCGGTGATCGGGTCCCCGGTGTCCAACACCGCCGGTGTCTGGCTGTCGCCGAGCAGGTTCTCCAGGGTCATGGTGACCACCATCGTGGCGTCGACGCCGCCGGCCTGGGGGAGCCGGTCGGTCGGGTAGCGGGTGACGTACTCGCAGAACGCGTGCCCGAGCCCCTTGGGGGTGCCGGAGTGGTGGCGGTGCTTGGGTGAGTTGATCGCGAGCACGGCCTGTTTGAGCATCGCTCCGACCGGGGCGGGGAGGGTGAACCGGCCGTGGCACAGTCCGTGGCCGTCGTCGGCGATGGTGAACCGGCAGGCTTCCTCGGCGAGGGCTTCCTGGCGTTGCAGGGCTTTGAGCTGGTGTTCTTCGGCGATCTCGGGGGCGACGACTTCGAGGATGTGGTGCGCGATCCGGCGCAGTGCGACCGGGTCGTGCTCGGCGGCAAGGCCGATCAGGTGGTGCTTCGGCGTCGCGGCGGTGCTCGACCGGGAGCGCGTCGACGCCCTTGACGATCACCACCGCCTGCTCTTCGGAGACGCGGCCGGCGGCCATCGCGTCCCTGACCGGCTCGTGGTCGTAGTCCAGCGCGTGCGCGAGCTCCAGGCGACGCTTGGCGTCCCGTTTGGTCTGCCGGGTGGGGTTGGCCCACCAGGCGGCGGTGTCGGTGGCGCCGTGGTTGGCGCCGAGGTCGAGCCGGTCGGCGTGGTGGGCGTGGCGGAGCTCGAGCTCGGTGATCTGGTGCCGCAGCTGGGCCAGGGCGGTCAGGTTGGCCTCGGTCTCGGCCGGGCGCAGGGTCCACAGCCCGAGGTCGGCGACCTCGTGCAGCTGCTGGGTGACGGCGGCGATCGTGGACGTGACCGGGTGCTGCCCGGTGTCGTCGAATGCCGTTGTCATACAGGGAATTCTGGCATCGGCCACCGACAATCCGGGACCGGGAATGCGGCATTCCGGACAGCTGTGGAGAAGTATTTTCGAAAGTTTCTGGAGCCGTCAACAGTGTGGTCTCGACACTCGCTCGCTGGCGCTCTGCTCGACCATCGGGGGGACCACCGGGGAGTCTCGCTGCCTCACGAGCCATCGCGGCTCGACCACCGGGGACAACTCGACCCGGTGGTGCCAGCAACTGCTGACGACCACCGGGTCGAGGGAGTCCGTCTCAGGCGACGGGCGCGAGGGTCCGCGTCTCCTCCATCTCCGGGGCGCGGTCCGTGCGCCACACCCGGGCCCGGGCGAGGAACACCGCTCCGACCACCGCGACCGCGAGCGAAGGTCGCGATCCCGCTCTCGCCGGCGACGTAGGCCAGGTCGTCTGCCGAGCCGGCCACCACGGCGCCGGCGCCGAGGCCGAACACGATGTTCACGGCACCGTGGGCCATCGACACCGGCCAGACGCTGCCGGTCCGGTCCCACAGGTAGGCGTAGAAGACGCCGCCCATGGTGATCGTCGCGCACCACCACGGGTGCCACGATCCAGCGGCTGCCGAACTCGTCGTACGTCGTCGCGATCAGGATCAGCGGCAGGTGGAAGCAGCCGTGGATGAACCCGGTGACGAGAGCGGCTCGGCGCCGGCTGGTGAGCTGCTGGACCCGCGGCAGGAGGTAGCCGCGCCAGCCGATCTCCTCGCCCAGGAAGAGGACCGTCATGAACGCCACCGAGACGACGAGGTTCAGCGTCCAGGACGCCGACACCGATCGTGCGTGAGGTCGAGCGACCGCAGGTCGGCCACGTCCGAGCGCGAGCGCCGCACCGTAGGCGCTGCCGGCCAGGAGCATCGGGACGAGCGAGGGCGAACGGCCACAGCGCTCTTGCCCGAGCGCTTGAGGCCGAAGCTGCCCCACAGCTCCCGGCGTTTGCCGCGGGGCGTGCGAAGCGAACGTGATGATCAGCACCGCCGTGACCGGCGCGAGCGCACTGAGCAGGACGTTGATGCCGGCAGTGCGGCATCGCCACGGCGATGCCGATGGCAATGAGAAGGCGATCACGAGGTAGGTCGTGAGCTTCTCGGAGTGGTCGGGACATGGGAGGACCTCCGTTGGATGGTCCGGCCTGTCTGGCCGTTCCACCAATCTCGCGTCCCAGGCGGTGCCGGCACATCTGGCCGAGGTCCCGCGCTGGCGAGACCCGAGACAGAGGTCAGCCGCGGCCCGGGACGGTCACGCCGGACTCGTAGGCGTGCATCACCAGCTGGGCGCGGTCGCGGCAGTCCAGCTTGGTCGAGCAGGTGGCTGACGTGGGTCTTCACCGTGCCGTAGCCCATGTGCAGCCGGTCGGCGATCTCCTGGTTGGACAGGCCGTTGCGACACCGCGACCAGGACCTCGCGCTCGCGGTCGGTCAGCCCGTCGTCCTCGGGTGGCGACGCACGGGCGCGGCAGCGCCGCGAACTGCTCGATCAGCCGGCGGGTGACCGAGGGTGCGAGCAGCGCGTCCCCGGAGGCGACGACGGCGATCGCCTCGAGCAGCTGGGCGGGCCGGGTGTCCTTGAGCAGGAACCCGCTCGCGCCGGCACGCAGCGCCTCCAGCACCAGCTCGTCGTCGTCGAACGTCGTCAGGACCAGGACGCGCGTGGTCGCGCAGTGCGGGTCGGCCAGGATCCGCCGGGTCGCCTCGAGGCCGTCCATCCGCGGCATCCGCACGTCCATCAGCACCACGTCGGGAGCGGTACGACGGCACAGCTCCACGGCCTCGACGCCCGTCACCCGGCCTCGCCGACCACCTCGATGTCGGGACTGGACCCGCAGGAGCACGACGAAGCCCGGAGCGCACCAGCTCCTGGTCGTCGACGACCGCGACCCGGATCACGACGCGCTCCGCGCGGTGGCGAGGGAGGTGCGCGGCGACGCGGAAGCCGGCACCGTCGACGGCGCCGTACTCCAGGGACCCACCCAGCAGCCGCGCTCGCTCGCGCAGGCCGAGCAGGCCGTGGCCGCCGGAGCGACGTGCGATCGCCGGCGCGGACGCGCCCGGTCCGGAGTCCAGCACCTCGATGTCGAGGCCGTCCTCGCGCGTAGGTGACGCCCACGTGCGCCTCGGCCGGCGCCCGAGTGCTTGAGCACGTTGGTCAGCGACTCCTGCACGATCCGGTAGGCCGTGAGCTCGACCCCGGGTCGAGGGGGCGCGGTGTTCCGGTCGACCGTCAGCGAGACCTCGCACGCCCGCGTCGCGTGACGTCCGTCGACCAGGGCGTCGAGGTCGTCGAGGCTCTGCACCGGCGGGGCGTTGCCCGGGTCGGTCCTCGTCCCGCAGCAGGCCGAGCATCGACCGGGTCTGGGTCAGTGCCTTGCCGGCTGGTCTCGGCGATGACCTCGAGGGCGTGCTCGGCGGCGTCCACGTCGGTGCGGATCACGTGGGCGCCGACGCCTGCCTGCACGGCGATCAGGGACATGCTGTGTGCGACCACGTCGTGGAGCTCCCGGGCGATGCGCAGGCGCTCCTCGGCGACGGCGCGTGCCGCGTGCTCCCGGGCGCTCGCCGCCTCCTGCTCCGCGATCCGCAGCCGCTCCCGGGCCTGCTGCCGCGTCGGGACCGGATCGCGTCGCCCACGGCCCAGGCGGCCAGCAGCAGCGCGCACGCCTGCAGCAGGTCCGAGGTGCCGAGGTCGGGGATGTCGAGGAGCGCCAGCCCGACGAACACCAGCGAGCGCCACGACCAGGCCTGCCACGCCGTCGCGTCGTCGATGGCCGTGCGCGGCCAGGGAGTACAGGCTGAACAGCAGGATCACCGAGAGCAGCCCGATGTAGTGGCCGCGTCAGGCTGACGACGAGGCAGCCGACGACGAACACCGCGAAGGCGGTGACCGGTCGCGTGCGCCGCCAGGCCAGGACAGCCCGGCCACCAGGGTCGCGCCGACCGCAGACGACGTCGGCCGGCTCGAGCCGGGGGTCGATCGCCGCCACGACGTGGTCAGCAGCGAGAGCACCGACAACCCGGCCGCGACGATCCCCAGCGCGAGGTCGAGGTAGGGCGAGAAGCCGCCGGGACAGCGCTGCCCAGGCACCGGCGTCGTACGACGGCTCGGCCGCCCGGCTGTCATGTCCGGCAGGCTACTCGCGGGCGCGCCCGTCGTACGTCCCTCCGAGGTCTCGTCCGTGCTCTGTCCCCGGACAGAGGACGAGGCTCAGCCGAACGCGTCGCGCAGCAACGAGATCCTCTCCAGCACGTCGTCCTCGACCGCGGCCTTGTCGACGGACAGGTCGCTGAGCGGGCCGGTGCCGGCCTCGTGCTCGAGCAGGGCCAGCAGGACGTGCTCGGTCCCGACGTAGTCGTGGCCCAGCCGGAGCGCCTCCCGGAACGTGAGCTCCAGCGCCTTGGCTGCCGCGCGGCTGTAGGGCACGAGCGACGGTGGCTCGTCGACCGGCGTCCGGCAAGGTGACCGCCGCACGCAGTCGTTCGGCGGTGACCTGCTGCGCCTCGAGCGCGTGGAGGGCGAAGCCGTCCGGCTCGGCGAGGAGCCCGAGCACGAGGTGCTCGGGGCGCACCTCCGCGTTGCCCGCGGCGACCGCCTCGTTGTGGGCCGCCATCACCACGTTGCGTGCCCGTGGGGTGAACCGGCTGAAGTCCGAGTTGGCGCTCAGGTCGGCCTGTTCCTTCGGCACGAACCGCTTCTGCGCCGCCTGCTTGGTGACGTTCATGCTCTGCCCGATCTCGGTCCACGATGCGCCGGACCGGCGGGCCTGGTCGACGAAGTGCCCGACCAGGTGGTCCGCCACGTCGCCGAGGTGTCCGGCCGCGAGCACCGCGTCGGACAGCTGTTCCAGGGCGTCCTCGTGGGTCTTCTTGATGGCGGCGATCAGGTCGTCCAGCCGGATCGGGGAGGTGCTCGGGAGCGGTTCGGTCATGCGTCAACTCTAGGTTGACGAGAGTCCAGAGTCAACCAGTGGTTGACGTCGCTCAGCAGGCACGACCAGGCCGTACTCGAGGACGGGCACGGTCGCGCCGCCGATCTCGTGGGTGCCGGCCGAGCCCCGGAGGTGCCAGCCGTTGCGACGGTAGAAGGCCTGCGCGCGCTCGTTGCCCGCGATCACGTGCAGCCGGGCGTCGGACACTCCCCATAGTCCGAAGGCTGCGACAACCGCGTCCAGCAGTGCCTTGCCTGCTCCCGTGCCCCGGTGCTCCGGCAGCACGTGGATCGCGGTGAGCTCCGCGCCGGTCTCGGGCGTGAGCTGCCCGACGGCGAAGCCGACCACCTCGCCGTCGACCTCGACGACAAGGGGAGCGTTGGGGGAGGGAAGCGTCGCCATCCGTACCCGCCACACCTCGACCTGCTCCTCCGGAGTGACCCGGGCGAGCGCGTCGGGCGGCACCAGCCCGGCGTACGCCGCCTGCCGGCTGCGGGAGTGGATGAGGCCGATGCGGGTCAGGTCGCGCTCGTCGTACCGGCGGACGATCATGTGATCCATGCCGACCTTCATCGCGTTCCTCCGGGCCGTCAACGTGGGCAAGCGCAAGTATCCGATGGCGGAGCTGCGTGACGCACTGTCCGCCGCCGGGTTCGAGGAGGTCGAGACGCACATCCAGACCGGCAACGTGCGGTTCCGCACCGCCCTGCGGTCGAAGGAGAAGGTGCGCCAGGCGCTGGAGAAGGCGATGGAGGCCGACCGCGGCTTCGCGGTGCCGGTCTGCCTGTTCACGGCGGCCGAGCTCTCCGAGGTGTACGACGACGCGCAGCGCTTCGCGGCCGACCACGGCGCGCCGAGCACCGGTCACTACGTCTCTCTGCTGCAGGGGTCTGCGAGCGCGAAGGACGTGGCGGAGTTCGAGAAGCGGGAGGTCGACGGGGAGTACGTCCGCGTCGGCAGACGGGCCGGCCATCTGATCCTGAGCAAGCCGTACCACGAGGCCAAGACGGGCAACGACGTCTTCGAGAAGACGCTTCGGTCCGGCGACGAACCGGAACATGACGGTCATCACCAAACTCGTCGAGAAGTGGGGCCCCTGAAGCGTGTTATGTTCAGCGACGGTCCTCCTGCTCGGGCAGTCGGACCACCAACGCCAGCGCCAGGGGAAGCCGGTCCGATTCCGGCACTGACCCGCAGCCGTAGGCCACCTTCGAGGTGGTGAGTCGGAATGCCTGGGGCTCGCAGCGGCTCCATCTACCGTCGAGGTCAACGGGACGGAGCCTGGATGGTCCCGTTGCCGGTCACTCCGTCACCGCCTCATCCGGGTTCGCGTCACGAACCGCAATGAGGAAGGCACCACCCCCGTGCACATCACACCCACCCCTCGCGCCGCCGTCCGCCGGCGCCGCTCCCTGCTGACCGCCGTCGTCGCGGCGGTCGTCGCCTCGCTCGCGCTGGTGCCCAGCGCCGCGCAGGCCGAGCAGTCCGTCCCGGCCCAGAACGCCGGCCGGCTCCCTGCAGCGCTACCTGACCACGCACGACACCACTTCCACACCGTCTTCGATGGGACGGAGTTCGCCGACTACGGACTCACGCTCGACGGGGTGATCGCCATGGACGCCGCGGGAGTCGGGGACGCCGAGTCCGCGCGGGCCACGACATTCGTCGCGGACAACATCGGCTCGTACGTCGGCACCGGCACCGAGTCGTACGCCGGCGCGACCGCGAAGGCGCTGCTGGTCTCGCTCTCGCAGGGACGCACCCCCAAGGGCTTCCTCGGCGGCGTCAACCTGCTCGCACGGCTCAAGGCGCGGCAGACCACCAGCGGCCAGTTCAAGGACAAGTCCCAGTTCGGCGACTTCTCGAACACGATCACCCAGTCCCTGGCTGTTGTCTCGCTGCGCAAGGCCGGCCAGTCGCTGGGCACCAAGGCGGTCCCGTTCCTGGCCAACAGCCAGTGCCCCAACGGCGGCTTCCGGCTCGCCCTCTCGGTCAACCAGTGCTCCAACAACGCCAAGGCCGACCCGGACGCGACCTCGTTCGCCATCCAGGGCCTGCTCTCGGGGAGCCAGACCAGCGCCGTGAAGACCCGGATCTCGCGCGCGATCCACTTCCTCCGCACCCAGCAGGGCTCCGACGGCGGGGTCAAGGGCGCCGGCCCCACGAACACCGCGAACTCCAACAGCACCGGCCTCGCCGTGCTCGCGTTCTCGACGACGGGCCACCCCAACGCGGCCACCCAGGGGCGGCTGTTCCTGCGGTCGCTGCGCTACACTGCACCTTCCCGGCGCCGATGCGGGGCGCCATCGCGTACGACGCGGCGGGGTTCGCCACGGCCGACGGCCAGGGCGCCGCCGCGACGCTCACCGACCAGGACCTGCGTGCCACGGCACAGGCCACGCTGGGCTTCGCCCCGGTGCCGCTCTACAAGGTGACCAACGTCGGCGCGAAGGCGAGCGCGCCCGCCTTCGCATGCTGAGGCGGGCACTCGTCGCACTGCTGCTCGCCGTACCCCTCGTCTCGACGGGGGGTACGGCGCAGGCCGCCACCTGCACGGCCGAGCAGGTGACCGTGGTCGTCCAGTACCTCGGCGGCGGCCAGGTGACCCGGTGCACCAACGGCGACCCGGGCACCGGCGTCGACGCGCTGACGTCCGCCGGCTTCAGCTACCAGTTCTCCCCGCGTGAGCCCGGCTTCGTCTGCACGATCAACGGCAACCCGGGCAACCGGGACTGCATGAAGCCGAAGTACTGGTCGTACTGGCACGCCTCCAAGCCCGGTGCCGCGTGGACCTACAGCAGCGAGGGCGCCGGCACCTACAACCCCGCACCCGGCTCGGTCGAGGGCTGGCGCTTCGACTGCGGTGCCGCCCCCGGCGCTGCCAGCAAGTGCGCGACCTCGTCGCCGAAGCCGAGCCCGAAGCCGAGCCCGAAGCCGAGCCCGAAGCCGGCCCCGACGCCGTCGTCCCACGTCGACCACGGGTTCCGGCGCAAAGGCGGGCTCGGGAGCATCGCCGAGCACGACCGGGAAGGCGAAGAACGGCGGCGGCCAAGGCCGAAGGCCAAGGCGACGGCCAAGGCCAAGGCCAAGGCCAAGGCGAAGGCGCAAGGCCAAGGCGAAGGCGAAGAAGAAGCCGGCTGCGGCTGCCGCCGCCGCCAGCGCGAGTGCCACACCGTCGCCGGACAGCGACATCGCCAACGCGGCCGCGTCGCAGTCGGCGCCACCCGCCTCCGAGCCCGCACGACGCGGCACCCTGCCCTGGTGGTGGGGCGCCATTGCGCTGGTCCTGATCGGTGGCACGGCCGGAGCCGTGACGGTGGTCCGCCGGAGATGACCCGACGGTGACGCGGGACCTGCATCCCGTCGCGTGGTGGGGCTGGGCGATCGGGGTGGCCCTCGCGGCCAGCCTGACCACGAACCCGCTGCTGCTCGGTCTGCTGTTCTGCTCGGTCTGGCTGGTCGTGGCCAACCGCCGAGGCTCGTCGCCGTGGGCGCGCGCGTTCCGGCTGTACGTCATCCTGGGCGGGGTCGTCATCGTCTCGCGGCTGGTGTTCTACGTCCTGGTCGGGTTCAAGTTCGGCGTGCACCTGGTGCTGCGCCTGCCGTCGATCCCGTTGCCCGACTGGGCTGCGGGCATCCAGCTCGGCGGTGACGTCTTCCTCGAGGGACTCCTCGCGGCGGCCTGCCTCGGCCTCCGGCTGGCGGTGCTGATCATCGCGATCGGTGCCGCCAACGCGCTCGCCAACCCGAAGCGGCTGCTGCGCTCGCTGCCCCGCGCCCTGCACGAGCTCGGCACCGCCGTCGTGGTCTCGGTGAGCGTCGCGCCGCAGCTCGCCGAGAGCGTCCAGCGGGTGATGCGCGCCCGCCACCTGCGGGGCGAGGCCGGCCGGGGGCTCCGGGTGGTCCCGCGGGTGGCGCTCCCGGTGCTCCAGGACACGCTCGACCGTTCCCTGCTCCTGGCCTCGGCCATGGAGGCGCGCGGCTACGGCAGCCACACCGACCGGCATCGGGCGGCCTGGCTCCCGGCGGTCACGCTCGGCGGGCTGGTCGCCGTGAGCCTCGGCATGTACGGCGTGCTCGACCCGACCCGGAGCCCGCTCTGGATGGGGATCCCGGTGATGTCGGTCGGCGTCTCGATGTGTGCCGCCGGCATCTGGCTCTCCGGACGCGCCGTGCTGGTCACGACGTACCGGCCCGACCCGTGGCTGCTGGCCGAGACCCTCACCGTCCTCTGCGGGATCGGCTGCGCCGCCGGCATGCTCTGGGCACGCGGCACCGACCCGCTCAGCATGGACCTCCAGACCCAGCCCCTCGCGGCGCCGCTGCTGCCCGTGACCGCGCTGGTCGGGATCGTGCTGGCGGCGCTCCCGGCCGTGATCACCCCGCCGCCCGTCCGACCGTAGCGGGGCCGGCGATGAGTGACGCGATCCGCTTCGAGAACGTCTCGGTCACCTTCGACGGCCACGACGCCCCGGTGCTCCAGCACGTCGACCTCGCGATCGACCAGGGCGAGCTGGTGCTCGTCGTCGGCCGCACCGGCAGCGGCAAGAGCACGCTCCTCGGCGCGATCAACGGGCTGGTGCCGCACTTCACCGGTGGCCGCCTCGACGGCCGGGTGCTCGTGCAGGGACTCGACACCCGCGACCACCGCCCCCGCGACCTCGCCGGCCACGTCGGGGTGGTCGGCCAGGACCCGCTCGCCGGCTTCGTCACCGACACGGTGGAGGAGGAGCTGGCCTACGGCATGGAGCAGCTCGGACTCCCCACCGCCACCATGCGCAAGCGCGTGGAGGAGACCCTCGACCTGCTCGGGATCGCCGACCTGCGCGACGCGTACCTGCGCGACCTGTCCGGCGGCCAGCAGCAGCGGGTCGCGATCGGCTCCGTCCTCACCACCCACCCACGGGTGCTGGTGCTCGACGAGCCCACGTCGGCGCTCGACCCGACCGGCGCGGAGGAGGTGCTGGCCGCCGTGACCCGGCTCGTGCACGACCTCGCGGTCACCGTCGTGATGGCCGAGCACCGCGTCGAGCGCGTCCTGCAGTACGCCGACAGCGTGGTCCACGTCGGCGACGGCCGGGTCGGCGTCGGTCTTCCCGCCGACGTGATGACGCACTCGACGATCGCCCCGCCCGTGGTCGAGCTCGGCCGCTGGGCGGGCTGGAGCCCGCTCCCGATGTCGGTGCGCGACGCCTACCGCCGGGCCGGCGACCTGCGCGACTCGCTCGCGGACGCACCGACGCGGCTCGTGTCCGACGGCGACGCCGCGCTGCGCGCCACCGCCGTCACGGTCCGCTACGGCACCTCGACCGCGGTCGACGACGTCACGCTCGCGCCGCTGCGCGCGGGCGAGGTCACCGCGCTCATGGGCCGCAACGGCGCCGGCAAGTCGTCCCTGCTCTGGGCGCTCCAGGGCACCGGCGCCCGTACGGCGGGCCGCGTCGACGTGGGCGGCCGCGACCCCCGTGACCTCGGCGCGGATGCCCGCCGCCGCGCGGTCGGGCTGGTGCCGCAGACCCCGGCCGACCTGCTGTACCTGCCGACCGTCGGCGAGGAGTGCACGCAGGCCGACCGCGAGACCGGCGCGACCCCGGGCACCTGTCGTGGCCTGCTCGACCGGGTGGTGCCCGGCGTCCCCGACGACACCCACCCGCGCGACCTCTCCGAGGGGCAGCGGCTGGCGCTGGTGCTCGCGATCCAGCTCACCGCACGCCCGGCCGTGCTGCTGCTCGACGAGCCCACCCGGGGTCTCGACTACCCCGCCAAGGCGGCGCTGGCCCGGCTGCTCGCGCGAACTGGCCGACGACGGGATGTCCGTCCTGCTCTCCACCCACGACGTCGAGTTCGTCGCCGAGTCCGCCGACCGGGTCGTGATGATGGCCGAGGGCGAGGTCGTCGTCGACGGCCCGGCGACCCCGGTGCTGGTGTCCTCGCCGGCCTTCGCCCCGCAGGTCGTCCAAGGTCCTCGGCGGCGGCTGGCTCACCGTCGACCAGGTGCGGAGCGCCGCGACATGAGCGTCCGCCAGCACCACTCGCCGCGCCCGGATTCCGCGCAGGCCCCGAGGACGCGTCGCCGGATCGAACCCCCGCGTGATCGCGATGCGACCCCGCTCGTCGCTGGCGGTGCTGCTGGCCACGGCCGGCGGGATCCTCGCCTTCACCTGGCCGCTGGTGGTCGAGCCCGGGTCGGTGCTCACCGGCGACAGCCGCGCACCGATGGTGTTCGCGGTCCTGCTGCCGGTGCTGATGACCGTCGTGCTGCTCGAGATCACCGAGGGCGGGCTCGATCCCAAGGCGGTGGCGATGCTCGGCGTGCTCGCCGCCGTCGGCGCCGCCCTGCGCCCGCTCGGAGCGGGCACGGCCGGCCTGGAGACCGTGTTCTTCCTGCTGGTGCTGGCCGGCCGGGTGTTCGGGGCCGGGTTCGGCTTCGTGCTCGGGGCGACCACGTTGTTCGCGTCCGCGCTGATCACGGGCGGCGTCGGACCGTGGCTGCCGTTCCAGATGTTCGGCGCCGCCTGGGTCGGCATGGGCGCCGGGCTGCTCCCGCCGGTGCCGCGGCGCTGGGAGGTGCTGTTCCTGGCGTCGTACGGCGCCGTGGCGGGCCTGCTCTACGGGATCGCGATGAACCTCTACGGCTGGCCCCAGGGGATCGGCGTCGGCACCGGACTGAGCCTGGTGCCCGGCGACCCGGTGTGGGCCAACCTGCACCGGTTCCTGATCTACTCGTTGACCACCTCGCTCGGCTGGGACATCGGCCGGGCACTGACGAACTTCGTGCTGATCATGGTCACCGGCAGGGCGGTCCTGGCCACCCTGCGTCGCGCCGCCCGGAAGGCCGCCTTCGCCCCGCCCGCCTGACAGGATGCGGTCATGGAGAACACCCCACGAAATCACTCGCTTCGCTCGGATTCCGCGGGGACCCCGAAAGCTCAGACCTCGAGACCCGGCTCGACGACGGAGCCCTCTGGCTCACCCTGAACAGGCCCGAGACGTTCAACGCGCTCACCGGCGACATGATCACCGGCACCCTCCAGCACCTCCGGACGGTCAATGCCCGCGACGACGTACGCGTGGTCGTGCTCACCGGCACGGGTGACGCGTTCAGCGCCGGGGCCGACCTGACCGGCGACCACCCGGAGCAGAAGTACGACGCGGGGTCGGTCGACGCGGCCAACCACGTGGTCCGGGCGATCACCGACCTCGACAAGCCGGTCGTGTGTGGGCTCAACGGCATCGCGGCCGGGGTCGGCATGTCCGTCGCGCTGGCCTGCGACCTGGTCGTGGCGAAGGAGTCCGCGGCGCTGACGCTCGCGTTCACGAAGATCGGGCTGATGCCCGACGGGGGCGCCACCGCGACGCTCGCCGCCTCGGTCGGTCGCGCCCGGGCGATGCGGCTCGCGCTGCTCTCGGACGTGATCGGCGCGCAGGAGGCCTACGACGCGGGGCTGGTGTCCCACGTGTTCCCCGACGCCGAGTACGAGGCGGGGCTGGCCACGATCGTGGCGCGGCTCGCGGCCGGTGCTCCGTTGGCGTTCGCCGCCACCAAGAAGGCGGTCAACGCCGCGACGCTCGCCGCCCTGCCGGCGGCGTTCCAGCGCGAGCGGGCCGGCCAGTCGCTGCTGCTGCGCACCGGCGACGTGGTCGAGGGCATGAAGGCCTTCGTCGAGAAGCGGCGGCCGAGGTTCGAGGGGCGTTGAGCCCGGCGCTGCGGTGGCCGAGGGTACGCCAGCCGCCGCCGCGCGGACAGGTCCCCTCGGGTGTAGTGCCACGCCCGAGCGTGTCCATACGTTGGAGCCGCGTCGGGGAAACGCGGAAGGACAAACTCCACATGCACCGCAAGTACTACCCACGCATCGGCCTGCTCGCAGGCCTTCTCGCAATCGTCATGATGACGACGATCTCCACCTCGGCCGAGGCCGAAGGGCGACGTCTCCGAGAGGCAGAAGGACGCCGCTCGCACCGGCATCGCCGCTCAGACGGCCATCGGGCAAGCTCTCCTCGCCGGTCGAACTTCACTCGGCCGCCGGCAAGTTCGCCGGCGTCTTCGTCCCGACCAGGTTCGTCTCCACCGCCGCCGGCAAGGTGCTGCCCGCGGCGTCGTGGCCGGCACGGTCACCAAGCCCGGGCAGGCGGCCGAGGGGGTCAGCCAGGTCTGTGACGATGCCGGTGCAGAGCGCCAGGACGACTACGACGCACGTCCAGCGCGGTCAGCCCGACGGCCGTCCCGGTCATCTCGTGCAGCGTGCTGCACCTGGTGCTCGGCCCGCTGCACCTGGACCTGCTCGGCCTGGTCGTGCACCTGAACCGGGTCGTGCTCGACATCACCGCCGTGCCCGCCGGTGGCCTGCTCGGCCAGCTGCTGTGCTCGGTGGCCAACCTGCTCAGCGGTGGTCTCGGGGGTCTGCTGGGTCAGCTGGCGACGCTGCTTGAACCAGATCCTCGGACAGCTGGGTCTCTGACCGGGTAGTCGGGGCCGCACAGAGGGGCCGGGGTCAGCCGATGCTGATCCCGGCCTCGCGCATCTCCGCCATCGCGGTCTCGGTGGTCTCCGGCGCGACACCGGCGCAGAGCTGGGTCAGCAGGGACGTCGCGAAGCCGTTGCCGACCGCGTCGAGCGCGGTCGCGCGCACGCAGTAGTCGGTGGCGATCCCGCACACGTCGACCTGGTCCACGTCGTGCCGGCGCAGCCACTCGGTCAGGCCCAGGCCGCCCGTCGTACGGCCCTCGAAGCCGGAGTACGCCGCCGCGTGCTCGCCCTTGAGGAAGATCGCGTCGAAGGGCTGCGGGTCGAGGTTCGGGTGGAACGCCTCGCCGTCGGTGCCGACCCGGCAGTGCACCGGCCAGGTCTCGGCGAAGTCGGGCTGGTCGGACCAGTGGCCGCCGGGGTCGATGTGGTGGTCCTTGGTCGCCACCACGACGTCGTACGACGGGGCCTGGTCGTCGCGCCGGGACCAGTGGTGCAGCAGCTCCCCGATGTCACTGGCCACGCGGGCGCCACCGGAGACGGCGAGCGACCCACCTTCACAGAAGTCGTTCTGGACGTCGACGACGATCAGTGCACGCGTCATGCCCCGCAGGCTAGCGCCGTACCGGCGCATGGAAGGCTTGGCGCGTGCCGAGCCGGGAGCAGATCACCGACCTCGTCGAGCGCTACGTCGCCGCGCTGGACGCGCAGGACGTCGACGGCTGCGTGGGTGCCTTCACGGAGGACGCCACGCAGGACGACCCCGTGGGCGAGGGCGCCAACGTGGGACACGCGGCGATCCGGGGGTTCTTCGAGGAGCGGTTCCAGGTCGCGTTCGACGCGGTGCTCGACGGGCCGCCGACGATCCACGGCCGGTTCGCGGCGTTCCGGGTGCGGATCGAGATCCCGGCCGGGCGCACGCCGTTCCGGCTGCTGATCACGGACCTCGTCGAGGTCAGCGCGGACAACCGGTTCCGCACGCTCAAGGCCGTGCCCGACGCGAAGGTGCTGAACCCTTAGGAGGGGTAGCCGCCCTCGTGGATCGTCGGGATCACCGGCTCGCCGTGCTGGAGCTGGCGGGCGCTCCGGGGGAGCTCGGCGCGGGCGGCGGCGTGGCGGTCCCGTGCGGCCGCCAGCGGCTCGCGGCCGACCACCTCGCCGTCGGTGACCAGCGGCACCAGCAGCGAGCGGTCGTCGCCGTCGTTCTCGGCCGGCTCGCCGATCCCGATCACCTCGGCCTCCGCGGTGCCCGCAGGGGTGAGCCGGCGGAGCGCGTACTTCCGGCCACCGATCGAGATCTTGTCCTTGCTCTTCTTCGCGACCCCGACCATCGTGCCGCCGGCGTCCTCGCGCGCCACCAGCTTGTAGACGAAGCCGCAGGTCGGCTGGCCGCTGCCGGTGACCAGCCGGGTGCCGACGCCGTACCCGTCGACGGGCGCGGACGCGAGCGACGCGATCGCCCACTCGTCGAGGTCGGACGTGACGATCACGCGGGTCTTCGTGGCACCGAGGTCGTCGAGCTGGCGGCGTACCTCGTGCGCGAGCACGCCCAGGTCGCCGGAGTCGAGCCGGACCGCGCCGAGCTCCGGGCCGGCCAGCTCGACGCCGACCCGCACCGCCTCGGCGACGTCGTAGGTGTCCACGAGCAGCGTCGTGCCGGAGCCGAGGGCGGTGATCTGCGAACGGAAGGCATCGGCCTCGGTGTCGTGGAGCAGCGTGAACGAGTGCGCGCTGGTGCCGGCGCTCGGCACGCCGTAACGCTGACGGGCGGCGAGGTTCGAGGTGGTGGCGAAGCCGGCGACGTACGCCGCCCGCGCGCAGGCGACCGCCGCCTCCTCGTGCGTGCGGCGGGACCCCATCTCGATGCAGGGGCGGTCACCCGCGGCCCAGGTCATGCGCGAGGCGGCGGAGGCGATCGCGGCGTCGTGGTTGTAGATGCTCAGCAGCAGCGTCTCCAGCACCACCGCCTCGGCGAAGCTGGCCTCGACCACCACCAGCGGCGAGTAGCCGAAGTAGGTCTCGCCCTCGGGGTAGCCCCAGATGTCGCCGGAGAACCGGTAGTCGGCCAGCCAGTCGGCGGTCGCGTCGTCGACCACGCCCTCGCGCCGGAGGAACCCGACCTCCTCGTCGCCGAACCGGAACTGCTCGATCGCATCGAGGGCGCGGCCGACGCCCGCCACCACGCCGTACCGCCTGCCCTCGGGGAGCCGGCGCGGGAACAGCTCGAAGACCGAGCGTCGGTGCCCGGTGCCGTCGGCCAGGGCGGCCTGCAGCATCGTGAGCTCGTAGTGGTCCGTGAGCAGCGCAGTCGAGGGGGCCGTGGAGGTCACTGCCGCAGGCTAGTGCCGGATTGGGCACAATGACGGCTGTGTCCACCAGTCCCGTCGAGCTCGACGACCCCGAGGTCGACGAGGAGACGCTCCTCGCGCGGCCCTGGGTCACGATCGTGTGGAACGACCCGATCAACCTGATGTCCTACGTCACCTTCGTGTTCCAGAGCTACTTCGGCTACTCGAAGTCCAAGGCCACCAAGCTGATGATGGAGGTCCACGAGGACGGCCGGTCGGTGGTCTCCACGGGCAGTCGCGAGGAGATGGAGCGCGACGTCCAGGCGATGCACGAGTACGGCCTGTGGGCCACGATGCAGAAGGCAGATGCCTGACTCCTCGATGAGCCGCAACCTTGGCTTCAGCCGGCACCGGCGCAGCAAGACCTGCGTGGCGACGTTCAGCGCGTTCGAGGCCGACCTGCTCCGCTCGCTCGCCGGGCAGCTGATCGAGCTGCTGCGCAACGAGGAGGCGACGCCGCACACCACCGACGAGCTCGAGGCGCTGCTCGACTTCTCCGGCCCGACCACCGAGCCGGACGACCCGGTGCTGGCCCGGCTGTTCCCCACGGCGTACCCCGAGGACGAGGAGGCCGCCGCCGACTTCCGCCGCTTCACCGAAGCCAGCCTGCGCAACGGCAAGGCCGACGCGGCCGCACTGGTGATCGACACCCTGGAGGAGGCCGGGCTCCCCGACGCGCCCGAGGACGGACTGTTCGTCGACGTCGAGCTCGACCGGGAGTCCGCGCAGGTGTGGCTGCGGGCGTTCACCGACATGCGGCTCGCGATCGGCACCCGGCTGGAGGTCGAGGAGGGCGACGAGGACTTCTGGCTCGAGCTGCCCGAGGACGACCCCCGCGGCCCGGTGCACGACATCTACAACTGGCTCGCGTTCCTCCAGGAGACGCTCGTCGAGAGCCTGATGGGCTGATCCGTACCCGGCGGCGGACCGGAGTCTCGCGATCAGGTCGCCGTCCGGACGACGTGCTGAACTTCCCTAGCCGATCTGCGCCGCTTCCCTACGGCAGTGCAGCGCATAGGGAAGCGGCGCTGGATTAGCCACGGGACCGTGGTAATCCGGCCAGCGGCTCCGACAGGCTCAGCCCGAACCCAACCGCTCCTCGAGGTGGGCACGCTCGGCGTCGTTGCCGCACAGCTCCAGGGCTCGGGCGAAGGCGGCCCGCGCCTCCGGCTCGCGACCCGCCCGGCGGAACAGCTCGCCGCGGACGGCGGGCAGCCGATGACCGGGCAGGTCGAGGCCGTCCAGCAGCGCCAGACCCGCGAGCGGACCGTCGGCCTCGGCGACGGCCACGGCGCGGTTGAGGCGGACGACGGGCGAGCCGGTCAGCTCCTCGAGCTCGGCGTAGCGGGCGGCGATCCGGACCCAGTCGGTCGCGGCCGGGCTCGGGGCGACCGCGTGCTCGGCGGCGACCAGCGCCTCGAGCAGGTACGGCGAGCCGGGCGCGAGCACGTGCGGCCCGAGCAGGTCGAGCGCCTCGCCGATCTCGTCGGCACGCCAGCGGGACCGGTCCTGGTCGGGGAGCAGGACCAGCCGCGGGCGGTCCCCGTCGTACCGCACCCGGGCGTCGCGGCGGGCGTGCTGCAGCAGCATCAGCGCGAGCAGCGCGTCGAGCTCCGGGACAGGTCGCCGGGCACGGTCGCGCCGGACGCGGCCAACGTCACCCGGAGCACGCGCACCAGCCGGATCGCCTCGCCGGCCACGTCCGCCCGCAGCACGTCCGCGCCGGAGCCGGGTGCGTAGCCGGCGGTGAACGCCAGCCGGGAGATCGCGGCGACCGCGCCGACCCGCTCGACCAGCGCCGGGCCGGAGGGCACGTCGAAGGCGGCGCCGGCCAGCCGCTTGCGGGCCCGCGTGAGCCGGGCCGCCATCGTCGGCGTGCTCACCAGGAACAGCCTCGCGATGTCCTCGGTGGACACGCCGAGCACCAGCCGCAACGTCAGCGCCGCCGCGTGCTCGGGCGCGAGCGACGGGTGCGCGCAGAGGAGGACGAGCCGCAGCCGCTCGTCGACCAGCACCTCCCCGGCGTCCGCCATGGTCCGTTCCGCCCTCTCCTGCAGGTCCGCCTCGACGGCCAGCGCCGGAAGCGTGCGTGCGGCCACCGCCTCGGTGCGGAGCCGGTCGATCACCCGCCTCCGGGCAGCCGTGAGCAGCCAGGCGGCGGGGTTGGTGGGCACGCCGTCGCGCGGCCACGCCCGGGCCGCGGACTCGAACGCGTCCCCGAGCCCGTCCTCGGCGACGTCGAGGCGCCGGTACTGGGCGACGAGGAGGGCCAGCAACCGGCCCCACTCGTCGCGCCAGACCGTGCCCAGCACGGCGTCGTACGACGTCAGCGTCGCCTCATGCGGTGCCCGAGTGGTCGACGCACGCGCGGACCTCGACCCCTCCCTCGGGGCCGGCCAGCATCGCGGCCACCTGGAGCAGGTCGTCGAGGTCGTCGGACTCGACCGTGTAGAAGCCGGTGAGCTGCTCGACGGTCTCGGCGTACGGGCCCTCGGTGATCGCGACACCGCCGTCCCCGTTGCGGACCACGACGGCCTCGCGGGAGCTGGTCAGCTCGGCACCGCCGGTGACCTTGTGCCCGCGCTCGGCGAGCTTGGCGGCGAACTCGCTGTGCTTGGCGTACATGGCGGCCCGGTGCTCGGGGGAGGCGTTCTCCCACTGGGCTTCGTTGCCGGGAAGCAGGATGGCGTACTCGGTCATGATGCGGTCCTCTCGAGCTCGTGTGGTGAGTCTGTCACCGGGATGACGGACGGGCGAGGCCGGAATCGACACGGCACGCCGGACGACGTGTCCGTCGGCTGGGCGCGCACGGGTGTCGCGCGGCCGCGGCGCCTACGCTTGTCCGCGTGCTGAGACTCGACCGGACGACGTACGACGCGATCGTCGCGCACGCCAAGCGGGACCATCCCGACGAGGCGTGCGGCATCGTCGCCGGCCCCGAGGGCAGCGACCGCGCCACCCGCCACGTCGCGATGGTCAACGCCGCCGGGTCCCCGACGTTCTACGAGTTCGACTCGACCGACCTGCTCCGGCTGTACCAGGAGATGGACGCCAAGGACGAGGAGCCGGTCGTGATCTACCACTCGCACACCGCGACCGAGGCCTATCCGAGCCGCACCGACATCGGCCTCGCCAACGAGCCGAACGCGCACTACGTGCTCGTGAGCACGCGGGAGCACGGGAATAGTGAGGGCCCGGTGGAGTTCAGGTCCTACAGAATCGTGGACGGCGACGTCACCGAAGAAGACGTAGACATCGAAGAGAGCCGAGGTTGACCATGGCCATCGAGGTCCGGATCCCCACCATCCTGCGCACGTACACCGGCGGCGAGAAGGCCGTCGACGCGTCGGGCGCGACGCTCGGGGCGCTGGTCGACGACCTGGAGGCCAACCACCCCGGGATCAAGGAGCGGCTGGTCGAGGACAGCGGCGAGCTGCGCCGCTTCGTCAACGTCTACGTCGACGACGAGGACGTCCGGTTCACCGGCGGGCTCGGCACGGAGCTCTCCGACGGTGCGCAGGTCGTGATCCTGCCCGCCGTCGCCGGTGGCTGATGACCAAGTACGACAGCCTGCTCCACTCGGTCGGCAACACGCCCCTGGTCGGGCTGCCGACCCTGTCGCCGTCGCCTGACGTCCGGCTCTGGGCGAAGCTCGAGGACCGCAACCCGACCGGCTCGATCAAGGACCGCCCGGCGATCAAGATGATCGAGATGGCGGAGAAGGACGGCACGCTCCGCCCCGGCTGCACGATCCTCGAGCCGACGTCGGGCAACACCGGCATCTCGCTGGCGATGGCAGCCGCGCTCAAGGGCTACCGGCTGGTCTGCGTGATGCCCGAGAACACCTCCGAGGAGCGCCGCCAGCTGCTGCGCATGTGGGGTGCCGAGATCGTCTCCTCGCCCGCCGCCGGCGGCTCCAACGAGGCGGTCCGGGTGGCCAAGCAGATGGCCGAGGAGCACCCCGACTGGGTGATGCTCTACCAGTACGGCAACCCCGCCAACGCGCTCGCGCACTACGAGGGCACCGCACCCGAGATCCACGCCGACCTGCCGTCGGTCACCCACTTCGTCGCCGGCCTCGGTACGACGGGCACGCTGATGGGCGCCGGCCGCTGGTTCCGTGAGCATGCCCCCGAGGTCACGGTGGTCGCGGCCGAGCCGCGCTACGGCGAGCTGGTCTACGGACTGCGCAACCTCGACGAGGGCTTCGTGCCGGAGCTGTACGACGAGACGCTGATCGACGCGCGCTTCTCGGTCGGCCCGCGCGACGCCGTGCGCCGGGTGCGCGAGCTGCTCGAGTCGGAGGGCATCTTCGCCGGCATCTCGACCGGTGCCATCCTGCACGCGGCACTCGGCCAGGCAGCGAAGTGCGTGCGCGCCAGCACGCGCGCCGACATCGTGTTCGTGGTCTGCGACGGCGGCTGGAAGTACCTGTCCACCGGCGCCTACGAGGGCACCGTCGACGAGGCCGAGGAGCGCCTCGAGGGCCAGCTCTGGGCGTGAGGCGTCTCGACGGGCTCGACCACCGCTGTCGTCTAGCCTTTCACGCGTGACGGACGCGCCCATCGGCATCTTCGACTCCGGCTTCGGTGGCCTCACCGTGGCTCGGGCCGTGATCGACCAGCTGCCGCACGAGTCGGTGCTCTACCTGGGTGACACGGCGCGCCAGCCCTACGGCATGAAGCCGCTCGGCGAGGTGCGCGAGTACGCCCTCGAGTGCCTCGACCACCTCGTCGACCAGGGCGTGAAGACCCTGGTCATCGCGTGCAACTCCGCGAGCGCCGCGGTGCTCCGTGACGCACGTGAGCGGTACGACGTGCCGGTGGTCGAGGTGATCCTCCCCGCCACGCGCCGCGCCGTCGCCGCCACCCGCAGTGGCCGGATCGGCGTGATCTGCACGCGCGCGACCGCCGAGTCGCAGGCGTACGACGACGCGTTCGCGGCCGCGCCACCGACCACGAGCCTGGTCACGCGGGCCTGCCCGCGCTTCGTCGAGTTCGTGGAGGCGGGCGAGACCTCCGGGCCCGACCTGCTCGCCGCGGCGCACGAGTACCTCGACCCGCTGCTGGAGCAGCAGATCGACACCCTGATCCTCGGCTGCACCCACTACCCGCTGCTGACCGGCGTGATCTCCTACGTGCTCGGCGACGACGTCACGCTGGTCTCCAGCGCGGAGGAGACCGCCAAGGACGTCTACCGGGTGCTCGTCGCCCGCGGCCTGGACCGCGCGACGGACGCGCTTCCGGTGCACCGGTTCCTCACCACCGGTCAGCCGGGCGAGTTCGAGGCGATCGGGCGCCGGTTCCTCGGCCCGGAGCTCGAGCAGGTCTCCCAGTTCGCCTGGCTCACCCAAGACCCTGGGTCCGCGCATGATCACCGGCATCCGGCGGCACCCGATCACGTTCCTGCGCACCAACCCCTGCGCCACGTTGCTGTTCGCCCAGCTCCTGGGCGTGCTGATCTACCCGTTCCTCGAGGGCTCCGCGGCGGGCCGCGCGCTGATCGCGGTTTTCGGGCTGGTGGTGCTCGGGCTGGCCCTGCTCGCCGTACGCCAGACTCCGACGCTCACCTGGGTCGGTGTGGTGCTGGCGATACCGGCGGTGGTGCTGCTGCTGGTGCAGATGGTCACCGACAACGCGGACCTCGCGCCGTACAGCTCGGCATTCGAGGCGGCGCTGTACTTCTACGCGGCGTTCTCACTGCTGCGCTACATGCTGGCCGACGACAAGGTGACCACCGACGAGCTGTTCGCCGTGGGGGCGGTCTTCACCGTGATCGCGTGGGCGTTCGCGCACCTCTACGTCGTGGTGCAGGCGATCTACCCGGAGAGCTTCATCGCCTTCGAGAACCCCAAGGACCCGCGCACCTGGAGCGACCTGCTGTTCCTGTCGTTCACGACGCTCTCGAGCACCGGGCTCTCCGACATCCTGCCGGTCAAGCCGCACGCCCGGAGCGTGGTGATGTTCGAGCAGGTGGCGGGCGTCTTCTACCTGGCGATGGTGGTCACCCGCCTGATCGGCCTGTCCGCGATGCGCAAGCAGGAGCGGTGACCGGCACTCCACCTCGCGCTCTCGGCGTTCTGCGCCGTCGTGGCGCTCGGGCTGGTGGTGCTGATCGTCCGTGACCGGCTGCCCGGCACCCTCACGCTCGTGGCACTCGCGACGCTCGAGGCGGGGCTCGTCGTCCAGCTCGTGATCGGGCTGGGCCGGGTCTTCGGCGACCACGGCGACCTCAGCGTCGCGGCGTACATCGGCTACCTGGTGGGCGCGCTGCTGATCCTGCCGATCGGCTTCGTCTGGTCGGCGGGGGAGCGCACCCGCTCCGGTACGGCGGTGCTGCTGGTGGCCGTGCTCGCGCTGCCGGTGCTGTTCCTGCGGCTCCACGACCTCTGGGCGGCGCGGTGAGCCGCGAGGACGGGTCGACCAGCACCGGGTTCGGCCGGGTGCTGGTGTTCGTCTACGGGATCTTCGCGGTGGCGGCGACGGCGCGCTCCGCGGTGCAGCTCGCCACCAAGGCGTCGGAGGCGCCGCTGGCCTACGCGCTGTCGGCCCTCGCCGGCGTCGTCTACTGCGTGGCCACCTACGGGATGGCGAAGGACCGCCGCCGGCTTGCGCTGGCGGCGGTCCTCGTCGAGCTGGTCGGTGTGGTCACGGTGGGCGCCTGGAGCCTGCTGGATCCCGGTGCCTTCCCCGACCAGACCGTCTGGTCCGACTTCGGGCAGGGCTACGGCTACGTGCCCGCGGTCCTGCCCTTCGTCGGGCTGTGGTGGCTGCTCGGCCGCCGTCGCTGACGGCCGAGCAGCCACCGTCGGTCAGCCGCCCGGCTGGGTCACGCCGTTGACCGTGAGCGTGTAGCGCGCGTACTGCGTCACGCTCTCGGTCGGGTCGTCCTGCATGACCAGTGCGGCCACCGTGGTGGCGCTCTTGCCGAGCGCCGTGTTCAGGCGGGCACCCGTGAGCGTGCTGCTCGAACGAGCTGTTCAGCGGCATCCGGTAGATCCAGGACTTGCCCTTGGCGTCGTAGCCGATCAGCTGCACCGTGTAGCCGGACGACCGGCGTCGGGTTGGCCTGCGAGATCGTCTGCCATCCGTCGAGCGTGGTCGGGAGCGTGGTGCCGGCCGCGTCGATGTTGCGCACCCAGAAGCCACCCTCGTCGACGCCACCGTCGGTGATGTAGCGGAAGCCGAGCAGGATCGTCTTGCCCGCGTACGGCGTCAGGTCCGCGTGCTCCGTCTTCCAGGTCTCGGAGTCACCCGTCAGCCCGGGCAGGTTCTCCACCGCGCCGGCCACGGCGTCCGGGTCGTGCTCGGACGTCGTGTCCTCCGTGGCGAGCGACTGGTAGGTCTTGCCGCCGTCGGTGGACACCTGCACGAAGCCGAAGTCCCAGCCCTCCTCGGTGTCGTACAGCGTGTCGAACGACAGCTGCCCGCCGACCCGCCGGCACGCTCACCGAGCGCACGATGGGACCGGTCGAGGTTGGATCCGCAGCCGCTGTAGAGCGCCTGCGGGCCCGAGCCGTCCGGGATCGCGTTGCCGCACGACATGTCGGCGGTGGTGCCGTGCGGCGGGGTGCGGGTCGGACGCCCACTTCACGGGCCTCGGGCTCCAGGGACGTCGCACCCTCGAACGTGATCGACTTCAGCGCCTTGGCACTCGAGCGGATTGACCGGCGGCGTCGCGCAGCCGCACGTAGTCCGAGCCGTTCGGCGGGGCGCCCGGCGTGTCGTAGGCCTGGGTGTTGCCCCAGTTGATGCCGCTGCTGAGGACTGTCGACGGTGAAGGTCCGGCGACCCGACCGCCGGTCAGCTTGCGGCGCTTGTCGAGCTGGGCGTCCAGCGCCATCGCGCGGCCCAGTCGTGGATGGTGTCCATGCCCGACTTCTTCGAGCCGAACTGGTCGCAGCACCGCGTCGAGGCCCGTCGAGCCCGTTGACGGTCCTCGCGGTGCAGGGCACTCATGAAGGCTTCGCCGTAGTGGTCGAAGAGGTACTCCATGAACGAGTACGCCGCGCCGTAGTCGCGCGAGGATCTCCGGACCGCCCTGGTCCTCCCACAGCGTCAGTGAGTTCTCCGGGCCGCCGAACTGCGGCGGCTGGAAGCCGGGAAGCACCGGATGTGGCCGTCGGCCGCGGGGTCGGCCGGCGGGATGCTCGGTGTCGACGTAGCCGACCAGGCGTCTGTGCGTAGTCGGAGAGCCCCTCGTTGACCCAGGAGGCCTCGCCCGGGCTCTCGTAGTACTCCAGCAGGTGCTGGTACTCGTGCGCGAACGTGCCCTCGTAGAGGTGCGGACGCGGGGCGCCGTACGGGCGCGACTGGTTCTGCGACTGCGGCGCACGCGGCGTACGCCGGGTCGGCGCTGTCGTCCGGCGGGTGTGGCGCCGGTGCGGTGCAGCCAGTCGAACGCGTCGATGGTCATCACGTTGCGGTCGAGGAAGTCGTTGAAGACCGAGTAGAAGAAGCCGGCGATGTAGGTCTGGCCGTCCGGCGTGGACGGGTCGAGGTAGTTCGCGTCCCTGACGTTGTCGACCAGCACGGCGATGTCGTCGGCCTGGGCAGGCGAGACCTGCCAGTTCGGTCGCCGAGCTGCGCCTTGGAGCCGTCGCGGGCCGGGGGCGTCGAGAACGACTGCGACTCCTTCGGGTAGATGTTGGCGTCGAACTCGTGGATGAAGCTGTTCACCTGGGCGTCGGTGATGTCCGTGAGCCCCAGGGCGTTGCGGCAGTCACCCGCCGGGAACGCACGGTCGTCGGCGACCCAGACCTGGATGTGGTCGCCGAGGCCGCGCATCGTGTAGGTCTTGAAGTAGATCTGCCCCGTGTTGTCGTTGAGGGCGAGCCAGCGGAGCTGGTCGCCGACCTCGTGGTCGCCGTTGGCCTGGCGGGCGTTCTGCTGCTGCACCTGGGCCTTGAACCTGGCCAGGCTCTTCTTGTCGAACGGCACCTTCTTGCCCTGGTTGTAGTCAGGGCCGACGTTCTTGACGTCTCCGCTCTTGCCCTTGGCCACCTTCGGACTGCCGTCGTCCCCTGGCTTGGCTGTTGCTGCTCCGGAGGGAAGGACCAGGGCCGCGACCATGGCGGCCGTGGCGGTCAGTCCCAGAGCGGTGACACGTCGGTTTCGACGCATGGGTATGTGCTCCGTTCACCCGAGATGAGGGCCCGCAACCGATCGGGTTGCGAGCCCATGACGCGGGTGATCCAAACAAACGTTCGGCTCGCGTGGCAATGGCCGGAGCGAATCTTTGTCCGAAGGGGTGTGGTCCGGAGGGCTTCCTCCGTCGCGGCGGCGGCGCGGTGGCGGGGGCGACGGCTAGCCTGATCCGCCATGAGGCTCACCGTCGTCGGCAACTCCGGGTCCTACCCGGGGCCGGGCTCGCCCGCGAGCTGCTACCTGCTCGAGGCCGAGCACGACGGGCGGGCCTTTCGGCTGCTGCTCGACCTGGGGTCCGGGGCGCTCGGCGCGCTGCACACGTACGTCGACCCGCTGACCGTGGACGCGATCCTGCTCAGCCACCTGCACGCCGACCACTGCCTCGACCTGTGCGGCTTCTACGTGATGCGCAAGTACCACCCGAACGGGCCGCAGCCGCAGCTCCCGGTGTGGGGCCCGGCCGGCGCCGCGGGCCGGATGGCCCGCGCCTACGACCTCGACGAGGACCCGGGCATGACCAGGGAGTACGAGTTCCGCGACTACCCGGACGGCGACTTCACCGTCGGCCCGTTCACGGTCTCCGCCCGCGAGGTGTTCCACCCGGTGACGGCCTTCGCGCTGCGGGTGAGCGTCGACGGCCGCACCCTCGCCTACTCCGGTGACACCGCCCGCTGCGACGCGCTGTCCGAGCAGGCGGCGGGCGCCGACCTGTTCCTCTGCGAGGCGTCGTTCCTCTCCGGCCACGACGAGCCGCCCGGCATCCACCTGACCGGGGCCGAGGCCGGCGAGGTGGCCGCCGGCGCCGCGGTGGGCCGGCTGCTGCTGACCCACATACCGCCCTGGTACGACCCGCAGACCGTGCTCGCCGAGGCGATGGGCACGTTCTCCGGCCCGCTCGAGCTGGCCCGCACCGGTCACGTGTACGACGTCTGATGCCGGTTCCGCGCGTGCTCGGGGGAGACCCGGACCCGCTTCCGGGCCTGAGCCACGGTTATCGTCACGGCATGACCAGCCCCCTGCGCGCGGACGGCCGTGCCGACGACGAGCTCCGCCCGATCACCTTGACCCGGCACTGGCAGGACCACCCGGCCGGGTCGGTGCTCGTGGAGTTCGGGCGCACCCGGGTGCTGTGCGCCGCCTCGGCCTCGACCGGCGTGCCCCGGTGGCGCAAGGGCTCCGGCCTCGGCTGGGTGACCGCGGAGTACGCGATGCTCCCCTCGGCCACCAACACCCGCAGCGACCGCGAGTCGGTCAAGGGCCGCATCGGCGGCCGCACCCACGAGATCTCGCGGCTGATCGGCCGGTCGCTGCGCGCGGTGATCGACTACCAGGCGCTCGGCGAGAACACGATCGTGCTCGACTGCGACGTGCTCCAGGCCGACGGCGGCACCCGCACCGCGGCGATCACCGGCGCCTACGTCGCGCTCGCCGACGCCGTCGCCCATCTCAAGGGGGAGGGCGCGCTCGACGGGCGACCCGCTCACCGGCTCGGTCGCGGCGGTGTCGGTCGGGATCATCGACGGCGCGCCGCGGCTCGACCTGCCCTACGAGGAGGACGTGCGCGCCGAGACCGACATGAACGTCGTGATGACCGGGGAGGGCTCGTTCGTCGAGGTGCAGGGCACCGCCGAGGGCGCGACCTTCGACCGCGCGGAGCTCGACGCGCTGCTGGGCCTCGCGGAGAAGGGCTGCGCCGACCTCACCCGGATCCAGCGGGAGGCGCTGGGTGCCTGAGGTCCTCCTCGCCTCGAACAACCCGAAGAAGCTGGCCGAGATGCGGCGCATCCTCGGCGAACGGCTGCCCGACGTGACCGTGCTCGGGCTCGGCGACGTCGCGCCGTACGACGAACCCGTGGAGGACGCCCCGCACTTCGCCGGCAACGCGCTGCTCAAGGCGCGCGCCGGCCTCGCCGCATCCGGCATCCCCACCGTGGCCGACGACAGCGGGCTCTGCGTCGACGCCCTCAACGGCATGCCCGGCGTCCTGTCCGCCCGCTGGTCGGGAACGCTGTCGCCGCACGGTGGCAAGGACGACGCCACGAACAACCGGCTGCTCCTCGACCAGCTCGCCGACGTCCCCGACGAGCGCCGCGGCGCCCAGTTCCGCTGTGCGGTCGCGTTCTGCCACCCCGACGGGGACGGCGGGGTCGCCGAGGTCGTCGTCCACGGCGTGATGCCGGGCCGGGTGATCCGCGAGCAGCGGGGCGCGGGCGGTTTCGGCTACGACGTGCTGTTCGTGCCCGACGACCAGGACGGCGAGCTCACCTCCGCCGAGATGACGGCCGAGGCCAAGGACGCGATCAGCCACCGCGGCCGGGCCCTGCGTGAGATCGCCCCGGTGGTGGTTGCGGTGCTCGGGGGGCGTTGAGCGGGGGTGGTCGGCCGGCTGCTGCTCGGGCCGCGAGCGCCGCAAATGCTGAGTCGTGAGGGTGCCGGGCGGCCCGTCGACCCGCGACCTCGCATTTGCGGCGTCCGTGCGCCCGGAGAGACTCGAACTCTCACTGGCCAGGACCTAAACCTGGGGCCTCTACCGATTGGGCTACGGGCGCGACCGGCCGAGTCTAGGCGTCGAGCCCGAGGTCACGCCGGAGCTTGGCGACGTGGCCCGTGGCCTTCACGTTGTACTGCGCGAGCTCGACCTTGCCCTCCGCGTCGACCACGAACGTCGAGCGGATCACGCCCTCGACGGTCTTGCCGTAGAGCTTCTTCTCGCCGAAGGCGCCGTACGCCTGCATCACGGAGCGGTCGGCGTCGGAGAGCAGCGTGATGCCGAGACCGTCGCGCTCCCGGAACTTCGCGAGCTTCTCCGGCTTGTCGGGGGAGATGCCGAGCACCTCGTAGCCCGAGCCGCGCAGGGACTCGATCGAGTCGGTGAAGTCGCAGGCCTGCGTCGTGCAGCCCGGAGTCATCGCGGCGGGGTAGAAGTACACGATCACCTTCTTGCCGCGGAGGTCCTTCAGGGCGACCTCGTCGCCGGTGTCGGACGGCAGCGTGAAGTCCGGTGCGGTGTCGCCGGGGGCGAGACGGTCGCTCATGGTTCCTCCTGGTCGGCGGGGGCTTGGTGCGGCCCGGTCGTGGGTCTGGCCCGAACGTACAAGAGCATCCTCCCGGGCGCAGTGCCCGGGCGGCGACCGCGATAGCGTGTGCGCCGTACGTCGAACCCGACACGAGGAGCTCACTGGTGGCGACAACCGATCCCGGGCGCGAGTCCATCGAGCGCGAGATGGAACAGACCCGTCAGCGGCTGGCGCAGAACATCGACCAGCTGCTCTACCGGGCCAGCCCCAAGACGATCGCGCGCCGCCAGCTGGCAGCGATCAAGGCGTACTTCGTCGACCCGTCGGGCGCGCCGCGCACGCGAGAACATCGCCAAGGTCGCCGGCGGCGTCGCGGGGGTGGCCGTGCTGTTCGTGGTGATCCGCAAGATCGTCGCGTGAGCAAGGCCCGACCTCTCGACCCGGGCTCGGGGGACGGCACCCCGATCCGGATGCTCCACGACCGGGTGCTCGTCGCCGTCGACGGCGACGAGGGTGAGCGCCGCTCGTCCGGCGGGATCCTGATCCCGGCCACGGCCGCGATGGGCGGCCGCAGGCTGGCCTGGTCGCGCGTGGTGGCCGTGGGCGCCAACGTGCGCACCGTCGAGGTGGACGACCGCGTGCTCTTCGACCCGGAGGAGAAGGCCGAGGTCGAGGTGCACGGCGAGACGTACGTCGTGCTGCGCGAGCGTGACATCCACGCGGTCGCCGCCGAGCGGCTGGGCGACAGCCCGACCGGCCTCTACCTCTGACCCGAGGTCAGTGGGCGGTCTGCCGCCGGAGTCGCTCGTTCGTCAGCGCCCGCTGCCGCGGCGGGACGCGCGTCGGTCAGCCGACCGTTGCGCGCGGCGAGGACGGTGATCGCCAGGACGGTGACGGCCAGGACGGCCGACGACCATGAGACCCATGCGTCCCTCGACGGCTGCGCTGCCCAACCGGCGTTCCGGGCTCCCCGTCCGGTGGGCACACCCTGGGACAAGACGACGCGGCGGCAATCACCGACACGGGTGACTGCCGCCGCGATCTCGCGCAGCGCCTCAGGCGCGGTGCGTGCCCGGCTCCTCGTTCACCGGCCGCGGCTGTGCCGGGTCGGTGGGGTCGGTCGCGGGGTCCGTCGCCGGGTCGTGCGCAGGACGTGCGGCCGGATCGGCGGCTGTGGTCGCCGGCCGTGGTCGCCTCGCCTGTGGTCGCCTCGCCTGTGGTCGTCCCGTTTGCGGTCGTCCGGTTGTGGCCGGCTCAGCTCGGTTGGTCGGCTCGGTTGTGTTCGCCTCGGTCGGCGCGCCGGCGCCCGGGGTGTAGTCCGGGTGCTCGGGTGTCGACGTCGGGGTCGAGCCGGTCGGCCTCGCGCAGCGTGTCCTCGTGCCGGGCGCGGTCGACGTCGAGCGCCCGCTGGCGCTCCGCGGCCTCGGCCTCGAGGCGCTCGGCCTGGGCCCGGGCCCGTTCGGCGTCGGCCGCCTTCTCGCGGGCGGCGGCCTCGCTCTTCGCGTGGTCCGCGACGTGTGCCGTGGCCTCCTGGCGGAGTCCGGCGGCCTGTTCGCGCTGGCGGTCACGCTTGCGGTTCCGAGCGAGCATCAGCGCGACCCCGAGCGCGACCAGCACCACGAGCACGATCACGATGACGATGATGGTGGTCATGTTCATGTTTCGTCCCTCCTTGGGCCCGCGCATGCGGGCTACCGAACGGGTCTACCCGCGTGGCGGGGGCGCCGAACCACCCCGAGGGGTGGCGGGCGGCGGCTGCCGGTTACCACGGGACCGTGGTAATCACCCTCTTCCCTAGCGATAGATGCGCTAGGGAAGCGGCAGGTCCGCTAGGGAAGTACGACGGGCAACGCCCGCTGCGGAGCCGACCAGGGCCGGGGCGGGGATCTGGACGCGGCCACGAGCCCACGCCAAGGACGAAGATCGTCGACCGAGGCAACGCATTGTGGTTGGGTGCGCCATCAGGGACTCGAACCCCGAACCCGCTGATTAAGAGTCAGCTGCTCTGCCAATTGAGCTAATGGCGCGCGAAGCGAGTGGAACCTTACCAGCGGGCTGAGCGCACAGAAATCGAGAAGGAACCGCTGGTCAGAGGCCCTCTGAGGCTCACCGCGCCACCTGGAGGGGCCCTGCGGCCACGGTCTGCCGGAGTCGAAGGCATGCCGGATCGACCGGTGACCGCTCGGAAATATTGAAGGTTCAACTACTGTTGAGGCGGAAGACCTGAGGAAGAGGGTGGCGACATGCCCGCTGTGACCGTTGACGACCTGACCGTCCTGCACCGCCTCAAGGCGCCCGGGCTGGGCGACCGCGTGCGTCCCGGTGAAGCAGGTGATCGACGCGCCGTCGGGCTACGAGGGCGAGGGCTTCCCGGTACGCCGCGCGTTCGCCGGCGTCGACCTGCGCGACCTCGACCCGTTCGTGCACATGGACCAGATGGGCGAGGTGGAGTACGCGCCGGGCGAGCCCAAGGGCACCCCGTGGCACCCGCACCGCGGCTTCGAGACCGTCACCTACATCATCGACGGCGTCTTCGACCACCAGGACAGCCACGGTGGCGGCGGCACCATCACCAACGGCGACACCCAGTGGATGACCGCCGGCTGCGGGCTGCTCCACATCGAGGCGCCGCCGGAGTGGCTGGTGCAGTCCGGGCGGCCTGTTCCACGGCATCCAGCTCTGGGTGAACCTGCCGCGCGACGCGAAGTGGAACGCCCCGACGTACCAGGACATCCGGGCCGGCCAGGTCGGCCTGGCCGCCTCGTCCGACGCCGGCGCGCTGGTCCGGGTGATCGCCGGCGAGGTCGACGGGTCACGCGGGCCCCGGGCTCGACGTACACCCCGATGGCGATGGTGCACGCGACCGTCGAGCCCGGCGCGCGGCTCGACCTGCCGTGGGACGCGTCGAGTTCAACGCGCTGGTCTACGTGCTCGGCGGGCAGGGCACCGTCGGCGATCGACGGCACGCCGGTCCGCACCGGCAACCTCGCGGTGCTCGGCGCGGGCGACTTCGTCACCGTCGCCGCCGACGGCAGCCAGGACAGCCGGACGCCGGCGCTCGACGTGCTCGTGGTCGGCGGCCAGCCGATCCGCGAGCCGATCGCCTGGGCCGGCCCGTTCGTGATGAACACCAGGGCCGAGGTGCGTCGACGGCGTTCGAGGACTTCCAGAAGGGCAGGCTCGGCACCATCCCCGCCGTGCACGGTGCGCCGACGCACCTGCAGGAGGGCTGAGCACCGGACGTGCGAGCAGGGCCGGGCGGACGTGCCCCGGCCCTCTCGGCTCCATTGGGGTGAGTGACGGGACTTGAACCCGCGACATCCGCGACCACAACGCGGCGCTCTACCAGCTGAGCTACACCCACCATGTGCAGCCGGAAACGGCTGCGCGAGGGAGTCTAGCGATTTACCCGCCAGACTCCGAACCGGGTTTCGGCGCCGGTGAGGGCGCCGCCGTGGATCGCGGCGATCCGACGCGCCTCGTCGCTGTCCGGGCCCGGGGAGGGCACGAAGACCGCCTCCCGGTAGTAGCGCAGCTCCTCGATGCTCTCCCGGATGTCGGCGAGCGCGCGGTGGTTGCCGCGCTTGGCCGGCGCGTTGAAGTAGGCGCGCGGGAACCAGCGCCGCGACAGCTCCTTGATCGAGGAGACGTCGACGATCCGGTAGTGCAGGAACGCCTCGAGCTCCGGCATGTCCCGGGCCAGGAACGCCCGGTCGGTGGCGACGGTGTTGCCGGCCAGCGGCGGCCGGCTGCCGTCGGCGCAGTGCTCCCTGACGTAGGCCAGCACCTGCGCCTCGGCGTCCTCCAGGGTGGTGCCGGCGTCGAGCTCCTCGAGCAGGCCGGAGCGTGGTCGTGCATCGTCGCGGACGAAGGGCACCATCTGGTCCAGCGCCTCGGCCGGGGGCTTGATCACGATGTCGACGCCCTCGCCGAGCACGTTGAGGTCGAAGTCGGTGACCAGGGCCGCCACCTCGATCAGGGCGTCCGCCACGATGTCGAGCCCGGTCATCTCGCAGTCGATCCACACGAGTCGGTCGTTCACGACGTGACGACCCTACCCATCCGGTGACTCCTCAGGTTCGCTCAGCGCCCGACCTACAGTGGCCGCATGGCGAGGTGGTTCGGCGTCCTGGCGCGCCTGGTCGTCGGCGGCGTGTGGCTCGTGGCCGGCGCCACTCAAGCTGCCCCGACCCCGAGGAGAGCGTGACCGCGGTCCGCGCCTACCAGCTGCTCCCGCTGTCGCTCACCGGCCCGGTCGGCCACGTGCTGCCCGATGCTCGAGGTCGTGGTCGGCGCCTGCCTGCTGCTGGGACTGCTGACCCGGCCGGCCGCGGTCGTCTCGGCCCTGCTCTTGGTGGCGTTCATCATCGGCATCGCCTCGGTCTGGGCGCGCGGGATCTCGATCGACTGCGGCTGCTTCGGCGGCGGCGGCTCCGACCCGCACGCGATCGACCGAGTACCCGTGGGAGATCGCCCGCGACGTCGGGCTGCTGCTGCTCTCGCTGTGGCTCGTCGTGACGTCCGCGCACGCCGCTACGCCCTGGACAACCTGCTGTTCCCGCGCCCGCGAGCACGACGATGTCCGAGCAGGACCATGCCCGCGTCGACGCCTGAGCGCGCGCCCGCCGCGATGCGCGAGCACGGCGGCGAGCGATCGCCGACCGCGGATCCTGGTGCTGCTGGCGGTCGTGATCGCGACCGGCGGTCGTGGGTCACGTCCGGCAGCAGCACCACCGGCGACCCGGCGGCCGCGCGGACGCCGGCGGCGCACGTCGGCGACCACTCGCGTGGTCGTCGGCGACGCGGCGCGCCCCGATCAAGGTGGTCGTCTACGAGGACTTCCTGTGCCCGTTCTGCCGGCAGTTCGAGACCGTCCACCCGTGACTTCCTCCAGCCAGGACGCCGCGACGGGCAAGGTGCAGGTCGAGTACCGCGCCGTTCCAGCTGCTGCCTCGAGCGACTACTCCTCGCGCGCCCTCGACGCCTGGGCCGCGGTGCTGCAGCAGCGGCACGCCGGCGCAGGCGCTGAAGTTCCACGACCTGCTCTACGAGAACCAGCCCGCCGAGCAGGCCGCGCACAAGCCCGGCGTCGCGGCGCTGCGGGCGCTGGCGCCGGCAAGGCCGGCGTGACCGACCCGAAGGTGCTCGACGCGCTCGGGCTCGCCGAACGCCGGCGTTCTTCGCACGCGGTCCAGAGGTCCGCCGCGACGGCCGGGGTGCGACGGCACGCCGACGGTGCTCGTCGACGGCAAGCCGCTCGACGGGAGCTCGATCCAGGACCTGGCCGACCGGCTCGAGAAGCTCGCGGCCGGCTAGGCGCATGCCCACGGCACAATCACCCGCATGACCCTCGACGACGTTCATCGCCGGCCTGCCCAAGGCCGAGCTGCACGTCCACCACGTCGGCTCGGCCTCGCCCGGATCGTCGTCGCGAGCTGGCCGAGCGCCACCCGGGCGTCGGTGCCGAGCGACCCGGACGCAGCTGCGCGAGTTCTTCGAGTTCCGCGACTTCGCGCACTTCATCGAGGTCTACCTCGCGGTCGTCGACCTGATCCGCACGCCGGAGGACATCCGGCTGCCTCACCTACGAGGTCGCCCGCGAGATGGCGACGGGCCAGAACGTCCGGTACGCCGAGCTGACCTGCACGCCGTACACCTCGGTGCTGCCGCGCGACGCGACCGCGGCATGCCGATCGAGGCCTACACCGAGGCGATCGAGGACGCCCGGGTCGCGGCCGAGCGCGACTTCGGGCTCGTGCTGCGCTGGATCTACGACATCCCGGGCGAGAGCGGGCTGCCGGCCGCCGACGCGACCCTGGCGCTTCGCGCTCGACCACCGCGCCGGACGCGCTGGTCGGCTTCGGCCTCGGCGGTCCGGAGATCGGCGTGCCGCGGCCGCAGTTCCAGCCGCACTTCGACGCGGCCCGGGCGGCCGGGCTGCACAGCGTGCCGCACGCCGGGGAGACCACCGGGCCGGAGACGGTCTGGGACGCGCTGCGCGCTGCTCGGCGCCGAGCGGATCGGGCACGGCACGTCGGCCGCCCAGGACCCGACGCTGCTCGCGCACCTGGCCGAGACCGGCATCCCGCTGGAGGTCTGCCCGTCGTCCAACATCGCCACCCGCGCGGTGGCGACGCTCGACGAGCACCCGATCACGGCGTTCCGCGACGCCGGCGTCGACGGTCACCGTCAACTCCGACGACCCGCCGATGTTCGGCACCACCCTCAACCAGGAGTACGCCATCGCCGCCGACCTGCTCGACCTCGACGAGGCCGGCGTGGCCGACCTGGCCCGCACCGCGGTGCGGGCCTCGTTCGCTGGACGACGCCGGGAAGCGCGCGGCTGACCGCCGAGATCGACGCCTACGCGGGCCGCCCGTGCACGCCCGGGGAGACAGCACAGGGCCGGGCGGTCTCATACTCCGCTGGGCCACTACTTTTGTACGACACCGCGAACCCCCGGATCCGGGCGCGACACGCGCGAGGGTGGTCCGGACGGCGGCAGCGCCTGGCGGATCCGCGACTCCACGGATTGCGGCCAAAGGGGGTCGTCCCCAGCCGGTGACCGACCGCTGTTCGGTTCCTACCGTGGATGGATCGGGCCCGGGTGCGGGCTCGCGCACGGACGCGGACACGGAGACGAGGACGGTGCGATGTCGACCACGGCAGAGGAACAGGCGGCGCAGGAGACGGACGAGGGTGTCATCCACATCCTCTGGATGAACGGCGGGCTCAGCTGCGACGGCGACTCGGTCGCCCTCACGGCGGCCACCCAGCCGAGCATCGAGGAGATCGTCCTGGGCGCGCTGCCGGGGCTCCCGAAGATCGCGGTCCACTGGCCGCTGATCGACTTCGAGTGCGGCCCCGAGCAGGGCGCGGACAACTTCATGGAGTGGTGGCACAAGGCCGACCGCGGTGAGCTCGAGCCGTTCGTGCTCGTGGTCGAGGGCTCGATCCCCAACGAGACGATCAAGCCCGAGGGCTACTGGGCCGCGTTCGGCAACGACCCCGAGACCGGCCAGCCGCGCACCACCTCCGAGTGGCTCGACCGGCTGGCGCCGAAGGCGACCGGCGTGATCGCGGTCGGCACCTGCGCGACGTACGGCGGGATCCACGGCATGGCCGGCAACCCCACCGGCGCGATGGGCGTGCCCGACCACCTCGGCTGGGACTGGAAGTCCAAGGCAGGGCTGCCGATCGTCTGCGTGCCGGGGTGCCCGATCCACCCCGACAACCTCTCCGAGACCCTGGTCTACCTGCTCTACCAGCTCGCCGGGCAGGCCCCGATGATCCCGCTCGACAGCGAGCTCCGGCCGCAGTGGCTGTTCGGCTCGACGGTGCACGAGGGGTGCGACCGCGCCGGCTACTACGAGCAGGGCGAGTTCGCCGACGCCTACGGGCACGCCGAACTGCATCGTCAAGCTCGGCTGCTGGGGACCGGTCGTGATGTGCAACGTCCCGAAGCGCGGCTGGATCAACGGGATCGGCGGCTGCCCCAACGTCGGCGGCATCTGCATCGGCTGCACGATGCCCGGCTTCCCCGACAAGTTCATGCCGTTCATGGACGAGCCACCGGGCAGCAAGGTCTCGACTCGGCCGCAGCGGTCTACGGCGGCGCGATCCGGCGGCTGCGCAGCATCACCACGAGCACCCTGAACAAGGAACCCAGGTGGCGCACCAAGGGCCGTGATCTCCGGACCGGCTTCACGAAGACCTGGTGACGGAGGACAACGACATGGCAACGAGCACCAAGCACCAGTCCGACGACGTCGTGGAGATGTCGTGGGACCCGATCACCCGGATCGTCGGCAGCCTCGGCATCTACGCGACCATCGACTTCAAGGCCAAGGAGGTGCGCGAGTGCCACAGCACCTCGTCGATCTTCCGCGGCTACAGCCTGTTCATGAAGGGCAAGGACCCGCGCGACGCGCACTTCATCACCAGCCGCATCTGCGGCATCTGCGGTGACAACCACGCCACCTGCTCGGTCTACAACCAGAACATGGCCTACGGCATCGCCCCGCCCCACCTCGCCGAGTGGATCATCAACCTCGGCGAGGCCGCGGAGTACATGTTCGACCACAACATCTTCCAGGAGAACCTGGTCGGGGTGGACTACTGCGAGCGGATGGTCAAGGAGACCAACCCCGGTGTGCTCGAGAAGGCGAACAACACCGAGGCGCCGCACGCCGCCGACCACGGCTACCGCACCATCGGCGACATCATGCGTTCGCTCAACCCGCTCGAGGGCGAGTTCTACCGCGAGGCGCTGCACGTCAGCCGCTACACGCGCGAGATGTTCTGCCTGATGGAGGGGCGCCACGTCCACCCGTCGACGCTCTACCCGGGCGGCGTGGGCACGGTGCCGACCATCCAGCTGATCACGGACTACCTGACCCGGCTGATGCGCTACGTCGAGTTCATGAAGAAGGTCGTGCCCCTGCACGACGACCTGTTCGACTTCTTCTACGAGGCGATGCCCGGCTACGAGCACGTCGGCGAGCGCCGCGTGCTCCTCGGCTGCTGGGGCAGCCTCAACGACCCGGCCCACTGCGACTTCCGCTACGACCACATGAGCAACTGGGGCAAGAAGATGTTCGTCACCCCGGGTGTGATCGTCGACGGCAACCTGGTCACGAACGACCTGGTCGACATCAACCTCGGCATGCGCATCCTGCTCGGGCACTCGTACTACGAGGACTGGGCCGAGACCAACCGCGAGGTCTTCGTCGAGCGCGACCCGCTGGGCAACCCGGTCGACCGCCGGCACCCGTGGAACCAGCACACGATCCCCAAGCCCGGCAAGCGCGACTTCAACGCCAACTACAGCTGGACCATGTCGCCGCGCTGGTACGACGGCACCGACCACCTGGCCCTCGACACCGGCGGCGGCCCGATCGCGCGGCTGTGGTCGACCGCCCTCTCCGGGCTGGTCGACATCGGCGGCTACGTGAAGGCGACCGGCAGCAGCGTGCAGATCAACCTGCCGCGGACCGCCCTGAAGCCGGCGGTCACCTTCGAGTGGAAGATCCCCCAGTGGAGCAACGCCCTCGAGCGCAACCGGGCGCGCACCTACTTCCAGGCGTACTCCGCCGCCGCGGCGCTGCACTTCGTGGACAAGGCGTTCGAGGAGATCCGGGCCGGTCACACCGACACCTGGACCCCGTTCGAGGTGCCGGAGGAGGCGGTCAGCGTCGGGTTCACCGAGGCGGTCCGCGGTGTCCTCAGCCACCACATGGTGATCCGGGACGGCAAGATCGCGAACTACCACCCCTACCCGCCGACCCCGTGGAACGGCAGCGTCCGCGACGGCTACGACACCCCGGGGCCGTACGAGGACGCGGTGCAGAACACGCCGATCTTCGAGGAGAACCCGCCCGACGAGTTCAAGGGCATCGACATCATGCGGGCCGTGCGCAGCTTCGACCCGTGCCTGCCGTGCGGCGTGCACATGTACACCGGCGGCGGGACCGTGGTGGAGCAGCACCACACCCCGCAGATGCCGGTGAAGCCCTACTAGGGGCTGTCGCCATGCACGAGATGTCCCTCGTCGCCGACGTCGTCGACCTGGTCGAGCGGCGTACGACGGGCCGTCACGTGACCGAGGTCCGGCTGCGCGTGGGCGCGCTGACCGGGGTGCTGCCCGACGCGATGCAGTTCTGCTTCGAGATGGCCACGGCCGGCACCCGGCTCGAGGGCGCGACCCTCGAGCTGGAGACGGTGCCCGGCCGGATCGCGTGCCGCACCTGCGGAGCGGAGTCGCCCTGCGACGACCACGTCCTGCTCTGCGGGTGCGGCAGCGCCGACGTCAGCGTCGTCGCCGGCGACGACCTGGTGGTCACCTCGGTGGCGGTGCGGAGGGAGCCGGCATGTGCGTGACCTGCGGCTGCGGCGAGCCGAGGGGAGTCGCACGCGCACGTCGCAGCACGCACACGCCATCCAGCCCACCACCGACCTGCTCGCGATCGAGGAGCGCGTGCTCGCGCACAACGACCACCTCGCGGCGCACAACCGGGCCTGGCTGGAGCGGCGCGGGATCCGGGCGGTCAACCTGATGAGCTCGCCGGGATCGGGCAAGACCTCGCTGCTGGAGCGCACCATCGCCGAGACCTCGGGCCGCCGCGAGGTCTGCGTGATCGAGGGCGACCAGGAGACCGCGGCCGATGCCGAGCGCATCGCCCGGGCCGGTGCCCGCGCCGTCCAGGTCAACACCGGTGCCGGCTGCCACCTCGACGCCTCGATGGTCGAGCGGGCGCTCGGCTCGCTGGACCCGGGCGACGGGTCGCTGCTGTTCGTCGAGAACGTCGGCAACCTGGTCTGCCCGGCGCTGTTCGACGTGGGCGAGCACCGCCGCGTGGTCGTGGTCTCCGTGACCGAGGGCGACGACAAGCCGCTGAAGTACCCGCAGATGTTCGCGGCCGCCGACCTGGTGGTGGTGAACAAGACCGACCTGCTGCCGTACGTCGACTGCGACCTCGACGTGGTCACCAAGAACGCCCGCGCGGTCAACCCGGGCGTCGACGTGCTGCCGCTGTCCGTGCGCGACGGCAGCGGCATGGACGCCTGGTACGCGTGGCTGGACCGGATCGGCGACACCCCCTGACCGAAGGAGACGCATGGACGCCAACGAGGCCCGGCACCTGGCCGAGCGGATCGACACGTTGCTCGACGAGGTGCAGCAGGGCGCGACGCCGGCCGTCAACGAGCGCGTCGAGGAGCTGGTCCGGTCGCTGGTCGGCCTCTACGGCGCGGGGCTGGAGCGCGCCGTCGAGCTGGTCGCCGGCCCCGACGAGCCCGACCGGCTGCGGACCCTCGCCGACGACGACCTCGTCGGGTCGCTCCTCGTCCTCCACGACCTGCACCCGGACGACGTCCTGACCCGGGTGCAGGGGGCGCTCGACCGGGTGCGCCCCTACCTCGGTTCCCACGCCGGCGGCGTGACCCTCGTCGGGGTGGACCCCGACGGGATCGTGCGACTCCGGCTCGAGGGCAGCTGCGACGGGTGTCCGTCGTCCGCGATGACCGTGCAGAACGCCATCGAGGACGCGATACTCACCGCGGCTCCGGACGTCCTCGCCGTCGAGGTGGAGGGTGTGGTGTCTGCCGACCCTCCGCTGCTTCAGATCGAGCCCTTCGGTGGCCCGCGTGAGGGCGGCGACCCGGGCTGGGTCCATGTCGACGTCGACGTCCCGCCAGGGGCGGTCTCGCTCGCGCAGGTCGCGGGCGAACCGCTCCTGGTCGCCGGTCTTCCCGACGCCGCCGTGGTCGCCTACCGCGACCGGTGCGCGGCGTGCTCCTCCGGGCTGGTCGGGGGCACCCTGCACGGGGAGACGCTGACCTGCCCCGCCTGCGCGAGCCGGTTCGACCTGCGGCACGCCGGGCGCAGCGTCGGCCGACGACGGTCGGGCCGCTGGTCCCGGTGCCGATGCTGCCGGACGGCGCCGGGTGGCGGGTGTCCGTGCCGGAACCGGTGGGGTCGGCATGAGTCCCGGCCTCGGTGGCCTCCGCCGGCTCACGCAGCCGGCGCCGGAGGGGCCGGCCTCCGGCGACCTCGCCGGCGCCCGACGAGACCTGCGAGATGTGCGGGGTCGGGATCACCGCGCGGCACGGACACGTCGCGGACACCCACGACCACCGGCTGCTGTGCGTGTGCCGGCCGTGCCACCTGCTCTTCGCCCCCGACGGCGCCGGTGGCGCCCGCTTCCGCGGCGTCGGCGACACGGTGCGCGCCCTCGACGACCTGGTGCTCGACGAGGCGGACTGGGACGGCCTCCAGATCCCGGTCGACCTCGCGTTCTTCTTCCGGCACAGCGACGAGGACGCGTTCCACGCGTTCTACCCCGGACCGGGTGGCGCCACCGAGTCCACGCTCGACCTCGCCTCCTGGACCGCCGTGCTCGACGCCAACCCGGAGATCGCCGCGATGATGCCCGACGTGGAGGCGGTGCTGCTGCGCCACCTCGACCCCGGCTTCAGCGCCCACGTGACCCCGATCGACGTCTGCTACGAGCTGGTCGGGATCGTCCGCGAGCACTGGGAGGGGCTGCACGGCGGCGACGACGTCTGGCAACGGATCGCGGCGTTCTTCGAGGCGCTCGACCGTCGCGGCCAGAGCACCAGCCGGGCAGGCTGAGATGCCCGAGCTGACCTTCGCCTGCACGGCGATCGAACCGGACCGGTTCGCCGCGGCACCCGCCGTCACGCTGCGGATGCGCGCCTCCGGACCGCCCGGCGTCCGCGTGCACGCGGCTGCGATCCGGTGCCAGGTCCGGATCGAGCCGCGTCGCCGCGGCTACACCGAGGCCGAGGGCGAGGCGATGGCCGACCTTTTCGGCGGCCGTGAGCGGTGGGGCACGACCATGCAGGCGCTCCAGCTCGCCTTCCTCTCGCACCTGCTGCCCGGCTTCGTGGGGGAGACCGAGTTCGACCTGTCGCTGCCGTGCAGCTACGACTTCCACGTCGCGGCCAACCGCTACCTCGCGGCGCTCGAGGAGGGGGAGGTCCCGCTGCTGCTCCTGTTCAGCGGCACCGTGTTCACCGGTGCCCCCGGAACGCTCGAGGTGTCGCCGGTGGCGTGGCACACCGAGACCAGGGCCGGGCTCCCGGTCAAGGCCTGGCTGGACGCGATGGACGCCCACTTCCCCGGGCAGGCCTGGCTGCGCCTCGACCGCTACACGTTCGACCGGCTGGCCGCGTACCGCACCGAGCACCAGCTCGCCGGCTGGGAGGACGCGATCGAGCGGCTGCTCAAGGAGGCCGGCCATGACTGAACACCCCGACACTGACCGCTTCGCCGCGGCGCGCGCGCTCGCCGACGCCGTGCTCTACGAGGGCTACGTGCTCTACCCCTACCGCGCCACCTCGCCCAAGAACCAGGTCCGCTTCCAGTGGGGCGTGCTGATGCCCGCCGACGTGGTCGCCCGCGACTCCTCCGAGCGCGACACCCTCCGCACCGGCGTCGTGGTGGAGGGCCGCGCCCGCGAGCTCACCGTGCAGGTCCGGTTCCTGCACGTGCAGCGACGGGCCGTGCAGCGGGCGACCGAGGACGGGTTCGCGGACGCCGAGCGGCTCGACACCGCGACCACGGCCCACGTGCCGTGGGACGAGGCCGTCGAGCGCGAGGCCACGATCACCGTGCCGCTGGCGAGCTCGACAGGCTCGACCACCGGGATGGCCGACCCCGCCACGAGCAGACCATCGACGTCCCCGGTGGGGAGGACCTCGAGGACGTCCACGACGAGGGCCGCGTCGTGGGCCGGCTGGTGCGCACCCGGGAGCCGGTGCGGCTCGGCGTGAAGGTGACCGTCGCGCGTCCGCCCTCGCCGTACGGCGTGGTGCAGGTGGACGTGCAGGTGCGCAACCTGACCCCGGCCACGGAGCAGCCCGGGGGCACCCGGCCGGCCTGGCTGCGTCGTGCCCTCGTCGCCGCGCACCTGCTGCTCGGGATCGACGGCGGACGCTTCGTGTCCCAGCTCGACCCGCCGGAGTGGGCGAAGGGCTACGTCGCGGAGTGCACCAACGAGGGCGCCTTCCCGGTGCTGGCGAACCCCGGCGAGGACGCCACGGTGATGCTGTCCTCGCCGATCATCCTGTACGACCACGCGCACGTGGCGCCGGAGAGCGCCTCGGCCTTCTTCGACGCGCTCGAGGTCGACGAGCTGCTCAGCCTGCGCACGATGACCCTGTCCGAGGAGGAGAAGCGCGAGGCACGTGGCACCGACCCGCGCACCGCGGCGCTGCTCGACGAGGTGGACGCGATCGGGCCCGACCTGTGGGACCGGCTGCACGGCACGGTGCGCTACGTCGACGCGATGACCGCGCCGTCCGACGACGGGGCGGTGCCGGAGCCGGCCTCGCCGGAGACGCCGTGGTGGGACCCGGGCGCCGACTCCTCCGTCGACCCGGAGACCGACACGATCCCGATCGGCGGGGTCGAGGTCGGCCGGGGGAGCCGGGTCGTGCTCCGTCCCGGCAAGCGCCGCGCGGACGCCTTCGACATGTTCCTGGCCGGCCGGGAGGCGACGGTCGCGGCCGTGTTCCACGACGTCGACTCCGGCCGCCACCTCGCGGTCACGATCGACGACGACCCGGGCGCGGACCTCAAGGACGCCCACGGGCGCTACCTGTACTTCGCTCCGGACGAGGTCGAGCCGCTGCGGTCGCGGGCGGGGGACCGGTCATGACCGACGCCACGGGTCCGCGCGGATCCTGGTCGCCTGCGTCGGCAACATCTTCAGGTCCGACGACGCGTTCGGGGTCGAGGTGGCGCGGCGACTGGCCGGTGTCGACCTGCCGGAGGGCACGAAGCTGGTCGACTTCGGGATCCGGAGCGTGCACCTGGTCTACGAGCTGATGGACGGGTACGACGTCCTGGTGCTGGTCGACACCGTCGCCCAGCAGGACGGTCCCCCGGGCTCGCTCTACGTGATCGAGCCGGACCTGGCCGCGATCACGGCCGGGGAGCCACCGCCGCTCGACCCCCACGACCTGCCGCCGGGAGGGGTGCTGGCGCTGCTGCCGTCGCTGGGTGGGATGGTCGACCGGGTGCTGGTCGTGGGCTGCACCCCCGAGCGCCTCGAGGACGGCATCGGGCTCTCGGAGACCGTCGAGGCTGCCCTGGACACCGCGGCATCGATGGTGCTGGACGTCGTGCGGCGTGAGTCGTCGCGGATCACTGCGTGAGAGGAGGACCGATGTTCAAGAAGCTCCTGCTGCTCGGCGTGATCGCCGCTGCTGCGGCCGCGGCCAAGGCCCCGTGGCCCGACATCCAGCGCTACCTGCGGATGCGGAACATGTGACCTCTGCGCTCAGGTTTCGAGACGCGTCGGCACGTCCCGTCGCTTCGCTCCGGTGCGTGCCGCCGCTCCTCAACCTCTTCGCTGTCCTGCGTCTCGCAAGCTCGGCGCAGCGCTCAGAACTCCACCGGCCCGAGGATCGGTGGCGTGCCGTTGAGGGTCACCCGCTCGGACGGCAGCGGTGGCATGGTTGCGGCGACCTCCCGCGGTGGGCTGCGCGTGCCGCGGCCAGTGCTCCCCGTCGGGCTGCCAGCGCTCCGGGGTGTCGGTGAGCCCCACCAGCCAGGTCAGCGTGCACTCCAGCGCGCAGGCGAGCTCGGGGAGCTTGGCGACGTCGAGGCCGGCCCCGTGCTCGAGGCTCGAGAGCGCCTTGTTGGTCGTGGTCACGCCCATCCGGCGCAGCCGGGACACCACCTCCTTCTGGGTCAGCCCCAGGTCACGACGGCGTTCGCGCAGTCGTTCGCTGACCACGTGGTGGCGGTGGCTGCCGAGCTCGGTCACGGCGCCGCCTCGAGCCCGGCCGTGGACATGTCGGCCAGCGGGCGCACGTCGTACGTCGCGAAGTTGAACACGGGCGCGGTCGCCAGCAGCCGCTCGAACTCCTCGTGCGAGTCGACCTCGTAGATCCACGCGCCGCCGTGCGCGCCGACCACGTGGTAGCGCGCGGTCACCTTGCCGCGGCGCTCGAGGTCGGTGCCGTAGTCCGGCATCCGGGCGATCGCCTTGACCAGCGCCTGGGACAGGAGTCCCAGGTCGATCTGCCAGAGCACGAGGAACTTCATCGCCATCAGCAGATCCTCGGCAGCTGCTCACCGATCGGGACGTCGACCACGCGGGTGGCGCCGAAGCCGGTGCGTGCCACCACCATGCCGGGGTGCTCCGGGACGCAGCGTGCCGATCACGGCCGCGTCCGCGCCGTACGGGTGCGCCCGCATCGCGGCCAGCACCGCCTCTGCGTGGTCCGGCGGCACGAAGGCGACGAGCTTGCCCTCGTTGGCGACGTACAACGGGTCGAGGCCGAGCAGGGAGCAGGCGTTCTGCACCATCTCCGGCACCGGGATCCGGCCCTCGTCGAGCTCGACGCCGACGCCGGAGGCGGACGCGATCTCGTTCAGCGCCGTGCCCAGCCCGCCGCGGGTCGGGTCGCGCAGCGCGTGCAGGTCGGGCGTCACCGCGAGCATCGCCGCGACCAGGCCGGCCAGCGGGGCGCAGTCGCTGCGGATCTCGGTGCCGAACTCCAGGCCCTCGCGCACGCTCATGATCGCGACACCGTGGACGCCGATGTCGCCGCTGACGATGACCACGTCGCCGACCTCGGCGCGGTGCGGCCCGATGTGCACGCCCGCGGGCACCAGCCCGATGCCGGCCGTGTTGACGAAGACGCCGTCGCCGTGGCCGGCGTCGACGACCTTGGTGTCGCCGGTGACCACCTCGACGCCGGCCTCCCGCGCGGCCGCGCCGACCCGGTCGGCGACGGCGGCGACCACCGCGACGTCGGTGCCCTCCTCCAGGATGAACCCCGCCGAGAGGTACGCCGGCTGGGCGCCGCTCATCGCGAGGTCGTTGACGGTGCCGTTGACCGCGAGGTCGCCGATGCTGCCGCCGGGGAAGAACAGCGGGCGCACCACGAACGAGTCGGTGGAGAACGCGATCCGGGCACCGCCGAGGTCGAGCACCGCGGAGTCGCCGAGCCGGTCGGGCCGCTCGTTGGCGAGCGCCGGCAGGAACAGGTGCTCGATCAGCTCGGCGGTCATCGCTCCGCCGCCGCCGTGCCCCATCACGATCTGCGGGCTGTCGCGCAGCGGCACCGGGCAGGTCCAGCCCTCGAAGTCGGGTGCCGGCACCGCCGGGGTGGGCAGCATCTGCGGCTGGGTCGGCTTGTCGAGACTCAACCAACGGAGCTCACCTCCTCCGCGGGCGTCCGCTGCTGCGGCGGCGTGCTCAGCCGGCGGTAGAGGTAGTACGCCGCGCAGGCGCCCTCGCTGGACACCATCGTGGCGCCGAGCGGGTTGCGCGGCGTGCACGCGGTGCCGAACGCCTCGCACTCGTGCGGCTTGAGCAGCCCCTGGAGCACCTCGCCGCTGCGGCAGACCGTCGACTCGTGGGTGTCGATGCCGGTGACCGCGAACCGGTGCTCGGCGTCGTACTCCCGGTACTTCTCCGAGAGCCGCCAGCCGCTCTGCGGGATCATCCCGATGCCGCGCCAGCTGCGGTCGACGACCTCGAACACGTCGTCGAGCATCCGGCGCGCGGTCGGGTTGCCGTCGTCGGAGACCACGCGGGCGTAGGCGTTCTCGAGCTCGTGCCGGCCCTCCTCGAGCTGGTGGACGGCGCGCCGGATGCCCTCGAGGATGTCGAGCGGCTCGAAGCCGGTGACCACGATCGGCACCTGGTACCTCTCGGTGAGCTCCGGGTACTCCCCGGTGCCCATCACCGTGCACACGTGGCCGGCCGCGAGGAACGCCTGCACCCGGCACACCGGGGCGGTCATGATCGCCTCGATCGCGGGGGGCACCCGGACGTGGCTGACCAGCAGGCTGAAGTTCTCGATGCCGAGCCGCTTGGCCTCGTGCACCGTCATCGCGTTGGGCGGGGCGGTGGTCTCGAAGCCGATCCCGAAGAACACCACCTGCTTGTCGGGGTTGGCGCGGGCGATCGGCGAGCGCGTCCATCGGGCAGTAGACGACGCGGACGTCACCGCCCGCGCTCTTCACCCGGAACAGGTCCTTGTCGCTGCCCGGCACCCGCAGCATGTCGCCGAAGGAGCAGAAGATCACGTCGGGCCGCGACGCGATCTCGAGTGCCTTGTCGATCATCTCCAGCGGGGTCACGCAGACCGGGCAGCCGGGGCCGTGGATCAGCTCGATCCCGTCGGGCAGCAGCTGGTCGAGGCCGTGGCGGATGATCGAGTGCGTCTGGCCGCCGCAGACCTCCATCATCGCCCAGGGCTGCGTGGCGGTCCGGTGGATGTCGTCGAGCAGGCGCCGGGCCAGCTCGGGGTCGCTGAACTCCTCGAGGTACTTCATCGCGTCGTCTCCCGTCCTGCGGTCTCGCCTGCTGCCATGTCGTCGGTGCCGGCCGGCCGGGGCATCCCGGACTCGGTGGCCGCCCGGCCCCAGTGGTCGCCGAACTCGGCGTCCAGCTCACCCATCTGCCGGAAGAGCTCGAGCGTCTCGAGCGCGGACTGCTCGTCGAGGCGCTGGAGGGCGAACCCGACGTGCACGATCGTGTACTCGCCGACCTGGAGGTCCGGGACGTAGGCCAGGCACACCTCCTTGGTCACGCCGCCGAAGTCCACCTGCCCCATGGGCGTGTCGTCCTGCTCCCAGATCGAGGTCACCCTGCCGGGCACTGCTAGACACATGTGCGCTCCGTTTCCCGCGGCTCCACCGCGCTCTCGTCGTGTGCGTGCGGCTCCACCTCAGGGGAGTGCGCATGGATGGCGACCTGGCCGAGGGCCAGGCCGGCGTCGGTGGGGGGCACGTGCCGGTGCCGGAGCACCACGAAGCCGCGTTCGCGCAGGGCGCGCGTGCACCACGTGGTGAGGAGCGTGTTGACGAAGACGCCGCCGGAGAGCGTGACCTCGCCGACCTGCTCGCGCTCGCGGGCACGCGTGGCGACGTCGACCACGAGACCGACGACGGCCCGGTGGAAGCGGACGGCGACGAGGTCGGGGGAGACCCCGGCGGTGACGTCGTCCACGACCGCGCGGACCACGGGCGCGCAGGAGACCGGCGCCGAGGTCGTCGGGCACCGCGAACGTGTAGCTGCCCGGTGCGTCGACGGCCCGCCGGGCGGCGGTCTCCAGGTCGATCGCGGCCTGCGCGTCGTACTCGATGCGGTGGCGGGCGCCGACCAGCGACGAGACGGCGTCGTACAGGCGACCCATGCTGGACGTGGGGGTGCAGGCCAGGCCGGTCTCGAGCTGGTGGGCGAGGACCCGGCGTTCGTCGGGGCTGGCGGCGGTCACGCTCGGGAGCCCGGGCGACCACGCGATGCCGGCCGCGTGGAGGTGGGCGAGGGCCATCCGGCAGGGGTTGCGGACGCCGGCGTCGCCGCCGGGCAGCGGCACGTAGCCGAGGTGGGCCACGCGACGAGCGCCGGCGTAGTCGGCGAGCAGGAACTCGCCGCCCCAGACCGCGCCGTCGGTGCCGTAGCCGGTGCCGTCGAAGGCGATGCCGAGCACCGGTCGGTCACCGGGGTGCCCGTTGTCGGCCAGCGTGGACGCGACGTGGGCGTGGTGGTGCTGCACGAGGCGGACCGGCCGGCCGTCGGCGTGGGTGCGGGCCCAGGCGGCGGAGCGGTACGACGGGTGCGCGTCGGCGACCAGCGCCGCGGGCGCGATGCCGGTGAGCATCTCGAGGTGCTGCTCGGCGGCGGTGAACGCCTGCTGGGTGCGGTAGTCGTCCATGTCGCCGACGTGGGCCGACATCCAGGCCTGGCGGCCGGCGGCGAGACAGAAGGTGTTCTTGACGTCGGCGCCCACGGCGAGCACCGGCTCGGTCGGGAACGGCAGGTGCAGGGGGAGCGGCGCGTAGCCCCGGGAGCGCCGGACCGGGAGCGGCTCGCCGTCGACCACGCGCACCACCGAGTCGTCGCAGGGCACGTGGATCGGCCGGTCGTGGGTGAGCCAGGCGTCGGCCAGGCCCGCCAGCCGCACGTGGGCTTCCTCGTCGTCGGTGACGATCGGTTCGCCGGCAACGTTGCCGCTGGTCATCACGAGCACCCGCCCGGTCGTCGAGCAGCAGGTGGTGCAGGGGCGTGTACGGCGTCATCACGCCGAGGTCGGGATTGCCGGGGGCGACCTCGGCGCAGACCTCGGCGGCCGACCCGTCGCGCCGGGGGAGGAGCACGATCGGCCGGTGGTGGCCGGTGAGCAGGTCGCGCTCGGTCTGGTTGGTCACGACCACCACGTCGGCGGCGTCGGCGTCGGCGACCATCACCGCGAACGGCTTGTCGCCACGCTGCTTGCGCTTGCGGAGCAGCCCGACGGCGGACGCATCGGAGGCGTCACAGGCCAGGTGGTAGCCGCCCAGGCCCTTGACCGCGAGGACGGCCCCGTCGGCGAGCATGCCGCTTCGCCTCGGCGAGGGCGTCCTCACCCTCCCGTCGCGCGGCGCCGGGCTGGTCGAGGGCCAGGGTCGGCCCGCACGCGGGGCAGGCGATCGGCTGGGCGTGGAACCGGCGGTCGGCCGGGTCGGCGTACTCCGCCGCGCAGTCGGGGCACATCGCGAAGCCGGCCATCGTGGTGCTCGGCCGGTCGTAGGGGAGGGCCGTGACGATCGTGAACCGGGGTCCGCAGTTGGTGCACGTGACGAACGGGTGCCGGTGGCGCCGGTTGCCCGGCGTGGTCAGGTCGCGCACGCAGTCCGGGCAGGTTGCGACGTCGGCCGAGACCAGGGTGCGGCCGGCGCCGGTGCTCGACTCCCGGATCTCGAAGCCGGTGCCGCCGATCGGGGCGATCGCTTCGGTGGTGACCGTCCACACGTCGGCGAGGGTGGGCGCGTCGGTGCGTACCCGTCGTACGAAGGCGGCGAGCGGTTCGGGCGCCCCCTCGACCTCGGCGAGCACGCCGTCGGGGGTGTTGGTCGCCCAGCCGCTGAGGCCGAGCTCGTGGGCGAGGGCGTGGAGAAACGGTCGGAACCCGACACCCTGGACCAAACCGGTGACCATCACGCGCAGGCGGCGCCGATCCGAGCTGCCCCAGCGCGCCGACATGCGGGCCCCAATTCTTGCGCCGCCACGTCGTCGGACGTCCGGTGGGCGCAAGTCGCGAGTCAGGCTCGCGTCGGCCGGGCTGACCAGGCAGGTGAGGCTGCGCGGTCGTGGTTTCCTCCCTGCTCGGCACCGTACGCCGGGATCCCGGGACCCGCCAGACGTGATGCCTCGACACATGGTGGGTGGGGCGCCCCCGACAGGATTCGAACCTGTGACCGGCGGATTAGAAGGCCGCTGCTCTGTCCAGCTGAGCTACGGGGGCGGCGGGTCGGAACCCGGCGCTCAGTATCCCCGATGACCCAATCGCGTCACGCGTCGACTCAACGGTCGGGCGTCCTGGAGCCGACGCGCTCAGCAGCCGATCACGCATAGGTCGACGAGCGCCTGCTGTCGCGCAGACGACGGCTCGTCGCCTTGGGCATCTTGGGCGGTTTCGCTGCCGCGGCTTGCGGCGTGTGCCATCCTCGAATCGGCCCGTCCCTTCTGGGGTCTTGGGCGAGCGTTTGAGGGGTCACGCACGCGGTCCGACATGCAGAACCGCCCCGGCAAGATGGCACATGCCGGGGCGGCTCTGTTGAGCCGTGCGTCGTGACAGACAGCAGCCCGTACACGGCCGGGTGCACCATGAACACGTCCTGCCATCCGTCACGGACGAACGCGAACAACCCGCCGTCAGCGAAGTGCCGGTAGGTCTCTGGATGGCTGCGACCAGACCGAGGTGGACTCCACCCATCGACAGCTAGAACCCGCCCACGACCGGTCCGCCCCAGTGACGCGGGGTCACCTTCTGGGTGCCGGCCAGCTCGGTGGACAACGTCCGGCTGCTCATGGCCTCAGCGCACCTCGACCTTCACGACTCCGGGGACGGTGCTGACGATGACCTGGGCCATCGAGCGGTCGATGGCGCCAGCGGGTCCGTCGAGCTCGACATCGCCGTCCGTCACGGACACACGCCAGTCCGCAAGTCCCATGGACACGAGCCGCGCGTCGACCTCCCTGGCGATCAGCTCGTCCGCTCGCGCCCGGACCCGGACCAGGTCACTCCGGCTGACGACGCCCACGAGGTGCCGGTCGTCGTCGATGACCGGGATGCACTTGACCCCGGTCGACGTCATCAGGTCGGCGACATCGGCGATGTCGCAGGTCTCGTGTGCGGTGATGGCGTGCGGGGTCATCACGTCCTCCACGCAGGTCGGAGTCGGACGTTCGCCGTACTGGCCAGGAAGCATGTGCCCCGAGCGTCGGGAACGAACGCATCGCGGATCAGGTCCGCCTCGCTGAGCACACCACACACGCACCCGCGCTCGTCGAGCACCGGCAGGGACGAGATCTGATGCTCCACCAGGATCCCGGCGGCATGCTTGATCGTTGTCCCGCGGGTCACAGTCACGGGTTCACGCGTCATCACGTCCTGCACGAACATCGTCCTTCACCGCCCTCGTCGTGTTGCGTCGAGCTCAGCCTGTCGCGTGCGCGACGGTGGCATCAGGGGAGAACGTCCCGAGCCGTCCGGCCCTTGACCCTGGGCCCCGGAGCCGACGCGTGAGAATGGTCCGGCGCGGCGTGTGCGTTTCCCCGCGCCGTCGACATCCTGTGAGGAAGGACCTGGCATGAGCTCATCCACGCCGATGCCCGCGCTCAACGTGCGCAGGTGGCGCAGCCGAAGGTCGGCGGCGGTGGCCGGCATCCTGTTCGCGGTGCTTCTCATCACGGCCATGACGGTCATCCGCATCGCCCTCGGCGACGGCGACCCGAGGACGCTCCAGCTGGACACCGACCGCCGGGGGCTGATCCGGGTCGGTCTGCACCTGGTGCCGTTCGCCGGAATCGCCTTCCTGTGGTTCATCGGCGTGGTGCGTGACCAGCTCGGCGACGTCGAGGACCGGCTGTTCTCCACCGTCTTCCTCGGCAGCGGGCTGCTCTTCCTCGCCATGCTCTTCGCGGGCGCCGTCACACGTCCAGCATGACCGCGATGCTCGCCGGACCTGACGTTAACACCGACGTCTGGGCGTACGGCCGCGGCCAGCACCCAGACCCTCATTTCGGTCTACGCCATGCGGATGGCCGCCGTCTTCACCCTCTCGGTGAGCACCGTGGGGCTGCGTACCGGCGCTGTCCCACGCTGGGTCTCGTACATCGGGTACGCCGCCGCGCTGGTGCTCCTGGTCGCGGCGGGCGAGCACCACTGGGCACAGCTCGTGTTCCCCGTGTGGGTCCTGCTGCTGAGCACCGTCATCCTGCTCACTCGACCCGCGCCCGCGCCGGCGCCGGTGCCGTGACGTCGAGCCCCGCCGCCTCGGTCACCGGCCGGCCTGTGCATCCGGCCATCGTCGGCGGAAGACTCCCCACGTGCCCCCTCGACGACTCGCTGTCGGCCTGACCCCGATGGAGACCCGGCGCCAGGTGGTGCTGCACCTCGCGGAGCGGGCGGAGGCCCTGGGGTACGACGCGTTCTTCCTGGCCGAGGGCTGGGGTCACGACGCCGGGGTGCTGCTGGCGGAGGTCGCGACGCGCACCAACCGGATCACCATCGGCACCGGCATCCTCAACATCTGGGGGCGGACTGCCGCCAGCCATCGCCATGCTCGCCACGAGCCTGCACGAGGTCTCCGGCGGCCGGTTCGTGCTCGGTCTCGGTGCCGGCAGCCCGCCGCTGGCCGGAGGGTCTCCACGACGTCGACTTCACCGCGCCGGTCGAGCGGCTCGGCGCCGGTGACGCGGCAGGTACGCCGGCTGCTGGCCGGCGAACGCCTTGAGCCCACGGTCGAGCGAGCCAACCGGCCGTTGAAGCTGGCCGTCACCCCGCAGACGGCGATCCCGATCTACCTGGCCGCGCTCGGCCCCAGCGCCATCCGGCTGGCCGGCGAGCTGGCCGACGGCTGGTGCCCGTTCCTGCTGCCACTGTCCGGTCTTGATGCCGGCCTTCGGCTGCTCGAGGAGGGCATGGCGCGCGGCGACCCCGGCCGTACCCGCTCCCGACCATCGCCCCGTGCCTCCCGGCAGCGGTCGTCGACGGACCCCGCCAAGGCGCTGGAGATGGCCTCGTGGTGGGTGTCGTTCTACCTGGTCAGCATGGGACCGCTGTACCGCAAGACCCTGCGCAGACTCGGACACGGCGACGCGGTCGACGAGGTCCTCGCCGCAAACCCGACCCCCCGCACCTTCGAGGTGCCGGAGTCGGCGCGAGTGCTGCTCGACGAGCTCACCCTGTGGGGCGATGCCGAGCAGGCACGCGCGGCGCTTGACCGCTGGTACGCCGCCGGCGCCGAGATGCCCACCCTGACCCTGCCACCCGGCCGACCCGTCGAGGAGCTCGACCACATCCTCGAGTCGATGCGGCCTTGACCCCACGCATGCCGCCTCGGGGAACAGAGAAGGAACGGCCAGCCATGGAACCGTCGTCGCCCGAGTCACGGTTGGCCATCACGGACGCCATGCTGAGCGGCTGCCCGAGCGTCTGCGTGGGTGGGTCGAGTGGGCGTTGTCGAGATGGCCGGGCCGGATCCTTGAGCGCGTCACCGCGGGCTCGGTGCGTCTGGAGCTCTTCGACCGTTCGATGACGATCGCGGCTCAGCTGTTCACCTCCGTCTTCCCGATCCTGATCGCCATCGCGTCCTTGACCGCGGGCAGCGCCAAGCAGGTCGACGATGTGATCGAGTTGCCGCCCGCCACCCAGCAGGTCCTCGACGACGCCGTCCAGGGCCAGAGCACGACGACGTTCGGTCTCGTCGGCCTGTTCATCGTGCTCGCCTCGGCGACCAGCCTGTCCAGGGCGCTGACCCGCGCGTTTGCGGCGATCTGGGGCCTGCCGAGGCCCAAGAGCCGGCTCGTCTTCGCCTGGCGTTGGGTCGCGGTGGTGCTCGCGCTGGCCATCTCGCTGGTCGTCGTCGGGCAGCTGCTCAAGATCGCGGACGGACTCGAGCCTCCCGACCTGTGGCACGTCGTCGTCAGCGTCGGCGGCGACCTGGTCGTCGCCCTGTTCGTCCCGTGGCTGCTGCTCGCCGGCGCTGTCCGCCCGCGCAACCTGCTGTGCGGTGCGCTGCTGTTCGGGGTGGTGATGTTGTTCGTGCGGCCGGCCTCGGGGGTGTTCCTTCCGCGGGCACTGGACGAGAGCGCCCAGCGCTACGGCTCCATCGGCGTCGCCTTCACCTACCTCGCCTGGTTGTACTGCATCTCCTTCGTCTTCCTCGCCTGCAGCATCCTGGGGGAGGCGATCACGACCGACGAGGGCCGGTTCGGTAAGTGGATCCGCGGCGGCAGGCCCGCGGTCGGGACGCAGACGCCGTAGCCCCGACCAGCCGGGTCTAGTCGTCACCTTCGAAACCGCACCTCGCGCGTTCGAGCTTCTTGTACAACGATGGGAGGCCGTCGTCCGGCATCCTGCCCGAGTACGCCGCGACCAACAGCTCGCGGACATCGTCCTCGGTGACGGCGGCGGTGCAGCGGCGGTCGTACGTGTCATGCAGGTCAGGAGAGTCGTCGATCGCGTACATGGCGAGGAGCCTCCAGTTCACGCAGTGGAGGGTGACCTCCGCAAAGGTGTTGGCGTCCGGCCTCGACAAGCGGAGGACGCCGTCCAGGGCGTGCCTCGGGACCGTGAGCTCCTTGCTCAGCAGGCCCGCAGCGACGAGCTTGTCGACCCCGAGATCGCGGACCAGGCTCGTGGCAAGACAGCCGTCCTTGCCGGCGTAGAAGCCTCCCGAGCGCTTCATCGCCGCTCGCAGGCTCGATGTCGCGGTTGTCGTCAGCCGTTCGGGCACGGTCCGCGGGGGACGGGCGATCTCCGCCGGTCGCCTGCTGGCCGCAGCCGGCCGTGGCGAGGATGACGGCGCATACTCCGCCGAGGACGCGTGTCCTGACGACGCCGGGTGCGCCGAAGGACGAGAGTGTCGGGTTGCTGCGTGCTCATAGCCCACTTCCCCCGGTGAAGGACTACGCCTTCACCCAACCCGACGGGAAGTCGGTGCGCCTCGGGCGAACACCCGGGATCGGGGGGTGCTCAGGTGCGGAGCG
>CAVWFF010000016.1:0-116302 GCA_963754145.1 uncultured Actinomycetota bacterium
GTCTATCGCTGTCCGTCTGCTTGCCGCCGTCGATCTGGTACTGCTCCTGGTAGAAGCGGTGGACGAGGTCGCGGGTGCAGCCGCCTTCCAACGCGCCCGCGGAGTCCTTGAGCACTCCGTTGGGGGCGGACACGCCGGGAGCGGGGCAGGTCTTGTCCGTCGGTGCGATGAAGTCGTCGATGTCGAAACGTCGTTGCGCGAAGTGGCTGTGCGGCGATGCCGTGGGCGGCGTCCTGGCACGTGTGGACAGCGGCGGAGAGGCCAGGTTGACGTCGTTCTGCAGGAGGCAGGAGTACGTCGAGCCGTCCTGGGCGACCTGGGTGCGCTTGGCCGACGTCGCGTCGGCAAGGCCCTCCACGTGCTGGCCCCGCACGTCGCCCCAGGTGCCGTAGAGGTTGTCGAAGGAGTGGTTCTCCTCGTAGATCACCACCAGGTGCTTGTACCCGCCGGGAAGACCCTCCGCGTGCCGGTTCTGGTGATGCCCGTGGTGGTGATGCCCGTGCTGGTGATGCCCGTCGTGCGCTGTGTCCGCTGCGACGCCGGCTGGTGCGTAGCCGGCGAGCCCCAGTCCCACCACGATCGCCGCGGCGGCTGTCAGGAACCGGTACCTCACGTGCTGTGGCATGGTCGTCTCCCGGGAGTGCGAGTCGGAGTTCATCTCATACCGGGACACAAGCACCAAGTCGAGCGCTGGTCCAGAGCCCGCAGTCGAGCGGTCCAGACGGCGACAGGGTGCTGGACGCGGGGGGACTCAGAACATGAGCGGTCGAGAAGTGCCGGTCTGCACGAAGCCGACCCGGCGCGTACGCCGCCCGCGCGGCCACGTTGTGCTCGTTGACGTACAACGACACGACCGGCGCGATCTCCTGCAGCGCGATCTGCACGACCGCGGCCATGCCGGCCGCGGCCAGTCCCTCGCCGCGGCGGGAGGGGTCGACATAGACGCCCTGGATCTGGCAGGCGCTGGGCGACGCGCAGGCGACCTCGGCCTTGAAGACCACGCGGCCCTGCTCGTAGCGCGCGAAGGACCAGCCCCGGCTCACCAGCTGGTTGACCCGGGCGCGGTAGAGGTCGCGGCCGCCGTCCCACTCCGGGGAGATGCCGACCTCCTCGGTGTACATGTCCACGCACGCCGGGTAGAGCGCGTCGACGTCGGCCTGCTCCGAGCGCCGTACCAGCGGGTCCGGCGCGACCGCCGGCTCGCGGGCCAGCTCGAGGTGCGGCTGGTCCCACCGGGCCTCGCGCGGCGTTCCCCAGCGCTCGCCGAGCGACTGCCACAGCACCCGCACCTGGTCCTGCGGCCCGACGATCGTCGAGCACACGCGTCCGCGACGGGTCGCGCGGTGGGCGAAGGCGGCCAGGGCCGCGTCGTCGCCCAGCACCGGCACCAGGTTGGCGGCTGCGTGGCACACCGACCGGAGCTCGCCGTCCTCGTAGAAGCCCCATGCCTCTCCCCCGAGCCAGCGGGGGTCGAGCCGGGTCAGCCGGGCGCGGTACTCGACGAAGACGTTGCGCACCGGATCGGTCGCCAGCAGCCCCAGCACGTCGGGCAGGTCGGACGGCCCGAGAACGCGCAGGCCGGGCTGGGTCCTAAGCACAGAGGGAGCCTAGATAACTCGCGAGCGCGCGCGCTCGGACTCATGACCGGGCGTTCGTGGTCGCCCTACGGTGGGCCCCATGCAGCGCTCCCGCGTCGGACCCCTCCTGGCGCTGGTGCTCGTGCTCCAGCCGCTGGCGGCGTGCGGCACCGACGGGACGACCACCGAGGACGCACCGGGCGCCCAGCAGCGGGTCTCCGAGGCCGACCAGGCGTGCCGCGACCGCTGGCACGACCTCAGCGCGACCGTGGCCACCCAGGCCGCCCGGGGAGGGATGGTGAAGCGGTTCTTCGCGTCACGCTGGGAGTCGTTGGCCGCCGGTGTGGCCTACCACGAGTCGACGGCGACCGCCGACCAGTGCGACGAGGAGATCGACGCACAGAAGGAGGCGATCAGGTCCCAGCGCGCGCTGGTCGACAAGGTGCTCCCCTTCGACATGGAGGACCAGCTTGCGAAGGTGCGGGAGGGCCGCGGGGAGTTCGCGGCCGCCCACCCCCAGGCGAAGGAACCGGCGCAGGTGCGCCAGGCCTACCGCACGCTGGGCACGCTGTACGGCGCCGCCGACCAGGCGATCGCCCCCGCCGTCGTCCAGCTGGCCGACACCGACCCGACCGAGAGCACGACGATCACCCGGCGGATGCGCGACCTGGCCCTGCTCGCGCAGACCAGCGACGTCTGGCAGGTGTGCAAGGCGGCCCTGCGCACCATCCACGCCTACGAGCACCTCCAGCAGGACGGCAAGAAGTCCGGCTGACCTGTCGGCGCCTCGTGGTCTGCTGAGGGCATGGAGCAGTCACTGTTGGCCGGGCACCGTCGCCCTGGTCGCCGGGGCCACCCGCGGATGCGGTCGCGCGATCGCCGTCGAGCTCGGGCGGGCCGGCGCCCACGTCTACGCGACCGGCCGCAGCAGCCGCGTCGGCGGGCCCTCGGAGATGGACCGTGCGCGAGACCATCGAGGACACCGGCGACCTGGTCGCGGCGGCCGGCGGCACCGCCACGGCGGTCCCGGTCGACCACGAGGACCCCGAGGCCGTGGCCGCGCTGGTGGCGCGGATCGAGGCCGACCACGGGCGGCTCGACGTGCTCGTCAACGACATCTTCGGCGGCGACCGCTACCTCGAGTGGGGCAAGCCGATCTGGGAGCACGACCTCGCCGGGCGGCCTGCGCATGCTCCGGATGGGCATCGACACCCACCTGGTGACGATCGCCCACGCCGTGCCGCTGATGCTGCGGTCCGGCGGCCGGCTCCTGGTCGAGGTGACCGACGGACCGAGCGACGTCAACGCGGAGATCCGCCCCGGCGTCGGGCTTCTACTACGACTTCGTCAAGGGCGGCATCGACCGCCTGGTGCGGGCGCTGGGGCTCGACCTGGCCGACACGGCCGTCACGCCGGTGGGGGTCACGCCCGGGTGGCTGCGGTCCGAGGCGATGCTCGACAACTTCGGTGTCACCGAGGAGACCTGGCGCGACGCGATCGAGCGCGTGCCCGGCTTCGCGATCTCGGAGACGCCGACGTACGTCGCCCGCGGCATCGCCGCACTGGCGGCCGACCCGCAGCCCACGGACGTCGCGGGCCGGGTGCTGACCGCGCGCGACCTGTCCGACCGCTACGGCACCACCGACGTCGACGGGTCACGGCCCGACGCGTGGGGCTACATCCGCGACCACGGGTTCGGCGACAAGCGCGCCGACCTGATCCGGGACTACCGCTGAGCCGGCCTCACGACACGCTGACCTGCGCTCCGGCGCCCTCCTCGGACTCCATGCCCTCGGCGATCCGCATCGCCTCCTCGATCAGGGTCTCCACGATCTGCGACTCGGGCACGGTCTTGATCACCTCGCCCTTGACGAAGATCTGGCCCTTGCCGTTGCCGGAGGCCACGCCGAGGTCGGCCTCGCGGGCCTCACCCGGGCCGTTCACGACACAGCCCATGACCGCGACCCGCAGCGGCACCTCGAGCCCCTCGAGGCCGGCGGTCACCTCGTCGGCGAGCTTGTAGACGTCGACCTGTGCCCGGCCGCACGAGGGGCAGGAGACGATCTCGAGCCGGCGCGGGCGGAGGTTGAGCGACTCGAGGATCTGCAGGCCGACCTTGACCTCCTCGACCGGGGGCGCGGACAGCGAGACCCGGATCGTGTCGCCGATGCCCTTGCTCAGCAGGGCACCGAACGCGACGCTCGACTTGATCGTGCCCTGGAACGCCGGACCCGCCTCGGTCACGCCCAGGTGCAGCGGCCAGTCGCCCGCCTCGGCGAGCAGCTCGTAGGCACGCACCATGACCACCGGGTCGTTGTGCTTGACCGAGATCTTGAAGTCGTGGAAGTCGTGCTCCTCGAACAGGGACGCCTCCCAGACCGCGGACTCGACCAGCGCCTCCGGGGTCGCCTTGCCGTACTTCTCCATCACGCGCTTGTCGAGCGAACCGGCGTTGACGCCGATCCGGATCGAGGTGCCGTGGTCCTTGGCCTCCTGCGCGATCTGCTTGATCTGGTCGTCGAACTTCTTGATGTTGCCCGGGTTGACCCGGACCGCGGCGCAGCCGGCCTCGATCGCCGCGAACACGTAGCGCGGCTGGAAGTGGATGTCGGCGATCACCGGGATCTGGCTGTGCGACGCGATCTCCGGCAGCGCGTCGGCGTCGTCCTGCGACGGACACGCCACCCGAACGATGTCGCAGCCGGACGCGGTGAGCTCGGCGATCTGCTGCAGCGTCGTGTTGACGTCGGAGGTGAGCGTGGTGCACATCGACTGCACGGAGATCGGTGCGTCACCGCCGACCTCGACCTTGCCGACCTTGATCTTGCGGCTCTGGCGGCGCGGGGCGAGCACGGGCGGCGGGGCGCTGGGCATCCCCAGGGAAACGGCGGTCATGGTGCCCAGTCTAGGTTTCGGCGCCGAGGACGCCGCATCGCGCCGGCGGCCCGGCTCAGCTGAGCTGCACCGGGGCGACGATGTCGGCGAAGATCAGGATCACGCTGACCACGAGGATCACCATCGCCATCGCGTAGGTGAGCGGCAGCAGCTTGGCGCTGTCGACACCGCCCGGGTCGGGCTTGCCGCGCATCCGGGCGAAGGCCCGTCGTACGGTCTCGTAGAGCGTGGTGGCGATGCCCCCGCCGTCGAACGGCGGCAGCGGCACCAGGTTGATCAGGCCGAGGAACAGGTTCAGGCCGGCCAGCAGCAGGATCACCGACAGGAACCGGTCGAGCACCGGCGCCTCGTGCTGGGAGGCCACCTCGCCGGCAACGCGGCCGGCCCCGACGACGCTCATCGGGCCGTTCGGGTCGCGCTCCTCGAGCCCGATCGAGGCACGCGCGACGTGGTAGACCTTCACCGGCATCGCGGCGATCGTCTGGACGGTCTGCCAGGTGCCGGTGGCCATGGTGTCGACGACGTAGCCCACGCCCTGGCGCTGGGTGACCTGCCTCGGCACGACGCCCAGGAAGCCGACCTTCGTGATCTTCCCGGGGTCGGCCGGGTCGATGTTCTGGGTGGTCACCGTGGTCGTCGGACGCAGGGTGACGCGCTGACCGTCACGCTCGACGACCACGACGGCCTTGCCGTCGCCGTTGGCGCGGATCTGCTTCTGGGCCTGGGCCCAGTCGTCGATCGCGACGCCGTTGATCGAGACGAAGCGGTCCCCCGGCCGGAACCCGGCCGCCTTGGCCGGCGCCTCCGCGTCGGAGGCCGTGCACGCGCGGGGCGGCTTGTCGACGTTGGCCTCGGTCACCGCGATCACGCACTTGGAGACACCCGCGACGGTCGTGGTCGGCGTCGGCACCCCGAAGCCGATGAACACGAACGCGAACAGCACGAACGCGAGCACGATGTTGATCGCGACGCCGGAGCCCATGATGATCACCCGCTGCCACCACGGCTTGTTGTAGAAGAGCCGGTCGTGGTCGTGCGGGTCGACGTGCTCGTACTCGGCGTCGCGGGCGTCGCTGACCAGCTGCGCGAACATGCCGGTGTTGCGGCTCCGGACGCGGTCGGTGCCGGTCTCCGGGTCGTCCGGGTCGGGCGGCACCATCCCGACCAGCTTGCAGTAGCCGCCCAGCGGGATCGCCTTCACGCCGTACTCCGTCTCGCCCTTCTGGCGCGACCAGAGGGTGCGGCCGAAGCCGATGAAGTACTGGGTGACCTTGACGTTGTAGAGCTTGCCGGGGATCAGGTGCCCGAGCTCGTGGAGCCCCACGGACACCACCAGCCCCACGAGGAAGAGCAGCACGCCGAGCAGGTAGGTCAACGCGGTCATCGAGTGGTTGCTCCCAGTGCGGTGGCCGTCCGCGTGCGGGCCCAGGCATCGGCCGCGAGCACGTCGTCGACGGTGAGATCTCCCCCAGAGGGTACGTCGTGGGCGGAAAGGACCGTCGCCACCGTGTCGACGATGTCGACGAACGGGAGGACTCCGTCGCGGAACGCCTGCACGCACACCTCGTTGGCCGCGTTGTAGACCGCCGGGCGCTGTGCTGCCCCGTGCACCCGCCTCGCGGGCCAGGCGCACGGCGGGGAACGCCTCGTCGTCGAGCGGGAAGAACTCCCAGGTCTGCGCGGTCGACCAGTCCACCGCCGGCGCCGTGCCGGGCACCCGGTCGGGCCAGGCCAGGCCGAGCGCGATCGGGATCGCCATCGTCGGGGGCGAGGCCTGGGCGAGCGTGGACCCGTCGTTGAACTCGACCATCGAGTGGACGACCGAGGTCGGGTGCACGACCACCTCGATGTCGTCCATCGGGATGCCGAACAGGAGGTGCGCCTCGATCACCTCGAGCCCCTTGTTGACCAGGGTCGCGGAGTTGATCGTGACGACCGGCCCCATGTCCCAGGTCGGATGGTCCATGGCCTGCTCCGGCGTCACGTCGGCGAGGTCTGACCGGCTGCGCCCGCGGAACGGTCCCCCGCTGGCGGTCAGCACGAGCCGTCGTACCTCGTCGGCGCGACCGCCCCGCAGGCACTGCGCGAGCGCACTGTGCTCGCTGTCGACGGGCACGATCTGGGCGGGCTTCGCACGGTCGAGCACCACCGGGCCGCCGATGATCAGCGACTCCTTGTTGGCCAGCGCAAGCACGTTGCCGGCGTCGAGCGCGGCCAGCGTCGGCAGCAGCCCGGCCGCGCCGGTGATCGCGTTGAGCACCGTGTGGCACGCCATGCCCGCGGCCTCGACGCTGGCCTCGTCGCCGATGCCGCTGTACGCCGGCTCGAACTCCGCCACCTGCTGCTCGAACAGGTCCGGCCGCGAGCCGCCCGCGGTGAGCGCCACCACCCGGAACCGGTCGGGCTGGGCCCGCACCACGTCGAGCGCTTGGGTGCCGACCGAGCCGGTCGAGCCCAGGATCACCACGTCGCGTCTGCTCACGAGGAGATTGTCGCAGGATCGGCGGTCGAGCCTGTCGAGACCCGAACTAGGTTGGGTGGATGGCCGACATCCCGACGTACACCCTCAACGACGGCACCACCCTCCCCGCGATCGGCTTCGGCACGGTCTCGCTCAGGGGCGAGGACGGCATCGAGGTGATGCGGCAGGCACTCGAGGTCGGCTACCGGCTGCTCGACACGGCGGTGAACTACGAGAACGAGCGCGAGGTGGGCGAGGCGGTTCGCCGCTCCGGACTGTCCCGCGAGGAGGTCCGGATCACCTCGAAGGTGCCCGGACGCCACCACGCGTACGACGACGCCGTCGCCTCGGTCCGCGGCACGCTCGAGCGGCTCGGCACCGACTACGTCGACCTCCAGCTGATCCACTGGCCGAACCCCAGCCAGGACAAGTACCCCGAGGCGTGGCGGGCGCTCGTCGACTGCCAGAAGGAGGGCCTGGTCCGCTCGATCGGCGTCTCCAACTTCACCGAGGCGCACCTCGCCCGGATCACCGACGCCACCGGCGTCACCCCGTCGGTGAACCAGATCGAGCTCCACCCCCGCTTCCCCCAGCCCGAGATGCTGCGGGTCGACGAGCGGCTGGGCATCCGCACCGAGGCCTGGAGCCCCATGGGCAAGCGCCGGGCGCCGCTCGACGAGGCCCCGGTCGTCGCGGCGGCCGAGGCCCACGACGTGACGCCCGGTCAGGTCATCCTGCGCTGGCACGTCCAGCTCGGGTCGCTCCCGATCCCGAAGTCCTCGAACGCCGGCCGCCAGCGCGAGAACCTCGACGTCTTCGGCTTCGAGCTCTCCACCGACGAGATGGCCGCGATCAGCGGTCTGGCCGAGCCCGACGGCCGGCTGTTCGGCGGCGACCCGGACACGCACGAAGAGATGTGACGCCCGGTTGTCGTCGTGCTGGTCAGTGCACGACGACGGGAGGGACGCCGAGGTCGTCGAGCAGGTGGGTCTCCTCGTGCTTGCGCGGCAGGAACATCGCCGGGATCACCGTCAGCAGCACCATCGCCCACGCCACCCAGTAGGTGTCGGCGAACGCCTGGGCTGCGTCCTCCAGGCCCTTCGCGATCGCGGCGGCGGGGAGCCTGTCGGCCAGGGCCGGGATGTGCAGGCTGGCCATCGCCGGCCCGGCGAGCTTGGAGGCCTGGAGGTGGTTGGTGAGCAGGACAGACATGATCGCGACTCCGCACGAGCTGGCGATCTGCTGGGTGATGTTCAGCAGCGTCGAGCCACGGGCCACCTCGTGGGCCTTCAGGGTCTTCAGTGCCGAGGTGAAGAGCGGCATCATCGTGGCTCCCATGCCGAGACCCATCACGAACAGCTCGGCGATGATCACCGGGTACGGCGTGGTCGCGGTGAGCTGGGTCAGCCCGAACATGCCGATCAGGATGAAGATCAGGCCGAACGGCACGATCCGGCCGATCGGGTGCTTGTCCACCTGCGCGCCCGCGATCGGCATCGTGATCATCGCGCCGATGCCCTGGGGGGCGACGAGCAGGCCGGCCTGCAACGTGGACTCCCCGCGGACCTCCTGGAAGTAGGTCGGCACCAGGAGCAGCCCGCCGAAGAACGCCGCGGCGAACAGGAACATGGTGATGATCGAGACCGTCAGGTTGCGGTTCTTGAACAGTCGCAGGTCGAGCAGCGGATGTTCGGGGCGGAACGAGTGGAAGACGAAAGCGACCATCAGCACGGTGCCGACCAGCATGGAGACCCAGACCCGCGGGGCGGTGGCCGTGCCTTCGGACGGGATGGAGGACACGCCGAACAGGAACAGCGCCAGCCCGGGTGACATCAGCGCCATGCCGAGGAAGTCGAAGGACTCCGACGGTTCCGGGGTGTCCCTGGGCAGCACACGCCAGGCGTAGACGATCGCGATCGACACCGATCGGCGCGTTGATCAGGAAGATCCAGTGCCAGCTCGCGACCTGGATGAGCCAACCGCCGATGATCGGGCCGAGGATCGGGCCGAGCAGCATCGGGACCCCGAGGATGGCCATCAGCCGGCCCATCCGGTGGGGTCCTGCGGCCCGGGTCATGATGGTCATGCCGAGCGGCATCAGCATGCCGCCTCCGAGGCCCTGGAGGACCCGGAACCCGATCAGGGCGCCGATGCTCCACGAGAGGGCGCAGAGCACCGAGCCGGAGACGAACAGCGCGATGGCGGTCATGTAGAGCCGCTTGGTGCCGAACCGGTCGGCGGCCCAGCCGGTCAGCGGGATCACGGTGGCCAGCGCGAGGGTGTACGCGGTGACCGACCAGGCGACCGTGGAGTACGCGAGCGGGTGGGCAACGCTGCCGAACACCGTCTGGAACGTCGGCAGGGCGACGTTGACGACCGTGATGTCCAGGATGGACATGATCGCGCCGATCACGACCACGCCCGCGATCTTCAGGACCGCGGCATCGATGTGGTCGGGAAGCTCCGGCGGGACGACCTTGCTGTCAGACGACATGGTGCTGCTCCTTCGGCCACGACTCCGGCAAGTCTAGGCGTGGGCGGGCTGGACCGTCAGAGGTCGAGCCCGGTCAGCACCATGACGCGCTCGTAGCTGAAGTCGTGCATCGTGTAGCGGACGCCCTCGCGCCCGACGCCGGACTCCTTCACCCCGCCGTACGGCATCTGGTCGGCGCGGTACGACGGCACGTCGCCGATGATCACGCCGCCCACCTCCAGCTCGCGGTGGGCGCGGAACGCGGTCTGCAGGTCGTGGGTGAACACGCCGGCCTGGAGCCCGTACTTCGAGTCGTTGACCGCGCGCGAACCCCTCGTCGGAGCCGGAGACCCGGTCGAGCACCAGCACCGGCCCGAACACCTCCTCGCAGCTCACCTTCGCGTCGGCCGGGACGTCCGCGAGCACCGTGGGCGCGTAGGTGGTGCCCTCGCGCTTGCCGCCGGTCAGGAGCGTGGCGCCGGCGTCGACCGCCGCGTTCGACCCACTCCTCGACCCGCTGGGCGGCCGCCTCCTCGATCATCGGGCCGACGAACGTGTCCGGGTCCTTCGGGTCGCCGGTCCTGAGCGCCTCGACCTTGGTGACGATCCGGTCCCGGAGCGCGTCGTACAGCGACCCGTCGGCGTACACGCGCTGGACGCCGATGCAGGACTGGCCGGCCTGGTAGTTGCCGAAGTTCGCGATCCGGGTCGCCGCCCAGTCGAGGTCCTCGTCGCTCGACCAGTCGGCCGCGACCACGACCGCGGCGTTGCCGCCGAGCTCGAGCATGACGTGCTTGCGCGGCACCTGCTCCTGGATCGCGTAGCCGACCGGCCCGGAGCCGGTGAAGCTGACCACGGGCAGCCGCGGGTCGGCGACGAGGTCCTTGGCCTGGTCGTTCTGGACGTTGATGCACGTTGACCATGCCCGCCGGCAGGTCGGTCTCGGCGAGCAGCTCGCCGAGCAGCAGCGCCGACAGCGGGGTCTTGGGCGCGGGCTTGAGCACCACGGGCGCGCCGACCGCGATCGCCGGGGCCACCTTGTGCGCGACCAGGTTGAGCGGGAAGTTGAACGGGCTGATCGCCGAGCACCGGGCCCTTGGGCACGCGGCGCACGTACGCCATCCGGCCCTCGGCCGCGGCGTCCGTGTCGAGCCGCAGCACCTCGCCGGACTGCTGGCGGGTCTCCTCGGCGGCCCAGCGGAACACCGAGACCGCGCGGCCGACCTCGCCCTTGGCCCAGAGCAGCGGCTTGCCGTTCTCCGCGGTGATCAGCTCGGCGATCTCGTCGGCCCGCTCCTGGATCTGCCGGCTGACCGAGGCCAGGGCCTCGGCGCGCACGTGGATCGGGAGCCGCTCCGCCTCGGCGCGCACGCCGTCGGCCGCGGCAACGGCCGCCTCGACCTGGGCCTTGGTGGCGTACGTCGTGGTCTCGACGAGCGAGCCGTCGTACGGGTGGTGCACCTCGAGCGGTTCGTCGCCGTGCACCCACTCGCCGGCGACCAGCATCGGAATCTGTTCGGTCACGGTTCTGATCGTATGCGGCGGAGGTGTGGGGTGGTGAGGGTGTGTGGGCGGGCGGAGGCGGGCGAGCGGGGCGAGAATTCCCAAGGTATCGAGGTACTTGTCGGGCATCAGGCGCGCAATCGGACATCACACTTCCCAATCTCTTCTGACTTCCCAAGGAGAACTGGCGCTTCCAGCGGCGTACATGCCCCTGGGAGCGCCAGAGAACCTAGATACCTTGGGAATTCTCCGCCCCAGGCCCCCACAGCCTCACCGCGCCAGCCTCACCGCGTCAGCACACCCACCAGCTCGGCAGCAGCGACCGGCACCGAGCGGGTCGCCTCCAGCAGGGCCAGCGCCTGCTCGACGGTCGTCCGCACCCGGACCGACGTGTCGGGGCCCTCCGGCCACACCAGCGCGGAGGCCGCGTCGGCGGCGACGTTCTCGGCGCCTGCGGGGTCGGCGCGTCCGGCGCGCAGCGACGACGTCCCAGGCCACCGCCGACCCCACGGGCGAGGGGTCGCCGGAGATCACGACCGGGTCGGCGTCAGCGAGCTCCAGCCCGGGCCGGCTGGTGACGACCACCGACGGCTCGGCCGACGCCACCACCATCGCCAGCTCCGCCTCGCCGAGCCGGGTCGGCGGGCGCACCGTCACCGCGCCGACCCGCGACGCGCCCAGCAGCACGACCACGGTGTCCCGGTCGTCGGCCAGGTCGACGAGCACCCGGTCGCCGGGCAGCACTCCGAGCCCCTTGAGCGCGCCGCCGAACGCGGCCACGTGCTCCAGCAGCAGGGCGTGGCTCCACGACCCGCGGACGTCGACCAGCACCGACTCGTCGGCCGCGCCCTCGACGATCGCCTTGTCCAGGAGCTGGTAGCTCAGGTTCAGCGTGCCGCCGTCGTACGGCGCCTGGTTCGTGGGCGTCGGCTTGCGGAACCACGCGATCTCGTCACCGGCCATGACCTCATCCTCCCGCTCGGTCCGGGGAACAACACCGCCGCCCGATGACTTGCGCCTTGTATGACTTCTTCCACGACCGACAACATCGCTGCTCCGTCCGGCACCTTCGAGCTCGGCGGCGACCTGCCCGTCGTCCGCCTCGGCTACGGCACGATGCAGCTGCCCGGCGAGGGCGTCTGGGGCCCGCCGACGCGACCGCGACGAGGCGCATCCGCGTGCTGCGCCGCGCGGTCGAGCTCGGGATCACCTTCTTCGACACCGCCGACTCCTACGGTCCGTACGTCGCCGAGGACCTGCTGCGCGAGGCGCTGCACCCCTACGCCGACGACGTCGTGATCGCGACCAAGGCCGGGCTGACCCGCCAGGGTCCGGGCGTGTGGACCCCGCTCGGGCAAGCCGGCGTACCTGCGCCAGGAGGTCGAGCTGAGCCTGCGCCGCCTCGGCCTCGAGCGGATCGACCTGTTCCAGCTGCACCGGATCGACCCCGACTACCCGGTGGCCGACCAGGTCGGCGAGCTCAAGCAGCTCCAGGACGAGGGCAAGATCCGGCACATCGGCCTCTCCGAGGTGACCGTCGACCAGCTCGTCGAGGCGCAGAAGACCGCCGAGATCGTGTCCGTGCAGAACCTCTTCAACCTCGCCAACCGCGACGCCGAGAAGCTGCTCGACCACTGCACGGAGCACGGCATCGGCTTCATCCCGTGGTTCCCGCTGGCGACCGGTGAGCTGTCCGCCGACGACGGCCCGCTTGCCGCGGCCGCGCAGCAGCACGACGCCACCCCGGCGCAGCTCGCGCTGGCCTGGCTGCTCCAGCGCTCGCCCGTGATGCTGCCGATCCCGGGCACGTCGAGCGTCGACCACCTGGAGGACGAACACCGCCGCCGCGAGCATCGAGCTGACCGACGAGGAGTTCGCCGCGCTGGAGAGGGCGGTCTGATGCAGTACCGGCGACTCGGGAAGAGCGGGCTGGAGGTCTCCGCGATCGCGGTCGGCTGCATGAGCTGGGGCATCCCCGAACGCGGCGGCCACCCGTGGGCGAAGGACGAGGACTTCGCGCGGCAGACGATCCGCGCAGCGCTCGACGCCGGCGTGAACTTCTTCGACACCGCCAACGTGTACTCAGGCGGCAGCAGCGAGGAGTTCACCGGCCGGGCGCTGCGGGAGTACGCCGTCCGCGAGGACTACGTGCTCGCCACCAAGGTGCACGGGCGGATGCGACCCGGTCCGAACGGCGCCGGCCTGTCCCGCAAGGCGATCCTGCAGGAGATCGACCACTCCCTGACCCGGCTCGGCATGGACCACGTGGACCTCTACCAGATCCACCGCTGGGACCCGGAGACGCCGATCGAGGAGACGATGGAGGCGCTGCACGACGTGGTGAAGGCCGGCAAGGCCCGCTACATCGGTGCGTCGTCCATGTACGCGTGGCAGTTCGCCAAGGCCCAGCACGTCGCCGAGCGCCACGGCTGGACCCGCTTCGTCTCGATGCAGGACCACTACAACCTGCTCTACCGCGAGGAGGAGCGGGAGATGCTGCCGCTCTGTCGCGACCAGGGGGTCGGCGTGATCCCGTGGAGCCCGCTGGCCCGCGGTCGGCTCACCCGTCCCTGGGACACCGAGACGGCGCGCACCGAGTCCGACCAGTTCGGCCGGAAGCTCTTCGCCGACGAGGACCGCACGACCGTGCGAGAAGGTGCTCGAGGTCGCCGAGCGGCGCGGCGTGCCTCCGGCCCAGGTCGCGCTGGCCTGGCTGCTGGCCCAGCCGGTGGTCACCTCCCCGATCGTCGGGATCACCAGGCCCGAGCACCTGTCGGACGCCGTCGCGGCCGTCGATCTGGAGCTCGGCGTCGAGGAGATCGCGGAGCTCGGCGCCGACTACGTGCCACACGCCATCGCGGGCCACCGATGAGGGTCGTCCGTACTTCGGAATCCTCGCGCGCACGCCAGCGCATTCTGCTATCGTGCGGCTCGTATGTAGGGCGTCCTGCTGACTCGGGCGGCGCCTCGGGGGATAACTGCATCGCTCGGCCCCGGACCCGGCCTGAGGTCACGCACGTACGTCCGCCGTACACGTTCGTCGGGATCTCGAGGGTCCCTGCTTTGACTTCGCTCAGGGGGAGCGGAGGTTCGGCTGCGTCCTGGAGGGGATGACATGGCCAACTTGGCAGAAGCACCACCGACCAGCGACCACCGCGAGGTTCGAGCCCGGCGTCTGGTCGTCATCGACGACCACGAGACGTTCGCCGACCTGCTCAGCGTCGGGCTCCGGGGCGAGCCGGACCTCGACTGTGTCGGGGTCGCGTACAACATCGACGCGGGACTCGCTCTGGTCAACGAGGTGCTGCCCGACATGGTGGTCATCGACTTCATGTTCGCCGGCGACGACCGCAACGGCGTCGCCGCTGCGGCGGCGATCAAGCTTCGCCACCCGGACGTGCAGATCGTGCTGCTGACGGGATGCTCCGACGCCTCGCTCATCCACCGTGCCGCGACGGCCGGCGTGAGCGCCGTGGCGCCGAAGGACGGGTCGCTTCCCGACCTCCTGGGCATCCTCCGGTCCCCGCGCGGGGCCGGACTGGTCGTGCATCCGCGGCTGCTGCGCTCGCTCGACCGCCCACCGCCGCCGCCGCGCGCGCGCCCCACGGAGCTGTCGCCCCGTGAGCACGACGTCCTGGGCATGCTGGCCATGGGACTCGACGCGCGGGCGATCGCCCAGCGCCTCGGGATCTCCCTGAACACCTGCCGCGGCTACGTGAAGACCATGCTCCGCAAGCTGGGCGCACACTCCCAGCTCGAAGCGGTGGCCATCGCGTCGCGGCAGGGCCTGTTCGATGGCCGCGACGCCGTCTGACTGGTTCCGCCGCACACTCGACCTCACCCGGGGCTCTGTCGTCCGGGTATCGCTGGCCAGGTTCGTCCTGCTCAGCGCGCTGGCACTGCTGGTGCTCGGCGTGGGCATCCGGACGGCGGGGCGGCACATCGCGGAGGAGCAGGCGATGGAGGAGGCGACCGACCGCGCCACGGGCGTGGGCAGGGGTTTCGTGTCGACGCTCGTCGACCCTGGGCTACGGGCCGGAGAGCCCGGCTCGATCAAACGCGTCAAGCAGGCCCTCTCCTACCGGCTGAATGACGGCACCTTCACCCACGCCGTGATCTTCGACGCCCACGGCCGGGTCCTCTGGAGTGACGTGGACACGTTGATCGGCGACCGAGTCCGGGTCGACCACGAGCTGGCGGAAGCGCTCCGTACGGGCAAGGTAGTGCCTCGGCCGCCGGAGGACGATGACCGTCACCCCGTCGCCATCGGCGGCGAGAGAACCCTGCTGGAGGTGAACGTCCCGCTGCCGGCCGCGCAGGGTGGGCCGGTCATGTTCGAGACGTACATCGACTCGGCACCGGATCGCCGCCGAACGGGACGCGATCTCAAAGAAGACCCTCCCGATCGCCCTGGGCGGTCTGCTGCTCTTCCAGCTGGCGATCCTGCCTCTCGCCTGGTCGCTCGCGCGTCGCATCGACCGAGCACGGCGAGACCAGGCGGACCTCGTGACTCGCTCGCTGCGCGCATGGCACGAGGAGCGGAGGCGTCTGGCCCAGGACCTCCACGACGGTGTCGTGCAGGACCTGTCGGCCGTGAGCTACTCGTTGCCCACGGTCACCTCGGCCCTGCCGGACACCCCCGAGGGCTCGGCTGCCCGTTCCACGGTCGATCGGATGACCGGCCTGCTCCAGCAGGACCTGCATGCGCTGCGGACGATGGTCCTCGACCTGATGCCGACGGACCTGCTCGAGACCGGGCTCGCGGCCGCGCTGGTGTCGCTCGCGGAGCGCTACACCGACGACAACCTCGACATCAGCGTCGAGGTCGAGGAAGGCCTCGACCTCGACGAGGACGTCACGGGGGTGGTGTACCGCGTCGTACGCGAGGGCCTGCGCAACGTGCAGAAGCACGCCCGGGCCGGCCACGCCCGCGTGACGGTGTCACAGGACGCGGACACCGTGGTCATCGTGCTCACCGACGACGGTCGGGGGCTCGAGCCGCACGCGCGGCGACGAGGGCTTCGGCCTCCGGCTGCTCAAGGCCCTGGTCGACGACCTGGACGGGACCTTCGACCTGTTCAGCGGCCCGGCTGGCGGCACGGAGATGCGGGTACACATCCCGGCCGGGCTCCCCGGAGTAGTCCCAGCCGCGGGGCGCACCGCTCCGCGCTCCAGAACACCGTGTGAGGCGATCCAGGATCGGGAGCGGCTCGAGGTCACGGCGGTCCGCATCGGCTCCGGCTCGCGCGACGGAAAGACCGAGAAGGGGTGGCCGCCATCTGGCGACCGCCCCTTCCCGGTTTGTGTGTCGTGTTCAGTTGTGTGGTGCCGCGGTGGTCACCGGGCTGCGATCGCCTCCGATCGCACCGCCGGGCCCTCGCCGACGCCGTTGATGGCGGAGACGTCGAACCGGTAGCTGCCGGCCGGCAACGTGAACGACCTCGTGCGGACGGTCGCTCCGACGGTGACGTCTCCCTCGACGGAGAGCACCGTGGTGCCGTCGGCTGCCATCCTCAGCGCCTTCACCCGGTAGTTGGTGATGGTCGCCCCGCCGTTGGACAGTGGCGGGTTCCAGTTCGCACTGGCCGTCAGCGCTCCACCCGCAGGACCCTGGGTGGGTGCCCCGATCTGCACCAGCCCCGGCAGGGTTGCCGGAGTCACCGTGTTCGAAGCCGTCGACAGGGCACTCGTGCCGATCCCGTTGATCGCCTGGAGACGGAAGTTGTACGCCGTCCCGTTGTTCAGCCCGCTGATCACCGCACTGCTCACGTTGCCCGTGATGGTCCGGGTCTCCACCACCGCTGCCCCGTTGCGGATCTGGAGGTTGTAGCCGGTGATGGCGGAGCTGTTGTCAGCGCCCGGAGTCCACGACAGCGACGCCGAGCCGTTGCTTCGGGTGGCCACCAGCGCGGTCGGTGGGTTGGGAGTGCCCACCGCCGTGATCTCGTTGGAGACCCCGAACGGTCCGGCACCGAACTGTTGACCCCACGCACCTCGAACGTGTACTTCTGCCCGGGGGTCAGCCCGGTCACGGTGCGAGCGAGCGTCGTCGGCGCGAGCCTCGTCGTGCTGATGACGGTGGCACCGGACTTCACGACGAAGTCGTAGCTCGAGAGTCGCCGCACCGTCCGCGGTCGGACGGGTCCAGGTGACCGTCGCCGTGCGGTTGCCCGCCGTCGCCGTGACGTTGCCCGGCGCGCTCGGCGGGGACACGCTGACGTCGGTGAACGAGTTGCAGTTCTTGGTCACCGGGTCGTTGCCGAGGCAGAACCGCAGGTTCTCGATGTTCCACAGCGTGTCGATCCCGTCGCCCTTGGCGAACAGGTTGGCGGCTGCGGCGAACGCGTTGTCCGTCACCGTGACGCTGCCGTCCGCGTTGGGCGTGATCGTGTAGGTTCGGCGGCTGCGAGTACGACGCCGTGTCACAGTTGAGCGTCGTCTTCAGCAGGTGGACGGTGCCGTCCGCACTCGGAGCAGGGCAGTCGCCGCCGCTCGCAGCGTTCGGGGTCGCCGAGGCTGCAGGGATGTCGATGCCGCGCACCGCGACCAGGTTGCCCGGGTCGACGAGGCCGGAGGTCACTGCCTTCTGGAGCGTCATCCCAGTGGTTCCGGGCACCGAAGTTCCCGGAGGTGGCTGCGTGCTCCATCAGGTCCGTGCGCCCGATCTCGGTGGCTGGGTCGGCCGGGTTCGTCCGCACGGAGATCGCGACGCTCGAGCGCGTGGTCACCATCGATGATGTCGTTGTTTCCGCGACCCTCGATGACATCGCTGCCACCGCCGCCGAGCAGGATGTTGCCCTCGGCCCAGACGTTGCCACTCCCGGGAGTTGCCTGCCGTTCCGCCGTCACCCACCAGCGGGCAGAACCCGAAGGGCGAGACGTCGAACACGGGCTGCAGCGGGGACGGGAACGTGGTCACCAGCTTGTTGAGACCGCCGATCCGGTCAACGCCGGCCGGGTCCAGCGCGTCACAGCCGCTGAAGCCGAAGCCGCCCGTGGCCCTCTCCATGTCATCGCCGCGGATGACGTCGTTGAACGTCGATCCGGAGTCGGCCTCGGTCTCCTGCCAGCGGTCGCGGTTGACGACCACCTGGAAGCGGCGAGGCCGGCCAGGCTGCTGGTTGATCTTCATGTCGTCGTTGGCGCCCACCGTGTCGTACTGGTGGATCGCCCAGTCGAAGCCACCGGCTCCGGCGTTGCGGTCGATCGCGGCGTTCTGCGACATGATGTCGTCGCCACCTTCCGCGTCGTAGTCGTTCTCCCCGGCCTGCCCGACGAAGATGTCGTTGCCGGGAGCCGTCTCGGCCGGGTCGTCGAAGAACGGCGCACCGTGGTCGCCCTGGAGCAGGTCCTGGCCGAGGCCGCCCTGGATCCAGTCGTCGCCACCGTCACCGAACACGGCGTCGGCCCCGGCACCGGCGATCACGAAGTCGTTGCCCGGACCGGCGAACGACTCGTTGTCGTTGAGACCACCGTTCATGAAGTCCTGGCCGTCACCACCCATGGAGATGTCGTCACCGGGACCACCGTCGATGGAGTCGTTGCCGGCGCCACCCTTGCTGACGTCAGCACCATCGAGGTCGCTGAGGATGTCGTTGCCGGGTCCACCGAGGGCAACGTCGTCGCCACCCTGGCCCTCGATCCGGTCGTTACCCTGGCCACCCCAGAAGGTGTCGTTGTCGTTGCCGCCGGCGACACGGTCGTCGTTGACGGTGCCGTTGTAGACGGACTGACCGTTGATGCCGGTCGGGTCGATCGTGTTGATCGCCCGGTACTGGATCGTGCCGTCAGGCTTCCGCAGCAGCAGCTTGTTCTCCAGGCACGGCGTCGTCGGGTCGTCGGCCACGGTCGCACCGTCGGGCGACGTGAAGCCGGCGTGGTGTGCCCGTCGAGGTTGCCCAGCTGGAACTTGCAGTCGGCCGTCGCGAACGCGTCCGCCTTCAACGTGTTCGTGCCGTCGGTGTTGCGCTGGATCATCTCGGAGAAGGAGTTGCTCTCGAGCTGCGTCCGGAGGTTCATCCCCGGCGTGCGGTTGAGGTAGTACAGCCGGTCGCCGTCCTGCAGGTCCTCCAGCTGGCTCTGGAACACGTAGTTGAACGTGCGTGCCCAGCAGGCCGCCGAACAGGTTGGTGACCTCGGCCAGACCGCCGACCCAGAGGTCGACGTCGTCGAGCCCGGTGGTGGTGCGGCCGTTGGCGTCGTCCGCCCAGGCTCCCGTGCCGAACATGAAGTCCGCCGCGTCAGCGGGAGGCACGTCAGCCGGGATCGGCGGCGTTGCCGTCGGGTCGCCGGGAGACGGGTCGACGATCGCCCGAGCAGCCGCCCGCTTGCCCGCGAGCGTGGTCTCGCTCGTGATGCTCGGGTGCTGGCCGTACGCCGCCACGAAGTTGATCAGCGACTCCGGGTGCTTCAGGTGCTGGCCGAAGTCCGACCAGCTCGTGTACGGCGCAAGCGCGGAGTCGCCGGTGTCGCGCGAAGATCTGCCGGCGCACCTCGTTGAGCGGCGGGACACCGGCCTCACGGGCCCGGGTCATGTTGATCGCCGGCAGGTCGAGCGGCAGACCCAGCAGGTTGTTGCGCAGGGTCTCCGTCACGAACTCGTCCAGCTCGTTGCCGGTCTGGTCCGAGGAGCCCATCACGATGCTGCCCGCAGCCTGCTGCGGCGTGAGCGTGCCCGCACGTCGCCGCCGTCGAAGAACTCGGGCGGGTTGAGGAACGCCGTGAGCAGCGGCAGCGAGTTGTCGCTCCCGTCGGCGTTCTTGCGCGGCCACGTCGTCGTCCAGCATCGAGTGGCCGAAGCGGTAGACCGCGTGGGCGAACTCGGCGTGGATCGCCGGGTTGATGTCCGGCGAGTACACGTGGAACGGCTTGACCGCCGGCTGCACCTTGCGCGCGAACTCCTCGAACACCAGGTGCTGGTACTCCATCTCGGTCACGAACCGCGCTGCCTGGAACAGGCGGTCGCCGTAGCCGAACGTCCGGTTGGGGTCGTCCTGCGCGAGATCGGTGTGCGTGTTGTGGAACGCCGTGCTGAGTGCTGCGTTCGCAGGCAGGCTCAGCGTGTGCTCGATGTCGCCCACCAGCCGGTCGTGCTCGGAGTGGAAGACCTGGTGGATCGTGCTCAGCGCGATGTTCTCGTTGCACCGGCCGTCACCGCAGGCGAAGTGGTCGTTCAGCATCTCGTCGTCGTACGTGCCAGCGGGCTGGTTCGCGAAGTCGGCGGATGCGGTGGTGTTGGCGTCCGGGACCGGTGCCACCGGCGGCGTTGCCGGGTTGTTGTCCGTGTCCTGGGGCGACGGGTCCGCGTTGTGCGCGATGTCGGTCAGGAACGGGGTGTCGAAGTGCGCGACGTTGTCGGGCACGGCGACCGGGTTGGCCAGGTCACCGGGCAGGAGCAGGTCGTCGCCACAGCCGTTGTCTGCGGTCTTGCAGACGTACTGCGGCAGTCCGTTGGCGGCGGGGATGAACTCGCCGTACGGGTCCGTGGCCAGCATCGGGATGTTGGTCACGTCCTTGTCCTTGAGCAGCAGGCCCAGCTTCTGGGCCGCCTGCTTCTTGACGGCGGCCCAGGTGGAGATGCTGCCGTCGGTGGCGTTGCCGTCGTTGTAGCAGGGGCGGTGTTCGTGTCACCGGGCACGTGTCGTCGTTGACGATGCCGCCCAGCAGCTTGCCGGTCGCGAGCGGCGCGCCGGCCGCCAGGTCGTACTCGCGCAGGAAGACCTGGTGCGAGGCGTGCGAGGTGTAGGTCTGGCTCTGGTCGACCCACGGGGAGTCGGTGTTGTTGGCGTTCTGGATGTCGTCCGCGCTCTCGTCCTGCGGCGTGGTCGGGTCGTCGCCGAGGACGCCGTCGGGGCCGGGCTGGTTCTGGGCCCGGGTCAGCACCATGAAGGCCTGGCTGGCGGGAACCTCGTCACCGGTGCCGGCGCTTGCCGTCCGGGCCGACGGTGCGCAGCGGGTCGTCCGCCTTGAGCGGGACGAAGACGTTGGCGCCGCTCTTGACGGTCTGGTCGACACCGTGGTCGAAGAACTGGCCGAAGAACGTGAACAGCGAGTTGTACGGCGGGGAGAGCCCGACGTCCGTGGTCACGTTCGGGATGAACAGGGTCTTGTGCGAGGGCACGCAGCCGGCCGGGACGCCGACGCACCGGCGGGTCCGCGGTCGGGTCGGGGTCGGTGGTGCACGGCACCACGCCCTTGTTGCCCTGGGTGCGCACCGGGAACTGGGCCGCCGCGATGGCAGCCGGGTTGGTGGAGGTCTGGTCGACGATCAGGTTGCTGATCATGCGCGGCTGGGAGTCGAAGACGTTGCCCTTCTTCTGCGTGTAGCTCGTCGGTCCGGGCGCACCGACGGGAAGACTGCGGTGATCGGCTCGGCGTCGCGGAACTTCGGCTGGACGTAGCGCGGGAACGGCTGGTCGGCCGCGGCGAACTCTGCCCGGTCCGGGAAGAGGTTGTTGCAGGAGCCGTCGACCGTGCGCAGCCCGTACGAGGACAGCCGGTCGGGGATCTGGTTCGGGTTCGGCCCGACCAGCGTCCCGCACGGGTCGCTGGCGGTGAGCGTCGCCGAGTGCCGCTCCGCGATCTTGATCTGCTTGAGGATGAACGACAGGTCACCGGCCGTGACGCGTGAAGCCCGCGCCCGGATCGGCCTGTACCGCGTTGGCCGGCGCCGTGGCGACCACCGCCTGGAGAACGGTCGCAGCGGCGACCGCCAGCGTCGCGACGACGCTTGTTACGCGCGTTCGGCGTCGCCTTGGCGACGCCGAACGGAATTCCTGTCGTGAGTGCACGTGGACGCATCACAAAACCCCACCTCGATAGTTACTGCTGGTCCTGAGCGCTTCCCACCGTCCTGCGGCAACCTTGGGAATCCCTCGGGATGCGCCCCGACGACGCAGGGGCTGGTACAGCCCGGTCCGGTGTGGACGTTTTCCCAAGGGCGCGCTTCCTACGGTCGAGGTCGATGTCGAGGGGGACACACCGTGGGACTGACCCGTCGTGACGCACTGAAGGTCGCCGCCGTGGGCGGTGCGGCCCTCCCGCACCCGGTGGGCCATGTGCCCTCCCCCGTTGGGCCACTCCCGCCTACCCGGGGTCGCGCATCGAGCCGGTGGGAACGCTGGACCTGATCTGCCTCGGCGCCGAGCTCGTCCTGATCGGCGCCCTCCTCGGCCTGCTACCCGCCCGGCTGCGCAGCAGGACCACCTCCGCGTTGATGGCACTCGGCCTGCTCGCCGTGCTGGCCAGGGCCGTCGGGCTGATCGGCTGAGCGGCTCGCAAGGGCCCGTGTGCGGCGCACGTCTGCGCACTCCTCGCACCCAGCGGGCCATGTGGCATCGCCCGTTCGGACACCCCCCGCGCCCAAGGTGACTAGCCAACTTTGGGGGATCCCCCCCTTCCAGTCGGGGCTACCGCGCGACGGGGTCGGCCCCGGAGGATAAGCGTTGTCCCGAGGGGGGAACGCACATGATCGAGATCAAGCTGTTCGGCACGACCGTCGTCGATGACGGAACCACACCGGTGGCAGGGACCGCGTTGGGGGGCGTGAAGCCGCGCCAGCTCCTGGAGATGCTGGCCACGGAGCTGGGAAACCCGCTCTCGAAGGACCTGCTGGCGGAGCGGCTCTGGGAGGGCAACGCCGCCGGCGACGTACATCGCGACCATCGAGAGCTACGTGTGCGTGCTGCGACAGCACGCCCGGCTGGGCCGGGGCCGGACGGCCGCCTTGGCCACCACGACCAGCGGCTACCTGCTCGACCCGGAGCAGGTGTCCGTCGACCTGGTGCAGGTCCGGGAGCTCTGCGCCCAAGGGGGCGTGGCACCGGCGCTCCGGGCCCTCGACCTGGTCTCGGGCGACCTGCTCGCTGCCAACCCGTACGCCTCATGGGCCCGCGAGGAGCGGGAGAGCTTCGACGAGCTCCTCGCCGGGGCCTGCGTCCGCGCGGCTGCCGAGGCGAACCTGCTCGGCGACTCCGCGACCGCGCTGCGACTCGCCAGGAACGCCGTCGGACGCAGCTACCTCTCCGAGCCGGCCGTGCGTGAGCTCATGACCGCCCTGGAGGGCACGGACGAGCGCTGGCAGGCAATGCGCGTCTACGACCAGCTGCGCAAGGACATGCTCGAGGACCTCGGCGTCGAGCCCGGGCCCGAGACCACCCAGCTCTACATCGAGATGCTGCGCCGCAACAGCGCCGCCACCTCCTCCCGGCCCGAGGAGATCGGCACCCTGCTCCGGCTCATCCGGGGGGCGCTCGAGCTCGACGGTGGCTCCCGACGCCACTACCCGGAGATGGCCGAGGTGGCCGGCCTCATGATGGCCCGCTGCAGCTGAGCTCAGCACCCACCCCGCGCGCGAGGACCCGTGACACGCGACACGTCACGGGTCCTCGCGTTCTCGCGTCAAATATGAGTATCTTGGTTGTCTTAGTTCTTTCGATCGACAACCGGAGGTCTCCATGTCCGAGCAGAAGGCGTTCGTCGTCCAGCGGATCGGGATCGTCGTAGCCGGCAGCCTCCTGCTGGCGGTGGGGGTCGGCGGGCCTGGCCGTGACCACACCGGAGTCCGCCCCCAGCCCCGCCAGCGCGGTCAGCGAGGGCACCCAGCGCTGAGAGCCCCGCGCCGGTAAATGCGTTGCACGGGGTCACGCACGACCCCACGATGTGAGCGAAGTTCCACGACTCGAAGGAGGAAGACCATGGCTGCCTTTGGCGACTGCGCCCACCCTTCCTTCGACTCATGGAGCACCGTTGAGCACCCACGAACCAACCCTGGCGCCTGACCAGGACCCCTTCTTCGTCTTCGACTTCACCACGGTCGCCGGGCCCGGCGACGGCCAGCGCTTCACCACCTACTGGGACGTCGAGCCGCTGTGCCGCGGCCCGGAGCCGCTGCCCGACTGGGTGGTGACCGACCGCGCCGCCATCGACACCGAGCTCGGCATCCTCAAGACCGGCAAGGAGGCCGACGTCTTCCTGCTCGAGCGCGCGGTCGAGGGAGACCCCGGCGTGGTGATGGCCGCGAAGCGCTACCGCGGCGAGGAGCACCGCAGCTTCCACCGCAGCAACGCCTACGTCGAGGGCCGCCGGATCCGCAACTCGCGGGACACCCGGGCGATGGCCAAGAAGACCGCGCACGGCCGCGCGGTCGCCGCCGGCCAGTGGGCCAACGCCGAGTGGGAGTCGCTGCAGCGGCTCTGGACGCTCGGCGTGCCGGTCCCCTACCCCGTGCAGATCGACGGCACCGAGATCCTGATGGAGCTGATCACCGTGGACGGCGAGGCGGCGCCCCGGCTGGCCCGCACCCGCCCCGACCGCGCGCTGCTGGCGTCGTACTTCGAGCAGCTGCGGGAGGCGATGGTCACCATGGCCTCGGCCGGCATCGTGCACGGCGACCTCTCGCCGTACAACACGCTGGCCGCCGGCGACCGGCTGGTGATCATCGACCTGCCGCAGGTGGTCGACCTGGTCGCCAACCCGGCGGGCGTGGACTTCCTGATGCGCGACTGCCACAACATGTGCGCCTGGTTCGTCGCACGGGGCCTGGATGTCGACGAGCACCAGCTGTTCGCCGACCTGCTGTCGAACGCATGGTGACGCCCGGCCGCCACCCTCGCCGCCAGCCGCGCCCGCTGGTTGAATCCACCCATGGCCGACTTCACGCGGACGATGGTGCCCACCAGCCGACTCACCCAGAGCGTCTGGACCTCCGGTCCTGACGACGGAGTGCCACTGCTGCTCGTGCACGGCAACCTCGTCTCCGGCGGCTGGTGGCGGTACGTCGCCGAGGCGCTGCCGGACGAGGTGCGCGTGATCGCGCCCGACCTGCGCGGGTTCGGGCGCACGGAGCCGAGTCCGGTCGACGCCACGCGCGGGCTCGGCGAGATGGCCGACGACCTGCACGCGCTGCTCGAGACGCTCGGCCTTGCCGGGACCGGCCGGGTCAACGCGGCCGGCTGGTCGATGGGCGGCGGCGTACTGATGCAGTACCTCCTCGACCACCCCGGTGACCTGGCGTCGGTGACCCTGGTCGCGCCGATCTCGCCGTACGGCTTCGGCGGCACCAAGGACGCCGACGGCACGCTCTGCTGCGGCGACGGCGCGCCGAGCGGTGCCGGAGGCGCGGCACCGGACTTCGTGCGCCGGCTCGAGGAGGGAGACCGGTCCGACGAGGACGGCAGCGTGCGGATGATCATCCGGCAGTTCTTCGGGGCCCGCGGCAACGTCGGCAACGTCGACGAGGAGTTCCTGCTCGACGAGGTTCTGCTGACGGCGACCGGCGAGGACCACTATCCCGGCGAGGGCGCGGCGTCGCCGAACTGGCCGACCTTCGGGCCGGGCCGGCGCGGCGTGCTCAACGCGATGGCACCCGTCCACTACGACACCTCCGCGATCGCCGACCTCGACGCCAAGCCGCCGATCACGTGGCTGCGCGGTGGCCAGGACCAGGTGATCGGCGACGCCTCGATGTTCGACCTGGCCCAGCTCGGCAAGCTCGGCGTGATCCCGGGGTGGCCCGGCGAGGACGTGCTCCCGTCGCAGCCGATGAACCAGCAGATCCGGGCGGTGCTGGACCGCTACCGCGCGAACGGTGGCGAGGCGGAGGAGGTCACGCTCGAGGACGCCGCGCACGGGATGCCGGTCGAGGTCCCCGAGACCGTCGCGGCCACCATCGTCGCGCACCTGGTGCGCTGAGGGCGTGCGCGTCCTCGAGATCGAGACCCTCGCGGAGATCGACCGCAGGGTCGGCGCGGGCGCCACGGTGGCCCGGGGCTGGCACGTCCAGTCGGTCGACCTCCGCGAGCGCACCGACGCCCTGGCGGGGCTGGACGTGACCGGCGCGGTGTTCCTCGGCTGCCGGTTCGCGGACGGCGTCGACGAGGACGTACGACGCCGCGGCGGGCTGGTGTTCCCCGCCGTACCGGACGTGCCGTTCGACCCCTACCGTGCCGAGCTCTACTCCCCCGACGAGCTGTACGCCGGCCTGGACGAGCTCCTACGCGGCGACGCCGGACGCCCGCGTCCACGCCTGGTCGCACGGCGGCCGCGCGATCGACCGCACCCTCGCCATGGCGCTGCACGACCACGCGGTCGACGACGCCCTGGCCGAATACGTGCGCGGTCGGCGGGTGGTGGGCGTGATGGGCGGCCACGCCGCCGAGCGGGGCACGGACGGCTACCGGAAGGCGGCCCGGCTCGGCCGGCTGCTCGGACGCGACGCCACCGTCGCCACGGGCGGCGGCCCGGGTGCGATGGAGGCCGCGAACCTCGGCGCCTGGCTCGCCGACCACCCGGACGGCGACCTCGACTCCGCGATCACCGACCTGGCAGCGGTGCCGTCGTTCGCGCCCGACGTCACCGCCTGGGCGCGCGCCGGGATGGCGGTGCGCGCCCGGTTCGGGCCGGGACGCGACTCACTGGGCGTGCCCACCTGGTTCTACGGCCACGAGCCGCCCGAACGTGTTCGCCGACCACGTCGCGAAGTACTTCCGCAACGCGATCCGCGAGGAGGTGCTGCTGCGGATCTGCCGCTCGGGGGTGGTCTTCCTGCCGGGGGCCGCCGGCACCGTGCAGGAGGTGTTCCAGTCGGCCTGCGAGAACTACTACGCCGGGCCGGCCGACGTCGCGCCGATGGTGCTCGTCGGGCGTCGGCACTGGACCGACGCTGCCGGTCTGGCCGCTGCTGCAACGGCTCGCCCAGGACCGGGCGATGGCCGCCCACGTGCACCTGGTCGACGACGTCGACGACGTACCCGCCCTGCTGGAGGACCGGTGACGCCGCTGACGGACCCGCATGCACCTGACACGTCGCGGCCTGCTCCGCTCCTGCCCGGCCGTGGGCGGCGCTTGCCTCGTGGGCGGCGGAGCCCTGTCGATGTCTGCCGCTGAGGCCGCCGCGAGCGTCACCACGCTCGGCGGCACGATCCAGCGCGGCACGCCGGGGGCGGGCGGCTACGCCCCGCTGGTACGACGGGCCGGCGAGTCCCACGTGGTGCGCACCGACCTCGGTGTCGGCGCGAAGGGCGGCCGCGCCACGCGTCGTACCGGACTGCTGGCGTTCGTCCAGCTCAGCGACGTGCACGTCGTGGACCACCAGTCCCCGGCCCGGGTCGAGTGGGCGGACCGCTACGACGACCGCGACGCAGCACCGACCCCGTGCCCGGCCTCTTCGCGGCGGCGTACCGGCCGCAGGAGCTGCTCACCGCCCAGGTCGCCGACGCGATGGTGCGGGCGATCAACGCGGTCAGGCTCGGCCCGGTCACCGGGCTGCCGCTGCCGTTCGCGATCCAGACCGGCGACAACTCCGACAACTCCCAGTTCAACGAGATCCGCTGGAACATCGACGTCCTCGACGGTGGTCCCGTCCGTCCCGACAGCGGCGACCTCGACCGCTACGAGGGCGTGATGGACGGCGACCCGGCGTACTACGACACCCACTACTGGCACCCGGAGGGCACGCCGGCGGGCAAGCCCGACGACCTGGCCCGTTCGCGCTACGGCTTCCCCGTCGTGCCCGGGCTGTCGACGCCGCGCGCCGCCCGTTCACGACCGCCGGGCTCGACCTGCCCTGGTACACCGCGTTCGGCAACCACGACCGGCTCGTGCAGGGCAACTTCCCGCACACCCTCGAGCTGTCCGCGATCGCGACCGGCAACCTCAAGGTGATCTCGCCGCCGCCGGGCGTCTCGGAGGCCGACCTGCTCCACGTCCTCCGCACCGGGGACCCGTCGGCGCTGCTGCCGGCGCTCGCCGTCTCGCCGTACACGAAGGTGGTCACGCCCGACCCGGACCGTCGCACGATCTCGCGCGCCGAGGTGATCGCCGAGCACTTCCGACGACGGGCACCCCGGTCGGCCACGGCTTCCGGGCTGCGAACCGCGAGAGCGGGCTGGCGTACTACATGCTTCGACAAGGGGACGTTGCGGTTCGTCGTCCTCGACACGGTCAACCCCAACGGCAAGGACGACGGGTCGCTCGACCGGACCCAGTTCGCCTGGCTCGGCAGCCTTCTCGAGCGCTCACGCGGCAGGATCGTGATCGTGGCCAGCCACCACACCGTCGACACGATGACCAACACGCTCGTCGGCACCGGCGGCGAGGCGCGAGCCGCGTGTGCTCGGCGACGAGGTCGAGGCGCTGCTGCTCGAACACCCGCAGGTCGTGGCCTGGGTCAACGGGCACACGCACATGAACCAGGTCTGGGCGCACCAGCGGGCCGACGGCACCGGTGGCTTCTGGGAGATCAACACGGCCAGCCACGCCGACTTCCCGATGCAGTCGCGGCTGGTCGAGGTCGCCGACAACAAGGACGGCACGCTGTCGCTGTTCACCACGATGCTCGACCATGCCGGCCCGCTCGCCCACGGCCGCGACCTGACCGACCCCACCGCGCTCGCCGGCCTGGCCCGCGAGCTCGGCGCCAACGACCCGCAGGAGCGCAGCCACAACCGCCGTGGCGTCCGCGGCGCCCGCAACGTCGAGCTCCTGGTCGCTGACCCCCGCTAGCCTTTTCGCCGACCCGTCGCAGATGGTCGCCCCAGGCACGCTGAGCCGTCGCAGATGGTCGCCCTGCCGAGCCGTCGCAGATGGTCGCCGGGATCGAGCCGTCGCAGATGGTCAGGCAAGTCGCGCACTGCAGGTGACGCCATCTGCGACGGGTCACCGCCCAGCACATCGCCATCTGCGACGGGTCGCCACTCAGCTACGTCGCCATCTGCGACGGGTCAGCGGTCAGGCATCGCTGGCGGCGAGCTGGCCGCAGGCGCCGTCGATCTCGCGGCCGCGGGTGTCGCGCACGGTGGTCGGTACGCCCTTGGCCTCCAGCCGGCGCACGAACTCGCGCTCGTCGGCCGGGCGGGACGCGGTCCACTTCGAGCCGGGCGTGGGGTTGAGCGGGATCAGGTTCACGTGCACCCAGCCCCAGTCGCCGTACGACGTCAGCACGTCACCGAGCAGGTCCGCGCGCCAGCCCTGGTCGTTGACGTCGCGCATCATGGCGTACTCGATCGAGACCCGGCGCTTGGTGGTGCGCGCGTAGTTCCACGCGGCCTCGACCGCCTCACCCACCTTCCAGCGCGTGTTGATCGGCACCAGCTCGTTGCGCAGCTCGTCGTCGGGCGCGTGCAGGGACAGCGCCAGCGTGACCGGGATGCCCTCCGCGGCCAGCTGGTTGATCCGCGGCACGAGGCCGACGGTGGAGACCGTGATCCCGCGGGCCGACATGCCGAGCCCGCTGGGCGCCGGGTCGACCATCCGCCGTACGGCGGCGATCACCGCCTTGTAGTTGGCCATCGGCTCGCCCATGCCCATGAACACGACGTTCGAGATCCGGCCCGGTCCACCGGGCACCTCGCCCCGCGCCATCGACCGGGCACCGGCGACCACCTGCTCGACGATCTCGGCGGTGGACATGTTGCGCTGCAGGCCGCCCTGGCCGGTCGCGCAGAACGGGCAGGCCATGCCGCACCCGGCCTGCGAGGAGACGCAGATCGTGGCGCGGTCGGGGTAGCGCATCAGCACCGACTCGACCAGCGCTCCGTCGAACAGCTTCCAGAGCGTCTTGCGGGTGGTGCCCTTGTCGGCCTCGAGCGTGCGCAGCGGGGTCATCAGGTGCGGCAGCAGTGCCTCGACGAGCGCCTCGCGCGAGTCGGCGGGCAGGTCCGTCATCTCGGCCGGGTCGTCGACGAGACGGGCGAAGTAGTGGTGCGAGAGCTGCTTCGCGCGGAAGCCGGGCAGCCCCTTCTCGGTCAGCAGGGCGGTGCGCTCGGCGAGGTCGAGGTCGGCCAGGTGCCGCGGGGGCTTGCCTCGGCCCTTCGGCTCGTCGAAGACCAGCGGCAGGCTGCGGGCGGGTGCGGGATCCGTCATGTCCCGTCGATCATCCCATCGCTCCCGAGCCGACCAGCGCCACGCAGACGCCCGGCATCACGATCGCGCCGATCGCGATGCCCATCACCAGTCCCGCGCCGGCGATCCGGGTGCGCTTGAACGCGAGCAGGAACACCGAGAGCGCCAGCGGCAGGATCTGCGGCAGCACGAAGTACAGGTCGCTGTTGGTGCCCGAGCCCGTCGTAGAAGAGCGCACCCATGAGGCCCATCGCGACCGAGGCGACGAAGCCCACCAGCAGCCCGACCGCGAGGCCGCCGATGAGCGGTCCGGGGCGGACGCCCGGCTCCGGCTGCTGGTACGGCCAGGGCTGGTCCGGCGGGTGGCCCGGACTGATGCGGGTACGCCGGCACCTGCTGCGGGTCCGGCGGTGGCCGTTCTCCCTCCGGGGGCTCCTCGGGACCGCTCATGTCACCACCACCTCCAGGGACCGACGTCGAGCACCAGGGCGATCGATCCGGCGAGCACCAGCGCGCCCAGCCACACCAGGACGAGCCGGGTGTCGCCCAGCTTGCAGCGCGACCGGAGCAGACCGGCGCGACGTGCCTTCGCGTAGCCGACGAAGCCGAGCCCGGCAAAGAACACGAGCGCGACCGGGCCGAGCAGCCAGCCCAGCAGGGCGACCGTGGCGAACACGCAGAGCCGCAGCGGGTCGAACGGCGGCTCGGCGTCCGGCAGGTCCTCGCGCACCACCTGCCGCGGGTCGCTGCTCATCGCGGGGCCCCGGTCGCGGTGGAGATGCGGGAGCGGCTCAGCGGCAGCCAGGCCTGGACCGCGCAGAACGGCGCGCACTGGTGGCTGTCGTCCGCGTTGACCGTGGCGACGTGCACGCAGCACTGGGTGAGCCGCTCCTCGATCATCGTGTTCATGTCCATGAAGGGCTTCACGGTGACCCGCAGGACGCGCTCGCCGAGCATCCTCCGCAGCCGCTGGTGCTGACCGGGCAGCCGCGACGACGCCAGCGTGGCCAGGGTGCCGATCCCGATGTCGCAGTTCTGGCAGATGTCGCTCCAGATCGAGGACATCGACGGGTGCGACAAGGACGACTGCTCGCTCATCAGGTCGAGCAGCGAGCCCTTCACCACCGCTCGGAGCTGTTCGGGGATCGCGTCGTCGGCGATCCGGTTCGCGAGCGTGTCGGGCTCGAGCTCCAGCCACTGCTTGAGCCGGTCGTGACCGATCAGCGCGACCAGCGACCGCCAGGAGCCCGAGTCGTCGCGCAGCAGGTAGCCGACCGAGCAGCAGTGCGGGTGCGAGCAGGGCAGCGCGGTGAGGTCGCGCCAGGTGACCTGCCCGGCGGTCTGCTCGTCGAGCCGGGCCAGGACGCCCGTGTGCGTGAGCCGGTCGAGCGGGTCGAGGCCGGCCGAGCGGCCGGAGCCGAACACCGGCTGGATGGTGACCCCGCCGACGTACGGCGTGTCCAGCGCCCGCTTGACCACGAAGCCGATCTCGTCGTCGTTGACGCCCAGCGCCGCCGTCATCGTGAGCGTGGTGAAGACACCCGCGGCGGACAGCCGCTCGATCGCGCGCTCCTTGAACCGCCGGATGTCGGCGCCCCGGTGGTGGGTCGACGCCGCGGCGGACTGCCCGTCGTACTGGAGGTAGACCTCGACCCGCTCGCGGTGTTTCCTCAACAGGGCAAGGAGATCGTCGTCCTGGGCGATGGTGAGGCCGTTGGTGTTGACCAGCACCCGCACGATCGGCCGGGCGGCGACGGCGTCGAGGAGCTCGGCGAGCCGCGGGTAGAGCGTCGGCTCGCCGCCGCTGAGCATGAGCACGTCGATCCGGCCGTTCTCGCGGGAGAGCCGGGTGTCGATCGACGCCAGCACCTGCTCCAGCGGCGCCACCGATGCGAGTGCCGGCGCGCTCTCGGCGAAGCAGGTCGGGCACTTGAGGTTGCAGTGGTCGAGCAGGTCCTGCAGCAGGATGCACGTGTGCTGGGTCTGCATCTCCGGCAGCCCGTGCTCGTACGCCGCCGGCACCGGAAGGAAGTTGCCGCGCAGGTCGGGCGTGTGCACCTTCGTCGGCGCGGTCCACTCCTCCAGGTAGCGGAGGATCTCCGGCGACTCGTCGTACAGCGTGCGCACCAGCCCGTGGTCGGGACACCCACGCTCCAGCCAGATCCGTTCGTCGCGCTCGACCAACCAGCCGGAGAGCCGACGCACGTCGGCCAGCGGGCGGTCCGGCTTGTCCTCGTGGCACAGCGGGCAGAAGGCGTTGACGTACCGGTGGATCCGGTCGCCCCGGAGCGGCATCCCCGCCTGCGTGCTCATTCGCGACAGCCTAGGGGCTGACAGGGGCTCGGGTCGTGAGCCCCCGCGAGCCACGCAAATGCGGAGTTGTTGGGGTTCCCACCGCGTCGTCGACCCCGACAACCTCGCAAGTGCGAGCTTCCGCGGCAAGCAGGCTCACCCCGCGTGACGTATCCCCAAGCCCGTGACGCCGTCGCGGCCCCTGCTCCAGGGCACGTTGTGGCGGACGGGGCGGAGTGCTGCCGGGGCCCTCCCGAGGCGCAACCCGCGTCAGCCGGTGCCGACCGAGAACAGCAGGTCCCCCGCCACGACGGTCTCGACCGTCGGGTCCGGCACCGACCCCTTCGGCTGGTCCATCGCCACGACCGGTACGACGCTCGACATGCCCTCGTCGGTGATCGCGGACGGGTCCCAGCGCACCATCGGCGTGCCGACGGTGACCGTGTCGCCCTGCGACGGCGAGGACCTCGAAGCCCTTGCCCTCCAGGCGCACGGTGTTTATCCCGAGGTGCACGAGGACGCCGACCCCGTCGTCGCCGAGCACGACGAACGCGTGCGGGTGGATCTTCACGACCTTGCCGGCGATCGGCGAGACGACGGTGGTCTCCCCCGGGTCCGGGTCGATGGCGACGCCGGGTCCGACCATCTCCTGCGCGAACACGGGGTCGTCGACCTCGGTGATCGGCAGCAGTCGGCCGGGACAGGGTGCGAGAACCTGGATCACATCAGGTCCGCGATGTCCTCGGAGAGCGTGTCCGCCTCCGGGCCCACGACGACCTGCACCACGTTCCCGGACTTCATGACCCCGTGCGCGCCGGCCTTCTTCAGCGCGGCCTCGTCGACCTTTGACCCGTCCTTCACCTCGGTACGCAGCCGGGTGATGCACGGCTCGATCTCGACGATGTTGTCCGCACCCCCGAGTCCCGCGAGGATGTCGTCGGCCTTGCTCATGGTGTCCTCCTTGATTGTTCGGTCTCGACAAGCTCGACCACCGGTTCGTCAGTCTGGGTCCGTGGTGGTCACCTTGGCCAGACCTCGCGGGTTGTCGGGGTCGAGCCCGAGGGCGAGTGCCAGGGACTCGACGACCAGCTGCGCCGGCACGATCGCGCCGAGCGGGGCGAGTGCCTCGGGCAGGTCCGGCCCGGGCACGTGGTGGGCGCAGGCATCGATGAAACCCCGGTCTCCGCCGATGCCCACGGTCGTGGCGCCACGGTCCGCGAGGTCGCGCGCGAGCTCGACCATCGGCTCCCGCAGCGGTCCGTCCTGCGCGGCGACGAGCACCGCGGTCATCCCGGTGGTCACGACCGAGATCGGCCCGTGGCGCAGGTCGGCGTAGGAGTAGCCGCGCACCGGGCGCAGGCAGGTCTCCTCGAGCTTGAGCGCGGTCTCCAGCGCCGTCCCCATCAGCAGGCCACGCCCCGAGACGACGGCGTACGACGCCTCGCGCAGGGCCTCGACCGCCTCGTCGACGCCCGCGCGGGCGGCCAGCAGCCGCTCGACCTCACCGGCGACCCGGTCGAGGTCGGCGTCGAGGGCGAGCGGATCCGGCGCGAGCGCGGTGCCCAGCACGGCCATCGCGACCAGCTGGGCGAGGTAGGTCTTCGTGGCCGGGACGGCCACCTCCGGGCCGGCCTGCGTGACCAGCGCGAGGTCGGCCGCCGCGACCAGCGGCGAGTCCGCGACGTTCGCGACCGCGACGGTGGCGGCACCGCAGTCGCGCGCCCAGGCCTGGGTCGCGACGATCTCCTCGGTCGCCCCGGACTGCGAGACGCTGACCACGAGCGCGTCGGAGAGGTCGAGCCGGGTGCGGTAGTGGGTGGCGACGCTCGGCGAGGCCAGGCCACCGGCGACACCCGCGTGCGTCTCGAGCAGGTAGCGGCCGTAGACGGCCGCGTTGTCACTGCTCCCCCGCGCCACGAACAGCACGCGGCGGCGGCCGCGGAAGAGCCCGGCGACCGCGTCCCGCTGCGGCACGAGCGCGGCCAGGGTGCGGCGTACCGCCTCCGGCTGCTCGGCGATCTCCTCCGCCATCCGGGTGCCCATCGATCTCCCTTCGATCCTGCTGCGAACCCTTGACACTCCTCGTGACGGATGTCATGGTTCCACTGGTCCGGACCAGACCGTACCAGCCGTGGCCAGCTCCGTCGAGAGGTAGAACGCCTTGACTCCTCGCCGCACTCCTCGCGAGAACCGCGTGATCACGGACGGCCCCCGTCCCAAGCACGCGCAGCTCTCCGACGTGCTGGCCGAGCTTGCGGCGCACCAGCTCGGGCCTGACGCGGCGATCCCCTCCGAGCGCGAGCTGATGACGACGTACGACGTGTCCCGGTCGACCGTGCGCAAGGCGATCGAGAGCCTGATCGCCGACGGGTTGCTGCACCGGATCCACGGCAAGGGCACGTTCGTCTCCAGGCCCCGGCTGGAGAGCCGGCTGCACCTGGCGTCGTTCAGCCAGGACATGCGGCGGCGCGGGCTCACCCCGTCCACGACGCTCCTCGGGGTCGAGGCCGACCGGCCGCCGATCGACGTCGCCAAGGCGCTCGACCTGGGCGCCGACGGCGTGGCCTGGCGGATCGACCGGGTGCGCCGGGCCGACGGCCAGCCGATCGCGCTGGAGAACGGCTGGTACCCGCGTGACCTCCTGCCCGGGCTCGACCGGCAGGACCTCGGCGGCTCGCTGTACGAGATCTTCCGCACCACCTACGGCCACGCCATCGACAGCGCCGAGCAGACGCTGTGGGGCGAGGCCGCCGACGCGGCGACCGCCCGCCGGCTCGACGCCCCGCTCAACACCCCGCTGCTGGTCTTCCGCCGCGTGTCCGCGGCCGACGGCCAGCCGCTGGAGTACGTCGTCTCGCGCTACCGCGGCGACCGCTACCAGCTCCACATGTCGCTCCAAGGCAACCTCCACAGAAACAGGCACCACCGAAGGGACGAAGCAGTGACCACTTCCGACACATCCGTGGACCAGCAGGGACCCCGGTTCAACCTCGCGCCGATCCAGAAGTTCGGCCGCAGCCTGATGCTGCCGATCGCTGCGCTGCCCGCGGCCGCGCTCCTCCTCCGCCTCGGCCAGCCCGACCTGCTCGGGGCCGACGGCCTCGGCTGGGACAAGGTCGCCGCCGTCGTCGGTGCCGCCGGCAACGCGCTGTTCGACAACCTGCCGCTGCTGTTCGCAGTCGGCGTCGCGATCGGCATGGCGAAGAAGGCCGACGGCTCGACCGCGCTGGCCGCGGTCGTCGGCTACCTGGTGTTCAAGGGCGTCGGCGACGCCATGTCGCCGTTCGTGCTGGACGCTCCACCCAAGGGCGGCACCCAGGAGCTGATCAACTACGGCGTGCTCGGCGGCATCGTCTCCGGCCTGGTGGCGGCGTACCTCTGGCAGCGGTTCTACCGCATCAAGCTGCCTCCGTACCTGGCCTTCTTCGGCGGCCGGCGCCTCGTGCCGATCATCACCGCGGTCGCCATGATGGTGATCTCGGTCCTGGTGAGCTTCCTCTACCCCGCGTTCAACAGCGGCCTGACCAACCTCGGCGAGTGGGTCACCAGGAACGACGTGCTCGGCGGCTTCGTCTACGGCACGGCCAACCGGCTGCTGATCCCGCTCGGCCTGCACCACATCCTGAACAACCCGCCGTGGTTCATCTTCGGTGACTTCACGGGCGCCGACGGGGTCGTCGTACCACGGCGACATCCAGCGGTTCCTGCACGGCGACCCGACCGCGGGCACGTTCATGACCGGCTTCTTCCCGATCATGATGTTCGCGCTGCCCGCCGCGGCGCTGGCGATCTGGCAGGAGGCCAAGCCGGTCCAGAAGAAGGCCGTCGGCGGCATCATGCTCTCCGCCGCGCTGTGCTCCTTCCTGACCGGCGTGACCGAGCCGCTCGAGTTCGCGTTCATGTTCGTGGCCTGGCCGCTCTACCTGATCCACGCCGTGTTCACGGGCACCTCGCTGGCGCTGGTCAACGCGCTCGGGATCAAGGACGGGTTCGGGTTCTCGGCCGGCCTGTTCGACTACGTGCTGAACTTCAACATCGCCACGAAGCCCGCTGCTCCTGATCCTGATCGGACTCGGCTACGCGGCGATCTACTACTTCACGTTCCGGTTCGTGATCCGCAAGTGGAACCTGCGCACGCCGGGACGCGAGGAAGAGGGCGAGGAGGCGATGTCGCTCGTGGACCAGGCTCCCTGAGGATCGCCGTGATCATCACGGCAGGACGTGTGGTCACCCCGGCGCGAGTCTTCGCGCCGGGGTGGGTGCACGTGGAGGGCGAGCACGTCACGGACGTCGGGCCGGGTGCACCGCCGCCGCCCCGCCGACGTGGAGCTCCACGGCATCGACGCTGGTGCCCGGGTACGTCGACGCGCACGTGCACGGCGGCGGCGGCGCGTCGTTCAACACCGGGACCGCGGAGGCCGCCGAGACCGTGGCCGCCGTGCACCTGGCCCACGGCACCACCACGATCATGGCCAGCCTGGTCACCGACACCACCGCCGAGCTGGAGCGCTCGGTCCGCGAGCTGGCCACGCTCGCCGCTGCCGGCACGCTCGCCGGGATCCACCTCGAGGGCCCGTGGCTCAGCCCGAAGCACGTCGGCGCGCACGATCCCGCGCTGCTCACCGACCCGAAGCCCGCCGAGGTCGACCGGCTGGTCGAGGCGGCCGACGGCCACCTGCGCATGGTCACGCTCGCGCCCGAGCTGACCGGCGGGCTCGACGCCGTGCGCCGGATCACGGCCGCGGGGATCGTCGCCGCGATCGGCCACACGGACGCGTCGTACGACGTGGCGCGGGCGGCGCTGGACGCGGGCGCCGGGGTCGGCACCCACCTGTTCAACGCGATGCGCGGGCTGCACCACCGCGAGCCCGGACCCGGCGCCGCGCTGCTCGAGCACCCGGACGCCTACGTCGAGCTGATCGCCGACGGCGCCCATCTCCATCCCGCCGTGGTCCGGCTGGCCGCGCGGCGCCAAGCCCCACCTCACCGTGCTGGTCACCGACGCGATGGCCGCCGCCGGGGCCGAGGACGGCGACTACCGGCTGGGGCCGATGAAGGTGCAGGTACGCGGCGGGCTCGCGACGCTGGCCGACACCGGCGCGATCGCCGGTTCGACGCTGACCATGGCCGCCGCCGTGCGCTACGCGGCGAGCGTCGCCGGGCTGCCGATCGAGGACGTCGTGCGCGCCGCGACCGCGACTCCCGCGGCGATGCTCGGCCTCGACCGGGTGGGCGCGCTGCGGCCCGGGTACTTCGCCGACCTGGTGGTGCTCGACGACGCCCTCGACGTCACACGGGTGATGCGGCGCGGTCGTTGGGTGTAGCGGCAGCGCGGGCGTAGACGCCCTGGTGCACCTGCCACCCGATCCGCGCCAGCAGCAGCGGGATGGTCACCGCGAGCACCAGCTGCGGCCGGGTCAGTCCCTCCCACGCCACCTCGTTGCCGCGCACGAACTCGACCAGGAACCGGAACACCGCGTAGCCGGCGACGTACAGCGTGAACGTCTCCCCCGGCGGCAGGTCCTTCCTGCGCAGCCAGAACCACAGCAGCAGGAACGCCACCAGGTGGAACGCGATCTCGTAGCCGAACGACGGGTGCAGCGGTACGCCGGCCGGAGCATGCAGCCGATGCGCCGTGGCCGCGTCGAGCGTGATCCCCCAGCCGTGGCCGGTCGGCGTGCCCGGCTCCTCGGTCAGCAGGCAGCCGACCCGGCCGACCGCCATCCCGAGGGCGACGGCCGGCGCGAAGAGGTCGCCGGTGCGCAGCCGGTAGCCGGTCAGGCGCTTCGCGACGTGCACGCCCGCCCACGCGCCGAACAGGCCACCGAGGATGCTGCGGTTGCCGTAGAGCCACTGCTCGGTGATCGACGCGTTCTCGCGCAGGTCGACGTGCTGCAGCCAGGTGCCCATCCGCATCAGGATCGCGCCACCGACGAGCGCGCCCATGACCACGAAGACCAGCCGCTCGTCGCGGGCACCGCGTCGGCGCGCCTCCAGCACGAACACGACCGCCGCGGCGAGCACGCCGAGCCCCACGAAGAGGCCGTGGGTCGGGATCGGCCCGAGGGACGGGTACACGGGCGTCAGGATTGCACGGACGAGGCGTCCAGGGCCGGTCCTGTCGGCGCGGTGCACCATGCTGACCTTGTCCACGTCGCGGGGAGTGAGCATGAGCACAGAGATCGTCGTGGGAGTCCTGGCCTTCGTCGGAGCCGGCGCAGGTGCCGCGCTCGCCTATCTGGCGACCCGCAGCGCCACGAAGGCGGAGCGGGAGGCGCGCAGAAGGGAGGAGTGGGGGCGACGTTTCACGGCATCGCTCGAGGCCATCACCTCGTCGGACGCCCGACGCCGGGCGACGGGTAGGGCCTTGCTGGTCGAGCTGATGCGCAGCGAGCTCGCCACCGACGACGACCGTCGCGACGCCGCGGCGGTCCTCACCGCCGCCGCGACACACACCGACGACGCAGACCTTCGACTGATCGTCCCCACCATCGACAATCTGGACGACGTCGAGATCGTGCGGGACACTGGAGACGTCGAGCCGGACGAGGAGGAGACGAGCGATGACGCGCCGGATCGTCGTGAGCGACGAGCAGGTCGAGTCCGCCCAGGCCCTCGTTGCCATCTCTGGCGGACCGGACAAGGTCGAGCCACTCATTGCCAAGATCGCCTCGGCCAAGCCGAGGCGTCGCAAGGACGCCGACCACCGCGCCTCCTGACCAACAGGCACGAGGCGAGGACCCGGCTGGACCGCAGCTAGGCGGGCATGCGGATGACGCCGAGCAGGACCACGGTCACCACGAACGCCGAGAGCAGCACCGCCGCGAGCAGGCTGACGCCCAGCTCGCGCGTGCGCGATGGGACCGCGGCGAGGGCCGCGACGACACCGGTCGGCACCAGCACCCAGCCGACCCGGCCCGTGAGCTTCCATGCCACCAGGTCGGCGATCGCCAGCACCAGGGCGACCAGCAGCCCCGAGCGCAGGGTGAGCGGCGCGAGGCGGGACGGTCGCGGCATCTCCACGGTCACCACGTCGGGGAACCCCAGCGCCGTCGGGGTGCGCGGGTCGACCGCGGTACCGGTGAGGTCGGCGGCGACCAGGGACAGACAGGTGCCGTGCCCGACCAGCACCAGGTCGCCGGTCGGGTGCCGGCGCATCAGGTCGCGGACCGCCGTGGTGGCCCGGCGGCGCGTGGTCTCCAGCGGTTCCCAGCCCTCGTACGCCGCGCGGTCGGGCTCGTCGTACGCCGAGGCGAGCACGGCGCCGAAGTCCGGGATCCAGCCGACCTGCAGGCGTACCTGCTCGCGCAGCGCGTCGACCACCTCCACCGGTCGGTCGGTGAGCAGCTCCGCGGTCCGGCGCGCCTTGGGCTCGGGTGAGGTGAACCAGCGGGCGTCCTGCGGGATCCGTCCGCTCGCGCGCAGCTGGCGCACGGTGTGCTCGGCGGCCGGGTCGAGCTCCCAGTCGGACGCGGGCCGGTCGGGGTCCATGAGCGGGAGACCGTGACGCACGAGGTGGACTCGGCGAGCAGGTCCGAGCAGCGGCATGCGAGGCGGCCTCAGAAGACGAGGTAGTGCAGGAGCAGCCAGATCGGCGCGGCGGTGGCCAGCAGCGAGTCGAGCCGGTCCATCAGGCCGCCGTGGCCGGGGATCACGTTGCTCATGTCCTTGATCCCGAGGTCGCGCTTGATCACCGACTCGCACAGGTCGCCAAGAGTCGCCATCACAACCGTGATCAGCCCGAGCACGACCCCGATCCACCAGTCGCTGTCGAGCAGGTAGACCACCAGCAGGATGCCCGCCGCCACGCACGCGATCGCCGAGCCGGCGAAGCCCTCCCACGACTTCTTCGGGGAGATCACGGGCGCCATCGGGTGCTTGCCGAAGAGCACGCCGGCGATGTAGCCGCCGATGTCCGAGGCGGCCGTCACCGCGATGAAGGTCACGATCGCCTCGACGCCGAGGTCGGCGGCCAGCAGCAGCGCCACGAACGAGCCGAGGAACGGAACGTAGAAGATGGTGAAGATCGACGCACTCGAGTCCCGGACGAAGCCGTGCACGCCACGGCGCAGCAGCCACAGCATCGTGACCAGGCCGGTGACGGCGGTGGCCGTGACGAGGGCGGGCGCGCCGTACAGGTAGGCGACCACGACCATCACGACTCCGCCGAGCATCAACGGCTCCTGCGGCAGGTCGATGTCCTTGGCCTGGAAGCCGCGGTGCAGCTCCCAGATCGCGACCACGACCGCGGCGGCCACGATCAGCATGAACGCCGGCTTCCAGAAGACCAGCGACAGGATGACCGCGGCCGCCAGGACCACGCCGGAGGCGATCGCCTTCGGCAGGTCGCGGCCGGCGCGGCTCCGCTTCGCCGGCGTCGGGGGCGTCGGCGGCTGCTCCTGCTGCGGCGGCGGAGTTGCCGGGTCGATGTCGGTCATCGGAGGGTCGGCAGCTCAGACTTCGAGCAGCTCGGCTTCCTTGTGCTTGAGCATCTCGTCGATCGCGTCGGTGTGCTTCCTGGTGGCGCCGTCGAGCCGCTTCTCCGCGCCGGTGACGTCGTCCTTGCCGACCTCGCCGTCCTTCTCGAGCTTCTCCAGCGCCTGCTTGGCGTTGCGCCGGATGTTGCGCACGGACACCCGGCCGTCCTCGGCCTTGGACCGGGCGATCTTGGTGTACTCCTTGCGGCGCTCCTCGGTGAGCTCCGGGAACACGCACCGGATCAGCTTGCCGTCGTTGGACGGGTTCACCCCGAGGTCGGAGTCGCGGATCGCCCGCTCGATCGCGGGCAGCGCGCCCATGTCGTAGGGCTGCACCAGGATGATCCGCGCCTCGGGGGCGGTGAAGCCCGCGAGCTGCTGGATCGGCGTCGGGGTGCCGTAGTAGTCGGCCGTGAGCTTCGAGAACATGCTCGGGTGCGCGCGGCCGGCCCGGATCGCGGCGAAGTCCTCACGGGTCACCTCGACGGCCTTGTCCATCTTCTGGTCGGCCTCGCGGAGCGTCTGGTTGATCGTCACTGCTTCTCCTCGCTGGTGGTCAGGCGTCGGCGCTGACCAGCGTCCCGATCTTCTCACCCTGCACGACCTTGAGGATGTTGCCCTCGGGCTCCATCCCGAACACGATCATCGGCAGCTTGTTCTCGCCGCACAGCGCGAACGCGGTCTGGTCCATGATCCGCAGGCCCTGCGCGATGGCCTCGTCGTACGTCACCCGGTCGAGCTTGACCGCGGTCGGGTCCTTGCGCGGGTCGGCGGTGTAGACGCCGTCGACGCCGTTCTTGGCGACGAGGACCACCTCGCACCTGCTCTCCAGCGCGCGCTGGGCGGCGACGGTGTCGGTGGAGAAGTACGGCAGCCCCATGCCGGCGCCGAAGATCACGACGCGCCCCTTCTCGAGGTGCCGGATCGCGCGCCGCGGGATGTACGGCTCGGCGACCTGGCCCATCGTGATCGCGGTCTGGACCCGGGTCTCGACACCCTCCTTCTCCAGGAAGTCCTGCAGCGCCAGGCAGTTCATGACGATGCCCAGCATGCCCATGTAGTCGGCGCGGGCCCGGTCCATGCCCCGCTGCTGGAGCTCGGCGCCGCGGAAGAAGTTGCCGCCTCCGGTGACCACGGCCACCTGGACCCCGGTGCGCTGGGCGCTGGCGATCTCGCGGGCGATCTTCTGCACGACGTCGGGGTCGAGGCCGACCCGGCCGCCGCCGAACACCTCGCCGGACAGCTTGAGCAGGACGCGGTGGTAGCCGGTCACGAGCATTCTCCATCGGTCGCGCGGGAGCGGGGACGATGCACGGGCGCATGCGAAAGGGGCCGGGTCTGAGGATCTCGCGTCGCTCACTCCCGGCCCCTTCGTCGTACGTCCTAGGTCGTGGGGAAACCTAACCCACTCAGGCGCCGACCTCGAAGCGGGCGAACCGCTTCACGGTGACACCGGCCTCCGTCGAGGACCGCCTTGACCGACTTCTTGGTGTCGGTCACGGACGGCTGCTCGAGCAGGACCACGTCCTTGAAGAACCCGTTGAGGCGCCCTTCGGTGATCCTCGCGATCGCCTGCTCGGGCTTGCCCTCCTCGCGGGAGGTCGCCTCGGCGATCTCGCGCTCCTTGGACACGACCTCGGCCGGGACCTCCTCGCGCGAGAGGTACTGCGGCTTCATCGCGGCGATCTGCATCGCGGCGCCGCGAGCGGCCTCCGCGTCGCCACCGTCGTACTCGACGAGCACGCCGACGGCGGGCGGCAGGTCGGACGCACGCCGGTGCATGTACGTCACGACCGGCCCCTCGAAGTACGCCACGCGACCGAGCTCGATCTTCTCGCCGATGTGGATCGCGAGCTGCTCGACGACCTCGCCGACGGTCTTGTCGCCCAGGGTCACGGACCTGAGCGCCTCGGTGTCGGCGGCCCTGGCCTCTGCGGCCGCGTCCGCGATCTGCTGCGCCGTGGTGACGAACTGGTCGTTCTTCGCCACGAAGTCGGTCTCGGAGTTGAGCTCGACGAGCGCGCCGCCGGAGGTCGCGACCAGGCCGGACGTGGCCTCCCGCTCGGCACCGCGCTTGGCGGCCTTGGCCGCACCCTTGGTGCGCAGGACGTCGACGGCGGCGTCGAAGTCGCCGTCGGTCTCCTCGAGTGCCTTCTTGCAGTCCATCATCCCGGCGCCGGTCAGCTCACGGAGCTTCTTGACGTCGGCGGCTCCAAAGTTCGCCATGTGTGTGATCAGTCCTTCGCGGTGTCGTCTGACTTCTGGGCGTTGACGAAGCCCGCACCCTCCGCGGCCTCGGCTGAGCGGAACCAGACCTCGGCCTTCGTGCTGGTCGTACGAGGGGCTCGTCGGGGCGTGGAACTTCATCGAGTCCGCATTGCCCTTGATCTCGAAGCCCTCCGGGCCGGACCCGTCCTCGTTGGCCCTGGCGGAGTCCGGGCCGTACGGCGCGTCGCCGGTGGCGTCGCTCGCGGCGGCGTCGGCGGCCGGGGTGTCGGCGGTCTCGACCGGAGCCACGGCCGGCTCGGTGGCGGCCGGGCGCCTCCTGCGCGGCCGGAGCGCGGCTGCGGGCGTCTCTGCGCGGCAGGAGCCTCCTGGGCGGCGGCCGGCTCCTCGGTGGCCTCGGCCGCGGCACCGGTCGCCTCGGCGGCCGGGGTCTCCTCGGTCGCGGTGTCGCCACCGGTCGAGGCGACGGCGGCCTTGTCGGCGCCACCCTCGAGCAGGGCACGCTCCCAGTCGGCCAGCGGCTCGTCGGCGCCGATCGCGGCCTTGTCGTCACCCTCGGTGCGGGCACCGGAGCGGGCGATCAGGCCCTCGGCGACGGCGTCGGCCACCACGCGGGTCAGCAGGCCGACCGCGCGGATCGCGTCGTCGTTGCCCGGGATCGGGAAGTCGACGAGGTCGGGGTCGCAGTTGGAGTCCAGGATCGCGATGATCGGGATGTGCAGCTTGCGCGCCTCCTCGACGGCGAGGTGCTCCTTGTTCGTGTCGACGATCCACACCGCGGACGGCGTACGACCCATCTCCCGGATGCCACCCAGCGTCTTGTCGAGCTTGATCTGCTCGCGCTTCATCTGGAGCAGTTCCTTCTTGGTGCGGCCCGAGCCGGCGACGGTGTCGAAGTCGACGTCGTCGAGCTCCTTGAGCCGGTTGATCCGCTGGTGCATGGTCTGGAAGTTGGTGAGCATGCCGCCCAGCCAGCGCTGGTTGACGAAGGGCATCCCGACGCGGGTCGCCTGCTCGGCGATCGCCTCCTGGGCCTGCTTCTTGGTGCCGACGAACATGATCGTCCCGCCCTTGGCCACGGTGTCCTTGATGAACGCGTAGCTGGTGTCGATGTAGGACAGCGACTGCTGCAGGTCGATGATGTAGATGCCGTTGCGCTCGGTCATGATGAAGCGCTTCATCTTGGGGTTCCAGCGACGGGTCTGGTGCCCGAAGTGGACGCCGCTCTCGAGGAGCTGGCGCATGGTGACGACGGCCATGGGCGGTCGGTTCCTTCTGTCGTGGTCCGGGCAGCGCGAGCCGCCGAACCGGTTTTCAGTTCGTCGCAGGCGACGGGTGCCACCTGCCCTGGTGCCCGGCGCGACCCGACCCAGCGCGCTGGGACTGAGGGCCGACGCCCGCGGTGCGCCGGAGCGCGGTGCGGAGGACGAGCACGCGAAGTCAACCCGTACGGGTTGCTCAGGCGATTCTAGGTCAGCGCCGGGCTCCAGCACCAATCGGGACGGGGTGAGCCAGTTCCCGTCCACAGGCAGGATCCCGGCCCCGCTCCTCCACAGCCCCGCCGCACCCGCTCGTCGCGGCCCTCCGCAGCGGCCACCGTGGGCTCCATGGCCGCCGCCGTCTCCCTCCTCGTCACCCTCGTCGTGCTGCTCGGCGCCGCTCACGGCGGCACCTGGCCGCTCACACCCCGGCCACCGGTCGTGCGCGGCTTCGACCCGCCCGCCTCCCCGTGGGGCGCCGGTCACCGGGGCGTGGACCTGCTCGGGCACCGGGGCCAGGTGGTCCGGGCCGCCCGCGCCGGACGGATCACGTTCGCCGGCCGGCTCGCCGGTCGCGGCGTGGTGGTCGTCGACCATGGTGTCCTGCGCACCACCTACGAGCCGGTGACGGCCTCGGTCGAGGTGGGCGACCTGGTGGCCGCGGGCCAACCGATCGGCAGTCTCCAGGCCGGCCGCTCGCACTGCTCCCCGCAGGTCTGCCTCCACTGGGGCCTGCTCCGCGGCCGGGTCTACCTCAACCCCCTCCTGCTCGTCGGTGGCGGGCCGGTCCGGTTGCTCCCCCTGCGGGGAGCTCCCCCGGCCGGCGCTGGTCCGCCACCGGCGTCGTCGGCCGCGGTCGGCCCGGGCCACCGCGGCCGGCGCGCCCGGGCCGGGCGGGCGGCGGCCCGGGCGGGGTCGCCGTGAGCGCTAGCAGCGGCAGCAAGCCGCGCGGTCTCGTCCGCCTCGGCGGCGGGCGGCTCGGCCACCAGGTGCTGGCGGGCCCCCGTGCGCTCGGCGCCGATCCCGGCCGCCACCACGAACCCGATCCCGAGCACCGGCCACGCGCCCGGCACCTGGTGCAGGATCAGGAACCCGATCGTCACCGCGATCGCGGGCTCCAGGCACATGAGCGTGCCGAAGGCCGAGGTGGTCAGCCGGCGCAGCGCGAGCAGCTCGAGGCTGAACGGCACGACCGGCAACAGCACCGCGAGGCCGATCCCGATCAGCGCGACGTCCCAGCTGAGGATCGACCAGGTGCCCGGACCGACGACGACGGTGGCGATGATGCCGGCGACCGGCAGCGAGACGGCGAGCCCGGTCAGTCCGGTCACCTCGTCTCCGACGGCCTGCGTGAGCAGGATGTACGACGCCCAGCAGACGGCCGCGCCGAGCGCGAGCGCCACGCCGACCAGGTCGACGTCGCCCTGCCACGGCTCGGTGAGCAGCACGACACCGACGGCGGCCAGGAACGGCCAGAACAGCAGCCTCCCGCCGCGACTGCGGGCGACGGCCACACCCAGCGGGCCGAGGAACTCCAGGGCGCTGGCGGTGCCGAGCGGCAGCCGCGCGACGGACGCCATGAACAGCAGCGTGACGCCGGCGGTCACGACCCCGAGGGCGACGCCGGCCAGCAGGCCCCGCCGGCTGATGCTGGCGAACCGCGGCCGCACCACGACCAGCACGATCACACCGGCCCAGGCCAGCCGCAGCCAGGCGGCGCCGTCGGGCCCGATCCGGTCGAACAGCCCGACGGAGACCGCGAGGCCGAGCTGCACGCACAGCATCGAGGCGACCGCCATGCCGGTGCCGGCGCGGGCCGCCGCCCGGCCGGGGGCGAGGTGCTGGATGCTCATGGAACCAGTACAGCCGCCAACACCGTTCGTGTCCACGTGAGATTTATGGACAGTTCGTTCGTAGATCATGAATGATGGTCGGCATGGACCCACGTCGCCTGGAGCTGCTGCTGGAGCTGTCCCGGCTCGGCTCGATGCGGGCCGTCGCCGAGACCCAGCACGTGACCACCTCGACCGTGTCGCAGCAGATCGCCGTGCTCGCGCGGGAGGCGGGCACGCCGTTGATCGAGCCGGAGGGTCGGCGGGTCCGGCTGACGCCGGCCGGGCGACGGCTGGCCGACCACGCGGTGACCATCCTGGCCGCGCTCGAGACGGCCCGGTGCGACCTCGACCCGGACGCCACACCGGCCGGCGTGCTGCGGGTGGCGGCGTTCGCGACCGGGGTCCGCCGGTCGTTGCTGCCGGTGGTCGGGCGGCTCGCGACGACGCACCCCGACGTGCGGCTGCATGATCCACGAGCACGAGCCCGGTGAGGCGCTCGAGCTGCTGGCATCCGACGACATGGACCTGGCGCTCACCTACGACTACAACCTGGCACCCGCGACGTACGACCGGACGCTGCAGGCGCGTCCGCTCTGGGAGACCGCCTGGGGACTGGGCGTCCCCGCCGCCGACCCGGCACCGGGGGGCGGCGCCCTGGCGGTGTTCGACCGCTACCGCGACCACGACTGGATCGTGAACTCCCGCAACAGTGCCGACGACGAGGCGGTCCGCACCGTGGCCTCACTGGCCGGGTTCGCTCCCCGGGTCACGCACCGGGTGGACAGCCTCGACCTGCTGGAGGACCTGGTCGTCGCCGGCCTCGGCGTGGGCCTGCTGCCCGCCGACCGGCCGACGGTCGACGGCGTCCGGGTGCTCCCGCTGTCCGAGCCTGTCGTGATGCTCCGGGCGTTGGCCACCGTGCGGCGCGGGCGCGCCGAGTGGCCACCGCTGGCGCTGGTGCTGGACCTGCTGGCCGCGGGCGACGACCAGCCCCCGGACGAGGGCGACCTGAGCGGGCCGACGGGTCAGGCGCGTGGGTGCGCCAGCTTGTACGCCGCCCGCAGCCGGTCGGTGGTCACGTGCGTGTAGATCTGCGTGGTCGCCAGCGAGGCGTGGCCGAGCAGCTCCTGCACGGTGCGCAGGTCGGCGCCGCCCTCGAGCAGGTGGGTCGCCGCGGTGTGCCGCAACCCGTGCGGGCCGAGGTCGGGCGCGCCCGGGACGTCCTCCAGCCGGCGGTGGACGAGCGTGCGCACGGCGCGCTGGTCGATCCGGCGGCCCCGTGCCCCCAGGAACAGCGCCGCGCCCGCCCCGCTGGCGAACAGCGCGGGCCGGCCCGTCGTGAGCCAGCGCTCGAGCGCGCGGTCGGCCGGGAGCCCGTAGGGCACGGTGCGCTCCTTGCGCCCCTTGCCGAAGACCCGGATCACCCGGCGTCCGCGGTCCACGTCGTCGACGTCGAGGCCGCACAGCTCGCCGACCCGGATGCCGGTGGCGTAGAGCAGCTCCAGGATGGCGGCGTCCCGCACCCCCACCGGGCTGCCGTCGTCGGCCGCGGCCGCGGCGGCGTCGAGCAGGGCGCGAGCCTCCTCGACGCCGAGCGCCGCAGGCAGCGTCTTGTGCGCCTTGGGTGAGCCGAGCAGCGCGCCCGGGTCGGTCGTGGCGCGGCCGGTGCGCAGCGCCCAGGCGGTGAACACCCTGACCGCCGCCGACCGGCGGGCCATGGTCGACCGCGCCTTGCCGAGCGTCTGCTGCCGCGCCAGCCAGCTGCGCAGGGTGCGGAGGTCGAGCGTGGCCACGTCGAGGTGGCCCAGGGCCGTCGCGTGCTCGAGCATGCCCGCCACGTCGCCGAGGTAGGCGCGGACCGTGTGCGGTGTCAGGTCGCGCTCGGAGGCGAGGTGGCGCTCGTAGGCGGCGAGCGCGGCGGCCATCGGCTCCGGCAGCACTTCGCGTGCCGGCGCCTCCTCCGCGGGTGACTCGCCCATCCGGCCACTGTAAGCAGGGCGACGCCCTCGGCCGGGCAGGCGCACGGACCGGCGCGGGCCGACGTCGGACCGCACAGGACTGGCCGCGGGCCGGCATCAGTCGTCCCGCCGCAGCCGGTGGCGGTCGTCGGCACCGCTCTCGACCAGGCCGGCAGCGACCAGCCGGGCGAGGGCGTCGCGCACGCGAGGGAGCGCGAGGCCGGCCGTGCGGGCGATGCTGACCGGCGCCGCCGCCTGCTCGACCGGCACCGCGTCGAGCACCTGCTGGTCGAGCAGGCTCAGCCGGTCGTGCGGCCGCTCGGGTCGCGCGGGGCTCCACCAGCGTGTGCTCGCCGGCCGGCGCGACGAGCTCGAGCACCTCCTCGCCGTTGGTCACGAGCAGCGCGTCACGGGCGCGGATCAGCTGGTGCACGCCCGCCGACGGCGCGCTGGTGACCGGACCCGGCACCCCCATCAACGTGCGGTTGAGCCGCAGCGCCCAGGACGCGGTGTTGAGCGCGCCGCTGCGGATCGCTGCCTCCACCACGACCGTGCCGCCGCAGAGCGCCGCGATGATCCGGTTGCGGCTCAGGAACCGCAGCTTGGTCGGTGCGCAGCCGGGCGCGAGCTCCGAGACGACCAGCCCCGTGTCGGCGATGTAGTCGAGGAGCTGCCGGTGGGCGCTCGGGTAGGCGCGGTCGACGCCGCACGCCAGCACCGCGATCGTCGGCCCACGCATCGCGAGGGCGCCGCGGTGGGCGGACTGGTCGATGCCGAAGGCCGCCCCGGACACCACCGTGTGGCCCTGCTTGGCAAGCGTCGCACCGATCTCACCGGCCACCCCGCCGCCGTAGGACGTCGCCGAGCGCGAGCCGACGACCGCCACCGCCCGCTCGACCGTCTCCGCCAGGTGCAGCGGGCCGCGGACCCAGAGCCCCAGCGGAGCGCCCCCACGGCCGGCCAGCGGCTCGGCACGGTCGAGGTCGCCGAGCCGGGCGGGCCACTCCTCGTCACCGGGGACCACGAACCGGATGCCCCGCTCGGCCGCTCGGCGCAGGTCGCCGACCGGGTCCAGCGCGGAGAGTCGCTGGGCGACGTCGGAGGCCAGGCCGCGCTCGTCGGTCTCGCTGAGCAGCCGGTCGTAGACCAGGGGCGCGCCCACGTCGGCGACGAGCCCGGTGAGCCGGGGATCGCCCGGCTCACCGAGCCGGCACAGGGCCGCCCGTGCCACCCGGTCGGCCGTGGCGCTCACGAGCCGGCCGCCAGGGCGAGGGTGCGCAGCTCCAGCGGTCTGCCCGAGCGGAGCCGCAGCGCGACGTCGAGCTCGGCCCGCCCGGGACGGTCGACGCCACGCAGGTCGGAGACCGTCCAGGCCAGCCGGTGCACCCTCACCGCGCCACGTTGGGTGAGCCGGCCCGAGTAGATCTCGGAGTCGAGCCGACGCTCCGCCTCGTCGGTCAGCGGCCACTGCTCGCGCAGCGCCGGGCCGGGCACGTCGCAGTTGAGCCGCCAGTGGGTGCCGAGGTAGCGGGCGGCCTGCCGGCTGCGCGCGACCAGCACCCGCCCTCGCACGTCGGCGGTCGACTCCGGCTGGGCCAGCCGGTCGGCGAACTCGTGCTCGGGCACCGGCTCGACGTGGCGGGTGATGTCGATCCGGTCGGCGATCAGGTCGGAGAGCCGGCTGCGGTAGGCGCGCCGCTTGACCTCCGAGCAGACGCAGGCGTGGTCGCGGTTGAGCGGGTGGTAGTTGCCGCAGGGGCAGGGGTTGCACGCGAGCACCACCATCGACCGGGCCGGGAACATCGCCACCTCCTCGCCCCGCGCGATCGTGATGTCGCCGCTCTCCAGCGGCTGGCGCATCGCGTCGACGATGTCGGAGGCGAACAGCGGGAACTCGTCGAGGAACAGCACCCCGAGGTGGGCCTTGCTCACCTCGCCGGGGCGCACCCGCCCGCTCCCGCCACCGAGCAGGCTGGCCCGCGAGGCCGAGTGGTGCGGCGCCCGGAACGGCGGCCGCACGATCATCTGCGCACCCGGCGGGAAGGTGCCGGCCAGCGAGTGGATCGCGGTCAGCTCCAGCGACTCCTCCAGCGTGAGGTCGGGCAGCAGCCCCGGCAGCCGCTCCGCGAGCGTGGTCTTGCCGGCGCCCTTGGGCCCGCTCAGCAGCAGGTGGTGGCCACCGGCCGCGGCCACCTCGACCGCGAACCGGGGGTCGGCCATGCCCCGACACGTCGGCGAGGTCGACGTCACCGAGCCGCTCCTCGCCGCGCCAGCTCAGCAGCGGCTGGCCGCTCAGCGGCGGCACCTCCGGCGCCTCGGGGATCTCGTCGGCACCGGTGAGCAGCGCGACCACCTGCGGCAGCGAGCGGACCCCGAACACGGTCATGCCCGGCACCATCGCCGCCTCGTCGGCCTGCGGCTCGGGTACGACGACGCTGCGCATGCCGCGCTTGGCCGCGGCCATCACCATCGGCAGCACGCCGGGCACGGCACGGACCCGGCCGTCGAGGGTCAGCTCGCCGATCAGGACCACCCCGTCGAGCGCGTCCTTCGCGATCACCCCGGTCGCGGAGAGCACGCCGACGGCGATCGCCAGGTCGAAGTGCGGGCCACGCTTGGGCAGGTCGGCCGGCGAGAGCAGGATCGTGACCCGCTTGGTGACCGGCCAGTCGAGCTGGCAGTTCTGCACGGCCGCCCGGCACCGGTCGCGGGCCTCGGTGATCGAGGCGTCGGGGCGCCCGACGAGTGCGGTGTTGACCAGCCCGTGGGAGACGTCGACCTGGACGTCGATCACGTGGCCGATCGCCCCCTCGAGCGACACGGTGTGCGTGGTGGCCCAGGCCATCAGCCGACTCCCCGCACGTGGTCGACGGCGGCGAGCGCCGTGGCCGTCCTGGAGCACCCCGACCAGGTCGATCCGGACCTCGTCGGCCGGCACGTCGTGGTCCTCGCGCCACCGGTCGGCCAGCCGGCGGAGCCGCTCGGCCTTGGCCGGGCGCACCGCCTCCAGCGGGTGAGCCGAAGTCGTCGCTGGACGCGGGTCTTCACCTCGCACACCACGAGGACCGGCCCGTCGCGCAGCACCAGGTCGATCTCGCCGAGCTCGCACCGCCAGTTGCGGTCGAGCAGGACCATGCCGTCGGCGACCAGGCGCCGGGCGGCGACGGACTCGCCGTACCTGCCCAGGGCCCTGCGCTGCCCGGCCGTGCTCATCGGAACCTCATGCGCCGATGCTGGCCGCGCGGGCGGCACCGATCACGTGCCGGCCGACCGGCTGTGGAGAACCCCCGCCCGCGAGCGCGCTGGGGGCGGCAAACGGATCAGGTCTTCGGCGGCTCGAACTCCGTCGGGCTGAGCTCCTCGACGTTGACGTCCTTGAACGTGAGCACCTTGACGTTCTTGGCGAAGCGCGCCGGGCGGTACATGTCCCACACCCACGCGTCGGTCATGGTCACCTCGAAGAACACGTCACCGACCTCGGTGCGCGCCTTCACGTCGACCTGGTTGCACAGGTAGAACCGGCGGTCGGTCTCGACGACGTACTTGAAGATGCCGACGACGTCGCGGTACTCGCGGTAGAGCGTGAGCTCCATCTCGGTCTCGTACTTCTCGAGATCCTCGGCGCTCATGACGTCACACCTCCAGGTCGGCGAACAGCTCCAGCTGCGGCTCCAGGCTGATCGTCTCCGGGATCTCCGGCAGCCCGGCCGCGCGTCGTACGTTGACGAAGCGGTAGCGGTGGATCGCGCACGGCCCGTGCTCGTCGAGCGCCTCCTGGTGCTCGGGCGTGCAGTAGCCCTTGTGCACGGCGAAGTCGTACGCCGGGCAGCGCTCGTGCTCGGCCATCATGATCCGGTCGCGGGTCACCTTCGCGATCACCGAGGCTGCCGAGATGCAGGCGGCCACCCGGTCGCCCTTCCACATCGCCAGCCCCGGCACCTCGAGCCCGTCGACCGGGAACCCGTCGGTCAGCACGTACGACGGGCGCACCTCGAGCCGGGCCAGCGAGCGTCGCAGCGCCTCGACGTTGGCGACGTGCATGCCGAGCCGGTCGCACTCCTCCGGCCCGACCACGACCACGGACCACGCAAGCGCCCGGCGGAGCACCTGCTCGTAGCAGCGCTCGCGGGCCTTCGCGGTGAGCAGCTTGGAGTCGGCCAGCCCCGGCACCTGGCCGGCCTTGCCCTCGGGCAGGATCGCGGCCGCGGCCACCAGCGGGCCCGGCACACGCACCCCGCCCGGCCTCGTCGACGCCGGCGACGTGGGTCAGCCCGGCGCGGCGCAGCGCCCGCTCGTAGCCGTAGAGCCCGGCGTCGCGCCGGACGGTCGAGCTCCCGCGGGGTCAGCGCGAGCGTGCAGCGGCTCGTGGGCGTCTACTTCGGGTCCGGGACGGACGTCGAACGTGCTGGGACGGTGGATGAGCTCGGCGCGCCTCCACGGCCAGATCAGGGCGAACACCTTGCCGACGACGAGGTCGTCGGCGACGTAGCCACCGCCGGGCTGCCCATGTGCTCGCGGGAGTCCGAGGAGTCGCCGCGGTTGTCGCCCATCATCCACAGGTGGTCCTTGGGGACCGTCCTGTCGAACTTGGTGAGCGAGGGCGCGGTGCCCTTGGGCAGGTAGGACTTCTCGTCCAGCGCCTGGCCGTTGACGGTGACGCGACCCTGGGTGTCGCAGCAGACGACGTGGTCGCCGCCGACGCCGATGACCCGCTTCACGAGGTGGCCGCCGGCGGGGTAGAGACCGATCGTCTCCATCACCTTCTTGACGCCCGACTTGGGGCCCTGGGTGTCCTGGGCGCGCAGCCAGCCGCCCGGGTCCTTGAAGACGATGATGTCGCCGCGCTGGGGGCGCCGCCGCCCCAGTAGGAGACCTTCTGCACGAGGATCCGGTCGTTCTTGACGAACTGCGGCTCCATCGAGGGCGACGGGATGTAGAAGGCCTGGACGAAGAAGGCCTTGATCAGGATCGCCAGGCCGAGCGCGATCACGAGCAGGAGGATGGTCTCCTGCCACAGCGGGAGCTGCTTGCGTTCCTTGTGACCCGCCTTGCGGCTCTCCGCGCGTGTCCTCACGGAGGGAAGAGTACGTCGACCCGTCGTCACCGGTCTCGGCGACCTCGCCGTCGCCACCCGTCGGGGTGGTCACGCCTCGCGACGCTCCTTGATCTTGGCCGCCTTGCCGCGCAGGTTGCGCAGGTAGTACAGCTTCGCGCGGCGGACGTCGCCCCGCGTCACGATCTCGATCTGCTCGAAGATCGGGGAGTGGATCGGGAAGGTGCGCTCGACGCCGACGCCGAAGGAGACCTTGCGGACGGTGAAGGTGCGACCCACACCGGAGCCCTGGACGCGGATCACCACGCCCTGGAAGACCTGGACACGGGAGCGGTTGCCCTCGACCACCTTGACGTGGACCTTGACCGTGTCGCCGGCCCGGAAGGCGGGAACGTCGTCGCGAAGAGTCGCGGCGTTCAGGGCGTCGATGACGTTCGACATGAGATGTCTCCTCGCGAGTGCCACAGGTCAGCCGCGGTTGGCGGATCGGTGTTCACATGTGCGGTGCCAGCCGTGGTGCCGGCGGCGTGAGGCTCCCCCTGTGGCAGGAACCCGACGCAGGCTCTCCGCTCGCGCGGAACCGCCCTTCGGCCGGCTGGACCAAGGGCAAAGTCTGCCACAGGCCGGGCAGCGCGACGAAATCGTCAGCCGCGGCGGACCTTGGTCATCCGGACCACGCCCGGGCTGCGCTCCCCGCGGAGCCGGTAGCCCGCCTTCTTGTACATCCGCTGGTTGCGCAGGCTGCCCGCGCCGGTGAACAGCTCGAAGCCGGCCGCGCTCCTCCGGAGCGGCGGCCTCGATCCGCTCCAGCAGCACCCGGCCCAGCCCCTCGCCCTGCAGGTCGGGGGCGACCATCAGCCGCCCGATGTCCCAGAACGCGTCGTGCGAGCCGGCCACGGACGGCGCCGACCAGCCGGCCCGCGCGGTGCGCAACCAGGACCGTGCCCTCACCGATCCACGCCCGCACGTCGTCGTACGACTCGGTCAGCGCGTCGATCGGGACGTCGGGGTTGGCCTGCTGCTCCTGCACCCAGCAGGCGCGCTGGAGGGTCAGCAGCTCTCCCGCGTCGCCGGGCCGCACCGGGCGGATGACCAGGTCGCCGACGGCGGACGGGGCCAGCAGGTCGGGGCGCCGCTCCGCCGTACGCCGGCGGGACTGGTCGCGCCGCCAGGCCTCGATCCGGGCGTGGTCGCCGGAGAGCAGCACGTCGGGGACGTCGTGGCCGCGCCAGCTCGGCGGCTTGGTGTAGACGGGGTACTCGAGCAGCCCGCGACGTCGCCGTGCGACTCCTCCGCGAGCGACGCGGCGTTGCCCATGAACCCGGGCAGCAGCCGCACCACGGCCTCGACCATCGCGAGCGCGGCCACCTCGCCGCCGTTGAGCACGTAGTCGCCGAGCGAGACCTCGCGGACCTCCATCCGGCCGCGGGCGTCGTCGATCACCCGCTGGTCGATGCCCTCGTAGCGGCCGCAGGCGAACACCAGGTGCTCGCGCGTGGCGAGGTCGGCGGCGACGCTCTGGTGGAAGGGCTCGCCCGCCGGGGTGGGTACGACGAGCGTGGCCCGGCCACCGGTGGTCGAGCCCGTCGACGACCGCGTCGAGCGCCTCGCCCCACGGCTCGGGCTTCATCACCATGCCGGCGCCACCGCCGTACGGAGTGTCGTCGACGGTGCGGTGCCGGTCGTGCGTCCAGTCGCGCAGGTCGTGCACCCGGAGGTCGAGCAGCCCGCTGTCGCGCGCCTTGCCGGGCAGGGAGAGCTCGAGGGGACGCAGGTAGTCGGGGAAGATCGTGACGACGTCGATCCTCATGCGGGGCTCTCATCGCGGCTCACTCGGGCTCGCCGCTGACGAGACCCGGCCGGTCGGCGACGACCAGCCGGCCGCCCGCCACGTCGACCGTCGGCACCAGCGCGGTCACGAACGGCACCAGGACCTCGCGGCCGTCGGCGTCGAGCACCAGCAGCTCCTGGCCGGCGTGGTGCAGGACCTCGGTGACGACGCCGATCCGGGTGCCGTCGGTGTCCTCGGCGGTCAGCCCGACCAGCTGGTGGTCGTAGAACTCCTCCGGGTCGTCGGGCACCTCGTCCGGCGGGAGGTCGACGTACAGCAGCGCACCGCGGGTCTGCTCGGCAGCGCTTCGGTCGGGCACCTCCGCGAAGCGCACCAGCAGCCGGTCCTGGTGCCAGCGGGTGCCGGCGACGGTGAGGACCGCGGGCAGCGCCGGGTGCCGGCCGCGGGACGCAGCACGGCACCGTCGACGAAGCGGCGCTCGGGCTCGTCGGTGCGGACCTCGACCGAGACCTCGCCACGGACGCCGTGCGCCTTGCCGATCCGGCCGACGCAGACCTCGATGTCGCTCACGTCAGGCAGTGTCCCAGCGCTCGGAGGGAACGTGGAGCGAGCGGTCAGCGACGCCGGTCGACGTCGACGAAGTCGATGTTCGGGCCGCCGCGCCCCGCGATCGCGGAGATCACGGTGCGGAAGGCGGTGGCCGTCCGGCCACCGCGCCCGATCACCTTGCCGAGGTCGTCGGGGTGCACCCGGACCTCGAGGATCGAGCCGCGCCGCAGCTGCTTGTCGCGGACCGAGACGTCGTCGGGGTTGTCGACGATGCCGCGGACCAGGTGCTCGAGCGCGTCGGCCAGCACGCCGGTCAGCCCTCGGACTTCTCGGCGTCGGCCTCGGCGGCGGGCTCGGCGGCACGGCCTCGGCAGCGGGCTCCTCGGCAGCGGCCTCGGCAGCGGTGCCTCGGCGGCGGGGTCTCCTCGGCAGGAGCCTCGGCGGGTGCCTCGGCAGCCGGCTTCTCCTCGACCGGCGGCGCCACGGGGGCCTCGTCGGCGGGAGCGGCCTTGGCCGCGGTCTTCTTCCTGGTGGTCGCCCCGGCCTTCGGCTCGTTGGCGGAGTCCTTGAGCGCCTCGTTGAACAGCTCGGTCTTGTCCCGCTTGGGCTCGGCCACCCGCAGGGTGCCCTCGGTGCCCGGCAGGCCCTTGAACTTCTGCCAGTCGCCGGTGATCTTGAGGATCGCCTCGACGGCCTCGGACGGCTGCGCGCCGACGCCGAGCCAGTACTGCGCCCGGTCGGAGGTGACCTCGATGAACGAGGGCTCCTGCTTCGGGTGGTACTTGCCGATCTCCTCGATGACCTTGCCGTCCCGCTTCTTCCGGCCGTCGACGACGACGACGCGGTAGTGCGGCTGACGGATCTTGCCCATGCGCTTCAGACGAATCTTGACGGCCACGTGTGTGGTGTCTCCTTGGAACTTGTGTGTGGGTGAGGGCCACGACTGCCGGTGGGGCCGGCGCGTTGCCACTCGAAGGGGCCCGGACCGCGCGGTTGAGAGGGACCGACGGGCACAGGACTCGGCGTGATTCTGCCAGCGTTCGCCCTCCCGGCGAAAATCAGGCCGGTTCCCCGTTCCCCCGCGCGCGAGCCGCGCTCCGCCCAGACTGGTCACCGCGAGACTGGTGAGCCGAGCCGCCGCCGGAGTCGACTGACCGATGAGCGAGGCCGCCGCCGCAGCCGTAGCCACGCCGTACGCCGCGAGCGCGCCACACGCCGGCGCACCTCGGGCCCTGTGGTTCGCCGCTCGGCGCGGTGCTGATGCTGCTCGGCATCGTGGCTCGGCGGCATCGGTGGTGATCATCACGGCGGTCCGGCGCCGCCACCGCCAGGACGGCGTGATCACGGCCAACGGCCAGGCGGCCGCCGATCGCGCTCGCCCGCGAACAGGTACCCGCGGATGCTCTTCGTCAGTCGGGCGCACGCGCCGCCGGACTGCGACCTCGTCGACGGCTCCGGACAGGCGCTGCTCAAGCGCACGATCGTCGGACACCATCACCGGTCACCACGGGCGGGCCAGCGAGTGGCGGGCGTTCACCCAGATCGACAGCTCCGGCGACGGCGACGATCGCGATCACCTGCACGGCCCGGTCGCCGACGACGTCGCGCAGGTCCGGCTCGGCCAGCCGGTCGACACGGCATCGGCTCGGCGGCGCCGTGCTGCGCGGGGTCGGGGCGATCCTGGTGCTCGGCGGCGCCGGGTTCGTGGTCCTGCTGGTGACCACGATCCTGTGGTTCAGCACGCAAGCCCGCGGACGCCGCACCCAGCCGCGAGCCGCACGGCGCTCGAGCCGCCGACCGGTCGGCTCAGGCCACGACCGCGCCGCGCAGCACGACCCGCGTGGGCTCGCGCAGCGCGGTGAGGTCCTCCAGCGGGTCGCGGTGGGACGACGACGAAGTCCGCGGACGTGCCCTCGGCCAGCGTGCCGTCGTGGCCGAGCCAGGCGCGCGCGCGCCAGGACGCGGCCCCGAGGGCGTCGGCCGGCTTGAAGCCGTAGGCCGCGAGCTCGAGCACCTCGTCGGCGATGCCGCCGTGGGGCAGCACCCCGCCGGCGTCGGTGCCGGCGTAGATCGCGACGCCCGCCTCGTACGCCGCCATGATCGTGTCGCGCCGGCGGGCGTGGAGGTCGCGCATGTGGTCGGCGTACGCCGGGAACTTCTCGGCCGCCGCGTCGGCGTAGCCCGGGAAGTTGTCGAGCTGCACCACGGTCGGCACCAGCGCGACTGCCTCGCTCGACCATCGCGTCGATCAGGTCGGTCGAGAGGCCGGTGCCGTGCTCGATGCAGTCGATGCCGCCCTCGATCAGCCCGGGCAGCACCGCCTCGCCGAAGCAGTGGGCGGTGACCTTCGCGCCGTGCTCGTGCGCGACGCGCGATCGCCTCGGCGAACGACTCCGGCGGGAACGACGGCGCGAGGTCGCCGCTGTCGCGCTCGATCCAGTCGCCGACGAGCTTGACCCAGCCGTCCCCGCGCTGCGCCTCCTGGGCGACGTACGCCGCGAGCTCGGTCGGGCTCGACCTCGTGGGCGAAGTTGCGGATGTAGCGCCGGGTGCGCGCGATGTGCCGGCCGGCCCGGATCAGGCGCGGCAGGTCGTCGCGGTCGTGGATCCAGCTGGTGTCGACCGGGGACCCGCAGTCGCGCAGCAGCAGCGCCCCCGCGTCGCGGTCGGCGATCGCCTGCTGCTCGCTCTCCTCGTCGCTGACGCCGCCGTGCGCGTCGAGCCCGACGTGGCAGTGCGCGTCGACCAGCCCGGGCACGATCCACCCCTCGGCGACCAGCTCGGCGCCGCGGCTGGGGCTCGTAGGTCACCAGCCCGTCGACGACGTACAGGTCACGCCGCTCGGTGTCGGGGAGCACCGGTCCGCTGAACCACAGGGCGTCTGCCATGCGCGGGACGTTACCGGTCGACGGACGGCCGGACGCCCGGCCCGGCACGACGGCTACTTCAGGTACTTGTCCAGCCCGGCCGGGAGCTGGAAGTCCGCCGGGTCGAGCTCGGGGGCGTCGCCGTCCTGGTCGATCCCGAACGGGTTGGCGGCCGGCTTCTCGTCCGACTGCTGCGCCTGCTGGGCGCGCTTGGCCGGGTTGCCGGAGACGCGCTTGCCCTTGCCCTTCTTGGCCTGCGGGGCCTGGCGGGCCTTGGAGCGCTTGCCGATCCCCATGCCGGGCGCGCCGGGGAGACCGGGCATGCCGCCGCCACGGGCCATCGACTCCATCATCCGGCGGGCCTGGAAGAACCGGTCGACGAGCTGGTTGACCTCGGCGACGGTGCGGCCGGAGCCCTTCGCGATCCGGGACCGGCGGGACCCGTCGATCATCTTCGGGTTGGCCCGCTCGGCCGGCGTCATCGACCGGATGACGGCCTGGATCCGGTCGATCTCACGCTCGTCGAAGTTGTCGATCTGGTCGCGGAACTGCCCCATCCCGGGGAGCATCCCCATGATCTTCGACATCGAGCCGAGCTTGCGCACCTGCTGCATCTGCTCGAGGAAGTCGTCGAGCGTGAACTCGCCGCCCTGTCCCATCAGCTTGCCGGCCGCCTTGGCCGCCTGCTCCTGGTCGAAGGTCTTCTCGGCCTGCTCGATCAGGGTGAGCATGTCGCCCATGCCGAGGATCCGCGAGGCCATCCGGTCGGGGTGGAAGAGGTCGAAGTCGGTGAGCTTCTCCCCGCCGACGCGAACATGACGGGCTTGCCGGTCATCGACGCGATCGACAGCGCGGCGCCACCGCGGGCGTCACCGTCGAGCTTGGTCAGCACCACGCCGTCGTACCCGACGCCGTCGAGGAACGCCTGCGCCGTCGCGACGGCGTCCTGGCCGATCATCGCGTCGACGACGAACAGCACCTCGTCGGGGACCACCGCGTCGCGGATGTCGGCGGCCTGCCGCATCAGCTCCTCGTCGATGCCGAGGCGGCCGGCGGTGTCGACGATCACGACGTCGTGGAGGGTACGACGGGCCTCCTCCACGCCACCCTTCGCGACCGCCACCGGGTCGCCGACGCCGTTGCCGGGCTCGGGCGCGTAGACCGTGACCCCGGCGCGGTCACCGTTGACCTGGAGCTGGTTGACCGCGTTGGGCCGCTGGAGGTCGGCCGCGACGAGCATCGGGCTCTTGCCCTGCTCCTTGAGCCACAGCGCGAGCTTGGCCGCGAGGGTCGTCTTGCCGGCGCCCTGGAGGCCGGCCAGCATGATCACGGTCGGCGGGGTCTTCGCGAAGCGCAGCCGGCGGGTCTCGCCGCCGAGGATCGTGACCAGCTCCTCGTTGACGATCTTGACGATCTGCTGCGCGGGGTTGAGCGCGCCGCTGACCTCCTCGCCCCGGGCCCGCTCCTTGACCGCGCCGACGAACTCCTTGACCACGGGCAGCGCGACGTCCGCCTCGAGCAGCGCGATCCGGATCTCGCGTGCCGTGGCGTCGATGTCGGCGTCGGAGAGCCGTCCCTTGCCGCGGAGGTTCTTGAAGGTGTCGGCGAGCCGGTCGGAGAGCGTGGCAAACACGGTGGCGTTCAGTCCTCAGGGGTTGATCACGAAAACGCGAGCCATGCTCAGGCCCGCTCCTCAAGGGTAACCGTGTCCAGCAGCGCCGCCCGCACGGCGTGCGCGGCGTCGGCCGCGCGGGTCTCGCTCAGCGCGCCGGCACCGCTCTCCTGCACGTAGAACACGTCGACGGCCTGCGGCCCCAGCGTGGTGACGTGCGCGGACCGCACCGAGACACCGAGGTCGGCGAGCGTGCGGCACACCGTGTGGATGACCCCCGGCCGGTCCTCGGTGCGCACCTCGAGGACCGTGGCCTGCACCGACGCCTCCGGGCGCACCGCGACCGTCGGCTCCAGCCGCGCGGCCGTACGACGAGCGAGGCGGGACCTGGCGTCGACGCGGCCCTCGACGATGTTCTCCAGGCGCTGCAGGAGCACGCGCTCGTCGAGCTCCGTCTCCCCCACCTGCCACTGCGAGACCGCCACCTGGTCCACGGTCCACGCCCGTGCGGCCCGCACCGAGATCCGCTGCATGCGCGATCATCGCGGCGGCGTCGGCAAGCAGGCCGACCCGGTCACCGGACACGACGGTGACCTCGCTGCCGTCGTCCGTCGGCCGCACCTCCACCCAGACCCGCTCCGGGTCCTCGAGCACCTTGTCCGGGATCTGCAAGCTCCGGGTCGGAGGGCGTCGCGGCACCGACGGCGTGTCCGAGAGCGCGTCCGCCGCGCGCCGGAAGAGCTGCCGGACCAGCCCGGCGCGCCACGACGTCCACGCCTTGTCCGAGGTCGCTCGCGCGTCGGCCTCGGTCAGCGTCATCAGCAGCTCGAGCTCCTCGCGGTCCGGCACCCGCTCGGTGACCGTCAGCACCGTCGCCGGGTCGTCCGGGTCGCGGGTCGTCGCCGTCTCGGGCAGCAGCAGGTGCCAGCGCACCAGGTGCCCGACCAGCTCGCACCTCGCGCTCGTCGAAGCCCATCCGGCGCAGCGACCTCGCGTGCGACCGGCTCCCCCGCGACGCAGTGCTCGGTGAGCCGGCCCTTGCCGATGTCGTGCAGCAGCGCGGCCGCCATCAGCACGTCGGGCCGGGCCACCCGCCGGATCAGGGCGGACGCCTCGATGCAGGTCTCCACCATGTGCCGGTCGACCGTGAACCGGTGCACCACCGAGGCGTGCGGCAGCAGCCGGACCTGCTCCCACTCGGGAAGGATCGTCTGCACGGCGCCGGTCTCGTCGAGCGTCTCCCACACCGCGAGGAGACCCGGACCCGCGGCGAGCAGCCGCACCATCAGGTCGCGCGCCTCGGCCGGCCAGGGCACCGGCAGCGGCGGGCAGTCGCGCACCAGCCTCGCGGCGGTGGTCGGTGGCAGCACCAGGTCACGCTCGGCGGCCTCCGCGGCCGCACGCAGCAGCAGGCACGGGTCGTCGGCCGCGCGCACCCCGGCGTCCAGCACCACCTCACCGCGCGAGACCGCGACCCCGCTCGCGATCGGCTCCAGCGCCGGTCGCCGCGCTCCGGTCACGCTGGGCCGGGACAGCACCGCCTCGGCCCGGCGCCACGCCAGCCGGCTCAGGTGCGTGATCCGGCGACCGAGGGCCCGGGTGTGCCGCTGCGCCGTGGTCGCGTCGGCCAGCCCCAGCACCTCCGCGATGTCCGGCCAGTACTCCGGCACCACCCGGTCGGTGGCGCGCCCGGCCACGCCGTGCAGGGCGTCGCGGACGTCGAGCAGCGCACCGCGGGAGCGCTCCAGGTCCACGTGCGGCACGTCGACCAGCCAGCTGGCGACCAGGGCCTTGAGCACCGTCGCGTCGCGGAGGCCACCTACCGACTCCTTGAGGTCCGGCACCGACGAGTGGGCGAGCTCGCCGAGCAGGTCGCCCCGCCCGGTCACGAGCTGGTGCAGCTCGGCCAGCCGCTCCCGGGCGTCGCGGCGCCACTGGGTGAGCAGCGCACTTCTCAGCCGGAGCGTGAGGTTCGGGTCACCGGCCAGGTGCCGGGCGTCGAGCAGCCCCATCGCCACCCGGAGATCGGCCGACGCCTGCTCCGCCGCCTCGGTCAGCGAACGCACGGAGTGGTCGATGTTCGCGCCCGAGTCCCACAGCGGGTACCAGACCTCACTCGCCCAGTCGCCGGGCTCCACGCCCGGGTCGTGCACGAGCACTACGTCGAGGTCGCTGTACGGCGCGAGCTCGCTCGCGTCCGTACCCGCCGACGGCGACCAGGGCGACCCCGACTCTCAGGGCACGCGGCCCCGGTGAACGCATCCGCGCACAGCTCGTCGGCCGCCCGGGTGCGGGCGCTCCGGTCGCTCGCGGTCACGGCACTCCTCCCGGTTGCGGGTGTCCCATCGTGGGGCCCGCGGGTTACCCCCGTGTTACGCGCCTCACCGAGGCGGGACCGGCCGCCGGACCCGCAGGGGTGGGACGCACCCCGCACACCAGTGTCTAGCCTTGACCCGATGACCACGATCGCCAACAGGTACCGGCTCGTGCGCGAAGTCGGACGCGGCGGCACCGGCGCGGTGTGGCTGGCCGAGGACACGGTTCTCGGGCGCGAGGTCGCGCTCAAGCGCATCGGAGCGTTGCCCGGCCGCTCTGAGGCCGACATCGACCGGGTGCGGCGTGAGGCGCACGTCTCGGCACGACTCAACCACGAGCACGTGGTCGTCGTGTTCGACCTGGTGCAGGAGCGTGACGAGCACTGGCTGGTGATGGAGTACGTCGAGTCGGAGAACCTCGCCGAACGCGTCGACCGCTTGGGAGCCCTGCCGCCGGATGAGGCGGCCGGGTTGGTCCGCCAGGCCGCGATCGCCCTCGCAGCGGCCCATGCGGCCGGCATCGTGCACCGCGACGTCAAGCCCAGCAACCTGCTGGTCACCCCGGCGGGGACGGTCAAGCTGAGCGACTTCGGCATCGCCCGGCTGGAGTCCGACACCGTCCTCACGCAGACCGGCCTGGTCGTGCGGCTCCCCTGCCTTCCTCGCCCCGGAGGTCGCCGGCGGCGCCCCGGCCACGACCGCCAGCGACATGTGGTCGCTGGGCGCCACCGTCTTCCACGCCGTCGAGGGTCACCCACCGTTCCCCAGCGACGGCAACCTGCTGGGCCTGATGTACCGGATCGTGCACGAGGAGCCGCCCCGTCCCGAGCACGCCGGATGGCTGGCGCCGCTGGTCGAGCACCTGATGCTCCGCGACCCGGCTGAGCGCTTGGACGCCACCGATGTGCGGGCGTTCCTGGATGCGGGTCCCGACCAGGCGACGGCCACGCTCCGGATGCCGGCCGTGGCACCGGCGGTGGCGGCCCCGGTGACGGCCCCGAGCCCGCCGCCGAGCCCGCCCCGAGACCGCCCCCGAGCCCGCCCCGGAGACGGGCCCGGCGCCCGCCCCTCCGGTGGACGACGACCGGGGCGGCCGCCGTACCTGGCTGATCGTCGCGGCCGCGGCCCTGGCCATCGTCCTGGTCGCGGTGGCCGCGGTTCTGCTCACGCGGGGAGAGAAGCCGGGGTCATCGGCCGCGGCGCCCACCAGCAGCGAGAGCCCGTCCTCGGCCTCGTCCTCGAGCAGCCCGTCGGAGTCGCCCAGCGAGACCCCGAGCGAGACCCCGACCGAGTCCCCGACCGAGTCCCCGACCGAGTCCCCGACCGAGAGCGCGTCACCGTCCGGCAACGCCGAGGAGATGAGCAGCTTCGTGGGCGACTACCTCGCGACCGCACCGGAGGACCCCCGCGCGACCTTCAGCCAGCTCACCCGGAAGTTCCAGCGGGAGAGCGGCGGCTACCGCGGCTACAAGGGTTTCTGGGACACCATCGAGACCGCCACCCCGAGCAACGTCGAGGCCGACGAGGAGGCGATGACCGTCAGCTACGACGTCAGCTACCGGTTGCAGGACGGCAGCCGACGCGAAGGCTCCTCCACCCTCGACCTGGTGCCCGACGGCGACAGCTACCTGATCGACGGCGAGAGTCCACGGCAGCTGATGCCCGGAGCCGTATCCCCAAGGGGGAGCCCGGCCGTGACCGCTGCACCTAGCCTTGCCGTGTGACCACCATTGCCGGCCGCTACCGTCTCGAGCGCGAGATCGGGCGCGGCGGCATGGGCGAGGTGTGGCTGGCCGAGGACATCCTCCTGCGGCGGCGGGTCGCCGCCAAGCGCATCGGCGCCCTGCCCGGCACCTCCGACGCCGACCTCGACCGGGTGCGCCGCGAGGCGCAGGTGTCGGCGAGGCTCCACCACGAGCACGTGGTGGTGGTCTTCGACCTGGTGGAGGAGGCCGGCCAGCACTGGCTGGTGATGGAGTACGTCGAGTCGGAGAACCTCGCCGAGCTGGTGCGCCGCGGCGGCCCGCTCTCCCCCGACGCCGCGGCGACGCTGATCGCGCAGGCCGCAGCAGCGCTGGCCGCCGCGCACGAGGCGGGGATCGTGCACCGCGACGTCAAGCCGAGCAACATCCTGGTCACGCCGGAGGGGCAGGTGAAGCTGGGCGACTTCGGCATCGCCCGGCTCGAGGCCGACCAGCAGCTCACCCGGACCGGCCTCCTCGTCGGCTCGCCCGGCTTCCTCGCCCCGGAGGTGGCGGGCGGCTCTCCGGCGACGCCGGCCAGCGACATGTGGTCGCTGGGGGCGACCATCTTCCACGCGGTGGAGGGACACGCGCCGTACGAGACGGTCGACGGCAACGTGATCGGCACCCTCTACCGGATCGTCAACGAGCCGGTGCCGCAGCCGGAGCGCGCCGGTTGGCTCGCGCCGCTGATCGGCCAGCTGATGCGCCACGACCCGAGCAGCAGGTGGGACTCCACCCGCGCCGCGGCGTACCTCGCGGGCGGCCCGGACGGTGGTCCTCGCGACCCAGACCATGCCGGCGGCCGAGGTCGCGCCCGCGCCGCTGCCGGTGCCCGCCGCACCCGTGGCGGAGCCCACCAGCGTGATCCGGGGCGAGCCGTCGGTCGCGCCCGCGCCGTCCCGACGCCGCCGCCGGATACCCCTCGAGGGTCTGATCGCGATCGCCCTGGTCGCGGTGATCGCGCTGCTGTTCGTCGCGTTCCTCGTCCGCGGCATGAGTGGCGGCGGCCAGCCGGAGGCCGGGCCGAGCGCGGGCACCAGCCCGGGCGGACGGCACGTCGGCCAGCACCACGCCCGCGTCCTCGGAGGCCACCGACAAGGGGATCACCTCGTTCATCGAGAGCTACCTGGCGACCGCACCGAAGGACCCGGAGGCGACGTTCGCGCAGCTGACGCCGGAGTTCCAGGACCAGAGCGGCGGCCTCGAGGGCTACTCCGGCTTCTGGGACACCATCGCGACCGCGACCCCGAGCAACATCGAGCCCGACGCCGACAACCTGACCGTCAGCTACGACGTCGCCTACGTCCGCGACGACGGCGGGCACCGCAGCGATGCGGTCTCCCTGGACCTCGACTTCCAGGGCGGGAAGTACCTGATCGCCGGGGAGTCCTGAGCGTCGGTGGTGGGCGTGCGGTTTCCCCACACTTGTCCCGGAACTGCACCGGATCGGCCAGATCTCGGTGCAGTTGCGGGACAAGTGTGGGGAACCGACACACCCCTCGCTAGATCGCCGCCCCGTCGCGGTCGCCGGTGCGGACCCGCACGACGCTCTCGACCGGGGAGACCCAGACCTTGCCGTCACCGATCCGGCCGGTCTGCGCCGACTTCACGATGATGCCGGCGACGTCCTCGACGTCACCGTCGTCGACCACGATCTCGATCCGGATCTTCGGGACCAGCGCGATGTCGTACTCCGCGCCGCGGTAGACCTCGGTGTGGCCCTTCTGCCGGCCGTAGCCGCTGACCTCCGAGACGGTCATCCCGGTGACGCCGAACGTCTCCAGGGCCTCGCGGACCTCGTCCCACTTGTGCGGCTTGATCACCGCTGTCACGAGCTTCATGCGTTCACTCCCCTTGCTTCCGCGCCGGCCTGGACGAGTGCGCCGGGCTTGCCCGTGAGCGCACCTGAACCCGTGCCGGCGGAGTGGATGTCGTAGCCGGTCTCCGCGTGGGCGAACAGGTCGATGCCCTCGACCTCGTCCTCCGCGGGGATCCGGAAGCCGACGGTCAGGTCGAGTGCCTTGCCGATCGCGTAGGCCAGCACGAACGAGTAACCTCCCACGGCTCCCACCGCCAGGGCCTGCTTGCCCAGGAGGCTGATGTCCCCACCGTAGAAGAGTCCCTCGCCCTGGGCGAGGAAGCCGAGCGAGAGAGCCCCGAAGGCACCGCCGACCAGGTGGACGCCGACCACGTCGAGCGAGTCGTCGAAGCCGAGCCGCCACTTCAGGCCCACCGCCAGCGAGCAGATCGCACCGGCGAGCATGCCGATCACGATCGAGCCCACCGGGGTGACGAACGCACACGCCGGGGTGATCGCGACCAGACCGGCCACGGCGCCGGAGGCGGCACCCAGGCTGGTGTAGTGCCCGTCCCGGAGGCGCTCCACGGCCAGCCAGCCGAGCATCGCGGTCGCGGTGGCGATCATCGTGGTGAAGAACGCCTGGCCGGCGAGCGCGTTGGCGCCGAGGGCCGAGCCCGCGTTGAAGCCGAACCAGCCGAACCACAGGAGCCCGGCACCCAGCATCACGAGGGTCAGGTTGTGCGGACGCATCGGGTCCTTCTTCCACCCGATCCGCTTGCCCAGGACAAGCGCCAGGGCGAGTCCGGCGGCGCCGGCGTTGACGTGGACCGCCGTACCGCCCGCAAAGTCGAGGACGCCCCTGGCAGCGAGCCAGCCCGCGCCGTTGCCGTCCTTGTCGCCGAAGTCGAACACCCAGTGCGCGACCGGGAAGTACACGATGGTCACCCAGAGCGCGACGAAGATCATCCAGGTGCCGAACTTGGCGCGGTCGGCGATCGCGCCGCTGATCAGCGCGGGCGTGATCACCGCGAACATCAGCTGGAACGCCGCGAAGACCAGGAGCGGGATCCCGTACACGCCGCCGTTGATCGTCACCTCGGTCGTGGTGAGGTGCTTCATCCCGGCCCAGCCGAAGCCGCCCCAGAGACCGCTCTTCTCGGTGCCGAAGGCGACGGAGAAGCCGTAGAGCACCCAGAGCAGCGAGACGATGCCGATCGTGGCGAAGCTCATCATGAGCATGTTGAGGACGCTCTTGGAGCGGACCATGCCGCCGTAGAAGAACGCCAAGCCGGGCGTCATCAGCAGCACGAGCGCCGACGACGCGAGAACCCAGGCGGTGTCGCCGGTGTTCATGGGACCTCCCATTGATCAGACCCAGTGGTCAGGGGTACGGCGGGGCCCGGCGACTGCGCTGTCGTGGACCCGAGCCCCGCCTCGTTGCCAGAACTGTGGTCGGACGGTGTTTCGGCACCCACCCCTGGGTGTTTCGTTCTCGTCACGTCTGGTGCGATTCGTGTTACAGGTACGTGAACCGCGGAGATCGCCGAAAACCCGGCGAACCGCCCGGTTTGCCCCCTACCCTCGTGAGGTGACGATGACCAGCCCCGCCGGACTACCCCCGGGCGTAGCGCCCGAGCCGGTACCCGTGCGCCGCAAGCGAGGCCGCCCCCGCGACCCCGAGGCCGACGGCCGCATCCTCGATGCCGCCGCCGCGCTGATCCTCGCCCACGGGTTCGACAACATGACCGTCGACGACGTCGCCGCCCGTGCCCACGTGGGCAAGGCGACCGTCTACCGCCGCTGGGCCAAGAAGGAAGACCTCGCCGTCGCGGCCATGGGCCAGCTGTACGACGCGCAGATGCCGACGCCGGACACCGGCAGCATCGAGGGCGACCTGCGCGAGGCGTTCGCCCAGGTGCTCGCGTTCGCCAACTCCGAGCAGGGCTCGGCCTACATCCGCACCTGCATCGCCGAGTCGGTGCGCGACCCGCGGATCGCCGCGCTCTACCGGGCCGCCAACAACCGGGCCGAGGACTCCGCCACGGATGATGTTCCAGCGCGCGATCGCCCGCGGCGAGGTGCGTCGCGACGCGAACGTCTCGGCCGCCGTCCAGATCATCTCCGGCATCCTGGCGGTGCGCACGATCACCGAGATGTCGCTCCCGGAGCCCAGCGAGCTCGACAGCCTCGTCGACCTCGTGATCCGCGGCTGCGGCGCCTGAGACTCAGCTCTCGCCGAGCAGCGCGTCGACGAACCCGGACGGGTCGAACGGCGCGAGGTCGTCGGCACCCTCGCCGAGCCCGACCAGCTTGACCGGCACCCCGAGCTCGCGCTGCACGGCGATCACGATCCCGCCCTTGGCGGACCCGTCGAGCTTGGTGAGCACGATGCCGGTCACGTCGACCACCTCGGAGAACACGCGCGCCTGGGTCAACCCGTTCTGGCCGGTGGTGGCGTCGAGCACGAGCAGCACCTCGGTGACCGGCGCCTGCTTCTCGACGACCCGCTTGACCTTGCCCAGCTCGTCCATCAGGCCGGCCTTGTTCTGGAGCCGGCCCGCGGTGTCGACGATCACCACGTCGGAGGGTCGCTCGACGCCCTGACGGACCGCCTCGAACGCCACGCTGGCCGGGTCGCCGCCCTCGGGGCCGCTCACGACGTCGACGCCGACCCGCTGGCCCCAGGTGGTGAGCTGCTCGGCCGCCGCGGCCCGGAAGGTGTCGGCCGCACCGAGGAGCACGCTCTTGTCCTCCGCGACCAGGATCCGGGCCAGCTTGCCCACCGTCGTGGTCTTGCCGGTGCCGTTGACGCCCACCACGAGCACGACGCCCGGCTTGCCGTCGGCACCGGTGATGCCGAGCCGGCGGTCCAGCGACGGGTCGACCAGGGTGAGCAGCTCGTCGTGGAGGACGCTGCGCACGGTGGCGCCGTCGCCGCCCTCGACGCGGAGCCGGGTGCGCAGCCGCTCGACCAGCTCGTGGGTCGGCGTGACGCCGACGTCCGCGGTGATCAGGGTGTCCTCGATGTCCTCCCACGTGTCGTCGTCCAGCCGGTCGCGGGAGAGCAGGGCGAGCAGGCCGCGGCCCAGCCCGCTCTGGGAGCGCGCCAGCCGCTGCCGCAGCCGGACCAGCCGGCTGGACGGCCGACTCCGGACGCTCGAGCGTGGTGGTCCCGGCAGCCGGCTCCTCGGACTCCGGCGGGATGCCGTCGACGGTGCCATGATCGGTGGTCTCCGGGTCGGCGAGCGACGCGGCCTCGTCCCGCGTGATCACCGGCCCGTCCGGCCGCGGCGGAACCGGCGGCTGCGGGCGTCGGCGTAGCAGCGCCACCAGGCCGACGGCGCCGACGACGACGATCGCGAGGACGATGATCGAGGAAGATCAGGGTGAAGGTGGCCACCGGTTCATCCAACCATCAGGGGCAGGTCGCGGACCTGCGGGTGGGGCGGCGTCAGCGCCGCAGCGCCGCGCGCACCTCGTCGGCGTCGAGCCTCGGGATCGCGTCGGCCGCGGACCGCATCGCGTCACCCAGCACGGGCACCACCGGCATCTCCTCGCCCCGGTGCGGGTAGGCGACGTAGAGCACCACGAGTCCGGCCACCACGAGGATCAGGAACAGTGCCAGCAGCATCCACAACATGGGGCAGGAACTCCGAGTCATCGTCGAATGGAACGATCCAAAGGATACCCGGGCCTGGAGCGCGCCCCGAACCACGCCGCCAAGAGGGTCGCCCGTGGTCGGGCGCCGCGCGCGGTCAGCCGCGCAGCAGCGGCTCGACCGCGGCCCGGACCTCGTCCGGCAGCGGCGTGACGGGGCGCGCCGGGTCGGTGTTGTCGACGTACACGTGCACGAAGCGGCCCTCGGCGGCCGCCTCGTCGCCCTCCCCCTGGAACAGCCCGATCCGGTAGACGACGGACGACGTGCCGACCCGGTCGACGACGAGGCCGAGGTCGATCGGCTCGGGGTAGCCGACCTCGCGGAAGTAGCGGCACGACACCTCCGCGACCACGCCGATCGCGGGCAGGGTCCGGATGTCGCGGCCGACCGTCTCCGCCAGGTGCGCGTTGACCGCGGTGTCGATCAGCTCGAAGTAGACGGCGTTGTTGAGGTGCCCGTAGACGTCGTCGTCGGCCCAGCGCGTGGTGGCCTGCCGCCAGGCGACGTAGTCGGCGCGCGTCGGGCGGTCGGTTGCTCGGGGTCGGGTCATGAGGTGGTCCGGTGGTGGCTGGCTGCGGCCTCGGTCGGGTACGGTCTGCTATGGGCACTAGGGACGTACCACGGGACCGTGGTATCGTGTGACAGCGGTGACAACCCACCATCCTAGCCGACTCCTGCTCGCGCAGCCGCTGGCTGATCACCGCGGAGACGCCGTCGCCGCGCATGGTCACCCCGTAGAGCGCGTCGCCGACCTCCATCGTCCGCTTCTGGTGCGTGATCACGAGCAGCTGGGAGTTCTCGCGCAGCTCCTCGTAGATCTCCAGCAGCCGCCCGAGGTTGGTGTCGTCGAGCGCCGCCTCGACCTCGTCGAGGATGTAGAAGGGCGAGGGCCGCGCCTTGAACAGCGCCACCAGGAACGCCACCGCGACCAGCGACCGCTCGCCGCCGGACAGCAGCGAGAGCCGCTTGACCTTCTTGCCCGGGCGGACGGGCCTCGACCTCGACGCCGGTGGCCAGCATGTCGTCGGGCGAGGTCAGCACCAGCCGGCCCTCGCCACCGGGGAACAGCCGGGAGAACGTGGAGTCGAACGCCGCTGCTCACGTCGGCGTAGGCCTCGGTGAAGACCTGCTCGACCCGCTCGTCGACCTCGCGCACGATGTCCATCAGGTCGCGGCGGGTCTTCTTGAGGTCCTCGAGCTGCTCGGTGAGGAACTTGTGCCGCTCCTCCAGCGCGGAGAACTCCTCCAGCGCGAGCGGGTTGATCCGGCCGAGCTGGGCCAGCGACCGCTCCGCGGACCGGAGCCGCTTGGTCTGCTCCTCGCGGTCGTACGGCGCCGCGTCGGGTATGGCCTCGCCCTCGGCCACCTCGCCGGTGAACGGGACCGCCTGGTCGGGGCCGTAGTCGGCGACCAGGCCGTCGGCGTCGAGCCCGAGCTCCTCCAGCGCGCGCTCCTCGATCTGCTCGATGCGCATGCGCTGCTGGGTGCGGGCCATCTCGTCGCGGTGGGCGGAGTTGACCAGCTCGTCGAGGTCGCGGGCCAGCGTGCGCAGCCGTTCGCGCACCGCCATCAGCTCCTGCTCGCGGCTCGGCGCGACCGTCCTCGACGCGGGTGCGCTCGACGGTGGCGGCGGTGACCGACTCCTCGAGGCGGGCGAGCACGACGGCCGCGGCGGCGACGACAGCCTGGCCGGCGCGGCCCTCGCGCAGGACGCGCTCGCGGCGCGCGATCGCCCGGGCCCGGGCCTCGCGCTCGGCCCGCGCGGTGCGCCGCAGGCTGTCGGCACGGCCGTGCAGGGCGCGGGCACGCTCCTCGGCGGTCCGCAGGGCGAGCCGGGCGTCCATCTCGGCCTGCCGGGCGGCTCGGGCCCCGTCGGCCAGCCGCTCGCGGGCCGAGGTGTCCGGCTCCTCCTCGGGGGCGGCCTCGGCCGCGGACAGCCGCTGCTCCAGCTCGGCGAGGCCGGCACCGGCCTGCTCGCGGGCGGCCTCGGCGGCGGCGATCTGGGTGGCCAGCCGCTCGGCCTCGCCACGGGCGGACCGGGCGACGGAGCCGTACTGGGCCAGCTCCTCGGCCACGGCGGCCAGGGTCGCGTCGGACTCGTGCAGCCGGGCCAGCGCGACGTCGACGCGGTTGGCCGCGTCGAGCCGCCGCTGCTCCAGGGTCTGCGCCTCGAACGTGAGCCGCTCGACGGTGTGGGTGGCCCGGGCCAGCTGCTCGGTGGCCTCGTCGACCGCCGCCTGCACCTCGATCAGGCTGGGCGCGGTCGAGGAGCCGCCGGAGGCGAAGTGCGCGCCGAGCAGGTCGCCGTCGCGGGTGACCGCCGTGACGTCGGGCAGCTCGTCGACGAGCTCCTTGGCCGCGACCAGCTCCTCGACGACCGCGATCTTGAACAGCAGCCGCGAGAGCGCCGGCCGCAGGTCGTCGGGGCACTCGACGACGTCCATCGCGTAGACGGCGCCCTCGGGCAGCCCGGGCCACGCGGCGTCGTCGACGCCGGCCCCGCCGAGCAGGATGCCGGCGCGGCCGAGGTCGTCGGTCTTCAGGTGGTCGATGGCACCGATCGCGGCGTCGACGTCACGCACCGCGACCGCGTCGGCGGCGCCGCCCAGGGCGGCGGCGACCGCGGCCTCGTAGCCGGACTGCACCGAGAGCAGGGCGGCCACCGAGCCGAGCATGCCGGAGACCGAGTCGGTCGCGGCGAGCAGCGCACCGGCGCCGTCCTTGCGGTTGAGGCCCATCTCGAGGGCCTCCTTGCGGGCGGCCAGCGACGACCGCTCGCGGTCGGCCGTGGTGGCCTGCTCGCGGATCGAGGCCAGCCGGTCCTCGAGGTCGGCGAGCAGCGCGCTGGCCTCCTCGTGCTCCGAGTCGAGGCCCTCCTCACCCTGGTCGAGCCCCGCGACCCGGGTCTCCAGCGAGGTGAAGTCGCGCTGGGCCTCCGCGGCGCGGGCCAGCGCCGCCTCGCGGGCGGTGGCCAGCCGACCGACCTCCTCCTCGGCGGCGGCGGAGCGGCTGCGCAGCCCGTTGACCTGGCCGTGCAGCCGGGCCATGCCCTCGCGGCGGTCGGCGGCGGCCCGCTGCAGGCCGGCGACGTGGCGCTCCTCGTCGCCGAACTGCTGCTCGGCTGTCTGGCGGGCGGCGACGGCGCCCTCGAGCCGGGTGCGGTTGCCCTCGACCTCGGCCAGGATCCCGGCCTCCTGGGCAGCGACCCGCTCGGCCTCGGCCTCCAGCTCGTCGGGGTCGCGGCCACCGGTGGCCTCCGCCTCGGCGGACTGGTCGGCGGCGTTGCGCACCCGCTCCGTCGCCAGGCCCTGGGTGCCCCGGATCCGCTCGCGCAGGCCGGAGAGCCCGAACCAGGTCTCCTGGGCCCGGGACAGCGCCGGCAGGTCCTCGCGGAGCGCGGCCTCGAGCGCGGCCTCGCGCTCGCGCGCGGCACCGATCTCCCGCTCGACCTCCTCCTTGCGCTCGAGCAGGATCGACTCGTCGGCGATCTCCTGCTGGAGCGAGGACCGCGCGGTCGCCAGGTCGTCGGCGAGCAGCCGGGCCCGGGCGTCGCGGACGTCGGCCTGGACGACCGCGGCCCGGCGGGCCACCTCGGCCTGCCGGCCCAGCGGCTTGAGCTGGCGCCGGATCTCGCTGAGCAGGTCGGCCAGCCGGGTCAGGTTGCCGTCGGTCGACTCGAGCTTGCGGAGCGCCTTCTCCTTGCGCTTGCGGTGCTTGAGGACGCCGGCCGCCTCCTCGATGAAGCCGCGCCGGTCCTCGGGGGTGGCGTGCAGGATCGTGTCGAGCTGGCCCTGCCCGACGATCACGTGCATCTCGCGGCCGATGCCGGAGTCGCTGAGCAGCTCCTGCACGTCGAGCAGCCGGCACGGGTTGCCGTTGATGGCGTACTCCGAGCCGCCGTTGCGGAACATGGTGCGGCCGATCGTCACCTCGGCGTACTCGATCGGCAGCGCGCCGTCGCTGTTGTCGATGGTGAGCACCACCTCGGCGCGGCCCAGCGGCGGGCGGCCGGAGGTGCCGGCGAAGATGACGTCCTCCATCTTGCCGCCGCGCAGCGACTTCGCGCCCTGCTCACCCATCACCCACGCGAGCGCGTCGACGACGTTGGACTTGCCGGAGCCGTTGGGGCCGACGATGCACGTGATCCCGGGCTCGAGCTGGAGCGTCGTGGCGGACGCGAAGGACTTGAAGCCCTTCATGGTCAGGCTCTTGAGGTACAAGCCTGGGCTCCTTGTCTGGGCTCCCCTGAGCGATCGGTCGCGTGGTGCGGTCGGCAAGGCGCGCTGGCCGGACCGGGGCACCGGTCCGGGGGGAAGTCAGCGCGGCTCACCCTACCTGCGGGCCACCCCCGATCCGGGGAGGTGGTCGCGTGCCGGGCGTAGCGTGGCACGCATGGAGGGCGAGTCGCTCCGACGGTCCCCGCACCCGGCGCTGCGGGCGTACGTCGACCCCTACATCGGCTACCGGCACCGCGCCCCCGTGCCCGGCCGGCACCGCGGGATGCCGTCCGACCGGCTGACCGTGGTGATCGCGTTCGACGAGCCGATCGACCTCGCCTGGCACGGGCACGAGGAGACGCGCGGGCGCTACTGGGGGCTCGCGTCGGGGCTGCACAGCGTCCCGGTCGACATCCGGCACGACGGCCTCCAGCACGGCCTCCAGCTCGGCCTGACGCCGCTCGGCTGCCGGGCGCTGCTCGGCGTCCCGGCCGCCGACCTTGCCCGCGCGATGGTGTCCCTGGACGACCTCCTCCCCCTGCCGGCGTACGACGAGATGGTGGGCGCGACCTGGGAGGAACGGTTCGCCGTCCTCGACCGGGCCCTCCTGGCCGCGGTGGCCGCCCACGCGCCGGCCCGGCTCCCCCACCCGGAGCTCGAGCGGGCCTGGTCGCTCGTCGAGCGCACCGGCGGCACCGCCCGGGTCGCGGACCTCGCCGCCGCCGTCGGGTGGAGCCGGCGACGCCTGGGCGGGAGGTTCCGGGCCGAGTTCGGGCTCACTCCCAAGGAGGCGGCCCGGGTGACCCGGTTCGACCGCAGCCGGCAGCGGGTGGCGGCGGGCCTGCCGCTGGCGGAGGTGGCGGCGGTCAGCGGCTACGCCGACCAGCCGCACCTCAACCGCGAGTGGCGCGAGATCTCCGGCTACTCGCCGCGCGAGTACCTCCGCGCCGAGCACCCATTCGTCCAAGACCCGGCGTCGCCGATCGCGGCAGTCTCGGTGCCATGACCACGAACACGACCCTCTTCCACTCCCTCCGCTACCGCGACGCCGCCGCCGCGCTGGACTACCTGGCCGCCGGGCTCGGCCTCGAGAGGACAGCGGCGTACTTCTCGCCGGACGACCCGACCCGCGTCGAGCACGCCCAGATGAGCTGGCCGGGCGGCGGCGGGATCATGTTCGGCTCGGCGTCGGACGGCGCCCCGACCGGTGTCGCGTTCGCCTACCTCGTCCTCGCCGAGGACGCGGACGTCGACCGCGTGCACCAGCGGGCGCTCGAGCACGGTTTCACGCACGGTGCGCGAGCCGGCCGACATGGACTACGGCGGCCGGGGCAGCACCGTGGCCGACCCCGAGGGCAACGAGTGGAGCCTGGGGTCCTACCGCGGGGAGTAGGTCACGCAGGCTCCCTGGCCAGGGTCTCCTCGTCCGCGTGCGCGATGTGCCCGAGCTGGTTCCAGATCAGCGCCAGGATCACCGCGGAGCCCACGAAGGCGAACCAGAACGGCGCGGTGATCCCCCACTGGTTCGCCAGCGGTCCGGCGATCGCGGCCCCGGCCACCATGCCGCCCATCACGCCGAGCATGTAGACGCTGCCCACGCGTCCCTGCATCTCCGTCGGCACGGCGCGCTGCCGCACGCTCGTGGAGGTGGTGCCCCAGACGAACGCGTGCACCCCGAAGACGAAGAACACCACCAGCGCCAGCCACGCCCAGGTGGTCAGCGCCAGGACCAGGTGGGTCAGGGTCTCGATCACCAGCCCGACCCGCATGATCATGGCCAGGCCGAGGTGCCGCTCCAGCCAGCCGTACGCCGCCGTCCCCACCAGGCCACCGAGCGCACTGACCGTGGTGATCAGGCCGAACCCGACCTCGCCGAGGCCGAGCCGGTCGCGGGAGTAGAGCACCAGCACCGCCCAGGCACAGCCGAAGGTGACGTTGAACGTGACGATGGTCAGCGCCAGGGTGCGCACCGGCGGGTGGTGCCACAGCCACTGCCAGCCCTCGCGGATGTCGTCGAGCACGCGCGTCGGGGTGGCCTCCCGGTCGACACCGTGGCGCGGCAGGACCACCCGCGAGACCAGGACCACCCCGAGCGCGACGAGCACCGCCTGGGCCACGAACGGCCACGCCGTGCCGGCCGCGAAGAGGGCGGCGCCGATCGGCGGCCCGGCCAGCTGGTTGGCGACGATGAAGCCGCCCATGACCCGGGCGTTGGCGATGCCGAGGTCCCGCTTGCCGACCACCATCGGCGTGAGCGCGCTGGTGGTGGTGTCGGCGAACGTCTCCGCGGTGCCGAGCAGGAACATGACGGCCAGCACGACCGCGATGTTCACGCGGTCGGTGACGATCGAGACCACGAGCACGGCGAGCACCACGGCGCGCAGGACGTCCGCGGTCATCACGACCAGCCGCCGGTCGAGGCGGTCGGCCAGCACGCCGGCGTACAGGCCGAACAGCAGCCACGGCAGCCGCTGCAGCAGCGCGGCCAGGGCGACGTACGTCGCGTTCGAGGTCTGCGAGGCCACCAGGAGCGGCCCGGCGGCGAGCGCGATCCCGTCACCGGCGTTGCTGGTCCACGACGACGCGAGGAGCCAGCGGAACGGCGTGCCCAGACGGGCAGGGACGACCGTCTCGAGAAGCCTCACGAGGCGTCAGACAACCGTGGCTTCGACCAGCCGGTCAACCGGATTGTCGGACCGGCGCTGGTGATGCCGGGTCAGGCAGGCTGCATGCTCTCGTCGAGCGTGAGGAGCTCCTGGTGCGAGACGGACGCGAGGGCGTCGTTCTCGGCCTGGAGCCGGATCACGTGAGCTTCGAGGTCGGCGACCCGCTGACGCAGGAGGCGATTCTCGGACGCGAGGCGGGCGCTGATTCGGGGGTCGGTGCCCATGTGTCCGAGGAGTGCCTTGGCCATGGATGTCCTCTCGCGGGGGTGGGGGCGGTCCGAGCGTTCTCAGGCCATCTACAAGAGTCGCACGCCGCCCAAGGCCGTGTCGACCCCTGCCCGTCACCTGCTTGCGGTGGTGGCGGCGGTGCCTGCTGCTGGTGCCCGGTCGGCGCTGTCGGGGGCGGGGCTGGCAGGTCGGGCAGAAGTACGACGAGCGGTTCATGAACGACGTGCGCACGATCGGCGTGCCACAGCGCGCGCAGGGCCGTCCCTCCTGCCCGTAGGCCCGCAGCGACCGCTCGAAGTAGCCGCTCTCGCCGTTGACGTTGACGTAGAGGGCGTCGAAGGACGTGCCGCCCTCCCCCAGCGCCTGGAGCATCACCTGACGGGCGCCCGCGAGCACCCGCTCGACGTCGGCGCGGCGCAGCCGGTTGCCGGGACGGTCGCCGTGCAGCCGGGCCAGCCAGAGCGCCTCGTCGGCGTAGATGTTGCCGACGCCGCTGATCAGCCCCTGGTCGAGCAGCAGCCGCTTCACGCCCGCCGTGCGACGGCGGAGGCGGGCCACGAACGCGGCCTCGTCGAACGCCGGGTCGAGCGGGTCGCGCGCGATGTGCGCGATCTCGGTGGGCAGGTCCGCGCCGCCCTCGGCGAAGGACAGGCCGCCGAACATCCGCTGGTCGACGAACCGCAGCTCGGGGCCGTCGTCGGCGAACCGGAACCGCACCCGCAGGTGGCGCTCGTCGGCGGCGTCGGCCGGCTGCACCAGCATCTGGCCGCTCATGCCGAGGTGGCCGAGCAGGGCGTCACCGGTGTCCAGGGGCAGCCACAGGTACTTGCCGCGGCGGCGGGCGTCGGTGAAGGTGCGCCCGGTCAGCCGGGCGACGAAGTCGTCGGGGCCGGCGAGGTGCCGGCGGACGGGACGGGGGTGGAGCACCTCGACCGCGGCGACGGGCCGGTGGAGCACGTGCGCCTCGAGGCCGCGACGGACGACCTCGACCTCGGGGAGCTCAGGCACCCCGACCGTTGCGCGGCAGTCGCGGCGGCCGTGACGGTGGGGTCGCCGTACTCGTGGGAGAGCGTGCGGTACGCCGACTCGGCGGCCTGCTGCTCGGCCTCCTTCTTCGACCGGCCGACGCCGTGGCCGTGCATCCGGTCGCCGACGCGCACCCGCGCGGTGAAGGTCTTCTCGTGGTCGGGGCCCTCGTCCTCGATCAGGTACTCGGGGACGCCGAGCTCGTGGACCGAGGACAGCTCCTGGAGGCTGGTCTTCCAGTCCAGTCCGGCGCCGAGTCCGGCGGCGGACTCCAGCAGCGGGTCGAAGAGCAGATGGATCATCTGGGCGGCGTTGTCGAAGCCGCCGCTGAGGTAGACCGCACCGATCACGGCCTCGACCGTGTCGGAGAGGATCGAGGCCTTGTTGCGGCCGCCGGTCGACTCCTCGCCCTTGCCGAGCTTGATGTGCTCACCGAGGCCGATGGTGCGGGCCACCTCGGCCAGGGCGCGGGCGTTGACGACGGCCGCCCGCAGCTTGGCCAGCAGTCCCTCGGAGAGCGTGGGCTGGGTGACGTACAGGGTCTCGGTGATGATCACCCCGAGCACCGAGTCGCCGAGGAACTCCAGCCGCTCGTTGGTGGGCAGGCCACCGTGCTCGTAGGCGTAGGACCGGTGCGTCAGGGCAAGGTCCAGCAGCTCGTCGGTCAGCTCAGGACCGCCGAGCTGCTCGCGCAGCGCGTCCAGCCGGTCGTCCGCCGTGGTGGCCGGGTCCGACGGGGCGCCGGACGCGGTCAGTCGGGGCCCCCGACGCGGCGGGAGCGCAGGGCGCCGGGTGGGGTCAGAGGACCTGACGCCGCTCGGCCCGCGCGCCGTACTGGCCGCACTGGGGGCACGCGCGGTGCGGGAGGTGCTTCGAGCCGCACGCGGGGTTGCTGCAGGTCACCAGCTGGGGCGCGGAGGCCTTCCACTGCGAACGGCGGTGGCGCGTGTTGCTGCGCGACATCTTCCGCTTCGGGACAGCCACGGTTACTCCTTCTCGGGGCCGGAGTCGGCCCGCTTGTCGTCGTCGGTCGCGGGGGCCAGTCCGCCTGCCATCTCGGCTGTCACCTGAGAAAGGCCCGCCCAGCGGGGGTCGATCGGTTCCTCGTGGGCGTGACCGGGGTCGTCCGCGAGCCGCGCGCCACACTCGGCGCACAACCCGGGGCAGTCCTCCCGGCACAACGGCTGGAACGGCAGTGCCAGCACCACCGTGTCCCGCAGCACCGGTTCGAGGTCGAGCAGGTCTCCCTCGAGCCGGCTGACATCCTCGTCGTCGTCGATCTCCCGGGTGTCCGGGTCGTCGTAGACGAACAGCTCCTGGAAGTCGACGTGGACGGTGTCCTCGATCGGTTCCAGGCACCGTACGCACTCCCCCTCCAGGTCGGCGTCTGCCTCCCCGGTGACGAGCACGCCCTCCATGACCGCCTCCAGGCGCAGGTCGATCTCGACCGGCGCACCTTCGGGGACGCGGAGGACCTCGATGCCGAGCTCTGCTGGGGCTTCGGCCCGGAACGACCTCTGACGCTGGGACCCCGGGCGGCGGCCGAGCTCGCGGGTGTCGAGCACGAGCGGCGCTCTCGGGTCCAGGCTGCTCAGGGGGTCACTTCCGGGATTGGGCGCATCAACAGAACCGCGGAAAGTCTATCGGCCATGGGCGACCACGGCCAAAACGAGCGGAGTGGGGGCTCGGCCCGTCGGCGACCGTGCGGTCGAGCGGTGACTGCGCGCTCACGCCGGGCCTCGTGCCGCCCGCTCGGCGAGCCGGACGGTGAGCCGCTGCAGGACGTCGGGCGGCACCAGCTTGGAGACGTCGCCTCCGAACATCGCGACCTCCTTGACCAGCGAGGACGCGAGGAAGGAGTACTCGGGGCTGGTCGGGATGAAGACGGTCTCGACGTCGACCAGGCTGGAGTTCATCTGGGCCATCTGGAGCTCGTAGTCGAAGTCGGAGACCGCGCGCAGGCCCTTCACGATCGCCCCGATCCCGCGCTCCTCGCAGAAGGTCGTCAGCAGGCCCTCGAACCCGTCGACGGTGACGTTGTCGAACTCGGCGCAGACCTTCTCCAGCATCTCGATCCGCTCCTCGGCGCTGAACAGCCGGGCGTCCGGCCTTGGACTTGTTGACGCCGACGGCGACCACGACCTCGTCGAACAGCGCGGAGGCCCGGGAGATGATGTCGATGTGCCCGTTGGTGACGGGGTCGAACGACCCGGGACACGCGGCTCGGCGCACGGGGGATCTCCTGGGGGCGACGGTGACGGATGGGGAAGGCCCATCCATCGTGACCGCTGGGGGCGCCTCGTGTCGAGTCGGGTCGGTGTGACGACGGACGAGCCTCCCTTGCGGTGTCAGTCGGCCGTGGCGTACCAGAGCACCGTCTCGCCGTACTCCTTGTGGCGCTCGCCGGTGATTCCCGGCGGCCACTCCGGCTCCTCGCCGCGCGCGGAACGCTCCACCACCACGGTGGCGCCGCGGGTCAGCCAGCCGTTGCCGGCCAGGGAGTCGAGCACCCGGGACAGGTCCGGGTCGCCCAGCGCGTAGGGCGGGTCCAGGAACGCGACGTCGTACGGCGCGCGCGGTGGCAGGGCGACGGCCTTCTCCACCGGGGCGGCGACCACCTCGGCCCGCCGGAAGCCGAGGTCGTCGGCGTTCTGCTGCACCAGCCTGGCGGTGCGCCGGTCGCCCTCGACCAGCGTGGCCACCCCGGCTCCGCGCGACATCGCCTCCAGCCCGACCGCGCCGGAGCCGGCGTACAGGTCGAGCACCCGCAGCCCCTCCAGCGACCCGAGTGCCGACTCGAGCGCGGAGAAGAGCGCCTCGCGCACACGGTCGGCCGTCGGCCGGGTGCGTTCCCCGGCCGGCGTCCGCAACCGGCGACCGCGCGCCGAGCCCGCCACGATGCGCGTCATCGGGGAAGGGCGGTGCGTCAGGGTCCCTGCGGGTGCTCATGTCTTCTCCAGGAAGTCGGCCTGGTCCTGCAGCCCGGCCGCGGCGGCACGCAGGTCGTCGTGGCGACCAAGCTCAGGATCCTCCTCGACGAGCTCCGTGGCCAGAGTGCGGGCCAGCCGGATCGTGTCGAGGTCGTCGAGCACCGACAGCAGCTTGAGCGTCGAGCGCCGCCCGGACTGCTCGGTGCCGAGCACGTCGCCCTCGCGCCGCTGGCGAAGGTCGACCTCGGAGAGCGCGAAGCCGTCGCGGGTGCCGGCGACGGCCTCCAGCCGCTCCAGCGAGACCGACCCGGCTGCGGCGCCGGTGACCAGCAGGCACAGCCCGGGGTGCTCGCCCCGTCCGATCCGGCCGCGCAGCTGGTGGAGCTGAGAGACGCCGAAGCGCTCCGCGTCGAGGACCACCATCACCGAGGCGTTGGGCACGTCGACCCCGACCTCGATCACGGTCGTGGAGACGAGCACGTCGATCTCACCCGCGCCGAAGGCCCGCATCACGGCGTCCTTGGCGTCGGGCGCCATCCGGCCGTGGAGCTTCTCGACCCGCAGCCCGTGCAGCGGACCGTCGGCGAGCTCGGGCGCGGTCTCCTCGACCGCGCTGAGCGTCGACTCGTCGTCACCACCCGAAGACTCAGCGGGCTCGTCGTCGCCGATCCGCGGGCAGACGACGTACGCCTGCCGGCCGGCGGCGACCTCCTCGCGGATCCGCTCCCAGGCGCGGTCGAGCCAGGCCGGCCTGGCACGGGGTACGACGGAGGTCTGCACGTCGGCCCGCCCCCGCGGGAGCTCGGTCAGGGTCGAGGTGTCGAGGTCGCCGAACACCGTCATCGCGACGGTGCGCGGGATCGGGGTCGCGGTCATCACGAGCACGTGGGGCGGCTTCTCCGCCTTGGAGGTCAGGGCGGCGCGCTGCTCGACGCCGAACCGGTGCTGCTCGTCGACGACGACCAGTCCGAGGTCGAAGAACGAGACGTTGTCCTCGAGCAGCGCATGGGTGCCGACCACGATCCCGGCGTCACCACTGGCGACGTCGAGCAGCGCCTGGCGCCGGGCCGGCGTGCCCATCGAGCCGGTGAGCAGCGCCACCCGGGTGCCGTCGGCGTCACCGCCGATCAGGCCGCCCTCGGCGAGCGGTCCGAGCAGCTGCCGGATCGAGCGGTCGTGCTGCTGCGCGAGCACCTCGGTCGGGGCGAGCAGCACCGCCTGCCCGCCGGAGTCGACCACCCGCAGCATGGCGCGCAGCGCCACGATCGTCTTGCCGGACCCGACCTCCCCCTGGAGCAGCCGGTGCATCGGGTGCGGCCTGGCGAGGTCGTCGAGGAGGGTCTCCCCCACCGCACGCTGGCCGTCGGTCAGGGCGAACGGCAGCCGGCCGTCGAACCGGTCGAGCAGCCCGCCGTCACGCCCGGCCCGCGGCTGCGCCGGACGCAGCGCGAGGTCGCGGCGGCGCTGCGCGAGCACGACCTGGGTCACGAACGCCTCGTCGAACTTGAGCCGCTTCTGGGCCGTCTTGACCTGGCCCCAGGAGTCCGGCCGGTGCACCCAGGTCAGGGCGGTGCGGGCGTCGAGCAGGTCCTGCTCCTTGCGCACGCGCTCCGGGAGCACGTCGGGCACCGCGTCGACGAGGTCGAGCGCGACGCGCACGGCGTCCTCGATCTGCCAGGTGTCCACGTTGCCGGAGGCGCGGTAGATCGGGATCAGCTCGGGCACCGCGTCGTACGCCTGGCTGGCGTCGCCCTCGGCGGCGTACATCTTGGCGCGCGGGTTGTTGAGCTCCCAGTGCCCGCTGAACCACTTGAGCTTGCCCGAGAAGAGCCCGTAGCGGCCGACCGCGAACTCGCCCTCACGCCAGTGCGCGGTGTTGGCGTGCTTGTCGAAGAACGTGAGAGCGAGGCTGCCGTCGCTGCCCTTGATCCGGACCTCGGTGCGGTAGGCGGTACGACGCGTGCGCCGGTCCTGGTAGGTCTTGAGCGCACTGCTCGTCACCTGCCCGAAGAGGCTGATGAAGTCGCCCTCGTGGAGCTCGCCGAGGTCGCTGAGCGAGCCCTTGGCGACGTAGCTGCGGGGGTAGTGGCCGAGCAGGTCGCCGACCGTGTGCAGGTCGAGCGCCTTCTCGACCTTGGCTGCGTCCTTGCCGGCCACGGCCGCGATCCGCGCGTCCCAGGTGATGGTCGAGGCCACGGCCCTACTCCACCGCCAGGAGGAGGGGGTACCGCTCCTGACCACCCTCGTAGACCACGACGTCGACGCCCTGGAAGTGCTCCTCGACGTACGACGCGCCGCGCTCGGCCAGCTCGCTGCCGCCGTAGCCGGCGACCATCGTGACCAGCTCGCCACCACCCGACAGCAGCAGGTCGAGCACGTCGGTGGTCACCTCGAACAGGTCGTCGCCGACGCGCACGAAGTCGCCCTCGACCGCGCCGAGGACGTCGCCCGGCGAGCAGGCTCCGGCGCTGGTCATCGCCTGCTTGGCGGCGATCGTGACCGCACCGTGCCGGGCGTGGCGTGCGGCGGAGGTCATCGCCACCACGTCGGCCTCGATCGGGCGGCCCGGCTCGTGCACCGCCAGCGCCGCGATGCCCTGCACCTGGGCGCGGGTCGGCACCACGACCACCTTGATCCCCAGCCCGGACGCTGCCCCGGCCGCCGCCTCGGCCACCGCCACGGAGTCGGGGTCGTTGGGCAGCACGATCACCTCCTGGGCGCCGCTGGCCTCGATCGCGGCCAGGATCTCGCCGGTCGACGGGCCGGCGGCCCGGCCCGCCGGGGATCACGGTCGGCGCCGGCCTCGGCGAACAGCTCCTCCAGACCGGGCCCGGCCGCGACCGCGACCACCGCCCGCCCGGTGGGCTGCGACCGCGAGCCGCGGGTGCGCTCGAGCTGCTCGGCGAAGTGGGTGACCTGGATCCGCCGCGGGGTGCCCGCCTCGATGCCCGCCTCCACGGCGCGGCCGACGTCGTCGACGTGCACGTGGACGTTCCACAGGCCCTCGCCGCCGACCACGACCAGCGAGTCGCCCAGGGGCGCGAGGCTCCGCCGGAGCGCGGGGATCGCGTCGTCGTCGGCGTCGAGGAGGTACATCACCTCGTAGGCCGGGCCGTCCGCGGTGAGGTCGCCGGTCGGAGGACACGGGCCGGGCACCGGGATCGCACGTCGGCCGATCGTGGCCGTCTCGCGCACCGGCCGCTTGCCCGTGACCGCCGACTCGACGGCGTCGAGCACGACGCACAGCCCGCGGCCGCCGGCGTCGACCACGCCCGCGTCACGCAGGATCGCCAGCTGCTCCGGCGTACGGGCGAGGGCCTCGGCCGCCGCGGCGGCCGCCGCCCGGATCACGGCGTCGAGCCGGACGGCGGGGTCGGCGGCGGCCTTCTCCGCACCCTCGGCCGCCGCGGCCGCGACCGAGAGGATCGTGCCCTCGACCGGCTCGCCCACGGCGGCGTACGCCGCGTCGGAGGCCGCCCGCAGCGCCTGGGCGAAGACGGCGGCGGTCCGGTCGTCGGGACCGGCCTGGCCGATCCGGCGGATCAGCGCGCCGATCAGCTGGCTGAGGATCACCCCGGAGTTGCCGCGGGCACCCAGCAGCGCGCCGCGGGAGTACGACGCCAGGGCCAGCCGGAGGTCTCCCGGCTCACCAGCGGACCCGGCGAGCCGCTCGGCCATCTGGTCGCGGGCGCTCTCGACGGTGAGGTACATGTTGGTGCCGGTGTCGCCGTCGGGCACCGGGTAGACGTTGAGCGCGTCGATCTCCTCGCGCGCGGCGCCGAGCCCCTCGACTGCGAGGTCGGCGTAGCGGACCAGCACGGAGAGGTCGAAGGTGGCGATCTCGTCACCCCGGTCGTCGGCCATGAGCGGGACGTTAGTGCGTTGCGCCCTCGATTCGCGTCGTCGACCCGGTCTCGGTTAGTCTTGTGCGGTTGCCCGAGCGCTGCCCACGCGGTCGCCAGGGCCCTTCGATCTCGAACCTTTCAGCAAGCAACAAGGAGTGCACGGTGGCTGCCGTCTGCGACATCTGCGCCAAGAAGCCCGGCTTCGGCAACAACCGACCCTGGTCGCGCAAGATCACGAAGCGTCGCTTCAACCCCAACATCCAGCGCGTCCGCGCCACCGTCAACGGTGCGCCGAAGCGTCTCAACGTGTGCACCGGCTGCCTCAAGGCCGGCAAGGTCACGCGCTGACCTGACCCACGCGTCATCCGGAGGCCGTCCCCCTCGGGGGCGGCCTTTCGTCATGCCCGCCGACGCCGGTGCGCGGCCGCCTTGACCCGGTTCTGGCACCGGGTGGAGCAGAACCTCCGGCCGCCGTTGCGTGAGGCGTCCACGTAGACCCGGTCGCAGCCCGGCGCGTCGCACACGCCCAGCCGCCCGGCGAGGTCGCTGCCGAGCGCGACCGCGAGCCCGGCCGCGAGCCCGGCCGCCCAGCCCCGCGCCACGGTCACGTCGGGACCGTGGAAGTGGAGGCTCCAGCCGCCGTCGCCGAACTTGTCCAGCTGCGGGCGCGCCTCGGTGGCCCGCAGCAGCGCGTTGACCTGCTCCGCCGCCGCGTCGAGGTCGCCGCGCGCCACCGCGTCGAACACCGGGCGCACCTGCTGCACCACCCCGTCCAGCCGCTCCGCGTCCTCGGTGCTCACGCGGGTGACGCCGCCCTGGCCGTCCAGCGCGTCGCTCACGGCCTCGACCAGCGCGACGCCCTCCGGCCGGCGGACCGGACGACCGCCGTCCGACCCCGGCGTGAGCGCGTTGACCAGCCGCACCGACGTGCTGATCAGGGCGAACACATGACTGTCGAAGCGCATTTGACCAGTCACTCCTGGTGTCGTAGCGTCGTCGTGTATCACTGATCATAGGGCTTTCGCCAGTCATGGAGGTGCGACGTGCGCCCCTGGCGTGACCTCCCCCGGCCGGTCCTGGTGCTGGTCGCCGCCCGCGCGGTCAACCAGCTCGGCGCGTTCACGCTGCCGTTCCTGGCCGTGGTGCTGGTGCGCGATCGGCACGCGTCGCTGGCGACGGCCGGCCTGGTCACGGCGCTGTTCGGCGTGGCCACGATCCCCTCGCGGCTGGCCGGCGGCCGACTGGCCGACCGGATCGGCAACCGGGCCACCATCGTGCTCGGCCTCACCGGGTGTGCCGGCGCCCAGCTCGCGATCGCGGTCGGCACGTCGCTGGTCCAGGCGATGGTCGCCGCGGCGGTCCTCGGGCTGGCGTTCGAGCTGTACGAGCCGCCCAGCCAGGCGATGATCGCCGACCTCACCGACGCCGAGTCCCGGCCGCGGGCGTTCGGCCTGTTCGGCGCCGCGCTCGCCGCCGGCGGCGTCGGCGCGGGCCTGCTGGCGACGGTGCTCGGCTCGGTCGACCTGCGCCTGCTGTTCGTGGCCGACGCGGTGACCTGTCTCACCTGCGCGGCCGTGGTCGGGCTGGCGCTCCCGGCGTCAGCCCGTCGTACCTCCCGGGAGCCGGTGGCCGCGAGCCCGTGGCGCGACCCGCGCCTGCTCGCGATGCTCGCAGTCGGCACCTGCTTCGCGACCCTCTACCTGCAGATCCGGGTCGGGCTGCCGCTCACGATGGTCGAGCGCGGGTTGCCGGCTGCCCACTTCGGGTTGCTGATGACGGTGTCGTCGGTGACCGTCGTGCTCGCGCAGCCGCTGCTGGCGTCGGCGCGCTGGTGCCCGACGACCCGTTCGGCACGATGCGGGTCGGCTACCTGGTGCTCGGCGCGGGACTGGCCGGCACCGGCTGGGCGTCCGGCCTGGCCGGCTTCCTCGCGACCACGGTCGTGTGGAGCATCGGCGACGTGCTGCTGCTCGGGCTCCCCTTCGCGATCGTCTCCGGGCTGGCTCCCGAGGGTGCCCGCGGCCGCTACCTCGCGGCGTACGGCATCTGCTGGGGCTTCGCCGCCGTCCTCGCGCCGCTGCTCGGCACCCGGCTCCTCGACACCGGCGGCCCCCGCCTGCTCTGGCTCTCCTGCGCCGCCCTCGCCGTCGTCCTCGCCGCTGCCCAGCCGGTGCTGCGCCGGGTCGTGGCCGGATAGTCCGCAGACGTCTGGCAGCCCGAACTCGACCCGACCAGGTGCCAGACGTGAGGGACTATCCGAAGTGCGCGTGCCCCCTCGCCCCGTCGTACGACGCCCCGTCGACGGTGACGCCCTCACCTGCGGACACCGAACCGATCACGGTCCAGCCCTCCGGGACGTCGTCGCGGCCGGGGAACGTGGCCACGATCGAGTGGTCGTCGCCGCCCCCGAGCACGAACTGCATCGGGTCGACTCCGAGCGCGGCACCGACCGCCTGCAGCGGCTCGGCCAGGTCGAAGGCGGCGGTCTCGACGTCGATCGCCACCCCGGAGCCCTCGGCCACGTGGCCGAGGTCGGCGAGCAGACCGTCGGAGACGTCGATCATCGAGGTCGCCCCGGCCTTCGCGCCCACCAGGCCCGCGCCGTACGGCGGCACCGGGCGCTGGTAGGCCTCCACCAGCTTGCGCGGCGAGCGGAAACCCCGCGCCAGGATGGCCAGTCCTCCGGCGGCCCAGCCCTGACGCCCCGCGATCGCGACCACGTCGCCGGCCTGCGCGCCGGAGCGGAGCACCGGAGCCACCTCGCACCCGCCGAGCACGGTCAGCGCGATCACCACCTGCTCCGCACGGGTCAGGTCGCCGCCGACGACGGACGCACCCACCTCGGCGCACTCCCCGCCGATCCCGCGGGCCAGGTCGAGCGCCCATTGCACCGGCAGCGTCGCCGGTGCGGCCAGCCCGACCGTGACCGAGTGCGCCCGGCCTCCCATCGCGTTGATGTCCGAGAGGGCCGCGGCAGCCGCCTTGTGCCCGATCTGCTCAGCGCTGGCCCAGTCGCGCCGGAAGTGCCGGTCCTCGACGACGAGGTCGGTCGAGACCACGACGTGTGCGTTGCGGATGCGGAGCACGGCAGCATCGTCGCCGGGTCCGGTCAGCACGTGCTCGCCCTGGCCGAACAACGGGGTGAGCATCCCGATCAGGCCGAACTCCCCCACGTCTGCGAGGGTGCTGTCCGCGCTCACACGATCCGGGCCCGGTCCTGGCGTCATGGATGCATCCAACCCCATCCAGATCTCCGGGCGGGCCTCCGGTTTCCGCAGTGCCCGCATGCGTGTAGGTTTCGAGACGCCCTGGGACACACGGGTGACCGACCTTCGACAGCGCAAGGGAGATGCACATGGTGGTGCAGGCCTACATCCTGATCCAGACCGACGTCGGCAAGGCCGCCGAGGTCGCGAAGTCGATCACCGACATCAAGGGCGTGATCCTCGCCGAGGACGTGACGGGCCCCTACGACGTCATCGTCCGCGCCGAGGCCCGCAACGTCGACGAGCTGGGCAAGCTCGTCGTCGCCAAGGTGCAGACCCTCAACGGGATCACGCGCACCCTCACGTGTCCGGTCGTGCACATCTGACGACCTTGCCCGTTCGGGCCTGTTCGGGCCCGTCGTACGACGCCTCGCACCTCACCAGGTGCGGGGCGTCGCTGCGTGTGCGGCGCTCCTGCTGCTCGCCGGCTGCGCGGTCTCGGTCGACGCGCCGGACGCCGACGCGGCCATCCGGTCGGCGTGCAAGCGGTACGTCGCCGCCGTGCCGGACCGGATGGCCGACCAGGCGCAGCGCGACGTCGACGACGCGGAGCGCGGCGCGGCCTGGGGCGACCCCGCGATCGTGCTCACGTGCGGGGTCGGCGAGCCCGAGGGCTTCACCAGGGTCTCGGCCTGCCAGAACTGGAACGGGGTCGACTGGTACGTGCCGGCCGACGAGTTCGGCGACCGCCCCGTCGACGTCACCATGACCACGGTGGGCCGCAGCCCGCGGATCCGGGTGCGGGTGCCTGAGGACTACTGGCCGCCGACGTCGGTCATGGTCGACCTCGCGGCGTCGGTGAAGGCGCACACGAGGAAGACCGGTGGCTGCGTCTGACGCCGGTCCTCCCCGGTGCGGCCCCTCAGTCGAAGGACCGGAAGGCCCAGCGACCGACGTCGCGGCCGACGTCACGCCCAACCTCGTCCGCCGTCCGGAAGTGGATGCCACCCCAGATCCGAGCACCGATCCCCTCGTCGTTGAGCGTGCGGGACGTCTCGTAGTGCCGGGTCGTCCCGGTGACCGACGACTGCATATCCAGGTCGACCACCCGGGTCCCGTCGAGCTTCCGCAGCGCCTGCGTCACGGCACCGATCACCGTGGTATGCCCACTGACGTACTCGGGGAAGGGAGGCGTCACCAGCAGCGGCGCCCAGGTCGGGTCTGCCGCTGTCGCGTCGTTGCCGTCGGTGTCCGCGAGGTTGATGGCGGTCACCGGACGCCAGCTGTGGTAGCGCAGCTTGGCGTCCCAGGCGGCGATCACAGCGTCGGCTCCCGCGAGGGTCGCCACCGCGAAGTAGCGGGCCGCAGCGCTGGCCCCGAGTCCGTGACGGACCACGTGGTCCCGGTAGGCGTCCTGGAGCTGGATCGACAGGTGCCCGGCGAAGAAGCGGGCGATCTCCGTCTGCTGCGCTGTACGCGTCGTGCTCGTGGCGGAGCCGAGTGACTCGACCTCACGCACGTCCCGCGCGTACTCCTCCGAGGTCAGCGCGGGAGGCGGACCCGGCCGGAACTGGTCGCTCGAGCGCAGCGTGAAGGGCGTCATCTCGCCCAGCCACGGTGCCAGGTACGGAGCCTGCGCGGGCGGCGTCGGCCGCCACACTCCCGGTGCCGGAGGCTCGGTGTTGGCGACCGGCGCGAACCACCCGTCGTCCGCACGCTGCGCGATCAGATGGTCGCCGGCGCGCTCGCCGAACCTCAGCCCGGCCGCCTTCTCAGGGCCCTCGGGGATCGCGTCAAGGGCCTGGCTGTACGCCGTTTCGACGCGGGCACCGGTGACCGGGAAGTACTGGAGCAGCACGCGCCGCGCAGCGGCAGCGGTCGCCGCGTCCGTCGACGCCCCGCGGGGTCCGCGTTCGTGCCAGCGGTACATCGGGCCCCGCCGGGTGATGCCGACGACCGCGTTGTAGACCGCGGCCTGGACGTACGCCATCCCCACGGCCATCACCGGAGGCGACAGCGCCGCGTCGGTGCCGAGCCCGGCCGAAGCGACCGCGTTCCAGTTCACGACAGCGGCCGAGGACCCGTAGCGATGCCGATCCTGGCGGTCGGACGCGAGTCCTGGGGCGGGGACCGTCACGACGGTGGCGAAGGCGGCGACCATACCGATCAGGGCCAGCCGCCTCACCTTCCCGGCGGGCGACGGGGTGCAGAGTCGTACGTGCTTCATGAGCTCTCTCCTTCTGGTGATGACGGTTGGATGTTCTGGTTGAGCCGGAAGAGGTTGCCCGGGTCGTAGCGGTCCTTGACCGCGACGAGGCGGGCAAGCGTGGAGGGTGGGTAAGAGCGCTGGGCGAGGACGGGGTCACCGTCTCCGGTGAAGTTGACGTACGTCGCGGCACCGGGTCCCAGCGAGTTCGCCAGCGACTTCGCCCACGCGACGGCCGGTGCGAAACAGTCGCCGACGGATGTCCGGGCGATCACATTCACGAGATAGGGGTGATGGCGCACCGCGAAGGCGGTGGCGTCCGGGGGCACGTCCGCCACGGCACCACCCAGCTGGTGCACGAGCACCTCGCACGCGGCTCCCGGGGCGCACCGGAACGCCTCCACCGCCCGGCCGATCGCGGCGTCGTCGAGGCGGGCAAGGAAGCGACCTGAAAAGTAGTTGTGCATGCCCCGCGGGAACAGGGTGTCGAGGGCACGCTGCCACTGCACGTAGTCCCGACGCGCATAGGTGTCCGTGAGCACGGTGCCCAGTGAGCGGAAACGTTCGCAGGCGCCTGCCCCGTCCTCGGCGGGGCCGGACCAGCATCCAGAGACGAGCACGACCGGGGTGCCCTGCAGGGACACTGGGACGAACGGCAGCACAGGTGCTGTCGTCAGCTTGGCGATGGTGGTCAGCTCGTCGCGGCCACCAGCGCAGGCGCGGGCGTAGCCGGCGAGCACCTCCCGAGCCTCCTCCGCCGGATACAGCGTGACGCCTGCGAACACTCGAGTGCCGATGTTGTGGAGCCGGTACTCCAGAGCGGTGACCACGCCGAAGTTGCCACCACCCCCGCGCAGCGCCCACCACAGCTCGTGGTGCTGGCCCTCGTCAGCGCGGACGACGTGCCCGTCCGCCGTCACCACGTCCGCGGCCACCAAGGAGTCGGCCGCGACCCCGCACCGCCGGCTCAGCCAGCCGATGCCCCCACCCAGCGTGAACCCGGCGATTCCGGTCGAGGACACGAGGCCCCCGGTGACGGCGAGCCCGAACTGCTGGGTCTCGATGTCCAGGTCGCGCCAGACGCAGCCCCCCTGCGCGATGGCGCGGCGTCTGGACGCGTCGACCCGGATCCCCCGCATCGACGAGAGGTCGAGCACGATCCCGTCGTCACACGTCGAGAACCCGGCGACAGAGTGCCCACCGCCCCGGACCGCCAGGGGCACCCCCTCGGTCCGGGCCAGCTGCACGGTGCGGATCACGTCGGCCACGCCCGCGCAGCGGACAACGAGCGCGGGACGGCGATCGTGTGCGGCGTTCCAGACCGTGCGCGCCTCGTCGTAGTCGGGGTCGCCGGGCCGGTGGACTGAGCCACGAAGCCCGCGTGCGAACTCGGCCACAGTCGCCTCGCCGATCTGCCTGATCCTGGTGGCGGTGTCCACGTCGGCCTCCCTTGCCCGCTGAATGTGACGTTAGGGAGGCCGCCTCACCGCAAACTCAACAACCAGCTCAGAGGTCCGCCAGCACCGCCTGCAGATCCTTCACCCGCCCCTCCGCCACGGCGCACTGGTGGCGCGAGAACAGAACCGCACCGCGGGTGACCTCCCGGCGCGCGGTCTCGACATCACCCATCTCGGCAGCGAGCTCGGCAGCCATCAACCGGTGCCACGCCTCCGAGCGCGGGAAGGACTGTGTCGTGAACTCCTCCGCGGCCCGGGCGTACAGCCCGCGCGCGGCCCGCAGCTCACCGCAGGCGAGCTCGATGTTGGCCAGGGTTCCGTAGGCGAGCGCCGCCGCGGGACGGTCCTCGACCGCCTCGAACGCGGTCAAGCAGGCCCGCGCATCGCTGCGCCCCTCGTCAACGCTGCCCTGGAGCGCGAGCATCAGGGCGAGGTTGGCCCGGGCCACCCATTCCCCACGCCAGTCACCCGCGCGTCGGCGGATCTCCCAGGCCTCGCGAAGCAGCGGCTCCGCCTCCCGGAAGTCGGCCAGGTCGCGGAGTACGCATCCGAGCTGGTTGAGCGCCTGGGCGCGACCGAGGTCGTCACCGAGGTGGGTGAAGTGCACCAGCGCCTCGGCTACCGCAGCCCTCGCCCGACCCAGGTCATCGGCGAGACGGCTTGCGTATCCCTGGGCGGCGAGCGCGTAGGCGATCGCATGGTCGACCCCGACGCGCCGCCCCACGATGAGCGACTCCTCGAACGAGGGCACCAGCTGACCCGCCACGGGCACGAGGGTCACGCACGGAGTCACCACGGGCAGGAACGGCGGGTGGACGCGGTCGGTCTCCGCGAGCTTGCCGAGGCACTCCTGCAACAGGCCTGTCGCGACCCGCCCCTCCTCCCGGGTGAGGGCACACATGGCCTGCACCCAGATGCTTCCCGCAAGCAGGTCGCTCCGGTCGAGGTCGCGCGCTCGGGCACCCACGTCCAGGGCCATGTGCTCGGCCTCGTGTGACCTCGAGCGTGCACCAGACCAGCATGGCGTGGACCAGGCGGAAGAGCACAGCAGTGGGCTCGTCGCCGACCTTGGTGGCGATCGACACCGCCTCGGCTGCCTGCGCGCGCAAACGGTCGGATCGGCCACGCCGCGAGTCGAGGCAGGTCAGCCCTACCAGCGCACGTGCTCGCGCCAGGGAGGGCTCGGGTGCCGCGGCCAGTGCCCGCTCCACCCAGTCGGATCCCTCGCTGGTGTGACCACGAAGCAACCAGAACCTCCACAGGCTGGCGACCAGAACCAGCGCGTTCGCGGGCTTGTCCGTCAGGGCCCACCGCAGAGCCCCGCGGAAGTTGTCGTGCTCGCGGTCGAGGAGCAGCGGGGTTCTCGGAGGCCTGTCCGGTCGCGAGCTCGGGATCATGCGCCTCGGCCAGGGCGCTGTAGTAGGTGCAATGTGCCCTCCGGTACTCATCGGCCCGGCCCTCGGCAGACAGCTGCTCCCACGCGAACTGCCGGACCGTCTCGAGCAGCCGGTAGCGCATGCCAGACGTCGAGGGCTCGATCTGCACCAGGGACTTGTCGACCAGCCGCCCGAGCACCTCGATCACGTTCGTGGTGTCCAGCGGCGACGTCGCGCAAACGGCCTCGACGGCCGCGACCCCGAAGCCTCCCGCGAAGACGGACATCCTCCGCAGCAGGGCCTGCTCGAGGGGGCCGAGCAAGTCGTGGCTCCAAGCCAGGGCTGCGTGCAGCGTCTCGTGCTCTGGTCAGCCCGAAGGGTTCGCCGCCCAGGATCGCTGAGGACATTCTCGAGCCTGGTCTACGATGTCGGCCGGTTCGAGCATCGACACCCGGGCGGCCGCGAGCTCGAGGGCGAGCGGGATCCCGTCCAGCCGGCGGCAGATCGCGGCCACCGGGGTCGCGTTCTCCGAGGTCAGCCGGAAATCGGGGCGTGCCTGACGGGCGCGTTCGACGAACAGCTCGACGGACGGGACGTCAGCCAGGTCGACCGGCTGCCACGCCGTGCGGGAGACGCGTGGGACCTCGAGCGAGGGCACCCGGAACGTGACCTCGCCGGGCACCCGCAACGGCTCCCGGCTGGTCACGAGGACGGTGACCTCCGGGCAGGCGCGCCAGGACAGCACCCACCAGCCGGTGTCGCCGCGTCCAGCAGGTGCTCGCAGTTGTCGAGCACGACCAGCGCCGTGCGCCCCCGGAGCTGGTCGACCAGGGCTCGCGTGGCATCCGCACCCGAACCGGGTGTCAGGTCGAGCGCCGTCGCGACCACGTTGGGCAGCGAGCCGTGGCTCGGAGAGCACGCGCCAGGTCGACGAACCACACACCGTGCGGATGACGGTCCCCAACCGCGCCGGCGACCTCGAACGGCCAGCCGGGTCTTCCCGCAGCCGCCGGAGCCGGTGAGCGTGGTCAGCCGACAGCGTGTCAGCAGCCCGGTAATCTCCTGCACCTCCCGTTCGCGAGCGACGAAGCTGGTCAGGGGCGTCGGCCGGTTGCCGCGCACTACCGGCGCGACCGACGGACCGCTCCCGGTGAGCAGCCGAGCGAAGAGCTCCGTGGTCTGGGCGTCCGGGTCGGTCCCGAAGGCTTCCAGCAGGTCGTCCTTCAGGCGCTCGTACCGCGCGAGTGCCTCCGACCTCCGACCGGCCGTCGCCAGCGCCGTCATCGCGGCACGCACCGCACCCTCGTGCACCGGGTCCTGGGCGAGCACCCACCTCGAGCAGGGGCCGCGCCTCGTCCACCCGGCCCGTCGACGTCAGCTGTTCCGCGAGCCGGATGCCGACCGCGTGCGCTGTCGCGCGCACCTCCGCGCGCCTCTCGGTGATCCAGTCGGCGTACGCGTGGTCGGTGAGCAGGTCGTCGACGTACAGGTCGAGGGCCGCGCGCAGCAGGTGGGGCTCGTCCGCGGCGAGGGCGTCCCGAGCCGCCGCCTCGAACTCGAGGGCGTCCACCCCGACGCGGCAGTGGGAGCAGAGCACCACCTCCTCCTGCTCGATCGTCAGGAGGGCGTGACCCTCGGCCTCGCCGAGCGCGCGCCGGGCGACGTACAACGCCTGGTGCAGGTTGTGGGCACCCGAGCGGACGTCGACGTCGCGCCACAGCCGCTCGATCACCTGCTCGCGGTGCATCCGCTGGCCGGGGGCCAGCGCCAGCATCGCCACCAGCGTGCGGGCCTTCCGCAGCCGCCAGCGCCGGGCGCCGACGCGCGCCCCACCCACCTCGACGCCGAAGCTCCCCAGGACGTGGACCCGCACCCCTCATGGTCACGCGTTTCCCACGGCACCGCCATTGACCGCCCGAGGGCGGTGCCGGTCAGCGCAGGCCGACGTCGCGCGCGAGCGCGAGCCCGATCAGCCGGTCGACGAGCGCGGGGTAGTCCAGGCCGGTGGCCGCCCACGCCTGCGGGAAGACCGATGTCGGGGTGAAGCCGGGCATCGTGTTGAACTCGTTGATCACCACCCGGCCGTCGTGCTGGACGAAGAAGTCCACCCGGGCCAGCCCCTCGCAGCCGGCCGCCAGGAACGCCTGCCCGGCGAGGTCGCGGATCTCGTCGGAGAGGTCGTCGTCGATGTCCGCGGGGATCTGCAGCGTCGTCGAGTCCTCGAGGTACTTCGCCTCGAAGTCGTAGAACTCGTGGTCGCCGCCGACCGTGATCCCGGCGACGACGCTGCACTCGGGCCCACGGCCGTCCCGGCCCTGGAGCACGCCGCACTCGAACTCGCGCGCACCCTCCCCGGCGCACGCCTCGACCATCACGCGGGGGTCGTGCCGCCGGGCCTCCTCCACCGCCTCGTCGAGCCCGTCGATGTCGTGCACCTTGCTGATCCCGTAGCTGGAGCCCGCCGCGGCAGGGCTTCACGAACACCGGGAAGCCCAGTGCCCGTGCCTCTTCACGGCACGCCTCGCGGTCGTCGTCCCAGCCCTGCGCGGTGATCAGCGACGTGCGGGAGCACCGGGAGCCCGGCGGCACGGAGCACGACCTTCATGTAGTGCTTGTCCATGCCGACGGCGGAGGCGAGCACGCCGGCACCGACGTAGCGGACGCCGGCCATCTCGAGCAGCCCCTGGATGGTGCCGTCCTCGCCCCACGGGCCGTGCAGCACCGGGAAGACGACGTCGACCTCACCGAGGTCCTTGGGTACGTCGGCCGGGTCCTGGACGACCAGCCCGGACGAGCCCTCGTTGCCGGTGGTCAGCTGCACGCCCGGCCGGCCGGCGTCGACAGCGGGCAGCTCGCCGGCCGCGCCGAGGGCCAGCCGCTGCGGGTCGCCGCTCTCGAGCACCCAGCGTCCGTCGGGGGCGATCCCGATCGGCACCACGTCGTACGCGTCCTTGTCGATCGCGGCGAGCACGCTGCCCGCCGTGATGCAGGAGATGCCGTGCTCGTCGGAACGGCCACCGAAGACGACTGCCACGCGGGGCTTGGAGGAGGACATCGCTGTGACCCTACCGGGGGCGGTGGGCGGGAGGTGGCGCCTCTCTAGGGTGTGTCCCATGGCCGACGAGACCCTGCATCCCGAGACCCTCGCGGTGACGGCCGGCCGGCCCCCGCACGAGCCGGACCAGCCGCTCAACGCGCCGATCACGATGGCCTCGACGTACGTCGCCGGCGGCGAGCTCGAGTACGGCCGCTACGGCAACCCCACCTGGAGCGCGTTCGAGGACGCGCTCGGTGCGCTCGAGGGCGGGCGCTGCCTGGCGTTCGCGAGCGGGCTCGCAGCGGTCGCCACCGTGCTCGACCTGGTCGCGCTCGGCGAGAAGGTGGTGGTGCCGCGGCACGCGTACCAGGGCAGCCTCGGCCAGCTCGACGACCTGGAGATGCGCGGCCGGGTGACGCCGGTGCGGGTCGACATCGAGGACACCGACGCGGTGGTGAAGGCCTGCGAGGACGCGTCGCTGGTGTGGGTGGAGTCGCCGACCAACCCGGCGCTCGAGGTCGCCGACCTGCCGGCGATCATCGCGGCCGCCCACGACGCAGGGTGCGTACGTCGCGGTCGACAACACGTTCGCGACGCCGGTGCTGCAGCGACCGCTCGAGCTCGGCGCCGACCTGGTCGTGCACTCGGCCACCAAGTTCATCGCCGGGCACTCCGACGTGGTGCTGGGTGCGCTGGTCACCCGGCGACGACGAGCTGCACGCCGTGCTCAAGGGCCGGCGCGACCTGCTCGGCGCCATGCCCGGGCCCTTCGAGACCTGGCTGGCGCTGCGCGGCCTCCGGACGCTGCCGCTGCGGCTCGAGCGCGCCCAGGCCAACGCCGCCGAGCTGGCGCGCCGGCTGCGGCGAGCGGCCCGAGATCTCGGCGGTGCGCTACCCCGGCTTCGGCGCGATCCTCGCGATCGAGCTGGCGCGGGGCGCGATGGCCGCCGACCTGCTCACGCACACGACCCGGCTGTGGGTGCACGCGACCAGCCTCGGCGGGGTCGAGTCGACCTTCGAGCGACGCCGCCGCTGGCGCACCGAGGCGCCGACCATCGACGAGTCACTGGTGCGGATGTCCGTCGGGATCGAGCACGTCGACGACCTCTGGGACGACCTGGTGCAGGCGCTGGAGCAGCTGCCGGAGGGGTAGTCGGCTGGCGGCCACGGATACCACGGTCCCGTGGTATCCAGCCTACTTCCCTATGGCTAGAATCGCTAGGGAAGAGGCAGAACACCACGGGACCGTGGTATCCGGCCCGGCCGCCTCAGTCCCGCTCGGACTTCGTCGCCCGGTTGATGAACGCATCGACCATGTCGGCCGCGCCGATGCTGCCGTTGATCACCTCGGTGACGTGCTCGGCGATCGGCGCGTCGATGCCGGTACGACGGGCGAGGTCGCGGATCGACGTACACGACTTGGCGCCCTCGGCCACCTGGCGCGTGGAGTCGATGATCTCCTGCGTCGTCATCCCCTGGCCGAGCTTCTCGCCGAAGGTGCGGTTGCGCGAGAGCGGCGAGGAGCACGTGGCCACCAGGTCACCGAGCCCGGCAAGGCCCATCAGCGTCAGCGGGTCGGCACCCAGCGCCATCGCCAGCCGCGCGGTCTCCGCCAGCCCGCGGGTGATCAGCGACGCCGTCGTGTTGTCGCCGAAGCCGAGCCCTGCCGCCATGCCCACGCAGAGGCCCACGACGTTCTTGTAGGCGCCGCCGATCTCGCAGCCCAGCACGTCGCTGGTCGAGTACGGCCGGAACGCCCGCGTGTGCACGCACTCCTGCAGCCGCTTCGCGACACCCTCGTCGGCGCAGGCGATCACCGATGCCGCGGGCTCGCGCTGCGCGATCTCCTTGGCCAGGTTGGGCCCGCTCACCACCGCGATCCGTTCCGGGCCGGCACCGGTGACCTCCGCGATCACCTCGCTCATCCGCTTGAGGGTGCCGAGCTCGACGCCCTTCATCAGCGAGACCAGCACCGTCTCCTGCGGGATCACGTCGGCCCACGCATCGAGGTTCTCGCGCAGCGTCTGGGACGGTACGGCGAGCACCATGAACTCGGCGCCGGACACGGCCTGCTCCGGGTCGTGCGTCGCCGCGATCGTCGGCGGCAGCTCGATGCCGGGCAGGTAGTCGGTGTTCTCGTGCTTGTCGTTGATCGTGGCGCACACGTCCTCGCGCCGGCCCCAGATCGTGACGTCGTTGCCGGCGTCGGCCAGGATCATCGAGAACGCGGTGCCCCACGACCCCGCGCCGAACACCGCCACCTTGCTCATCGCGTGCCTCGCTTGCGCTTCGTCTCACGGTTCGGGTTGCCGGTCTGTCGCACCCCGGCCTTGCGCGGGTCGAACCGCTCGGCCGGCGCCGGCTCCCCGCGGAGGTCCGCCACCAGGCTCGATGATCGCGGCCATGATCCGTTCGGTCGCCTCCTGCAGCACGTCGTTGGTGAGCGGGACGCCCTGCAGGTCGGCGAGGTCGACCGGGTCGCCGGCCTTGACCTTGATCGTCTTGCGCGGGAACAGGTCCGGCCTGCCGTACGGCGGGAGCAGGTCCTGCACGCCCCACTGGCCGATCGGGATCACCGGACAGCCGGTGCTGAGCGCGACGCGTGCGGCGCCGGTCTTGCCGCGCATCGGCCACAGGTCGGGGTCGCGGGTGATCGTCCCCTCCGGGTAGAACGCGACGAGCTGGCCCTCGCGCACCGCCTCCACCGCCGCGTCGAACGACTTCGACGCGTCACCGCTGAGCCGCGCGACGGGGATCTGGCCGGCGTTCACCGCGATCGTCTTCACGAACGGCATCTCGAAGACTTCCTGCTTCGCCAGGTAGCGCACGATCCGGCCGTGGTCGTAGATGAAGTGCCCGTAGGTGAGCGGGTCGGCGTGCGAGAGGTGGTTCATCGCGACCACACAGCCGCCCTCGGCCGGGATCTTGAGGCCGTCGTGCCACTCCCGCTTGGTCAACGCGAGAAGGGTCGGCTTGACCAGCGCCACAGCGGTGGTGAAGGCCCATCCCCGCTTCTGGTCCAGCGCACGCTGTCTGGCCAACTCGACCTCACTCCCCTCCCGGACTGCGCACACCCTACTGCCGCTGGCAGGATCGTCCGCGATGCCCATGTCCACGTCCGGGTCCGGCCCCGGAACGCCTTTCGCCCTCGTCGTACCGGTCAAGACCCTCACCCGCGCCAAGTCCCGGCTGACCGGTTTCCCGGACGACGTACGGCGCGCCCTGGTGACGGCGTTCGCCCTCGACGCACTCGCCGCGGCGACGTCGTGCCCGGCCGTCGGCTCGGTCGCGGTGGTGACCGACGAGCCCGACCTGGCCGGCCTCGTGCGCGACCTCGGGTGCGACGTGCTGCCGGACGAAGGTGCGGGTGATCTCAACCGCGTCCTGCAGCGCGCCGTGCTGGCGCTCCGGCCCCGCGGACCTGTCGCCGCGATGCTGGGCGACCTCCCGTGCCTGCTGCCGGAGGATCTCGAGCAGGCGCTGGGACGCCGTGCAGGACAAGGGCTTCGTGGCGGATGCCGAGGGCACCGGCACCACGCTCGTGGCGGTGCGGGACCCGGCATCGTTCGTGTCGCACTTCGGAGCCCGGTCCCGTGCCGCGCACGTGGCTGCCGGGATCGTCGAGATCACGCTGGAGGTCTCGAGCCTGCGACGGGACGTCGACACCGCCGACGACCTCGCGGCCGCCCGGTTGCTCGGCGTCGGCCCACGGACCGACGCGGTGCTCGCCGGCACCTGACAACCGGCACCTGACACCGACAGGCGGCGACCCCGGTCGCCCGGAGCCGCCGCCTTCACCTGGTCAGGACTTCTTGGCGGTCTTCTTCGCCGTCGACTTCTTGGCCGTCGGTCTTCTTCGCCGCCGCCTTCGTGGCGGGCGCCTTCTTGGCCGCGGTCTTGCTTGCGGTCTTGGTCGCGGTCTTCTTTGCTGCGGGTGCCTTCTTGGCCGTCTTGCTCGCGGTCTTGGTCGCGGTCTTCTTGGCTGCGGGTGCCTTCTTCGCGGCCGTCTTCTTGGTGGTGGACGCCTTCTTGGCCGTCGACTTCGTGGCAGCGGACTTCTTCGCCGCCGCCTTCGCCGGGGCCTTCTTGGCCGTCGACTTCGCGGCGGTGGTCTTCTTCGCCGTCGACTTGCTGGCCGTCTTCGCCGGCACCGCGCCCTTCGCCGCCGCGAGCGTCAGCTTCGGCAGCTTCTTCGCGCCGGAGACGACCGCCTTGAGGTCCGCCCCCGGCGTTGAACTTGGGGACCGCGGTCTTCTTGGCCTTGATCCGTTCGCCGGTGCGGGGGTTGCGCACCCAGCGTGCCTCGCGCACTCGCTTCTCGAAGGATCCGAATCCGGTGATCGCGACCTTCTCACCCTTCGCGACCTCGCGGGTGATGGTGTCGAGCACGGACTCCAGTGCGTGTGCTGCTTGCTTGCGGTTGCCCTCATAGCGAGCGGCAAGCGCGTCGACCAACTGCGACTTGTTCACGAGTTTCCCTTCCGGATGAACCCGGCTGGGCAACCTGCCCGCCGTAACACATCGCACGCTAGGCACAGACGGGTGGGCCCCACAACGGCGCCACGCACGTTTCTTGAAGTGAATCAACGCGAATCTCGTCGGTTAACAAACGCTAACCGACGGAATTTGCGGTCCGTCAGGTCAGAGGGTGGCCGGCTTCCAGCTCGGACGACGTGCCTCGTAGGCGTCGATGTCGTCCGCGTGCGACAAGCGTGATCCCGACGTCGTCGAGCCCCTCGAGCAGCCGCCAGCGCGTGTAGTCGTCGATGTCGAAGCTGTCCTCGATCGCGTCCGGCCCATCGCCCGCACGCAGCGTCCGGCTCTCGAGGTCGACGGTCACCGTGGCGCCCGGGTGCTCGTCGAGGTGGTCCCAGATGCGCTGCACGACCTTCTCGTCGACCTGGGCCGCGAGCAGCCCCGCCTTGCCTGCGTTGCTGCGGAAGATGTCGGCGAAGCGCGAGGAGACGACGACGCGGAACCCGTGGTTCTGCAAGGCCCACACGGCGTGCTCTCTCGACGACCCGGTGCCGAAGTCGGGGCCCGCGACCAGCACGGACGCCTCGGCGTACTCCGGACGGTTGAGCACGAACGACGGGTCGTTGCGCCAGGCGGCGAAGAGGCCGTCCTCGAAGCCGGTGCGCGTCACCCGCTTGAGGTACACCGCCGGGATGATCTGGTCGGTGTCGACGTTGCTGCGCCGCAGCGGCATCGCCACGCCGGTGTGGGTGCTGAACTTGTCCATCGCTCAGGCCTCCGGGGTCTCGACAGGCTCGACCACCGGCGACAGGTCGGCGGGGGACGAGAGCGTGCCCCGGATCGCGGTCGCCGCCGCGACCAGGGGCGAGACCAGGTGGGTGCGTCCGCCCTTGCCCTGCCGCCCTTCGAAGTTGCGGTTGGACGTCGAGGCACTGCGCTCCCCCGGCTGCCAGCTGGTCGGGGTTCATACCCAGGCACATCGAGCAGCCGGCGCCGCGCCACTCGCCACCGGCCTCCTTGAACACCACGTCGAGGCCCTCGTCCTCGGCCTGGAGCCGCACCCGCACCGATCCGGGTACGACGAGCAGCCGTGTGTCCTTCGCGACGTGGCGGCCCTTGAGCACCTCGGCCGCGGCCCTCAGGTCCTCGATCCGTCCGTTGGTGCACGAGCCGACGAACACGGTGTCCACGGCGATCTCGCGCATCGGGGTGCCGGCGGTCAGGCCCATGTACTCCAGCGCCTTCTCCGCCGCGACCACGTCGCCGGCGTCCTCGAGGTCGGCCGGGTCCGGCACCGCACCGCCGAGCGGGACGCCCTGGCCGGGGTTGGTCCCCCAGGTGACGAACGGCGTCATCGTCGAGGCGTCGAGCACGATCTCCTTGTCGTACTGGGCGTCCTCATCGGTGACGAGGGTCCGCCAGTGCTCGACGGCGGCGTCCCAGTCGGCGCCCTTCGGCGCCTCGGGACGTCCCTCGACGTAGTCGAAGGTCACCTGGTCGGGCGCGATCAGGCCGGCCTTGGCGCCCCACTCGATGCTCATGTTGCAGATCGTCATGCGGGCTTCCATCGAGAGCTCCTCGATGGCCTCGCCGCGGTACTCGACGATGTAGCCCTGCCCGCCCCCGGTGCCGGTGTGCGCGATCAGCGTCAGCACCAGGTCCTTGGCGGTGACGCCGGGCGGCAGCGAGCCGTTGACGGTGACGGCCATCGTCTTCGGCTTCGCCTGCATCAGGGTCTGGGTGGCGAGCACGTGCTCGACCTCGGAGGTGCCGATGCCGAACGCGATCGCGCCGAACGCGCCGTGGGTCGAGGTGTGGGAGTCGCCGCAGACGATGGTCATGCCCGGCTGGGTCAGACCGAGCTGCGGGCCGATGATGTGCACGATCCCCTGCTCGACGTCGCCGAGCGAGTGCAGCCGGACCCCGAACTCGGCGGCGTTGGCGCGCAGCGCGTCGACCTGGGTGCGCGACACCGGGTCGGCGATCGGCTTGTCCCAGTCGAGGGTCGGAACGTTGTGGTCCTCGGTCGCGAGGGTCAGGTCGGGGCGTCGTACGGTGCGTCCGGCGAGCCGCAGCCCTTCGAACGCCTGCGGCGAGGTGACCTCGTGGATCAGGTGCAGGTCGATGAACAGCAGGTCGGGCTCACCCTCGGCGCTGCGGACCACGTGCTCGTCCCAGATCTTCTCGGCCAGGGTCTTTCCCATGATCACTGCACTCCCTCGTGCGTCTCGATGTGGCGTCAGCTGCCGAGCACCACCCTACGCTTGCATCCCATGATCTGAGACGGCAGTATTGGAATATGGACAACTCCAGCGGAGTCGGCGTACTCGACAAGGCGGCCCTCGTGCTGGCGGCCCTGGAGGCGGGTCCGGCCACGCTGGCCGGCCTCGTGGCCGGCACCGGCCTGGCCCGGCCGACCGCGCACCGGCTCGCGGTCGCCCTCGAGCACCACCGGCTGGTGGCCCGCGACATGCAGGGCCGGTTCGTGCTCGGCCCCCGGCTCTCGGAGCTGTCCGCGGCCGCCGGCGAGGACCGGCTGCTCGCGTCGGCGGGCCCCGTGCTGGCGCGGCTTCGCGACATCACGGGCGAGTCCGCCCAGCTGTGGCGCCGTCAGGGCGAGTACCGCGTCTGCGTCGCCGCGGCCGAGCGCCCCACCGGCCTGCGCGACACGATCCCGGTCGGCTCGCAGCTCACGATGCGCGCCGGCTCGGCCGCACAGATCCTGCTGGCCTGGGAGGACCCGGAGCGCATGCACCGTGGCCTGCAGAACGCGGCGTACTCCGCCACGGCTCTCGCCGGCATCCGCCGCCGCGGCTGGTCGCAGTCGGTCGGCGAGCGGGAGCAGGGAGTGGCCTCGGTGTCGGCTCCGGTCCGGGCTCCGTCCGGCAAGGTGATCGCGGCCGTGTCGGTCTCCGGGCCGCTCGAGCGGCTCTCGCGCCAGCCCGGCCGGATGCATGCTCCCGCGGTGCTGGCCGCGGCCGACCGGCTGTCCGAGTCACTGAGGCGAGCAGCGGGCGAGTAGGCCTCCGCCATGTGGATCTCCGAGCTCAGTGATCGCACTCGGGTCCCGATCGACACGATCAAGCACTACCTGCGGATCGGCGTGCTCCCCCGCGGCCGGCCGATCGCCGACCGCCGGTCGGAGTACGACGAGACGCACGTCGAGCGGCTGAGGCTGATCCGGGCGATGATCGAGGTCGGCGGCATGCGGCTGGACTCCGTGCGCCGGGTGTTCGACTCCGTCGACGAGTCCCAGACCAGCCTGCGCGACGCCCTCGGCCAGGCGCACTACGAGCTGTCGCGGCGTTTCCTCGAGGACCACGAACCCACGGCCGGGTCACTGGCGACCGTCGACGGCGTGATCGCCCGCCAGGACTGGCACATCGCCGAGGACAGCGTCCACCGCGCCGCGCTCGCGGCCAGCCTGGACACCCTCGGCCGAGGTGGACAGCTCGGTCAACGACGTCCTCCTCGACTTCTACGCCCGGATGGCGGGTCGAGATCGCGGCCTTCGAGATCTCCCACGTCGACGCGAGCAGCAGCCGCGACGCGGCGATCCGCAGTGTCGCGATCGGCACCGCGCTCTACGAGCCACTGATCGTCCTGCTGCGCCGCCTGGCGCAGGAGCACGCCTCCCGCGACTGGGCGGCCGAGGCGAGCTGGCTGCCGACCGAGCCTCCACCGGTGGATGACCCGGGGGACGGTAGCTAGAAGAGGGCGTCCTGCTCGAGCGCGAGCAGGACCTGCTTGCGCTCGACCCCGCCGCCGTAGCCGGTGAGCGAACCGTCGGCCCCGATCACCCGGTGGCACGGGATCACGATCGGGATCGGGTTGCGGCCGTTGGCGAGGCCGACCGCGCGGGACGCCGCGTTGGTCATGCCCATCCGGCGGGCCACCTCGCCGTACGACGCGGTCTCACCCCACGGGATCAGCTCGAGCTGGCGCCAGACCTGGCGCTGGAAGTCACTGCCCCCGGGCCGGAGCGGCAGGTCGAACGCGCGTCGCTCGCGGGCGAAGTACTCACGGAGCTGGTCTCGGACCGCCACCAGCACGGGGTGGTCGTCGTCGCGGTCACCCAGTGGCCGGCCGTCGGGCCGCCACGGCGCGAACTCGATCGAGGTCACCACCGCTCCGCCGGCACCGTCACGCGCCACCACACGCAGGTCGCCCACCGGCGACTCCACGACCGTCCACATGGGCGTGAGCCTAGGCGGGGGCACCGACAGTCGTGGCCACCTGCCAGAGGTGGGCGAGGGCGTAGGAGCGCCACGGCCGCCAGGCCTCGCTCGCGGCCACCACACCGGGCAGGTCGGTGCCCAGCCGTTCGGCGGCGCGACGCACCCCGATGTCGGTCGGCAGGAACACGTCGGGGTCGCCCAGCGAGCGCATCGCGACGTGGTCGACCGACCACGGGCCGATGCCCGGCAGGGCGAGCAGCCGAGCACGGACGTCGGGTGCCCCGAGGTCGACGTCTCCCCCGGCGACCGCCCGCGCCAGGCCGACCAGCGCACGGCCGCGGGAGCGCGGCATCGCGAAGTCCTCGGGTGCGGTCGCCGCGACCTGCTCCGGCGTCGGGAACAGGTGGGTCAGGCCGTCGCCGAGGTCGGCCGGCGTGCCTACGGCGGTGACCATGCGGCTGGTGAGCGTGCGGGCGCCGGCCACGCTCACCTGCTGCCCGATGACGGTGCGCACGGCCACCTCGAACACGTCGGCGTCCCTGTGCACGCGCAGCCCCGGTGTGGCGCGGACCAGGGGCGCCAGCAGCGGGTGCCCGGCGAGCGCCGCGTCGGCCGGCTCGGGGTCGTGTCCGGCGTCGACGAGCGCGGCGAGCCTGGCGGTGGCGGCCGCGAGGTCGGCCGGGTGGCCGTCGTACCCGCAGCGCACGGTGCCCGGCTCGGAGAGCAGCGGGCGCACCTCCACCCGGGCGGGCCCGTGGTCGAGCCGCAACGTGCGGGCGTAGACCCCGTCCACGAGCGTCTCCACGCCCGGCACGCAGGCGAGCGTGAGGAAGTGCACCAGCGCCGCACGGGCGTAGGGCTCCCGCACCTCGATGACCACGTCCTGCACGCGTCCATCCAAGCCGACCGCCCCGACGCCGGGCGGGTCGGCATCAACGCGTCGATCTGCTGCGGTCGCCTGGCGGCCGGCCGGTAGCGCAGGCAGTACGTGTCCGCGCACAGGAACGAGCCGCCCTTGATCACGCGACGCGGCACACGGAACTGTGGCTGGGCCGGGTCCAGACTGCCCTCGGCGGTCGGCTCGGGTCTGTGCGTCGGCGCGCAGCAGGGGTGCACCTCGTCGGCGCGGTCGGGCGCCCTTGTGACGGCGTACCAGTCGGACGTCCACTCCCAGACGTTGCCGGCCATGTCGTGGAGCCCGTAGCCGTTCGGCGGGAAGGACCCGACCGGGGTGGTCTTCCCGGAGCCGGGCTCGGGCACGCCACGGGAAGTCGCCGTGCCAGTAGTTCGCCAGCGCCTCGTCGGGACCGCTCGGGCTCGTCGCCCCAGGTGTACGTCGCCCCGTCCAGGCCACCGCGGGCGGCGACCTCCCACTCGGCCTCGGTGGGCAGCCGGGCACCGGCCCAGGCGGAGTAGGCGGCCGCGTCCGCGTGGGCGACGTGCACCACGGGATGGTCGGCGCGCCCGCGCAGCGAGCTGCCGGGGCCGAGGGGTCGCCGCCAGCGACGCTCCCGGGCGTCCAGGCCCACCACTGGCTCAGGTGCGCGCAGGTCGACCGGGCCGGAGGTGCCGGTGAAGACCATGGAGCCCGGAACGAGGTTCGCCGCGGGTGCACCGGGGAAGTCCGCCGGGTCGAGCGGGCGCTCGGCCACCGTGACGTAGCGGGTCGCGTCGACGAACGCGGCGAACTCCCGGTTGGTCACGGGTGAACCGGTCGATCCAGAACTCGTCCACGTCCACCCGACGACGCGGCGCCTCCTCCGCGTAGTGCTCGTCGGAGCCGATCGCGCAGGTACCCGCCGGGATCCGGACGGCATCACCCGTCGCGCGCTGCCCGAGGACGGTCATGGCGTGAGGTCACCCGCCTTTCTCGGTGGCCCTACACCAGCATCGCCGACGGGTGTTGCGATGCCGCGCAGCAGCCCGACCCACCTCTGGACCGGGCTGCTGGAGACGTACCCCCGACGGGATTCGAACCCGCGCTACCGCCTTGAGAGGGCGGCGTGCTAGGCCACTACACAACGGGGGCCTTGCCCACTGACGACGCACATCGTGGGCGACTGCGGAACTTTATCGTCCGGCTGACGAGAGAGTCCAATCGGTACGTCGCTGGGGTACTAGGACTCGAACCTAGACTAACTGGACCAGAACCAGTCGGGCTGCCAATTACCCCATACCCCATGGGATCGGCCCGTCCCTGCGGGGCGGGGCCGAGGAGAGACGATACACGTCAGGCGGAGCCGTCACCAATCGGGATCGGGGCTCCCGACGGCGGGTCGTGGGCGACGTGCTCCAGGGCGGGTGGATCGGTCTTGTTGCGCAGCCGCATCCGGCGGGCGACGAGCAGCACCAGCACCAGGAAGACCAGGCTCTGGGTCACCGTCAGCGGCAGGTTCCACCACGAGACCTCCTGCACGTTGAGGGTGCCGGTGATGTCGCCGAAGAGCAGTGCGAACCCGAACGCCACGTAGTTGTTCAGGATGTGCAGCGCGATGCCCGCCTCGAGCCCGCCGCTGCGGACCACGAGGTAGCCGGCCAGCAGCCCGAAGGCGAACCGGTCGAAGAACAGCGGGAAGTTCTGGAGCGCCGTGCGCGACCGCGAACATCAGGGCCGTCGCGACCACCGCGACCCAGGTGCCGAAGAGCGAGCCGAGGGCCTGCATCAGGTAGCCGCGGAACGCGTACTCCTCGCCGATCGCCTGCAGCGGCGTGGTGAACAGGATCACCACGGCGATCGCGACGTCCTGGCCGCTGAGGTGGTTCATCGCCGTGCCGACCTGGCCGGCCGTCTCCTGGTCGGGCAGGAACACCGACAGCACCACCTGCGCCGCGATCGGCGACCACGGCGAGGCCGAGGCAGGCGTAGAAGAACCGCCAGCGCATGCCCGGCTTGACCGAGGTCAGCCAGCGCGGCCCGAGCCGGTGCAACCAGCGGGACAGCCCCAGGCGATCAGCGTGGCCGAGCCGAGGGTGAGGTTCAGCCAGAGCATCGAGGCCGGCGTCACCTTCTCCAGCGACAGCGCGTCGGTGAAGACGGTGCCGAAGTCGGTGCCGTCGATCGCGGTCTGGACGCCGACCGCGAGAGCCAGGATCGGCAGCGTGGCGAAGCCCGCGACGACGAACGTGCCGAGCAGCAGCATCGGGATCCCGACCACGGCCTTCCACCAGTCCTGCCGCCATGCCCAGGTGCGCAGCATCTGCGGGTAGGCCGTCGGCTGCGGGTGCGGGTGCTGGAAGCGCCGGCGAGCCGCGGCGGTGGTACGTCGACGTCTCCCCCGATCGGCCAGCCCATGTCAGGCTCCGGTCGCTGCCAGCGGAGCGGTGGCGAGCCGGGCCAGCGTCACCTCGCGGCCGAGCAGCTCCAGGGACTCGAACAGCGGAGGCGAGATCCGGCGCCCGGTCACGGCCACACGAACCGGCCCGAACGCGTTGCGCGGCTTGAGCCCGAGCCCCTCGACCAGCGTCGCGCGGAGGGCCTCGTCGATCGCCTCCGTGGTCCAGGTGTCCAGCCGCGGCGAGGGCGTCGTGGGCGGCCGCGACGACCCTGCGGCCCTCGTCGTCGAGCAGCTTGGCGACGTCGGCCTCGTCGTACTCCACCTTCGTCGGTGAAGAGGAAGCCGAGCATCGCCGGCGCCTCCGTGAGCTTGTTCATCCGCTCGTGCACGAGCGGCATCGCCTTCGCCAGCAGGTCGCGCTCGTAGTCGGTGGGCGGGTCGCTCGAGCACCCCGGCGCCGACCAGGTGCGGTACGACGCGCTCGGCCATCTCCGAGACCGAGAGCAGGCGCATGTGCGCGGCGTTGATCGCCTCGGCCTTCTTGAGGTCGAACCGGGCGGGGTTGGGGTTCACCCGCGCGATGTCGAAGGCCGCGACCATCTCGTCGAGCGAGAACACGTCACGGTCCTCGGCGATCGCCCAGCCCAGCAGCGCCAGGTAGTTCAGCAGGCCCTCGGGCAGGAACCCGGCCTCGCGGTAGCCGAGCAGGCTGGCCTGCGGGTCGCGCTTGGAGAGCTTCTTGTTGCCCTCGCCCATCACGTAGGGCAGGTGCCCGAACCGCGGCACCGCCTGCGCGATGCCGAGCTCGATCAGCGCCTCGTAGAGCGCGATCTGGCGGGGAGTGCTCGAGAGCAGGTCCTCGCCGCGCAGCACGTGGGTGATGCCCATCATCGCGTCGTCGAGCGGGTTGACCAGCGTGTAGAGCGGCTGTCCGTTGGCGCGGGCGAGCGCGTAGTCGGGCACGTGCTCGCTGCGGAAGGTCACCTCGCCGCGGACCAGGTCGTCGAAGGTGACCGACCGGTCGGGCATCCGGAACCGGACGACCGGGCTCCGGCCCTCGGCCACGAACGCCGCCACCTGGTCGGCGTCGAGGTCGCGGCAGAACCCGTCGTACCCCATGATCTTGGAGCCGGCTGGCCTTGCGCCGCGCCTCGACCTCGTCGTTGGTGCAGTAGCAGTCGTAGGTGAAGCCGCCGTCGCGGAGCCGGACCAGGGCGTCGGCGTAGATGTCCGCCCGCTCGGACTGGAGGTACGGCCCGACCGGACCGCCCACCTCCGGGCCCTCGTCCCAGTCGAGCCCGAGCCAGCGCAGCACCTCGATCAGCGCGTCGTGCGACTCCTGGGTGTTGCGCGCGGCGTCGGTGTCCTCCATCCGGAAGACCACGGTGCCGCCGGCGTGCCGCGCGAACGCCCAGTTGAACAGGAACGTGCGCGCCAGCCCGACGTGGGGCGAGCCCGTCGGCGACGGCGCCATGCGCACGCGCACGCCGGGGGTCGAGCCGGTCGGGACCTCAGTCACGGGCAGTCACCTTGCTGGTCAGGTTGCCGATGCCGGCGACGGAGACCTCGACCTCGTCGCCGACCTGCATCGGGCCGACACCCTCGGGGGTGCCGGTCAGGATCACGTCGCCGGGCAGCAGCGTCATCGCGCTGGAGACGTGGGCGACCAGCGCGGGGACGTCGAACACCATGTCCTTGGTGCTGCCGTCCTGGACGAGGTCGCCGTTGAGCCAGGTGCGGACCGCCCGGCCGTCGACGAAGTCCTGCGGGTCGAGGTCGGTCTCGATCCACGGGCCGAGCGGGCAGAACGAGTCGAAGCCCTTGGCCCGCGTGAACTGGACGTCGCTGCGCTGCAGGTCGCGGGCGGTCACGTCGTTGGCGACCGTGTAGCCGAGGATCACGTCGGTGGCCTTCTCGGCGGGCACGTCGCGGCAGATCCGGCCGATCACGACCGCGAGCTCGCCCTCGTAGTGCACCTCCCGGCTCTGCCGCGGGTAGAACACCGGGTCGCCGGGACCGACCACGCTGGTGTTCGGCTTGAGGAACATCAGCGGCTCCGTCGGCACGTCGCCGCCCATCTCCTTGGCGTGGGCCGCGTAGTTCTTGCCGATGCCGATCACCTTGCTGCGCGGGATCACCGGCGCGAGCAGGCGGACGTCGGCCAGCCGGTGCTCGACGCTGGTCAGGTTGATCCCGACGTACAACGGGTCGCCGCTGAGCGCCACCACGACGCAGTCGTCGTCGGGCACGCCGTTGTCGTCGACCTCGCCGGTCACGACTCCGTACTGGGGGTCGTCGCCTGCTGTGAACCTCGCGATACGCACGGGAGCGAGCCTAGGGCCTGTCCCAAGGGCTTCGCTCGTCGCGAGCGTTGTCCGGGCGTGCGCGTTGTCCCGCGACCTGAGCGACGAGCGGTGCTTGCGAGGAGGGAAGGCGCGGCAGCGCCGCGTTGACCGACGAGAACGCCGCCAGCGCGCGTCCGGGCAGCGCGCAGCAGAGCACGAGCCCTTGGGCGGGCCCTAGGTCGGGGACTACACGGGTGCCAGCGGCCGGTGCGGCTGCTCCGGCAGCACGAGACGGATCGGGTCTCCGGCCCGGACGACGCCGCCCGCGACGACCACGCCCATCACCCCGGCGCGCCGTACGACGGAGCCGTCGGGCGCGCGGCCGGCCACGTGGCGCAGCAGGCCCTCGTCGTACGCCTCGATCTGGACGCACGGGTTGCGCAGACCCTCGACCCGGACCACGGCGTCGGCGCCGAGGTGGAGCAGGGTGCCGGTCGGCAGCGCCGAGGAGGTCGACGCCGCGGGTGGTCACGTTCTCGCCGAGGTCACCCGGGGCGACGTCGTGCCCGTTCCCGGCGAGGTCGTCGAGGAGCTCCGCGTGGAGCAGGTGCACCTGCCGGAGGTTCGGCTGGTTCGGGTCGCGCCGCACGCGTGAGCGGTGCTGCACCAGCACGCCGGCATGCGCGTCGCCCTCGACGCCGAGCCCCGCGAGCAGCCGGACCTCGGGCACCTGCTGCTTGCTGAACCGGTGCCGGGCGTCGCGGTGCACGGCGACGACGGATTGCTGCGGGGGCACGGACGGAAACGTACCCTCGACCTTCGTGGAGACGCTCGACCGCCCGACCTGGCAGGCCCGCGCCGCGGCGCACGCCGCCCGGGTCGACGTCTGGGTCCAGCCCCACCTCGCCCGCCGCCGCGCCGGCGAGAAGCACCCCGTGCACGACTTCCTGTTCGACTACTACTCCCAGCGCCCCGCCGCCCTCCGCCGCTGGCACCCCGGCTTCGGCGTGGTCCTCGAGGACGCTCCGGAGTACGACGGGGTCAAGGGCTATGGCCGGGTAGTCCGAGGCCGAAAGCACCGCTCGGATCGCCGGAAACGGTGCCGACCTGCGGACTATCCGTCTCCGTCGACCACCTCCGCTCCCAGCGGCCACTCGTCGAGTCGATCCGGCGGCTGCTGGCGGCGACCGCGGCACGTCCGCCGACACTCGGGTGCTTCGGGCTGCACGAGTGGGCGATGGTGCACCGCACGGACGCGACCCGGCACGACTGGCCGCTGCGGCTGGGTACGACGGGCACGGACACGGTCGTGGAGACGCACCGGATCACCTGCTCGCACTTCGACGCGTTCCGGTTCTTCACCGACTCCGCCCGCCCGCTCAACACGCTGAGCCCGGGCCGCGACGACCGGCCGGAGTTCGAGCAGCCGGGCTGCCTGCACGCGGGCATGGACCTCTACAAGCACGCGTTCCGGCTCACCCCGCTGGTGCCGTCCGAGCTGGTCGCCGACTGCTTCGCCCTCGCCTGGGACATCCGGGTGCTCGACATGCGCGCCTCGCCGTACGACTTCGCGGGCCTCGGCCTCGACCCGGTGCGGATCGAGACCCCGGAGGGCAAGCAGGAGTACGTCGCCGCCCAGCGCGGGTTCGCCGAGCGGGGTGCGCCGCTGCGGCCACGGCTGGTCGACGAGTGCGACCGGCTGCTCGCCGCCGCCGCCAGAGGGATAGTCCGGCACGAAAAGCACCGGAACAGCCCGGAATCAGGTGCCGAACGTGACGGACTATCCGTTGCCGGCTCCGAGCGGCTGGTTGAGGAACCAGCGGTGCCCGAACGGGTCGCGCAGCACCGCGATCCGGCCCACGGGCGCGCTGTCCTCGGGCCCACGGTCGAGGTTCGCTCCCCCGGCGACCGCTCGCGTCGTCGCGGCGTCGACGTCCGCCACCGTCAGGTGCAGGGTGACCGCCGCACCCCGGCCGGCCATCGGCGCCTCCACCTGGATCTCGGGGTGCTCGTCGGACATCATCCAGCGCGCCCCGTCGACCGTGAGCTCGACGTGACCGACCCGGCCGTCCGGCATCACGATCGCCTCGACCGTCACCTCCGCGCCCAGGTGCTCGACATACCAGGCGATCGCGGCCCGCGCGTCGTGCACGGCGAGGTACGGCGTCAGCTCGCTCATCCCTCCACCCTCACCGTGCTCCCCTCGGCGGGCAAGGCCGCGGCGTCGGCTCACCAGCACGGCGGGTGCCGGTCCGCCCAGGGGGCGGCCGCCTCGACCTGGGCCGCGAGCGCGAACAGACCGGCGTCCTCGCCGGGACGGCCGGCCAGCATCACGCCGACCGGAAGGCCGTCGGGCGTCACGTGCAGCGGCAGCGACACCGCGGGCATGCCGGTGATGTTCCAGGTCGAGGTGTACGGCGTGAACCGCTTCTGGTTCTCGAAGTCGCGCGCCGGGTCGGCGTCGTCGCGGATCGCGCCCACGGGCAGCGGCGGCACGGCCAGGGTCGGCGTCAGCACCGCGTCGTACGGCGCCAGCGCGATCAGCGCGCGGGCGGCGACGCGGCGCAGCTCTCCGATGGCGCGGCCGAACTCCGGCGCGCCCACCGCCTCGCCGCGCTCCATCAGCCACCGGGTCAGCGGCCGGAGCTGTCCCCGCTCCTCCGCGGGCACCGGCGTCAGCGCGGTCAGCACCGCCCAGCAGGTCTCGAACACCGGCACCGCCTCCCGCGGCACCGGCACGTCCACGTCGACCACCTCGTGGCCGAGGTCCTCGAGCAGCCGGGAGGCGTCCTCCCAGGCGGTACGGCACTCGTCGTCGATCGACGGCCTCGGTGATCACCGGCTCGACGAACCGGGCGACCCGCAGCCGCCCCGGGTCGCGCCCGCAGGCCGCGAGGTACGGCTCGACCGGCGCCCAGGTCGGGTCGCCCACCGCACGCCCGGCCATCACGTCCAGCAGGGCCGCCGCGTCGCGCACCGTGCGGGCCAGCGGTCCGTTGGTGCCCAGGCCGACGGGGTCGCCGTACATCGGGGACCCCGAGATCACGCCGCGGGTGGGCTTGAAGCCGACCAGGCCGCAACAGCTCGCCGGGATCCGGATCGAGCCGCCGCCGTCGGACCCCTGGGCGAGCGGCACCAGCCCGCCGGCCACCGCGGTCGCCGCCCCGCCGCTCGACCCGCCGGCCATCCGGCTCGGTGTCGTACGGCGTGACGGCGGGGGGTGCGATCACGTCCGGGTCGGGCTCGGTGTAGCAGGGCGACCCGAACTCCGGGGTGTTCGTCTTGCCCAGGCTCACCAGCCCCGCCTGCTCGATCCGCAGCACCACCTCGTCGGAGACGTCGGGCACGAAGTCGCGGAACAGCACGGAGCCGAAGCGGGCGGGGACACCGGCGACGGCGTTGAGGTCCTTGATCGCGGTGGGCACCCCGGCCAGCGGCCCGTCACCACTCACCTCGGCGGCAGCGGCACGCGCCGACTCGTCGGTGACGGTCACGAACGCCCCGAGCTCGCCGGACAGCCGTTCGATCCGGGCCAGGTAGTGCTCGACCAGCTCGGCGGAGGAGGTCTCGCCGTTGCGGATCGCGGCGCCCTGCTCGAGGGCGGTCAGGTCGTGCAGCTCGGCCACGGCACGAAACTAGTGTCTGGGCGGCCCAGATGGCCCGTTCGACCCGGATTCGACCGGTCCGCATGGCCCGTTCGGGCCATGCCGGGGGACCCGTCAGGGCAGAACCTGACAAAACGCCGTACGACGTCCACGCAAACAGGGTTCTCTGGTTGAAGAATCAAGCCAGAGAACCTTGGGGGATCCGATGGCAACCGCCGTGATGCAGAAGAACACCGGCCACAACATGGCCCCGACGATGGTGCACGAGCCACTGACGTGCAGCTGCGGCCAGGCCCTCGACTGCTGCCACGCGGGCCACTGCCCGCGTTGTGGAGTAACCCTGCACCCGCAGCACTGACAGGGCCGGCGCCGTCAGGCGTCGTCAGCGCGAGCGAGTGCAGGGTTTCCATCACCAGCGTGTGGGGGAACGCGCCGGTCGGCGATGCGGACGTGGCTAGGCGCCGTGGCGGCGCAGCCCGAACGTCAGCCCGTCGACCAGCGCTCCCCAGGACGCCTCGATCACGTTGTGCCCCACCCCGACGGTGACCCACGAGGACACGCCGTCGCTGGTCTCGATCAGCACCCGGGTGATCGCGTCGGTGCCGTGCCCCTGGTCGGAGATCCGCACCTTGTAGTCGATCAGCTCGAACTTCGTCACCTCCGGGAAGGCCTGCCCGATCGCTTCCCGCAGCGCCTGGTCCAGGGCGTTGACCGGCCCGTTCCCCTCGCCGGTCTGCACGATCCTGGCGCCGCCGGCGCGCAGCTTCACCGTCGCCTCGGAGACCGCCTCCGCGCCGGGCCGGGTCTCGGTGATCACGCGCCACGACTCGACGTCGACGTACGACGGGCGGGCACCCTCGAGCTCCTCCAGGAGCAGCAGCTCGAACGACGCGTCGGCCGCCTCGAAGGTGTAGCCCCGCGACTCCATCTCCTTGACCCGGGCGGTCACCCGGTCGACCAGGTCCTTGTCGCCGGAGAGGTCGAAGCCCAGCTCGCGGCCCTTGAGCTCGATCGACGCCCGGCCGGCCATGTCGGAGACCAGCAGCCGCATGTCGTTGCCGACGCCCTCCGGCTTCATGTGCTGGTAGAGGTCCGGGTCGACCTTGATCGCGCTGGCGTGCAGGCCGGCCTTGTGCGCGAACGCGCTCACGCCCACGTAGGGCTGGCGCGACGCCGGCGGCACGTTGGTCACGTCGGCCACGGCGTGCGCGATCCGGGTCGCCTCGCGCAGCAGCCCGTCCGGGAGCACCTGGCGCCCGAGCTTGAGCTCGAGGTTCGCGACCACGCTCACCAGGTCGGCGTTGCCCGTGCGCTCGCCGTACCCGTTGAGGGTGCCCTGCACGTGGGTGGCGCCGGCGTCGACCGCCGACAGCGTGTTGGCGACCGCGCAGCCGGTGTCGTTGTGGCAGTGGATGCCGACCCGCCCGCCCGCCCGGGCGATCACGTCGTCGACCACGTCGGCGACCCAGCCCGGGAGCATGCCGCCGTTGGTGTCGCAGAGCGCGGCCACCTCCGCCCCGGCCTCGAACGCGGTCCGCAGCACCTCGAGCGCGTAGTCGCGGTTGGCGCGGTAGCCGTCGAAGAAGTGCTCGGCGTCGAGGAACACCCGCTGCCCCTCGGCGGTCAGGTGCGCGACGGTGTCCCGCACCATCGCGAGGTTCTCCTCCAGCGTCGTGCGCAGCGCGAGCTCGACGTGCCGGTCGTGCGACTTCGCCACCAGCGTCACCACCGACGCGCCACTGTCGCGGAGCGCCGCCACGAGCGGGTCGTCCGCAGCCGCCGTGCCGGCCCGGCGGGTGGCGCCGAACGCCGCCAGCGTCGCGTTCTCGAGGTGGAGCTCCTCGCGGGCACGACGGAAGAACTCGGTGTCCTTGGGGTTCGCACCCGGCCAGCCGCCCTCGATGTACCCCACGCCGAGTCCGTCGATCTGCCGGGCGATCGCCAGCTTGTCCGCGACCGACAGGTTCAGGCCCTCCTGCTGCGCACCGTCGCGCAGGGTGGTGTCGTAGACGTCGAAGGTGCTGGTCATGGCGGTCTCTCAGGGGTGTCGGGGGCGTTTCCGGCAACAAAAAAACCTCCCGGTGACGAGAGGTTGGCGCGACGGAGGTTCCGTCGCGCTAGGTGATGATGAATGGTGGTGTCGAGCACGGTTCGAGTGTGCCACAGCCGTCCATCCCTCGGTATGGCGATTCCGGCATCCGGGCAGGCGTCGGTCCGTCGGTGGTCGAGCCGGTCGAGACCCATGGCAGGCTCGGGGCATGGAGAACACCACCGGACTGGTGCTCGGCGGCGGCGGCGTGACCGGCGTCGCCTGGGAGCTCGGCGTCCTCAAGGGCCTGCGTGACAACGGCGTCGACCTCACCACTGCCGACACCGTGATCGGCACCTCGGCCGGGTCTGTCGTCGGGGCGCAGATCACGAGCGTGGTCGACCTCGACGACCTGTACGCCGAGCAGACGACGCCCGCCCACGGCGAGATCGGCGCCGACTTCGGTGCCGGCACGATGCTCAAGCTGGTCGCGCTGATGATGATCCCGGCCAGCGGCCGTGGCCGCCGTGCGCGCATCGGCAGGGCCGCGCGCAAGGCTCACCCCGGCCCGGCGACCGAGCGCCTGCGCGTCATCGGGTCGCGTCTGCGCACGCCCGGCGGCGACCCGCTGGCCTGGCCCGACCGCGACCTGCGGATCACTGCTGTCGACGCCGAGAGCGGCTCGTTCCGGGTCTTCGACAGGACCGGTGACGTCGACCTCCTCCACGCCGTCGCTGCCAGCTGCGCGGTGCCGCTGGTCTGGCCGGCGGTCGAGATCGAGGGCCGGCACTACGTCGACGGCGGCATGCGGTCCTCGGCCAACGCCGACCTCGCGACCGGCTGCGACGTCGTGGTCGCGATCGCGCCGCTCCCCCGCTCGATGACCCGCTACCACGCCCTGCCGCAGCAGCTGGCGCGCACCGGCGCGAAGCGCACCGCGACGATCACGCCCGACGCCAGAGTCGCTGGAGGCGATCGGCAGGAACGTGCTCGACCCCTCGAAGCGGGTCGGCGCCGCACGGGCGGGCGCGGCCCAGGGCGCGCGCCTCGCCGCCGAGCTGGCCGAGGGCTG
>CAVWFF010000017.1:0-17785 GCA_963754145.1 uncultured Actinomycetota bacterium
CTCGCCCAGCCGGTGACCAGCGACGGCCCGTAGAGCGGCTTGAACTCGTCGAACACCGCCCCGTTCGTCGCCGAGACGCCGTCACAGATCCGGGCGATCACCTCGCGCGGGTCGAACGGCTCCCTGAGGTCGCTGGGGATCAGGTCGAGCAGCTCGTCGGGGTCCGCGTCGGGCTCGGCGTACGACGGCACCGCCGGTGGTCGAGCTCGTCGAGACCTTCCGGACGTTGAGCCGGGCCACGATCCGGCGCCCGATCCGGATCGCGTCGCGCTCGTCGGCGGCGAGGAAGTCGGCCAGGCCGGACGTGCGCGCGTGCATCTCCGCGCCGCCGAGCGACTCGTCGTCGGACTCCTCGCCGGTCGCCATCTTCACCAGCGGCGGACCGCCGAGGAACACCTTGGCCTGCTCCTTGACCATCACCGTGTAGTCGCTCATCCCGGGGATGTAGGCGCCACCGGCGGTGGAGTTGCCGAAGACCAGCGCGATCGTCGGACGCTTGCTCGCGCTGGCCCGGGTGAGGTCCCGGAACACCTTGCCGCCGGGGATGAAGATCTCCTTCTGCGTCGGCAGGTCGGCGCCGCCGGACTCGACGAGGGAGATCGTCGGGAGGTTGTTCTCGTCGGCGATCTGGGCCGCGCGGAAGCCCTTCTTCACCGTCCACGGGTTGCTCGCGCCGCCCTTGACCGTCGGGTCGTTCGCGGTGATCAGGCACTCGACGCCCTCGACCACGCCGATGCCGGTCACGATGCTGGCGCCGACCGTGAAGTCCGAGCCCCAGCCGGCCAGCGGCGACAGCTCGAGGAACGCGCTGCCCTCGTCGATCAGCAGCTCGATCCGCTCCCGGGGCAGCAGCTTGCCCCGCTCGTGGTGCCGGTCGACGTACTTCTCCCCGCCGCCGGCCACCGCCTTCGCGTGCTCGGCCTCGAGGTCGGCCAGCTTCTCCAGCATCGCCTCGCGGTGCGTGGTCTCAGTCATGTTGAGATCTGTCTCCCGCCCCGTTGAGTTGTGCCTCCGGCACCCGTCGAGTTCTGCGTCCGGGCCCCTTGAGATTCGCGCAGCCCCGCGCGCGTCGCCGTACACCCAACTCGATGGGGCGGGAGACACCATTCAACGGGGCCGGAGGCCCAACTCAACGAGCTGCTTCATCCGGCGTACCCCAGCAGCCGGGCGGCGAGATCGGTCAGCACCTCGGTCGCTCCTCCTCCGATCGGCAGGATCCGGGCGTCGCGGTAGTGCCGCTCCACCTCGGTCCCGTGCATGTAGCCGGTGCCGCCGTGCAGCTGCACCGCCTGGTCGACGACCCAGGAGCAGGCCTCGACCGCGTTGTTCTTGGCCAGGCACGCCTCGGCGACGACGTTCTCGCCGGCCACGTGGCGCGCGGCGACGGACCGCGTGTAGGTGCGCGCGACGTCGACCCGCTGGTGCATCTCGACCAGCCGGTGCCGCACCACCTGGCGCGCGGCCAGCGGCTTGCCGAACGTCTCCCGCTCGACGGCAGTACGCCGCCGTGAGTGCGAGCGAGCGCGCGGCGATGCCGTAGGCGTGGACCGCGAGCGCGATCCGCTCGACCACGAACTGCTCGGCGATCTGCACGAACCCGCTGTTCTCCTCGCCGACCAGGTTGCCGACCGGCACCCGGGCGTCGACGAAGGACAGCTCGGCGGTGTCCGAGCACAGCCAGCCCATCTTGGCCGAGGGCCCGGTCGACCCCGAAGCCCGGCGTGCCCTTCTCCACCACGAGCAGCGAGATCCCGCCGTGTCCCGGCCCGCCGGTGCGCACCGCCGTCGTGACGAAGTCGGCGCGCACACCGGAGGTGATGAACGTCTTGGCGCCGTTGACGACGTAGTGGTCGCCGTCGCGGACGGCGGACGTCGTGATCCCGGCGACGTCGGAACCACCACCGGGCTCGGTCACGGCCAGTGCGCCGATCTTCGTGCCCTCCAGCGTGGGCCGGACGTAGCGCTCCACCTGCTCGGCCGTGCCCCGGGCCGCCAGGTGCGGCAGCGCGATGCCGCCGGTGAACAGCCCGGCCATCAGGCCGCTCGAGGCTCCGGCCTCGAACATCGCCTCCTGGAGCTCGACCGAGTCGAGCAAGGTGCCGCCGCCTCCGCCGACCTCCTCGGGAAAGGCGATCCCGAGCAGCCCCTGCTTCCCCGCCGCGAGGTGCAGCTCGCGCGGGATCGAGCCGGCGTCCTCCCACTCCTGGAGGTACGGCGCCACCTCGCGGCGGACGAACTCGGCGCCCAGGTCACGGATGTGGTGGTCGAGCCCGGTCGAGTCGACTCACAGCAGGTCCTCCGGTACGTCGACCAGCCGCGAGCGCAGCCACTCCCCGACCGCCTTGGCCTGCGGGTCGAACCGCGTGCTCGCCGCCACGCCTTCGCCGAGCAGCCCGTGGACCAGCACGTTGACGCCGCCGAGGTTGGGCAGCACGAAGACCTCGACGTCGAGGTCCTTCGCCTCCGGCAGCAGCGAACGCACCAGGTCGGGAGTGACCAGGTCGAGCAGCCAGGCGATGCGCTGGTCGCGCCTCTCGCCCTGCCCGACCCAGAGCCCGATGTTGGCGTCCCCGCCCTTGTCCCCACTGCGCGCGTGCACGAAGGTGCCGAGCGGGACCCGCTTGGTGGGCCGAGGTCTCGACAGGCTCGACCACCGGGGGAACGGTGGTCGAGCCTGTCGAGACCCCCCCCGTCGGAGATGACGATCCGCTCCCCGTCCGGCATCACCACCACCTGCTCCACCTCGGCGCGGTCGACGTACGCCGGCCGGTAGACGCCGTACGGGCTCGCGTTGCCCGGCGGAGACGTCATCGTGAAGCCCGGGTAGGAGGCCAGCGCCAGCTCGACCGCCGCGGCGCTGAACGCCCGTCCCGACCACGTCCGGCGACGGGTCCTTGACCGTGACCCGGAGCAGGCAGGACGCCGCCTCCTCGGTCTCGGCGTCGGGCAGCGGCAGCCGGTCGAGGTGCCAGTCGACGACCTCGGGACGACGTGGTTCCAGCCGGGCCTCGAGCTGCTCGCGCACCCACGCCGCCTTCGCGTCGATGTCGAGTCCCGTGAGCACGAACTCGACCTGGTTGCGATGGCCGCCGAGGGTGTTGACCGAGACCTTGAGCCGCTCGGGCGGCGCGGCGCCCCGCACGTCGCTGATCCGCACCCGGTCGGCGCCGACCTGCTCCAGCCGGACCGAGGTCAGGTCGACCGTGACGTCGGGGTTCAGGTACTGCGCGGTCTGGATCTCGTACATCAGCTGCGCGGTCACGGTGTCGACGGTCACCGCTCCCCCGGTGCCGTCGTGCTTGGTGATCACGGACGAGCCGTCGGCGGCGACCTCGGCGATCGGGAAGCCGAGGGGCCGCGCGTCGCGGGGCAGCGAGAGGAAGCCGGAGAAGTTGCCGCCCGTGGCCTGGGTGCCGCACTCGATCACGTGGCCGGCGACCACGGCGCCCGCGAGCTCGTCGTACGACGTGGGCGACCAGCCGTGCTCCGCGATCGCCGGCCCGACGACGACCGACGCGTCGGTGACCCGGCCGGTGACCACGACGTCGGCGCCCCGACCGAGCGCCTCGGCGATGCCGAACGCGCCGAGGTAGGCGTTGGCCGTGAGCGCGCCCCCGAACCCGAGCTCGGCCGCACGCGGCGCGAGGTTGTCGCCCTCGACGTGCGCGACCACCGGGTCGAGGCCGAGCCCGCGCGCGACCTCGCGCACCTTGGCGGCCAGGCCCGCGGGGTTGAGCCCGCCGGCGTTGCTGACGATGCGGACGCCGCGTTCGAGGGCGTCGCCGAGGCAGTCCTCGAGCTGGCGGACGAACGTCTTCGCGTAGCCCAGCGACGGGTCCTTGAGCTGGTCACGGCCGAGGATCAGCATGGTCAGCTCGGCCAGGTAGTCGCCGGTGATCACGTCGACGGGACCGCCGTCCAGCACCTCGCGCATCGCGGTCAGCCGGTCGCCGTAGAAGCCGGAGCAGTTCCCCACCCTCATCGACAGAGACCTCACGACGGGGGCCTCACGACGGGGGACGCCCATCACCCGGCGGTCCGGCGAACGCCTGCGCGATGTCGAGCCAGCGGTCGGCGTCGGCGCCGACCGCGACCAGGTCGGTGTCGGCGCGGTGCCGGCGCCGCGTGACCAGCAGGCAGAAGTCGTACGCCGAGCCGGTGACCGTCTGGGCGGCGTCCTCCGGGCCCCACGACCAGACCTCCTCCGACGGCGACACCAGGGTGACCCCGAACTCCTCGGCCGGCGGCTCGAGCCCGTGCACGCCGAACGCGAAGTTGCGGGTGCGCACGCCGAGGTGGGCCACGTGGCGGATCCGGTCGCTCGGCTCCGGGGGCACACCCAGTGCCTCGGCCACGTCGAGGGAGTGCGCCCAGGTCTCCATGAACCGCGCGGTCGCCATCGAGGTCGGGCTCATCGGCGGGCCGAACCACGGCAGCCTCTGGCCGGCGGGGAAGGCCCGCAGTGTCTCCTGCAGCGACACCCGCGCGGTCCGCCAGCGGCCAAGGATGTCGCCAGGATCCGCCGCGGCACCGGCCAGGGCTGCGGTGCCGGCGAACCCGTCGGGGTCGCCGATCGCGTGCATCACGACCTCGTCCCACTTCTCCTTGTCGGTCGCGGCGAACACCGCGACCTCATCGGTCCACGCCAGGTGGGCGACCTGGGCAGCCACGTCCCACCCGACTGCCGGCGTCGGCGTCCGCCAGGCGTCCTCGGTGAGGTCGGCGACGATGCCGCTCCAGGCGGTCGCCCTCGGCGGCGAGGTCGCGCAGCACCATGTCCAGCAGGTCGTTCATGCCTGCTCCAGTCCGGCGTCGAGCACATCGGCCCAGCGGCGCAGGATGCGGCGGCGGCGGGCCCGGTCGTCGCCGATCGTGTTGGCCAGCCCCAGTCCACGCACCAGGTCGAGCGTGGCCTGCACGAGCTCGCGGACGCCGGGCTGCGTCTCGTCCGCGCCGAGGAGCTCGACGGTCAGCCGGTGGGTCTCGCGGCCGACCTTCTGTTCCAGGGGCTCGACGGCGGCGCGCAGCTGGGCGTCGGTGCGGGCCGCCACCCACAGCTCGAGCGCGGCGTTGAACACCGGGCTGGCGAAGTGGTCGCCGAGCATCTCGAGGATCGCGCGGGTGCGCTGCGCACCGCGCGGCAGCCCGTCGGCGGCCCGCTGCAGCTCCACGCCGCGCTGCTCGCTGAGGTGCTCGACGGCGGCCAGCACCAGGTCGTTCTTGGTCGGGAAGTGGTGGAGCTGCGCACCCCGGCTCACCCCCGCCCGCTCGGAGACGAGCGTGGTCGAGGTCCCCGCGAAGCCGCGCTCGACCAGGCACTCGACCGTCGCGTCGAGCAGCCGCTGGCGCATCGCGCGCGAGCGCTCCTCCTGCGGGACGCGGACCTGGGTCACCCGGTCATCGTGAACCCGCGACTAACAAACAGTCAAGCCTGACTTTTTGTTGACCCGAGCAGCGCCGCCGCGACCGCACCGAACGACGGTCACCCCGACGGCGACGAGGACGGCGGCGTTCCAGCCGGCGTGCGTCAGCAGGACGGAGAACACGGTGATCCCGCAGGCGGCACCGAGGTAGCGCGCGGTGTTGTTCGAGCCGCTGCCCATCGCCGCGCGGTCGGGCGGGACGTTGGCGACGGACTCCCGGGCGAGCACCGCGTTGAGGACGCCGGTCGCGAGCCCCGCCACGAACATCGACGGCGCCAGCCGCCAGGGCGAGGAGTCGGCCGTCATGCCCAGCCCGAGCAGCTCGCCGAGCGCCACCACGCCCAGCGCGACCGCGATCAGGCGCGGTCCCGAGAGCGGGATCCGCAGGTTGCGTACGACGAGCGAGGTCACGACGCTCGTCACCGACCACGATCAGCAGCAGCCACGACGCGGCCCACAGCGAGCCGCCCAGGTCCACCTGCACCAGGGTCGGCACGTTGGACGACATGCTGATGATCCCGCCGCCCAGCACGAGGGTGCCGATCGTGGCGGCGAGGAACCCGCGGTTGCGCAGCAGCGCCGGCTCCAGCATCGGCTCGACCGAGCGCGACTCGACGACCGCGAAGAGGACCAGCAGCACCAGCGCGGCGACGAACACGACGACCACGCCCGCGGTGAGCCCGGACCGCGCCTGGGTGAGCCCGCTGACCAGCAGCGTCATCGCGGCGCCCAGCGTCACCACGCCGGGCGAGGTCGAGCCGGCGCGGGTGCTCGGCCGCCGACTCCGGCAGCCGCAGGCTGGGGACGACCAGGGCGAGGGCGAGCACCCCGACCACGACGTAGGTCTCGCGCCAGCCGGTGCCGATGTCGAGCGACGCGGCCAGCACGACGCCGGCCGTGATCCCGAGCCCGACGCTGGCGCCCCAGATCGCGGAGCCGTGGCCCCGCTCCTCCGGCGTGCGCGCACCGTGGGCGAGGATCGCCAGCCCGCACGCGAGGATCGCGGCGCCGCCGACCCCCTCGAGCACCCGCGCGCCGACGAAGAGCGCGCTGCCCGTCGCCACCGGCACACAGCAGCGAGCCGACGCCGGTCGCGACCAGCCCCACGACGTACGTCCGCCGCCGGCCCAGCGCGTCACCGACCGCACCCGAGGCGAGCAGGGCCGCGGCGAGCCCCACGCTCATCGAGCTGAGGATCCAGGCGCGCGCCCCGCTGCCGGACCCGAGGTCGGCGGCGGTCTGCGGGATCGTCGCCATCGGTGTCACGTAGGTGACCAGCACCAGGGCGGTGCCGAGCGACACCAGCACCAGGGCCCGGGACCGCGACCCCGCCGGCGCGACCTCGCCAGTCGGTTTGACTTTCAAACTCATGCTCGGCAACATAGCAGTGTGTCCGGACCACGAGCAACCGACGAGGCGCCCACCATCACGCTGGCGGAGCTGCCCGGCAGGCCCTGCGCGATCGCGGCCTCGCTCGAGGTGGTCGGCGACCGCTGGGCGCTCCTCGTCGTCCGCGAGGTGGCGCTCGGCAACCACCGGTTCACCGAGATCGCCCGCGGCACCGGCGCTCCCCGCGACCGGCTCACCGCCCGGCTGCGCGACCTCGTCGACGCGGGCGTGCTCGAGCGCCGGCCCTACCAGGGCACGCGCTGCGAGTACCACCTGACCGCCTCCGGCCGCGAGCTGGTGCCGATCCTGGAGCGGCTCTACGCCTGGGGCCGGCGGCACGCCGTCGCGCCCGACGACCCCGACCGACACCGACGCGCGCCGTGGCGCCTGGACGAGGAGACCTCATGACCAGCCTCACCGACACCGACTGGGGACCCCAGGAGTCGCGCACCGTGTCCTGGCACGACCCGGCCAAGCCGGCCGCGGTCGGGACTCTCGCATGCCCGGCATCGACTACCTGCGAGCGATGGTGGCCGGTGACATCCCGCCCCCGCCGATCGCGCAGCTCCTCCAGTTCGACCTGGTCGAGGCGGATCCGGGTCGCGTCGTCTTCACGTGCACGCCCGACGCGTCGGCCTACAACCCGATCGGCGCGGTCCACGGCGGACTCGTGTGCACCCTGCTCGACTCGGTGGCCGGCTGCGCGCTGCACAGCACCCTGCCCGCCGGTCGCGGCTACACCTCCATCGAGATCAAGGTCAGCTACCTCAAGGCGGTGCGGCTCCAGAGCGGCCGGCTGACCGCCGTCGGCACCGTCGTGAAGGCCGGCTCGCGGGTCGCGTTCACCGAGGGCGTGGTCACCGACGCGTCCGGGGCGACGGTCGCGACCGCGACCAGCACGCTGCTGGTCTTCGACCTGCCGGGCTAGACCAGGACGCCCGGTCACGCCGAGGGATCGGGAGATAACAAAACCGCCCCACGTCAGTCACGAGTGGGTGAACGACTGGGGTGGAGGTTGGCGAAAGCCTTGTCCGGATCTGCCGGGCACCCTAGCGTTTCTCCAAGGACCACAACGTATGACTGGACGCGTGCTCGTGCTACTTACTCGATCGCTGCTGGCGGCTGCCACCACAGTCGCCGTCTTGGCGACCCCTGCGTCGGCAACCGCGGACGGCTCCGGCGGGCTGTCCGGAGAGGTCCTGAGCCTCGACCTCGGCGGCCTGTACGCGTGTGCAGCCGGGGCGACCTCGTACTCGTTCACGGCCACAGGCAGCGCCACGGGCTCCGTCGTGGGGCCGGTCCAGGCCACCATCAGCAACTCGGTCACCGATGGCACCCAGGTGTCCACGATCGTCTTCTCGGTCAGCGGCGGCGAGCTCCAGGGCACCCAGACCGCCAGCGGTGCCGCCGACCAACGAGCGGGGCCTGCGCGTCCCCCGGCGACGGCACCTGGAGCTGGAGCGGCACGGTCGGAGGGACTTCCGTCACCGGCACCGGCACGCTCGTCTCCGGCGACGGCCAGCTCACCGACACCCTGAGCAGCCCGGCGCCGGAGCCGTCACCGACCGGCACGCCCAGCGGCACTCCCTCGGGCACGCCGACGGACCAGCCCAGCGGCACGCCCAGCGGCACCCCAGCGGCACCCCAGCGGCACTCCCAGCGGCACCCCCAGCGGCACGCCCACGCGGCACCCCCACCGGCACACCGACCGGCGAGCCGACGCCCGGTGACGGCACGCCGAGCACGCAGCCGCTCGACCCCGACGTGTCCTTCTCCTACGACGCGAAGCCCGGCCCGGCCGGCCCGATCGGCACCTGCGAGGTCACGGGCGGCACCGCGGCCGACCCGGTGAAGGTGCGTTGTCTCGACGTCACGCGCTACCACCGGTCCGGCACCAAGGTGCGGTTCACGGGCCACGCGATCCAGAACGGCGCCGCCACGTCGTACACGATCACGGTCGCCGACGGGCGCGGGTCAAACCCCGACAGGTTCCTGATCAAGACGGGCACCGGCTACTCCGGTGGCGGCTCCGTGACGGCGGGCGGGCTCAAGGTCCGCTGATCCCGACGCCTCCCGTACGTTGACCTGACGCGGCGCACGGGAGGAGCCCGATGAAGGCAGTCACCTGCACCCGGGGCACGCTGGCGGTCACCGACCTCCCCGACCCGGTGCCGGGTCCCGGACACCTCCTCGTGGAGGTACGACGCGCCGGCATCTGCGGCTCCGACCTCCACGCGCGCACACAGGCCGACGGTCTCGCCGACCTGATGCGGGAGATCGGCTACCACGACCTGATGCGCTCCGAGGAGGAGATCGTGCTCGGCCACGAGTTCGTGGCCGAGGTCGTCGGGCGCGGCCCGGGGACCAAGGGGCACCTGCCGGTGGGCACGCCGGTGGTCTCGCTGCCGCTGCTGCGCCAGGGCGCCGACGTGCACCCGACCGGGCTGTCGGCCCGCGCGCCGGGCGCCTACGCGGAGCGGATGCTGGTGCAGGAGTCGCTGACGCTCCGGGTGCCGAACGGGCTGCCGGACGAGGTCGCGGTCCTCACCGAGCCGATGGCCGTGGGCTGGCACGCCGTCAACCGCGGCGAGGTGGGCCGCAAGGACGTGGCAATCGTGGTCGGCTGTGGCCCGGTCGGCCTGGCCGTGGTGACGCTGCTCAAGGCGCGCGGTGTGCGGACCGTGGTCGCCAGCGACCCGTCGTCCGGAAGGCGCGCGCTCGCCACCGCCTTGGGCGCCGACGTCGTGGTGGACCCGGCCACCGACTCGCCGTACGAAGCCGCGTCGAAGGGCCACCTGACCACGGCGCCGGCGGCGCTCGGTGCCGCCGTCGACGGGATCGAGACGATGGCGCGGCTGCCCGTGCCGTGGTGGCACACGTGGCGTGCCCTGGAGAAGGTCGGTGTCACGATCCCGAAGGCACCGGTGGTCTTCGAGTGCGTCGGCATCCCGGGGATGCTCGACCAGGTGATCACGGGTGCACCCCTGTTCTCCCGCGTGGTCGTGGTCGGGGTCTGCATGGGCGACGACACCGTGCGCCCGTCGATGGCGATCAACAAGGAGATCGACCTGCGCTTCGTGCTCGGCTACACGCCGCTGGAGTTCCGCGACACGCTGCACGCGCTGGCCGACGGCAAGGTCGGCGTGACACCCCTGGTCACCGGCGTCACGGGGCTGGCCGGGGTGGCCGACGCGTTCGACGTGCTCGGCCGCGCGGAACGCCACGCCAAGGTGCTGGTCGACCCGGCGCTGGCGGACAGCGGGATCGTCAGCCGCTGACGTTCTCCAGCACCACCGCGAGCGCCTGGCCGACGCCGATGCAGATCGCGGCCAGACCCCAGCGGTCGCCGCCCTCGCGGAGCCGGTGCGCGAGCGTCCCGACCACCCGGGCACCAGAGGCGCCCAGCGGGTGACCGATCGCGATCGCGCCGCCGCGGGCGTTCACGATCTCGGGGTCGCGGAGCCCCGCGCCGACCCAGGCGTCGACGCACGCCAGCGACTGCACCGCGAACGCCTCGTTGAGCTCGACGGCCGCGACGTCGGCCCAGCCGATGCCGGCGCGGGCGAGCGCCTTGCCCGCCGCCTCGACCGGAGCGACGCCGAACATCTGCGGGTCCACCGCATGCACGCCCCGGCCGGCGACGCGCGCCAGCGGCGCCAGTCCGATCCGGGAGGACGCCGCCTCCGAACCGACGAGCAGGGCGGCCGCACCGTCGTTGAGCGGCGAGGCGTTGCCGGCGGTGATCGTGCCGTCGCGCCGGAAGGACGGCTTGAGTCCGGCGAGCGCCTCCGCGGTGCTGCCCGGCCGGATCGCCTCGTCGCGGGCGAGGTCCACCCCGGCGACCGGCACCACGAGGTCGTCGTAGAAGCCGGACTCCCAGGCGGCATGGGCGAGCTGGTGCGAGCGCGCCGCGAACTCGTCCTGGCGCTCGCGCCCGATGCCGAAGCGGTCGGCCAGCAGCTCGTTGCACTCGCCCAGCGAGGTGGTCCACTCGGCGGGCATCCGCTCGTTGACCAGCCGCCAGCCCAACGTGGTCGAGACCGCCTCCACGTTGCCCGCGGGGAATCCCCGCGCCGGCTTCGGCAGCACCCAGGGCGCCCTGGTCATCGACTCCACGCCGCCGGCCACGACGACCTCGGCGTCGCCGCTCTCGACGGAGCGCGCTGCGTTGCCGAGCGCCTCGAGGCTCGAGCCGCACAGCCGGTTGACCGTCGCGCCCGGCACCGACACCGGCAGCCCGGCGAGGAGCACCGCCATCCTGGCCACGTTGCGGTTGTCCTCGCCCGCACCGTTGGCCAGTCCCCACTGGACATCGCCGATCTCGGCCCGGTCGAGGTCGGGAGCACGGTCGAGCACCCCGGTGAGGGCGGTCGCGGCCAGGTCGTCGGGGCGGACGCCGGCCAGGGCTCCGCCGAACCTCCCGAACGGCGTGCGGGCGGCGGCGTACAGGAACGCGTCGGTCATCGGTCCAGCATGCCGGACGGTGCGCGTCCGCCTCTTGTGTTGTAAGTAGACTGACTCAGTACCTTTTCTTCCCCGCACCCCGGAGGCCCCGATGACCCAGGCACCGACCCGCCCCGCCACGCTCACGCTCGACCGGCTCGGACCCTCGTTCGGCGCCGAGGTGATCGGCCTCGACCTGCGGGTGCTCGACGACGAGCAGGTCGCCGCGGTCCGGGAGGCGCTCGTCGCCCACAAGGTGCTGTTCTTCCGCGGCCAGGACCTCACCGACGCCGACCAGGTCGACCTCGGCCGCCGCCTGGGCGAGCCGACCGCCGGGCACCCGGTCGCGTCCAGCGCCACCGTCGAGCACCCGGAGATCTACGACATCGACAGCGCCGACCCCGAGTTCTCCTTCTCCGACGTCTGGCACACCGACGTCACGTTCATGGAGAAGCCGCCGCTCGGATCGATCCTGCGCGCCGTCCGGCTCCCGTCGTACGGCGGCGACACGAGCTGGGTCGACAGCCAGCTCGCCTACGAGTCGCTGTCCGCGCCGGTGCAGCGGCTGGTCGACCAGCTCACCGCGGTGCACGACGGCAACCGGGAGTGGGGCGCCTACCTGCGCCGCCACGGCAACCGCGGCAACGTCTGGGACGGCGAGCAGGTGACGGAGCTGGCCCCGGTCGAGCACCCGGTGGTCCGCGTGCACCCCGAGTCCGGGCGCAAGGGGCTGTTCGTCAACCCGGGCTTCACCTCCCACGTGGTCGGCGTCTCCGACGCGGAGAGCCGGGCGATCCTCGACCTCCTCTACGCCCACCTCACCAAGCCCGAGCACACGATCCGGCACCGCTGGCAGGCCGGCGACGTCGGCATCTGGGACAACCGCAGCACGTCGCACTACGCCAACCGCGACTACACCGAGGTGCGCACGATGCGGCGGATCACGCTGGCCGGGGACCGGCCGGTCGGGCCCGCCCGGGCGGACGGCCCGAGCTGACCGGCCGCCGGAGCGCGTAGGCCTCCCCGAGATTGCGGGGGTGCGGCGACGCCCGTACGGGGCATGTCGGCGAGGAGGCGCGCGCGTAGCGTCCGAGTGGTCCCTCGCCACGCCCAGGAGCTCTGATGACCCGCTCTCGTCGCCCGATCCTCGCCTTGTTGGCGGGGTGCGCCACGTCCCTCTGCCTCGCCGCTCCCGCGAGCGCCGCACCGCCGGACGCGCTTCGTCGTCGACGAGCCGTTCAACAACGTCGATCACGGACTACTGCGACGTCACCGGGCTGACCGCCGTCGACGCGGGCACATTCCACTCCGACGGGAAGATCCGCACGACACGGACCGGCCTGGACGTCTTCCTCGAGCACATCACCGTGGACGAGACGGTCACCGGCCCCACGGGCAGGAGCGTCCGGATCCACACGGCGTTCATCGCAGAAGGACCTCAAGGTCCGCGACAACGGTGACGGCACCTTCACGGTCGTCCAGCTCCTGACGGGTCCGTCCACGGCTCTACGGCCCGAACGGCAAGGCGATCGCCCGTGACCCGGGCCAGGTGCGGTTCCGGATCGTGTTCTCCGACAACGGCACCCCGAACAACCCGGACGACGACTTCGACGTGTCGTTCGACGTAGATCAAGGGCTCCACGGGCAGGACCGACGACTACTGCGCGGCGATCGTCGGGGTCATCGGCTGACGACGGGTCGCGCCGGCCGTCGGTGCCGGTCGCTAGCGTGCCGGCATGAGCGACGTCCTCCTCTTCCACCATGCCCAGGGACTCACCGACGGGGTCCGCGCCTTCGCCGACCGGCTCCGCGCAGGCGGGTCACCAGGTGACGGCCCCCGACCTGTACGACGGGCACACCTACGCCACCCTCGAGGAGGGGATGGCACACGCCCGGGAGGCCGGCTTCCAGGAGCTCGCCGACCGGGGCGTGGCCGCCGCCGACGGGATGCCCGACGACCTCGTCTACGTCGGACTCTCGCTCGGGGTGATGCCCGCCCAGCAGCTGGCCCAGACCCGGCCGGGCGCCCGGGGCGCGGTGCTCTGCTTCGCCTGCGTGCCGGCGGAGGAGTTCGGCGGACCGTGGCCCGCCGGGGTCCGGCTCCAGGTGCACGGCATGGACCACGACCCGGTCTTCGCCGACGAGGGCGACCTCGCGGCGGCCCAGCAGCTGACCGACTCGGTCGACGGCGCCGAGCTGTTCGTCTACCCCGGCGACCAGCACCTGTTCGTCGACAGCAGCCTGTCCGACCACCGTCCGGAGGCCGCGGAGCTGCTGACGCAGCGGGTGCTGGACTTCCTGGCGTAGAAACTTCTCGAGGCATGTCGAGAACTGCCGGCCGGCTCCGTCCCCGGGGTGAGGACGGCAGCGAGGCCGTCCCGGAGACAAGGAGTCAGAGATGCCGAAGTACCTGTTGCTCAAGCACTACCAGGTTGGACCCGACAGCCCCGCCGCGGACTTCGCCCCGATGGACGAGTGGTCCGCCGACGAGGTCACCGCCCACATCGACTTCCAGCGCGAGGTCGGCCGGATCCTCACCGAGAGCGGGGAGTTCGTCGACGCGCAGGCGCTCACCCAGCAGGGGGCGTGGGTGCGCTACGGCGGTCCCGACGCGGCGCCGGTGGTCACCGACGGCCCGTTCCCGGAGACCAAGGAGCTGATCGCCGGCTGGTTCCTGATCGACGTCGAGTCCGAGGCCCGCGCCCACGAGGTGGCCGCCTGGGTGTCGTCGGCGCCGGGCAAGGGCGGCGAGCCGATCTACGAGTGGCTCGAGGTGCGGCCGGTGATGGACGACGCCCCGGCCAACGAGTGACCGAGGCGCTGCTGCGGGAGCTCAGCCCGCAGGTGCTCGGTGTCCTGGTCCGGCGCGGCGCCGACTTCGCATCGGCCGAGGACGCCGTCCAGGAGGCACTGATCGAGGCCCACCGGGCCTGGGCCGAGCAGCTCCCCGACCAGCCGCGCGCCTGGCTGGTCACCGTCGCCCAGCGCAAGCTCGTCGACCTCCAGCGGTCCGAGGCCGCTCGGCGACGGCGCGAGGAGGTCGTCGCCGAGCAGCCCGAGCCCGGGCCGACGGAGCAGTCCGACGACACGCTCCTGCTGATGTTCCTGTGCTGCCACCCGGACCTGAGCCCGACCTCGGCGGTCGCGCTCACCCTGCGGGCGGTCGGCGGCCTGACCACCAGGGAGATCGCGGAGGCGTTCCTGGTGCCGGAGGCCACGATGGCGCAGCGGATCTCGCGGGCGAAGCGCACGGTCTCCGGTGCCGCGTTCACGACGCCGGCCGACATCGCGGTGGTGCTGCGGGTGCTGTACCTGATCTTCAACGAGGGCTACGGCGGCCGCGTCGACCTGGCCGCCGAGGCGATCCGGCTGACCCGGCTGCTGGTTCGCGAGTCCGACGAGCCGGAGGTGCGCCGGGATGCTCGCGCTGATGCTGCTCCACGACGCCCGCCGCGACGCCCGGCGCGACGAGCACGGCGCCCTGGTGCCGCTCGACGAGCAGGACCGGAGCCGGTGGAACACCGCGCCAGATCGCCGAGGGGGTCCGCATCCTCGCAGGCGGCGCTGGCGCGCGACCGGCGCGGCGAGTACCAGGTGCAGGCCGCGATCGCCGCGCTCCACGACGACGCCCAGCGGGCGGAGGAGACCGACTGGCCGCAGATCCTCGCCTGGTACGACGAGCTGGTCGCGCTCACCGACAACCCGCTCGCCGCGCTGAGCCGCGCGGTCGTCGTCGGCGAGGTCGACGGCCCGCTGGCCGGTCTCCGCGCGCTCGACGGACTCGACGAGGCGCTGGGCCAGCACCACCGGCTGCTGGCCGTGCGCGCCCACCTGCTGGCGCGGGCCGGCGACACCGACCGGGCCGCGGCGCTCTACCGCGACGCGGCCCGTCGTACGACGAGCACGGCGGAGCGCGACCACCTCACCCGGAAGGCGGCCGAGGCCTCCGGCAGTGACCAGCCCCGGGTCAGCTGTGTGGTCAGCCGGAGACGACCCGCCCCGGCATCGGAGCCGGGGCGGGTCTGTGGTCGGTCGGTCAGAGACCGCGGCGACCGCGGGTCCGGTTCATCAGGAAGACGACCAACGCGACGATGATGAGCACGACGATGATGGTGTAGAGCATGGATTCCTCCTCTCGGGAGCGAGGGAACGACAGTGGTCAGGCGGGGCAGACTGCTGTGGAGCCCTGGATCTCGTCCTCACGGACACGGGCTTCGCGTCGAACTCGACGCAAGTGGACTGATACCCGCTCCGCGGCTCGGACCCAATGGCGTGGACTACCAACCCCGGCGGCTACCCTTACGAGTGTGCTCGCGGGACCGAAGTCGCGAGACCGGCTTCTTGAAGCCGTGGTCGACGCCCCACAGCACCGCCTGGCTCCGCGTCGTGACGCCCATCTTGCGGTAGGCCGTGCGGATGTAGGACTTGACCGTGTTGATGCTCAGGAAGAGCCGGTCCGCGATGTCGTCGTTCCCCAGGCCGTGGGTGATGAGGGAGACGATCTCGGCCTCCCGTTCGCTCAGGCCGAGCCTCCGTGGCCGGCCAGTCCCCGCCCGACTGGTTCTCGCCGCTGCCGGTGAGGACGAGGAACTCGCCCGTCGCGGATCCGTTCGAGCGCCTCCACGAGCTGCTCGGGACTCAGTGACTTGGATAGCACCCCGTCGGCGCCGTTCGCCCGGGCGGCGGAGACGAAGTGGTCCGAGGTCTCCACGGTGTACATGACGAAACGCTCTGCCTTCACCTCGCGCCCGAAGACCATGTCCGCGGCGAAGGTGTCGTAGAGCGCGACGTCGACCGGAGCCGTGCTCGGCGCGGCGATGGCGAGCTCGACGATCTCGATCCGCTCCGCGAACGGCTCGAGCATCCGAGCCAGACCGCGGACGACGATCTCGTAGTCGTTCATGAGTGCCACGGTGAGCGGCTTGGTAAGTCTGGGCATGCTTCGACGGTAAGCCTCCGGACACTCGATTTCGCTGAACGGTGCGGTCGGCAGGGAACGCCTGAGTACCGATATGTCATCCCTTGGGGTGCGGTTCGACGCCCGAATCCGGGGCAACGTAGAAGTTCAGGCCCCCACACCGGAACGGAAGTCCCATGTCCGACCCTGCACCGCCCACGAACCTCCGACCCCACCACGGGCGAGCTGGTCAGCCAGCTCTCCGAGCAGACAACCCGCCTGGTCCGTGACGAGGTGGCGCTGGCCAAGGTCGAGCTCACCGAGAAGGCCAAGCACGTCGGCGTCGGCGCCGGACTCTTCAGCGGCGCCGGCCTGGTGGCGCTGTACGGCGTGGGGACGCTGATCGCGACCCTGATCCTCGGCCTGGCCGAGGCGATGCCGGCCTGGCTGTCCGCCCTGATCGTGACCGTCGTGCTCTTCGCGGTCGCGGGTGTGGTGGCGCTCCTCGGCAAGCGCCACGTTGACGCGGGCACGCCGGTCGCACCGGAACAGACCATCGAGAACGTCAAGCAGGACCTCGACACCCTCAAGGAGGCACGTCGCCATGACCACGCCTGACCAGAACGGCCCGTCCGTTCCCACCGACCGCGGAGGCCATCGAGGCCGACATCGAGGCCACCCGCGCCGACCTCGGGGAGACCGTCGACGCGCTGAGCCGCAAGCTCGACGTCAAGTCCCGGGTCAGCGCGAAGGCCGCCGACACCACCAGCCGGGTCCGCGCGAAGGCGGCCGACACCAGCGACCGGGTCCGACGTGAGCCGGCGGTGCCGGCGGGGGTCCTCGCCGGGGCGCTGCTGGTCGTGGCCCTCGTGGTGTGGCGGCGCCGGTCGTGACCGACGAGGCCACCCGCACCGAGGCGCGCCACGCGGAGGCGACCCGAGTCGGAGGCCGCGCCCGACTCCCCGACCGGGCTGACGAAGCACTCCTGGCTCTACGTCGCGCGCAAGACCGCGCGCGAGTTCAGTCGCGACGAGTGCACGGACCTGGCCGCCGCGCTGACCTACTACGCCGTGCTGGCACTGTTCCCCGCGCTGATCGCGCTGCTGTCCCTGGTGGGCCTGGTCGGTCAGGGACCGTCGACGGTGAGGACGATCATCGACGTGCTCAACCAGGTCGGCGCGGGCTCGATCGCGACCGCGCTCCAGGGTCCGCTCCAGGACCTGAGCAACGCCCCCGGCAAGGCCGGGTTCGCGTTCGTCCTCGGGCTGGCCATCGCCCTCTGGTCGGCCTCCGGCTACGTGGGGGCGTTCGGACGCGCCATGAACCGGATGTACGAGGTCGAGGAGGGCAGGCCGATCTGGAAGCTCCGTCCGGTGCAGCTCGCTGGTGACCCTGGTCTGCGTCGTGCTCGCGGCGCTGGTCGCGATGGCCCTCGTGCTCACCGGTCCGGCCGCCAAGGCCGTCGGCGACGCCATCGGCCTCGGGTCGGCGGCCATCACGACCTGGAACATCGCCAAGTGGCCGGTGATGCTGCTCGTGGTGATCGGCATCGTGGCGCTGCTCTACTACGCCACGCCCAACGTGAAGCAGCCGCGGTTCCGCTGGATCAGCGTCGGTGCCGCCGTCGCCATCG
>CAVWFF010000018.1:0-48804 GCA_963754145.1 uncultured Actinomycetota bacterium
CCGCGGTCGACCAGCACCGCAAGCTGCACCGACCGCGGGCGGCCGACGTCGTTCATCGCGTCGAGCGCGGCCCGGATGGTGCGCCCGGAGTACAGCACGTCGTTGACCAGCACCACGGTCATGTCGTCGATCCCGCCGGGCGGGATCTGGGTGGGCAGCAGGGTGCGGGCCGGGCGCATCCGCAGGTCGTCGCGGTACATCGTCACGTCGAGCGAGCCGACCGGGACGTCTACGCGCTCGACCTCCGAGATCTTCGCGGCGATCCGCTCGGCGAGCGGGACGCCGCGCGACGTGATCCGGAGCAGGACCAGGGATCACCGCCCCGGTTGCGCTCGAGGATCTCGTGGGCGATCCGGGTCAGCGCCCGGGAGATCGCCTCGGAATCGAGAACGGTCCGACCACCGTCTGCTGACGGATCGGTCGGACCGTGGGGTGCGGGCTGAGGTGTGGACAAGGACACCAGTGCCGGACCTCCTTCTCCGCCTCACAGGACGGCTCGTTAAAGGATGTCGATCGCGGCCGACAGTAACAGGTCGGCCGCTAGAGCGCAGCCTCGTCGGGGGTGGCCAGGGTGAGCACGGCGTCGACGAGGTTGGGGTTCTGCTCGAGCCGGTGCTCGAGCTCGCGGAGGGTGTAGGCGACGTGCGACTCGGGTTGCTCACCGGTCAGGTCGATGCTCGCCACGAGCAGCAGCTGCCGGGGACCGACGAACTCCAGCCGGAGGTAGGCGACCTTGTCGATCTCGGGCATCGCCTTCAGTTCGCCGAGCACCCGCTCCCGGATGCCCGGGCTGCTCTCCTGGCCGGTCAGGAACCACCGGTTGCGGTTGATCAGCACCACCGCGACCACACCGAGCAGGATCCCGACCAGGATCGACCCCACCGCGTCGTACGCCGCATCGCCGGTCACCTGGTGCAGGAAGATCCCGAGCGTCGCGATCACCAGTCCCGCCAGCGCCGCCGAGTCCTCGGCGAAGACGGCCCGGAGCGTCGGGTCGGACGTGTTGAGCGCGTGCTCGACCACCCGCCGGTCGAGCCCGTGGGCCTCCCTCCGGGTCTGCCGGTAGGCCTGCGCGAACGAGACTCCCTCGAGGACGAATGCGATCCCGAGCACGACGTAGGCCCAGAAGTACGACGTGTCCTCGCTGGTCTCGAACAGCTTGGTCACGCCGTTCCAGACCGAGACCACGGCACCGGCGACGAAGAGCCCCATGGCCGCGAACATCGACCAGACGTATGCCTCCCGGCCGTACCCGAGCGGCCGGGACTCGTCGGGCGCGCGTCGCGAGCGCTTGTCGGCCACCAGCAGCAGCACCTCGTTGCCGGTGTCGGCCCAGGAGTGCGCGCTCTCGGCCAGCATCGAGGCCGAGCCGGTGATCAGCGCAACGACGGTCTTCGCCAGGGCGATGCCGGCGTTGGCGAAGAACGCGAGCACGACGGTGAACGTGCTCTCGCCCCCGGAGCCGTGCTCGTCGTCGCTCATCGCCGCTGACCCTACTCAGGGTCGAGGACTGCAACTGACGGGTGGGTGACCCGTCGCGGATGGCGACCGGCAGGTGGGCGACCCGTCGCAGATGGCGACCGGCAGGTGGGCGACCCGTCGCAGATGGCGACCGGCAGGTGGGCGACCCGTCGCGGATGGCGACCGGCAGGTGGGCGACCCGTCGCGGATGGCGATGCACGCCAACTCCAGATGGCGACCATCTGCGACGGCTCAGCGGGCTGGAGGTCACCATCTGCGACGGGTCAGCGCGCTCACGGTGACCATGTGCGACGGGTCAGCGCGCTTTCGGTGACCATCTGCGACGGGTCACGCGAGGCTGCCCGGGCGAAACCACTCCAGCGCTCGAGCGGTCCTAGGCTCGGCGCCATGGCCCACGGAACCCATGACCATGCCGACGACCCCCGCAACGCCGAGGTGCTGGTCTGGGTCAACGGTGACCTGGTGCCCCGGGACCGCGCGGTCGTGTCGGTGTTCGACTCCGGCTTCGTGCTCGGCGACGGGGTCTGGGAGGGCCTGCGGGTCAGCGGTGGCCATCCGGCGTTCCTGGACCGGCACCTCGACCGGCTCGAGGAAGGCGCCCGGGCGATCCTGCTCGACCTCGGGATGACCCGCGACGGAGATCACCGACGCGATCTACGCGACGCTGCGGGCCAACGACATGACCGACGGCGTGCACGTACGGCTGATGGTGACCCGCGGCGTGAAGTCCACGCCCTACCAGGACCCGCGGGTGACCATCGGCCCGGCGACCGTGGTGATCGTCGCCGAGCACAAGGAGCCGATGTCGGCCACGGTGACCGAGGGCATCACGCTGTTCACCACGCACGTACGACGGGCGACGCCGGACACGCTCGACCCCAAGCTCAACGCGCACAGCAAGCTCAACGACATCACCGCGTGCATCCAGGCCTACACGGCCGGGGCCGACGAGGCGCTGATGCTCGACCCGCACGGCTTCGTGGCCACCTGCAACAGCACGCACTTCTTCATCGTCACGCGCAGGGGCGAGGTCTGGACCTCCGACGGCCGGTTCTGCCTCGGCGGGATCACCCGGGGCAACGTGCTCGAGGTGTGCCGGGCGAACGGCCTCGTCGCCCGCGAGACCACGTTCAGCCTCACCGACGTCTACAACGCCGCCGAGGCGTTCGTGACCGGCACCTTCGCGGGGGTGGTGCCGGTGCGCACGGTGGACGGCCGCACGATCGGCACCGGGGCACGCGGCCCGGTCGTCGAGCGGCTGCAGGGGCTCTACCAGGAGCACGTGGCGGCGGACGTGGCCGCCCGCAGCCGATGACCGTCCGGGTCGCGATGTGGAGCGGCCCGCGGAACATCTCCACGGCGATGATGCGGGCCTGGGAGAACCGACCCGACACGGTCGTCGTGGACGAGCCGTTCTACGCCGCCTACCTTGCCCGGACCGGGATCGACCACCCGGGCCGCGACGCAGTGGTCGCCTCCCAGCCGACCGACCCGGCGGAGGTGGTGCGCGGGCTCCGGGCGCCCGTGGACGCCGACGTCCACTACGCCAAGCAGATGACGCACCATCTCGCCGACGACGCCGACCTGGGCTGGGTCGCCGAGTTCCGCAACGTGCTGCTGGTGCGCGACCCGGCCGAGGTGGTGGCGTCGTACGTCCGCTCCCGGGAGGCGTGCGAGCCCGCCGACATCGGCCTCCTCCAGCAGGTGCGGCTGCTCGACGCGATGCCGGAGTCTCCCCCGGTGGTCGACGCCGGCGACTTCCTGCGGGCGCCCGAGACCTACCTGCGCTGGTTGTGCGACTGGCTCGGCATCGCGTTCACCGACCGGATGCTGCACTGGCCGGCCGGCCCGCGGGAGAGCGACGGCGTCTGGGCGCCGTACTGGTACGACGCCGTCGAGCGCTCGACCGGGTTCGAGCCATGGCGGCCGCGCGACGTCCACCTCTCCCCGCACGACGCCGCGGTGGCCGACGCCTGCCGCCCGGCGTACGACGCCCTCCACGCAGCGCGGCTCCGGCTCTGATCGCTGACCGGGCGTCCGGACCCGCGCCGGGGACATACTGGTGGAACTATTGGGCCATGCCCGAGCGTGCTGCCGCCCTCGACACCGCCCACCGCGCGGCGTCCTCCTGGTTGGACTCCCTGGCCGATCGTCCGGTGCCGCCGCAGGCCACCGCCGCCGAGGTCGCCCGTCGGCTCGGTGCCGACCTGCCGGACGGACCGAGCGACCCCGACGCGGTCGTGCAGCTGCTCGCGGACGCCTGCACCCCGGGCCTCACCGCGATGCCCGGCGGCCGGTTCTTCGGGTTCGTGATCGGCGGCACGCATCCGGCCGCGCTCGCCACCGACTGGCTGGTCAGCGCCTGGGACCAGAACTGCGGACTGCGCGGCATGACCCCGGCGCACACCGCCGTCGAGGACATCGCGACCACCTGGCTGGTCGACCTGCTCGGGCTCCCGGCAGGGTCCGCGATCGGGTACGTCACCGGCGCCACCACGGCGAACGTGACGGGGCTCGCCTCCGGCCGCGACGCGGTGCTCCGGCGTGCGGGCTGGGACGTCTCGCACGACGGGCTCAGCGGCGGCCCCCGGGTGCGCGTGCTGGTCGGCGCGGAACGCCACGACACGATCGACCTGGCGCTGCGCTACCTCGGCCTGGGCGCACCGGAGCAGGTGGCGGCCGACGAGCAGGGCCGGCTGCGCGTCGACGAGCTGCAACGCCTGCTGGAGACCGGCCCGGAGGGACCGACGATGGTGCTGCTCCAGGCCGGCAACGTGCACTCCGGCGCCTTCGACCCCCTGGCCGAGGCGATCGCGGTCGCGCACCGCCACGACGCCTGGGTCCACGTCGACGGCGCCTTCGGGCTCTGGGCGGCGGCCTCGCCCCGGCACCGGCACCTCGTCGCCGGACACGAGGCGGCCGACTCGTGGGCCACCGACGCGCACAAGACGCTCAACGTGCCCTACGACTGCGGCCTGGTGGTCGTGCGCGCACCCGAGGACCTGCGTGCGGCCATGGGTGTCGAGGGCCCGTACCTGATCCTCGAGCACGCGGGCCGGCTCGAGCCGTCCGACAAGGTGCTGGAGCTGTCGCGCCGCGGACGCGCCTTCCCGGTCTGGGCGGTGCTCCGGTCACTCGGCCGCACCGGGGTCGCCGACCTGGTCGACGGCCTCTGCCGTCATGCAACGAGCTTCGCCGAGGGTCTGGCCGACCTCGGCGCCACCGTACGCAACGACGTCGTGTTCACGCAGGTGTGCGCGGACTTCGGCGACGACGCCCGCACCGACGCCGTGATCGACGGCCTGCTGGCGGACGGCACGACGTGGATGACCGGCTCGACCTGGCACGGCCGGCGCGTCCTGCGGGTGGCGGTCAGCAACTGGTCGACCACCGACGACGACGTGGCGCGGAGCATCGAGGCCGTACGACGGGTGCTGGCCGCGATCCGCTTAGGAGAGGTCGGCAAGCGCCGGCTCGAGCGCCCGGTGCAGGGTCGGGTAGGCATAGATCATCGTGCGCAGCGTCGCGGTCGGCACCTCGGCGTGCACCGCGGTGACCAGCATCCCGAGGATCTCGCCGCCGGCCGGCCCGGCGACCGTCGCCCCGACCAGCACGCCGCGGTCGGCGTCCTCGACCAGCTTGATCAGGCCCTCGGCCTGCGCGATCCAGCCCCGGGTCGACGCGGACAGGTCGGTCGTGCCGACACGCACCGTCAGCCCGGCGTCCCGGGCCTGCTTCTCGGTCATCCCGACGCCCCCTACCTCGGGGTCGGTGAACGTCACGTGCGGGACGGCGCGGTAGTCGGCGGCCGGGCCGTCCTTGCCGAGGATGCTCGCGACCGCGATGGCGGACTGGTACATCGACAGGTGGGTGAACGCGCCGTGCCCGACGATGTCGCCGATCGCCCACAGCCCGTCGCCGGCGCGCATCCGGTCGTCGACCTCGATGCTGCGCGCCGACGGGTCGAGCCCGACGGTGTCGAGGCCGACGTCGTCGAGGTTCGGCGTGCGACCGGCAGCGACCAGCAGCTTCTCGAACGTCAGCTCCTGGCCGTCGACGGCGACCGTGAACTGCCCGTCGTCGTACGAGACCCGCGAGATGGTGGCGTCGTCGAGCACCTGGATGCCCTCGCGCCCGAACACGTCGGCGACGAGGGCGCCGGCCTCGGGCTCCACCGGGCCCAGCAGGTGCGGACCGGCCTCGATCACCGTCACCCGCACCCCGAACCGGGCCAGGGCCTGGGCCAGCTCGGCGCCGATCGGGCCGCCGCCGATGACGCCCAGCGTGGACGGGCAGGGTGTCGATCCGCAGCACGTCACGGTTGGTCCAGAACGGCGTGTCCGCCAGGCCGTCGATCGGCGGCGTCGCCGGGCGGGTGCCGGTGTTGAGCACGACACCCGCTGGCCGCCTCGAACGTCTCCCCGTCCACCTCCACGGTGCGCGGGCCGGTCAGCCGGCCGTGCCCGCGCACGAACCGCACGCCGGCGTCCTCGAGCCGCTTGACCGCGACCGTGTCGTCCCAGTCGTCCGTGGCCTCGTCGCGGATCCGTGCGTGCACGGGTGCCCAGTCGGGCCGCACGTCGGCGCTGCCGGCGAGGCCGTCGATGCGGCGGCCATCGGCGAGCAGGTTCGGCGGCCCGGATCACCATCTTGCTCGGGATGCAGCCGAAGTACGGGCACTCTCCCCCGACCAGGCGCTCGTCGACGCCCACCACGGAGAGCCCGGCCTTCGCCAGCTCCGTCGCCGCCGCCTCGCCGCCCGGACCGAGACCGACCACCACCACGTCGCAGCTGTTCGTCGCCATGGCGTCAGTCAAGCAGTCAGCGCACGATCGTGGTCACCATCGAGGTGACCGACGGGCGGCGCGGGGTGGACCCGAAGCCGAACCGCGGGTCGGGGTCCACGGCCGCCAGCCCGCCGAGCGGGCCGCCCCGCCAGGTGCCCTCCACCGCGTCGACGGCGTGCAGGTCGGTCGCGCCGTAGTACTCGCGGCGGCCGTTGCCTGCGGTGCCCCGGGTCCGTACGCCGCGCAGCACCACGCGCGCGACCGGGTCGGTCACCGCGGCCCACGCACGGGGCGGTCGAGATCCGGCGCGGCACGACGCCGAGCAGCCGGCCGAGCAGCGCGCCTCCGGCCAACGCGAAGCCGGAGCACCAGGCCCGGTGCGGTGACGCTGCCACGCCGACCCGTCGTCGGTCACCGCGACCGGCCCGAGCTCGACCCGGTCGAAGCGTGTACGTCGCCGCGACGAACTCGGCCACCTCCCCGGACGGCGCGAGCAGCACCCGCGAGCCCGTCCGGCTGGGCGAGCATCACGTCGGCGAACCTGCCCCACGGCGACTCGTCCCAGCGCCCGACCACGACCCGGACGCCGCTGGTCGTGCCCACCCCGGCGATCCGGCCCGTGAACCGGTGCCGGCCGCGGTCACCGGCGTCACCGGGACAGGTGCCGCGCCCGGGCGAAGCAGAACAGGCCGTAGCAGCCGATGCCGAGCCCGATCGCCACCAGCAGCAACTGCCCGAACGGCTGCTGCAGCACCTTGTGCAGGGCCTGGTCGAGGCCGCCGGACTTCTTCGGGTCGTGGGTGAAGCCGGCGTACAGGAACAGTCCGCCGACCAGCGCGATCGCGATGCCCTTGGCGATGTAGCCGATCCGGCCGAACAGGATGTACGCCGCGCCGGTCTCGCCGCTCTTGCCCTCGGCGTCGAGGTGCTCCTTGAACTTCTCGGTCCACCCGCGCCACGCCATGAACCCGCCGTAGCCGAGGATCGCCAGCCCGATCCCGATCACGATCCGCTGGCCGGCCGGCCAGCTGAACACCTTGGCCGTCATCGTCTCCGAGCCGCCGCCCTGGCTCTGCGAGCCGATCGCGACCTTCAGCGCCGTGAACGCGAGCGACGGCGTAGATCACGGCCTTGAACGCCGAGGCGCCACGGGCCTTGAGCTTGTCGGCGCCGCTCTTCTCCTGGTGGCCGAACGCCGCGTCGAGGACGCGCCAGACGACGAGCAGGACCATGCCGATCGCGATCCGCCCAGACCAGCACCTTGCCGAACGGCTGCTGGGCGATCTCGGCGAGCGCCCCCTTCTGGCTGGCGGACTTGCCGCCGCTGCCGAGGGCGAGCTGCACGGCCAGGAACGCCGATCATCAGGTGTACGACGCCGTAGGCGACCAGCCCGATCCGGACCGCGTGGTCGAGCCACTCGCTGTTCTCCGCCTTGCGGCCTGCCAGTTCTGCCGACATGCTCATCTGCTGCCCTCCGCCGATCCCGGTTCCGATACCGGTTCCTACCCCAGCCGGATGTCCTTGAACCACGAGTCCGTGACGTAGTCGGTCTTCCAGCCCATCGAGACGTAGAGCTGGTCGGCGCTGGTGGGCGAGTCGTCGTCGACCTCGAGCCCGACCCGGTTGCGTCCCCGCTCGGCGGCGTCGGTGATCACCGTGTGCAGGAGGCGCCTTGGCGACGCCTCGTCCGCGCGCGGCCCGGTTGACCCCGATGTACTCCACGTAGCTGCCTTCCTGACCCGATCGCGTCCGCGGCCAGCACCGTGCAGACCAGCGCACCCGCAGGGACGTCCTGTCCGTCCACGGCGACGTACGCCAGCCACCAGTGGTCCCAGCGGTGCCCGGGGTCCTCGCGGAGCCGCTGCACGAACTCCGGGAAGCTCTCCCTGTAGGAGTTGAAGTGGTCCTCGAAGGACTCCTCCAGCATCACGTGCACCAGCTGGAGGTCGCCCGCGACCGGCAGCCCGTTGTCGTGGCTGGCGACCGGGCGGATGGTCACCCCTTCGCGGATCGGCGGCAGCGAGTCGACGTCGTCGGGCGTGACCGGCCGCTCCATGTGCAGCCAGGTGCGTCGCTTGGTGTAGCCGGCCCGACGCAGCCAGCGCACCTGCTGCTTGTCGTCCTGGAACGGGCTCTCGTCCAGCCGGGTCTCGTCGATGCCGCGCAGCCGGGCGAGCGCCACGGCCTGTTCCTCGGCCCAGGCGTAGAACGCGTCCGCGATCCGGTCGACCACGTCGATGGTGCGGTCGAAGTAGCCCGCACACGAGGGCACGTCCGGCGGCCCGGTCGTGGACGGTGATCCAGGCGCGCGCCGTGCCGGCGTCGTCGACGGCCACCAGCTGGCGGCGGGTCCACGATGCCGGGCCGGCGATCTCGGACTCGATGCCGGCCTCGTCGACCGACGTCGCACCGGTCCAGGGCTGCTGGTCGGCGATCCGCAGCGCGACGAGGGCCGGGAGGTCGTCGAGCTCGGGGATCCGTGCGGTCCATCCCTCGGGGAGCTCGGGCAGGCCCGGCTCGGTGGTGCTGGGCTGGCTCACCGGTCCATCCTGCCGGATCGCTCGCCCGGTCGCGTGACCGGCCACGTGAGCGCGACGTGACGACGGGCGACCGGTCAGCCCGACGGCAGCCGGAACGGGCGCGCCGACGCGGAGTCGTGGTGGCAGGCGGTCAGCCCGGCGGCCCGGCGCACCCGGTCGGTGGTCGGGTCGCCCGTGGCAGCGCACGACACCCGCGCGCACGCGGCCGATCACGACCACCGAGCCGCTGAGCCGCTCGCGCTTCGGGCCACAGGTGGTGGCGCTCCAGTCGCCGCGGTAGACGATCGCTCCGGCGTACGCCAGGTAGCGGCCGCGCGTCGCGCCGGTGTTGCGCACGTCCCAGGCCAGGCCCCGGGAGCCGTCGAGCACGGGTGAGCCCTGCGGCACCTTCGCCAGCACGGCGTCGATCAGCCCGCGGTCGGGCACGTCGTGCCGGGGTTGCGTGACGAAGACGCCGGGCTCGATCTCGGGGTAGGTGTAGAGCGTCGCGTCCTGCTCCCCGTGCTTGCGGCGGCCGGGCGCGACCGTGAACCGGAGCGAGTAGAGCACCGTCGGCACCCGCTTGCGGACGGTCACCCGCGGTCGCGGCGTGCACGCCGGCGGCCTTCGGTGGTCGCACCACCCGGCTCGGAGGACGCGGCCCGTGACGGGCTCGACGACGAGCGGCTCGCCGGCTTCGCGTCGTCGGCGCAGCCGGCGACCAGCATCGTGAGCAGCAGGACCGCGACGAGTCGCACGTCCCCCATGATGCCGCTCAGGCGGTGATCGTCGCCTTGTCGCGGACGATGTTGCCCAGGACGCCGTTGACGAAGCCGGGCGAGTCGTCGGTGGAGAGGTCACGCACCAGCTGCAGTGCCTCGGAGACCGCGACCGCGTCGGGCACGTCGTCGACGTACAGCACCTCGAACACCCCGAGCCGCAGCACGTTGCGGTCGACCGAGGGCATCCGCGCGAGCGTCCAGCCCTGGGCGTACGTCGCCAGCAGCTCGTCGATGCGCGCCTGGTGCTCGCTGACCCCGCGCACCAGGACGCCGGTGTAGTCGGCGACCGGCCGGCCGCCGGGCTCGGAGGTGGCGTCGCCGATCTCCTCGTCGAGGGCGTCGACCGCGGATCGGCCCCGCACCTCGGAGGCGAACAGCAGGTCGAGAGCGCGCTTGCGCGCCTTGGACCGGGCGCTCATGCGGGGTGGTTCATCGCAGGGTCACGACTTGACGCGGCCCAGGTACGACGAGTCCCGGGTGTCCACCTTGATCTTCTCGCCGGTGGTGATGAACAGCGGCACGTTGATCTGGTGCCCGGTCTCGAGCGTCGCCGGCTTGGTGCCTCCGGTGGACCGGTCGCCCTGGAGCCCCGGGTCGGTGTGCTGGACCTCGAGCTCGACCGACGCGGGGAGCTCGATGTAGAGCACCCGGCCGTCGTTGGTGGCGACGATGGCGTCCTGGTTCTCGAGCATGAAGTTCTTCGCGTCGCCGACGATGTCGGGCGAGACCTCGAGCTGCTCGTAGCTGCCGGTGTCCATGAAGACGTACGACGTGCCGTCGTTGTACAGGTACTGCATCGTCCGCTTGTCGACGTTGGCCACCTCGACCTTGACGTCGGCGTTGAACGTCTTGTCGACGGTCTTGCCGGACTCGATGTTCTTGAGCTTGGAGCGCACCACGGCGCCGCCCTTGCCGGGCTTGTGGTGCTGGAACCAGATGACCTGCCAGAGCTGGCCGTCGAGGTTGAGCACCATGCCGTTCTTCAGGTCGTTCGTGGTTGCCATGCGCGCGAGGCCTGCCTGTTCGTGGACGCTGTTCCTGGGATGCCCGGTGGGGCCGGTCGAGTCTAACGGCGGCGGATCGTCCCATCCGAATCGGCGCGGAGGTGCCCGAATCGCGAGGGGGTGTGACACTACGTCTACCGACGAAGGAGGGGACATGGCTCAGGACATGCCCGGGGAGACGGCCGGTGACACGGGCGACGACGTGCTGGAGCGGCTGCAGACGCTCGTGGACGACGACGACCGCAAGGGGCCGAGCATCCACCGGCTGGCGTACGCCGGACGACTGTCCGCCGCGTACCACGAGATCGAGGCGGCGGTCACCGACGTGCTGGACCGCCCCACGTGGGACGACCAGACGCCGGAGTGGGTGGTCGCGCGGCTGCGCCTGCTCAGCCTGCTGACCGCGCACTACGCGCGCACCGGCGAGCACGCCGACCAGCACCGGGAGTGGGGTGACCGGGCGCTGGAGCTGGGTCGCTTCGGCCCGCCCGCGCGTACCGCGCCGGACTGCTGCTGGCGCTCTCCGAGATCGAACGCGCCCGCGGCGACCGCGCAGCGACGGCGCAGCGGCTCAAGTCGGCGGCCGAGCTGGTCAGCGACGCCGCGGCCAACGACGCGGTCGCGCAGACCGTGCTGGCCGAGCTGCGGCTCCGGCTGGGCATCCTGGCGACCGCCACCGGCGACCGCGAGAAGGCCAGGAGCGAGTTCGAGACCGTGCTCGTCGTGCAGCCCGACCCCGGCACGGCCCGCGCCTACGCCCAGATGAACCTGGCCCTGCTGGCCAGCACCGAGGACCGGCTCGAGGACGCGTTCGACCTCGAGAGCGAGGCCGCGGAGACGGCGTACCTGGCCGGCGACCACGACGTGAACCTGTGGGCGCGCAACAACAGGGCCTGCACGCTGCTGCAGATGGGCAAGATCGAGGGCGCGTACGCCGCGTTCCTCGACCTGCTGCCCGACGTGCTCTGGGAGATCGAGCCGCAGGCGTCGGCGGTCGTCGCGGAGGACTTCGCGACGGTGCTGGTCGGCCTGCGCCGCCACGAGGACGCCGCGCTGATCCTCGGCGCGGTCGCCGCCCAGCGGGAGGAGACCGGCATGCCGCGCGAGCCGCACCAGGCCGACGCGCTCGCACCGGTGGAGGCCGACGCCCAGGAGGCGCTCGGCGACCGCTGGTCGACGCTGCTGGACCGGGGCCGGGAGCTCCCGGTCGCCGACGCGGTGCGGCGGGTGACCGGCTAGCCGCCGGCGAGGTGCTCGAGGGCGATCCGGTAGCCGTCGATGCCCTGGCCGACCACCTCGTGCGCGGCGTACGCCGTGACCACGGAGTGGTGCCGGAACTCCTCGGGCCGCTGCTTCGGGTCGCTGATGTGCACCTCGACCAGGGGCGCGGTCAGCTGCGCGCAGGCGTCGAGCAGGGCGTAGGAGTAGTGCGACCACGCCGCGGCGTTGAGCACCACCGGGGTCGCGTCGTCGGCGGCCCGGTTGAGCCAGTCCAGCAGCTCGCCCTCGTGGTTGGTCTGCCGCACCTCGACCTCGAGCCCCAGGTCGCGGCCCCAGCCGACGCACAGGCCGACCAGCTCGTCGTACGTCGTCGCACCGTAGATCTCCGGCTGCCGGCGTCCGAGCCGGCCGAGGTTCGGGCCGTTGAGCACGAGCACCCTCATCGCAGACCACCCGCCATCACGTCGTACGACGAGCGCAGCAGCGCCTCGTCGGGTCCCTCGAGCACCGTCGGCTGCGCCAGCCCGTCGAGCACCACGAACCGGAGCAGGTCGCCGCGCGACTTCTTGTCCACGCGCATGGTGCCGACCAGCTCCTCGAACGGCGCACCCCGCCAGCGGGTCGGCAGCCCGACCAGGTCGAGCGTGGCCGCGTGCCGGGCGGCCGTCTCGTCGTCGAGGCGCCCGGCCAGCCGGGCCAGCTCGGCGACGAACACCATGCCGAGCGCGACCGCCTCCCCGTGGCGGACCCGGTAGTCGCGTCGCCCGCTCGATCGCGTGCGCCATCGTGTGGCCGTAGTTGAGCACCTCGCGGCCGGGGTGGCCGTCCCTCCTGAGCTGTCGAGGGGCCGGCCGCCGGTCTCGCGCAGGTCGCCTGCCACGACGACGGCCTTCACGCGCACGGCACGCTCGACCAGCTCCCGGAGCGCGTCGGACGTGGGATCCAGGGCGGCGGCGGGGTCGGCCTCCACCAGCCGCAGGATCTCGGGGTCGGCCACGAAGCCGCACTTGACCACCTCGCCGAGCCCGCTGACCAGCTCCTCGCGGGGCAGGGTGCGGAGGAAGTCGAGGTCGCACACCACGCCGGCGGGCTCGTGGAAGGAGCCGACGAGGTTCTTGCCGGCACCCGTGTTGATGCCGGTCTTGCCGCCGACCGCGGCGTCGACCATGCCGAGCAGGGTCGTCGGCACGTGCACGACGCGCACCCCGCGCAGCCAGGTGGCGGCGACGAAGCCGCCGAGGTCCGTGGTGGCGCCGCCGCCGACGGTGACCACGGCGTCCGACCGGGTGAACCCGGCCCGGCCGAGCGCCTCCCAGCACTGCGTGGCCACCTCGGCGGTCTTGGCCGCCTCGCCGTCCGGGAGCGGCAGGGCGAGCACGTCGAAGCGGTCGCCCAGGTCGACGGTCAGGTCTCCGGAGTGGATGACGGCGACGCGTCGTACCTGCTCGCCCAGGAGGTCCGGGACCGCGTCGAGCGACGCCGCTGCCCGATCACCACGTCGTACGGCGCCGCGGTCTCGACCCGGATCGTGGTCACGCGGTCACCACCACCTCGACCGCGGCCGCGACCTGCTCGGGGCTGAGCCCGTCGGTGTCGACGACGTACGTCGCGAGCCCCTCGTAGACGGGCGTGCGCTCCTCGATCAGCTGCTTCACCCGGCCCCGGACGTTGCCGAGGAGCAGCGGCCGAGCCACGCCCAGCCCGACCCGCTGGGCGGCGTCGGAGATGCCGACCCGCAGGAACACGACGCGGTGGCCGGTCAGGAGCGCGCGGGTCCCCGCGTCGAGCACCGCTCCCCCGCCCAGCGCGAGCACGCCGTCGTGGGTGGCGAGGGCGTCGACGACCGCGGCGCGCTCCCGCGCCCGGAACTCCTGCTCGCCCTCGTCGACGAAGATGTCCTGCACGGACTTGCCGGCCGTCGCCTCGACGTCCTGGTCGGTGTCGCGGAAGCCGACCCCCCAGGCCTCGGCGAGCAGGCCGCCGACCGTGGTCTTGCCCGCCCCCATGGTCCCGACCAGCACCACCCGTGGGCTCATCGGGTGGCTCGCGGGTGGGTGGGGGAGGGAGGGGGGCCATTTACCACGGGACCGTGGTATCCATCCCCTTCCCTAGCGAGATTTCGATAGGGAAGGGGCCAGTTACCACGGGACCGTGGTAAATGGCAGCGCCAGCCAGCCCGCCCCAGACCCCGTCACCGGAACCTCAGCGCGTCCAGGTAGCCCTGGGCGTTGCGCCGGGTCTCGGCCACCGAGTCGCCGCCGAACTTCTCCAGCACGGCCTCGGCCAGCACCAGCGCGACCATCGCCTCGGCCACGATCCCGGCGGCCGGCACGGCGCAGACGTCCGAGCGCTGGTGGTGGGCGACGGCCTCCTCGCCGGTGGCGACGTCGATCGTCCGCAGCGCGCGGGGCACGGTCGAGATCGGCTTCATCGCCGCCCGCACCCGGAGCGCCTCGCCGGTGGTCATGCCGCCCTCGGTGCCGCCGGAGCGGCCGGAGGCGCGGCGGATGCCCTCGGAGGTGGAGACGATCTCGTCGTGGGCCAGCGATCCCGGCGTCGCGGCGAGCCCGAAGCCGTCGCCGACCTCCACCCCCTTGATCGCCTGGATGCCCATCAGCGCGGCCGCGAGCCGGGCGTCGAGCCGGCGGTCCCAGTGCACGTGGGAGCCGAGCCCGGGCGGCAGGCCGTGCACGACCACCTCGACGACGCCGCCGAGGGTGTCGCCGTCCTTGTGGGCCTGGTCGATCTCGGCCACCATCGCCTTCGCGGCGTCGGGGTCGAGGCAGCGCACCGGGTCGTCGTCGAGGCGGGCCACGTCGTCCGGCGTGGGCACGGAGCCGTACGGCGCCTCCGCCGTGCCGATCCGCACCACGTGGGACACGATCCGGGCGTCGACGGCCTGCTCGAGGAACGCGGACGCCACCGCACCGAGCGCCACCCGGGCCGCGGTCTCGCGGGCCGACGCGCGTTCCAGGATCGGCCGGGCCTCGTCCCACCCGTACTTCTGCATGCCGACCAGGTCGGCGTGGCCGGGCCGCGGCCGGGTCAGCGCGGCGTTGCGGGCCAGGGCCTCGAGCTCCACCGGGTCGACCGGGTCGGAGGCCATCACCTGCTCCCACTTCGGCCACTCGGTGTTGCCGACGATGATCGCCACCGGACCGCCGAGGGTCTCGCCGTGCCGGACGCCGCCGGACAGCGTCACCTCGTCCTGCTCGAACTTCATCCGGGCGCCGCGGCCGTAGCCGAGCCGGCGCCGCGCGAGGGCGTCGGCGACGTCGGTGGAGGTGATCCGGACGTGCGCGGGCAGCCCCTCGATGATCGCGGTGAGCGAGGGTCCGTGGGACTCCCCGGCGGTGAGCCAGCGCAGCATGGCGTCAGTGTTTCACGCCCCTGCAGCGCCCCGGAGCCTGCGCTCAGTACGGCGAGACCGACCCCAGCCACGGTCCGAGCAGCACGCCCATCGCGGCGCCCACCAGCATGAACGGCCCGAACGGGTAGCTCTTGCGGTCCAGCACCTTCGCCACCGCGAGCACACCGCCGATCAGCGCCCCGAGCAGGAACCCGGCGTACACGCCGACCAGCAGCTCGCCCCAGCCCAGGAACCCGAGCGCCAGCCCGATCAGGCCGGCGAGCCGGACGTCGCCGAAGCCCATCCCGCTGCGCGTGAACCGCCAGAACAGCCAGTAGAACCCCCGCACCGCGATCCCGGCCCCCAGCGCCAGCCCCAGCGCCGACCAGTCCCGGGTGATCAGCCCGAGCACGACGAGCACCGGCAGCAGGAACAGGTACGCCGGGACGATCAGCCGCGTGGGGAGCAGCTTGGTGCGCCAGTCGATGACCGAGAGCACCACCGCCAGCGGCGTCAGCGGGACCAGGTAGACCAGCGGCCAGTCCCACCCCAGCACCGCGCCGAACAGGCGCCGCGAACACGGCGGACCAGATCGCCGTGCGCACCCGGAAGCCCGGTCGGGCCGGCGATCGCGGCGTAGGTCTCCTTGGGCTTCGCCGGAGCGGGACGGTCCGGGTCGGGCTGCGGCTCGGGGAGCCGCTGCGACCAGTGAGGGTGCCAGCCCGCCCAGCACGGCGGCCGCCACGGCGCAGGCCGCGGCGGTGTCCAGCTGGGTGAGGATGTCGGACATGTCGGAGGGGACCCTAGGGCACCCGCGGCCACCCGGGAGCGTTCTCCCCAGACCTCAGCCGGACGACCGCTCGGCGAGCGCCTGCTCGGCGGCGGCGCGCATCGCGTCGATCGGGATCTCCCGCAGGCCGGTCATCAGGGCCACCTGCAGCGCCGCCTGGTGCACGAGCATGTCGAGTCCGCTGACCAGCGTGCGGTCGGGGCCGACCGAGCGCGCCAGGGGCGTGGGCCAGGTCCCGTAGACGACGTCGAAGACGACCGGGATGCCGGCCAGGCGATCCACGAGGTCGGGGGTCTGCGCCTCTGCGGGGATCGTCGAGACCACGATGTCGGCCTCGAGCGGCTCCCCCTCGAGCGACCCGACCACGAGCAGCGGTCCCTCGTTGTGGGTCACCCGCTGCACCGTGTCCGCGGCCCGCTCCGCGTCGCGCACCAGCAGCGTGACCACCCAGCAGCCGAGCTCGCCGAGGGCCAGCGCCACGGAGGCCGCCGTGGCCCCGCCGCCGACCACGACCGCCGTGCGCACCCGCCCGTCGTACCGCTCCCGAATGGCGGCGGCCGCTCCGGGCACGTCGGTGTTGTCGCCGATCCGGAGCCCGTCGCCCAGCAGCACCGTGTTGACGGCCCCGGCGGCCTCGGCGATCGGGCTGACCGAGTCGAGCAGCTGCAGCACGGGGCGCTTGAGCGGCATCGTGAGCGACAGCCCGCGCCACGACGTGTCGAGTCCGGCGAGGAAATCGGGCAGCCCGTCCTCGTCCATCTCGATCGCCTCGTAGGTCCACGAGAGACCCAGCGCGTCGTACGCCGCGCGGTGCAGCACCGGCGACAGCGAGTGCCCGATCGGCCTCCCGAGGACGGCGCAGCGTGTGGTGGACATCGGGCCCTCAGCAGGCGTCCGAGGTCTGGCAGTACTTGCGGAACAGCGCCACGTTCTTCAGGTGGTCCGCGTAGCTGTGGGCGTAGCGGGTCTCCCCCGTGCGCAGGTTGACCACGACCCAGAACCGCTGGTCGCCCGGACGACGGGTTGAGGGCCGCGCGGATCGTCTTCTCGCCGGGCGAGCCGATCGGGCCGGGAGGCAGCCCGGTGTTCTTGTAGGTGTTGTACGGCGAGTCGAGGGCCCGCTCCGCGTCCGAGGTGTAGACGGTGCCGGACTTGTCGTTGGCGTAGGCGACCGTGGCGTCGGACTGGAGCGGCATGCCCGTGTCGAGCCGGTTGTAGATGGCGCGTGCGACCTTGGGGTAGTCCTCGTCCCGGTTGGCCTCGAACTCGAGGATGCTCGCCGTCGTGAGCACCTCCTCCGGCGTCATGCCGACGGCCTCTGCCTTGGTGGCGAGGTCGAGGTCCTTCTCCACCGCAACGGTCTTGGCGACCATCTGGCGGAGCAGGTCGAGCGCCGACATGTCCGGGGTCACCACGTAGGTGGCGGGGTAGAGATAACCCTCCGGGTTGCCCTTGGCCGTCGCCGGCAGGCCGAGCCGGCCGGGCTGCTGGAGCAGCCGCTCGAGCTGGGCCTTCTTGAAGTCGGTCTCCTTGGCGATCCTCGAGACGATGCTGCTGGCCCGCGAGCCCTCGGGCACGGTGACCGTGGTCTGGATCATGTTGTCCGGCTGCACCAGGGTCGCGAGGGCGTCGGAGGACTTCATCTGCTTCTTCAGCTGGTAGAAGCCCACCTGGATCGAGCTCGCCCGGGGCTCCTTGCGGGCCGCCTCGACGAACGAGTCGACCGACTTCACCACGTCGGCCTTGCGCAGGCCACGACCCATGGCCGCGACGCTGTCGCCCTTCTTCACCTCGAAGACCACGCTCCCCGTGCCGGGCCCGGTGTAGTCGGGTGCGGCTGCGAAGTGCTCCTTGAGCTTGTCGAAGCCGTAGGAGCCGGCGTAGTACAGGCCACCGCCGATCAGCAGCAGCACCAGGAGCGCGGGGATCCAGCCGCGTCGCTTGCGCGGCCCGCGACTCCCGCTGGTGTGACGAGACGGCGGGGGCTCCTCGGGGTGCTGGCCGAGATCCTCGCCGTCGCGGATCAGGCCGAAGTCACTCACCTTGCGTGTCCTCCTTCGGCGGCTTCGGTACGACGAGCTGCCCCGGTGCTCGTCCGGTGCCGCGCTCGGTGTCGAGCGCGTGCTGCAGGATCACCACGGCTGCCGCCTGGTCGACAACGGCACGACGCTTCCTGCCCTTCTTCCCCCGGTCTCGCAGCTGCGCCTCGGCACTGACGGTGCTGAGCCGCTCGTCGCAGAGCCGCACCGCGACCGGGGCCAGCCGGCCCGCGAGCTGATCCGCGAACTCCCGAACCCTACCGGCCGAGGGTCCCTCGCGTCCGGACAACGACACGGGCAGCCCCACCAGAACCTCGACCACGTCGAGCTCCGCCACCAGGGCGGCCAGCCGGTCGAGGTCGCCCGGGCCACGTGGCAGCGTCTCGACCGGGGTGGCCAGGAACCCGGTGGGATCGCTCGTGGCGACCCCGATCCGGGCCTCTCCCGGGTCGATGCCGAGGCGGACCCCATGCCTCACGTTCGTCGTGTTCACGCCAGCCCGTTGCGGACCGCGGCGATCGCCCGGTCGACACCGGACGCGTCGGCGCCACCGCCCTGGGCGACGTCGTCCTTGCCGCCGCCGGAGCCGCCGAGCTCGCCGCAGGCGGCACGGACCAGGGTGTTGGCACTCAGGCCGCGCTCACGGGCGGCCTCGTTGGTGGCCACCACGACAGCCGGCCTGCCGTCCTTGACGCCGACCACCGCCACCACGGCCGGACGCTCGCCCGGGAGGCGTCCTCGCACGTCGAGCACCAGGGTTCGGACGTCGCCGCCGCCCGCCCCGTCGACCCGCTGGCCCACGAAGCTGACGCCGTGCACGTCCTCCGCGCCGTCCGCGAGGGCCGCGCCGCCGGCGAGCAGCTGGCCGACGCGCACCTTCTCGATCTCCTTCTCCGCCGCGCGGAGCCGATCGAGCGTCTCCGAGACGCGCTCCGGCAGCTGCTCGGGGCGTACCTTCAGCAGCTCGCTGAGCTGCGCCACGAGCACGTGCTCGCGCGCCAGGAACCGGTAGGCGTCGCCGCCGACCAGCGCCTCGACCCGTCGTACGCCGGAGCCGATCGACGACTCGCCGAGCAGCTTGACCACGCCGAGCTGCCCCGAGCTGCCGGCGTGCGTGCCACCGCAGAGCTCGCGGGCCCACTCGCCGACCGAGATCACGCGCACCTCGTCGCCGTACTTCTCGCCGAAGAGCGCCATCGCCCCGGACCTCACCGCATCGGCCTGGGTCATCACCTCGGCGTGCACCGCCAGGTCGGCGAGCACGAGGTCGTTGACCCGCGCCTCGACGTCCGCCATCGCGGCCTCGCTCACCGCGCCGGAGGCAGAGAAGTCGAACCGGAAGCGGCCCGGCGCGTTCTCCGACCCGGCCTGGGTCGCGGTGTCGCCGAGCGCCTCGCGGAACGCCTTGTGCACCATGTGGGTCGCCGTGTGCGAGCGGCTGATCGAACGCCGCCGCTCCACGTCGACGAGGAGCTGGCCGGAGGTGCCGACCTGGACCTCCCCCGCGACCACCCGCGCGCGGTGGACCACCACGCCGGTGAGCGGCGACTGGACGTCGTCGACCTCGACCCGCGCTCCGTTGGCGAGCTCGATCACGCCCTGGTCGGCAAGCTGGCCGCCGCCCTCGGCGTAGAAGGGCGTGCGGTCGAGCACGATCTCGACCCGGTCGCCCTCGTGCGCCGCCCCGATGCTGGTGCCGTCGGCGCCGACGATGCCGCGCACCACGCCCTCCGAGACCACCTCGTCGTAGCCGGTGAACCGGACCGGAGCGCCCATCGCCGCCGCGATCTCGCGGTAGGCACCGGCGTCGGCGTGCTGGCTCTTCTTGGCCTTGGCGTCCGCCTTCGCGCGGTCGCGCTGCTCCCCCATCAGCCGGCGGAAGCCGTCCTCGTCGACCGAGAGCCCCTTCTCCGCCGCCATCTCGAGGGTCAGGTCGATCGGGAAGCCGTAGGTGTCGTGCAGCGCGAACGCCCTGTCGCCCGGGATCTGCCGGCCACCGCCCGCGGTGACCTCGGTGGCAGCCAGGTCGAAGATCTGGGTGCCGGTGCGCAGCGTCTGCCGGAACGCGTCCTCCTCGGCGTAGGCAACGGTGGAGATCCGCTGCCAGTCCGCCGCGATCTGCGGGTAGCCGGGCGACATCCGGTCGCGGCTCACCGGGAACAGCTCGGGCAGCACGCGGTCCTCGGTGCCCAGCAGCCGCATCGAGCGGACGGCACGGCGCAGCAGCCGGCGCAGGACGTAGCCCCGGCCCTCGTTGCCGGGGGTGACCCCGTCGCCGACGAGCATCATCGAGCTCCGCACGTGGTCGGCGACGACGCGGAACCGGACGTCGTCCTGGTGGTCCGCCCCGTAGCGACGGCCGGTGAGCTCCTCGGCCTTCTCGATCACCGGGAGCATGGTGTCGATCTCGTACATGTTCTGCTTGCCCTGCAGCAGGAAGGCCACCCGCTCCAGACCCATGCCCGGTGTCGATGTTGCGCTTCGGCAGCGGGCCGGCGATGTCGAAGTCGTCCTTGCTGCGGACCGCGCTGAGCACCTCCTGCATGAAGACCAGGTTCCAGAACTCGAGGTAGCGGTCCTCGATCTCGGTCGGCATGTCCAGCCGGTTCCAGTGCGCGAAGTCCGCGTCGGGGCCGTACTCCGGGCCGCGGTCGTAGATGATCTCCGAGCAGGGGCCACCGGGCCCGGGCACGCCCATGGACCAGTAGTTCTCCTTCTTGCCCAGGCGCACGATGCGCTCGTCGGAGACGCCGGTCACCTTCTTCCAGAGCTCGACCGCCTCCGCGTCGTCGACGTACACGCTCGGGTAGAGCCGGGACTCCTCCAGCCCCCAGCCACCGTCCTCGCGGGACTTGGTGACGAGGTCCCAGGCGAGCTCGATGGCACCTTCCTTGAAGTAGTCGCCGAAGGAGAAGTTGCCGCACATCTCGAAGAACGTGCCGTGCCGGGTGGTCTTGCCGACATCCTCGATGTCGGGTGTGCGGACGCACTTCTGCACGCTCACCGCGCGGTCGTACGGCGGGGTCTCCTGGCCCAGGAAGTAGGGCTTGAACGGCACCATGCCGGCGTTGACGAACAGCAGGTTCGGGTCGTCGAGGAGCAGCGACGCCGACGGCACGCGCTGGTGGCCGGCGGCCTCGAAGTGCGCGACGAAGCGGCGGCGGATCTCGGCGGTGTCCATCAGGTCTGGTCGCTCTCCTCGAGTCGGTGGGCGCCCTCTCCGGGCATCAGTGCGGGGGGTCCATCGAGACCGATCAGGAGCCGTTCGCGCAACTCGGTTTCCTTCGCGGTCATGCCGGCCCGCACCTCGTCGGCGAACAGGTGCCAGCCGAGGTCGAGCCCCGCCAGCCGGTCGTGCAGACCCTCGGGGGTGAACGCCTCCACGACGCGGCGTGCCCGCACCACCACGTAGACGCCGGCGCCGGCGCCCGCGACGAACCAGAAGCTGCGCATCAGGCTCCGTTCACCTGTCCGTCCACCTGCCCGTCCCCCTGCACCTGACCTCGCTCGGTGCGCATCTGGCGCCAGGCCTCCTTCATCTCCTTGCGGCGCATCTTGCGGGCGCGGCGGACCTCGCGGCGCATCTCGAACCGGATCCGGTTGCGGGACTCCGCCGACAGGGCCCGTCGTACGCCGTGGCCGAAGGCGAGCGCCTTGACCAGCGGCTCACCGAAGGCGGCGGACAGCACGAGCTGGTCGGACACCGGGCGCGCGGCGACTCCGTCGTCCTCGCTCTCGCCGAGGCGGGTGATCACCCAGTCGGCGTGCTCGTCGGCGATCTGCCGCTGCGCGGCGGCGGCTCGCGAGAGCTCCTCGACCCGCTCGCTCAGCTGCTCGCTGCTCGGCGAGGAGCGCGGCGCGTTCGGCGCGCCCGCGTCGCCGCTCGCCCGCGAACAGCACGCCGAGGGTGACCACCAGCGCCGTCATCGCGACGAGCAGGCACACGACTGCCCAGAACGGCCATCCCATACCGATCGACCCTATCGTCCCCGCACGATGCGCCGGACGCGCTCCCAGCGCTCCTTGACCGCCGCCTCCGCGCCGTGGGACGTGGGGCGGTAGTACTCGGCGTCGAGCAGCTCGTCGGGGGCGTACTGCTGCTCGGCGACGCCGTACGGCGCGTCGTGCGCGTAGGCGTAGGAGGTGCCGTGGCCGACCTTCTTCGCGCCCGGGTAGTGGGCGTCGCGCAGGTGCGGCGGCACCGAGCCGGCCAGCCCGCGGCGGACGTCGGCGCTCGCCGCCTCGATCGCGGTGATCACGGCGTTCGACTTGGGGGCGACCGCGAGCGCGATCGTCGCCTGCGCGAGGTTGAGCCGGCCCTCCGGCATGCCGATCAGCTGCACCGCCTGCGCCGCGGCCACCGCGGTGGTCAGCGCGGTCGGGTCGGCCAGGCCGATGTCCTCGCTGGCCAGGATCACCAGCCGTCGGGCGATGAAGCGCGGGTCCTCGCCCGCCTCGATCATCCGGGCCAGGTAGTGGAGCGCGGCGTCGGCGTCGGAGCCCCGGATCGACTTGATGAACGCGCTGGTGACGTCGTAGTGCTGGTCGCCCTGCCGGTCGTAGCGCACCGCCGCCCGGTCGACCGCGGTCTCGGTGGTGGCCAGGTCGACCTTGTCCAGCCCGGCCGCCTGCGCCGCCCCGGCGGCGGCCTCGAGGTAGGTCAGCGCCCGGCGGGCGTCACCGCCGGCCAGCCGGAGCAGGTGGTCGCGCGCGTCGTCGGCGAGCGCGAAGGCCCCGCCGAGCCCCCGCTCGTCGGTGAGCGCGGCGTCGACCACCCCGCCGACGTCCTCGTCGGTGAGCGGCTCCAGGGTCAGCAGCAGCGAGCGGGACAGGAGCGGGGAGATCACGGAGAAGAACGGGTTCTCGGTGGTGGCCGCGACCAGCGTCACCCAGCGGTTCTCCACGCCGGGGAGCAGGGCGTCCTGCTGCGCCTTGGTGAACCGGTGCACCTCGTCGACGAACAGCACGGTCTCCTCACCGGTGGTGGAGAGCCGGCTGCCGGGCGGCGTCGATCGCGGCCCGCACCTCCTTGACTCCGGCCGCCACCGCCGAGACCTCGACGAAGTGCCGGTCGGTCTGGCCGCTCACGATCGAGGCGATCGTGGTCTTGCCCGTGCCCGGCGGTCCCCACAACAGCAGCGACATCGCCTGGTCGCCCTCGACCAGCCGCCGGAGCGGGGCGCCGGTCGCGAGCAGGTGCTTCTGCCCGGCCAGCTCGTCGAGGGTGCGCGGCCGCATCCGCACGGCGAGCGGGGCCGAGGAGTGCCGGTTGCCGGCCAGGGTGCCTCCGCCCGACGCCTGCCGGGCCGGCGGTGCGCCGGCCACGGTCACGTCGAGCGTCGGCTCGGAGTCGTCAGCTGGCAGGCACCGGGCCAGCCTAGGTGCTGCTGCCCCGGCGACCATGTCGAGATGTGCCTCCGGCTCCGTTGAGAAGTGTCTCCAGCCCTCTTGAGAAGTGGCCTCCGGTACGCCGAAGCGGACCGGAGGCGCAACTCAACGGGGCCGGAGGCGCAACTCAACGAGATCTCAGTGGTCGACGGTGTCCCCGGTCTTCACGTCGATCCAGGACTTCGCGTAGCCGGGGTGGTCGAGGAGCTCGGACTCGGTCGCCGACGTCTGGCCTTCGACCGGGTTGCCCTCGGCGTCCATCCCGAGCAGCCGCTGGGTCACCGGCTCGGCCGGGTGGTGCCCCAGCTCGCCGGCGAAGTGGCAGGCCACCTTGTGCCGCTCGCCGATCTGCATCAGCGGCGGCTCGACCCGGGCGCAGACGTCCTTCGCGATCGGGCAGCGGGTGCGGAACCGGCAGCCGGACGGCGGGTTGATCGGGCTGGGGACGTCGCCCTGCAGGCGGATCCGCTCCCGGCGACCGCCGACCGCCGCCTGCCGTACGTCGGGGACGGCGGACAGCAGGGCCTGCGTGTAGGGGTGGTGCGGCCGCAGGTAGATCGTGTCCCGGTCGGCCACCTCGACGATCTTGCCGAGGTACATCACCGCCACCTCGGGACAGAAGTGACGCACCACCGCGAGGTCGTGCGCGATGAACAGGAACGAGATCTTGAACTCGTTCTGCAGGTCCTGGAGCAGGTTGATCACCTGGGCCTGGATCGAGACGTCGAGCGCGGACACCGGCTCGTCGGCGACGAGCAGCTTGGGCTGCAGGGTGAGCGCGCGGGCGATGCCGATGCGCTGGCGCTGACCGCCCGAGAACTCGTGCGGGTAGCGGTTGTAGTGCTCGGGGTTGAGGCCGACCACCTCGAGCAGCTCCTTGACCCTCCCCATCACCTTGTTCCTGGGCACCACGCTGTGGATCATCAGCGGCGCGCCGACGATGGTGCCGACGGTGTGCCGCGGGTTCAGCGACGTGGCCGGGTCCTGGAAGATCATCTGGATCTCGCGCCGGAGCGGCATCAGCTGCCGGGCCGAGTAGTTCGCGATGTCCTTGCCGTCGAAGTCGATCATGCCCTCGGTGGGCTTGTACAGCCGCGTGATCAGGCGACCGGTGGTCGACTTGCCGCACCCGGACTCGCCCACGAGGCCGAGCGAGCCGCCCTCGGGCACCTGGAAGGAGATGCCGTCGACCGCCTGGACGTGGCCGACGGTGCGGCGGATGATCCCGGAGTTCTTCACCGGGAAGTACATCCTCAGGTTGTCCACCGTGAGGATCGGCTTGGCGGAGAAGTCGCCCTTGGTCATCGCGTGCGGCTCGAAGATCGCGCCGGTGTCGATGTCGAGGGACTCGTTGCCGTCGCCGACCTGCTCCTCGTGCTGGTGCTCCGCGTGCGAGCCCGCCGCCGGAGCTGTCTGCGTGGTGCCGCTGACGTCCTCGCCGCTCAGCTCCTCGGCGTTCGCCTTGTCGTCGTGGGTGATCGGGTCGCTCATCTAGTTCTCCTCGACCAGGTCGGGCGCGATCTCGGGCAGCACCTCTGTCTCGTAGACCTCGTCCGGGTTGACGAGGTGGCAGCGCTTGATGTGGTTGCCACCGCTGTGGGCGGCAGTGAGCTCGGGGATCTCGGTCGTGCACAGGTCGCCGGGCACCTTGTCGCGGTGGGTGCAGCGCGGGTGGAACGCGCAGCCGGACGGAGGGTTGAGCAGGCTCGGCGGGTTGCCCGGGATCGGGATCAGGCGGGACTCGGTGTCGCCGGCCACGTCGGGCACGCTCGAGAGCAGGCCCCACGTGTAGGGCATCTCCGGGTGGACCAGGATCTCCTTGCAGGGGCCGTACTCGACCACGCGTCCGGCGTACATCACCAGGACGTCGTCGGCCATCTCGGCGACGACTCCCAGGTCGTGCGTGATGATGATGACCGCGGAGTTGAACTCACGCTGCAGGTCCTGCAGGAGGTCCAGGATCTGCGCCTGGACGGTGACGTCGAGGGCCGTGGTCGGCTCGTCGGCGATCAGCAGGCCCGGGTCGTTGATCAGGCCCATCGCGATCATCGCGCGCTGCCGCATGCCGCCCGAGAACTGGTGCGGGTAGTCGTCCACCCGGCGGTCGGGCTGCGGGATGCCCACCCGGTCGAGCATCTCGACCGCGCGCGCCTTGGCGGCCTTCTTGCCGACGTCGTTGTGCACCAGGTAGGCCTCGGCGATCTGGTTGCCCACCGTGTAGTACGGGTGCATCGCCGACAGCGGGTCCTGGAAGATCATCGAGACGTCGCGACCGCGCCGCAGGCGCATCTGCTCGTCACTGAGCTGGAGCAGATCGGTGTCGTCGAGGAGGATCTGGCCGCTCACCAGGGCGTTGGTGCCGCGGTGCAGCCCCAGGATCGCCGAGCTGGAGACCGACTTGCCGGAACCCGACTCGCCCACGATGCCGAGCGTCTGCCCACGCTCGAGGTCGAACGACATGCCATCGGTGGCCTTGACGACGCCGTCCACGGTCGGGAAGTGGACCTTGAGGTCCTTGACCGACAGGAAGGGAGACACGTTTGCCGAATCCTATCTGTTGGGGGTTGCTCGTCAGCCGACCCGCACGCGCGGGTCGATGAGGGCGTAGAGGATATCGACAATGATGTTGGCGGTGATCACGAACGCGGCCAGCACCAGCACCAGCCCGACGATGGTGGGCAGGTCGAAGGTCTGGTTGGCGTCGACGGCGAGCTTGCCGAGACCGAAGTAGTTGAAGACCGTCTCGGTGATGATCGCGCCGCCCATCAGGCCGGCGAGGTCGAGGCCCGCCATCGTCACCAGCGGTGTCAGCGCGGCGCGCATGCTGTGCTTGACCAGCACCCGCCGGGGGGCGAGGCCCTTCGCCTTCGCGGTGCGCAGGTAGTCCTCGCCGAGGGACTCGAGCACGAACGCGCGTGTCATCCGGACGTAGCCGGCCATGAAGAACAGGGCCAGGGTGAGGCTCGGCAGCAACAGCCCCTGCAGCCAGGGCCCGACGCCTCCGTCGGCGATGCTGACGTACTCGGGAATCGGGACGACCTGCCACTTGATCGCCAGGAACTTGAGCAGGAAGAGCCCGACGAAGAAGGTGGGGAAGGCGTAGAAGATCAGCGAGATGCCGACGACCCCGCGGTCGATGATGGTGCCCTTCTTGAGTGCCGCGATGACGCCGAAGAGCACGCCGCCGACCATCCACATGATGAAGGCCATCAGCGCCAGCGACATCGACACCGGGAAGGTGACCTTGATCTCCTCATTGACCGTGGTCGTGTTCACGACCGAGTAGCCCAGGCACGGGGCAGGGCACTCGACGACGTTCTGGGGCGCGGCCTTCTGCAGCGCCTCGTCCTCGGGGTACGTCCGCCCCTGCACGGTGCCCTTGAGGAAGTCGGTCCACTGCACGAAAGCGGGCTTGTCGTAGCCCAGCGCCTTCTTGGTCTGCTCCTGCTGGGCCGGCGAGCAGTTCTTGCCGCACGCGTAGCGCTCGGGATGGATCGGGCCCGCGAAGAAGAGCATGTAGGTCACGAAGCTCATCACGATCAGCATGATGAATCCGGCGAACGACCGGCGGACGATGTAGGCGAACACGGGCTACCACCTCACGACGGGCCCTAGGGGCCAGTTGGTGTATCTGATCAGACTACGCCGAAACCGACCGGCGTCCCCCCTGGGTCACGCCTGCGGGTGGGAGGCGGTGGCCCCCACCCCGGTCGCCGGGTGGCTGCCCCAGAACATCGTCTGGGACAGCCACCCGGCTCACGTGGAGCGCTGCTTGAGCTCCGTTACTTCGAGACGCCGATCGGACCGAGGTCCGGGTACATCGCAGATGCGGGCGTGTTCTCGAAGTCGGTCACCTTCGACCCGTGGACGAAGTTGAACTTCGTGATCTCCAGCGGGATGTAGGCGACGTCCTGGCCGAGAATCTTGTCGGCCTCCTGCAGTGCCTTCGTCTGGTCGTCGAGCGAGGTCGCGGACTGCGCCTGGTCGACCAGCTTGTTGAAGGCGTCGGAGTTGTAGTTGCCGTAGTCCGAGCCGTTGGTCGGGACCTTCGGGTCCGTCACACCGTTCGGGCGGCCGTCGAAGAGCGGCGGGGTGACCGTGATCGCGGACGGCCAGTCGGAACCCCAGCCGGCCCAGACCACGTCGGCCTTGTTGCTCTTCTTGTTGATCTCGTCGTAGTAGGTGTCGCCCAGGCCGTCGAGCGTGACCTTGAACCCGGCCTTCTCCCAGCCCTGCTTGAGCGCGGCGGCCTGCTTGTCAGCGGTCTCCGAGCTCGGGTAGGTGAAGGTGATCGGGTACGGCGTCGAGACACCGGCCTCCTTGAGCAGCTTCTTCGCTGCGTCCGGGTCACCGCTCTGCGGACCGGAGAACGCCGGGTTGTCCTCGTAGCCCACGGTGACCGGGTTCACGACCGACTCGGCCGGGGAGTAGGCCTTCTCGCCACCACCAGCGGTGATCCACGACTCGGCGTCGGTCGCCACCTTGAGCGCCTCGCGGAGCTTCGGGTCCTTCATCTGGAGGAAGTTCGGCGCGAGGTAGTCCACGAACGGCGACTCGACGTTGACGGAACGGTCGGCGACCTCGCCCTGGATCTGGCTGTAGTACGACGGCGGCAGGCTCTGCGAGGTGACCGCGAACTTGTCGTTGCCCGCGTCGGCGATGATCCGGTCGTAGATCGTCTCGGTCGGGTTGCCGACCTGGAAGATGATCTTGTCCGGGTTGGCCTCACGGATCTTCTTGTCGTCGGTCTTCGGGTCGTACTGGTCGTTGCGGACGAACGTCCCGCCCTTCTCCTTGTTCCAGACGCCGCCCTCGAGCTTGTAGGGACCGTTGGAGAAGACCTGTGTAGTTGGACTTGTCGCCCTTGTCCTTGTCCGCGCGGTACGGGTCCATCATGTGCAGCGCCGCGACGGCGAGGTTGAAGTCCGGCCACGGCTTCTTGAAGTTGTACGTGATGGTCTTGCCGAGCACGTGATCGCCTTGTCGAAGTCGGCCTGGCCGGTCTTCTTGTAGGGACCCTTGTACGTCGGGAGGCCGTCCTTGCCCGCCGGGACGTCGAGGTAGCTCAGGATGTAGCTCGGGCCACCGGTGATGACGTCGGTGGCGAACACGCGGGAGGCGCCGTACTTGAAGTCCTCACACGTGATGGCCTTGCCGTCCTCCCACTTGACGCCGTCCTTGACCGTGAACTTCCAGGTCTTGGAGCCGTTGCTCGCGGTGCCGGCGTCGGTCGCGAGGTCGGCGGTCGGGGTGGCCGCTTCCTTGGGGTCGGTCGAGATGGGGAACGACACCAGGCTGCGGTAGTTCAGCCGGGTGAAGTTGGACATCTGGACGCCGAGGTAGGTGCGCTGCGGGTCGAAGTGCTCGTAGGGCTTGAACACGTAGTAGTAGAGCGTCCCGCCATCGGACGCCTGGTTGCTGCTGCTTCCGCCGCCGCCGCATGCGGCAAGCGAGACAGCCATGGACGCTGCAGCCACGACTGCGAGCGCCCGCTTCTTATAGCTGGCCATTACCTCTCCTCTGATGTGTGTCGCGCCGAACTCGGCGGCACATTCGGCAACGCTGCGTTGCCGAAGACTGATGGGGTTGTTACCGGTCGGCCTTGGGGTCGAGGGCATCTCGGATGCCGTCGCCCAGGAGGTTGAAGCTGACCACGATGATCGCGATCAGGAAGGCCGGGAAGAAGAAGAACGCGAAGTCCGCGGACGAGTAGGAGATCGAGCTCTTCAGGATGTTGCCGAGGGTCGGGCGTCGGGGGCTTGATGCCGACGTTGAGGTAGCTGAGGGCCGCCTCGGCCGAGATGTAGGCGGGCATCGTGAGCGTGAACGACACGAGCACCGGCGCCCACAGGTTGGGCAGCACTTCCTTGAAGTACAGCCGGCGGCGCGAGGCGCCGAGCAGGCGGGCGGCGTCGATGAACTCGCGTTCTCGGATCGAGAGCACCTGGCCCCGGATCAGGCGGGCCACGCCGGGCCAGCCGAAGATCGCGAGGACGAGGACCACGTAGAGGCCGTTGGCGACGTCGCCGGCCGGCACGTGGAGCTTCTCGGTGAGCAGCCCGATCATCACGCCGGAGAGCGCCAGCAGCATCAGGGTCTGCGGGAAGGAGAGGGTCAGGTCGATGACCCGGCCGACGACGGCGTCGGTCTTGCCGCCGGAGAAGCCGGAGATGATGCCCATCATGGTGCCGATCGCGACCGCGATCAACGTCGCCGACAGGGCGATGGTCAGCGAGAAGGTGATGCCGTACCAGAGCCTGGACATGACGTCACGGCCGGTGCCGGGCTCGAGGCCGAGCGGGTGCTCGAGGCTCATCCCGCCGAACGCGCCGTGCGGGATGCCGCCCTGCGCGATGTCGAGGTACTTCTCGCTGTTGTTGAACGTGAAGGGGTCGATCACGCCGAGCCTCACCAGGAACGGGGCGGCGAGAGCGGCCAGGATGTAGAGCGCGACGACCACGAACGAGACCATCGACAGCCGGTCCTTGCGGAACCGCCGGATGGCGAGCTTGGTCGGCGACAGGCCGGCGACCGCCTGGTTCCCTGCGGAATCAGCAAGTGAGCTGCTTTCGAGACTCTCGAGCTGCGACTCCTGCAGAGACATGGTCACCTCGAACTCGTGGGCGGCAGTCGGACGACGGGCGGGGATCGCCCGCACCGGCTGTGACTCTATGTGACCCAGGGCTCACCGTCGGTCACCGACCGGTAACGATCTGGACACGACCCGGGGTCGCTCGGGCGCCGTCCGGAGCGACCCGAATCGGCCCCGGTCAGTACCGGAAACCCCGCGCCCGGCGGCGCAGGACGCGGCGCCCGAGCGGTCAGGCGTCGACGGACTCCCCCACGCCCTCGGCAGCCGGCTTCGGGGCCGCGTCGACGCCGGCCTCCTTGCGCTGCGCCGGCGTGATCGGCGCGGGTGCTGCGGTCAACGGGTCGTAGCCGCCCCCGGACTTCGGGAACGCGATCACGTCGCGGATCGAGTCGGTGCCGCTGAGCAGCGCGCAGACCCGGTCCCAGCCCAGCGCGATGCCGCCGTGCGGCGGGGCGCCGTACTTGAAGGCGTCGAGCAGGAACCCGAACTTCTCCTGCGCCTCGTCCTCGGCCAGGCCCATCACCGCGAACACCCGCTTCTGGATGTCGTCGCGGTGGATACGGATCGACCCGCCACCGATCTCGTTGCCGTTGCAGACGATGTCGTAGGCCCACGCGAGCGCCTCGCCCGGCTCCTTGTCGAACGTCTCGAGGTCCTTGGGGGAGGTGAACGCGTGGTGCACGGCGGTCCAGGCCCCGGCACCGACCGCGACGTCGCCCGCGGCGGTCGCATCGTCGGCGGGCTCGAACAGCGGCGCGTCGACGACCCAGACGAAGCTCCACGCGGTCTCGTCGATCAGGTCGCAGCGGCGCCCGATCTCCAGCCGCGCGGCGCCGAGCAGCGCGCGCGTGGGCTTCACGGCCCCGGCGCCGAAGAAGATGCAGTCGCCCGGCTGGGCGCCCACGTGCGCGGCGATGCCGGCCTTCTCCTCGTCGGTGATGTTCTTCGCGACCGGCCCGGTGAGCTCGCCGTCGTCCTGGACGAGCACGTAGGCGAGACCACGTGCACCGCGCTGCTTGGCCCACTCCTGCCAGGCGTCGAGCTGCTTGCGCGGCTGGCTCGCTCCCCCGGGCATCACGACGGCACCGACGTACGGCGCCTGGAAGACCCGGAACGGGGTGTCCTTGAAGTAGTCGGTGCACTCGACCAGCTCCTGGCCCATCCGCAGGTCGGGCTTGTCGGTGCCGAACCGGCGCATCGCCTCGGCGTACGTCATCCGCTGGATCGGCGTGGGCACCTCGACGTCGACCAGCTTCCAGAGCGCGACCAGGATCTCCTCGGTCAGCGCGATCACGTCGTCCTGCTCGACGAAGCTCATCTCGACGTCGAGCTGGGTGAACTCGGGCTGGCGGTCGGCACGGAAGTCCTCGTCGCGGTAGCAGCGCGCGATCTGGAAGTAGCGCTCGAGGCCGGCGACCATGAGCAGCTGCTTGAACAGCTGCGGGCTCTGCGGCAGGGCGTACCAGCTGCCGGGCTGGAGCCGCGCCGGCACCAGGAAGTCGCGCGCGCCCTCGGGCGTCGAGCGCGTGAGAGTGGGGGTCTCGACCTCGACGAAGCCGTGGTGGTCGAGCACGTCGCGGGCGGCCTTGTTGACGTTGCTGCGCAGCCTGAGCGCCGCGTTGGGGCCGCTGCGACGCAGGTCGAGGTAGCGGTGCCGCAGCCGGGCCTCCTCGCCCACCTCGCCGGCTCCGTGTGTTGCAGCGTCGTCGATCGGAAACGGCAGCGGCGCGCTGGCGCTGAGCACCTCGACGCCCGCGTCGGCGCTCGCGATCACCTCGATGTCACCGGTGGGGAGGTTGGGGTTGGCGCTGCCCTCGGGGCGTGCGGACACCTCGCCGGTCACCTTGAGGCAGTACTCGGCACGCAGGGCGTGCGCCACCTCGGCGTCGCGCACCACCACCTGGACGAAGCCGCTGGCGTCGCGGAGGTCGAGGAACGCGACCCCACCGTGATCCCGCCGCCGCGCCACCCACCCGGTGAGGGTGACGGTCTGGCCGACGTGCTCGGCACGGAGGGTGCCGGCGTCATGGGTGCGGATCACGGATGGAGCTCCTTCAGTTGCCGGATCAGGTGGCTGGACAGGTCGTCCAGAGGTATCGCCGTCTGCTCGCCGGTGTCCATCGATTTGACCTGCGCCACACCGGCCACCAGGTCGCGCTCGCCGATCACGATCGCGAACGCGGCCCCGGAGCGGTCGGCGCCCTTCATCGCGCCCTTGAGGCCGCGGCCACCGTAGGCGAGGTCGGTGCGGATGCCGGCCCGGCGCAGCTCCGTGGCCAGGACGGCAGCCCGTAGGCGCGCCTCCCCGAGCGGTACGACGTAGGCGTCCAGGGCGCGCTGGGGCCCCGGCGTGAGCCCCTCGGCCTGGCACGCGAGGAAGGTGCGGTCGACGCCGAGACCGAAGCCGATGCCGGACAGCTCCTGGCCGCCGAGCTCGGCCATCAGGCCGTCGTAGCGACCGCCGCCACCGATGCCGGACTGGGCGCCGAGGCCGTCGTGCACGAACTCGAAGGTGGTGCGCGTGTAGTAGTCGAGCCCCCGCACCATCCGCGGGTTGACCACGTGCTGCACGCCGGTCGCGTCGAGCAGGCCGCGGACCTCGGCGAAGTGGGCGGCGCAGTCGGCGCACAGGTGGTCGATGATCAGCGGCGCGTCGGCGAGCTGGGCCTGCACCTCGGGTCGCTTGTCGTCGAGCACGCGCAACGGGTTGAGCGCCGCCCGCTGCCGGGTCTCCTCGTCGAGGTCGAGCCCGGCGAGGAACGCCACCAGCAGCTCGCGGTAGGGCGGGCGACACACTGCGCAGCCGAGGCTGGTGACCTCCAGCCGGAACCCGGTCAGCCCGAGCGAGCGGTAGCCGTCGTCGGCGATCGTGATCACCTCGGCGTCCAGCGCCGGGTCGTCGGAGCCGATCGCCTCGACGCCGAACTGCTGGAGCTGGCGGTAGCGGCCGTGCTGGGGTCGCTCGGCCCGGAAGAACGGGCCGGCGTACCAGAGCTTGACCGGGAGCTGGCCCCGGTCGAGGCCGTGCTCGATCACGGACCGGATCACGCCCGCCGTGCCCTCCGGGCGCAGCGTCAGCGACCGGCCACCGCGGTCGGTGAGGGTGTACATCTCCTTGCTCACCACGTCGGTGGACTCGCCCACCCCGCGCACGAACAGGCTGGTGTCCTCGAACACCGCCAGCTCCGACGTAGCCGTAGCCGGCCGCGACCGCGGGCGCCGCGAGGGCCTCGTGGACCGCGCGGAACACGGCGGAGTCGGGCGGGAGGTACTCCGGGACGCCCTTCGGGGCGTAGAGCTTGTCGGGCATGTCAGAGCCCTCGCGTGACACGGGTGGCGGAGTCGACCTCGTCGAGGTCCTGGAGGAACGGGTTGGTGGCTCGCTCCCGGCCGATCGAGGTCTGCTCGCCGTGGCCGGGCAGCACCACGATGTCGTCGGGCAGGGTGAGCACCTTCGCCGCGAGGCTGCGCAGCATCGTCGGGTGGTCCCCGCCGGGGAGGTCGGTGCGGCCGATCGAGCCGGCGAAGAGCAGGTCGCCGGAGAACATGACCTCGCTGACCTCGTCCTGGTCGGCGTACGGCGTGCGGAACGTGACGGAGCCGCGGGTGTGGCCGGGCGTGTGGTCGACCACGAAGCCGAGGCCGGCCAGCTCGAGGGACTGCCCGTCGGCGAGCTCGGCCACGTCGTCGGGCTCGGAGAACTCGTAGCCGCCGCCGAGCAGCATGCCGGCCGTCTCGCGGGACATCCCGGCCATCGGGTCGGACAGCAGGTGCCGGTCCTCGGGGTGGATCCAGGCGGTGGCGTCGTACGTGCCCGCGACCGGCGCCACGCACCACATGTGGTCGATGTGACCGTGGGTGACCAGGACCGAGACCGGCTTGAGCCGGTGCTCGCGGACCACCTCGGCGACGCCGTCCGCCGCGTCCTTGCCGGGGTCGACGACCACGCACTCGGCACCGGGACCGGTGGCGACGACGTAGCAGTTCGTCCCCCACGGACCGGCGGGGAAACCTGCGATGAGCACGCCTCGGACTCCTGTTGCACCAGGGGATGGTCGGGAGGGGCCAGCCTATCGGTCCTGGAGACGCCCCTAGACTGGCGGTGGTCGCGGGTGACCGCGACAAGCCGCAACGCCAAGGGTGGGGACAGTGACCGCTCAACCGAACGCCAACGACAGCTTCCCGGACGGGGCCTGGGGCCGCGTCGCCGCCGACGGGACGGTCTTCGTGCGCACGACCGACGGTGAGCGCGCCGTCGGCCAGTATCCCGAGGGATCGCCCGACGAGGCGCTCGCCTTCTTCACCCGGCGCTACGACGCGCTGGCGTTCGAGGTGGACCTCCTCGAACAGCGCGTGCACGGCGCGGCGCTCTCGCCCGACGAGGCGCGCCAGTCGGTGAAGAAGGTCCGCGACCAGGTCACCGATGCCAACGCGGTCGGCGACCTCGCCGCGCTGACGGCCCGGCTCGACGCGCTCGGGCCGGTGCTCGCGCAGCAGCGCGAGGTACGCCGGGGCGAGCGCGCCAAGAAGCTCGAGGAGTCGCGGGAACGCAAGGAGCAGATCGTGGTCGAGGCCGAGAAGCTCGGCGCAGGGCCACGACTGGCGCCACGGCGCCAACCGGCTGCGCGACCTGCTCGAGGAGTGGAAGGCGCTCCCCCGGCTGGACCGGGCGACCGACGACGCGTTGTGGCACCGCTTCTCGTCCGCGCGCACGTCGTACACGCGGGCGCGCAAGGCGCACTTCGCCGAGCTGGACGAGAAGCGCGAGCGCCGCGAAGCAGGTCAAGCTGCGGCTGATCAAGGAGGCGGAGGCGCTCGCGACGTCCACGGAGTGGGGCCCGACCGCCGGCAAGTACCGCGAGCTGATGCGGCAGTGGAAGGAGGCCGGCCCCGCCGCGAAGGCCGAGGACGACGAGCTGTGGCGGCGCTTCCGTGGCGCCCAGGACCAGTTCTTCGGAGCCCGCGAGGCAGCCAACGCCCAGCAGGACGAGGAGTTCGCCGCCAACGCGGTGAAGAAGGAGGCGCTCCTGGTCGAGGCGGAGGCGCTGGTTCCGGTCGGCGACCTCGACGAGGCCAAGCGCGAAGTTCCGCGACATCGCCGAGCGCTGGGACGCCGCCGGCAAGGTCCCGCGCGAGCGGATGAAGGACCTCGAGGCCCGGATCCGCAAGGTCGAGCAGGAGATCCGCGGCGGTCGAGGACGCCCAGTGGAAGCGCACCGACCCCGAGAAGTCCGCCCGGGCCGACGACATGGTCGGCAAGCTCGAGAGCGCCATCGCCGACATCGAGGCCGACCTGGAGAAGGCCCGGGCCGCGGGGAACGAGAAGAAGGTCAAGGAGCTCGAGGACAACCTCGCCTCGCGCCGGTCGTTCCTGGAGATGGCGAAGAGGGCCGCAGCGGACTTCGGCTGAAGGCCCAAGGCCTGCCGAGCCTGGGCCTCGAGCCGAAGTCCGACGATCGAGCTGCGGACGCGGCGAAGTGCGTCGTGGCCGCGATCACGGACCGGGATGCACGCACTGCCGCAGCTCCGGCGGCGTGTCGTGGCAGTGACCACGGACCGTGGCGACTGTGCGACGCACGTGACCTGCGGCTTACTGCGTGACCCGGTAGGCGTCGAAGACACCGTCGATCTGGCGCACGGACTTCAGCACCGCACCGAGGTGCTTGGGGTCGCCCATCTCGAAGGTGAACCGGCTCTTGGCGACCCGGTCGCGGGTGGTGGTCAGCGACGCGGACAGGATGTTCACGTGCTGCTCGGAGAGCGCGAGCGTGATGTCGGAGAGCAGCCGGGCCCGGTCGAGGGCCTCGACCATGATCTGCACGAGGAACGTCGACTGGGAGGTCGGCGCCCACTCGACGTCGACCAGACGCTCGGGCTGGCCGAGCAGGTCGCCGGCGTTGGTGCAGTCCTTGCGGTGCACCGAGACCCCGGCGGTCTTGGTGACGAAGCCGATGATGTCGTCGCCCGGCACCGGCGTGCAGCAGCGGGCGAGCTTGACCAGGACGTCGGAGAGCGCCCTTGACGATGACGCCGGAGTCCTCGGAGGTCTTGGCGCCGCCGTCGGCCGCGCGGGATGAGCGTGGCCTCGGCGAGGTCCTCCTCGGCGCCGGCCTCGCCCGCCGAACACCTCGATCACCTTGCGGACCACGGTCTGGGCGCCGAGGTTGCCCTCGCCCACGGCGGCGTACAGCGCGGACACGTCGGCCAGGTGGAGCTCGCTGGCGACCTGGGTCAGCGAGTCGTGGGTCATCACGCGCTTGAGCGGCATGCCCTCCTTGCGCAGCAGCTTGGCGATCTGGTCCTTGCCCTGCTCGATCGCCTCCTCGCGGCGCTCCTTGGTGAACCAGTGCCGGATCTTGCTGCGGGCACGCGGCGACTTCACGAAGGTCAGCCAGTCGCGGCTGGGTCCGGCGTTGGGTGACTTGGAGGTGAAGACCTCCACCACGTCGCCGTTGTCGAGCGTCGACTCCAGCGGCACCAGCCGGCCGTTGACCCGGGCGCCGATCGTGTGGTGCCCGACCTCGGTGTGGATCGCGTAGGCGAAGTCGACCGGCGTCGGGTCGGACGGCAGCTGGATCACGTCACCGCGCGGCGTGAACACGTAGACCTGCGGCGGTGTTGATCTCGTAGCGCAGCGAGTCGAGGAACTCGCCCGGCGTCGCCGAACTCGTTCTGCGAACTCGACGAGCTGGCGCACCCACGGCATGTCCGCCTCGGCGACGGTGCGGTCGGTGTCGACGCCGGCGCGCACGTCCTCCTTGTACTTCCAGTGCGCCGCGACGCCGTACTCCGCCGTGCGGTGCATCTGCCAGGTGCGGATCTGCATCTCGACGGGCTTGCCCTGCGGGCCGATCACCGTCGTGTGCAGCGACTGGTAGAGGTTGAACTTCGGCAGCGCGACGTAGTCCTTGAACCGGTTCTGGATCGGCGTTCCACCGGTTGTGCAGCACGCCCATCACGGCGTAGCAGGCGGCGGAGTCCTCGACCAGGATCCGGATCCCGACCAGGTCGTAGATGTCGGAGAACTCGCGCTCCCCGTGGATCATCTTCTGGTAGATCGAGTAGTAGTGCTTCGGTCGCCCGGTGACCGTGGCCTTGATCTTCGAGTCCTTGAGGTCGCCCTCGACCTGGTTGATCACCTCGGCCAGGAACTGGTCGCGCGACGGCGCGCGCTCGGCGACCAGCCGCACGATCTCGTCGTAGATCTTGGGGTGCAGGGTGGCGAACGCGAGGTCCTCGAGCTCCCACTTGAGGGTGTTCATGCCGAGCCGGTGGGCCAGCGGCGCGAAGATCTCGAGCGTCTCGCGGGCCTTGCGCTCCTGCGTCTCCTGCTTGAGGTAGCGCAGCGTGCGCATGTTGTGCAGCCGGTCGGCCAGCTTGATCACGAGCACCCGGATGTCGCGGCTCATCGCCACGATCATCTTGCGGATGGTCTCCGACTGCGCCGAGTCGCCGTACTTGACCTTGTCCAGCTTGGTGACGCCGTCGACCAGCCGGGCCACCTCGTCGCCGAACTCGGAGCGCAGCTCGTCGAGGGTGTACGACGTGTCCTCGACCGTGTCGTGGAGCAGCGAGGCGACCAGCGTCGGCTCGGTCATGCCGATGTCGGCCAGGATCGTGGTGACCGCGAGCGGGTGGGTGATGAACGTGTCACCGCTGCGCCGCATCTGGCCGGCGTGCAGCCGCTCCGCGGTCAGGTACGCGCGCTCCAGCAGCGCCAGGTCGGCCTTCGGGTGGTTCGCGCGTACGGCGCGGAACAGGGGCTCCAGGACCGGGTTCGCGGTCTGGTTGCGCGACCCCAGCCGGGCCAGTCGGGCGCGCACGGAGCTGCCGGTCGGGGCCGGGACGGCCGGGCCGGGTTCGGGATCGGGCGACGGCGCCAACGACACCTCCTGGGAGCGGTGACTCCAGTCTACGGAGTCAGACGGTGCGCAGAGGCCGTCAACGGCACATCGCCGACGGTCGCCCGGCCGGGCAGGAACGACAGCTCGAGCAGCACGACGATCCCGTGCACCACGCCGCCCGCGGCCTCGACCAGCTCGACGGTCGCCTTCGCGGTGCCACCGGTCGCCAGCACGTCGTCGACGACCAGCACGCGGTCCCCCGGCGCGATCGCGTCGGTGTGCATCTCCAGCGTCTCGGACCCGTACTCGAGGTCGTAGGACACCGACCGGGTCTCCCGCGGGCAGCTTGCCGGGCTTGCGGACCGGCACGAACCCGCGCTCGAGGTCCAGCGCCACCGGAGCCGCCGAGGATGAAGCCGCGGGCCTCCATGCCCGACCACCTTGTCGACCGCCACCGCCCCGCTGTCGTCGCGCCCGGCCCGGGCGAGGTCGACGACGACCGCCCGGAACGCGGCCGGGTCGGCCAGCAGCGGGGTGATGTCCTTGAACAGCACCCCGGGCTTCGGGAAGTCGGGGACGTCGCGGATCAGCGCGTCGAGCGGCGGTCCCCGCCCTCGGCGCGTCACTTCTTGGGTCGCTTGGAGCGCGGCTGCCGGCTGGGCTGGTTGCGGCCCGAGGAGCGTGACTCGGTGACGGGTGCCTTCGCGGTCGGCACGACCCGGCCGGAGCCGGTCGCCTCCGGCCGCCGGGCGGCGGTCACGACCGGCGCGGGGTGCTCCGTGCGGTCGTCGCGCTCGGGATCGGTCCTCCGGCTCGGCCTCGACCGGCATGTCCTCGGTGAACACCGGCACCTCGGCGTAGCGGTCGACGGTGCGCTTCTCGCGCGCCCGCTCGCGACGCTCGGCGTCGGTGACCGCCTTCTCGCCCGACTTCAGCTGCACGACCAGCGGGGTCGCGATGAAGATCGAGGAGTAGGCACCGGCCGCCATGCCGACGAACAGCGCCAGCGCCAGGTCCTTGAGCGCGCCGGAGCCGAGCGTGGCCACGCCGACGTACAGGATCGCGCCGATCGGGAGCAGCGCCACGATCGAGGTGTTGATCGAGCGCACCAGGGTCTGGTTGACGGCGAGGTTGGCCGCCTTCGGCGTACGTCGTACGCCGCCCGCGCAGGTTCTTGGTGTTCTCGCGCACCTTGTCGAAGACGACCACCGTGTCGTAGAGCGAGAACCCGAGGATCGTGAGCAGGCCGGTGACCGTCGCCGGCGTGACCTCGAACCCGGAGAGCGCGTAGATGCCGACCGTGATCACGCACGTCGTGGGCCAGCGCCACCAGCGCGGCGACGGACATCTTCCACTCGCGGAAGTACGCCCAGATGAAGAGGACGACGAGCACCAGGAAGACGACCAGGCCGGTCAGCGCCTGCTGGGCGACCTGCTCGCCCCAGCTCGGGCCGACGGCGTCCTCGGAGATGTCCTCGGGATCGACGTTGACCGTGTCCGCGATCGCCTGCACGACGGTGTCGGACTGGTCGGTGGTCAGCACCTCGGTCTGGACCGTGATCGAGTCGGTGCCGGAGGTGTTGACGATCGGCGAGGAGGCGTCCTTGATGCCGGTCGCGGCGACCGCGTCGCGGATCTTGTCGGCGTTGTCCTGGGTGGCCTCGCCGGCGCCCACGGACGACGTTGTACTCGTTGCCGCCCTCGAACTCGATGCCGAGGTTGAGCCCCTTGAAGTACAGGCCACCGACCGCGAGCAGCACGATCACGCCCGAGATCGAGTACCAGAGCCACTTGCGTCCGACGAAGTCGATCGAGACGTCGCCCTCGTAGAGCGCGTTGCCGAGTCGTGAGAACTTGCCCATCAGGCCCTCCCCCCTGCCAGCTGCGACTGCGCGCGGTTCGTCGATGCCGAGTGTCTCGCGGCGAGAGCCCGGAGAAGCGGCTTCCGGAGCTGAAGAACCGCACCCTGGCCAGGAGGGTCATCACCGGCTTGGTGAACCAGAAGAACACGATCAGGTCGATCACGGTGCTGATCCCGAGCGCGAACGCGAAGCCCTTGACCACGCCGATCGTGAACACGAACAGCACGACCGCGGCGAGCAGCGACACGGAGTCGGCCGCGAGGCAGGTGTTCCGGGCCCGCGCCCAGCCGGTCTCCACCGCGACCCGCATCGACTTGCCGGCGCGCATCTCGTCACGGATCCGCTCGAAGTACACGATGAACGAGTCCGCGGTGATGCCCACCGCCACGATCAGGCCCGCGATTCCCGGCAGGGTGAGGGTGAACCCGGAGGTCTTCGAGAGCACCAGCACCATGGCGTAGGTGATCGACGCCCGCCACGATCAGCGACGCGACCACCACCAGGCCGAGGCCGCGGTAGTAGAGCAGGCAGTAGATCATCACCAGCGCCAGGCCGACGATGCCGGCCAGCACACCCGCGGCGAGCTGGTCACCGGCGAGCGAGGGCCCGATCGTCTCGACCGTGGGCTGGTTGAACTTCACGGGCAGCGCGCCGTACTTCAGCGAGTTGGACAGGGACCGCGCCTCGCGACTGGGTGAAGTCGCCGGTGATCTGGGCGTTGCCGTCGAGGATCGGCGTCGTCACCTGCGGGAAGGACAGCACCTTGCCGTCGAGCACGATCGCGAAGGTGCGGCCGGTGCCGGCCAGCTTCTTGGTGACGTCGGCGAAGGTGTTGCGGGCCTTGCTCTTGAACGCCAGGTCCACCGCCCAGCCCACGCTGTTCTGCGGGGTGCCGTAGGACGCGTTCTTGAGCTCGGTGCCCTCGATCAGCGCCTTGGACAGCAGGAACTTCGTTGCCCTGGTCGTCACAGGTGATCAGCGGCTGGTCGGGGTCGTCGGCGCCCGGAGCGAGGCTCTCGCCCTTGGGAGGGCAGACGTACTGCGAGAACGCGGCGATCGACTTGGTGTCGGGGTCGAGCTGCCACTTCAGCGGGTCGTCGATCGACGCGCCGCCCGCGGGGGCCGCGGGGGTCGCACCGGCGGACGGCGGACGGCTTCTGCGACGGCTTCTTCGAGGGCGTCGTGGTGGCCTTGGCCCCGGCCTTCGGGGTGTCGTCCGTCAGTGCGCCCGGCCGCGGCTTCGGCGTGGCGGTGCCGCCGGCGGTGGCCTTGCTGCTCGGCTTGGTCGTGGCCTTCTTGCTCGGGGTGCCGCTCGGCGACGCCGTCCCGGAGGGCGACGCGGATGGGGTCGGCTGCGGCTGCCCGGACTGCGGGGAGCCGGCGGCGACCAGCCGGAAGCGCAGCTGCGCGGTGCGCTTGACCGCGTCGATCAGGTCCTTGCGCTGCTTGCCGGGGATCTCGACCACGATGTTCTTGTTGCCCTGGGTGCTCACCTCGGACTCGGAGACGCCGCTGCCGTTGACCCGCTCGTCGATGATCGACGAGGCCAGCTTGAGCTGGGTCTGGGAGGGCGTCTTCGTCGCGGTGAGCGTGATCCGGGTGCCGCCCTCGAGGTCGAGGCCGAGCTGCGGGCTCCAGTCCTTGCCGAGGGCCGCCGCGGCGTACAGGAGCGCCACGGCGATCCCGAATATGATCAGCGTGCGTCCTGCGCGAGGAGTCTTCTTCGCCACGTTGCTGGTTCTCCTCAGGCCTTGCCGGCGTCAGGCCGGTCGGTGGTCTCGTTGGTCTCGGTGGTGTCCGTGCTGCGCAGGGTGCCGCTGCTGCCGGTCGCCTCGGCGGGCTCGTCGGGGTCGACGGGGGCGAGGTCCTCGGGCTCCGGGGAGTCCTCGGCTCGTCGTACGACGACCTGGCGGGCGACCTCGATCACGGTGCCGGGAGCGATCTCGAGCCGGACCCGGGAGTCCTCGAGCTCGACGATGGTGCCGAAGATGCCCGCCGAGAGGACAACGCGGTCGCCGACGGCAAGGTTCCGCTGGAGCTCCGACACGGTGCTCTGCTGGCGGCGGGCCGGCCGGATGACGACCAGCCAGAACAACAACAGCAGGGCCGCGAGCAGGAGCAGTGGTGTTAACTCACCCACGAGTAAAGGCTCACAGACTTATCGCGAAACAGGACGTGACCACGACACACGCGGTCGGGGCCGACGGGCAAGTGTAACGGCCCTTTCGCGTCATTCTGCCGCAGCGACCCCGATCCCGTCCCCGTTCTCGTCGAACAGGGTGCCGTCGGCGCGCGAACGGCGCGGCAGCGGGAACCGCCAGGCCGAGGTGCCGCCAGGCCGCCGGCAGTGGCCACCCGACCCCGGGGCGTGCGCGCGAGCAGGCCGGACCGGACCAGGAACGGCTCCGCCACCTCCTCCACGGTCTCGCGCTCCTCGCCGACCGCGACCGCGAGCGTGCTGACCCCGACGGGTCCCCCGCCGAAGCGGCGGCAGAGCACGTCGAGCACGGCCCGGTCGAGCCGGTCGAGCCCGGACTCGTCGACCTCGTAGAGCTCCAGCGCCCGACGGGCGATGTCGCGGGTGACGACGCCGTCGGCACGGACCTGGGCGTAGTCGCGGACCCGGCGCAGCAGCCGGTTGGCGATCCGCGGCGTGCCCCGGGAGCGCGAGGCGATCTCGGCGGAGCCGCGCCGCCTGGAGGGGTACGTCGAGCAGCCCGGCCGAGCGGTGGACGATCCGGTCGAGCTCGTGGGGCTCGTAGAACTCCAGGTGTGCGGTGAAGCCGAACCGGTCGCGCAGCGGGCCGGGGAGCAGGCCCGCCCGGGTGGTGGCGCCGACCAGCGTGAACGGCGGGATCTCCAGCGGGATCGCGGTGGCGCCGGCGCCCTTGCCGATGACGACGTCGACCCGGAAGTCCTCCATCGCCATGTAGAGCATCTCCTCGGCCGGACGCGACATCCGGTGGATCTCGTCGACGAACAGCACGTCGCCGTCGTTGAGGCCGGAGAGGATCGCCGCCAGGTCGCCGGCGTGGGTGATCGCGGGACCGGAGGTCAGCCGCAGCGGCGTCTGCATCTCGGCGGCGATGATCATCGCCAGCGTGGTCTTGCCGAGCCCGGGTGGCCCCGAGAGCAGCACGTGGTCGGAGGTGCGCCCGCGCGCGCGGGCGGCCTCGAGCACCAGGGACAGCTGCTCGCGGACGCGCTCCTGGCCGACCACCTCGTCGAGGGTGCGCGGCCGCAGCGCCTGCTCGAGGGCCCGCTCGTCGCCGCTGGCGTCGGCCGCGACCACGCGCGCGGCGACGTACTCCCGCTCGGCCTCCTCCAGCTCGGACTCGTGCACGGGATCAGGCCTTGCTCAGCGTCTGGAGGGCGAGCCGGAGCAGCCTGGCCACGTCGGGCTCGGGCATCGTCTCGGCGTGCGGGCGTCACGGAGGCGACGGCCTTGTCGGCCTCCCTGGCCGACCAGCCGAGGCCCACGAGCCCGGCCTGGACCTGGCTCTCCCAGGCGGCGGCAGCGGGAGTCGGCGGCGCCTCCGCGCGAGGTCGACGTGCCGACCGGGGAGCCGATCCGGTCCTTGAGCTCGAGGATGATCCGCTGCGCGCCCTTCTGGCCGATGCCGGGGACCGTGGTGAGCGTCTTGACGTCGTCGCTGGCGACCGCGCGTCGGAGCTCGTCGGGGGCGTGGACGGCGAGCATCGCCTGGGCGAGCTTGGGCCCGACGCCGCTGGCGGTGAGCAGCATCTCGAAGGTCTGCTTCTCGTCCTCCTCCGCGAAGCCGAACAGCGTCAGCGAGTCCTCGCGCACCACCATGCTGGTCGGCAGCGTCGCCTCCTGGCCGTGGCGGAGGTCGGCGAGCGTGCGCGGCGTGCACATGAGCTGGAGGCCGACGCCCCCGACCTCGACGACCGCGGAGGACAGGTCGATCTGGGCCACCCGGCCCCGGACGAAGGCGATCATCGGGCTCCTCCTCCGGGCGACGGCGCAGCGCCTTCTGCTGGGCCGCCTCGATCCGGGCCTGCGCGCCGCCGCGCCAGATGTGGCAGATCGCCAGCGCGAGCGCGTCGGCGGCGTCGGCCGGCGACGGCGGCGCGTCGAGCCGGAGCAGCCGGGTCACCATCGCGCCGACCTGGGCCTTGTCGGCCCGGCCGCTGCCGGAGACTGCCGCCTTCACCTCGCTCGGGGTGTGCAGCGCCACCGGGATGCCCCGCCGCGCCGCGACCACGAGCGCGATGCCGCTCGCCTGGGCGGTGCCCATGACGGTGCGCACGTTGTGCTGGCTGAACACGCGCTCGACCGCGACCGCGTCGGGCCGGTGCCGCTCGATCCACTCCTCGAGCCCGGCCTCGATCGCGACCAGCCGCTGCGCGACCGGCAGGTCGGACGCGGTGCGGACCACGCCGACGCCGACCAGGGTCAGGGGCCGGCCGACGTCACCGTCGACCACGCCGACGCCGCACCGGGTCAGCCCCGGGTCGATCCCCAGCACGCGCATTGCGAGACCCCTCGCTCGTCCGAACACCTGTTCGCACCACGCTAGCCGCCCGGCGGGTGGGCGGGTGGGTGCGACGCGCCGGGGTGAGGGCCGTCGAATTCCCAAGGGATCGAGGTTTCCTGGCGCTTCCCGTGGTGTGTATGCCGCTGGAAGCGCAGTTCCATTGGGAAGTCCGGAGCGGCCGGACCGGATGCCCGAAGAATCCTCGATACCTTGGGAATTCGACGGCCGCCACGATCACGCGTCGAGCGACTCCATGACGTCGTCGGAGACGTCGAAGTTGGCGAAGACGTTCTGCACGTCGTCGAGGTCCTCGAGCGCCTCGTAGAGGCGGAGCACCTTGCCGGCGCCGTCCTTGTCGAGCTCGACCTGCATCGAGGGCACGAACGACGCGTCGGCGGAGTCGTAGTCGACGCCGGCCGCCTGGAGAGCGGTGCGGACCGCGACCAGGTCGGTGGCCTCGCTGACCACCTCGAAGGCCTCGCCGAGGTCGTTGACGTCCTCGGCGCCGGCGTCGAGGGTCGCCTCGAGCACGTCGTCCTCGGACACCTGCTTGCCGTCCTGCTCCTGCGGGACGATCACGACGCCCTTGCGCTGGAACATGTAGGACACCGACCCCGGGTCGGCCAGCGAGCCGCCGTTGCGGTTCATCGCGGTGCGGACCTCCATCGCGGCGCGGTTCTTGTTGTCGGTCAGGCACTCGATCAGGAACGCGACGCCGTTGGGTCCGTAGCCCTCGTACATGATCGTCGTGTAGTCCGCGCCACCCGCCTCGGCGCCGGAGCCGCGCTTGACCGCGCGGTCGATGTTGTCGTTGGGGACCGACGACTTCTTGGCCTTCTGGATGGCGTCGTACAGCGTCGGGTTGCCGGCGAGGTCGCCGCCGCCCATGCGCGCCGCGACCTCGATGTTCTTGATCAGCTTCGCGAACATCTTGCCGCGGCGGGCGTCGATGACGGCCTTCTTGTGCTTGGTCGTCGCCCACTTGGAGTGGCCGGACATTCAGCTGTTCCTTCCGTCGGCATGCACGATCTGGTCCACGAAGTACCGGTGGATGCGCACGTCTCCCCCGACCTCGGGATGGAACGACGTCGCCAGCAACGGACCCTGCCGGACCGCGACGATCCTACCCGCGGCCTCGCCCGCCTCCACCCGGCCGAGCACCTCGACGGACGCGCCGACCTGCTCGACCCACGGGGCGCGGATGAAGATCGCGTGCACCCGGCCGGGTACGCCGGTCACGGCGAGGTCGCCCTCGAACGAGTCCACCTGGCGCCCGAACGCGTTGCGCCGCACCGTGATGTCGAGCCCGCCCAGGGTCTCCTGGTCGGCGGTGCCGTCGAGCACCCGGTCGGCGAGCAGGATCATGCCCGGCGCAGGTGCCGAACGCCGGCATGCCGTCGGCGATCCGCTTCTGCAACGGCTCGAACAGCTCGAACGTCCGGGCCAGCTTCGCCATCGTGGTCGACTCCCCGCCCGGGATGACCAGTCCGTCGCACGCCTCCAGCTCCGCCGGCCGGCGTACGGCGAGCGCGCGGACGCCCAGGTCACGCGAGCGTGCGCAGGTGCTCGCGGACGTCGCCCTGGAGGGCGAGCACGCCGATCGTGGGAGTGGACACGCAACCATCGTAGGGAGCGACGAAATCCGCCGACCATCAGGAACGAACCCTTCCTGTTGCAGGCTTAGCGTGGAGGCACCGACACCGAGAGAAGGAGCTTCATCATGGTCGACTTCCGCATCGAGCTGATCATCCTGCCGGTCAGCGACGTGGACCGGGCCCGCGCGTTCTACGGCGACACCCTGGGCTGGCCCGTCGACCACGACCAGACGGTGAGCGAGGAGATCCGCTTCGTCCAGGTCACGCCCCCGGGATCGGCGGCCTCGGTCGCGTTCGGCAAGGGCCTCAGCGAGATGACGCCCGGCTCGCTCCGGGCGATCCAGGTGGTCGTGGACTCCGCGGACGCCGCGCTCGCGGACCTGAAGGAGCGCGGGGTCGACGCCGAGGGCGTCGACGACCAGCCGTGGGGCCGGTTCGTGTCGCTTCGCCGACCCCGACGGCAACACGTGGACGGTCCAGGAGCTGCCGGACTGGTCGGCCCAGCGGCAGGGCTGACGAGGTCCGGCTCGGCGCTCCCAAGGGCGATCTGGCGGTTCCATGGGCATACATGCCCCTGGAAGTGCCAGAAAACCTCGATACCTTGGGAATTCGACCGCGCCCGACCTCAGCCCACCGGACGCCGCTGCCACCGGGCGGCGACCTCGATCCGGCCCTCGTCGAAGTGCGCGGCGAGGCCGTGGCGCTCGAAGCAGGACACGACGGCGGTCAGCAGCGCGTCACCGGGGGCGGCGTTGGCGGTGCTGCCGTGCCAGAGGTTGACCTCGAGCATCCCCTCGTCGACGGCGTGCCAGACGTCGGCGGCGGTGAACCACGCGATCCCGCGCGGCGTGCGCCCCTCGGCGGTACGGCGGTCCAGCTCGGCCTTGGCGGCCCAGTGGTCCTCGACGCCCTGGAGCACCGGGACGTCGTGCTCCGCGCACTCGGCGAACACGGCCTGCAGCCGGTCGTGGTCGGTCTCGGCCGGCCACGTGGCCGACTCGCGTCGCAGGTCCGCGGCGGCGCCCGCCAGCCACGCCCGGGCCAGCACCGCCGGCGTCCAGCCCGGGCATCTCCGCCTCGATCGCGGAGACCACCTCGGCGCGCATCCGGCCCTCGTCGAGGAAGCCGGCACGCACCTGCAGCCGGGCCCAGTCCTGGAGCTCGTCCTCCGGGGAGCGCTTCGCGCCGATCGGCACGAGCTACCAGCCGCGCTCGGCGAGCCGGTGCGGCTGCGGGATCTCCTCGACGTTGATGCCCACCATCGCCTCGCCCAGGCCGCGGGACACCTTCGCCACCACGTCGGGGTCGTCGTGGAACGTGGTCGCCTTGACGATCGCAGCCGCCCGCTCGGCCGGGTTGCCGGCCTTGAAGATGCCGGAGCCCGACGAAGACACCCTCGGCGCCGAGCTGCATCATCATCGCCGCGTCGGCCGGGGTCGCGATGCCGCCGGCGGTGAACAGGACGACGGGCAGCTTGCCGTTCTCGGCGACCTCCTTGACCAGCTCGTACGGCGCCTGCAGCTCCTTCGCGGCGACGTACAGCTCGTCGGCCTCGAGGCCCTGCAGCCGGCGCAGCTCGCGCCGGATCGTGCGCATGTGCGTGACCGCGTTGGAGACGTCGCCGGTGCCTGCCTCGCCCTTGGAGCGGATCATCGCCGCGCCCTCGGTGATCCGGCGCAGCGCCTCGCCGAGGTTCGTCGCACCGCACACGAACGGGCACGGTGAACGCCCACTTGTCGATGTGGTTCGCGTAGTCGGCGGGGGTCAGCACCTCGGACTCGTCGATGTAGTCGACGCCGAGGCTCTGCAGCACCTGGGCCTCCACGAAGTGGCCGATCCGGGCCTTCGCCATCACCGGGATCGAGACCGCCTCGATGATGCCGTCGATCATGTCGGGGTCGCTCATCCGGCTGACCCCGCCCTGCGCGCGGATGTCGGCGGGCACCCGCTCCAGGGCCATCACCGCGACGGCGCCGGCGTCCTCGGCGATCTTCGCCTGCTCGGCGGTGACGACGTCCATGATCACGCCGCCCTTGAGCATCTCGGCCATGCCCCGCTTGACCCGCGAGGTGCCGGTCCCGGTGGTCGGGTGGGTGGTGCTGTGTGCTGCTCGTCCATGGCTCCAGCCTACGGCCCGGCAGGTGCACGACGCGCACCGGATCAGGGGCCGTCGAGACCGGCGGGCGGCACGTCGTCGAGGTCCACCGTGGTCGGCTCCGGCGCGTGCCCGGCGAGGTGGAACCAGCGCACCCGTCGCCGCGAGCGCAGCGCCCGCGCGGACGTCACGTGGTCGTTGTGGAAGCGCCGCGCCAGCTCCACCTTGTGGCAGGCCGCGGCCAGCTCGTCGACCAGGTCCGGTGCCTCCGCCCGTACCGCCGCGACGCTCTCCGGCGAGGCGAACACCGCCCGCAGCACCTGCGAGAGCCCGGACTCCGCCTGCGTCTCGGGGGTACGACGGGCGCGCTGGGCGGCGTCGGACAGCAGCACCGCCTCGGGGTCGTCGAGCACACCGCTGCCGACCAGCTCGAGCACCACGCCCGAGCGCAGCGCGAGCTGGGTGTTGAGCGACTCGCGGCCGAGGTCGATCCGGTGGTGGAGCTGGTCGAGCCGGGTCGCGGTCCACGAGAACCAGGCGCCGACGACCGCCATCAGCAGCACCACGGCGAGCGTGACCCAGAGCCCGGTCACGACGCGGTCACCCGGGGTCCCCGCGGAGGCGTGAGCCCTTCGACAAGCTCAGGAGGGTCCGCAGCGAGCGGCTTCGTGGGTGGATCACCGGCCGACCACCGTCTCGTAGACCCGTTCCACCTCGTCGGTCACGCGCGACCAGTCGTAGCGCCAGACCGCGGTGCCGGCCGCCTCGACGAGCGAGGCGCGCCGGGCGTCGTCGTCGAGCAGCGCGTCCACCGCGTCGGCCAGCGCGGCGGCGTCGCCGTTGGGGAACAGCACCCCGAGCCGACCACCGTCCAGCACCCGGGCGAACGCGGGCAGGTCGGCGGCCACCACCGCCGCGCCGGCGGCCATCGCCTCGGCCAGCACGATGCCGAAGC
>CAVWFF010000019.1:0-114729 GCA_963754145.1 uncultured Actinomycetota bacterium
CCGGTCGCCGAGCGGCGCACCGCCGGAGACGGCGTACTCGCAGCGGCCGCCGAGCGCGTCGCGCAGCCTGGCGTAGACCAGCCGGTCGAACACGCCGGTGCTGCGGCACGGACCGCAGGCGCGGTCCTGCCGGTCTCGAGGCCGCGCGACCACGCGATCGCCACGTCGGCCGCGCGGCTGAAGATCCGGCCGCGGCCGTCGGCGACCGCGCGCTGCGAGGCGGTGTTGAACACCTTCTCGAAGACCCGGGGCACGGCCAGGATGAAGGTCGGCTCGGAACGCCGCGAGGTCGTCGAGCAGGTGCTTGATGTCGGCGGAGTGGCCCATCCGCACGCGCGCCTTGACGCAGCCCGACCTGGATGATCCGGGCGAAGACGTGGGCCAGCGGCAGGAACAGCAGCGTCGAGGCGCCCTCGCCGGCGTCCGACGGGGCGAACAGCTCGTCGAGCTCGTCGGCCACGGCGAGCTCGAACATGAAGTTGCCGTGGGTGAGCATGCAGCCCTTCGGGCGGCCGGTGGTGCCCGAGGTGTAGATCAGCGTGGCGAGGTCGTCGGGCCCGGCCGTGCGTACGACGCTCCTCGAGCTCGTCGTCGGTGATGTCGTGCGCCCAGGGTCGTCAGCACGCCGACGCGCGTTGCCCTCGATCGACCACACGTGGTGCAGCTCGGCGAGCCGGTCGCGGCACCTCCTTGACCCGGGCCGGTGCTCGGGCGTCTCGGCGACGACCGCCCGGGCGCCGGAGTCGGCCAGGATCCACTCGACCTGCTCGGCGCTGCGAGGTCTCGTAGACCGGCACGGTGGCCGCGCCGGCGAACCAGATGGCGTAGTCGAGCAGCGTCCACTCGTAGCGGGTGCGTGAGATCAGGGCGACCCGGTCGCCGGCCTCGATGCCGGCCGCGATCAGGCCCTTGGCCACGGCCCGGACCTCGTCCGAGGAACTGCGCGGCGGTGACGTCGTGCCAGGCACCTTCGACGCGTCGCGCAGAAGGCGACGCCGTCGGCGTGCTCGGTCGCCGTTGCGCACGACGTCGTCGGTGAGGTTGCCGGTCGACGCGGCGACGACGTGACCGGTGAGCGGCGGTGGAGTACTCGCGCACGCTGTCCTCCTCGGGACCGGTGATGGACTGGTGCGACGCGCCCGGAGGCAGGCTACCGGTCGGGACACGCTGCCGGTGGGCGTTCGAGACGGTCCTCCGTCGCCCTCAGCCACCGGATCGGAGTCGGCTAGCCTTCCCCCATGGCCGAGCAGACCACCTCCAGCATCATCGTCGACGCCACGCCGGCGGAGGTGATGGCGGTGATCGCGGACTTCCCGGCCTACCCCGAGTGGGCCCAGGGCATGAAGAAGGCCGAGGTGGTCCAGGAGCGCGGACGGCGCGCCGAGCAGGTGCACTTCGAGCTCGAGGCGACCCCGATCAAGGACTCCTACACGCTCGCCTACGACTGGCACGGCGACCGGTCCGTCGCGCTGGCACCTGGTCGAGGGCAAGATGCTCAAGGCGATGGAGGGCGCCTACGACGCTGCGCGCCGCAGGCGGCGAGGCACCGAGGTGACCTACCGGCTGGCCGTCGACTGTCGATCCCGATGATCGGCATGCTGCGCGCAAGGCCGAGAAGGTCATCATCGACACCGCGCTGAAGGGCCTGAAGAAGCGCGTCGAGTCGCTCGCTGAGCGGGCGTCACCGTCGTGCGCATCATCCTGTTCACCGGCAAGGGCGGGGTCGGCAAGACCACCGCCGCCGCCGGGACGGCGACGCTCGCCGCGCGCGCCGGGCAGCGGACCCTGGTGCATCTCGACCGACGCGGCGCACTCGCTCGGCGACGCGTTCGGCACCGGTGCGGCACCGTCGGGCCCGAGCCGACGGAGGTCGAGCCGCGGCTGTGGGTGCAGCAGGTCGACGCCCAGCGCCGGTTCGAGCGGTCCTGGGGCGAGATCCAGGGCTACCTGATGTCGGTGCTCGACGCGGCCGGGGTCGACCCGATCACCGCCGAGGAGCTGACCGTGATCCCGGGCGCCGAGGAGGTGCTGGCCCTCCTCGAGCTGCGCGACCACGCGGTCGGTGGCCGCTGGGACGTGATCGTCGTCGACTGCGCTCCCACGGCGGAGACGCTGCGGCTGCTGGCGCTGCCGGAGGCGCTCGGCTGGTACATGACGCGGGTGTTCCCGGTCGAGCGCCGGGTGGTCAAGGCGCTGCGGCCGGTGCTGTCCCGGGCCGCCGGGGTGCCGATGCCGGAGGACTCGGTGTTCGACGCCGTCGAGCGGCTGCACGACGACCTCGAGGAGGTGCAGCAGATCCTGACCGAGCAAGGACGCCACCGTCCGGCTGGTGCTGACGCCCGAGACGGTCGTGGTCGCCGAGGCGCGGCGCTCGCTGACCACGCTGTCCCTGTACGGCTACCGGGTCGACGGCGTGATCGCCAACCGGGTGTTTCCCGAGGGCGGGGGCGACGCGTGGCGGGCCGGCTGGGTGGCGGCCCAGCGCGACGTGCTGGCCGAGGTGGCCGAGTCGTTCCCGGCGGTGCCGATCTGGCGCTCGGCGTACCAGCCCGGCGAGCCGGTGGGCGCCGACGCGCTGGCCGCGTTCGCCGCGGCGGCGTACGGCGGCGACGACCCGCTCGCCGCGCCCGACGGCGAGGGACCGTTGACGATCACCCGCACCGACACCGGGGCCGTGCTGCGGATCGCCCTCCCGTTCGCCGACGCGGGCGGACGTCGACCTGGCCCGGCACGGCGACGAGCTGGTGGTGACCGTCGGGTCCTACCGGCGGCTGCTCGCCCTCCCGGCCGCCCTCGCCCGGCACGAGGTGGCGGGCGCCCGGGTCGAGGACGGGTCGTTGCAGGTACGGTTCCGGTTCGTGCAGGAGGCGACGCATGGCTGAGACATCCGACGACCCCGGGCGCCGGGGGCGCACGAGGAGGTCGGGAGCGTCGGCGAGGAGGCCGCCAAGCTGTTCTCCGTGCTCTCGGGGTGGGCGCGGGACACCGGCGTCGTCTCCGCCGACGCGGCCGCGGACGCCGGTCAGGGGATGGTCGACGCGCTGCGCGGGATCGACGAGCACATCGCCACCGGCGGCGAGGACTGCCGCTACTGCCCGGTGTGCCAGGTGATCCACGCGGTGCGGCACACCAGCCCGGAGGTCAAGGCGCACCTCGCCGTCGGCGGCCAGCTCCCTCATGCACGCCGCCGCCGGGGTGCTCGCGACCCAGGTGCCCCGCTCCGACCGGCCGTCCGGGGTGGAGAAGATCGACCTGGACGACGAGGGCGAGCCGGGGCGCTCCTGATCCGGTCCGTGTGGCCGCGTTGACGTACGGGGCGCGGCTGGACCTCTATCCTCCTGATCTCGGGACGATGAAGGAGGGCCATGGGCGTGAGCGTCGGTGTCGACGTCGGCGGCACCAAGATCGTCGCGGGCGTGCCCGGGCCGGACGGCCGGCTGCTCGACCGGGAGGACCGCGCCACCCCGGACCGGGCCTCGGCACCCATCCTGGTCGAGGGGTTGATCGCCGACGCGGTCGAGGCGCTGTGTGCGCGCCACGACGTGCGAGCGGTCGGGGTCGCCGCCGCCGGGTTCGTCGACGCCGCCGGTGCGCGTGTGCGCTTCGCCCCGCACCTCAGCTGGCGCGACGAGCCGCTGCGGGACCGGCTCGGTGCCCGGTTGGGGCTGCCGGTCCTGGTCGCCAACGACGCGAACGCCGCGCTGTGGGGCGAGGCACGCTTCGGTGCCGCCCGGGGCGCGGACCACGTGCTGATGGTGACCCTCGGCACCGGCATCGGCGGCGCGCTCCTGGTGGGCGGCCGGCTGCACACGGGGCGCAACGGCATGGCCGGCGAGTTCGGCCACATGCGGGTGGTGCCGGACGGCCGTCCGTGCGAGTGCGGGCACACGGGCTGCTGGGAGCAGTACTGCTCGGGCAAGGCACTGGCCCGGTTCGCCCGCGAGGCCGGGTCCGCCGCCGTGGGTCCGGCGCTGACGGAGGCGGCGTCGCACGGCGAGCCGGTGGCGCAGGGCGCGTTCGTCGAGGTCGGCCGCTGGCTCGGAGTCGGGCTGGCCGACCTGGTCGCGGCCTTCGACCCCGACCTGGTGCTGGTCGGGGGAGGAGTCTCGGCCGCGGGCGAGCTGCTGCTCGAGCCCGCCCGTCGTACGTTCGCGGAGGCGCTGGTCGGCAGCGGCCACCGCAAGGAGCCGAGGATCCTGGCCGCCGGACTGGGTCCACTGGCCGGTCTCGTCGGTGCCGCCGACCTGGCCGCCCGCGCGGAGGAGCAGCGGTAGTTTCACGTCGTGGCGACGTTGCGGGTGATGACCTACAACATCCTCCTGGGCGGCCGCCGCGGCGCTCCCCTCCACGAGCTCGTGCGCACGGTCGCCCCGGACGTCCTGCTGGTCAACGAGGCGCCGAAGCGCCCGCTGCTCTCGGCTTCGGGACTGCCGCACGGCTGGCTCGGCTCTGGGGCATGCGCTACGTCGCGGGCGGCCGCAGCGCGGGCTCGAACATGCTGCTGGTGCGCGGCCCCGTCGAGGTCCGCTGGTCACGCGCGCGGCGGCTGCGCCAGCCGCGGTTCGAGCCCCGGCGCGGGATCGCGGTCGCCCAGCTGCGCGTACGCGGCACGCTGCTCGGCGTGGTGTCGTTCCACCTCTCCCTGGTGCCGGAGCGGCGGCGCCGGGAGATGGCCGAGGTGCTGGCGGCAGACCGATGGTCTCCGCGGTCCGGTGGTCCTCGCCGGTGACCTCAACGAGACGGAGACGGGAGCCGCCTGGCGCGCGGCGCGTCGACCACGGCTTCGCCGATCCCGGCTCCGACGCGTGGCCGACCTTCCCGTCGGATCAGCCGCGAGCGCCGGATCGACGCGCTCCTGGTGCGCGGTGCGCTGACGGTGCTCACGCACGGCGACCCGGGCGTGCCGCTGGCGCTCCAGGCGGCGGCCAGTGACCACCGGGGCGTCCTGGCCGAGCTGACCTGCGCCCCGACCAGCGCTCCCGCGACGCCACGCCGTCGCACCGGCGCGGCCCACGGTGAGGCCCGCTGTTAGGTTGGGCCGCTGCCTCTCGCAATGGTGGAGCCCACGCCCATGACGATGTCACTCGAATCCCCTCGACGTTGGGGCTTCCTGGACCCCTACGTTCTCGTCGTCGGTGTGGTGTCGCTGGTCACGTTCGCGCTGCACGGCGTGACGGGGTCGCTCTCGCGCGACCTCTCCGTCTACACGTACGCCGGCCAGCAGGTGGTCGACGGGCACCCGCCGTACCTCGGCATCCTCAATCGCGCCGGACCCCTGTCGCACCTGGTCCCGGCGCTCGGGGTGGGCATCGCGCGGATCGTCGGGATCGACGACCTGGTCGGGGCCCGGCTGCTGTTCATGGCGATCTCGGTGCTGTGCGTCTGTACGGCGTACCTGCTCGGCCGCGACCTGTTCGGGTCCGCGCTCGTCGGGCTCGTCACGGCGGCGACGTTCCTGAGCTTCCAGGGCTTCATCGAGTACGCCTCGAACGGTCCCCGCGAGAAGACCCCGATGATGCTGTTCATCCTGCTGGCGCTGTGGGCGATGGTCCACCGGCGGTGGTTCGCCGCGGGCCTGTGCGTGAGCCTGGCCACCCTGACGCTGCAGATCGGGTTCTTCGCGGCGGCTCCGGCCGTCCTGGTGGCCCTGCTGCTGGCACCGGGCGAGGGTCGGCCGGATCCGGGCCCTGCTCCGTTTCGTCGCCGGCGGGCTGGCCCCGGTGCTCGTCTTCCTGGGCTACTTCGCCCTCGTCGGCGCGCTCAAGGACGCGGTCGACGCGTTTCTCGTGCTCAACTTCCGCTACTCCACCTCCAGCCCGCTGACCGACAACATCGGGAGCCACGTCAAGAAGCTGCAGGAGGGCTACGGCGTCACGCTGTGGTTCATGCTGGTCGGGCTGGCCGTGCTCGTCGTGCTCTCGTTCGCGATCCTCTCGCCGAAGGCTCGCCGCGAGCACGCGTGGGTCGTCCCGGTGGCGGCGATGGGCGTGGCCACCGTGGTCGCGGTGTTCTGGACGGTGCGCGACCTCGACTCCTGGCCGGACGCCTTCACCGTGCTCCCGCTCGCCGCCGTGGGCATGGGCGCCCTGGTCGCCGCTCTGCACCGCTCGGCTGCCCCGGCCGCTCAGGTTCGGGAGCGGACTCGCGTGGGTCGGTCTGGCGACGGTGCTGGCGCTGGTCTTCTCGGTGACCCAGCGCAGCCACGTGCTCGTGGACCAGCGCAACGCGGTCACCGCCGCACTGGCGCAGCTGCCCGCGGACGCCACGATCGTCACGGTGAACGCCCCGCAGCCGCTGGTGCTGTCGGGCAAGAGGAACCCGACGCGCTTCATGATGTTCACCGGCGGGCTCGACCAGTACATGGACGACACCTGGCCCGGAGGCCTGCGCCAGTTCGGGCGCGAGCTCGACCACGGGAAGCCGACGCTGGTGGCGATGGGGGTCCCGAGTCGGGTCTGGCTCAAGCATGCGGTGAAGGCGAACTACGTGAGGGTGGGCAAGGCCCCGGGCTGGGTCTGGTTCGCGCGCAAGTCGCTCGGCGAGGCGGAGCTGAGGCGCCTGCGGGACGCCATCCACCACCCGGCCCGCGCGGCACGAGAGGCCCGGGCGGCGCAGTCGGCGAGCGCGTCGGCACCGGTGCGCCACGACCGATGAGCGCCTCCAGGCGCGACGCCCGCGCACTCGCGATCGGCTCCGCCGTGAGCGGTCTGCTCGCCTACGTGGTGTTCGCGCTCACCACCCGCGGGCTCGGCGCCGAGCGGCCGGCCCGGTCTCGGTGCTGTGGAGCTACTGGGCGTTCGCCGGCGCCGCGTTCACGTTCCCCCTCCAGCACTGGATCGCCCGGTCGGTGACGGCGCACGGCGACGGTGTCGGTGCGCCGGAGCGCTCCCGCTGCTGAGCCTGGTGATCCTGGGCTGCCGTCACTGGTGCTGGGCGGCCTGGCCTGGCTGGCCCGCGAACCGCTGTTCCACCGCTCCGACGCCTGGTTCCCGGTCGATGGTCGCCGCGGTGACGCTCGGCTCGGCGCTGATCGGGGTGGTCCGCGGCGGGCTCGGCGCCCGCGGCCGGTTCGTCGCCGTCGCCTGGAGCCTGGTCGCCGAGAACGCGCGTGCGCTGCGCGGCGGCGGTGGCGCTGCTGCTCGCCGGCGACCGTCGCGCGGTGGCCTACGGCCTGTGCCTGGTCGCCGGGACAGCTCGTGGTCGGTGCTGTGGCCCTCGGCGCTGCGGTTCGGCACCGACGGCGACGCCACCGGCGGACCGCACCCTTCGCGTTCCTCGCCGGGCGCCAGCGTGTCCCAGCTGATCGGCCAGGTGGTGCTCACCGGCGGCGCCGGTGGTGCTGGCGCTGGCCGGCGGGTCGCCCGGTGACGTGACCGCGCTGTTCGCCGCGCTGGCGCTGTTCCGGGCGCCGTACATGCTGGCGCTCGGGATGGTGGCCCAGCTCACCACGTGGGTCACGCCGGCGGTCGTCGCCGGCGACCTGCCGCCCTGCGCCCGGATGCGGGTCCGGCTGCGGCTCGCGACGCTCGTGACGTCGCCCTGGCGCGGCGCGGGCGCGGCGCTGCTGGGCCCGTCGCTGCTGCCGCTGGTCTTCGGGCCGGACGTGACGCTCGCGGCCGTTCGCGATCGCGCTGGTCGCCGTCGGCTGTGCCCTGGCCGTGGCCAACCTGGTGCTGGTCGTGAGCGGCCTGGCCCAGGGACGGTCGAGCTCCGTGGCCCGGTGCTGGCTCGGTAGCGTGCTCGCTGCGGGCATCGCGTACGTCGCGCTGACCGGGCTCCCGCTCGAGGACACGGTCATCTGGAGCTTCCTCGCGGCCGAGGCGGTGGCGTTCGCGCTCCTGTCCGTCGTCGAGGCGCGGGCGCCCGGACACGCGCCCGGGGTCAGCCGCCGGTCAGGCGCCGGGCTTGGTCGCGGCCAGGAAGACCGACGACCCGAACGGCAGGTCGCGCCTGCGCAGCACCCGCTGCTCGGCCGCGGACAGCCGCAGTGAGCACCCGGTCTGGCCCGGTCGGGCACCGCGGTGAGCCGGCCGTCGCCGGTCGCCGGCCGCGGCCGCTCGAGCCGGCGGAGCAGCCGCTCGGCGGCGAAGAACGGGAACACCGCGCCGAAGGCGTACGTCGCCCGGTCGACCGCGCAGCCCGGCGCCCTCGACCAGCCGCACGAGCCGGGGCCGGGTGTAGCGGCGGTGGTGGCCGGCCGGACGTCGTGGTCGGACCAGGCCCACTGGTAGGCCGGCACCGACAGCAGCATCCGGCCGCCCGGCGCCAGCACCCGGGCCAGCTCGGCCACGCGCCAGCGCCTCGCGCTCGCAGTGCTCGACCACGTCGAAGGCGCCGACCACGTCGAAGGTCTCGTCCGCGAACGGCAGCGCCGTCGGCGGAGCCGCACACGCCCTCGCCCGGGAGTGAGCCCGCGGGGGAACAGGTCGAGCGTGACCCGCGCGGTGGCCGCCGCTGCATCCAGCCGACGCTCGGGCCGTCCGCGCTGCCGACGTCGAGCGACCGCGCCGGGCGTGCCCGAGGTACGGCGCCGAGGACCGCGTGCAGCAGCTCGGCGCGGGCGCGGTACCACCAGTAGTCGGGCTGGTCGCAGCGACGAGGAGCCCGGCTGTGCGGCTGGACGCGGCCACGGTCAGACCGTCGCCGACGCGGACACCGACGGCGAGGAAGGTCGTCGACCACGCGGTCGAGGTCGTCGGCGCTGAGGTTGTTGTAGAAGGGCAGCCGCAGCAGCCGGCCGCTGATGTCGTCGGTGACCGGGCACTCGGTCGTGCCGCGCCGCGAACGTCCGGCCGGCGTCCGAGCTGTGCAGCGGCACGTAGTGGAAGGTCGGCGTGCACGCCCGCGCTCGCGCATCGAGCTCGAGCACCGCGTCGCGGCGCTCGCGGTCGGGCAGCAGCACGTAGAACATGTGGTACGCCGAGCTCGCAGTCCGCCGGCACGCTCCGGCAGCGTCGAACGCCGAGCTCGCTCGGCGTGCGGCGCGAGCAGCCGCGGTGTAGCGCTCGTGGACCGCGCGGCCGCTTGGCCTGGATCGACCTCGCGCTGCTCGAGCTGGGCGAGCAGGTAGGCGGCGAGCACGTCGGAGAGCCCGAACGACGAGCCGGTGTCCTTCCAGGAGTACTTGTCGACCTGGCCGAGGAAGAACGCCCGCCGGTTGGTGCCCTTGTCGTAGAGCACCCGGGCCCGGTCGACGTCGCGCGGCCTCGTTGAGGAGCAGCGCGCCGCCCTCGCCGCAGACGAAGTTCTTGGTCTCGTGGAAGCTCAGCGTCGCGAACCGGCCGAGGCTGCCGAGCGGCTGGCCGCGCCAGCGGCCGAAGAGGCCGTGGGCGTTGTCCTCGATCAGCGCGACGTCGGGCCGGTCGGCGAGCACCTCGCGGATGCCCGTCGATGTCGCAGGCGATGCCGGCGTAGTGGACGACCACGACCGCGCGCACCGTGTCGTCGAGCAGCGTCGCGAGGTGCTCCGGGTCGAGGCCGAGGGTGCGCGGCTCGATGTCGCAGAAGAGCAGCCGCGCGCCCTGCCGGGCGAAGGCCAGCGCGGTGCGTGGTGAACGTGAACGACGGCACGATCACGGTGTCACCCGGGCCGAGGTCGAGCAGCATCGCGGACAGCTCGAGCGCCGACGGTGCACGAGGTGGTCAGCAGCACCTCCTCGGCGCCGGTCTCCTCGGCCAGCAGCACCGCGGCGCGCGCCGCGAACTCCCCGCCGGAGGAGGGGTGACCGCCGCTGGATCGACTGCTGGACGTAGTCGAGCTCGCGGCCCTCGATCGCCGGCCTGGTTGAACGGGATCTCGGGAGCTCGGGATGCTCGTGCTGGTCAGTCACGGTCACTCCGGGTCGGGGGCTGTTCCGGCGGCCAGGGCAGCCGCCGCCCGAGCGAGCGGCTCAGCGCCAGGTCGCTGTCGTGGAAGTACGTCGCGCAGCGCGTGCACGCAGGTCCGGGGGCAGCGACGGGGCCGGCTCCGTGCTCTCGTTGACCGCTCCCGGGTCGGCCGGCCGGAAGTCCGGGTCGACGCCGAGCGCGCGCGTAGAGCGTCGCCGAGCGCCGTCGTCCCGGTCGAGCAGCTCCTCGAGGAACAGCACGTGCGACGGTCGTCGGGGAACGCCGTCGAGCCACGGCCGAGGTAGCTCGGCGTAGCGGCCGCGCTCGAGGTAGGCGAACGGCGACACCGAGGTGCGCGCCGGGGTCCCACGGCCGCGCGCCCGTCGAGGTTCTCGCGCAGCGCCGTCTCGAGCGGGCGCGGTCTCGAGGCCGTTGTCGGTGCTGAACCGCCAGTTGGAGACGGCCCGCTGCGACCGGGTCGCGGAGCATGGACCACGATCGTGCGGCGTCGCCGAGCACGCCGCGGCGCGCGGCCCGCGGCCTCGGGTCCTCGAGGTAGCTGGTGCTCTTCTCGCCGAGCAGCGCGCTCGTCGGTCGCGTGCGCGAAGTAGGTCTCGGCGGTACCACTCCGCGGCCGCGGCCGACGAGCTCGTCGGAGAGGAACACCTTCGGCTCCGGGCGCGGCGGGCCGCGCCATCGTGATCTCGGGGTGCGCGTCGAGCAGCGACGTGCAGGTAGGTCGTGCCGCAGCGCTGGGCGCCGATCGACGAGCAGGTGACGCGTCAACCCGAGCACCCGCTCGACGACGTGGTAGCGTGTCCTGGGCGCTGACCGCGTTGAGGGTGCGGACGACGTACTCGCCGAGCATCGAGAGCAGCGCGATGGTGACGCCGTTGAAGACCGAGAGCAGCACCACGATGCGTGGTCCAGCCCGGCGACCGTGGGTGTCGACGAAGAGCGACCGGACGCAGGTAGAAGGCGCCGAGCAGGAAGCTGACCGCGGCGATCACGAACCCGGCCAGCGGCCGCGGCCCGCAGCGGGAACAGACGAGTAGCTGAACAGGATCGTCGAACACCAGCCGCAGGATCCGGCGTCAGGCTGTAGTTGCTCTTGCCGACCGGGCGCGGGTCGTGCCGGACCAGCACGTCGGTCGCGGTTGCTGGAGTACATCAGCGCCTGGCCGGTGATGTAGGGGTGGGCGGTGCGCGAGGCGCAGATCCGGTCGACCACGTCGCGGCGCAGGATCCGGAAGTTGGAGACCGCCAGGTCGGGCGGCTGGCCGAAGACCCGCCGGTTGATCATGCTGATCAGCTTGCTGCCGAGCCGGCGGTAGCCGGCCGCCTGCTTGCGCTCGAACCGGCCGAAGACGACGTCGCGGCCGTTCATCGCCTCGTCGATGAGCAGCAGCGCCTGGTCGGGCGGGTTCTGCAGGTCGTCGTCCATGGTGATGACGTAGTCGCCGGTCGCCTCGCGCAAGCCCGGCGAGGTTGGCGTGGTGCTGGCCGTAGTTCTGCAGCAGGTTGAGCGCGACGACGTGCTGGGGTGCGCGCGCGCCTGCTCGGCGATGACCTCCCAGCTGCCGTCGCGGCTGCCGTCGTTGACCAGGATCAGCTCGTAGCGCAGCCCGGCGCCCTCGAACACCTCGACGATGCGGTCGATGGTGCGACCGACCACGCCCTCGCTGTTGAAGACCGGGACCACGATCGAGTACGTGTACGTGGTGCGGTCGGCGACCTCGGCGGCGGGGGCTTCGCCTCGCGGAACTGGTGGGCTCTCGCTTCGGTCACGTCAGATCGCTTTCTCAGGCGCGTTCGGCGCATCGCCGCCGACGCCCGCAACTTACCTCAGCGCCGACGTCCCTCGACGGCAAGGCCAACTAGGCACGCCGGTACGACGGCACGAGCTCGATCGCGAGCTGCTCCAGGAACAGGCCGACGTCGGTCACGATGCCGCGGGCCTGCGAGGAGCCACGGTCGGCGAGCTTGGTGACGGTGGCCGGGTTGATGTCGACGCACACGAGGGGGATCGACGCCGGGAGGATGTTGCCGGTTGCCACCGAGTGCAGCATGGTCGCGACCATCAGGCAGAAGCCGACACCGGGGAGCTCGGCCCGCATCGCGCGCTGGCCGTCGATCACGTCGGTGTAGACGTCCGGCAGCGGCCCGTCGTCGCGCACCGAGCCGACCAGCACGAACCTCTTGCCCTCCGTGACGAGCGCGTGCATCACGCCGCCGGTGAGCACGCCCTGGTCGACCGCGGCCTGGATCGACCCGCACTTGCGGATCGTGTTGAGCGCGCGGATGTGGTGCTCGTGGCCGTGCTCGACGCCGCGGCCCACGGCCAGGTCGACGCCCAGCGAGGTGCCGTAGAGCGCCGACTCGATGTCGTGGGTGGCCAGCGCGTTGCCGGCGAAGAGGACGTCGACGTACCCGGCCTTGACCAGCGCGACCATGGCCGGGGCGGCACCCGTGTGGATGACGCCCGGGCCGCCGACCCAGAGCACCTTCTGGCCGGCCGCCTTCGCCGCGCGCATGCCCTCGGCGACCTGGCGCACCAGCACCGCCTGCGGCTTCTCGCTGGACACGTCGGACTCCATGAAGCCGAACGACCCGCCGACCGCCTTGGCGAGGGGTGGCTCGACCTTGATCCCGTCGGCACCGCACACCACCTGCATGCCGGCCTTCACGTCGGCCATCGGCAGCGTGTAGAACCGCGGGGACTCACCCGCGTCGTCGTACACCAGGCCGCAGTCCATCTCGGGGTTGTCGACCATCAGCCACTTCCCCTCGAGCCGCACCCGGGTGACCAGGTTGGTCGTCGAGTAGAAGCCGTCGGGGAAGACGCCGTCCTGCTCGACGGGGGAGACCGAGGCCTGCCCCGGGTCGACCTGGTTGACGCCGCGGGTCTGCAGCCGCATCAGGAGCCGCTGCAGCGACTCCTCGTCCTCCGCGGACACCGACAACACCGCGTGCGACTCGTCCTCCGCGTCATGGCCGACGTCGATCCGGGTGATCACGTAGTCGCCCTCGTAGCCCCGGATGTCGCTGAGGACCTGCGAGAGGATCCCCGAGTCCATCAGGTGCCCGGTGATCTCGACGTCCTGCTGGTGCAATGCCGTTCCTCTCCATCGAAACGGCCGTCGGTCAGAGCCGTGCGCCGTCGTCCCAGTCGTTGTCGGGCGGTTCCCGGCGCATCGTCGCGACCAGGTAGCCGAACCCGCCCACGAACCATGCCAGACACAGCATGCTCGCCCACGGGGGGAGGGACACCTGCAGCACGACGAGCACGAGCACCACCACGGGGACGCCGAAGACGCCGGCCCAGGCGATCAGCCGCGGCGGCTCCGGCGTCGGCACCCGCTCCGGCTCCGGGGGCACGAAGTGGTCCTCGGGGTCGTCGTAGGCGTCGAGCCAGTCGCGCGCCTCGGCGGGCTGCTCCTCAGGCTGCGACGGCGCGGCGGGCACCTGCGTCGGCAGTCGGCTCCTCGGTCGGCTCCTCGGGGGGCTCCTCGGTCGGCTCCTCGGGGGTCGGGTCCAGCGTCACCCGGTCGCCGTAGTTGTCGACGATCGAACGCCACAGCAGGTCCTCGTCACGCGAGCCGGGCGTGATGTCGCGTCCCTCGCGGTTGTCGTCGTGCTCGTGTCCCACGGCGGGTCACCCGGTCACGCGGGCGATGAACTCCGCGGACTCGGCGAAGATCTGCGGCGCGTCGTTGTCGAGCGTGGCGACATGGTAGCTGTCCTCGAGGACCCGCTCGGTGACGTCGCGCGAGGAGATCCCGGCCAGGACGTTGCGGGTGGACTGCTCGTCCACCACGTGGTCCTCGCGGGACCTGAAGATCAGCACCGGCTGCGTCACCTTGGGCAGGTCGGCGCGCACCTGCTTCCAGCCCTGCATCATCGAGTGCAGCGCCTTCAGCGGCGTCTTCGTGTAGCCGTGCTCGGAGACGCCCTGCTTCTTGATGTCGTTGCCGATGCCGTTGAGGGCGGGCAGCAGCCGCTTGGCCAGGGGTACGGCGAGCAGCTGGCGGTTCTGGCTGGAGACCGCGGCGTTGACCAGCACCACTCCGGCGACGTCGTGCGGGTGGTTGGCGGCCAGCCAGAGCACGAGCCCGCCGCCCATCGAGAGCCCGCCGACGACGACCTCGTCGCACTCGGTGCGGAGCTTCTCGAAGGCGCGCTCGACCTCGGCGTACCAGTCCGCGAACGTGGTGCGGTTCATCTCCTGCCACGTGGTGCCGTGACCGGGCAGCCGCGGGACGGACACGGCGTAGCCGAGGTCGGCGAGGTGCTCGCCCCAGGGACGCATCGACGCCGGGGAGCCGGTGAAGCCGTGGCTGAGGAGCGACCCCGATCCGCTTGCCGTCGGCGCGCGGAGCCCCTCCGGACGCAAAGGGCTCGGCATGAGGAGCCAGTTCCATCTGCGGGTCCTCCGGAAGGAGTGAAGGTCGGGTGTCGAGTCGCTGCCGCCCGGGCGCCCGAGCGGGCGCGCGAACGCGTGGCTGCATCGTGTCACGCGGCGCCGAACCGGGCTAGGGTTCGTGAGACCCGTCATGGGTGGTCTGGAGGTTTCGGTGTTCTACTGGTTCTTGAAGTGGGTGGCCCTGGGGCCCCTGCTCAAACTGGTGTATCGGCCGCAGACCGAGGGTGCCGACCACGTCCCCGCGGTGGGGCCCGCGATCCTCGCCAGCAACCACCTCTCCTACGCCGACTGGCTCTTCATGCCGCTCACGCTCACCCGGCGCGTGACGTTCGTGGCCAAGGCCGAGTACTTCAACACCCCCGGCATCAAGGGCTGGTTCCAGAAGAAGTTCTTCTACGGGGCCGGCCAGGTCCCGATCGACCGCTCCGGGTCCGGCGCCGGCGAAGGCGCGCTCAGGGCGGCCAAGAAGGTGCTCGACTCCGGCGAGGTCTTCGGCATCTACCCCGAGGGGACCCGCTCGCCACGACGGCAAGCTCTACCGCGGCAAGACCGGTGTCGCGCGGCTCGCGCTCGAGACCGGCGCGAACGTGATCCCGGTCGCGGTCGTCGGCACCGACGTCGTCGCACCTCCCGGCAAGAAGTTCGGCCGGGTCATCCGGCCCGTCGTACGGTTCGGCGAGCCGCTGGACTTCTCCCGCTACGAGGGCCTCGAGAAGGACCGCTACATCCTTCGCTCGATCACCGACGAGATCATGTACGAGATCATGCAGCTCTCCGGCCAGGAGTACGTCGACATGTACGCCTCGCGGGCCAAGGAGCTGGCGAAGGAAGAGCAGAAGAAGGAGAAGGGCGGGGACAAGGGCGCGGCTCCGGCGACGTCCCCGAGTCCAAGGCATCCTGACCCGGTGAGCCCCTCGGTGAACCCGTCGGTGACGCGGGCCGTCCGGGACCGCCGACCCGGTGTCCTGGGCGGTCGAGAACTCGATGTACCGCGCGCTCGCGGTGCTGCGGGTCGTCGTCCTGCTCAACGCGATCGGACTCGGCTGGTACCGCCGCGAGTCCCTCGACCACCCAGGGGCCGCGGTCGCCGTGCTCGCCGGCATGGCCGTCTGGACGGCGTTCGTCACCTGGGCGTACGCCGCCCCGCAGCGGCGCCGGGCTCCGCTGCTGGTCGCCGACCTGCTCGTCGCGCTGGTCGCGATCGCGGCCTCGCCGTACGTCAAGGGCGACGACCTGCGCGCCACCCTGCCCGGCTTCTGGGTGATGGGCGTGGTGCTGGCCTGGGCGATCCACTGGCGGTGGCAGGGCGGGCTGGTGGCGGCGACGGTGGTGTCGGTCGCCGACCTCGCCGTCCGGTCGGAGATCACGCAGACCAACTACAGCAACATCTTCCTGCTGATGCTGGGCGGCCCGATCGTGGGCTTCCTGTCCGGGCTGCTGCAGGAGATGGCGCGCGACCGCGACCGCGCCGAGCGGGCGGCCGCGGCCGCCGCCGAGCGGGCGCGGCTGGCCCGGGTGGTGCACGACGGCGTGCTGCAGGTGCTGGCGCTGGTGCAGCGCCGCGGCGCCGAGCTCGGGGGCGAGGCCGCCGAGCTCGGCCGGCTGGCCGGGGAGCAGGAGGTGGCGCTGCGGGCGCTGGTGCAGACCCAGGAGACGTCCTGGGCCGGCGCGCCGGTCCGGCGAGCGCGACCTGGCCGCGCTGGTGACCGGACTGCAGGCCCGCACCACGCCCGAAGGTGGAGGTCGCGGTGCCGGGCAGCCCGGTGCCGGTGGACGGGTGCCGTCGCCGAGGAGGTGGTGGCGCTGGTGCGGGCCTGCCTGCACAACGTCTCCGACCACGTCGGCAGCGACGCCCGCGCCTGGGTGCTGCTCGAGGACCTCGGGGACGCAGGTCACGGTCTCGGTGCGCGACGACGGGCCCGGGCATCGCCGGTGGCCGGCTGGACGAGGCCGCCGCCGAGGGACGGCTCGGGGTCTCCGAGTCGATCCGCGGCCGGGTCGCCGGGCTCGGCGGCACGGCCACCTTGACGTCCGCGCCCGGGCAGGGCACCGAGTGGGAGTTCACGATCCCGAAGAAGGGGCGACGATGACAAGCAGCGCCACCAGACCGCATCCGGGTGATGGTGGTCGACGACCACCCGATGTGGCGCGAGGGGGTCGCCCGCGACCTCGAGGAGGCCGGGCTGCGGGTGGTGGCCACGGCCGGCACCGGCACCGAGGCGATGACACGGTTCCCCGCGGCCCGGCCCGACGTGGTCGTGCTCGACCTGCAGATCCCGGAGCCGAACGGCGTCGAGGTGACCGCGTCGATGGTGCGCGAGAACCCCGCCGTACGCGTGCTGATCCTGTCCGCCAGCGGCGAGCAGCAGGACGTGCTCGACGCGGTGAAGGCCGGCGCGACGGGCTACCTGGTGAAGTCGGCCTCCCGGGCCGAGCTCCTCGACGCCGTACGGCGCGTGGCGCAGGGCGACACCGTGTTCACGCCGGGGCTGGCCGGGCTGGTGCTGGGGGAGTACCGCCGGCTCTCCGACGCCCCGCGCCGCGCCGAAGGCCGACACGCCCCGGCTGACCGAGCGGGAGACCGAGGTGCTGCGGCTGGTGGCCAAGGGGATGTCGTACAAGCAGATCGCCGAGCGGCTGTTCCTCTCGCACCGGACGGTGCAGAACCACGTGCAGAACACGCTGCGCAAGCTGCAGCTGCACAACCGGGTGCAGCTGGTCCGGTACGCGATCGAGCAGGGGCTCGACGACGACGAGGAGTGACGAGGTCGACCACAGTGACCCGGCGATGTCGGACCGAGGCCGCGCCTGCGGGAAGAACCACGTCGTTCGGGTAGCGTTGGGCACAGAGCATGGGTCCAACGGATCTGGAAGGAAGGCCGCGCATGGTGCTGTTTCGCGACAACCTCGGCAACGTGCTGCGCGCCGAGCGGATGCGGCAGGGGATGACGCTGCGCGAGCTGTCGGCCGATGCCCGGGTGAGCCTGGGCTACATCTCGGAGATCGAGCGCGGCCAGAAGGAAGCGTCCTCCGAGCTGCTGGCGGCGCTGTGCGCCGCCCTCGACCTGCGCCTGTCCGAGGTGCTGCGCGAGGTGAGCGACTCCGTGGCCGTGGAGGAGCAGCGCTGGCCGAGGAGATCTCCTCGATCGCGCCGGTGCCCGCCGGCGACGTGGTCGCCAGCGCCGCCTGACGCGCCTCAGGCCACGCCGGCCGCCTTCTCCAGGGCGGCCACCTCGTCGTCGAGGTGGGTCAGCAGCCGCTGCAGGTGCGGGACGCTGCGGCGGCAGCCGGTGAGGCCGAAGTCCATGTCGTCGGCGTAGCTGTTGCAGGTGATGTTCAGCGCCATGCCCTGGATCGGGATCGACAGCGGGTAGGTGCCGATCATCTTGGCGCCGTTGAGGTACGAGCGGCTTCTTGGGTCCCGGCACGTTGCTGATGATCAGGTTGAACGGCGGGCGCACGATGCCGTGCAGCCGCAGCATCGGGGTCACGATCGACGGGCGCCATGCCGATGCGCGCTCATGGCGATGATCTGCACCGGCGTCATCGAGCCCAGCGCCTCCTTGCCGGCTGAGCATCGACTGGTGGATCGCTTGAGCCGGTCGGCCGGGTCGGCGAGGTCGGTGCCGAGCTTGACCATCACCGCGCCGACCGCGTTGCCACCCTCGTCCGAGGCGCTGCCGGCACTGCTTGGCGTTGAGCCCGACCGGCACCATCGAGACCAGCGTGGTGTCGGGGAGCGCGTCGTGGTCGAGGAGGTAGGCACGCACCGCGCCGCTGCACATCGCCAGCACCACGTCGTTCAGCGTGGTGCCGGTGGCCTTGGAGATCGCCGCGAAGCCGCTCGAGCGGCCAGCCCTGGGCGGCGAAGCGGCGCGAGCCGGTGATCGTGGTGTTGAACATCGTGCGGGGCGCGTAGCAGCGACAGCGCCGACGTCTCGTTGCGGACGCCCGCGGTGAGCGTCTTGATCAGCGCGCCCGGCAGGCCGGCCGCCTCCGCGGTGATGCCCATCGCCGTACGCATCGCATCGAGCGGCACCTCGCCGAGGCTGTGCTCGGCCTCCTCCTGCACGCTGGTGGCCTCGGCCGGCTTGCGGGCCGCCCACGGCGGCGGCAGGTCGCGCTTGTCGGGGTCGGTGCTCATCACGCTCTGCAGCAGCCGCATCGCGGAGACGCCGTCGACGAGGGCGTGGTGGATCTTCGTGTAGATCGCGATCCGGCCGTCGCGCAGGCCCTCGATCAGGTGCGCCTCCCACAGCGGGCGCTCGCGGGCCAGCCGGGTGCCGTGCAGCCGCGAGCAGAGCTCGAGCAGCTCGCGGACCCGGCCCGGCTTCGGCAGCGCGCTGTGACGCACGTGGTGCTCGATGTCGAACTCCTGGTCCTCGGCCCAGACCCACTGGCCCGCGGTCTTGAGCGAGCGCTTCGGGTGCTTGAGGAACAGCGGCGCGATCTCGTCCACGTCGAGCATCTGCTGGTAGAGGTCCCGGGCGTAGTTGCGTCCCGCGCCCTCCGGCTTCTCGTACAGCGCCAGACCGCCGACGTGCATGGGCATCGTGCGGTTCTCCGCCATCAGGAAACCGACGGAGGTGGGATCGATCGGAGCCGGCACAGGGAGCCTGCCTTTCGTGGTGTCCCGCGATCCTCGCGCGTTTCCAGCATTGACGAAAGGCAGGGTGACGCAGCGGGTAGGTTCGGATCGTGACCCTCGCCGAGAACCGCACCCAGGCCACCTCTCCTGCCGAGCCGGCGACGTTCGACTCGCTCGACCCCGCGCACGGGATCCGTGGCCAGCACCCATCCCGTGCACACCGAGGACGACGTGCGCGCTGCCGTCGCCCGCGCGCGCGAGGCCGCCACCTGGTGGTCGGCCCTGTCGTACGACGAGCGTGCCGAGCTGCTCGGCGCCTGGAAGGCCGTGATCGCCCAGCGCATCGACGAGCTGGCCGAGGTGATGCACCGCGAGATGGGCAAGCCGCACGGCGACGCGAGTGCTCGAGGCCGCCCTCGCGGTCGACCACCTGGCCTGGGCGGCCGGGCACGCGGAGAAGGTGCTCAAGCGCCGCAAGCGTCCTGCCCGGGCTGGTGATGGCCAACCAGGCGGCGACCGTCGAGTACCGCCCGCTCGGCGTCGTCGGCGTGATCGGCCCGTGGAACTACCCGGTGTTCACGCCGATGGGCTCGATCGCCTACGCGCTCGCGGCCGGCAACGCCGTGGTGTTCAAGCCGAGCGAGTACAGCCCCGGTGTCGGCACCTGGCTGGCCGCCACCTTCGCCGAGGTGGTCGACCGGCCGGTCTTCCAGGTCGTCACCGGCCTCGGCGAGACCGGCGCGGCGCTGTGCCGGGCAGGCGTGGACAAGGTGGCGTTCACCGGCTCCACCGCGACCGGCAAGCGGGTGATGGCGGCGTGCGCCGAGACGCTGACACCGGTGGTGATCGAGGCCGGCGGCAAGGACGCCGTGCTCGTCGACGCGGACGCCGACCTCGACGCGGCGGCCGACGCGGCGATCTGGGGGGCGTGCAGCAACGCCGGCCAGACCTGCACCGGCGTGGAGCGGGTCTACGTGCACGAGCGCGTCTACGACGACTTCCTCGCCGCGGCTCCTCGACAAGGCCAGGGACCTGCACGCCGACGACGGCGCCGGACTCGAAGATCGGGCCGATCACGATGCCCAAGCAGCTGGACGTGATCCGCTCGCACATCGACGACGCCATCGCCAGGGGCGGCAGGGCCGTGCTCGGCGGTCCGGACGCCGTCGGCGAGCGCTTCGTGCAGCCGACGATCCTGGTCGACGTACCCGAGGACTCCGCGGCCGTGCAGGAGGAGACCTTCGGCCCGACCGTGACCGTCACCCGGGTGCGCGACATGGACGAGGCCGTCGCGCGCGACCAACGCCACCCGCTACGGCCTCGGCTCCACCGTCTTCGCCAAGGCGCGCGGCATGGAGATCGCCGAGCGGATCCGGTCCGGCATGACCGCGGTCAACGGCGTGATCACGTTCGCGGCGATCCCGTCGCTGCCGTTCGGCGGCGTCGGCGACTCCGGCTTCGGCCGGATCCACGGGGCCGACGGGCTCAAGGAGTTCACCTACGCCACGCGATCGCCCGGCAGCGGTTCAAGCCGATGCTGAACCTGACCTCGTTCACGCGCACCGCGAAGGCAGGACAGGCAGCTCACCCAGATCTGGTCACGATGCTGCACGGCCGCGGCTCGAAGAAGAACCGCTAGCGCTCGCAGGCGTCCTGTGAGCCATCCCTCGCTCGCTCGACCTCGCGCTCTCGCGGTCGCGCATGTCGCTGTCGCAGCGCCTCGGGCGGCTGCGCGTGCGGTCGTGGCAGGTCGGCCAGTGCGCCGTCGCGGCCGGGGTCGCCTGGTTCGTGGCGGCCGACGTGTTCGGCCACGACTCGCCGTTCTTCGCGCCGATCGCGGCCGTGGTCAGCGCTCGGCACCAGCTACGGTCAGCGGCTGCGCCGGGTGGGCGAGGTGACCGCTGGGGGTCGCCGTCGGCGTGTTCCTCGGCGACCTGATCACGCACCTGCTCGGCACGGGTGGCTGGCAGATCGCGCTGATCGTCTCGCTGGCCATGAGCACGGCGCTGCTGCTCGACGCCGGGCCAGATCTTCGTGACCCAGGCGGCGGTGCAGTCGATCGTCGTGAGCACGCTGCTGCCCGACCCCGGCGCGGCGTTCACGCGCTGGACCGACGCCCTGATCGGCGGGGCGGTCGCGCTGGTCGCGGCCACCGTGGTGCCGCGGGCGCCGTTGCGGAGACCACGCGAGCAGGCGGCGCGTCGTCGTACGCAAGATCGCGAGCGCTGCTGCGGGCCGCGGCCGACAGCATCGAGGACGGCGACGTCGACCGAGCCGTGCGCGTGCTGCAGGACGCGCGCACCACCGACGCGCTGATCGGCGAGCTCCGGGCCGCCGCCGACGAGGGGCTGTCGGTGGTGGCGTCGTCGCCGTTCCGGCTGCGGCACCGGGGACCGGTCCGGGCGATGGCCGAGCTGGTCGAGCCGATGGACTTCGCGCTGCGCAACACCCGGGTGCTGGTACGACGCGTGGCCGTGGCGTGCTACCGCCGCGAGCCGATGCCCATCGGCTACGCGACGCTCTGCCGCGACCTGGCGACGTGCGCCGACGAGGTGGCCGACGAGCTCGCGGCCGGGCGGATGGCCGAGGCGGCGCGGGACCACCTGGTCATGCTCGGTCGCGCCAGCTCGACCGTCGTACGCACCGGCGACCTGTCCGGCGAGGTGGTGCTCGCGCAGGTGCGCTCGATCATCGCCGACCTGCTCGCGGTCTCCGGCATGGACCCGTTCGAGGCCACCGACGAGATCCCGCCGCTGGCGCCGAGAGCCTAGGTCGAGAGCTCGCGCACCACGGAGTCGACGACCGCCACCAGGTCGCCGCCGGTGTCGTCGGCGACCGCCCGCTGCCGCTGGTAGGACGCGCCCGTTGCGCGGGATGTCCTCGACCGCGGCCAGCTCGCGCTCGCAGCCGAGCCGCTTCGCCACCGGGCCGAGCCGGTCGAGGAGGTCACGCGAGGTCGTCCAGCAGCAGCCGCTCGTTGGACCGGTCGTCGAGGATGATCCAGGCGTCGAGCCCGTAGCGGGCGCTGCGCCACTTGTTCTCCTGCACGTGCCACGGCGGCATCGACGGCAGCGTCTCGCCCGCCTCCAGCCGCTGCTCGAGGTCGACGACGAGGCAGTGCGTGAGGGCGACCAGGGCTCCATCTCGGCCATCGTGGAGACGCCGTCGCAGATCCGGACCTCGATCGTGCCCAGCCGCGGCGCCGGGCGCACGTCCCAGCGGATCTCGTCGATCTGCTCGATCACGCCGGTGGTGAGCAGGTCCTGGGCGTAGCCCTCGAACTCGGCCCAGGACTCGAACTGGAACGGCAGCCCCGCCGTCGGCAGCTGCTGGAACATCATCGCCCGGTTGCTGGCGTAGCCGGTGTCCAGTGCCGGCCCAGATCGGTGAGGACGCGGAGAGCGCCTGCAGGTGGGGGTACTGGTTGAGGAGCGAGGTGACGATCGGCAGCACGTGGTCGCGGTTGCGCAGGCCCACGTGCACGTGGACGCCCCAGATCAGCATCTGCCGGCCCCACCACTGGGTGCGCGCGATCAGCTCCTCGTAGCGGTGGCCGCTCGGTCAGGATCTGCTGGGACCACTCCGCGAACGGGTGCGTGCCGGCGCTGTAGAGGTCGACGCCGAGCTCGTCGGTGATCGGGCGCACCAGGTCGATGTGCTCGGCCAGCTGGTCCATCGCCTCGGCGGTGGTGCGTGCAGATCCCGGTGGTCAGCTCGACCGTGTTGCGGAGCAGCTCCTGGTGGAGGTGCGGGTCCTCGCCGTGGGTCGCCGCGAAACCGTCGAAGACCTCGCGAGGCGGCGTTGACCAGGTCGCGGGCTGGTCTTGTCGACCAGGCGCGAACTCCCACTCGACGCCGAGCGTCGGGCCGGCGGAGGCGGCGAAGTCGATGGCCATCGGCCCGATCGTTCCACAGCCGGTGGGAGCCGCCGTCACCCCAACGCGTGTTCCGGAACCGGGCCAGCCACTCCTGCGAGGTGACCGGGTCGAACGGCGGCTCCCGGTCGCGTACGGCGGCGTTGACCCGGTCGCAGGACGCCATCGCGCCGGAGACCACGTCGGCGGGGTAGCCGAGCGACACCCGGTGCTCGGCGAACTCGTCCTCGTCGTCGACCCACACCCGGCCGGTGGTCCCACGGATCACGTCGAGGTCGAGGTCGACGGCCCGCAGCCGGCTCTCGCCGTCGTACCAGACCGCCGGCGTCGCGATGTCGACGTACACGTCGCACGGTCGCTGCGGGTCGTCGCCGTAGAACGTGGCGAGGTACCAGTCGTCGTACGGCGCGAGCGTCACGTGGTCGGCGGCAGCGGTCAGCGACCGCGTCGCGCTGGCCATGAACGTGCCCTGCGCGACCCCGCACCAGATGCCGTGCTCGTCCGCCCCGAGCCGCACCGCGTCGAACTCCCAGTGCCGGTCGTCGGGCCACTTGCGGCACTCGATTCGGACGGGGCGCGGGCCGGACAGGGTCCGGGGCAGACGCCCACGGCCCGCGGTGGCTGCGGTTGAGGGCTTGCTGACCCGATCTTCATCGCCGTGCCGTGCTGGCTGAGCACCCGGATGGCCGTGCCCGTCGGGGGCACCTTCACACTGGCGGTCGGCTGGGACGCGTCCCAGTAGGAACGCTTGTCGTCGAACAGCGGCTGGCGCCGCCTGCCCGCGGATGTAGGTCGGCACCGCCGTTCGACGTGCAGCGTGAACGAGTCCGACTTCTCCAGGCCGAACGGCGCGTCGTAGGTCTGGACCCGCGGCCCGCCACAGGTTTGCCGTCGAGCCGGTAGCGGGGTCGGGTTGGCGTCGATCGGCAGGATCCGCCCGCTGCCCGGGTGGGTGCTGGACTCGTTGTTGTCGCTGGGAGGTGTCCCAGTAGGAGACGAGCAGGCCGTTCTGGTACGGGAAGTGCTCGACCCAGTCCGGCCGGGCCGGGAACCCGAAGTTGTACGGGCCGGTCTGCAGGTACTGGTCGTAGCGACGCGTAGGTGCGGTTCGAGGCGATGTAGAAGTGGTCGTAGCCGGCGTGGTCGATGGCGCCCGACGCGCGTGAACCCGACGCGGTCCAGCCGTTCGCGCCGCTCTCGGCCCGTCGCTGAACACGCGTCGTGCGTGCCCGTCGGTCAGCTTGATCTCGTCGACGAAGAAGCCGGCGTCAGCTCGGGTGTCGTCGCCCTGCGCGCCGCCGTCGGTCTTGTAGCGGAAGCGCAGCGCGACGGTCTTGCCGGCGTAGGCCGACAGGTCGAACGTCGCCGGCATCTACGCGTCGCCTGGTAGCCGTCGATGCCGTTGCCCTCGGCGGCCTTGGTGATGTTGCCCGGGATCGCCTTGAAGCCCGTGCCGTCGTCGACCTCGACGTAGGCGTAGTCGCACGGGTCGCCCGCAGTCCTCGATGTTCCAGCGGGCCTGGAAGCGTCAGCGTCGCCGTGCCCGCCGGCATGGCGACCGAGCGCGTCAGCGTCGCGTCGTAGTCGTCGCCGGCGCCGCGACCACCACTGCTTGGTGCCCGGCGGCGGGCGCGCCGAGTCGTGCGTCACCTTCTTCTGTCGGCAGCACGACGACCACGCCCTGCGGCCTTGGCCAGTTGTACTCGTGCGGGCCGAGGTCGAGCGTCCGGTTCTGGCCGGCGACGCACGATCTCGTAGTCGAGCCAGCCGAGCTGCAGCTTGTCCCACGCGCCGAGGTCGGCGGCGCGCGTGCCGATGCCCTGGTCGTCCGTGGCCGACGACGCGGCTCTGCGCCATCAGCGTCCACCAGTTGACGGCGTTGTCCGGCCGCCGGCGGTGTCGTAGTGGTCCGGCAGGCCGAGGTCGTGGCCGTACTCGTGCGTGAACACGGACACGCCGCCGTTCTCGGGCTGGATCGTGTAGTCGGCGACCCACAGGCCGGTGTCGCCGATCTGGGTGCCGCCGTCCTTGTTGCCGGTCGGGCCCTGGCCGGTGTTCTGGAAGGCCTTCCAGCGGTGCGACCAGATCGCGTCCTCGCCCTGGATCGGGTCGCCGTCGGCCTCGTCGCCGCCGGCGTGGACGATCTGGAAGTGGTCGATGTACCCGTCCGGCTCGTTGAAGTTGCCGTCGTGGTCGAAGTCGTTGCGGTCCCACTGGTCGTAGGACGCGAGGTCGGCCTTGATCTGCCGTCGGTGCGCTCTGGCGGCGTCGCTGGTTGACCGATCGCCCCGGTCGATCGCGTCCTGATCAGGTTCCAGGTGTTCGAGGACGTTGCCGTTGCACGGGTAGCCGTTGGAGCGGCCGTAGCGCGCCTCGTTGTAGCGGACCTTGACCCAGTCCGTGACCTGGCCGTCGACGCTGTAGCGGCCGGACGACTGCTTCTCGTAGTACGACTTCACCGACTCCGCCGCCGGGCTCGCCGAAGTACGAGCGGTCCGGTAGTGCTGCACGGCTGTAGTCCGGCTGCCAGACCGTCGAGTTGTCCTTCGTGCGGTCCGGCGCGGGGATCGCGTTGTGCAGCGGCCCGTTGAACGTCGCCGGGCCCGGCGTGTTCGGGTCGGTGTCCTTGTCCGGGAAGCTCGGGTGCCGCTCGTTGCCGAACTCGGCCAGCACCACGAAGATCTTGTCCGTCTTCTCGCGGCTGAGCTCGACGTACTGGGTAGCGGTGTTCGATGCTGCACGGCGAGACCGGCTCCTCGGTCGACGACTTCGAGAAACCTGGCCGGCCTACGCTCGGTGACCGGCGAGTCCGCTGATGGCCTCGGAAGCGTCCATCCGAAGCTCAAACTGGTCCAGTCGGGCTGACGTCGTGCTGGCCGAGAAGGCGCGCCAGGACCGGATCCGCGAGATTCGACACGCTGGACGTTCGTCTCGGATCAGCTGGCCTGAGCTCGACGCGCCTACGCCGGATGACTGCCGAGCGGATCCCGACAGCTACTCCGCGCGGCCGAGGTCGCCGAATTTCGCTAGCGCGATCGGCCCCTTCACCACGCGTCGCAGCGTAGTGAACGCGGGCGGATGAACCACGGGACCGGACCTCGCGCTCCAGGCCCTTCGGGAACGCCGCCGCCCGACCCGCACGACGACGTCCTGGTAGCGGGCGCCGACGAGGCGGGCGAAGTGGTGCAGCGACGTGGGCGTCGAGGCCGACCAGCTGGCGGGGCTTGTCGGTGAGCACCGCCTTGACGATGATCGCGGCGGCGCGCTCGGGGGACATCCTCGCCAGCTCGTTGTCGAAGGTGGCCGTCGACGTCGGCGTGGCTCTCGCCGCGGGTCACCCGGCCGTTGCGGACGATGCCGGTCTTGATGCCGCCGGGGTGCACGCAGGTGACGCCGACCGGGTGGCCGGCCAGCAGCATGTCCTGGCGCACGCGCCTCGGTGAAGCCGCGGACGGCGAACTTCGAGGCGTTGTACGTCGACTGAGCCGGCGACCGAGATCAGCCCGAAGAGCAGGAGATGTTGACCAGGTGGCCGTCGCCGGACGCGATCAGGTGCGGCAGGAACTCCTTGGTGCCGTGCACGACGCCCCAGAAGTTCACGCCCATCAGCCAGTCGAAGTCGGCGTACTCCATCTCGGTCGACCGGGCCCGTGTGCGAGACGCCGGCGTTGTTGACCACCACGTTGACCCGGCCGAACTGGTCGTTCACGGCCAGCGCGTACGCCGCGAACCCGGCGCGGTCGCTGACGTCGAGCACGTCGGAGCGCACCTCGCGCGCACCGGCGTTCTTGAGCAGCTCGACGGTCTCGGCCAGCCCGGCCTCGTTCCAGTCGGAGACGGCCACCAGCGCACCGCGGCCGGCGACGTCGAGCGCGAGCGCGCGCCCGATGCCGGAGCCGGCGCCGGTGACCACGACCACCTTGTTGTCCAGCGTCTTCATGCGACGTTCTCCTTGGTGGTCGGGGCGTCACGCGCGGTGACGACGTAGGCGTCGGGGTCGAAGCTACCGAGCTGCCGGCGCAACGTGAAGGTGCTCCGCGGCCACAGCACGGTGTTGCGGCCGTGCTCGTCGAGGTACCAGCTCGAGCAGCCGCCGGTGCTCCACACCGTGCGCGCCATCCGCCTGTGCAGCGCCTCGTTCCACGCCGCCTGGGCGTCTGCCCGCGGCTCGACGCTGGCGAGCCCGCGCTCGCCCATCGTGCCGCAGGGCGCCGAGGATGTAGGCGATCTGCGACTCGATCACGAACACCATGCTGGAGTGGCCGAGGCCGGTGTTGGGGCCGACGATCTGGAACAGGTTGGGGAACCCGGCGACCGTGGTGCCCTTGTAGGCCGTCATCCCGCTCTCGCGCCAGGCGTCGGCGAGCGAGCGGCCGTCGCTGCCCTTGATGTGGTGCGCGATCGGCTGGTCGGTGGTGTGGAAGCCGGTGGCCACGATCAGGCAGTCGACCTCGCGCTCGGTGCCGTCGGCGGTCACGATGCCGGTCGGCGTGATCTCGCGGATCCCGTCGGTGACCAGGTCGACGTCGTCGCGGTCGAGGGCCGGGTAGTAGTCGTTGGAGATCAGGATCCGCTTGCAGCCGAGGCGGTAGTCGGGCGTCACCTGCCGCGCGCAGCGCCGGGTCGCTGATGCCGCTCGCGATGTGCCTCGGCCGCGATCTTCTCGGCGGGCGCCGCGAGGCTGGGGCGAGGGTGAACGCCGGGCACGAAGCCCTCGCGGCCCCAGTAGATGCCCGGTGCGGTAGAGCCGCTGGAGGCCGGGGAGGAACCGGAAGCCGAGCCGCTCGATCGCCGTGTAGGCGCGGTCGCTGCGCGGCATCACCCAGGGCGCGGTGCGCTGGTAGACGTCGAGGTGGCCGACCTGCTTCGGCGATCGCGGGCACGATCTGGATCGCCGAGGCGCCGGTGCCGATCACGGCGACGCGCTTGCCGGTGAGGTCGTAGTCGTGGTTCCAGCGCGCGGAGTGGAACACCTCGCCGGCGAAGCTGTCGATGCCCGCGATCTCCGGGCAGCTTGGGCTCCGAGAGCCCGCCGGAGCCGGTGACCAGGACGTCGGCGACGCACGGTGCCGGCCGAGGTCGGTGACCGTCCAGGCCCGGTCCTCGCTCGTCCCAGGCCGCCTGCTCCACCGTGGTACCGAACCGGAACCGGTCGAGCGTGCCGGACTCACGGGCGACGCGCTCGCAGGTAGGCCTGGATCTCCGGCTGCGGGGAGAACGACCGGGACCAGTGCGGGTTGGGCGCGAAGCGAGAAGCAGTAGAGCTGGCTGGGCACGTCGCAGGCCGCGCCGGGGTAGGTGTTGTCGCGCCAGGTGCCGCCGACGTCGTCGCCCCTGTCGACCACGAGGAAGTCGGTGAGGCCGGACTCCTCGAGCTTGATCGCGGTGCCGAGGCCGGCGAACCCGGCGCCGACCACGAACACGCGGACGTGGTCGGGGAGCGGGGCGGGCCGGGGGACGTCTGCGTCGGGGCCATGCGCTCGAACGCTACCGAGGTATTGAACGTGCGTCAATAGCGCTGTTGACGGATGTTCAGTAACATGCGCCACATGACCGAGACCAGCGCGACCGGGTCCGGATGACGCCCGGACGGCCGGCGCGAGCAGCTGCTCGAGCTCGGCGTGCGGCTGCTCGCGACCCGGTCGCTGGAGGAGCTGTCGATCGAGATGCTGGCCGAGGAGGCCGGGATCTCGCGCGGGCTGCTCTACCACTACTTCGGCAACAAGCAGGAGTTCCACACGGCCGTGGTCCGGCGCGCGGCCGACGACCTGTTCGCGGTCACCGCCCCCGGCCAGGGCGACGACCCGCTCGAGCGGTCCTGACCGACTCGCTGGGGCGCTACGTCGACTACGTGGTCGCCAACTACGGCCGGGCTACTGTCTCCTGGTCCGCGGCGGCCGCCGGGGGCAACGAGGGGCTCCGCGAGATCTACGAGGAGGCGCGCGGCCTCGCTGACCGGACCGGATCTTCGAGCGGGCGGGGGAGCAGGGCATCTCCGCGCTCGGCTACGACGACACCCCCGCGGTGCGGCTGATGGTGCGCGGCTGGAGCGCGCTCACGGAGTAGGTCGTGCTCGACTGGTCGGCCGACCAGCACGGGGTGACCCGCGACGAGCTGCTCGCGGCGCTCGCCGGGTCGCTGTTCGGGGCGCTCGACGCCGCACGCTGACGCGTCAGCCGGTCGCGGTGCGGACGGCGAGGTCGACCAGCTCGCGCGCGCTCGCCGTACCTCCGGGGGCCCAGCCGTGCAGCTCGGTCGCGCCACTCGGCCGGTACCGCGGACGCGCCCCAGCGGGCCCCGAGCAGGCCTCCGGCGATCGCGGCCACGGTGTCGGTGTCATGGCCGATCCGGACCGCCGCGTGGAGCGCTCGGCGGCAGCGTCCGCCGGCTCCCTCCTCGGGCGTGCCGAGCACCGCCGCCGTTGCCGCCTGCAGGGCGGTGACGGTGAAGCCGTTGGGGTTGAACCGTCCGCCGGGCAGCTCGCCCGTGGCCGCCGCACGGGCCTCGTCCAGCCACGTCGCCCAGCGCGCGCGCCGCGAGCCGGGGAGCAGGTCGAGGCCGGCGGAGACGTCGACGCGCCCGTCGAGAACGGCCACCCGCACGGCCTCGGTCCAGAGCACGCAGGAGTCGCCGGCCAGCGGGTCGGCGTGGGTCAGGTTGGCGACGCGACGTGCGGACCGGGCACCTCGGACCCGGTCGTCGAGGGCGGAGAGCGCGACCACGGCGGTGCGCATCAGGGCGCCGTTGCCCGCACTGTGGGGGTGCTCGGAGGCGTACTGCTCGGCCTCGTCGAGCATCACCCGGGCACGCCCGCCGGCGCCGGCAAGCAGGGCTCGCAACGTGCCCCGCAGCACCGCCGATGTCTGCAGACCGACGTCCGGCGGGTCGTCGGCCATCCAGACCAGGAAGTTCGCGGCGACCGCGTCGATCCCGTCCGGCGTGGTGAGGTCGAGCACCTCCGGCGGTGACGTCGGCGACACACATCGCCATCGCGGTGTCGTCGCTCCACTCGCCGGGCTCGAGGTCGCCGAGGCCGCCGCCGAGCATCTCCGCGGGCTGGCCGAGGTGAGGTGGCAGCGCGAACTCGTACGGCACCCCGAGCGCGTCACCCGCCGCCTGGCCGAGCAGCACGCCTGCGGCCCGGTCACGCTGCGCGTCGTCCAGGTGCACGGCCACTCCCAATAGTGTTGATCTGACAAGAACAGACTGTAGGGTGTGCGCGTGGTGTACACCAGCGACTACCCGATCTTCTCGGTCACGGTCGACGTGGTCGCGCTCACGATCCGTTCCGACACCCTGTGCGCGCTCGTCGTACGACGGGGCGAGGAGCCGCACCGCGGACGCTGGGCGCTGCCGGGAGGCTTCGTGGAGGTCGACGAGGACCTTGCGCCGGCCGCCGAGCGCGAGCTGCTCGAGGAGACCGGCGTGCGGGTCGACGCGCTCGAGCAGCTGGCGACGTACGGCGCGCCGGGTCGTGACCCGCGCGGGCGCATGGTGAGCGTGGCCCACCTGGCGGTGATCCCCTGGGCGCCCGAGGCGCAGGCGGGCTCCGACGCGGCCGACGCGGAGTGGCGGCCGGTGACGACGCTGCTGCGGCCACGACAGCTGGCCTTCGACCACCGGAAGATCCTCGCGGACGGCGTGGAGCGGGCGCGGTCGAAGCTCGAGTACACCAACCTCGCCACCCGCTTCGTGCCGGAGCTGTTCACGATCACGGAGCTGCGCGACGTCTACGACGTGATCTGGGGGAGCGAGCTCGACCCCGGGAACTTCCACCGCAAGGTGGTCAGCGGCACCGACGGGTTCGTCGAGGAGACGGGGGAGCGTCGTGCGGGAGGTGCTGGGCGTCCGGCCCGACTGTTCCGGGCCGGGCCTGCGGCTTCGCTGAACCCACCGCTGACCCGCTCCGGACAGATGCGTGGGCCCCGGCCTTGACGGCCGGGGCCCACGACAGGACTGATTCCTCGGAGTGACTAGTTGAAGATGCTGACGCCTCCCGGCCCGACCAGCAGACCGACGACGATCAGCAGGATCCCGAAGAGGAGCTGTCCGCGAATCGCCACCACGATGCCGGCGATCACCAGGATCACTGCGATCAGCCAGAGAAGTGTTGCCATGTTGTGTGACTCCCTCCGAGTCTTTGTGCGCGACCTTTCGAGTCTTCTACCCCGCCCACACCCCGTCCACACCCCCACGGGTGCACGGGTTCAGGGGGACAACCGGCTCCACAGAAGGGCGCCGCACGAAGACCCAGGCGCGAAGCAGGACAAACCGCATCATCGTGACGAACAGGTTCGCGCCGGTCAGCACCGCCACCTCGATGCCGTGGTGACCACGGGCTCCTCCTGACTCGAGCAGCCACAGGGCGCCACTCGTCACTCCGAGGCCGGCCAGGAAGATCGCGAGCCCCTGGAGCTGGTGGCGGACGGCGTGCCGCGGACCGGTGACCCCGAACGTGAACCGCCGGTTCGCCGCCGTGTTGCCGACCGCGGTCACGAGCAGGGCCAGCAGGTTGGCGGCCTGCGCCGTGACCGAGCCGCGGAACCAGAGGTAGAGCAGGCCGTAGGCCAGCGGTCGACGCGACGCCGACCAGCGCGAACATCACCACCTGCATGCCGAGCCGGCCGCCCCCGGCGTCGGCACTCGCCCGCCCGAGCCGCTCGGACACCTCGTGCAGCGGGATCCGGCCGCGCACCAGGTTGCGGCCGAGGCGGGCGATGCCGCGCACGTCGTCCAGCGCGGTGCGCACGATGTCGACGCGACTGTCCGGGTCGTCGACCCAGTCCACCGGCACCTCGTGGATGCGCAGGCCCGCACGCTCGGCCACGACCAGCAGCTCGGTGTCGAAGAACCAGCCGTTGTCCTCCACCAGCGGCAGCAGCTCCCTGGCCACGTCGGCGCGGATCGCCTTGAACCCGCACTGCGCGTCGGAGAACCGGGTGCGCAGCGTGCCGCGCACCAGGAGGTTGTAGCCGCGCGAGATCAGCTCCCGCTTCGGGCCCCGTGAGACCCGCGAGTCGTGCCGGCAGCCGGCTTCCGATCGCGAGGTCGGAGTGACCGCTGACAGCAGCGGAGCGACCAGCGGCAGCAGCGCGTTGAGGTCGGTGGACAGGTCGACGTCCATGTAGACGAGCACCGGCGACGCCGACCCGGTCCACGCCTTGCGCAGGGCCCGCCCGCGGCCCTTCTCCGCCAGGTGCACCACGTGCACCTCGTCGTACGCGTGGTCGAGGCGGCGGGCGACCACCGCGGTGCCGTCGGTGCTGGCGTTGTCGGCGATCGTCACCCGGAACGACCAGGGCAGCGTGCGCAGGTGCGCCACGCACCCGCTCGACCGACGCGGCCAGGTCCGCCTCCTCGTTGAGCACCGGGATCACCACGTCGAGCGTCGCCACCGCCGGTCTCCACGGCGGGCTCCGGCCCGTCGTACGCCGGCGCCGCGCTCACGAGGCGATCCCGGTGGCGCCGCCGCTGAGGTCGTAGAGCGTGACCCCGTCGACCGTGGTCGCGGTGAAGTTGTCCTCGACCCAGCTCGCGATGTCGCTGCTGGTGCTGCCGCCGGCGCTGGGCCGCCCCCGAGCCCGCCGAAGCCGCCGCCGCCGCCGCGATGAAGTAGTGGATCCGTCCCTGTCGCGACCCACGCCTGGAACTGCGCGAGCGTCGGGCTCGGGTCGCTGCCGTTGAAGCCGCCGATCGCCATCACGGGCTGCTGCGCTCGCGAGCTGGTAGCCGGCGGCCGAGTTGGAGCCGACCGCGGCGGCGACCCAGTCGTAGGAGGACGGCGTCCTGCTGCGAGCAGCGCGGTGATCTGCGCCGTCGACTGGCTGCCGGAGAGGAGGCCGCCGGCGTGCCGCCGCCGCCGGCGGCGCCGCCCGTGGTGCCGCCCGGCGCCTGGCCGCCGGGCCGCCGGCGGCCGCCGCCGGGCCAGCCCGCCCGGCGCCCTGCCCGGCAGCTCGGGCCCGGCGCTCGGGATCGAGCCGGTGTGCGGGGTCGCCGCCGTGTCCACCGCGTACGCCGCCGGGCCCGGCGAGCGTCGCCACCAGCGCCGCCGCGCCGACCGCGAGGGCGACCCGGCGCGGCAGGAGCCGGACCCCGGCGAGCAGCAGCGCCGACGACCAGCCCGACCACGACGCACCAGCGTACTTCAGCCACGGCAGGAAGTCGGCGCTGCGGTCGAGCAGCGCGAAGCCGAGCACCGCGGTCAGCGACGACCGTGCCGGCCGCGATGCCCGTGGCGAGCTGCGAGTCGCGGCGCTCCCACAGCAGCCAGGCGCCGATGCCGACGAGCGCGCGCGATCGCCGGGGCCAGCGCCACGGTGTAGTAGGCGTGGAAGATGCCGGCCATGAAGCTGAAGGTCAGCGCGGTGACCACCAGCCAGGCGCCCCAGACGACGAGCCCGGCGCGGACCAGGTCGGTGCGGCGCGTGCCGGCGGGTGAACCACAGACCGGCCACGAGCAGCACCAGCGCGGCCGGGAGCAGCCACGCGACCTGGCCGCCGATCTCGGAGTCGAACAGCCGCAGGATGCCCGTCGCGCCCCAGCCGCCGCCGCCACCGGCCGCCGCCGCCGCCGACGAGCCGGTCTCGTCGCCGGTGAGCCGGCCGAAGCCGTTGTAGCCGAGGGTGAGCTCGAGGATCGAGTTGGTCTGCGAGCCGCCGATGTACGGGCGGCTGGACGCCGGCCAGAGCTGAGACGATCGCGATCCACCAGCCGGCGGCGAGCGACATCGAGCCGAACGCGACCAGCAGGTGGCCGAGCCGCTTGCAGCACCGCGGTGTTCGCCGCGACGCAGGTAGACCAGCGCCAGCGCCGGCAGCACCAGGAACGCCTGCAGCATCTTGGTGAGGAAGGCGAGCCCGACCAGCGCGCCGCCGAGCGCGAGCCAGCGGACCGGGTGGCCGGCGCCGAGCTCGTGGACTCGACGCCGCGGAGCGTGGCGTAGCACCGAGCCGACCAGCAGCAGCACCAGCAGGGCGTCCGGGTTGTTGAAGCGGAACATCAGCACCGCGACCGGCGTCAGCGCCAGCACCAGGCCGGCGAGCAGGCCCGGCGAACGGCGGACCCCGTCGTACGCCGGACGGTGGCGTGGAGCAGGCCGACCGCGGCCACCCCATCCAGCGCCTGCGGCACCAGGATGCTCCACGACGAGAGGCCGAAGACCCGCACCGACAGCGCCATCGGCCACAACGAGAGCGGCGTCTTGTCGACGGTGATCGAGCTCGCCGCGTCGGAGGAGCCGAAGAAGAACGCCTTCCACGACTCCGAGCCGGCCTGCGCGGCGGCGGAGTAGAACGAGTTCGCCCAGCCCGAGGCGCCGAGGCCCCACAGGTAGAGGACGCCGGTGCCGAGCAGCAGCCCGATCAGTGCCGGCCGCACCCACGCCGGGTCGTCGTCGCGGCCGCGCCACGTGCGCGCGAGGTCGAGGCGGCGGGAGCCGGCGGTCGTTCGGATGGGCGCGCGGTGCGGTGCTCGACCGGGCGAGCGTCGTGTCCGTGGTGGTCATGACGCCAGCGTCGTCAGCCGCTCTGCGAGGACCGTGTGCCCGCTCTGTGCCGGCTCTGTGACCTTACGGCAGGGAGATCGTGAACGTCGTGTCGCCGGGACGGCTGTCCATCGCGGCGGACCCGCCGTGGGCCCCGGCGATCGCCCGGACCAGCGAGAGGCCGAGCCCGGCGCCGCCGGAGGCCCGGGTGCGCGACGTGTCGCCGCGGGTGAACCGCTCGAAGACCCGTCCGTGCAGGCCGTCGGGGATGCCGGGGCCGTCGTCGTGCACCGTGATCCGGACGTCCTCGCCGTCGGCCGGGCGTGGACGTGCGCCGACCGTGACGGTGGTGCCGGCCGGGGTGTGCCGGCGGGCGTTGTTGATCAGGTTCGTGACCACCTGGTGCAGCCGGTGCTCGTCGCCGACGACGGTGACCGGCTCCTCGGGCAGGTCGAGCCGCCAGACGTGCTCGGGGGCGACGACCTTCGCGTCGGCGACCGCCTCCAGCAGCAGCCGGGTGACGTCGACCTCCTCGCGCTCCAGCGGCCGGCCGGAGTCGAGCCGGGCCAGCAGCAGCATGTCGGCGACGAGCGCGGACATCCGGGTCGCCTCGGTCTCGACCTTGTCCATCGCCTGCGAGAGCATCTCGGCGTCGTCCGGCGTGCGCCGGCTCAGCTCGGCGTAGCCGTGGATCGTCGACAACGGCGTGCGCAGCTCGTGGGACGCGTCGGCCACGAACTGGCGCACCTGCTGCTCGCTGCGGTGCCGGGCGTCGAGCGCGGAGTCGACGTGGTCGAGCAGCGTGTTGAGGGCGGACCCGACCTGGCCGACCTCGGTGTCGGGGTCGGTGTAGCGCTCGGGCACGCGGGCGTCGATCGTCTGGCCGCTGGCGTCGAGCGGCATCGCGGTCACGTCGTACGCCGTGGCGGCCACCTCGCGCAGCGGTCGCAGCTGGCGGCGCACCAGCATCACGCCGAGCAGCCCGGCGAGCAGGATCCCGGACGAGGCGAGCAGGGAGCTGCGGAGCAGCAGGCTCTCGGTGGTGTTGTGGATCTCGGTCATCGGCAGGCCGGTGGCCAGCACCCGGTCCTGGGAGTCGCGGGTCACGACCACGCGGTAGTCGCCGAGCTCGTCCAGGGAGACCGTGCGGGCCTTGCCGTCGACCGGGAGGTCGTCCAGCTGGCGCACGGCGCTCGGTGGAGAGCGCCTGGATCTCGTCGTAGTTGTCCCCGAGCACCCCGCCCACCGGCGGGGACGTGGACAGCACCGCGACCATCGTGTCCGGGCTCTGCGGCCCCCGGCCGAACGCGCCGTCGTCGCCGTCGCGCCGGTCCCGGCCCGTCGGGTCCGGTGCCCGTCCGGGTTGACGGCCCGGTCCAGGGACGCGTGCACCTGCTGGTCGAGCCGCGACGTGAGGTACTGGTTCATCACCAGCGAGGTCGCGAGGACCACCAGCACGCTCACCAGCGCCACCAGTGCGACCGAGGTCGCGACCAGCCGGACGGTGAGGGACTTGGTGAGGGCGGGTACGCGCATCGGGCTCAGTCCGTCGGCTTCAGGACGTACCCCGCGCCGCGCATCGTGTGGATCATCGGCTCCCGGCCGGCGTCGATCTTCTTGCGCAGGTAGGAGATGTACAGCTCGACCACGTTGGCCTGGCCGCCGAAGTCGTAGTTCCAGACGCGGTCGAGGATCTGGGCCTTCGAGAGCACGCGCCTGGGGTTGCGCATCAGGTAGCGCAGGAGCTCGAACTCGGTCGCCGTGAGCGCGATCTCCTCGCCGTCGCGGCGCACCTCGTGGGAGTCCTCGTCGAGCACCAGGTCGCCGACCGTCAGCACGTTGCTGGCCGCGTGGTCGGAGGCGCCGGAGCGACGCATCAGCCCGCGCAGCCGGGCGACGACCTCCTCCAGGCTGAACGGCTTGGTGACGTAGTCGTCGCCGCCGGCCGTGAGGCCCGCCACGCGGTCCTCCACGGAGTCGCGGGCGGTGAGGAAGAGGACGGGTACGTCGGAGCGCTGGGCGCGCAGCCGACTCAGCACCTCCATGCCGTCGAAGTCCGGCAGCATCATGTCCAGCACCACGGCGTCCGGCTTGGTCGCCTTGGCGGTGCTGACGGCCTTGCTGCCGGTGAGCGCGACCTCGACGTCCCAGCCCTCGTAGCGCAGCGCCATCCGGAGCAGCTCGGCGATGTTCGGCTCGTCGTCGACGACCAGCACGCGCAGCGGCGAGCCGTCGGGGCGGGTCAGCTGGGGATGACGGTCCACAAGAGGCATGGAACCACCTTCGCGAACGGATCCGGAGGTTCGCCATGGAGTTGCTGTGAGATTCCTGTGAGCCACCGGGAGCGGGTGCCCGGCCGCCGATCGGTGCATTTCACAGGTCGGGCACAGTCGATCGGCGGGATCATGGGCACATGAGCGACGACAGGCCGGTCGAGGGCACGGCCCACCAGGAGACGGTGCCCGCCGGCGGCGGAGCGCCCGCCGAGAGCAGCGCTGGACCGACCGGCTGTGGGGGCTCAAGGCGGTCATCGCCGTCGCCCTGGCCTCGGTGATCATCGGTGGGCTCGGGGGAGCGGCCGTGGCCGGCCTCGGCGATCGGCACGGGGACCGCGATGGCGACGACCGCACGGGGCCGGGCTTCGGCCACCAGTTCCGCGGTGGGCCCGGGCAGGGACGCGGACCTCGAAGGGCTTCGTGCCACCGGGACAGCTGAAGAAGATGGAGCGCGGGAGACCAGCACGGACAGGACCGCGACGACCGGGGTGAGCACGAGGACCAGGGCAACTCCTAGGCTGGGCGCATGCGCGCCCTGCTCCTGGAGAACATCCACCCGTCCGCGACGGAGGGTTTCGCGCGCGCCGGCATCGACGTGGAGACCCGACCGGGGTCGCTGTCCGAGGACGAGCTGGTGGCGACCCTGCCCGGCTTCGACCTGCTCGGCATCCGGTCGAACACGTTCCTGACCGACCGGGCGCTCGCGGCGGCGACCGACCTGGTCGCGGTGGGTGCCTTCTGCATCGGCACCAACCAGATCGACCTCGCGTCGGCGGCGCGCCGGGGCGTGGCCGCGTTCAACGCGCCGTACTCCAACACGCGGAGCGTGGTCGAGCTCGTGATCGGCGAGATCATCGCTCTCGCGCGGCGGCTGCCGGAGAAGACCCAGCGGATGCACGACGGGATCTGGGACAAGTCCGCGCACGGCAGCCACGAGATCCGCGGCCGGGTGCTGGGGATCGTCGGCTACGGCAACATCGGCTCGCAGCTGTCCGTGGTCGCCGAGGCGGTCGGGCTCCGGGTCATCTACTTCGACACCCACGACCGGCTCGCGCACGGCAACGCGCAGCGGGTGCCGACGCTGGACGACCTGCTGGCGCAGGCGGACGTGGTGTCCCTGCACGTCGACGGGCGCCCGGGCAACGCCGGCCTCTTCGGTGACGAGCAGTTCAAGAAGATGAAGCCGCGCTCGCTGTTCATCAACGCCTCGCGCGGCATGGTCGTCGACGACGTGTCCCTGCGCGAGCACATCCTCTCCGGCCACATCGCGGGTGCCGCCCTCGACGTGTTCCCGGTCGAGCCGAAGCGACAGGGCGAGTCGTTCGAGTCCGCGCTGCGCGGGCTGGACAACGTGATCCTGACCCCACACGTCGGCGGGTCGACGCAGGAGGCGCAGGAGGAGATCGGCACCTTCGTCAGCACCAAGCTCGTGTCGTACGTCGACCGCGGCAACACCGCTCTCTCCGTCAACCTCCCCGAGCTGCAGCCGCCGCCCCTGGACGGCTCGTTCCGGGTCGCGCACCTGCACGTGAACCAGCCGGGTGTGCTCGCCGAGATCAACCAGGTGCTGCTCGACGACGGTGTCAACGTGGTCGCGCAGAACCTCGCGACCCTCGGGGAGCAGGGCTACGTGGTCACCGACGTGGCGACCGCACCGTCGGAGGGCGCGCTGGCACGGCTGGGCGCGATGCCTCCGACGATCTGGCTGCGCACGCACTCCTGACCCGTGCAGCTCCACTTCCCGCCCGAGCTGCCGGTCTCCCAGCGCCGGGACGACATCGCGGCGGCGATCCGCGACCACCAGGTGGTGATCGTCGCCGGCGAGACCGGCTCCGGGAAGACCACCCAGCTGCCCAAGATCTGCCTGGCGCTGGGTCGCGGGGAGGGCGGCCGCGGTGGCCGGCTGATCGGGCACACGCAGCCGCGCCGGATCGCCGCGCGCAGCGTGGCCGAGCGGATCGCCGAGGAGCTGGGCACCGAGCTCGGCGACGCGGTCGGCTACCAGGTGCGGTTCACCGACAAGACCTCGCCGGCAGGCCGGGTCAAGCTGATGACCGACGGCATCCTGCTCGCGGAGCTCCAGCACGACAAGGAGCTGCGCCGCTACGACACCCTGATCATCGACGAGGCCCACGAGCGCAGCCTCAACATCGACTTCATCCTCGGCTACCTGCGCCAGCTGCTGCCGCGGCGCCCGGACCTGAAGGTCGTGATCACCTCCGCGACGATCGACCCGGAGCGGTTCTCGCAGCACTTCGCGGACGCGCCGATCATCGAGGTCTCCGGGCGCACCTACCCGGTCGAGGTCCGCTACCGGCCGCTGGTCGAGGAGTCGTACGACGACGACGAGGGTGAGCCCGTCGTACGCGACCAGACGGAGGCGGTCATCGACGCGGTCCGCGAGCTGGGCCGGGAAGGCGACGGCGACATGCTGGTCTTCCTGCCCGGAGAGCGGGAGATCCGGGACACCGAGGACGCACTGAGGAAGATCGCCGACGGGCCCCGTGGCTTCGACATCCTGCCGCTGTTCTCGCGGCTCTCCGCCGCCGAGCAGCACCGGGTGTTCGCGCAGCACACCCGGCGCCGGGTGGTGCTGGCCACGAACGTCGCCGAGACCTCGCTGACCGTGCCGGGCATCCGCTACGTCGTCGACACCGGCGTCGCCCGCATCTCGCGCTACTCGCTGCGCACCAAGGTGCAGCGGCTCCCGATCGAGCCGATCAGCCAGGCCTCGGCCAACCAGCGGGCCGGACGCTGCGGCCGGGTGGCCGACGGCATCGCCATCCGGCTGTACTCGGAGGAGGACTACCTCTCCCGACCGGAGTTCACCGACCCGGAGATCCTCCGCACCAACCTGGCCAGCGTGATCCTCCAGATGACGGCGCTGGGCCTCGGCGACGTCGCCCGGTTCCCGTTCGTCGACCCGCCCGACCAGCGCAACGTGCGCGCGGGCGTCCAGCTGCTCGAGGAGCTGGGCGCGCTGCGCACCGGGGGCTCCACGCGCAACCGGCTGACCACGATCGGGCGCCGGCTCGCGCGGCTGCCGATCGACCCGCGGCTGGGCCGGATGATCCTCGAGGCCGACCGGCTCGGCTGCCTGCGCGAGGTGCTCGTGGTCGCCGCCGCGCTGTCGATCCAGGACCCGCGCGAGCGGCCGGTCGAGCACCGGGCCCGGGCCGACCAGCTCCACGCCCGCTTCCGCGACGACCGCTCCGACTTCATGGCGTGGCTCAACCTCTGGCGCTACCTGCGCGGCGAGCAGAAGGAGCGCGGCTCGTCGTCGTTCCGCCGGATGTGCCGCGAGGAGCACCTCAACTACCTGCGGGTCCGCGAGTGGCAGGACTTCGAGTCGCAGCTGCGGCAGGTCGCGCGCCAGATCGGGCTCACGCCGGGCAAGCACGCCGCGGAGCCGGACGACGACCGGATCCACCAGGCCCTGCTGTCCGGGCTGCTCTCGCACATCGGCCTGAAGGAGGAGCCGGAGTCTCGACGGGCTCGACCGCCGGTGGAAGGAGCGGCGGCCGGCGGCCGCTGACGGAGTACCTCGGTGCGCGCGGCGCCAGGTTCGCGATCTTCCCGGGCTCGGGCCTGGCCCGGAGGCAGCCGGACTTCGTGATGGCCGCCGAGCTGGTCGAGACCTCGCGCCTGTGGGGCCGGCAGAACGCCGCGATCGACCCGGCGTGGGCGGAGCGGCTGGGGGAGCACCTGGTCAAGCGCAGCTACTCCGAGCCGCACTGGTCGCGGAAGCGCGCCGCGGTGATGGGCTACGAGCGGGTCACCTTGTACGGCGTCCCGCTGGCCTCGCGACCGGCTGGTCAGCTTCGGCAAGGTCGACCCGGTCCTGGCCCGCGAGCTCTTCATCCGGCACGCGCTCGTGTACGGCGAGTGGCACACCCGGCACTCGTTCTTCGCGGCCAACCGGCAGCTCCTGGAGGAGGCCGAGGAGCTCGAGCACCGCGCGCGTCGGCGGGGGATCGTGGTCGACGAGCACACCTTGTTCGACTTCTACGACGCCCGGGTCGGCGAGGGCGTCGTGAGCGGTGCGCACTTCGACACCTGGTGGAAGCAGGAGCGGCGGCGCCGGCCGGACCTGCTCACGTTCGACCCCGCGATGCTGGTCCAGGAGGGCGCCGACGCGATCACCGGCGCGGACTACCCGGACGTCTGGCAGGAGGGGTCGCTCAGCCTGCCCGTGCGCTACCACTTCGAGCCCGGTCACGAGAGCGACGGCGTCACCGTCGACGTGCCCCTCGCCACGCTCAACCAGGTCGACGCCGCGCCGTTCACCTGGCAGGTGCCGGGCCTGCGCGAGGAGCTCGTGACCGCGCTGATCCGGTCGCTGCCGAAACCACTGCGGGTCAACTTCGTGCCGGCGCCCAACGTGGCCCGCGGCTTCCTCGACGCCGTGCCGCCGGGCGAGGAGCCGCTCACGGACGCGCTCGCGCGGCACCTGCGCGCGCTGACCGGCGTGCACGTGCCGCCGGAGGCGTGGGAGTGGTCGAAGGTGCCCGCGCACCTGCGGCCGCGGTTCCGCGTGCGTGGACGACGACGGCGCGGTGGTCGCGGAGGGACGCGACCTCGACGCCCTCAAGCGGCCGCTGCGCCCCAGCTTCGACGCTGCCGTGGCGCAGGCCGCGGTCGCGTCCGGGATCGCCCGCTCCGGCGAGACCACGTGGACGTTCGGCACGATCGAGCCGTCGTTCACGCAGGTGCGCGCCGGCCACGAGGTGCAGGGCTTCCCGACGCTCGTCGACGAGGGCGACGCGGTCGGGCTGCGGGTGGTGGGCTCCGCCGACGAGCAGGAGGCGCGGCACCGGCTGGGGGTGCGCCGGCTGCTCGCCCTCCAGGTGCCCAGCCCCGCGAAGCAGCTGCTCGACGGGCTCGACAACGCGACCAAGCTCGGGCTCGCGGGCTCGCCGTACCCGACGGTCGCCGCGCTGGTCGACGACGTGGTGCTGGCGGTCTTCGGCGACCTCGTGGACGCCCGCGACCCGGTGCGCGACGAGGCGTCGTACGACGCGCTGCTGGCGACCGCACGCGCCGAGGTGGAGCAGCGGTCCCGTGACCTGCTCCTGCTGGTCGGTGACGTGCTCGCCCGCTGGCGCGCGACGCACAAGGCGCTCACCGGGCGGGTGGAGCTGCCGCTGCTGCCGGCGATGAACGACCTGCGCGGCCAGCTCGACCGGCTGGTGCATGCGGGATTCGTCGCGGTGGGCGGGCGAGCCGCGCTGGCGTCGTACCCGCGCTACCTGGCGGCGATGGACGAACGTCTCGCCCGGCTCGCCGCCGACCCGGGCCGCGACCGCGGCCTGATGGACCAGGTCGCCGTGCTCCAGGAGGCCTGGCAGCACCGCGTCGACGCGCTCCCGCCCGGGCGCCCGCCCGGCCGCGCGCTGCGGGAGGTGCGATGGCTGCTGGAGGAGTACCGGGTCAGCGTCTGGGCACAGCGCCTCGGCACGTCGCAGCCGGTCTCCGACGCCCGGATCCGCAAGGCGCTCGAGCGGTCCTGAACCTGGCTGCTCGACGCCCGCGTCGGTGGACAATCGGCAGGACCCGCGCAGCTGCGGACCCGAGGAGGAACGTGATGGAGACCTGGCTCACCCGGACGCTCGGCATCGACGTGCCACTCGTCCAGGCACCGATGGCGGGCGTCAGCGAGGGCCTGATGGCGGGCGCGGTCTCGAAGGCGGGTGGGCTCGGCATGATCGGGGTGATGCCTGGCCGGTCCCGGGCGGACCTCGAGGAACAGGCGGCCGTGGCCTCCTCCGCGGGCCGGCCCTACGGAATCGGCCTGCTGGCCTGGGCTCTCGAGAAGGACCCGACCCCGTTGGAGGCGACCCTCGAGTCGGACGCCGCGCTGGTCTCGGTCAGCTTCGGGAGCTTCGAAGAGCCACTGCGGCGACTCAAGGCGGCGGGGAAGCGCGTGACGACCCAGGTCGGCACCCTCGAGGAGGCCCGTCGCGCCGAAGCGGCAGGGGTGGACTTCATCGTCGCGCGCGGTCGCGAAGGGGGCGGCCACGGGCGAGACGAGGTCGGCACCCTGGCGTTGCTCCAGATCGTGCTCGACAGGGTGGACGTCCCGGTCGTCGCCGCAGGTGGCGATCGCGACCGCGGCCGGCCTGTCCGCGGTACTCGCTGCGGGCGCGGTGGGGGCCTGGGTCGGGACCGCCTTCCTGTGCTGCCGGGAGAGCGCGTTCCCGGCGGCGTCCCGCGAACGGCTGCTGGCCGCGGACGACACAGCGACGGCGTACGGCCGCGTCTTCGACGTCGCCCAACGAGCCGCCTGGCCGCCGGAGTACGGCGGCCGAGCGCTGCGCAACCGGTTCTTCGACGAGTGGGTCGGTCGTGAGGACGAGCTGGCAGCAGACCCCGACGCGCTGGACGAGTACGCCGCCGCGCGTCGCCGCCGGGACTTCGACGTCGCGGTCGTCTACGCCGGCCAGGGGGCCGCGCTGCTGCGGTCCGAGACCACCGCGGCCGAGGTGGTCGCCGCGTTCTTCACCGACGGGTGAGCGGCCCTCGCTCGCGCTACGGCGACGGTGGCGGTGAGGACGCCGGCGCAGCGGTCGTCGGCTCGGGAGACGGCGGGGCGGTCGTGGGGTCCGCCGGCGGTGCCGGGTCGGCGGGTGCCGGATCGGCGGGTGTGGTGTCGGCGGGTGTGGTGTCGGTGGGCGTCGGTGTCGGTGGGTGTGGTGTCGGTGGGTGTGGTGTCGGTGGGTGCGGTGTCGCGTGCGGCGTCGTCCCGCTCGGGCTGGTCGACGACGGCGCGGGCGACGAGCCGGTCGGCGACGGTTCGCTGCTGCCGGCGGGGGGCGTCCCGGTGGGCGATGCCGTCGGCGTCGGCGTCGCCGGGCGGCACCGGTGGCGCGTCGTCGAGAATCGCGACGATCTCCGCCTTGAACGCCTCGCAGCTGGGCCGAGATCTGCGCGAGCGAGTACGACGTGATGGTCTGCCCGAACTGGGTCAACCGGCCCCAGACGTCGCCGAGCGCGAGCAGCTGCTCCTCGCCCGGCGTGCTCCTCCACGGACAGCACGAGCTGGCTGGCGATCGCGGCCGTGATGCAGCGGTAGCACTCGTAGTTCGCGGCCACGGCGAGGTTCTGCGGGACCACCACGCGGGCGTCATCCATGATCAGCACGACCTGGAAGGCGACGGCGACCGTCACGCAGTTCGAGCACGAGGCGTAGGCATGGGCCTCGTTGACGTTGAGCACCTCGTCGCCCGTGGCCCACACGAGCGCGAACGCGACGTCGTAGGTCACCGAGTCGTCGGTGGTGTTGAACGCCGCCGCCTGGTTGTCGCCCTTCGCGGGCGGCAGCGGCTTGTCGAACGGGAACACCCAGGGCTCGGCCGTCGGTTGGCCGGCTGCGTCGGTGGCCGGTGTCGGCGTCCTCGCGTCGGGACGAGCACCATCGCCAGCTGGGGGTGGGCCTTGCTCGGGAGTGCCTGTCCCTTCTGGAAGGTCGCCTCGCAGCGGAGCCCCATCTGGCCAGCCTGCGCTCGGCCGACGCGCCGACGGGGAGGACACCCGGGTCGCGCCGCCGCCGGGGACACCCGGCCGACGTGCTGAGCGCTCGGGAGCAGCGGCGGTGAGCAGTCCCTTCTCGTCGGGCTGGATCGGCCGGTACGTGCCCGGTTGCGGCCACCAGGCCCAGAAGAGAGCCGTCAGGACGACAGCGCTGAGCGTCGCGGCGGCGATCCGCTTGAGGACCGACCCGCGGCTCCAGCGCGCGAGTCCGCGGAACCACCGCAGCCCGATGCGTCCCGATGATCAGGAAGCCCGCCATCACGGGCAGCACCACAGCCAGCACCTGGAGCACCTGGGCGGTGGCGTCGACGAGTCCCCCGTGCCGCCACGCGGCAGGCACGCCGCCGGCGTCCTGCTGCACCGCGGCCCAGGCCGTACCGAGCAGTCGCGGCACGGCAGTCACCAGCGCCAGGAGCATGAACGCCATCATCGGGATCGTGACCAGCACCCACGCGGTGATCACCGCGCGGGCCCACGGCTTCAGGACCCGGTTGCTCGGGATCGGAACCACCGGTGCGGCAGCAGCCCGAGCAGGGTCGGGCTGATCCGGTGGTAGAGGTCGGGGACGCCGGTCAGGTCGGCGAGCAGGTGGTAGCCGTCGAAGCGCAGCAGCGGCATGAGCTGCTGCACCATCTGCATGATCTGGGTCGCCACCAGGAGCAGCAGCGCGTCCCACTGCGTGGTGTACCACCAGGCGAAGGTGAGCACCACCACGATGGCGTTGAAGTACAGGCCGCCCAGGTCGGTGCGGATGCGTCCCCGCCGTCCCAGCCGGTAGCTGTCGGTCACGTCGGTGTAGAACGCCGGCCACACCAGGTAGATGCCGGCCCCGATCACTCCGGGGTCGGCTCCGCCGTAGCGCGCGGCCGCCGCGTGCCCGAACTCGTGGAAGCCCCCGGAGAGCACCGTCACCACGAACACGAGCAGCAGCAGGTGCGGCCGCTGGAAGGCGTCGTACGCCGCGGGGGCGAGGCCCTGGTCGAAGAAGACCCACCAGGTGATCGCCAGGAAGCCGAGGACCACGATGCCGACCAGCGCCGGCCGGAAGAGGAACCGGAACGGGTCGGTCAGCCGCCGCGTGGCCCGGGGGTTGGTGACGGCGAACTTGAGCTTCAGCGCCAGCAGCGGGTTGGACCGCTTGAGCGGAGGCTCGGACCCGTCGGCCAGCTTGAGCAGCCCCATGGGCCGCAGGTGCTGGTCGACGAGCGTCGCGACCATGTCCTCCGAGACGCTCCGGCGCATGGCCTGGCTGACGACGGTCGCGATCTCGGCGCAGGTGCGCCGCCCGTCGATGGCGTCCAGCACCCGGTAGAGCAGCGGCGTGAGCTGGAGGGTCTGCCCGTCGCCGCGGCGGACCAGGGACGGTGGGGTCCGGTAGCCGGACCCCACCATGGCCCCGAGGAGCTGGAGGTCATCGACGCGCGCCGGCGCGTCGACGATCGTGGTCACTGCGGCGCGGGCTCCGTGCTCGGCTCGGTCGTCACGTCAGCGGTCGCGGGCACCTCGGTGCCGGACTCCGGCGTCGGTGGCGGTCGCCGGGGCCGGATCGCCGGGGTCGCGGCGCCGGGTCGTCCGCGGACGCGGTGTCGGTGTCGGGCGGCTCGATGGACGCCTGGTCGATGGCGGACGTCTGGTCGGAGGTGGCCTCGGCGGTCCCGGTGATGTCTGCGTTGATGATCGCGTCCTGCTGCGCGATCGCCGCCGACTGTCGAGTCGTCGGAGAGGATGTTGGCGGACACGGCCGCGTCGATCGGCGCCGCCACGTTGGCGTTGGCCGCGACCGCGCCGTTGATCGGCGCCGCGAGGTCGGCGTCCAGGTCGACGTTGACGTCGACGTTGAGCAGGTCGCCCTTCAGCAGGTCGCCGGTGTTGAGCTGACCGAGGGTGTCGGTGACGTCGTCGAGGATCTCGCCCACGGTGCCGATGATGTGGCCCGCGGCGTCGAGGACCTGTCCGGTGAGCGGGTCGAGCGCGCCGATCACGTTGCCGGCGGAGTCGACGACGTTGCCGGTCGCACCGTCGAGGACGCCCACGACGTTGCCGGCCGAGTCCAGCACGGTGGTGCCGTCGACCAGGTTGGTCACGGTGCCCAGCACGTCGCCCACGGTGTTGAGGACCTGGCCGGTCAGCGGGTCGAGGGTTCCGACGACGTTCCCGGAGGCGTCGACCACGGTCCCGGTCGCCCCGTCGAGGACACCGATGACGTTGCCGGTCGCGTCCGACCACCGACGCGCCGTCGACCAGGTCGGTGACGGAGCCGACGATGTTGCCGGCCGAGTCCACGACCAGCCCGGTGGTCTCGTTGAGGGTGCCGACGATGTTGCCGGCGGAGTCGACCACGGTCCCGGTGGTCGCGTCGAGCGTGCCGACGATGTGCGCCGGCGGAGTCCACCACCACCGAGCCGTCCACGGGCGCGGCGGCGGCGGCGTCGGCGGCGTCGGCGTCGGCGGCGTCGGCGGCCGTCGGTCGCGCCGGCGTGGGCAGCGTCGGCTGGCGTCGGCCGGCGTCGCGTCGGTGCCGTCGGCCGGTGCCGCGTCGGCGCCGCCGGTGACGGTGTCGGACTGGTCGATCGTGCTGTCCTGGATGCCGGTCGCGATCGCGTCCGCGGCCACGTGTCTGGTTGACCATGACACCTTGGTCGGCCAGCGCCTGCGAGGTCGGAGCCGTTGGAGAGGATGTTGGCGCTCACGGCCCCGTCGATCGGCGCCACGACGTTGGCGTTCAGGGCGACGGCGAGGTCGATGGGTGCGGCACCGTCGATCGCGAGGTCGATGTCCGCCGCGAGGTCGAGGATCGAGACGACCTCCTTGTCCGGTAGCGCAGTCACCCCCTCGGTCGCCAGCTCCTCGGGCGTCAACGGTGCGAACTCGTCGCGTGCTCATCGGGTCTCCCTCTCTGGCGCCCGGCACGTCGTGCCGGGGTTCCTCCCACGGCCCGATGCGTCCGTGCTCGGGCCGCCCCCATCGTGCAATCGGACCTTCCGGCCCGGTTTCACCAATGACGCTCCGTCGTCTCGAATCGGCGCCGCCTCATTTCTTGAGGGACGATGACCCTCTGACTACTGCCCATTGGCATGACCCAGTGCCGCCCGGAAGACTCCCTGGCATCGGTGTTGCGCCGCCTTCGGGTGGGCTTCCGTGCCGCCTGGATATTGGTCTGTACCCGGTCCCGCATCACGTGGGAAACATGCTGTTTTGACATACCGAGCGAACGTTTCGGCCTCGGTGGCCGCGAGAACGCGCTGAGCAGCGGCGTGAGCCCAGGTGTCGACGAGTTTGCCAGTCTGGGTACGTGGCGACTCGAGCGAGTAACACCCGAGCGCTGGGATGGGTCGGGTCAGCTGCGGCTGAAGATGACGCGTCCGTTGGGGATGGTCTTCATCTGGTACTTCGGGTTGTGGGCGTAGGAGTGGTGCCGCGGGCACAGCAGGCGTCCGTCGGCGAGGTCGGTGTTGCCGCCGCGGCTCCAGGGGGTGTTGTGGTGGACGTGGCACATCGCGGCGGGCCAGTCGCAGCCGTGGCTGGTGCAGTGCTGGTCGCGGTGCCGGATCGCGATCCGCTGGTGCCGGTCGTAGAGGCGTTTGCTGCGGCCGAGGTCGAGGATCTTGGACTTCCCGCCGAGGACCATCGGGATGATCCCGGCCTCGCAGGCCAGCTTGCTGGCCTGGTCGGCGGTGATCGGGTCGCCGGTGTCGAGGGTGGCCGGGTGTCTGGCTGTCCCCGAGCAGGTTCTCCAGGGTCATGGTGACCACCACGGTGGCGTCGACGCCGCCGGCCTGGGGGAGCCGGTCGATCGGGTAGCGGGTGACGTACTCGCAGAACGCGTGCCCGAGCCCCTTCGGGGTGCCGGAGTGGTGCCGGTGCCGGGGTGAGTTGATCGCGAGCACCGCCTGCTTGAGCATGGCACCGACCGGGGCCGGAGGGTGAACCGGCCGTGGCACAGCCCGTGGCCGTCGTCGGCGATGGTGAACCGGCAGGCCTCCTCGGCGAGCGCTTCTTGGCGTTGCAGGGCCTTGAGCTCGTGGGCTTCGGCGATCTCGGGGGCGACCACTTCGAGGACCCGGTGCGCGAGCCGGCGCAGCGCGACCGGGTCGTGCTCGGCCGCGCACCCGATCAGGTGTGCTTCGGCGTCGCGGCGGTGCTCGACCGGCAGCGCGTCGACGCCTTTCACGATCACCACGGCCTGTTCTTCGGAGACCTGGCCGGCGGCCATCGCGTCCCGGACCGGCTCGTGGTCGCGGTCCAGGGCTGCGCGAGCTCCAGGCGGCGCTTCGCGTCCCGTTTGGTCTGCCGGGTCGCGTTGGCCCAGTAGCTGCCGGTGTCGGCGGCACCGGCCTCAGCGCCGAGGTCGAGGCGGTCGGCGTGGCGGGCGACGCGGAGCTCGAGCTCGGTGATCGGCGCCGCAGCGCGCCAGGGAGGTCAGGGAGTCGGCCAGCTCAGGTCCGGTCAGGGACCAGCAGCCGACCTCGGCGAGGTGGTCGAGCTCGGTGTGGACCGGGCGACAGCGGACGCGATCGGGTGCGCCTCGGTTCGCCGAATACCGTTGCCATACAGGGAATTCTGGCATCCGGCACCGACACTCCCGGTCCGGGAATGCGGGCATTTCCGGCACCGGTGGAGAAGTATTTCGAAAGTTTCTGGAGCGGCGATGTCGGTGGTCTCGACAAGCTCGACCAGCGGGCGCGGACCACCGAGTCAGCCGTGGTCTCGACAAGCTCGACCAGCGGGGCGGACCACCGAGTCAGCCGTGGTCTCGACAAGCTCGACCATCGCCACCGTCGCTGCGTGTGTCTCGACCAGCTCGCGACCGTCAACCGCGAGCGGTGGTCTCGACACTCGCTCGCTGGCGCTCGCTGCTCGACCACCGGGGCTGCAGGCCATGGGACGCCAGCCTGTCAGACCGGGTGGTACTTCCGGGCCGCCTCGACCACCTGCTCGAACACGACGCGGTCGATCGCCGCACCCTCACGGCGTACGTCGCGGTCACGGAGCCGGACCAGCCGGTCGAGGCGCACCTCGCTGGGTCGGCGGGCGCGGTCCCAGGCGCCGGTGCCGACATCCATCCAGTACCGGCCGGACCGGTTCTCCTGGCGCTGGTCGAGGTCGTGGTCCTTGCTGGTCAGGGGAAGCGTCAGCAGCTCCCCGCCCCTGCGCGCGAGCACGAGCACCGGCCGGTCCTTGCCGCGGCTGGGGTCCTCCTCGAAGGGCACCCACGCCCAGACCACCTCACCGGGGTCGGCCTGCCCGTTCGCGCGGGGCGCATAACGGACCTCGCCGATGTCGGTCTCCTGGCGCCGCGGGAGCCGGGGGAGCGGCCAGACCAGCCGGATCCGGGGAAGTCGCACGAGTGTCTCCTGAGGTCTGGTGCGCCGGGCCGGGAGCGCCTCACGGCGCGTGGCCGCTCGTAGCGGCTTCATTTGGGACCCGGGGCTACCGCGGCCCGGCGCCCGGCCAACGTTACAACGCGGGCAAGGCTGCGCGCGGCAGGTTCAGCCGAGGTTGTGCTGGAGCTCCAGGCGTCCGGCTCGCTCGAGCTGGTCGGCCATCGTGAGCAGCCGGGCCGCCGACAGGTCGGTGTCGTACGACGAGTCCTCGCTCTCCGCCCGAGCCCGACCGGCCGCCGTCACGCGCGCGAACGCGGCCGCCCGGAACAGCACGTCGGCGTACTCACCGCGCACCACACCTGCGAGCACCTCGTCGACCAGCCGCCGCACCTCGTCCGGTCCAGGCGGGTCGGCGACGCCGGCGACGACCTCGGCGACCGGCATCACCAGGCGGCCGGTGCCGAACTCGGAGGCCGCCTGCAGCGGGGCGGCGTGGACCCACGTGCGCAGCAGGTAGAGCCGCCACAGCGACCCCGCGACCGTGTCGGGCGCCGCACTCGACCAGAGCTCGGCGAGCGTCTCGAGGCCCTCGGTCTCGGCCAGACCCGATCACCCGGTCCACCAGCGCGTCGTCGGCGACACCGTGCCCACGGACCAGCGCGACCGCGACCCGCTCCGCGGCTTCGCGCAGGACGGCCGGGTCGGGTCCGCCCTCGACGGACTCGAAGTGCATGGCGCCGGGCATCGCCGGCCGGTGGTGGGCGCGATCGGTCATCGCGCCCAGACTACGGTCGTCGACATGACCCAGCCGCAACGCCACATCGGCGACCTGTCCGTTTCCGCGATCGGTCTCGGCTGCATGAAGATGTCGCTGAAGAGCCCGTTCGACGAGGAGGAGTCGGTCGCGACCATCCACGCCGCTCTCGACGCCGGGGTGACGTTGATCGACACCGCGGACGTCTACAACCCCGACGACGGCCCGTTCGGCCACAACGAGGAGCTGGTCGCGCGCGCCCTGGCGTCGTACGGCGACACCGGCGACGTCGTCGTGGCGACCAAGGGCGGGATGACCCGCGACGGCGCGGACTGGGGGATCGACGGCAACCCGGCCCGGTTCCGGCAGGCCGCCCAGGACTCCGCCCGCCGGCTGGGCGTCGACGCGATCGCGCTCTACCAGCACCACCGGCCCGACCCCGACTACCCGTACGCCGAGACGATGGGCGCCTTCAAGGACCTGGTCGACGACGGGATCGTCCAGCGGGTGGGGATCTCCAACGCCGACCCCGCGCAGATCCGGGAGGCGCACGAGGTCCTCGGCGACGCGCTGGTGTCCGTGCAGAACCGGTTCAACCCCGGCTACCTCGACTCCCAGCCCGAGCTGGACCTGTGCGAGGAGCTCGGCCTGGCGTTCCTGCCCTACAGCCCGTTGGGCGGCATGCGGGGCGCCTCCGAGCTGGCCGCGCAGCACGCCGCGTTCGTCGTGGTCGGCGAGCGGCACGGTGCCTCGGCGTACCAGGTGGCGCTGGCGTGGGAGCTGGCCCGTTCGCCGGTGGTCGTGCCGATCCCGGGTGCCTCGCGCCCGGAGTCGATCCGTGACTCGGCGGCGGCCACGAAGCTCACGCTGAGCGAGGACGACCTCGCCTTGCTGCCGTAGGCCGCGCGCTACCCCGCGAGCTGGTCCGCGGCGTTCCTGAGGGCCTGGACCATGGGCTCCTTGCCCTGCTCGTAGTTGTAGTCCTGCCCCTCGAGGTTGAGCAGCAGCAGCTCGACGGTGCTGCCGTCGCGGAGGACGCCGAGGGCGTCGAACCGGCCCTCGTCGGCGTCGGCCTTGGCGTGCGTCACGAGGTACCAGGACGCGGTGCCCCTGGAGGTCTTCACCGACGTCATCGGGCCGACGCGCTCGGTCTCGAAACGGTCGAGTCGGTCCTTGCACCGGTCGTGCCACGACTGGAGCACCTGCATCGTCTGCGACGCGGACCTGTCGTCGACGAAGCGTGAGACCAGATGCCCCCCGGTGCCTCCGGTGAGGTCGCCGGCGGGCTGGTAGCGGCGGACCACGGTCTCCGCGGCGCCCAGGTCCTCCATCGGGAACCTCTGGCAGATCCCGAACGGCGACCGCTGCGGACCGGTGCCCTTCACCGCCCACGTCCAGGTGTCGTTGAACCCGGGCAGCCCCGAGGCCGGAAGCAGCAGCGTGTCGAGGGCGCGGCCGGACGTCCCGGTCTCGCTGGCGCCTCGCTGGGCGCCTCGCTGGGCGTCTCGCTGGGTGTCTCGCTGGGGGTCTCGCTGGGGGTCTCGGTCGGGGCTCGGACGAGCTCCGACGGGGTCTCCGACGCGGCCGCCGACGACGGCGGGTCGCTCGGCGGGTGGCGGCGTGGACTCCTGCTTGTCGCCGCCGCATCCGGCGCTGGTCGCGAGCAGGGCGGCCACGGCGAGCGGCGCGAGCAGGCGCGCGTACAGCGTCGGGGAAGACATGGCCGACAGCCTAGGATCCCGCCACCGGAGACCGGCGCACGCGCGCTCCCGGCGCGTCCCGGCTGGGGTGGTGGACGTCACGGGCCGGGGCAGCGGTTCCAGCCGGGTTCGTGGGGGTGGCGACGGTTATCGTGGCTGGAACCCGCCGGGACACCCACCGCGCGGTCGTACACGTCGGGGAGGACGGGGTTCGTGGCACCGCGCATGCGTCGTACGACGGGCGTCGTCGCTGCCCTCCTGCTGGCGGCCGCACGTCGCCGGTTGCACGCCCGACGGGCAGACCCCGCCGGTCACGACCACCACGACCGCCAGCGCCAGGCCCTTCGCAGGTCACGCATGGCCGTCTACGGGCCCGACCCGGTGATCTCGGCCTACACCGCGATCGCCGCCCGGTTCTCTGCCGAGCACCCCGCGATCTCGGTCAACGTCCGTCCCTACGCCGACCACGAGTCCGCGATGGCCGCGCTCCGCAAGGACATCGGCACCTCCGCGCGCGCCCGACATCTTCCTCTCCGGCGAGAACGACCTGGAGTGGCTGCGGGCGGCGAAGGCGACGCAGGACGTCGACAAGATGCTCAGTGACCGCAACATCGACTTCGGCGACGGCTACGAGCGCGTCGGCCTGGAGGCGTTCAGCGCCGACAGCGCCCTGCAGTGCATGCCGGTGGACGTGTCACCGCTCGTCGTCTACTACAACGCACGGCTCGTCCACCTCGCCAAGATCCGGCCGCCGGGACAGAAGCCGCCCAACTCCGACGACGGTTGGCGGATGTCCGACTTCGCACCGCCGCCCGGCAGGCCTCGACCGGCGGCAACCGCGGCGTCTACGTCGCTCCCGACCTCCACCAGATCGCGCCGTTCGTGTTCTCCGGTGGCGGACAGATCGTCGACGACACGGCCGACCCCACCCGGCTCGACCTCTCCAGCGGGGCGAGCCAGGACGCCATGCGCCAGCTGCTGCAGGTGGTGCGCAACCCGGCGCTCACGTTCACGTCCAAGCAGCTCGCCAAGCGCGACGCGGTGGCGCGGTTCAAGGCCGGCCACCTCGGCATGATCCTCGGGCACCGGTCGCTGACTCCCGAGCTGCGCCAGCAGGAGGGGCTGATCTTCGGGGTGATGCCGATGCCGCGGCTCGGCACGCCGGCGACGACCGCCGACGTCTCCGGCTTCTGCGTGCGGCCCGACATCGACAACGAGTCCGCCGTGGCCGACGTCCTCGCCTACCTCGTCGACACCGAGGCGTCCAAGCTGCTCGCGGCGACCGGCTACATCACGCCGGCCAACCTCGACGCCCTCTTCTCCGAGGAGTTCACGCAGCCGACCGAGGACCCGATCGGCTCCGGCGTGTTCGCCAGCCAGCTCCGCTTCGTGCGCGACCTGCCCGACACCGAGGCGTGGGACCGCGTCCGCGCGGCCACCGCGGTGCGGCTGTCCCGCCTGTTCTACGACCCGGTGATCGACCCGCTCGACGAGCGGCTCAAGGCGATCGACGAGGCGTCGCAGACGCTGCTGGTGCCGAGTCCGAGCGCGTCGCCGAGCGCCAGCCCCAGCGGTTAGCCGACAGCGGGCGCCTCGGCCTCGGGTGGGTCGTCGGTCAGCGGTGAGGGTTCCGGAGGCAGGTCCGGAGCCGGCGCCGGATGCAGGATCGCGTCGACCAGCACCGGCCCCACCAGCTCCACCTGCCAGTCACGGGCGCCGTGGTCGCGCAGCTGGGTCGCGACCGCCTCGGTCAGCTCGGCGGGCTCGACGCGGGTCGGGCGGCGACCAGAGCACCCGTCGTACGACGTCGGGCGTGAGCATGTTCTCGACCGGGACGCTGCGCTCCTCGGAGAGTGCGGCGAGCGCCGCCCGCGCAGCGGTCAGGCGGGCGGCGGCGGCGGGGTCGCGCTCGGCCCAGGCCCGGGGCGGCGGGGGACCGTCGGACCGGAGCGCCACCGGCGGGAGCTCGCTCTCGGGCAGCTCACGTGCCGCGACGATCGCGTCGATCCAGCGGTCGGCGTAGCGCTCGGCGCCGCGACCGTGGAACCCCTTGAGCCCCAGAAGCGCGCTGCGCTCCGTGGGCAGCGCGGAAGCCGCCACCACGATCGCCGAGTCGGGGATGATCCGTCCCGGCGTCACGTCACGACGCTCGGCGAGCTCGTCACGGGTCAGCCAGAGCTCGCGCACGGCGGCGACGGCGCGTCGACCCCGGGCCTTGTGCATGCCGGAGGTACGACGCCAGGGGTCGGTGCGCGGCACCGGGCGCTGGGCCATCACGTGCGCGAACTCCTGCTCGGCCCACGCGTCCTTGCCGGACTCCACGAGCTCGCGCGCCAGCCGGTCGCGGATCTCCACGAGCACCTCGACGTCGAGCGCGGCGTACTCCAGCCACGAGGTCGGCAGCGGACGCTTCGACCAGTCCGCGGCGGAGTGCTCCTTGCGCATCCGCAGCCCGCACAGCTGCTCGACGAGCGAGGCGAGGCCGACGCGGGGGTAGCCGAGCAGCCGGGCGGCCAGCTCGGTGTCGAACAGCGCCGTCGGCTCGAGCCCGACCTCGCGCAGGCACGGCAGATCCTGGCTCGCGGCGTGCAGGATCCACTCGTCGCCGGAGAGCACCTCCTGGAGCGGGGTCAGGTCGTCGAAGGCGGTCGGGTCGACCAGCCACGTCGTCGAGCCCTCACGCCGCAGCTGGATCAGGTAGGCGCGGGCCGAGTAGCGGTAGCCGGAGGCACGCTCGGCGTCGATCGCGACCGGACCCGTGCCACCGGCGAGGTCGCGGACCACCGCCGCGAGCTGGGCGTCGGTCTCGACCACGTCGGGCAGGCCGTCGCGCAGCGTCAGCAGCTCGAGCTCGGGCGTCTCCTCGTCGGTCTCCTGCGCCGCGGAGAGCTCGTCAGGAGGGCCGGACTGCGACATCAGCCGCGGCCACGCTGCCCGCGGCGGTTGGGGAGCGTCGCCACACCCTCCGGGACCGGGGGCAGTCCGGCCGCGGTGCACATCACCTCGGCCCACGCCTCGACGTGGGCACCGATGTGCAGCTCGGGCTCCCCGATGGGGGTCCAGGACGCGCGGATCTCGAGCTGGGCGGTGGCGCCCTCGGGCGACAGGCCACCGAAGCTCTCGGAGGCGACGCAGGTGACGGTGCCGGACGGGGCGACGTACGACGCTCCGTGTGCCTCGAGCGCCTCGGTCAACCAGCTCCAGCCGACCCCTGCGAGCATCGGGTCGGTGACCAGCTCGGGGTCGATCTCGGCCCGTGCGTAGGCCACGCAGCGGAACGTGCCCTCCCAGGCGTCGTTGCCGTCGGGGTCGTGCAGGAGGACCAGGCGACCGCCGCCGACGTCCTCGCCGTCGACGGTCACGTCGGCTGCGATCGCGGAGGAGAACGGAGCGATGCGCTGCGGTGCCGGCATCTCCTCGGCGAGGATCTCCGGACGGAGCGTGGCAGCCCGCATCTGCTGGACGGCGACCCGGAACTCCTCGGGTGCCTCCGGCTCGTCCATGGGGTACTCCTGACGTGCGGACATGCCCTGAGACTAAGCGCGGTTCGCGGTGCCGATGTCCCGACGCGCCGCCTGACCTGCGACGATTGCCCCGTGTCGTCGCCCGTGCCGCCCACCGTCGCCGCCGACGTCGCCTCCTCCGCGTTCCTCAAGGCGGCGCGCGGCGAGCCCGTGCCGCACGTCCCGGTCTGGTTCATGCGGCAGGCGGGGCGCTCGCTGCCGGAGTACCTGAAGGTGCGCGAGGGCGTGTCGATGCTCGAGTCGTGCATGCGGCCCGACCTGGTCGTGGAGATCACGATGCAGCCGGTGCGGCGCTACGGCGTCGACGCGGCGATCTTCTTCTCCGACATCGTGCTGCCGCTCAAGGCGATCGGGGTCGACCTCGACATCAAGCCCGGCGTCGGGCCGGTCGTGGCCGACCCGGTGCGCACGCTCGAGGACGTCGCGCGGATCCCGGACCTCACGCCCGAGCACGTCCCGTTCATCACCGAGGCGGTGCAGGGCCTGGTCGGCGAGCTCGGGGACACCCCGCTGATCGGGTTCGCCGGCGCCCCGTTCACCGTCGCGTCGTACCTCGTCGAGGGCGGGCCGTCCAAGGAGCACGCGCGGACCAAGGCGATGATGTACGGCGCGCCCGACGTCTGGGACGCCCTGATGCGCAAGATCGCCGGCATCTCCGCGGCCTACCTCGAGGTGCAGGTCGCCGCCGGGGCCTCCGCGGTCCAGCTGTTCGACTCGTGGGCCGGCGCGCTCGACCCGGCCGGCTACGCACGCCATGTGATGCCGTACTCGGCGCGGGTCCTCGAGCGGGCCGGTGCGCTCGGCGTGCCGCGGATCCACTTCGGGGTCGGCACCGGCGAGCTGCTCGGGCTGATGGGCGAGGCCGGCGCCGACGTGGTGGGCGTCGACTGGCGGGTCCCGCTGGCCGACGGGATCGACCGCGTGGGCGACCGCGCGGTGCAGGGCAACCTCGACCCGGCGCTGGTCTTCGCGCCGACCGAGGTGATGCTGGCCAAGGCCGCCGAGATCATCGAGGCCGGCCGGTCGGCGAAGGGACACGTCTTCAACCTCGGGCACGGAGTGATCCCCGCGACCGACCCCGACCAGCTCGCGCGGCTGACGGAGTTCGTGCAGTCCTACGACGTCGGCTGAGCCGGGGAACACCGCAAATGCTGAGTTGTGGGGGTCGGCCGGGCGAGGGGGACCCCCACAACTCAGCAAATGCGTGGCTTCCGGCGCCTCGCCACCAACACCAGGTGCAAGTGTGGTCACGTGAACTCCCGCTCCCCTCAGCACGTCGTCGTGGTCGGCGGCGGCATCGCGGGCGCGGCTGCGGCCCATCGGTTGCGCACGCTGCGCCCGGACCTGGCGGTCACCGTGCTCGAGGGCTCCTCGCGGATCGGCGGCAAGCTCGCGGTCGCCGAGGTCGGGGGAGTGGTGACCGACGTCGGCGCCGAGGCGATCCTCGCCCGCCGACCCGAGGGCGTGGACCTTGCCCGGGCATCGGGGCTGGACGACGACCTGGTGCACCCGGCGACCACCAGCGCGTCGCTGTGGACCCGCGGCTCGATGCGGCCGCTGCCGCGGTCGCTGATGGGGGTCCCGCCCGACGTACGGTCCCTGGCCGAGGTGGTGTCGCGCGCGGGCCTCACCCGCGCCGCGCTCGACGGCGTGCTGCCGCCGCGTGCGCTGGCGCCGGACGAGGACGTCAGCGTCGGGGCGCTCGTCGAGGAGCGCCTCGGCCGGGAGGTCGTCGACCGGCTCGTGGAGCCGATGCTCGGCGGCGTGTACGCCGGCCATGCGCGCGAGCTCTCCGCCCGCGCGGCCGTGCCCCAGCTGGTGGCGAAGCTGGACGGCCGGCACTCGCTGACCGGTGCCGCGGCGGCGGTGATGGCAGCCGGCGACGGCCGGCGGCCCGGTCTTCGCGGGGCTCACCGGGGGCGTCGGTCGTCTCCCCGGTGCGGCACTCGCGGCGTCCGGCGCCACCGTCGAGACCGACGCCATGGTGCGTCGCCTGACCCGCGCGGCCGATGGCTGGTTGCTCGAGGTGGGACCCACCCGCGCTCCGCGTGAGGTGCGCTGCGACGCCGTCGTCCTCGCCACGCCCGCCCGCCCGACTGCCCGGCTGCTCGACGCGGTGGCGCCGATGGCCGCCCGGGGGCTCGACGGGATCGAGTACGCGTCGATGGCGGTGATCACGCTGGCGTTCTCCGCGCGCGACCTGCCCGACGTGCCCGGCTCCGGCTTCCTGGTGCCCCCGGTCGAGGGCCGTGCGGTGAAGGGGGCGACCTACTCCTTCGCGAAGTGGCCGTGGGTGCGCGCCGCCGGCGGCGACACCCTCCTGCTCCGGTGCTCGATCGGACGGCACCGTGAGGAGCACGTGCTCCAGGTGACCGACGACGAGCTGGTCGACCTCGCCCTGCGCGACCTCGCGGACGCGGTCGGCCTCAGCGTGCGGCCGGTCGACTCGCACGTGCAGCGATGGGGCGGCGGTCTCCCGCAGTACGCCGTCGGCCACGTCGCCCGGGTCGCCGCCGTACGGCACGCGCTCGAGGACGTCCCCGGTCTCGCGGTCTGCGGGGCGGCGTACGACGGGGTCGGCATCCCGGCCTGCATCGCGTCTGCCCACCGTGCCGTGGACGAGCTGCTCCGGTCGGCTGAGACAATGGAGGCATGAGGACCACCCCACGAAGCTGCTCGCTTCGCCCCCACCTCCGCGGGGCCCGCATGAGCACGACGTCACCGGGCAAGCGAGCCAAGGAGCTCAACGACTCCATCCGCTACACGATGTGGTCGGTGTTCCGGCTGCGCGACGTGATCGGTGACGCCGAACGCGGCGCCGAGGCCGGCGAGCTGGAGAAGTTCGTGGCCGGGCTCGGCGAACGCGACGTCGTGGTCCGCGGCCTCTACGACGTGACCGGCCTTCGCGCCGACGCCGACGTCATGGTCTGGTGGCACGCCGCCACGTCCGACGAGCTGCAGGACGCCTACAACGCGTTCCGCCGTACGACGTTCGGGCGCCGGCTCGACCCGGTCTGGTCGCAGCTGGCCCTGCACCGGCCGGCGGAGTTCAACAAGAGCCACATCCCGGCGTTCCTCGCCGACGAGGAGGCCCGCGCGTACGTCTGCGTCTACCCGTTCGTCCGCTCCTACGAGTGGTACCTGCTCGAGGACTCCGAGCGGCGGCGGATGCTCGCCGAGCACGGCCAGATGGCGCGGGAGTTCGCCGACGTCCGCGCCAACACGGTGGCCTCGTTCGCGCTCGGCGACTACGAGTGGATGCTCGCGTTCGAGGCCGACGAGCTCCACCGGATCGTCGACCTGATGCGCCACCTGCGCGCCTCCGACGCCCGCCGCCACGTCCGCGAGGAGCTGCCGTTCTACACCGGCCGGCGGATCAGCCCGTCGGACCTGGTCGCGCTGCTGCCCTGACCGTGTCCGGATAGTCCGTCACGCTTGGCACCACGCGGTGCCCCCGCACGGTGCCAGACGTGACGGACTATCCGCCGTCCCCGGAAACCCCGTCCTGGGGCCAGCGGGATACTGGGTTCACCTTCCGTACGTCGCGAATTTCTCGTCCCGGTACTAGTACCAGTGGACACTTTCGGACCGTCCCCCGGCATCGAGACACTTAATCTCCCAATGCCACAACGGGGGGAGCGTCCGTTGCCACCGATCACCTTTGGTCCCGCACCGTGGTCGCTCTGCTCGCACGCATCCGAGCTGCTCGGGCCTGTCGAGCAGGACCGGGCCCATGACGGGTGAGACCCAGGACTCGAGGGCGGCATCCGCGTCGGCTACGTGCTCAAGATGTACCCGCGGTTCTCCGAGACGTTCATCGTCACCGAGCTCCTCTCCATGGAGGAGCAGGGAGTCGACATCGAGATCTTCTCGCTCCGGTCGCCGGTCGACGGTCGGTTCCACGAGTCGCTGGCCCGGGTGAAGGCTCCGGTCTGCTACCTCGACGCGGGCGGCAAGGCGTCGGAGGCCTGGGAGACCCTGCGCCGCGGGCGTTCGGCGCTGGGCAGCCGGCTCGAGCAGCGAGCTCGACGAGCTGCTCGAGGTGTCCCTGATCGATGCCTGCCAGGCGATCGAGCTCGCCGCTCGCCGTACGGCGCCGCGGCATCACCCGGCTCCACGCCCACTTCGCCACGGTGGCGACCACGGTCGCCCGCCTCGCCTCACGACTCGCCGACGTGCCGTACTCGTTCACGCTCCACGCCAAGGACATCTTCCACGAGGGGGTCGACCAAGCCCAGCTCGGGACCAAGCTCGCGCGACGCGGCCGCCGCCGTCACCGTCAGCGACTTCAACGAGCGCTACCTCAAGACGCGGTTCGGCGACAGCGCGAAGACCGGTCGTCCGGGTCTACAACGGTATCGACCTCGACCTGTTCTCGATGGAGCCTCCGGTGAGCCGGCCGCCGGTCGTGGTCGCGGTCGGGCGGCTGGTCGAGAAGAAGGGCTTCCACCACCTGCTCGACGCGATCGCGTTGCTCGCGCGGCGCGGGACGGCCGGTGCGTCTCGAGCTGGTGGGCGGGGGGATCGAGGAAGCGGATCTGAAGGCACGTGCGGAAGCACTCGGGATCGCGGAGCAGGTCACCTTCCACGGACCGCTCACCCAGCTCGAGGCCCGCGACCGAATCCGCGGTGCCGCGGTGCTGGCGGCTCCTGCATCGTCGGCGCCGACGGGAACCGCGACGGCCTGCCGACGGTCATCCTCGAGGGCCTCGCACTCGGCACCCCTGTCGTGGCCACGCCGGTCACGGGCATCCCGGAGGCGGTCGTCGACGGTCACACCGGTCTCCTGGTGCCCGAGGGTGACGCGCCTGCGCTGGCCGGCGCCCTTGGCCGGCTGCTGGACGATCCCGACCTGCGCTGCCGGCTCGCCGACGCCGGTCGGCGCCACGTCGAGGCCAACTTCGACAGCCGGGTCAACGTCCGGCAGCTCCGCGAGGTCATGACCGGCACGGTCCGCCAGACCACCGGGGTGAGTGCCTGATGCGCGTCGTCTACGTGTGCACAGACCCCGGGGTGCCGGTCTTCGGCAGCAAGGGGCCGTCGGTCCACGTCCAGGCGATCCTGACCCAGCTGGTCGAGCGTGGGGACGAGGTCCACCTGGTGGCCGCCCGCACCGGCGGGGTGCCGGGGGAGGCCTGTCCACGGTGCAGGTGCACCGGCTTCCCCGAGCCCACCACGAGTCCGCGACCGACCGCGAGCTGGCGGTGCGGGCCGCCGACGGCCAGGTCGGGCGGATCCTGGGCCGGATGCACGCGGTCTCGCCGATCGGCCTCGTCTACGAGCGCTACGCGCTCTGGGGAGAGCACGCCACGCGATGGGCGTCGAGACGGGGCGTGCCGTGTGTGCTGGAGGTCAACGCGCCGCTCCCGCTGGAGCAGGCCGGCACCGGGTGCTGGTGAGCGGCCGGGCGACGCGTGGCGAGGTCCGCCTGGCGCCGCCGACGTGGTCGTCTGCGTGAGCGAGCCGTCAACGCCTGGGTGCGCAGCCTCGACGTCGCCCGCCCGGAGCCGTGCACACGGTGCCCAACGGGTGGACACGCGGCGGTCGCGCCGCGCTTCCGGCCCGCGCCCGACACGTCACGGTCGGGTTCGTCGGGACGCTCAAGCCCTGGCACGGGGTGGACGACCTGGTCCGGGCGTTCCACCTGCTCCACCGGCACGACCCGTCGTACCGGCTGCTGGTCGTGGGCGACGGGCCCGAGCGGACGACCCTCCAGGGGATGGTCGCCGACCTCGGGCTGGACGACGCCGTCGAGCTCACCGGGGCCGTCGACCCGACGCGGATCCCCGACCTGCTGGCCCGGATGGACGTCGCCGTCGCGCCGTACCCGCGGCTCGACGAGTTCTACTTCTCGCCACTCAAGCTCTACGAGTACCTCGCTGCTGGGGTGCCGGTCGTGGCCGGCGACGCAGGGAACCTCCCGGAGCTGCTGACCGGCCCCGACGGGCCGCTCGGGATCACCTATCCCGCGGGATCGGTCGACGACCTGGCGGCGACGATCGCTCTGCTGCGGGCGGGGCCTGAGCTGCGCGCCGACCTTGCCCGCCGGGGGCGCGCGGACGCCCTCGACTCCCACGACTGGAGCCAGGTGCTCGCGCACGTGCTCGGCCTGCTGGAGGTGCGCCATGGCGCCGTTCCGGCCTGAGGACGTGCGAAGCGGGGGAGGCCCCGTGGACGTCACCGACACTCCGTTCTGGTGGACCCGTGCTTGCCGGGCGCGGGGCTGCTGCTCGCGCGCGGCTCGCTGGAGGGGTGGCTCTCGGATCGGCTCGGGCGGCCGGCCCAGGTGACCCTGCGCCGTCTGCGCTACAAGCCGGGGACGAGCCTGGTGCTGGGCTTCGACCTCGCGACCGACGCCCCCGGTGCGCCCCGGAGCTGTCTCGCCTGGGCGTACGCCGACGGCTCGCAGGCGAAGCTCGGCAAGACGCTCGAGCGACTGCCACCCAGCACGTTCCTCGCGTACGACGCGCGCCTGACCGTGCTGGCCACGACCGCCGGTGGGGACCGCTACCTGCCGGCGCTCGCCCGGCTCGAACGTCCCGGTGGGCTGGCCCGGACGGTCCAGCGGGTCCTGCCCGGTCTGGACGCTCCCGAGGAGGTGAGGGTGCGGACCCTGCGCCACAACCCCGGGCGCCGGTGGGTCGGCTGCCTCGAGTCCGGCGGTGACGGAGCCGGCACACCCGTCCGCGCCGTCCTCCGTGCCTACCCCGACCAGGTCCAGATGGGCCGCGCCTGGGGCTCCTACGCGGAGTTCGCGCGCAGGGGCGCGCCGACGCAACGTCCTGTGGGCAGGTTCCGCAAGGCCGCGGTGATCGCGGTGACCTGGGCAGAGGGGCGACAGCTGGCGCGTGTGGACGAGCCGGACCGGTGGCGCGACGTCGGCGCCACGCTGGCCCGCCTGCACGGTGCGCCCCGGCGTCGCCTGGAGCGGATCGGTGTCGAGTCGGAGATCGACGCGGTGTCCCGCACCGCGGGAAACATCGCGAGCCTGCTGCCCGACCTCGCACCCGTGACGACGACGCTGGCCGAGCGCGTCGCCGGCGTGCTGCGGCGAGGTGCCCCGCGACCTGGTCACGATCCACGGCGACTTCTCACCCGACCAGGTGGTGCTCGACGGGCACGGCGAGCCGTGCGTCATAGACCTGGACGCGGCCGGGGTCGGGGCGTCGGCCGCCGATGTCGGCTGCCTCCTGGCCTCGATCTCGCGCGGCGACGAGCACCTCGCGGAGGCTGCGCTGGAGGGCTACGGCCTGGTCCGTCGACCCCCCGATGCCGGCGCCGTCGCCGCCTACGCACTCGCCTACGGGCTGCGCAAGGCGATCGACCCGTTCCGCGACTGTGCCCCGGACTGGCCGGCCGCGGTGACGCGCCGGGTGCTGGAGCTCGAGGCGCACTGTGACCGGCTCGAGAAGGAGGAGGTGGTCTCGTGACCGTCCTCCAACGGCTCCAGGGCGACCTCGGCGAGGTCGGCCTGCGCCTGCGCAGGGCCAGCCCGCGGGGAGCGGACCGGATGGTCCTCGAGCTCGGCGCCGAGGACGGCAGCATCGCGGCGGGCCAGTGGTTCGCGTCCGCGGAGGAGGCCGACCGGGTCTGCACGCTCGTGAACGCCCGCTACGAGGGTCGCGCCACCGGTGCTGCCGGGCAGCCGGCACCTGCGTGGTCCAGGAGGACGGGGCCGACCGCAAGCTGACCGGGCTGCACAGGGTGGTGAAGCGGCCGGGCGCGAGGCTGGTCGCGCACCGCGCCGAGCGGCGGGCCGTGGTCCGGGTGTCGGACGGCGTCGTACCTCAAGGTGGTGCGGCCGGGCGCGACCGAGGCGATCGTGGCTCCGCTGCGGACGGTGAGGCCGGCCGACGTCCGCACCGCCACGGTCACGCACGTGGACGACAGCCGGGGGCTGGTCGCGCTGGCCGCGGTCGCCGGACAGACGCTCCACGAGCGGATCTCCGACCCGGCCGTCACCGACAGCGAGCTCGCCCTCGACCTCAAGCGCGTGGGTGTCGCGATGCGTTCGTTGCACTCGCTGCCCGTCCGCACCGCGCTGCCGACGCACGGAGCGCTGCGGGAGGTCGGGGCGGCGCGTCGCTGGCTCCAGGCGGCAACGACCCACGCACTCATCCCCGCTGCGGACTGGCAGGCGGCAGTACGCGTGCGCTCTTGCGCAGCTCGCCGCCGCTCCCGACGAGTCCGCGCTGGTGCATCGCGACCTGCACGACAAGCAGCTGGTGCTCGACGGCGACGCACCGGTCGGGCTCCTGGATCTCGACCTCGCCACTCGTGGCCACCCGGCGGTGGACCTCGCGAACCTGCTGGTGCACCTGGAGCTCCGGGCGCTGCAGGGGCTCTGCACGCCGGCAGCGCGCCGCCGAGGCGGCTCGGCTGCGCTGCTGGAGGGCTACGCGCCCGGAGCCCGCGACGCGCGACGCCATGCAGTGCCTACGCCGCGTCCACCCGGCTGCGGCTGGCCGGCGTCTACGCCTTCCGACCCGCCACCTCAGGACTGGTGGCGCACCTTCTCAACTCCGTCACCGACACCCGACAGGACGTGCCGCGATGACTCTGAACAGGATGGCACCGCTCGAGCCGGTGATCGGTGTGATCGGCACCGGCTACCTCGGCACCACCCACGCGGCCTGCATGGCCGAGCTCGGATTCGACGTCGTGGCCCAGGACCAGTCGCCGGAGCGGGTGGCCCGGCTCGCGGCCGGCGAGCTGCCCTTCTACGAGCCGGCCCTCGCCGAGCTGGTCCGCCGGCACACGGCCAGCGGCCGGCTCCGGTTCACCGACGACGTCGCCGACCTCGCGGCGGTGGCCGACGTGCACTTCCTGTGCGTCGGCACCCCGCAGGCCGGCGAGGGGATGGCGGCCGACACCAGCCAGGTCTTCGCCGCGGCCGAGGCCCTGGCGGCATGCCTGGAGCGCGACGCGCTGATCGTCGGCAAGTCGACGGTGCCGGTGGGCACCACGCGAGGCACTCGCCGCCGCGGTCACCCGGAGGGCGGCGCCAGGGATCGAGGTGGAGGTCGCGTGGAACCCCGAGTTCCTCCGCGAGGGCCATGCGGTCGACGACACGCTGCGGCCGGACCGGCTGGTGCTCGGGGTCTCGTCGGCCGAGGCCGAGAAGATCCTCCGCCAGGTCTACGTCGACGTGATCCGTGACGGCGCCGCCGTGGTGGTCACCGACCCCGCCACGGCCGAGCTGGTCAAGGTGGCCGCCAACGCGTTCCTCGCCACGAAGGTCACCTTCGCCAACCTGATGGGAGAGCTGTGCGAGGCGGCCGGCGCCGACGTGACCACGCTCGCCGAGTCGATCGGGCTCGACCCGCGGATCGGCCACCAGTTCCTCGGAGCCGGCCTCGGGTTCGGCGGCGGGTGCCTGCCCAAGGACCTGCGTGCCCTGATCGCCCGCGCCGACGAGCTCGGGGTCGGCCACGCCCGGCGCCTGCTCGGCGTCGTCGACGAGGTCAACGAGAGCCAGCGCATGCGCACCGTCGAGACCGCGGTGGAACTGTGCGGCGGCAGCGTCGCGGGCGTCCGGATCGCGGCGCTCGGCGCGGCGTTCAAGCCCGGCACGGACGACGTCCGGGACTCACCGTCCCTCGCGGTCGCCGCCCGGCTGCGTGACCTCGGCGCGACGGTGACCGTCCACGACCCCCACGCCAACGACAACGCCCGCGCAGTCGAGCCCGACCTGTGCTTCGCCGCGACCGCGGAGGACGCGTGCCGCGATGCCTCGCTGGTCGTGCTGCTGACGGAGTGGGAGGAGCTGGTGCGGCTCGACCCGCGCGAGCTGCGTGCGTACGTCGCCGTACCGCGGATGCTGGACGCACGCAACGCCCTCGACCCGCAGCGGTGGCAGCTGGCCGGCTGGGAGCACCGTGGCTTCGGCCGGTCGAGCGACCGGGCTCAGCCCTCGGCCGGCTCCAGGGTCAGCGAGACGGAGTTGATGCAGTAGCGCTGCCCGGTGGGTGTGCCGTAGCCGTCGTCGAAGACGTGGCCCAGGTGGGAGCCGCAGTTGGCGCAGCGCACCTCGACCCGCTTCATGCCGAGGGTGCTGTCCTCGATGAAGTCGACGCGGTCCTCGGCGAGCGGCGACCAGAACGACGGCCAGCCGCAGTGCGCGTCGAACTTGGTCTCCGACCGGAACAGCTCCGCGTTGCACGCCTTGCAACGGTAGACGCCCTCGGTCCAGGTCTGGTCGTACTCGCCCGTGTGCGGGCGCTCGGTGCCGGCCCTGCGCAGCACGTCGTACTCGGCGGGGGAGAGCTGCTCACGCCACTCCGCGTCGGACTTCTCGACTGCGTAGGTCTTCTGCTCGGCGGGCTCGGACTTCGACTTCCACATGCTGTTCACGGTACTGGCAGGGTGTCGAACATGGAGACCACGCAGATCCGCCTCGCCCGGCGCCCGGTGGGTGCCCCCGACGCCGGCACGTTCGCGACTGTCACCGAGACGCTGCCGGAGGTCGGGGACGGCGAGGTGCTGCTGGCCGTGCGCTACCTCTCGCTCGACCCCTACATGCGCGGACGGCTCAGCGACGCGCCGTCGTACGCCGACCCGCTCGAGGTGGGCGACGTGATCGTCGGCGGCACCGTCGCAGAGGTGCTCGAGTCGCGGTACGACGGGCTGGCCGTGGGTGACCAGGTGCTCTCGTACCTGGGATGGCAGACGCATGCGGTGGTCCCGGGCACGGCGGTGCGCCGGCTCGACCCCGACGCCGGACCGGTCTCGACCGCGCTCGGCGTGCTCGGCATGCCGGGCTTCACCGCCTACGCCGGGTTGCTCCAGATCGGCCGCCCGCAGCCGGGGGAGACGGTCGTGGTGGCAGCCGCCACGGGCCCGGTCGGGTCGGCGGTCGGCCAGATCGCGAAGCTCAAGGGTGCGCGGGCGGTCGGCATCGCGGGTGGCCCCGACAAGGTGCGCGCGCTGACCGAGGAGTTCGGGTTCGACGTCGGTGTGGACCACCGGGCCGACGACTTCCGCGAGCGGCTGGCGGACGCGGTGCCGGACGGCATCGACGTGTACTTCGAGAACGTCGGCGGCGCGGTGTTCGGCGCCGTACGCAAGCACCTGAACCTGTACGCCCGGATCCCCGTGTGCGGGCTGGTCGCGGGCTACAACGACACCGAGCCACCGGGTGGCCCCGACCGGATGCCGGGCCTGATGCGCCAGGTGCTGACCAAGAGCCTGACCATCCGCGGCTTCATCCAGGGCGAGTTCGTGCCGGACCACTACCGCGACTTCCTCCGGGACATGTCGGGCTGGGTGCGCGACGGCTCGGTGCGCTACCGCGAGGACGTGACCGACGGCCTGGACAACGCGCCGGAGGCGTTCGCGGGCATGCTCCGCGGCGCGAACTTCGGGAAGGTGCTGGTCAAGGTGTCGTAGGACACACCACACTCCGGGGATTGGACGCCTTGGGGTGATGTCTGATTCAGTGAACATCTGTTTACTGAAATGCAAGCCCGACCGGAGGAGTGGAATCTCGTGGCCTTGCTCGACCGCGTCAGCTGGGACAACGTGCGCCGCGTGGGCTCACGGCTCACCACGCCGCTGCAGCCCGACGACTACCTCAGCCTGCTCAACCCGCTCTGGACGACGCGCGAGCTGCGCGGTGTGGTGGAGCAGGTGGTCCCGGAGACCGACGACGCCGCGACCGTGGTGATCCGGCCGGGCTGGGGCTGGTCCTACGACCACCATCCCGGGCAGTACATCGGGATCGGGATCCAGATCAAGGGCAAGTTCCACTGGCGTTCGTACTCGGTGAGCTCGCCGCCCGAGCGCGACGGCAAGACGATCGCGATCACGGTGCGGGCGATGCCCGAGGGCTTCCTGTCCGAGCACCTGGTCAGCGGTGTCGCGCCGGGCACGATCATCCGGCTGGCGCTGCCGTCCGGTGACTTCGTGCTCCCCAACCCGCCGCCGGAGAAGATCCTGTTCCTGGTCGGTGGCAGCGGGATCACGCCGGTGATGGCGATGCTGCGCACCCTGTCGCGGCGCGACACGATGCCCGACGTCGTCCTCAGCTACTCCTCGACCACGCCGGACCGGATGATCTTCCGCGACGAGCTCAAGGAGCTGGTCCACAGGCACCCGACGCTGACGCTCCACGAGCGGCACACGGACACCGACGGGCTTCTGTCGCTCGACGAGCACCTCGACGGCCTGTGCTCCGACTGGCGTGAACGTGAGGTGTGGGCCTGCGGTCCCGGCCCGATGCTGGACGCCGCTGAGGAGTTCTGGGAGAAGGCCGGGCTGGAGGACAGGCTGCACCTCGAGCGGTTCTCGCTCAACTTCGAGGGCGACGGCGGCGAGGGCGGCACGATCACGTTCCGCAACTCCGGCAAGACCGCCGACGTCGACGGTGCCACCACCGTGCTCGAGGCGGGCGAGAGCGTCGGGGTGGGCATGCCGTACGGCTGCCGCGCCGGCATCTGCCACACCTGCACGGTGACCATGGTCTCCGGCAAGGTGCGCGACCTGCGCAACGGCACGGAGTACTCCGACCCCAACGAGAACGTCCAGACCTGCATCACCGTGCCCGTCGGTGACTGCGAGCTCGACATCTGACACTCCCCGGTGGTCGAGCCTGTCGAGACCACCCGACGAAAGGACACACGCATGGCCATCGCAGACGTGAAGGAGTACACCCACCTCACCACCGAGGAGGTGGAGGAGCTGGGACGTGAGCTCGACGCAATCCGCGCCGACGTCGAGGAGTCCCGCAACGACGACGACGCGGCGTACATCTACCGGATGATCACGATCCAGCGCCGGCTCGCCGCGGCCGGCCGGATCACCCTGTTCGCCAGCTTCTTCCCGCCCGCCTGGCTCGCCGGCGCGGCCATGCTCGGCACGGCCAAGATCCTGGAGAACATGGAGATCGGCCACAACGTGATGCACGGGCAGTGGGACTGGATGAACGACCCCGAGGTCCACTCCAGCAACTGGGAGTGGGACACCGCTCAGCCCGCCGAGCAGTGGAAGCACAGCCACAACTACGTGCACCACCAGTTCACCAACGTGCTCGGCTACGACAACGACATCGGCTACGGCATCCTGCGGATGGCGCGCGAGCAGAAGTGGAGCCCGTTCAACCTCGGGCAGCCGATCTACAACGCCGCCCTCGCCACCCTGTTCCAGTGGGGCGTCGCGCTGCACGACCTCGACATCGAGGCGATCCGCAAGCGCGAGAAGGACCCGCGCGTGATGAAGAAGCAGCTCAAGCAGATCGGGCGCAAGATCCGCAGGCAGATCACGAAGGACTACGTGATCTACCCGGCGCTGACCGGCCCGCACTTCCTGGCCACCGCCAGCGCCAACGCGACCGCGAACCTGATGCGCAACCTGTGGTCCTACATGATCATCTTCTGCGGTCACTTCCCCGACGGTGCGATGCACTTCACCGAGGAGGAGATCGAGGACGAGACCCGCCCGGAGTGGTACCTGCGCCAGATGCTCGGCTCGGCGAACTTCGAGGGCGGCAAGCTGCTCCACATCATGAGCGGCAGCCTCGGCTTCCAGATCGAGCACCACCTGTTCCCCGACCTCCCGAGCAACCGCTACCCGGAGATCGCGGTCAAGGTGCGCGCGCTGTGCGAGAAGTACGGCATCCCGTACACGACGGGCCCGCTGCACAGGCAGTACGGTCAGGCGCTGCGCACGATCATGAAGCTGTCGCTGCCCAACTGGTGGACGAAGAACACAGCGGCCCGGACCCCGAGGCACCGGAGCCGCCGGCCCCGACGTCGACCGGCACCGCAAGACCGACGCCGAGCGTCAGGTGCGGAGGCTGGAGACCGGCAAGTACATGAGCCGGGCGACGGCATGACCACCCCAACGAGCCGCTCGCTTCGCTCACGCCTCGCCGGGGACCCCGGATGATCGGCACCACCGGGCTCGACGAGCGGCCCCGCGACCCCGAGCTGGGTGCCGCGGTGCCCTTCGCCTGCGAGTACGACGACGGGCGCGCGTCGCTGACGCTGCTGAACAAGCGGCGGGTCACCCAGTGCGCGCTCAGCCGGATCTGCGGTGTCTGCGGCGACTGCCCTCGGGCGTCCCGTGGCGTTCCTCGGTCCGCACGAGGAGCTGCACCGGATGGCCTTCCACTTCCCGCCCGTGCATGTCGAGTGCGGCGACGCCGTGCTCGCATCGGTGCGCGGCGTGGAGACGGGGGTGCTGGGACAGACGGCGCCGGTCGACCGCTGGGTGCTCGTGACAACCGGGGGGTTCGAGCACGAGCGGGCACAGGCTCACGACCTCGACCGGCGCCCGACGTTCCGCCCCAACTCGGTGATCGAGGTCCTCGAGCGCTGATCCCTCGGGGCGTCGTCCCGACGGTCCGTTCCCGACTCCCTCTAGGCTCGGACCATGGCGAAGGCAGCGGCGGTCGAGGTCGACGCGCACGGGCAGGCGGTCCGGGTCACCAGTCCCGACCGGGTGATCTACCCGGCCACCGAGCGCGGACCCGAGGTCACCAAGCTCCAGGTCGTCCAGTACTACGTCTCCGTCGGCAACGGCATCATGCGCGCCCTCGGTGACCGGCCCACCGCCCTGGAGCGCTGGACCACGGGCGTCCACGAGGGCATCACGCTGGCCACGGGGCGCGGCGACAAGAGCGACGCGTTCTACAGCAAGCGGGTGCCCAAGGGCGCCCCGGAGTACGTCGAGACGACGCGGGTGACCTTCCCCAGCGGGCGCACGGCCGAGGAGGTCTGCGTCACCAACCTCGCCACCGTCGGCTGGTGCGCCCAGATGGGCACGATCACGTTCCACCCGTGGCCCACGCGCAGCGGTGACAACGACCACCCCGACGAGCTCCGGATCGACCTCGACCCGCAGCCCGGCACCACGTTCGCCGACGCGGTCCGCGTCGCCGGCGTCGCGAACGAGCTGCTCGACCGAGCTCGGCCTGGTCGGCTTCCCGAAGACGTCCGGCAACCGCGGCATCCACATCTACGTCCGGATCGAGCCGCGCTGGAGCTTCGAGGACGTGCGCCACGCGGCGATCGGCTTCGGACGCGAGCTCGAGAAGCGCGACGCGGGCGTCACCACCAAGTGGTGGAAGGAGGAGCGTGGCGAGCGGATCTTCGTCGACTTCAACCAGAACAACCGCGACCGCACCATCGCCTCGGCGTACTCCCTGCGCCCGCTGCCGGGCGCGCCGGTCTCGATGCCACTCACCTGGGACGACCTGGCACAGGTCACGGACCCCAGGGAGTTCAACCTCCACACGGCTCCCGAGCGTTTCGCCGACCGTGGCGACGCGATGGCGGCGATCAACGACGTGGCCTGCGACCTGCAGCCGCTGATCGACCTGTACGACGCCTCGCCCGAGGGTGAGACGAACTTCCCGCCGGACTACCCGAAGATGCCCGGCGAGCCGCCGAGGGTCCAGCCGAGCAAGAAGGTCGCGGCGCACTGGGATGAGGACGGCAACCGGGTCGAGCCGTGACCCACCGGCTCCACGCGGCACTTCCTGATCCGGGAGTTGGCCCTAATACGGAATTTCGTACTGACGGATCCGTTCCGACCCGGTCGCCGGAAGTGAGTTGTCCACAGGTGGCGCAAGCAATTACTATCCGCAGATAGTAATTGGGTCTCAGTAGGGTGGGAGAGAGCAATTACTATCCGGGATAGTAGTTTGCAAATCTCACAGGTAGCGAGGTGAATGCCAGGCATTCACCTCACGGTGCGGCCGCCCACGGTGGCACCCCCCTCGGACGGTGGGGCCATGTGAAGCTCCTGAAGGCGCGCGGCGAGCAGCCGATGATCCAGCCGAGCAAGAAAGTCGCGGCGCATTGGCATGAGGACCGCAAACCGGATCGAGCGTACCCACCAGCCCCGTCCTGCACTCGGGTAACTCCCCGCATTCTTGATTTGCGCACCGGTGGTTCAGACCTGTGTCGGATCTCCAAGTTTTCCGCAATGTCGGTTCCCGAGGATTGCGGTCGAGGTAGGGCCGTGACCGATGGCCCCGCGACAAAAAGCCTGGGGACAGATTATGACGACAGACATGCCAGAAACAGACGTGGTCGATGAGGGGGGCGAGACCGAAGGGGGGCTCGCTCGACGCACCGTCCTGCGGGTCGGCGCGGTGGGCGGAGTCGGGTTGGGCCTGGCCACCGCCCAGGGACTCGTGGTGCCCTCGCTGCAGCAGAAGGGCCTGTGGTCGACCGACGGGGTGTTCTCCGCGTCGGCGACCACGATCGGCGACGTGCTGCTCTACACCGAGGCGTTCCCGACCAGCCCGCTGATCCTGGAGCCGTTCAAGGACGAGCTGCCCATCCCGAAGGCGCTCGCGCCCGAGGCAGGACTACCAGGAGCTGGGACCTGCCGCCGGGACCGGGGCTGGGCCAGCAGAACTCGCTGGGCAACGAGCGGCACCAGATCTGGGGCCCCGACAGGCCTCGGGTACCCCGGACCCGATCGTCTACAAGATCGACGTGCAGGTCGGCACGCACAGCTTCACCACCTCGCAGGTGCTGCCGATCGACCAAGGGCGGCAAGCCGGCCGTCTCGTTCGACGCCGACGGCAAGACCTACGCCGCGGGCACCCGTCGTACGCTTCCGCCCAGCACGATCTACGGCTTCAACGGCAGTTCCCGGGCCCGATGATCAACGCCGAGTACGGCAAGCCGGCGCTGGTCCGGTTCGAGAACCACCTCGACGAGAACCCCGACAACCTCGACCGCCAGGACTTCGGCTCACCGGACTAGTCGTTCCTGACCCACCTGCACAACGGGCACACCGCGCCGGAGAGCGACGGCAACCCGCACTACTCGATGCGTCGCGGCCCCAAGGACAAGGGCTACAAGCCGGGGATGTGGGTCGACAACCTGTACCTGAACTGGCCGGCCGGCAACGACTACCGGGAGAAGCAGAGCTTCTTCTGGTTCCACGACCACCGGATGGACCACACCGGCTCCAACGTCTACAAGGGCATGGTCGGCCTCTACCCGATCTACGACCCCGAGAACGGGATGGACATGGGCGACGAGACCCAGGGGCTCCGCCTGCCCGGCGTGCGCACGAACCACGACGACGGGTCGTTCGACGTCGACTACGACATCCCGCTGGCGTTCTACGACTGCCGGCTGGACGACGGCGTCACGATCCACCAGGACATGCACGACCTCGACGGCGAGTTCCCGGCACGCGAAGAACCCCGCGAAGCACCCGGAGTGGTGGGGCAAGACCTTCTTCAAGCACTTCCCCAACCACGGCTTCGTCGGCGACATCTTCACCGTCAACGGCACCGCCTACCCGACGCTGGAGGTGAAGCGGCGCAAGTACCGCTTCCGCTTCCTCGACGCCTCGGTCGCGCGGATCTACGAGTTCAAGCTGATGAGCTCGACCCAGGGCCCCAAGTCCGCGAGTGTCGCTCGGCTACACCGGCGACGAGCTCGAGGGCCAGTACCGGATCCCCGACGGCCAGCAGTGCATGCAGTTCACCCAGATCGCCTCGGACGGCGGGCTGCTGCCGTTCCCGATCACCCGGGACTCCTTCGAGCTGTGGCCGGCCAAGCGCCGCGAGTTCATCGTCGACTTCACCAAGTACCAGGACGGCTCGCCGACCACCAAGGGCGACGTCATCTACCTGACCAACGTGATGAAGATGCCGAACGGCCGGATGTGGGAGAACTCCTCCCGGTTCAGCCCCGACCCGGCCTACAAGGTGCCGATGATGAAGTTCGTGATCGGCGACGACGCGGAGGACAACAGCCTGATCCCGGAGCCGCTCCAGCCGCTGCGGCCGCTGCCGCCGCTGCCGGGCAACTGGAAGACCCTGATGGACAACCGGTTGATCTTCGAGGTCAAGCGCGGCGTCATCGGCGGCGAGATCGAGTGGCTGATCAACGGCAAGCAGTTCGACCCGGCCACGGTGGCGACGAGCCTGAAGAACCCCGCCGGGAAGACGCCGCTGGCCCAGCAGAAGAAGGGCAGCTTCAACCTGTGGGAGATCCGCAACGGCGGCGGTGGCTGGGTGCACCCGTTCCACCTGCACATGGAGGAGCACCGCACGGTGATGCGCAACGGCCGGGACGTGACCGTGACCCCGGATCCCGGCCACCCGGACGACGTCTCGCGCGAGGACCTGGTGGCGCTCGATCCCGGCGAGTCCGTGATCATCTACCGCGGGTTCCGCGACTTCGTCGGGCCGTACGTCGCGCACTGCCACAACCTGGCGCACGAGGACCACGCGATGATGTTCGGCTGGGAGATCACCTGATGACCGCGATCGCGCCTGCCGTCCGGGTCGGCACCGCGGACCGTCCCGGACGAAGCCCGCAGCCGACCTGGTGTCGCGTGGTGGACCGTGCTGCCGCTGGCCGCCCTGATGGCGTACGGCGACGGGTTCTGGGTGATGTCGCTGCGCGAGGCCGCCGGGGCGATCGAGCGGATGGACTCCCCGTTCCAGGCGTGGCTGCGCGAGTCGACCCTGTTCCTGCCGGTCTTCGTGATCGCCGTGCTCGCCGCGACGTCCGTGGCGCTGGCCCGGTTCGGTCGGGCGCCACGGCGCACCCGGGCGGTGGTGATCACCGCGCTCCTGGTGGTCGCCGCCGGGACCCTCGCGGGTGTGGTCGGCCTGGCGGTGAGCTCGGCCTACGACTACCACCTCCAGGCGATCCACATGGGGGCCATGAACGCGATGCGCGACGAAGCCTGCGACGCGGCCTGTGCGGCCGCCCAGCAGCGTACCGACCTGGCGCTGCAGGTGCGTGCGGTCGCGCGTCGGCGGCGGCCTGATGCTGGTCACCAACCTGGTGCTGGTGGGGTGGGCGGTCGCGCTCCGCGGGGGCCGGCTGGTCCTCGGGACGCGACGCGAGGTCGGGTCCGCGCCGAACGGCCGGATCCACGACCTGCGGCTGCTCCTCGTCGCCGGGTTGGTCGGCAGCGCCGCCATCCACGCCGCGGTGATCCCCGAGCACCTGGCGGAGTGGCCGGCGGCCGGCTCCTTCTTCGTCGTGCTTGGCCATCGCGGAGCTCGCACTCGGGCTGGTGGTGCTCGTCCGGCTCGACCGGCTCGTCGCTCGGCGCCGTGGTTGCGGTGTCGGTGGTCCCGCTGGGGCTCTGGCTCGTCTCCCGGACGGTCGGTCTGCCGCTCGGGCCCGAGACCTGGACACCGGAGGCGGTGGGACTGGCCGACGTCGCTGTGCTGCCTGCTCGAGCTGGTGACACTGGCTGTGGCCGTTGCCCTGTGGCTCCGCCGGAGCCGGCTGGCGCGGACACCCGGCGCTTCCGCCCACGCCCGGGCGATCGCGGTGCTGTGCCTGGTGGCGGTCACGACCATCGGACTCGGCAGCCACCGAGATCTCCTGGCTGCACGCGTTCGGAGTCGCGGGGGAGTCGATGAGCCACGGCTGGCTGAGTCAGGGGCTGTCCGGGTCTGCTCCTTCAGCCCGGAAGCCCCTGACCGCCGTCCGGGTCATGCCCGCAGGTGGGCGACCGACTGCCAGCCGGGGTCGGCCATCGCCTGCACGTGCGCCTTGCCCTCGGGCCACTGCCGGGCGGCGGCCTTCGCTCGGTGCGTGGCGCCTGACGTGTCGTCGACGTACAGGTGCAGCACCCGGGTGCCGTTGCTGGACTGGTGTGCGACGACCTGACCGTCCGTGCCCATCGCCTGCGCGAGCCCGTCCTCGAACTCGCGGAGCGCGCTGAGCGACGCGTCGGCGGGCAGGCCTTCGGGGGTGCGGTGCCGGTAGGGGAGCAGCACCGCGACGTGGGTGCCGAGGTGCGGCGCCGTCGCCGGGTGCAGCGGCACCTGGGCGGCGGCGATCAGCGGGCCCTGCGGGGTGTCGCCCTGCATGAGGATCCAGCTGGGGCGGCCGTCCTCGTCGACCTTCGCACGCGTGTGGTCGCGTACGACGGCGCGCAGGGCGCGGAGCCCGAACCCGTCGACCGGCGAGATCTCCGACGCCGACACCTCACCGATCCACAGCTCGACGTCGTGCTCGCCGAGCGTGGCGTCGAGGGCCAGGAACGCCACCTGCGACCGGGAGTGGGGGTCGAGGTCGGCGAACACGGGATGGAACACGACGGTGTCGAAGCGGCTGCCGGACAGCCGGGCGGTGACGCAGACGCGCGCGAAGTCGATGTCGGGCGCCTGCCCCGACGAGAGCCGGATCGACTCCGGGTCGCCGGCCGGCGGCCGGAAGTCGGCGTAGGACCAGACCTCGTCGGCGGGCGGCGCGGCCAGCAGCCAGCGCCGGGCCGCGGCCCGCAGATCGGGGTTGCCGCCCGCGGTCACGACCAGCACGTGCTCGGAGACCTCACCCGACGCCAGCTCCCATGCGAGCTCGGGGTGGATGGTCTCCACGGCCGAGGAGATCGCGTCGCTGACCGACATCGGGTCGTTGCGCGCGAGGGCGCCGGTGGTCAACCGCTGGCCGGACTCGTCCCACCAGTGCCAGAACGCGTCGTGCTGCGCACCCGGTGACGAGGCATGACCACGGGAGAAGAGACCCACTCCGCGACCCTAGGGCACGGTGGCAAGCCCGCTGGTCAGAGACCGGTGACGCCCTCTCCCTGGCCGGACTGCTCGTCGAAGTTCTCGTGCTCGAGGAGGTGCAGCACGGGGACTCCGAGCTTGCGGCGGGCACGCGAGGTCCAGTCGAGGTGGAAGAACTCGGAGACCACGTGCGGGCGGGTCAGGATGATCGCCTCGGCGGCGTCGGTCTCGGCGACCTTGGCGATCAGTCCGTCGATCGGGTCGGCGGTGAGCAGGTCGCCGACCGCGGCGCCCCCGACCGCCTCGAGCGCCGCGACGGTGTTCTTGAGGGCGGCGCGTGCGCCGGTCAGGATCTCGGTCTGCATCTCGGCGATCTCGGCCTCGTCGACCAGCAACCCGGGGTTGGCCATCTCACCGGTGCCGAGCGTGCCCATGGCGCTCTCGACCCGGTAGGCGGCGTCCTCGACGGGCAGCAGCACGTGGTAGCGCACGGGCTCGTCGATGTCCTCGTGCAGGCCACGCACCTGGCGCGCGTCGAGGGTGCTCAGCTCCTGCTCGACCAGCAGCACGACGGGGTAGTCAGTCATGCGCCAAGTCTAGTGTCCTGGGCGCTGCTAGCCGCCGAGCACTTCCGCGAGGTCGTAGCTCACCGGTTCGTCGAGCTGCTCGTAGCCACACGACTCGGGATCGCGGTCGGGCCGCCAGCGCTTGAACTGCGCGGTGTGCCGGAAGCGGCGGCCCTCCATGTGGTCGTAGCCGACCTCCAGCACCACGTCGGGCCGCAGCGGCACGAACGACAGGTCCTTGCCGGTGCTCCAGCGGCTCTGCGTGCCGGGCACCCGGTCGGGGTTGGCGATCGCCCAGTCGCTCCACTCGCCCCAGGGGTGGTCCTCGATCCCGGTCTCCAGCGGCTTGAGCTCGTCGATCAGCTCGGCGCGCCGCTTGGCGGTGAAGCTGGCCGAGACGCCGATGTGCTGGAGCTTGCCGTCGCCGTCGTACAGGCCCAGCAGGAGCGAGCCCAGCAAGGGCTGCTCCGGCGTCGAGGTCTTGTGCAGCCGGTAGCCGCAGAGCACGACGTCGGCGGTGCGCTCGTGCTTGATCTTGAGCATCGACCGCGCGTTCTCCTGGTACGGCGAGCCGAGCGGCTTGGCGACGACCCCGTCGAGCCCGGCCCCCTCGAACTGGTCGAACCACGACCTGGCCTCGGCCGGGTCGGTCGTCGTGCGGGTCAGGTGGCACGGTCCGGTCAGCCCGGACAGCGCTCCCTCGAGGGCCGCGCGGCGCTCGCTGAGCGGGCGGTCGACGTACGACGCGTCGCCGAGCGCCAGCAGGTCGAACGCCACGAACCCGGCCGGTGTCGACTCCGCCAGCATGTTCACGCGCGAGGCCGCGGGATGGATCCGCTCCTGGAGCACCTCGAACTCGAGCCGGTCGCCCACGGAGACGAAGACCTCGCCGTCGAGCACGCACCGCTCCGGCAGCTGCTCGCGGATCGCCGCCACCACCTCCGGGAAGTACCGCGTCAGCGGCTTGGTGTTGCGCGAGGCCAGCTCCACCTCGTCGCCGTCGCGGAACACGATGCACCGGAAGCCGTCCCACTTCGGCTCGAACGACAGGCCGCCCTCGAACTTCGCGGGATCGGGGATCCCCTTGACCGACTTGGCCAGCATCGGCCGCACCGGCGGCATCACGGGCAGATCCATGCCGCTCAGCCTACGCACGGCAACGCTCCGTACGGCTCACCCCCCGCCTGCCCTGAGGCGGACGGTCCTGCGCCGGGGACGGGCGGACCTCGGTCCGCCTATCCTCGGCGCATGGCTGACTCCGGCGAGACCCCGATCAGTGACCTGCTGCGCCTGCCACCAGGTCCCGTCGACCTGACCGCGATCGACCCGCACGCGAAACCGGGGTTCGACGGCACCAAGAAGGACGGCAAGAAGGCGCTGCCGGCGATGGGCGAGGAGCTGTTCGAGCTGCAGGAGAAGCTGTTCGCGTCCGGCTACACCGACGGGGAGCGGCGCATCCTGCTCGTGCTCCAGGGGATGGACACCTCCGGCAAGGGGGGCGTCCTCAAGCACACGACCGGCCTCTTCGACCCCAACGGCCTGCGGATCTTCTCGTTCAAGGCGCCGACGAAGGAGGAGCTGGCCCAGGACTTCCTGTGGCGGGTCGAGAAGGAGGTGCCGGCGCCGGGCAAGGTCGGCGTCTTCGACCGCTCGCACTACGAGGACGTCCTGATCGTGCGCGTCCACGAGCTGGCGAAGCCGGAGGAGATCGAGCGCAGGTACGGCGCGATCAACGAGTTCGAGAAACGGCTGGCCGACGGCGGCACCACGATCATCAAGTGCATGCTCCACATCTCCGCCGACAAGCAGAAGGAGCGGCTGCTGGCCCGGCTCGACGACCCCACCAAGCAGTGGAAGTTCAAGCCGGGCGACGTCGACGAGCGCCGCAAGTGGCCGCAGTACCAGGAGGCCTACGAGATCGCCCTCGAGCGCTGCAACACCGACGCCGCCCCGTGGTACGTCGTGCCGAGCGACCGGAAGTGGTACCGCAACTGGGCCATCGGCAGCCTGCTGCTGGAGAAGCTGCGGGCGATGGACCTGCACTGGCCCGACCCGGACTACGACGTGGCCGAGCAGCGGGCCCGCCTCGAGAACGAGCCGCTTCCCTCGTGAGCGAGACCCGCACCGGCCTGGCCGCGGTCCGGGCCACCCGCTACGTCGCCCCGCTCCGGGAGGGCGGGTCGCTGCCCGGCATCGTCGAGGCCGACGACCTGGGCACCTACGTCTGCAAGTTCCGCGGAGCCGGCCAGGGTCTCAACGTGCTGGTCGCCGAGGTGATCGTCGCCGGACTGGCTGGGCACCTCGGGCTGGACACGCCCCGGCTGGTCGAGATCGAGCTGGACGCCGCGATCGCCCGCTACGAGGCCGACGAGGAGGTGCAGGACCTGCTCACCGCGAGTCTCGGCAGCAACCTCGGCGTCGACTTCCTGCCGGGCTCGTTCGGCTTCGACACCTCCGTCGAGGTCACGCCGGACTTCGCCGGACGGCTGCTCTGGCTCGACGCCTACGTCGCCAACGTCGACCGGAGCTGGCGCAACCCCAACCTGCTGGTCTGGCACGGACGGCCCTGGCTGATCGACCACGGTGCCTCGCTCTACTTCCACCACGGCTGGAGCGGGGGAGTCGGGTCCGCCGACCGCTTCGCGGCCCAGCCGTACGACGCATCCCAGCACGTGCTCGCGCGATCCGCTCGGCGAGGTCGCGGGGCTCGACGCCGAGCTCGCGGCCACGCTCACCGACGCGGTGCTCACCGAGGTCGTCGCCGACGTGCCCGACGGCTGGCTGGCGCCGGTGCCCGGTGCGGCGACCCCGGCCGAGCTGCGCGCGTCGTACGTCTCCTTCCTGCGGGCGCGCCGCGACGGCGTCGGCGGGCGCCGGCCCTGGCTGCCGGGAGCCGCGTCGTGAGCCTCGACGGAGTCGACCACCACCCGTACCAGTACGTCGTCCTGCGTGCCGTGCCGCGCGTCGACCGCGAGGAGTTCGTCAACGTGGGCGTCGTCCTCTACTGCGAGGAGTCACGGTTTCCTCGACGCGGCGTGGCAGGTCGACGAGCTGCGCCTGGCCGCTCTCGACCCGGGCGTCGACCGGGCCGCCGTGTGCCGGGGGCTGGAGTTCGTCGCCGGGGTCTGCCGCGGCGACGACGCGCTCGGTGAGATCGCGCGGCAAGGACCTCGGCGTGCGGTTCGGCTTCCTCAAGGCGCCGCGCAGCACCGTCGTCCAGCCGGGGCCGGTGCACGGCGGCCTCACCGCCGACCCGGCCGGGGAGCTGGAGCGGCTGCTGGACCGGCTCGTGCGATGACCGGCCCGGCCGCGTGGGCTGACGTTCGGGTCGGTCGCCGAACGCTACGAGCGCTACCGCCCCGGCTATCCCGCGGAGCTGCTCGACCTGCTCGTCGGGGACGGATCCGTCTCGTCCGCGATCGAGATCGGTGCCGGCACCGGCAAGGCGACGCGCCTGGTCGCGGGGAGCGGCATCAGCGGTCACCGCCGTCGAGCCGGACCCGCAGATGTGCGCCGTGCTGGCCCGGACCACGGCCGGGCTCCCGGTCACGGTGGTCACCGCGCGCCTGGAGGAGCTGGGGGAACAGCCCCCGGTCTGACCTGCTGTACGCCGCGGCGGCCTGGCACTGGACCGACCCAGACGACCCGATGGGAGCGAGCCGCGCGCCTGGTCCGCGAGGGCGGTGTGTTCGCCTGCCTCGGCGGCCCGATCGACATCGCCGACGAGGAGCTCGCGGCACGGGTCGAGGAGCTGCGGCGATGAGGTGATCGGCTCCGAGGACGTCGTCGGCGCGGAGGACGAGCCCGACGGCATGCCGTGGCCGGGCAACGAGCTGCTCGCCTCGCCGTACTTCACGGACGTGGAGCAGCACGAGCTGACCATCACGGACACGATGCACGCGGACGACATGGTCGGCCTGATGTCGACGATCTCCGCCTACCTGCTGCTCCCCGACGAGACCCGCCCGCCCTGCTCGCCCGTATCCGTGCCGTCCTCCCCGACACCTTCGAGATACGCCGCGACCTCCGCCTCCACCGCGCTCGCCGTACCCCCTTCCGCTGACCCGTCGCAGATGGCGGCGTCCGAGTGGGCGACCCGTCGCAGATGGCGGCGTCAGAGTGGGCGACCCGTCGCAGATGGCGGCGTCTGAGGGGCGACCCGTCGCAGATGGCGGTTGGTCGATGACCATCTGCGACGGGTCAGCGCTCATCCGATCACCATCTGCGACGGGTCAGCGCTGATTCCTTCGCCATCTGCGCCGGGTCGGCGGAGGGGTCAGACGGGGACGAGCTCGACGGCGCCGACGGCGTAGCGGGCGAGTACGGCGCGGGCGAGCTCGGGGTCGGCGCCGAGCGGCTCGGAGACGGCGACCGCGCCGGCCTCGTAGCGCGAGCTCGGCGGCCCGGTCGGGCAGGAAGCCGGGGGCGAGCATCATCGTCGCCACCGCCACGTGCCGGCGGCCCTCGCCGCGGAACGCGCGCACCGCCTCACCGGTCGCCGGGGGAGCGGCCGAGGCGAACGCCGCGGTCACCGGCAGCCGGTGGCGGGCGCCCCAGACGCGGGCCAGCCGGGCGACGGCCTGGTTGGCGAGCGGGTCGGAGGAGCCGGCCGCGGCCAGCACCAGGGCGTCCAGCTCGCGCACGCGCGCCTTGCTCAGCGCGTCGCGCAGCCGCTTGTCGAGCACCTCGAGGAAGGTCGGCTCCATGCCGAGGATGCGGCTGGCGCGGATCTGCAGGTTCTCGTGGCGTGCGGACGCCTCGGCGACGGCGGACGGCACGTCGACCTTCGCGTGGTAGGCCTCGCTGAGCAGCAGCGGTACGACGACGATCTCGTCGTGGCCGGCGCGGACCAGCTTGTCGACGACCTTGCCGAAGGCCGGCTTCGAGAGCTCGAGGAACGCCGCCTCGATGCGCAGGTCGGGCCGGAGCTCGCGCACCTGGGCGACGAGCGCCTCGATGGTCGCGGACGAGCGCGGGTCGCGGCTGCCGTGGGCGAGGGCGATCAGTGCGGGTGCGGACATGTCAGCCTCCTTCGGTGGCTGTCGGCGCTGACGTCGTTGTCTGCGTGGTGGGCGTGGATGCGGGCGGTCACTGGTGGATCCCGCACTCGGTCTTGTTGGTGCCGGCCCAGCGACCGCTGCGCGGGTCCTCGCCGGGGGCGACCCGGCGCGTGCAGGGCCAGCAGCCGATCGAGGGGTAGCCGTCGTACTGGAGCGGGTTGACGAGTACGCCGTTGTCGGTGATGTAGCGCTCGACCTCCTCGTCGCTCCAGCGGGCGAGCGGGGAGACCTTCACCTTCTGCTTCTTCTCGTCCCAGCCGACGACGGGCGCGATCACCCGGTTGTGCGTCTCGGCGCGACGCAGTCCGGTCGCCCACGCGTCGTACCCGGCGAGCGACTGCTTGAGCGGCTGCACCTTGCGCAGCGCGCAGCACAGGTCGGGGTCGGTCTTGTACAGGTCCTTGCCGTACGTCGCGTCCTGCTCGGCCACGCTCTGCACGGGCGTGATGCTGATCAGGTTGACCGGCAGCGTCGCCTCGACCGCGTCACGGGTGCCGATCGTCTCGGCGAAGTGGTAGCCGGTGTCGAGGAACACCACGTCGATCCCGGGCGCGACCTTCGAGGCCAGGTGCGAGAGCACCGCGTCGGCCATCGACGAGGTGATGCAGAACCGGTCGCCGAACGTGGCGACGGCCCACTCGATGATGTCCTCGGCGGGAGCGAGCTCGAGCTCGGCGCCGACGTGCGACACGATCTCGCGCAGCTCCTCGGGGCTGCGCCCGAACGTCTCCGAACCGCGTGCGAGCCGGGCGCGCTCGGTGGTGGGGACCGTCATCGTCGGTGGCCTCCCGGACGGGCGATCTGGCCGAGCATGCGTGAGCTTGAACGCCCGCAGGCACGAGCGGCACTCCCACTCGCCGAAGCCGGGGAGTCCTCGGAGGACTGGTGCGGCCACAGGTTGTCGTCGCCGCAGTAGGGGCAGCTGTTCGGGAACGGCGCGCTCAGACATGGGCGACCTCCTGGTGGTCGAGCCTGTCGGACTCTCGCCGCGCAGCAGCTCCTCGTCGGCGCGGGCCACCCAGTCGGCGAACGGCTCGTCCGTCCTTGCGGTGCGCCAGGAACGCCGAGACCACGTTGGTGACGTAGTCGTCGAGCCCGGCGCTGGTGACCTTGTGCGCGCGGAGCTTGCGGCCGAAGTTCGCGTCCAGGCCGGTGGCGCCGCCCAGGTGCACCTGGAAGCCCTCGACCTGGTTGCGGTCGGCGTCCATCACCAGCTGGCCCTTGAGCCCGATGTCGGCGACCTGGGTGCGGGCGCAGGCGTTGGGGCAGCCGTTGACGTTGACCGTGATCGGCACGTCGAGGTCGGGGAACCGCCGCTCGAGCTCGGCGACGAGGTCGCGGGCGCGGTCCTTGGTGTCGACGATCGCGAGCTTGCAGAACTCGATGCCGGTGCAGGCCATCGTGTTCTGCCGCCAGTTCGACGGCGTCGCCGTCAGCCCGATCTCGGGCAGCCGGGCGACGAAGCCGTCGAGCCGGTCGGCGGGGACGCCGAGCACGCACGATCTTCTGGTACGCCGTGAGCCGGGCGCCGGCCGCGCCGTACTCCTCGATCAGGTCGGCCAGCCCGGTCAGCGTGCTGCCGGAGACCCGCCCGACGAGCGGGGCGACGCCGACGTAGAACTTGCCGTCCTTCTGCTCGTGGATCGCCGATGTGGTCCCGGTGGTGCTTGGGCGCCTCGGGCGACGGGTTGTCGACGAGCGTGCGGTGCAGGTACTCGGTCTCGAGCACCTCGCGGAACTTCTCCACGCCCCAGTCGGCGACCAGGAACTTCAGCCGGGCGCGCGAGCGCAGCCGGCGGTAGCCGTAGTCGCGGAAGATCGAGGTCACGCCCTCCCAGGCGTCGGCGACCTCGTCCAGCGGGATCCAGACCCCGAGCTTCTGCGCGAGCATCGGGTTGGTGGACAGGCCGCCGCCGACCCACAGGTCGAAGCCGGGTCCGTGCTCGGGGTGGACGGTGCCGACGAAGGACACGTCGTTGGTCTCGGGCGACACGTCCTGGCTGGGGTGGCCGGTGAGCGCGGTCTTGAACTTGCGGGGCAGGTTCGAGAACGCCGGGTCGCCGATGTAGCGGCGCTTGATCTCCTCCAGCGCCGCGGTGCCGTCGATGATCTCGTCGGCGGCGACGCCGGCGACGGGGGAGCCGAGGAACGGCCGCGGCGAGTCGCCGCAGGCCTCGGTCGTGTCCAGGCCGGCGGCGTCGAGCTTCTCCCAGATCGCCGGGACGTCCTCGATCCGGATCCAGTGGTACTGGATGTTCTCCCGGTCGGTCACGTCGGCGGTGTCCCGGGCGTAGTCCGTGGAGATCTCGCCCAGCGCCCGGACCGCGGCGGCCGGGAGGAGCGCACCGTCGGTGCGGACGCGCATCATGAAGAACTCGTCGTCGAGCTCCTCCTCCTCGAGCATCGCGGTCTTGCCGCCGTCGAAGCCCGGGGCGCGCTGCGTGTAGAGACCCATCCAGCGGAAGCGCCCGCGCAGGTCGGCCGGGTCGATCGAGGAGAAGCCGCGCTTGGAGTAGATGTTCAGGATCCGGGCCCGCACGTTGAGCGGGTTGTCGTCCTTCTTCGTCTGCTCGTTCTTGTTCAGCGGCTCGGTGTAGCCGAGCGCCCACTGGCCCTCACCGCGCTTGGGACGCGGACGGGCAGTTCGCTGCGGAGCGGTGGTCATCGGTGGCTTCCTGTTCCATGCGGACGGAGGGCCCAGGACGTCGTCGTCCAGGCGCGGGCAGGGTCAGCGATGACGACAGATCATGCTGCGCGTACGACCGAGGTCCACGTGGCGGCGGGCCACGAGCCAGGTCGTCCGGTCAGCACTCATGCGGCAAGTCTCAGGTTGCGGACACCCGTTCCACAAACGCCAATCTCATGCAGTGAGACGCATGTCCACGATCTGGACAAGCGTGCAGGCGTGGAACCGTCCGTTTCGCCGCCTAAGGTGATCCAGGACACGTAGAGGGGAGCACCGTGAGCGGCCGATCCATTCCCGCCCTGCTGGTCGCGCTGCTCCTCGGTGGTTCGACGGCGTGCGGGGCCGGCCCGACGGGCGAGCCCGCCGACAAGCGTCAGCCCGAAGGCCCACCGCACGATCGTCGTCGCGACCCCTGACCCGCTGCCGCGCGGCGTGCACCTGTCCTTCATCCAGCAGCGCATCGACGAGGGCACGCGGCGCAGCCAGGTGCGCGTGATCAATGGCAACGACCGGCCGGTCCACGTCCGTTCGGTCGGCGTCGACTGGGCGGGCTACCCGCTGCGCCTGCACCGGGTCGACTACGACGTGCCCGGCCAGCAGATCGTCGACCTGCGCTACTTCCTCCCGCGCGCGGACTGCTCGGTCGCGGCGGGCCGGGCGCCGATCCACGGCGTGGCGCTGACCCGGGGCGCGCACCGTGCGGCAGCCGATGGCCGCCGACGGCCGGCCGGTTCCTGCACCGGATCTGGCGCACGGAGTGCACCGCCCGCCGGATCGCGCGCGACCGTGTCCGTCCGCTACGGCGACACCTGGACGCTCGAGGGCTCCGGTCCGCGGAGCGTGCTGCACGGCACCCTCGTGCTCACCCGCAGGCGGGGCGACGAACCCATCGCGGTGACGCAGGTAGAGGGATCCGTGCTGTTCGACCTGAGCACCGCGGGTGACACCGTGCTCGCCTAGGGGCGCGGAGCGCGCCGCCGTCCCGATCGACATCGGCACCGGAGGGCGATGCGACGCCCACGCACGCGGGCAGAGCACCCAGACGTTCCTCTTCCGGGCGTTCCTCAGGCTCGGCGATGCGGACCCGGTCGGACGACTCGTGGTGCCGACTCGCCGGCAGCAGGCCCGGCTGCTGGCGTTCCTGGACCAGGCCTGCGGCGACAACAGCCAGTAGATCCGCGGGTTTAGGTGCGCCTCATGACCGACTCCCTGCCCTACGCCAAGGCCGCGTCGACCGCGTACGACGCCGCGCTCGAGGTGATCGCGACCGTCGAGCCGCGCATCGCCGACGCCACCCGCAAGGAGCTGGCCGACCAGCGGTCGTCGCTCAAGCTGATCGCCAGCGAGAACTACGCCTCGCCCGCCGTGCTGCTGACCATGGGCACCTGGTTCAGCGACAAGTACGCCGAGGGCACGGTCGGCCACCGCTTCTACGCCGCCTGCCAGAACGTGGACACCGTCGAGGCGCTCGCCGCCGAGCACGCACGCGAGCTGTTCGGCGCGCCGTACGCCTATGCGCAGCCGCACTCCGGCATCGACGCCAACCTGGTCGCGTTCTGGTCGATCCTGGCCCACCGGGTCGAGACGCCGGCGCTCCAGCGGCTCGGCGCCAAGAACGTCAACGAGCTCTCCGAGCAGGACTGGGAGGACCTCCGCCACGAGTTCGGCAACCAGCGCCTGCTCGGCATGTCGCTCGACGCCGGCGGCCACCTGACGCACGGGTTCCGGCCCAACATCAGCGGCAAGATGTTCCACCAGCAGCAGTACGGCACCGACCCCGAGACCGGACTGCTCGACTACGACAAGGTGCGCGCGACCGCGCGCGAGTTCAAGCCGCTCGTGCTCGTCGCCGGCTACTCCGCCTACCCGCGCCGCGTGAACTTCGCCAAGATGCGCGAGATCGCCGACGAGGTCGGCGCCACCCTCATGGTCGACATGGCGCACTTCGCCGGCCTCGTGGCGGGCAAGGTGTTCACCGGTGACGAGGACCCGGTGCCGTTCGCCCACGTCACCACGACCACCACGCACAAGTCGCTGCGCGGTCCTCGCGGCGGCCTGGTGCTGGCACAGGAGGAGTTCGCGGCGGACGTCGACCGCGGCTGCCCGATGGTGCTCGGTGGTCCGCTCGCGCACGTGATGGCCGCCAAGGCCGTCGCCCTCGCGGAGGCGAGGCAGCCCGAGTTCCAGGCCTACGCCCAGCGGATCGCCGACAACGCGAAGTCGCTGGCCGACGGGTTCCTGACGCGCGGCGCGACGCTCGTGACGGGCGGCACCGACAACCACATCGTGCTGCTCGACGTGGCCTCGTTCGGGCTCACCGGACGACAGGCCGAGTCGGCACTGCTCGACGCCGGCGTCGTCACCAACCGCAACTCGGTGCCGCGTGACCCCAACGGTGCCTGGTACACCACCGGCGTCCGGCTGGGCACGCCCGCGCTGACCACGCGCGGCTTCGGCCACGACGAGTTCGACAAGGTCGCCGAGCTGATCGTGGAGACGCTGTCGAACACGACTCCGGGCACCACGAAGGCGGGCGATCCGTCGAAGGCGTCGTACGTGCTCGCCGACGGTGTGGCCGACCGCGTGCACGCGCAGGCGCAGGAGATGCTCGACCGCAACCCGCTCTACCCGGGTCTCGACCTGGCCTGACGCGGCGAGCCCACCGTTCAGCGTCCGAGCGAGCGGTAGACGCCCAGCGTCTGCTCGGCGATCGCCGGCCAGCCGAACGACTCCTGGGCGCGGCTCCGCCCGGCCTTCCCGTACGACGCGGCGCGGTGCCGGGTCGCTGACCGCGTCGATCAGCGCGGCGGCGAGGTCCGCGACGTACTGCTCGGGGTCGCAGCGGGGTGCCGGTGCCGTCGGTGGCCTGCTCGATCGGCACCAGCCAGCCGGTCTCGCCGTCGACGACGACCTCGGGGATGCCACCGGTCGCGGTGGCGACCACCGCCGTCTCGCACGCCATCGCCTCGAGGTTCACGATGCCGAGCGGCTCGTAGATCGAGGGGCAGGCGAACACGGTCGCGGCGGTGAGCAGCGCGACCACGTCGGCGCGGGGGAGCATCTCGGCGATCCACACCACGCCGCTGCGCGTCTGCCGCGAGTCCGTCGACCAGGCCGCGCACCTCGGCCTCGATCTCCTTGGTGTCCGGCGCACCCGCGCACAGGATCAGCTGCACCTCGGGCGGGAGCTGGGCCGCGGCCCGGAGGAACAGCGGGAGGCCCTTCTGCCGGGTGATCCGGCCGACGAAGATCACGCTCGGCCGGTCGGGGTCGAGGCCGAGCTCGCGGACCCGGTCGCGGGTTGCTGACCGGCGGCCAGAGCTCGGTGTCGATGCCGTTGTGCACGACGTGGACCTTGTCCGGGTCGACGTCCGGGTAGCTGCGCAGCACGTCGTCGCGCATCGCGGCGCTCACCGCGATCACGCGCGTCGGCGGCGTCGTACGCCGTGCGCTCGACCCAGCTCGACACGGCGTACCCGCCGCCGAGCTGCTCGGCCTTCCACGGCCGCATCGGCTCGAGGCTGTGCGCGGTCACCACGTGCGGGACGCCGTGCAGCAGCGACGGCGAGGTGGCCGGCCATGTTGGCGTACCAGGTGTGCGAGTGCACGACGTCCGCGCCCGCGCAGCCGCCGACCATCTCGAGGTCGACGCCGAGCGTGCGGATCGCGCGCGTTGGCCGTCGGCCAGCTCCGCCGGGTCGGCGTACGACGTCGTGCCCGGCCTCGTCGCGCGGCCCGCCGAAGCAGTGCACGCGCGCGTCGACGCCGTCGACGGCACGCAGCGCGCGGACCAGCTCGGCGACGTGCACACCGGCGCCGCCGTAGATCTCCGGCGGGTACTCCTTGCTCAGCACGTCGATCCGCATGCCCATCGAAACTAGCCTCGCAATGTGGCCGCGCGTCACCACTAGGTTCGAGGCATGAAATCACTCCACGAAGCCGCCCGCTGTGCTCGCGTCTCCGCAGGGACCCCGAGATGAACACCATCCCGAGCCGCAAGAACGTCCTCGCGATCGTGCTCGCGGGTGGTGAGGGCAAGCGGCTGATGCCGCTCACCGCCGACCGTGCCAAGCCGGCGGTGCCGTTCGGCGGCATCTACCGGCTGATCGACTTCGCCCTGTCCAACGTCGTGAACTCCGGCTACCTCAAGGTCGTCGTGCTGACGCAGTACAAGTCGCACAGCCTCGACCGGCACATCACCACGACGTGGCGGATGTCGACGCTGCTCGGCAACTACGTCACGCCGGTGCCGGCCCAGCAGCGGGTCGGCAAGCGCTGGTACCTCGGCAGCGCCGACGCGATCTTCCAGTCGCTGAACCTGCTCAACGACGAGCGGCCCGACATCGTGGTCGTCGTCGGTGCCGACCACGTCTACCGGATGGACTTCTCGCAGATGGTCGACCAGCACGTCGACGTCCGGGGCAGCGGCTGCACCGTCGCGGCGATCCGGCAGCCGATCGAGCTGGCCGACCAGTTCGGCGTGATCGACATCGACCCGGCGTCGCCCGACCGGATCCGGGCGTTCCTGGAGAAGCCGAAGGACCCCGAGGGGCTGCCGGACTCTCCGGACGAGGTGCTGGCCTCGATGGGCAACTACGTCTTCGACGCCGACGCGCTGCGCGAGGCGGTGACGCAGCGACGCCGACGCTCGAGCGGCTCCAAGCACGACATGGGCGGCGACATCGTGCCCGTGGTTCGTCGACCGCACCGAGCCGGCGTCTACGACTACAAGGACAACGACGTGCCCGGGTCCAACGACCGCGACCGCGGCTACTGGCGCGACGTCGGGACGATGGGCTCCTACTACGCCGCGCACATGGACCTGGTCGCGCCGCTGCCGGTGTTCAACCTCTACAACACCCAGTGGCCGATCTACACGCGCTACGGACCGCAGCCGCCGGCGAAGATCGTCGAGGGCGACGCTCGGCGAGCCGATCACGACGTTCAACTCGATCCTGTCGCCCGGCGTGGTGGTGACCGGCGGCGCGGTCAGCACGTCCGTGCTCTCGCCGCCGTGCCGGGTCGAGGCCGGGGCCGAGGTGTCCGACTCGGTGCTGCTCCACGGCGTGCCGGCTGGGGCGCGGGGCCGTGGTCCGCAACGCGATCATCGACAAGAACGTCGTGGTCCCCGACGGTGCCACGATCGGCGTCGACCCGAGGCGGACAAGGCTGCCGGCTTCGTCGTCGAGGACGGGCTGACCATCCTGGCCAAGGACCAGGAGGTGCCCGATGCCGTGAACGACTCGCCGGCCGGACACCCGGCCCAGCCGAGCGACCTGGTCGACGTCCCGCACCTGGTCACGGCGTACTACACGGGCGTGCCCGATCCCGAGGACGTCGACCAGCAGGTCGCCTTCGGCACCAGCGGCCACCGCGGCACCAGCCTGAGGACGTCGTTCAACGAGACCCACATCGTGGCGACCACGCAGGCGATCTGCGACTACCGCAAGGAGCAGGGGTACGACGGCCCGCTGTTCATCGGGCCGCGACACCCACGGGCTCTCCGAGCCGGCGTGGGCCACCGCGCTCGAGGTGCTCGTCGCCAACGACGTGACCGTGCTCGTCGACGACCGCGACGGCTACACGCCGACGCCGGCCGTCTCGCACGCGATCATCCGGGCCAACGTCGGCAAGCTCGCACGGGCCGGGCCTGGCCGACGGCATCGTGGTCACCCCGTCGCACAACCCGCCGTCCGACGGCGGGTTCAAGTACAACCCGCCCCACGGCGGCCCCGCCGACTCCGACGCCACGTCGGTGATCGCGGCGCGCGCCAACGACCTGATCAAGGGCGGGCTCGCCGACGTGCGGCGCACGCCGTACACCCGGGCGCGGAAGGCGGCGGGGTCCTACGACTTCCTCGGCACCTACGTCGACGACCTGCCGGCGGTGCTCGACCTCGACGCGATCCGGTCGGCCGGCGTCCGGATCGGGGCCGACCCGCTCGGGGGAGCCAGCGTCGCCTACTGGGGCGAGATCGGCGAGCGGCACGGGCTCGACCTCACGGTGGTCAACCCGCTGGTCGACCCCACCTGGCGGTTCATGACCCTGGACTGGGACGAGAAGATCCGGATGGACTGCTCCTCGCCGTCCGCGATGGCCTCGCTGATCGGGCGCAAGGACGACTACGACATCGCCACCGGCAACGACGCCGACGCCGACCGGCACGGGATCGTCACGCCCGACGCCGGGCTGATGAACCCCAACCACTTCCTCGCGGTCGCGATCGGCTACCTGTTCGGCGGTGCGCGGCGCGACTGGCCCGGGTCGGCGCGGATCGGCAAGACCCTGGTGTCCTCGTCGATGATCGACCGGGTCGCGACCGCGCTGGACAAGCCGATGGTCGAGGTGCCGGTCGGCTTCAAGTGGTTCGTGCCCGGGCCTGATCGACGGCTCCTTCGGCTTCGGCGGCGAGGAGTCCGCCGGGCGCGTCGTTCCTGCGCCGCGACGGCAGCACCTGGACCACCGACAAGGACGGCCTGCTGCTCGCGCTGCTGGCCTCGGAGATCCTCGCCACCACCGGCAGGACCCCCAGCCAGCACTACGCCGACCTCGTCGCGCAGCACGGCGACCCGGCCTACGCCCGGATCGACGCGCCCGCCGACCGGTCGCAGAAGGCGAAGCTCGCCGCCCTGTCACCGGACGACGTGAAGGCCACCGAGCTCGCGGGGGAGGCGATCACCGCCAAGCTGACCGAGGCGCCCGGCAACGGCGCGAAGATCGGCGGCCTCAAGGTGGTCACCGACTCGGCCTGGTTCGCCGCCCGTCCGTCCGGCACGGAGGACGTCTACAAGATCTACGCCGAGTCGTTCCGCGGCGCCGACCATCTGCACCAGGTGCAGGAAGAGGCGCGCGAGGTCGTGTCCGCCGCCCTGGGCTGAGGGCCGAAGGTCAGCCGGGGCGGAATTCCCAAGGTATCGAGGAGTTCTTCGCCCATCTCGGACGTCGCCTCGGACCCCTACACCCCCGGCGTCGCGCGCTCGACGATCGCGCGCAGGTCGGTGCCGGCCGGGCAGCGTGCCGAGCGTGCCGCCGTAGTCGGTGCCCAGCCGCGTGGCGCAGAAGGCGTCGGCGACCTCGGCGGGGGCGAACCGCACCAGCAGCGAGCCCTGCAGGCAGGCGGCCATCCGGCCGGCCAGCCGGCGGGCGGACACCTCGAGCGTGGTCGGTGTCGCCGAGCATCGGCGAGCACGTCCTCGATCGCCCGGTCGAGCCGGGGGTCCTCGCCGCGGGCGCAGGCCGACCTCGGTGATCCAGGCCTCGAGCACCTCCGGCTCGCGGCCGAGCGCGCGCAGCACGTCGAGGGCGTTGACGTTGCCCGAGCCCTCCCAGATCGAGTTCAGCGGCGACTCGCGGAAGAGCAGCGGCATCCCGGACTCCTCGACGTAGCCGTTGCCGCCCAGGCACTCCAGCGCCTCGGCCACCATCATCGGGGTGCGCTTGCAGACCCAGAACTTCGCCAGCGGCAGCGCGATCCGGCGCAGCGCCGCCTCGTGCGGGTCGTCGCGGTCGTCGACGGCCGCGGCCAGCCGCATCGCCGAGCGCGGTGGCCGCCTCGGACTCGACCGCGAGGTCGGCGACCACGTTCTGCATCAGCGGCTTGTCGGCGAGCAGGCCAGCCGAACGCCGAGCGGTGCGCGACGTGCCACGACGCCTCGGCGAGCGCGCGGCGCATCAGCGAGGCCGAGCCGAGCACGCAGTCGAGCCGGGTCGCGGCGACCATCTCGATGATCGTGCGCACGCCGCGGCCCTCGTCGCCGAGCCGCTGCGCCCAGGTGCCGTCGAGCTCGAGCTCGGAGGAGGCGTTGGACCGGTTGCCGAGCTTGTCCTTGAGGCGTACGACGTCGAGCCGGTTGCGGCTCGCCGTCCGGCAGCACCCGCGGCACCACGAAGCAGGTCAGGCCGCCGGCCGCCTGCGCCAGCACCAGGAACACGTCGTTCATCGGCGCGGAGGTGAACCACTTGTGGCCGTGCAGGGTGTACTCGCCGTCGACCGACGTCGGCCGCGCCTCGGTCACGTTGGCGCGGACGTCGGAGCCGCCCTGCTTCTCGGTCATGCCCATGCCGGCCAGCGCGCCGCGCTTCTCGCGCGACCGGGCGCAGCCCGGGGTCGTACGACGTCGCCGCCAGCAGCGGCGTCCACTCCTTGGCGATCGCGTCGTCGACCCGCAGCGCCGGGACCGCGGCGTACGTCATCGAGATCGGGCAGCCGTGCCCCGGCTCGGTCTGCGACCAGGCGAAGAAGCCGGCGGCCCGGCGTACGTGCGCGTGCGGGCTGTCGGACTCCCACGGCGCGGCCTGGCAGGCCGTGGCCGACGGCGCGCTCCATCAGCCAGTGCCACGACGGGTGGAAGCGCACCTCGTCGATCCGGTTGCCGTAGCGGTCGTACGGCGTCAGCTCGGGGTGGTACTCGTTGGCCAGCATCCCGTGCTCGCGGGCCTCGGCCGTGCCGGCCTCCGCGCCGAGCGCCGCCAGGTCGTCGACGACCTCGGACGACGCGTGCCGGGTGACGGCCTCGACCAGCGCGGCGTCGGAGGTGACGACGTTGTGGCCGACCAGCGGCGGGGGCTGGTTCGTGGCTACCCGGTTGTCGATCGGCATGGCCTTACCGTAGGTCCATGGCCGTCGAGAGCAGCAGCGAAGCCCGTTCCGGGCCGCTCTCGCTGGTGCAGCGATCCGCGACGCGCTCTGGCGGCTGATCGTCTCCACCGTCGGCACCTGCATGCGCAACCGGGTGACCGGGCTCGCGGCCGAGGCGGCGTTCTTCGCGGTGCTCTCGCTGCCGCCGCTGATCTTCGCCCTGGCCGGTGTCGATCGGCTACGTCTTCGCGCAGCTTCAGCGACACGCCAGGTCGACGAGGTGCGCAACGCCGTCCTCGACCTCGTCGTCGCAGGCGCTCACCCCGCAGACGGTCAACAGCATCATCAAGCCGACGCTCGACGACGTGCTCGCCGGCGGCCGCTTCGACGTGATCTCGATCGGCTTCGTGCTGGCGCTGTGGTCGGGCTCGCGGGCGCTCAACGTGTTCGTCGACACCATCACGATCATGTACGGGCTCGGCGGGCACCGCGGGATCGTGCAGACCCGGGCGCTGTCGTTCCTGCTCTACGTGCTCGGCCATGGTCACCGGCGTGATCACGCATCCCGCTGGTGCGTGGCCGGGCCGACCCTGGTCAAGGACCTGGCTGCCCGACCGGCTCGACTTCATCAACTCGGTCTACTGGCCGACCGTGCTCGTGCTCTGCATCTGCTTCCTGGCCACGCTCTACCACGTGTCGGTCCCGGTGCGGACGAACTGGCGGTTCAACCTGCCCGGGGCGATGTTCACCCTGTTCTGCTGGGTGTTCGGCTCGGCCCTGCTGCGGGTGGTGCTGGTCGGTACCGCGCGCGAGTCCACCTCGATCTACGGCCCGCTCGCGGCCCCGATCGCGGTCCTGCTGTGGCTCTACCTGCTCTCGATCGCGGTGCTGATCGGCGCGGCGCTCAACGCGTCCTTCGACCAGCTCTGGCCGCAGAAGGAGACCGCGACGGCGCGGCTGGAGCTGGTCCGCCGGATCAACCTCGACGCCGTGCTCCCGTGGCGCTCGTCGACGGTGGCGGAGCACGACGCCGACGCGATGCGCGGCCGACGCTCCCGACGGCGAGGAGCCTCCGCGTCGGTCGGCCGCCGAATAACCACCTGCGCGCGGCGTGCTCCCGTCGTACATTTCCTCCGTGAAGGAGACCCATTCGTGACGGCGATGCGTGTCACCGGCCAGGATCCGGTGGGATGCGTCGTACGCGTCGAGACCGGTGTAGCCGTGGTGCTGACCGACGAGGGCGAGACGCGCGCCAGCTACAGCGGCCGGATGCTCGCCGATGTCGCCCGCGACCGCTCGCGCGCCCCGGCCGCCGGTGACTGGGTGACCCTGCGCACCTGGCCCGACGGCCGCGTCACGCTCGAGGAGTGCCTGACCTGCCCACCGGGCCGGGTGCTCGCCTTCCGGCGCCGGTGAACCAGGTCACGTCGCGCTGCACCGCCAATGGCGGGCACGCCCGCGCCACCGTGCCATGCTTGCCGCGTGGGAAACGTGACCTTGCCGACGCCTGTGTTCGTCGCCGGCGGCGCACTGTGTCTCCTCGCGGGCTACCTGGTCGGTGTCGTCGCCGGCCCTGACACCCCGGACCGCACGACCGGCAGCGTGGTCAGCTTCGACACCTCCGACGGCACGCTCTGCCTGGATGGCGACGGCGTCAAGAACGTGTCCGGTGTCGACGCCGACGGTCGGCTGTGTGGCACCTGGCGTCGCGCGACCGGGGCCCGCACGCCCACGAAGGGTGACCGCTTCCGCTTCGTCTCCGTCGTCGACAAGTCGGCCGGCCAGGACGCGAGAACGGTGATCTACGGCAATGTCGTCGGCTGAGGTCTGCTGAGGTGCCCACCAACAAGGACCGGTCCCAGGTCCGGTTCCCCGTCACCGTGCGCTCGCCCTGGTGGGAGCTGAGCCGGCGGCTGGTGCTGGCGATCGCGATCCTGGTCGGCACCGTGCTGCTGGTCTACCTCGACCGCGGTGGCTACCGCGACAACACCGACCCCCCCGGCTTCCGGGTGGGGTTCATCGACTCGATCTACTACACGACGGTCACCCTGAGCACCACCGGCTACGGCGACATCGCGCCGTTCACACCGGGCGCGCGCCTGGTCAACGCGTTCGTGATCACGCCGCTCAGGATCGCCTTCCTGGTCCTGTTGATCGGCACCACCCTGGAGGTCCTCGCCTCGCAGGGCCGCGAGCAGTTCCGGGTCGCCCGGTGGAGGAAGAAGATGGACAATCACGTCGTCGTCATCGGCTACGGCACCAAGGGCCGCAGCGCCGTCGAGATCCTGCTGAGCAACGGCGTCGACAAGGAGAAGGTGGTCGTCGTCGACCCCGGCAGCACCGCGCTCGAGGACGCTCACGCGGACGGGCTGCCCGTGGTCGCCGGTGACGCGACCCGGCGCGAGGTGCTGCGGCGCGCCGGAGTGGACCGCGCGTCCCAGGTGATCATCACGACCGGGCGGGACGACTCGACCGTGCTGTCGACGCTGACTGCGCGCCAGCTGAACCCCGACGCCTACATCGTCGCCGCGGTGCGGGAGTCCGACAACGTGCAGCTGGTCAAGCAGAGCGGTGCCGACTCGGTGGTCACCTCGTCCGACGCGGTCGGCCGGCTGCTGGGCCTGTCGTCCCTGAGCCCGACCCTCGGCGCGGTGATGGAGGACCTGCTGACCCACGGCGAGGGGCTCGAGGTCGCGGAGCGTGAGCTGCTGGTCTCCGAGGTGGGCAAGCAGCCGCAGCAGCTGCCCGACCAGGTGATCGCCGTCGCGCGCGACGAGAAGGTCTTCCGCTACTTCGACCCCGCGGTCACCCAGCTCGCGCGGGGCGACCGGCTGATCGTCGTACGCCCGTCGAAGGAGCTGCCGTGGGCGCCGCGCCCCGGCACCCACAACGAGGCCGCATCCGACGAGGACGGCGACTGAGCGATTCACTGCGCATTCCGGTTCATACGGGCGATCTCTGCACAAACACGCAGGCGCACAAACCTGTATGTCCGGGTTTGCATATATGTGTTCCCATCCTGCTGCCGCGTGCGTACCGTTCTTTCTGGGCCCCCCGGCCCAACGCGTCAACCCCCCCGAACCCGCCGTTCCCCCAGTGGCCATCCCCCCGGCCCAGACCATTCCCCCGGTCGGGAACCGGCGGGTTCGTCACGTTCGACTCTCCCTCAGCCCATTGGCCAGGGGTGCGTCTCCAAGTCGGGCGGTGACGCGGCTCCAGCTGCGCACCTCGTCCACGACCCTCTCGAGCAGCAGGTCCAGGGCGTTCCTCGTCGAGCCGTTGACCGAGGTATCCCGCACCCAGCCGGAGTCGTAAAGGTGCTCATCGCGACCTGTTCAGGCCACGGTCCCGCGGTTATCGTGGAAGTGGCTGAACAGGCAGCCGTCCATCGAGCATCGCAGTGACGAGCGCGATCTTGGTCGCGGACCCTGACGTGACGGGTGGGTTCACATCCCCTTCTTTCGTACTTGGCCCGGAGACCGGCGGACGGCAGGACTCGACGCCTGGCCGAGGACACCGATGAGGCCCGCCTCCCCCGCCCCCCAGCAGGCGGGCTTCATCGGCCTTCGTCCCGGGTGGCCCTGCGAGGTCGCGTGCCTGCGAACCGGCCGGCCCCAAGACGTCGTGGGGCCGCGGCACAGCGCGACGCCGCGCGCCCTGATTTCGGCGAGGGGGCTGCCCCGCCCGCGTGAGGGGGGTCGTTGAGGCGGGGCAGCCCGCGCGGCTTCCCCAGGAAGGCGCCAGGCGCGAAGTGGGGGGCTGCGCTGCAGCGACGGTAGGGCTGCTCGGCTCGGGAAAACGTTGAGGTTGCCCACCCTTCGAGCACGGGGGATGCGCTTGGAGTCTCGGTTCCCAGGGCTGACGACGGCCGAAACGAACTGGCTCCCGGGCGGTGGGGTCACCGCTCGACGTCGGCAACAACGCACGACACGTGGCCCGCCACGTGCCGAACGACCTCCTGTCCGAGACGAGTTGTGAACCGCCCCGCCCGCGTGAGGGGGCTCGTTTGGGCGGGACGGCCCGCGCGACCAACACTGGTGCGCGCCGAGTCGCGACTGGGATGGCCGCGCTGCCGAGACGGTAGGACTGCACGGCTCGGGAAAACGTTGAGACACAGACAAGAACCCGCGGGAGCACCTTGCTTGGTCAAGCGCGTGGGGCTCCCGAAGCGGTCCCTGACTCGGTCCCGGCAGCGTCCGACGCCAACGCCGTGAAGACGGCGGTGCCGCCGACGGCGCCGACGGCGCCTCATCCACCGCTGTTCCCAGGTTCGGTCACGTTCCGGACGGAGCCATACGTACAACGCCAAGCTCGTCAGGATGACCAGTTCCAGCACGAGTAGGTCCTGCATGCCCTACACGCTCACCCTGACCGGTTGGGGAAACGTTGAGGTTGGCGCGTCCAGCACCAGACCGGGAGGTGGAGGGTCCAGCGATCAGCCCCAGCCGACCGAACGGTGAGCCCGTCGCCGATCGGCCATGACGCTCTCTGCAGATGTCTCCGGCGCTTGCTGACGGCTCGAGTCCGGGTCGGTCGGACCGCAGTCCTGAGCTGGTCCCTCGAGCAAGAGCGCTGCGGTGACAGTAGGTACGAGCGGCTCGGGAACGTTGAGAGAGTGGCTGCGGGCATCGGGATGGTTGGTGCGGTGACGGCCCCGGCCGCGGCCCGCATGGTGGGGCGGTCGAGCGGGAGGTCTCCGAAGGACGCCCGCGACTAGGCGCGCAGCAGAACCAGTCCGGCGTGGGCCGACCGCGAAGAGGCAGTCCTGGGCGGTGGCTGCTCCGGGTCCAGCCAGCGCCTCCGATGGCGTCGGGGGGATGGCGGGCACCGAAGGCGTTGGCTGGACTGGATCAAGGTATTTCCGCGCGGGTACACGCCGTCCATAAGGCGATGGTCGTACGACCCGGGGAGCAAGGAAGCGCCCCGGGCCTCTCCGCACCGAGCAACCGCCCGACGCCGAGCACGGCTGGTCCGGACCCGCGCCGCGTCTATCGGCGTGGCTGAGCCGGCGATCTCGAAGCGTGCACGCCGCGGTTGGTTGCCGTTCGTCGAGCACATCGGAGGACGCTGGTACCGCCGAGATCACCTCGGGCTGGCGAAGCCTGCGGATCTGGTGCAGCGGCCCGCTGCCCGGGCACCAGAAACGGCACCCCAGGGCCAGTACGGTTACGTCGCCTGCGCCGCTTCCGTCGTTGCGCCCGGGATCGATAGACGTCCGGACCCCACCCGACTACGACCCAGCCCGCCAAGATGAGCAGCTCCACCACGAGAAGAACCTTCATGCCCCGTTTGTCTACTTTGCTCCGGTTGGGAAAAAGTTGAGGCCGCACAAATTCGACTCGTTCTTCGCCCCCGGTGACGATCGGCGGCTGACGTTGTGGCATTTCCCCGATAAGGGCGGATCCGCCGGGGGGCCTGGCGTGTTCGCCCGCCCACTTCCGTGGCCCCGCGCTCACCCCGGCGCCTGGGGTCACGCCGGGGAACCGCCCCGCCCGCGTGAGGGGGGAACTCATTTGGACAGGGCGGCCCACGCGGCCACCCGAAGGGGGCCACGCAGCGTCGAGGGTAGGCAGTTGGCGTCCAGATAAGGGGAGTCTTTAGTCACCTCCCGCGGGGACCAAAGACCCTATTTGGCTCGGGCGCCACGGACTACATGGACATGACCTAGTGCGGCAAGCCAAGACCCGCCCCGGCGGCGCGATGCCGGGCGTTGGGGCGTTCGGCTCAGGGACAGCGTCAGCGACGGCACCACTTATGCCGGGGGCAATCTCCCGAGACCCCCGGGGGGTCTAGCGCGGACGGGGCTCCGTGTGTGAAAGAGCCCTGTGCCGAGAGTTGGGCCAACCAGCCACAGGTCGCCGTGCTCGATGGTGGAGCGAGCCTCGACCCTGCCTGGGCCGTTGGAAGAACCCATCCGACTATTGCCTAGCTGTCGTCTTCCGAGGAGGGTGAACGAGGAGTGGAAGGTGCGCCCTATGTTCTGGTCGATCGCAGAGTTGATCCGATGAAGGCGAACAATTTCGCGACCGGGGGAGCCGTCATGCTGCTCATGACTCTCGGTCTCATCCCGATCGGGGCCGTGAGGGTCGCCGCCGTCGACGCCTCGACCTGCGCGGGACAATCCGCGACGATCGTGGGCACCGCTACAGACGACATCTTGGTCGGGACAGACTCCGCCGACGTCATCGTCGGCCTCGGCGGCAACGACCAGATCGAGCCCGGTCTCGGTGATGACGTGGTCTGCGGTGGCGAGGGCAGTGACAGGATCACTGACTCAGACGGCCTCGACCACCTCAACGGCGGCCCAGGGGATGACATTCTGTTCGATCAGGGCGGCTCGTCGGTTCTCATCGGCAAAGGCGGCAACGACCACTTCGTCTTCGACAGCACCGGTCGCGGCGCCGAAGACACAGCTTTTGGCGGTCACGGTGATGACGTGTTGGACATGAGCGAAGCCGCGTGTCCCGACGTCCTGACCTTCCACGGCGGACTCGGCCGCGACCGTTACTTTGACGACTTCTCCTGCGGCAATGTGACATTCCTCGGCGAACGGGGCAATGACAGCACCGTGTCATTTGGTACCCACTTCGGTTCCGTGGTGCTCGACGGCGGCGACGGCGACGATGTGCTCCGCGGAGGCGACGAGAGGACCATCCTGCGTGGCGGCAGCGGACGCGACCGGCTCTTCGGGGACTTGACCCCGCGTGGGAGCTCCGACCGGCTCCGGGGAGGCCCGGGTGCGGACTCGCTGCACGGGATGAGTGGGCGTGACCGGCTGCTCGGCGGCACCGGCATCGACGAGAACTTCGGCGGCCAAGGCAGCGACCTGTGCCGAAGCCCCGCCCGGGGTCCCCGCGCCCACTCCTGCGAACGCTGACCCCCTCCGCGGACGGCCACCTTCGGGAGTGTCGGCGGCCACCTTCCCGTTTCGATTCGGCGACGCCGCTATGCGCGCGTCGGCAGGCAGGAGCGGAAACCGCCCCGGCACTGGCGCTGCCGGGGCGGTTGTCTTCGTGCACCTAGCCTTGGGCATCGCTCCTGACTTCGGCGCTCGTCCGGATCAGCGCCGCGACGTGTCCCTCGGCGACGTCGCAGACGTATGTGAGCGCAGTGATCAGCTCTCGGGTGTCGGAGACTGTCAACCTCCTCACTGGAAGACGTCCTGCGTCCGCACGAAGTGCCCGAGACCTGGTCCTGCTCCTCCGCGCCGGGGAGGCAGGTGACGACGTCGAGTTGCTTTAGCGGCAGCCTTCCGGTGCGCCGGATCCGGAACAGCATTGTCATCGACACGACCGTGCGGCTCGCAGATGCGGATGTCCGTAGGTCTCGACTCCGGGTGCCTCGTGACGATTCTGGGTCGCGGGCCGAGCCCGGGCTGTCGACAACCGCGGGCCAGGGATCATTCAGACTCTGCGATGTGCCAGCGGCTGGGAAGGTCGGTGCCTTCGCGGACGCAGTCCTTTTCGACGTTGGGCACCCCTCGGTGGGTCACCGTCCGTTCAATGGCGACCCAGCCGTCCTTCTTGCAGTTGTAGGGCATCGGACGGTTGCCGAACGGGTCCCACGTGACGCCCGCGGGCAGCGTGGAGCCCTCCGCGTAGCAGTTGTTGTAGAGGCCATGGGCCCCGGCCGGGGCCTCGCCATCGGAGCACACCCACTCGTCGCCCATCACGTTGAAGCCGAAGGCGACCACGAGGCCAGCGCCCACCATGAGACCGCCCGCGAGAAGGACGCCTGAGACGGACAGTGCCACGATCGCAAAGGTGCGCCTGCGGCCGCCCCGCTCTGGGCGGCCCTCCGCCGACCGGCGCGGGTAGGTTCCGCCGTCACTGGTGAAACGGGGCTCGTTGCTCATGTGTTCACTGTCGTCCGGCCGGGCCGCTCCGCGCATGAGTCCTCGTACTCAAACTCCGTCATGTCCGACCGACCAGGATGGTGGCTCGATCTTCGCCCTGGAGGTTGTTGGCCGGGCGAAACACGAGGAAATGGAGAGCGCAAGATTTCGGTCAACGAAGCGTTGCTCGGAGTCGTCTAGGGCTCGTGAGTTGACTGAGGCGCCCGAGTTCTCCAACTGGTTGCGTGCTGCAGAGCGTCTGCCTGTAGCCGCTGTCGCGGTGGAATGGCTGTGAGCTCAGCCGATGTTCGGGTCGGTGATGTCCTTGGCCGGGTACGTCGTCGTGGTGCCGCCGCGGTGCCGGACCTGCACCGACTGGACCTCGTCGGGGCGACCGAGGGCGAAGTAGGCGCGCCCCCGCCAGCCGGGTCCCGAGATCCGCGCGGCGGGACGGGTCGTCCCGTCACGGAGCCGCATCACGACCGAGGTCACGCTGCGGTTGGCGTCGTAGACGACCCACAGCACCAGCGAGCGGGTGCGGCCGACCATGTCGTCGGGGGCGAGAAGCAGAGAGGTGATGTCCCCGGGTGGCTGGGCCGCCTTGATCTCGGGGAGCACGAACCCGTTCGGGGTGCCACCGACGAGGCAGATCCGGGGGCCGCACTGCGAGGCCCATATCGTGTGGTGCTTGGCCAGCCCGGCCACGTCGTAGGTCGACCGGTCGTCGACGAGGACCGCGCTCGCCGGGTTGTCGATCATGCTCCGGGCCGGGTACGGCTTCGTCTCGCGGGCGCCCAGCCGCAGCGGGTCGTCTACGGGGACCAGGATGCCGCCGTCCTCCGCAGCGCACTTGGTGGTGGTGACCAGGTCCCAGCCGGCTTGGGTGCGGCGGAACGTGCTGATGCTGGCCAGTGAGCCGTCGGCGTTGCCGAGCCGCAGGGTGGCCTCGTCGCCGTTCTCGACGTAGGAGTAGCGCGGCGCACCTACCTCGTCGGCCGCGGCCTGTGCGATGCGGTCTTGGCTTACGTGAACGTGCGGGGGGCCGTCGATGCTGGGCAGGAACGAGTCGTCCTGCTTGCGACCGGCGTCGTCGACGGTGATCTGTCCCGGGCAGGTGAAGGTGGTCGAGACGCCGCCGGCCTTGCTGGTGCCGGCGGGCACGACGGTTTTCTGCCAGTGGTGCTGCAGGATCACGGCCGAGCCGACCAGCAGCGCCAGCACCACGACCGTGACCAATAGTGGCCACAGCAGCTCGCCGGTACGACGGACGCCCGGCTTGGTGAGCCGGCGCAGCGTCGCGGCGTACATCCGTTCGACGTCGGGGTCGACCCGTTCGGCTTCGTCGTGCAGGGCCCGGGTCAGCCGTTCCTCGGTGTTCATCGCTCCGCCTCCTCTCGGAGTGCGGCGCCGACGACGTCGAGGCCGCGCGAGATCTGAGACTTCACGGTGCCGATCCGCACGCCCATCGCGTCCGCGATCGCGGCGAGCGGCAGGTCCATCCAGAACCGCAGCACCAGCGCCTCCCGCTGGCGTGCGGAAACCCCGGCCAGCGCCTCGACCACTGCCCGGCGATCGTCGTGTACGGCGGTGGGGTCGGCCATGTCGCCCATGTCGACCGTGGTGAGCAGGTGCGCGTCGCGGCGCGCCACCTGTTGTCGTCGTTGTCGGCTGCGCACCTCGTTGACCACGATCTTGTTCAGGTAGGAGACCACCTTCGCGTCTTCGGCCTGTAGTCGGCCGCGGGCGGCGTACAGCTTGCAGAAGGAGTCCTGGACGACGTCCTCGGGGTCGTCGTCGCCGAGCAGGGCAGCAAGCCTGACCAGTCGGGGGGCGTGCGCGAAGAACAGGGCGCCGAACCGATCCGGTTCTTCGGTCACGTGACGTCCCCTCGCGTCGATGCTCTGCGCCCGCATACCAGATATACGCGCGAACCGGCAGAAAGGTTGAGCCGCAAGCGGAGCCGACCGTGCGGGTAGACCCGCCAGCTCGTGCTACAGCCCGTCAGGTCCCCTGTCCACAGGTCGTCGTTCGGATCCAGGCGCCGTGCTACTCACCGAAGAACTCGGAGACGTCGGGGCAGGCGTCGATGCGGGTTTGGCAGTGCGCGAGCGCGAGAGATTGTCGCGGGAAGTTGAGGGTCCCTGCCCTGTCGGTCACGACTTGAGGTTGAGGAGGTCGCCTGGGGTACATCCGAGCGCTTCGCAGATGGCCGTGAGGGTGTTGAAGCGGATCGCCCTGGCGTGGCCGTTCTTGAGGATGGACAGGTTCGCGACGGTTACCCCGACGTGGGACGACAGCTCGACAAGTGTCATGCCCTTGGCCTCCAGGAGCTCGTCGAGGTGGACCGAGATCCGGTGGTCGGCGGACTCGGCCATCAGATGACGGTGTCGAGTTCGGCCCGCATCGCCACTCCGCGGTCGAGGATGCGTCCGAAGGCCGCGAAGATCAGGCCGACGGCGAGCCACCCCAGCGGTGACTGGTGAGGCTTGTACGTCGTCTGGGAGGTCCAGCATCGTCGCGGACAGCAGCCCCTGCGCGACCTGGCTGAGCGACCCAGGTGCCCAGCCCGGCGAAGGCGGTGAGCTTGCCGAGGGTCCACAGCGCTCGCGCGGTGTACAGCGGTGAAGGGGTCGCGGACCTGGGCGATGCGCAGAAGGTTGGCCATACGGCGGGCGATCTCGGCGACCAGGACCAGCCCGGGCAGCACCGTCAGCAGGTAGAGCGAGCCGCTGTGCGATCGAGGGGTCGTGCACGGTGAAGGGAATCCAGCCGGAGGGGTCGACGGCCACCCCGGCGGTGACTCCGCGCACCGAGTGCGAGCCCGTTCAGCGCTGCGGCGGGCAGTTCCTGGGTCACCGGCGACCCGGGGATGAAGGCGATGACCAGCAGCGCCACCGCGAGGCACAGCGCGGCGATGAAGACGAACGTTGCCGTGGCGCGCAGCCAGCGCAACCAGGTGTCGAGACGGTTGGGATTCATGACGGCTCCCACGGCGTATCGAAAAACGAGATGGATATCGAGAAACGATATGGACCGACGACCGTCTCGTCAAGGGGTTACGGCGCTGGTAGTGGTCACATGGTCCGGCCGTCATGACCGAGCCAGCGTGCAGGCCCATCTCCGCGTTCCGGTCGCTGAAGGGACGCACAGATGAGTCACGAGCCTGAGACGAGTCGGTCTGAGCATGGAGATACGAGAACTGATCACTGGCTGGGCTGCCGCAGCGCATGGTGGAGATCTCGAGGCACTGGTGGCTGACCACTCCGAGGACATCGTGATGTTCGACGTTCCCCCGCCCCATGATGGAGTCCGTGGTCTTGATGCCTACCGCGACACGTGGCCAGGATTCTTCGAGTGGCAGGCCTCCGGGGCCGTCTTCGAGATCGTCGAACTGGATGTCACCGAGGGTGAGGACGTTGCTTTCGCCTGGGCCCTGCTGCGATGCGGAAGCCCGCCTGTCCTGGCGGCCCACCCCGAACGCCGGCTTCGACTCACCGTGGGGCTACGCCGCATCCAGGGGCGCTGGCAGGTGACCCACGAGCACCATTCCTTTGCCGACGAGACGACGAGCCCGGCGTGACGCCCCCACGGCCACGTAGCAGCCGCTACAGCGAGCAGGGATACGGTGTCGAACATGATCGTCACTGTCGTCGGCTCGGGCAACGGTGGTCTCGCGACCGCCTTCGACTTCGCGCTCCACGGGCACACCGTGCGACTCTTCGACACTCCTCATTTTCCCGACCAGGTGGCAGAGGTCGCGGCCGCCGGCGGAATCCACGCCACTGGTGAGATCGAGGGCTTCGCGGAGATCGCCTACTCCGGTCACGACATCGAGACCGCTCTCGACGCTGCCGAGCTGGTCGTGCTGGTCGGTCCGGCATACAGCACGGAGCCACCAGGCCCACGTCGTCGCGCCGCACCTCGTGTCCGGGCAGGCGGTGCTGGTCTGCCCGGCCTCGTGCGCGGGGGCGATCACGTTCAAGCGCACCGCCGGCCTGGCGCTGGATGACGAGACGATCACGGTGGGTGAGACCAGCACGCTTCCGTACGCGGTTCGCATCACCGCACCGGGACGTATCAACGTCTTCCACAAGCTGGGCGGGGGTGTGTACGTCGCCGGCCTCCCTCGTTCGGGCACCGACCGGTTGCTGTCGATGATCCAGGACGTTTATCCCGGGACCGAGGCCGCCGACAGCGTCTTCCAGACGACTCTGCAGAACGGCAATCCGGTGATCCACCCGGCCGTGACGCTGCTCAACGCCGCTCTTATCGAGCGGACCGGCGGCGCGTTCCTGTTCTACGAGGAGGGGGTCACCGAGGCTGCGGGCAGGGTGATCGAGGCGGTCGACCGCGAGCGGCTGGCGATCGCCGGCGCGCTCGGGGTGCGAGTGCTGTCTGAACCCGACCTGGGAGTGCTGCAGGGATACATGCGTGAGGCCAACTACTCCACCGGCTATTCCACCGCCCCGGGCTTCCTGGGCATCGGCGCGCAGAGCCAGCTCGACAACCGGTACCTGACCGAGGACGTTGGCTACTCCCTGGTGTTCTTGACCGACCTGGCCAGCCGCGTCGGCGTCAAGACTCCGACGATGGAGGCGCTCATCACCATGGCGTCGATCGTGCTGGCTCGGGACTTCCGCGTCGAGGGGAAGCGGACCCTCGCGACCCTCGGCCTCGACGACATGAGCGCCAGCGACCTCGCCGCTCTCTGACCGGCGGATGCGGGAGGAATGGGCGGCCTGAAGGGCCAGTGAACGAAGCAGAACCTCCAGCGGGGTACCGCCAGGACCCCTAGGACGAGGGAACGGGCCGCGGCGCCGCCAGATCACCCCGAATGGCACGGACTCGAGGGCTTTTCGCCCGGCGTACTCTCGAACGTGAGGCTCTCTGGTGGACGGAGGTCGCCGTGGACGTCTTGTGGATCGTGTTGGCGGTAGTGGTTGCCTTGGCGATCGCGGGTTGGCTCGCAACCGTGCGTGTGGTCAAGCAGGTCGAGCGAGGCGTTGTGTTTCGGCTGGGCCGCGCCCAGCCTCGGCTCAGGCCTCCGGGCCTGACCCTGCTCGTTCCTGCTGTGGACAGGATGACGCGCGTCAACGTTCAGGTGGTGACCATGCCTGTTCCCGCGCAGGACGGCATCACCCGCGACAACGTGACTGTCCGAGTTGACGCCGTCGTCTACTTCAAGGTGATCAACCCGATGAGGGCTGTCGTCGAGGTGCAGGACTACGAGTTTGCGATCGCCCAGGTTGCGCAGACGTCGTTGCGCTCGATCATCGGGAAGAGTGAGCTCGACGATCTGCTGTCCAACCGGGAGCATCTCAATCAGGGCCTCGAGGTGATGCTGGACAGTCCGGCGGCTTCCTGGGGAATCGAGATCGACCGCGTCGAGATCAAGGATGTGGCGCTGCCGGAGACGATGAAGCGGTCCATGTCGCGTCAGGCTGAGGCTGAGCGCGAGCGTCGATCCAGGATCATCACCGCCGATGGTGAGTTCCAGGCATCGCAGCGGCTCTCCGAGGCAGCGGCCGCGATGGCCGACACACCAGCGGCGCTCCAGCTGCGACTTCTCCAGACAATGGTTGAGGTGGCGGCCGAGAAGAACTCGACGCTCGTGCTGCCCTTCCCGGTCGAGATGCTTCGCTACTTCGAGGCTGTCGCGACCGGGACGCCGGCCGCACCGCGCAGCCGGGAGTCGACTCCTCGAACAGGAGGCTGACCCGGCCATCCTGGAGTATCCAAAGGCGAATTGATCTCGACCAGGCGGCTGCCCGCGAACCCATGTGGAGGAACCCACCGCCAGGTGGCGCCGCGGCGAAATGACGTACGGGTAGCGGTGCAACCACTGGGCGTCAGTCGATCCGCTCGGTCAGCGAGACGACGATTCCCCGCGGCGGCGACTGATCGGAACCAATCCGATGGGCAAATCAGGACATTCGCGGTGCAGGCCTTCCCCAACGACCGGTCGCGGGCGGATAGTCGGTGAGTCATCGCGAGTCGCCTCCCCTGGCCCGATGGACCGTCGCGAAGCGAGCCGCGCGTCCGCTCACCCGCATGGAGGCGCTGTGCAACCCATCCTTCGGCTCCGCGCCGTTGCCATCCTCGCCAGTCTGGTCCTCGCCGCCGCCGGCGCCCAGGCCTGGACACCCGCCCACGCCGTGCTGCCCGACCCGAGCGACACCCTCGTCAGCACCGGCAGCCCCAGCGGTCCGTTCTCGAGCAACAAGCAGAACGAACCGGCCGTCGCGATCAACCCGGTCGACCCGACCGTGCTGGTGGCGGGCTCCAACGACAACATCGACATGGAGGCGTGCAACGCCGGCCCTGACGACGACTGTCCGTTCACCCCCGGCGTCGGCGTCTCGGGCGTCTACTTCTCCTCGACTCCGGCTCCAGCTGGAATCAGCCCACGTATCAGGGCTTGACCGCTCGCGGCTGCACCGGCGTGGTCGGCGACGACGATCCCGCCTGCGTCCCGCAGCAGGGTCCGATCGGCACCCTGCCGAACTACGCGGAGCACGGCCTGGTCGCCGACGGCGACCCGGCGGTGGCCTTCGGCCCCCGGCCGACCGCCGGCGGCGGGTTCAGCTACGCCAGCGGCGCCCGGCTGTACTACGCGAACCTGACCTCCGCCGTGCCCGGCGCGGCCCCGTTCAAGGGCTTCGAGGCCATCGCGGTCTCCCACACCGACAACCTCCAGGCCGCAGCGGCCGGGAGCAACGCCGCGTGGAGCGCCCCGGTGATCGCCAGCAAGCAGAACGCCGCGCTCTTCGCCGACAAGGAGCAGGTGTGGGCAGACAACGCCGCCACCAGCCCGCACTTCGGCAACGTGTACGTCTGCTACGCGGGCTTCAGGTCGGTGCCGGGCTCGAGCCAGCCGCTGTTCGTGCTCACCTCGCGCGACGGCGGCACCACCTGGAACCAGAAGCAGGTCACCGCGGCCACCAACAACCCGAACAGCCAGCAGGGCTTCGGGCGAAGCGGCTGCACGGTGCGCACCGACTCGCACGGCGTCGTGTACGTGTTCACCTACGCCTTCGCGCTCGGCTCGCCCGGCCTCGGGCGGATCCAGATGGTCCGGTCGATCAACGGCGGCAACACCTGGACGAGACCACGCACCGTCGCCACGGCGTTCGACAGCTGCTCGCGCGTTGAGCCCTCGATCGGCCGCTGCGTCATGGACGGTGTCGGCGGCGCCCGGTCCGACCTGTCGCCGGCACCGTCGGTCGACATCGCCAACGGTGCGCCTTCGGGTACCGACGCCACCAACCGGATCGTGATGAGCTGGGTGGACGGGCAGACCCTGAACGCCGAGCAGGTGCGGTTCAGCTCCTCCGACAACGGCGGCACCGCCTGGTCGGCCCCGCGGGCGATCCAGCTCGCGTGGTCAGCGCGGCTACTACTCGGCGCCGGCGATCTCGCCGAACGGCACAGAGGTGTGGGTCGTGTACAACGCCTGGCTCGAGCCGTTCAAGGAGAGTGCGGTCGGACCCACGAACGACCGTCCGCTCGTCGGCGTCGTCCTGCACGCCGACTCCACCGCATCCGGGGTCGGGGCGTTCTCCCTGGTGCACCAGGGCGCCGCGGGCGATGCCCGCGGGTCCAGCCAGAACAACCTGGCGGCGGAGTTCCTCGGGGACTACGTGTACGCCGCGGCCAGCCGCACCTACGGGGCGGCGGTGTGGAACGACGTCCGCCGGGCATCCGACTGCCCCGAGGTCGACGCCTTCCGGCAGGAGCTGCATGACATCGCCGTGGAGACCGGCACCCAGACCGCTGAGGCGGAGGAGCCGCGCGGCGCCGAAGGACACGACGGGAGCAAGGCGCAGGAACGCGAGGTCGGCCAGCCGCCCGACGTGCAGGCGTCGTGTGTCGACACCTTCGGCAACAGCGACATCTTCGGAGGTGCCTGGGCGAACCGGTAGGAGGCTCAGAGCCACGAGCGGTGCCGGCGGGTCCGCGTCCGATGGTGAGACGGTCACGGACGGGCGCGGGTGCTGGTCAGCGCCCCGACCGCGAGCGGGTATTGCCGCGAAGGACGGGTCGCTCAGGGGAGGTCGCCGAGGAGGTACCGCTGGACGGACGGGGCGACGTCCGCCAGCACGTCGTCGCGAGACCGCACCGCGATCGCCGGAATCCGCAACAGGTAGCGGGTGAGGGCTATCCCCAGCAGCTGGCTGGCCACGAGGGCAGCCCGACGGTCCCCGTCTCCGGGCGGTGCCAAGGGGCGCAGCGCGGCCGCGACCTGTTCGATGAATACCGACTGAAGCCGCTCGGCGACCCGAGGGTCGCGTCACGGCTGAGCGGAGCAGGATGACCAGGACGTCGTCGCTCAGGCTGCCTTCCCATCGGTCGAGGAAGTGCTGGGTGAGCCGCGTGCCCAGCTCCTCGCGTGGGGTGCCCCTCAGGTCGGGCAGCATCAGGTCCACGTCGACCGCCGCGGCGAACAGGCCTTCCTTGCTGGTGAAGTACCGCATCACCATGGCGGGGTCGATCTGCGCCTGGGTGGCGATGGCACGGATGCTGGTGCGGTCGTAGCCGTGCAGCCCGAACTGCTCGCGCGCGGCGGCGAGGATGGCGGCCCTGGTGCGCTGCGCCTTGGTCACGCCGGTGGTCCCGGCCTCGGTCGTCATGGGTGTCTCCCTCGATGCCGATGTCGCGCCATGGGCGCGGTCGGACCAATCTCTCATCGCGGAAGCCAGAAGTCAACAAGCGTTGACTTCTGTGCGCGGTCGTCGTACCGTGATGCCACTGAAGTCAACACATGTTGACTTTCCATTCCATCAAAGGAACGACCATGTCCTCCAGAGAACCACGAGATCACCGGTCCTGCCCGTCGTGCTGCTGGCGCTTGCGCTCGTGGTGGCGGCGGTGCCGGCCCTGAACGTCGCCCTGCCGAGCCTGCGGCCTCGACGGGCGCCTCCATGAGCCAGCTGCAGTGGGTCGTCGACGCCTACGCCCTGGTGTTCGCCGGGCTGCTGCTGCCCGCCGGCGCGCTGGGGACCGCTATGGACGCAAACCCGTGCTGGTCGCCGGCCTCGTCGTCTTCGCCGCCGGAGCCGGACTCGCCGCGCTCTCCAGCTCACCGCAGGCATTGATCGGACTGCGGGGGCTGATGGGTGTCGGCGCCGCGCTGGTCATGCCGACCACGCTTGTCGATCATCACGACGTCCTTCCCCAAGGAACAGCGGGGCAAGGCGGTCGGGGCCTGGATCGGCGTGGCCGGCGCTGGGGCGGTCCTCGGCCTGTTGACCTCGGGCACTCTGCTCGAGATCTGGGAGTGGCAGTCGGTGTTCTGGTTCAGCGCGGTCGTGGGTCTCGTCGTTGCCGTTCTCGCGGTCCGTCTGATCCCGAACTCACGCGAGGAGAACACGCCCCGCGTCGACTACGTGGGTGGGCTGCTCTCCGTGGTCACCCTGGCCGGAGTGGTCTTCGGTGCCATCGAGGGACCCGAGCGTGGCTGGGACGACCCGGTCGACGGTGGGAGCCTTCGCCGTGGGTGTGGTCGGCCTGGCGGCCTGGGTGGCGTGGGGCCTGAAGGCCGACCGACCCGATCCTCGACCCGCGCCTCTTCGCGCGGCGGGGCTTCACCACGGGTGTCGTCTCGATCACTCTTCAGTTCTTCGTGTTCTTCGGCTTCATCTTCCTGGTGATCCAGTACGTCCAGCTGGTGCTGGGCTACTCCGCCCTCCAGGCAGGTCTGGCCCTGATCCCGATGGCCATGGTGTTGGGCGGCTGTCCCGGCGCGTCCCGCATCTGGCCGCCCGGGTGAGCCGTCGTCCCCTGGCGGTGGCGGGCCTTGGGCTCATGGGTGTCGGCATGTGCGTCCTGAGCCAGCTCGGCGCGGACTCGTCGTACTGGCTGCTGCTGGCCGGAATCGTCCCCGTGGGGGCGGGCATGGCGCTGGCGACCGCACCGGCGACAACGGACATCGTCTCCGCGGTTCCCGGCAACAAGCAGGGTGTCGCATCGGCGGTGAACGACGCGGCCCGCGAGGTGGGTGGCACGTTCGGCATCGCGGTCCTGGGCAGCCTGCTCAACCAGCGGTACCGCACGGGGGTCTCGGAGTCGGCTCCTGCCGACGCACCCAGCGGACTCGTCGACGCCGCCCGGGAGTCCCTCGCGGCCGCGCTCGGTGTTGCCGATCGCCTCGGCGAGCGGGGGACGAGCCTGGCCGACGGCGCGCGGCAACGCCTTCGTGGACGGTATGGACGTTGCGCTCCTGGTGTCCGCCGGCACCCTGTTCGGCTTGGCTGTGCTGTTCCTGTTCGTGATCCCTGCAGCGAAGCCGAAGGCCCGACCGGAACTGGCGAACGCCGAACCGGACGACACCCGGGTACCGAGCCGCAGCGGTCTCTTGCAATGGGATCAGCTACCGGCTGCGGACCGGGATCGAGTGGCGTGATCTGCCCGACTCGTTCGGGCCACATCAGAAGGTCGCGAAGCGCCATCGGCGGTTCGGTGCGGACGGCACCTGGGACCGGATCCACGCCCGGCTGGTCGCCGAGGCCGACGCCGCCGGTGAGGTCGACCGGCAGGTCCAAGGCCCACCCCTCCAGCAGCAGGTGTCCCGCAGCCCGGTTGGTCACGGCCTGCTCGTGCGGCTCGAGTCGTCATCGAGTTCGGGAGTGCGCGGAGGTCGGCCATCGAGCAGGTCCTCGGTTCGGGTCCCAACAGCGTGGCGCCACTCCTGTGGCATCACGAGGAAGCGACCGGCTCGGGTTGCCGCCAGCGCCCGTGTCGCAACGTCCGCGGGCTCCTCGCCGACCTCGGACATGGCGGTGCGGACCAGCGCTGGGCACAGCAGCGTTACCGAGACGGGCGTGTCGCGCAACGCCATGGCTGCTTGCTCCGCGATGGAGACAACCGCGTGCTTGGTGGCGCCGTACGCGCCGCCGGCAGGAAAGGTGACGAGTCCGGCGAGCGAGGCGGTGATCAGCAGGTGGGCTGGCTGCGCGGAGGCCAGCAGGTGGGGTACGAAGGTGCGGAGGCCGTTGACCACTCCGAGCACGTTGACTTCCAGGAGCTTTCGCCACTCCTCCGGCGGCACCTCCCAGGCAGGACCGAGTGACTGGCCGACGACGCCGGCGTTGAGACAGATGAGCCTGGCGTCTGAGGCGGCGGCCGCGAGGGCAGCCATCTGGTCTGGTTCACGGACGTCGACCAGGGCGGGCTCGACCGCCGATCTCTGCGGCGAGGTCTCGGGTGTCCGCGATGTCGGCCAGGTGTACAAGGTGGCCCTCCGAAGCGAGCTGTCGAGCGAGCGCGCGGCCGATGCCACTGGCTGCACCGGTGACAACTGCCGTGAGCATTGCTTACTCCTGACGTGAATGTGGGCTCAGTCCTCCTGGGCCGTCCCGCCACCGCCGAGCGCGGGACTCGGTGAGCATGTCCACAGCCAGCGTCTCAAACAGCAAGCCGGAGGTCGCCTGCCCAGCGGCCGTTGTGCGGGTGGATTGCCAGGTGGTCACTCGCAGCCGTCTTCCGATGTTTGAAAGCTCGCGTCAATCTGGCGCCTTGACGCAGCGATCGGATCACAACCCGGCCCGCTGGAGTCGGCGCGCCGCGCGAAAGCTGAAGCCGAGGCACACAACGCCCCTTCCCAGAAACTGGGAAGGGGCGTTGTCCCCGGGTGCCCTAGCTCGACCGAGGATCAGTCCAACCAGGTCTGGGTGTGCACGCCGCGGCAGGCGGCACGAGTTCTCGCGGTTGAAGGTGACGCGTCGAGTGCTGAGCGGAGCACGGGCCGGGGATCGGGTGAGCCGCAACAGGGCCGCCACGCCCGGTTCGCGAGCGGATGAGGCTCATGGACTCTCCTCGGGTTGCCGGTGAAGGTGATGAGAAGAGACTCACGCGCCGTCATTAAGAACCGATTAACGTCTGGTTCCTGTCCGTCGCGCTCAGGGGCGGGCCGCCCGGCTTGACTGGTTGTTCAGCGACCCACCCATCGCGACGTCGTCAGGGTTCGGACCACCATGATCACGTCGGGAGCGTTGCCGGGTCCCTCGTCGTCGAACACGTTGCGGCTGCTGCCGGCCAGGCCCCGTCGATCCACGCAGGTCACCTGCCCGCTGGGCGGGTTCCCGTTGGCGAGACAGGCCTGGAGCTTGACGTAGCTGTGGTGCCGGTCGCCGCGTGGAAGACGTCAACCGACTCCAGCCCCGACCGCCCAGGAGCCGCTCGTCATACCGAAGCGACAGGATGGCGGGATCCGACAGCGTGGCCGACAGGCCGGTGGCGTGCGCCTCGACCGGGAATCCGATGTCGCTCAGGCGACGAGGTGGTCGTCAGTTCCTGGACGATGACCGACGCGCCGGAGGTGTCCTTGGTCGGCACCTGGAACTCGGACGTTCTGCCGGTCCAGCGTCGAACGTCTGTGCCTGGCAGCCGGGCTGCCGCGGCACCAGGCAGCGACCCGATCCGTAGCCGGCGCCGGCGCCAACGCTGGCCGGGGTCGCGGACCCCGACGGAAGCAGGAGGTTTCCGCTGCCCACCGTCACCGCCCCCGGGGCCGGCTGGGAGTAGGCGCCGGTGACGAGGCTGGTGCCGTTCCCGCCGCTCTTGATGATCTGACCCTGGTTGACCACCGTCCCCAGCTCGGCGATACCGAAGTCGTTGTTGCCCTCGAGGTAGTTGCCGTCGTCCTCGAAGCGGAGCGTGCCGGTGCCCGCGGTCAGGCCGGTGTGCGGGCGCAGCTCGAGCCGGGTGCCGTGGTCGGCGGCGATGAAGCCGCCGTCATGGACGCGCAGAAGGCCGTGCACCAGCAGCTGATACTGGTCACCGAGGTTGACCAGGCCCCCGGAGACGTCGACGACCCCCTCGTCGTCGACCACGATCCGTCCGGTCGCACCCACGATGGGAAGCCCGGGAACGCAGGGCTCCTCGCCCAGCGGATAGGGCCCGGGGAAGTAGGCGCACTCCCGCGTGGTGAGCGTTGCCTCGGCTCGGACGGTCCGAGGGTGTGCAGAAGCAGCGTCCCGGACACGTCCACCCGGGCCGGGCCGGCGAGCGTGGCACCGACGAGCTCCACGCGACCCTGGATCGTCGAAGGCGTCAGCGCACCGCCGTACAGGAAGAGCTTGCCGCCCGCGTCGACCTGCAAGACGGCGTCCGAGGCGACGTCGAGGGCGACCAGCCGGGCGTCCTGTCCTCCGCGGATGACCGGCAGGCCGCCGGCCGGAATGCAGACGTAGGGGTTGCTCAGGTGCAGCGGAGCAATGCCCAGGGACCAGTTGGCGTCGTTGTCCCACTGGTCGTCGGCCCCGGGAGTGACTCCGGCTCCTTGCCAGACATCGGGTGTGAGGCCGGCGAGGACATCGCAGACGCTCGGCAGTCCTTCAGCAGGAATGGGCAGGGCCGTCGCGGGGGTACTTCCGGCGGCCGGAAGCGACGCTCCCAGAACAGGGCAGCAACGGATCCAATGACGAATCGGGAGAAGGTCAACATCGCTACGCCTCCCAGCAGAGCAGTAACGTGGCAACGGAAGCGTCACCTTCATGCAACGTACCCAGACCTCCGAGGCGTAATCGAAGACTGCCGACCTCAAATCTGGGCGAACGGCGACTAGCCTGACGAGGTGGAGTTCCGGCTGCTGGGTCCGCTCGAGGTGGCCGAGGCAGGGAGCACGGCCCGCCTCGGTCCGCCACGCCAACGTGCCGTTCTGACGATGCTCGCCCTCGCCGCGCCCGACGTGGTCTCCACCGATCGACTCGTCGATGGACTATGGGGAGAGCATCCGCCGAGCAACCCACTGGCCGCGCTCCGTGTCCACATCCACGGGGTGCGCGCGGCGCTCCGCGAGATCAGCGAAGCTCGAGCAGGTCGAGCGGGTGCCGCCCGGCTACCGGCTGGCGGTCACAGCCGAGCAGACCGACATCGGCCGATTCGCGACGCTCCAGCAGCGTGCGCGCGACGAGCGCCTGCGAGATGAACCGGCCGCGGCAGCAGCAACGTTGGAGGAGGCGCTCGGCCTGTGGCGCGGACCGGCCCTCACTGACGTCCGCGAAGCGCCGTTCGCCGAGCCGGAGGCGGTCCGGCTCGACGAGCTGCGCATGCTGGCTCAAGAGGACTTCTACGACGTGCGCCTCGAGCTGGGCCAGCACGCCGCCCTCGTCGCTGACCTGGAGCAGGCGGTGCTCGAGCAGCCGATGCGCGAACGCCTCTGGGGCCAACTGATGACCGCCCTCTACCGATGTGATCGCCAGGCTGACGCGTTGGGAACCTACGCCCAGGCGAGGGAGCGGCTCGCCG
>CAVWFF010000020.1:0-88981 GCA_963754145.1 uncultured Actinomycetota bacterium
GCGCCCCTTGGCCTCGATGCAGTGACGGTGGCCTCGGGCTCACGTCTCCCGCGCTTTCCCCCAGCGATGGGAGCCCCCCGGGGCCCCGTTCATGGGTGCAACAGGTGCTGACCACAGCGTGGCACGGGCGTTCCACGCCATACGCCCGAAATGTTAGGTGTCGTACCGACCGATCGGGAGCGGGTCAGCTGCTAGGGGTGGCAAGCTGAGCAGCCAGGGCGTCGACCCTGGAGCGTACGGACGCGGCCGGGAGCGTGCAGCCCAGCTCCCACTCACGTTGGAACCCGTCCTCGCCGAGCGCCGTTCTCGCCTCGGCCAGCCGTGCCGCGAGGTCGGCCTCGATGGGCTCGTCGGTGCCCGAGGGCGAGGCGGACACCTGCTGTGCCAACGCGAAGGCACGGACCGCGGTCACGGGATCCTCGGTGAGGACGGCTAGGCATCCGCCTACCCGAAGACACTGGGCCAGTGCAAGTGACTGGCCGGTCCGGTCAGCCAGTTGCAGAGCAGCGCGGAGATGGTCTCCCGCCGTTTCCGGGTCGCCATCCACGGCGGCCGCCCTGGCCAGGGTGATCGCCGCGTCCCGAGCCTCCAGCATCAACGCCGAGCCGGCGATGAGGACCGACTCCGAGGCGTAGGCGCGTGCCGTCGCCGCGTCCGCCTCGTCGAGCGCGATCTCGGCGAGGGTGTTGAGGGTGTCGGCGATTCTGGCTACGTCACCGCGCGCGGAGACGACCGCGAGCCGGCGCTCGTAGTAGGAACGCTCGCCCTCGGCGTCGCCGGCGATGGCGCGCGCAATGGCCAGCACCGACAGGGCGATCGCGGTGGTCGGGTAGCTGCCGAGCCGCTCAGCCTCCTCGAGCGCCTGCGACGCCAGCGTGGCACCTTCTTCGGCCGCGCCGGTCATGATGAGCGCGGCACCGAGGTGGCAGCGGGCCGCAGTCGCGGTGGCCGGCTCGATGTCGGGCACCGCGAGCGCAGCGCGCATCTCCTCGGCCGCAAGCTTCCAGTCGGTGAGGTGATACGCGAGCTTTCCGGCGGTCAGGTGCAGATCGGCCTGTTGCGCCGGGGTGGGCCCAGCCAGCGCGAGGAGCTGCTGGGTACGGCGCAAGCCTTCGGCGAGTCGCCCAGACGCGATCCAGAGGTCGGTGAGCGTCGTCGATCATCTCCACGGCCAGGTCAGTCCGGCCTGTGTCGGCAGCCCAGTCAAGCGCCGCGTTCAGATCGGCGGCGGTGTCGTCGAACCTCCCGACCACCGCGGCGCCCTCGGGCCCGTCGAGCTGACCTGCCCAGTCGCGGGCTCTCGCAAGCAGGTGGTCGGCCAGCGCGACCCTGCGGGTCCTCGAGGTCCCCTTGCTCATGAAGACGGTTCCGTGCGTACGCCCGGACGGTGCCGAGGACGACGAACCGAACCTCGACGCGCGAGTCGGCACGGCGGATCAGCCGGGCCTCGACGATCTCGGCCAGCGCGCCCAGGACGTCGGGCACGTCATCGCACACCGCCTCGACGGCCTCCACGGTGAACCCGCGCTCGAAGAGGGCGAGGCGGTCTGCGACCGTGCGGGCGTCGGGGTCGAGCCTGGCGTAGCTCCACTCGATCGTGGCGGTCAAGGTCCGCTGCCGTTCCGGGAGGTCGCTGGTGGGCGCGGACAGAATCCCGAGGTCCTCCTCCAGCGCAGACCGGACCTGGCCAGGTGTGAGCAGCCGCGCGTGCGCCGCCGCCAGCTCGATCGCAAGGGGAAGGCCGTCGAGGTAGCGGCACAGGTCGGCGACGTCGTCGATGTGGTCGTGGAGCCGGAAGTCGGGCGCGACGGCGGTGGCCCGGTCGACGAACATCTCCACGGCAGGGGCGGCGGCGATCTCATCGGCGGAGGCGCCCTCCGGCGGGACCTCGAGAGGAGGGACCGGGATCTCGTGCTCGGCGCGGAGCCGCAGCGGCAGCCGGCTCGTGGCCAGCACGGTCAGGTGGGTGGTCCGCTCGACGAGATTGCGGACGAGCCGGTCGCCATCGGCGACCGACTCCAGGTTGTCCAGCACGACCAGGGTGTGCGCGTCCAGGTCGCCGAGGGCAGCCTCGTCGTCGGTTCCGGTCACGGCGAGGGTGACCTCGTGTGCGAGCTGGGCCACGTCGGTGCGCTCGGTGGCGGTGAGGTAGACGACGCGGTCCTCGTTGTCGTCGGCCGCGGCGGCCGCCGCCACCACTGCCACCCTGGACTTTCCGGACCCGCCCGGTCCGGTCAGGGTCAGCGACCGGACCTCTCGGTCCGACAGCAGGCCGCGGATCTGAGCGACGAGCTCGCGGCGCCCGAAGGTCGGGGTGGAAGGCCGCGGCAGCCTGGCCGGCTCCCGGGGTGCGACCCCCGGCAACTTGGTGGCGGCCAGCGCGACCCGCGCCGTGTCGGCGACACCGCGCGGGGACGCGAGCGGCGCCGGCGGCGCGGTCAGAGCAGGGTCCTGCCGCAGGATCGCCAGCTCGAGCTCTTGCAGCGCCTGTCCGGGGTCGATGCCGAGCTCGTCGGCGAGCCGCTCCCGCGCCTGGGCGTAGGTTGCTCAGCGCGTCGGCCTGGCGGTGACAACGGTAGAGGGCGGTCATGAGCTGGCCCCAGAGGCGTTCGCGCATCGGGTGCTCGAGCACCGCCTGCTCCAGGTCGGCGACCAGGGCGGCGTGCTGGCCCAGCTCGAGGCGGACGTCGTAGAAGTCCTCTTGAGCCAGCATGCGCAGCTCGTCGAGTCGGACCGCCTCCGGCTCGGCGAACGGCACTTCGCGGACGTCAGCGAGAGCCGGTCCGCGCCACAGGCCGAGCGCCTCCTTCAAGCGTTGCTGCCGCCGCGGCCGGTTCATCTCGCAGGCGCTCGTCTCGCGCCCGCTGCTGGAGCGCCGCGAACCGGCCGATGTCGGTCTGCTCGGCCGTGATCGCGAGCCGGTAGCCGGGCGCAACCCGCTCGACCTGCTCAGTTTCGCTGATCTCGCGGAGCGCCGCGCGCACCCCGTGGATGTGGACCGGAGCGCGGCCAGTGGGTTGCTCGGCGGATGCTCTCCCCACAGTCCGTCGACGAGTCGGTCGGTGGAGACCACGTCGGGTGCGGCGAGGACGAGCATCGCCAGAACGGCGCGTTGGCGTGGCGGACCGAGGCGGGCCGTGCTGCCTGCCTCGGCCACCTCGAGCGGACCCAGCAGCCGGAACTCCACGTCGACAGGCTAGTCGCCGTCTCACCCAGAATTGAGGTGCGGCAGTCTTCGATTACGCCTCGGAGGTCTGGGTACGGTTCCAAGGAGGTGACGCTTCCGTTGCCACGTTACTGCTCTGCTGGGAGGCGTAGCGATGTTGACCTTCTCCCGATTCGTCTTTGGATCCGTTGCTGCCCTGGTGTCTGGGAGCGTCCGTTCCGGCCGCCGGAAGTACCCCCGCGACGGCCCTGTCCATGCCCGCTGAAGGACTGCCGAGCGTCTGCGATGTCCTGACTGGGCTCACACCCAACGTCTGGCAAGGAGCCGGAGTCACTCCGGGGGCCGACGACCAGTGGGACAACGATGCCAACTGGTCCCTGGGCATTGCTCCGCGTGCACCTGAGCAACCCCTACGTCTGCATCCCGGCCGGCGGCCTGCCGGTCATCCGCGGAGGACAGGACGCTCGGCTGGTCGCCCTCGACGTCGCCTCGGACGCCGTCTTGCAGGTCGACGCCGGCGGCAAGCTCTACCTGTACGGTGGCGCGCTGACACCCTCGACGATCCAGGGTCGCGTGGAGCTCGACGGTGCCGCGCTCGCCGGTCCGGCCACGGTGGAGGTGTCCGGGACGCTGCTCCTGCACACCCCCGGCCCGTCCGAGCGAGGCAACGCTCACCACGCGGGAGTGCGCCTACTTCCCGGGGCCCTATCCGCTGGGCGAGGCACCCTGCGTGCCCGGGCTCCCCATCGCGGGCGCGACCGGGACGGATGGTGGTCGACGACGACGGGGTTGTCGATGTCTCCGGGGGCCTGGTCAACCTCGGTGACCAGTACCAGCTGCTGGTGCACGGCCTTCTGCGCGTCCATGACGGCGGCTCCATCGCCGCGGACCACGGCACCCGCCTCGAGCTGCGCCCTCACACCGGCCTGACCGCGGGCACCGGCACGCTCCGGTTCGAGGACGACGGCAGCTACCTGGAGGGCAACAACGACTTCGGTATCGCCCAGCTGTCGACGGTGGTCAACCAAGGTCAGATCACCAAGAGCGGTGGGACCGGCACCAGCCTGGTCACCGGGGCGTACTCACAGCCGTCTCCGGGGGCGGTGACGGTGGGCAGCGGAAACCTCCTGCTCCCGTCAGGGTCCGCGACGCCGGCCAAGGTGAGCGCCGGCGCCGGGTACGGCACGGGGCGCTGTCTGGTGCCGCGGCAGCCCGGCTGTCAGGCTCAGACGTTCGACCTGGACCGGCAGAGCGCCGAGTTCCAGGTGCCGTTCACGGACACCTCTGGCGCGTCTGTCCTTGTCCAGGAACTCACGTCCGCCTCCTCGTCCGCGCGACATCGGACTCCCGGTCGAGGCGCACGCCACCGGCCTGTCGGCCACGGTGTCGGATCCCGCCATCTTGTCGCTTCGGTATGACGAGCGCGTCCTGGGCGGTCGAGGGTGGAAGTCGGTTGACGTCTTCCACGCGGCGACCGGCACCAACAACTACGTCAAGCTCCAGACCTGTCTCGCCAACGGGAACCCGCCCAGCGGGCAGGTGACCTGCGTGGATCGACGAGGCCTGACCGGCAGCAGCCGCAACGTGTTCGACGATGAGGGGCCTGGCTCCGCTCCCGACGTGATCATGGTGGTCCGAACCCTGTCGACGTCGCGATGGGTGGCTCGCTGAACAACCAGTCAAGCCGGGCAGCCCGACCCCTGCCCTGATCCACCGTCGGTGATCTCTGGAACCCGGTCAGCAGACTCGCGGAGTCTGGGCCAGCATCCGACCTGCGCCCTTGGCCCGACGCTGTGCTGCCCTGCGGAGCCGTACCCGGGCTGACACCGGCCCGCCAGCAGTGGTGGACACCGTGGCGAGCTGGATGTTCAGCCCGCACTCCGGCGTAGCCGCGGCCGCGGCATTCCGCTCACAAGGCATTGTCCTGCTACGCCTGGCTCACCCCGCCACCGTCATCGGTGCCTCGGGGCTGAGCGCGACGGTCAGGAACCAGACGTTAATCGGTCCTTAATGACGGCACGTAAGTCTCTTCTCATCCCCTTCACCGGCACCCGAGGAGATTCCAATGAGCCTCATCCGCTCGCACGTACCGGGCTTGGCGGCCCGGCTGCGGGTCAGCGGATCCACGGCCCCTTCACTGCTCAGCACTCGACGCGTCAGCTGCAACCGCGAGAACTTGTGCCGCCTCTCACTGGCGAGCACTCCCAGACCTGGTTCGGCTGACCACGGTCGAGCTAGGGCACTCGGGGGACAACGCCCCTTTCCAGTTCTCTGGGAAGGGGCGTTGCGTGCCTTGGCTACAGGGTGATGTCTAGGGGCATCACGGACGGCCGAACCCGATAGATGTGGGTTCGGCCGTCCTTTGTGCTCGCGGATGCTCAAGAACGTCGACGCGGCCCCGCGTCGGAACGACCGATGAGTCCCCGCAAGATAGGGACGCCCTGCCCGGCTTGGCTATTGGGCGATGGTCGTAGTACCGATTTCAACCTTTTTCCTACCGTAGGCAGGCGAGAATCGGCAGGCGCCCCCACGGCTGGCATCGAGGTTCCAGCATGCCCGATGCCAGTGGGCGCCGCCCCGCCTCGCGCACCCGTCCCCCCCGGACGCGCTGAGGCGGGGCGCCTCACACAACACAGCAAAGAGCCGACGACGGACCCGGTGGACGCCGAGCCCACGATCAAGTCCGCGCCGAACGGCATGGACCGTATCTCTCCAGCACCTATGTGCGGCTGGGTGCGGACGTTCATCCTCGTCGCTGCTACTGCCGGGCCAGGATGACAGCGACAGCGAGTGCACCTACCGCGACGGCAAGCGCCGCGATCGGATCGGCCCACCACCACCCCAATGCACTCAGCAGCGTGCCCAGGACGGTCACCACACCCAACACGGCCCCCGTCGTCGACAACAGACCGTCAGCGAAGAGTGCCTGGCTGGGAATCCTGCGGCCGAGCGTGAGCTTCACCCGCGCAAGAAGGGTCAGTGCGACGACTGACGCCGAGGCCACCCCGATCCCGGTAAGGGTCTGCTCACCCTGCGTCTTCGTCAGCAGCCGGCTCACGCTCTCGACCATGGTCGTCAACGCGACAACGACCAGGCCTCCCGTCACGACGAGGAAAGCGATGCGCTCATGGCGTTCTGAGAACGTCTCATGCCTCAAGGCGTGCCGAAAGTGGACGACGAGAGCGAGGGAGCCAGCCGCGTCCAGCAAACCAGTGCAACCGAACGCGATCAGGACCAGGCTCGAAGCTTGGAGCCCAGCTCCGATAGCCACCGTGCTCGCGACTACCGTCCAGGCAATCGACAATGTGGACACGCGAACACCAGAACGCAGGTCGGCTGTGGCCCTCGACTCGGTCATCGGCAAGTCCTCTGCCGACCAGTCTTCCCGGCGCGCCCTTGAGTTCGTTCCGCACGACCCTACATGCCCGACGCCTCGACGACCCTCAGCAGAGCATGCGGTCAGCCGGTCCCGGGCCCGCCGCGCTCGAGGCGACCCTCGGCAGATGTGCGGTCGACCTGGACCTGCACGCTGGTGGACGCGTACTCGAGTTGTGCCAGCCGTTGACGCCCGCTAGGCGCTGGCGTACCGCTGTCGACCGGTCGCGCCGCCACCAGCCCAGTGCCCGATGTCGAAGATGAAGCCCAGGACCACGAAGGCCCAGCCCCAACCGCTCACCTCGGTCACCGGGTTGTAGGCAAGGACGTAGAACAAGGTCGCGTAGGGGAAGAGGATCACTCCGAACAGCGGGATGAGGAAGCCGGTGAAGGCGCGGTCCACCAAGTTCGTGAAGATCCAGATGAGCACCAGCGCCACTCGAGGCGCGAACCCGGCGAGCAGTGCCAGCAGGCATCCCATCTGTGGATCCTTTCCTCGGCCCAGGTGTGAGCCTGTCCTCGCGTCATTGTGAACGATCACCGGACGCGGAAACGTCACCCGCTGAGGGTGAACCAGCAGCGGCGCTCAGACTCGCACGATCGATGCGAGCCAGGCGCGGACGCTTCCCGGCTCGATCGTGATCTCGAGCTTCGCCGGTTCGATCGTCTCCACGCGCCAGCCGTCACTGAAGCTGGCCCGGATCTCGGCTTGCTGGACGCGACGCGGGCCCCACTCGCCAGGTTCAAGATCGCTGAAGCAGAGCATGTAGTACCGAGCGCCGACCGGCATCGAAGCGCGCAAGGCACTCACGAACGTCGGTCGGTCGGGATCGTCAAAGACGTGGAAGAGTCCACAGTCGAGGACGGTGTCGAAAGACTCACCGAGATCGGCCAGCGCCAACGCGTTCCAGGTGATGAAGCGGGCAGCGAGATCGCGCTCGCTCGCCTTCCGCCTTGCGATCTCGAGCGCTGCGGCCGCTGCGTCCACACCGGTCGCGTTGAGCCCGACGGCCGCAGCCATCAGGGCATGCTCGCCGGTGCCGCAGCCGACGTCCAGCACCCGCCCGACCAGTCCGCCGCGATCGGCCAGTTCGCGGAACGCCGCCTGCGGCCTGCCGATGTCCCAAGGCGGCCGCCCTGCCACGTACATGGCGTCGAAATCGGCTGCGCGCGGCGCCTGGCGCGGCCCCGGCAACCCGTTGTCTCGCTCACTCTCCGACATCGCACCTCCCCAGGGAGTCAGCTGCCCTGGTTCCAAACTATGCGCACTCGCTTCTTCTTGGTTGGCGCATGACCTGGTCGGGCTGGCGGGGTTTCTCATGTCGGTCGGACATTTGTCGCAGTCGTTCGTCGACATCCGGCTCTGCCGCGCCGGCGCTGCCGTTCCTAGCGTGGACACGTCGCTCGGGACCGGGCGCGGAACGGAGACAGGACGATGAGTGAGACGGTGCAGGACCGGGCAGTGCAGGCGGTCGGCACGTGGCGTGACGACTGGCCGGTGGCGGTGGTCGCCGCCGGCGCGGCGGCGGTGGTCTGGGTCGGGCGCGACCGTGGCCGGGGTGGACGTCGCGGTCAGATCCGGGTCGAGCACCCGCGACGTCGGGCTGGTGTCGGTGGTCGTCACCGCGGTGGTGGTGGCCGTGGCCGGAGCCGGGCTCCTGCGCGTCCTGGAGCGTCGTACGCCGGGAGCGCGCCGCGTGTGGACCGGGGTCGCGATGGCGGTGTGGGTGGTGTCCTTGGCCGGACCGGCCAGTGCTCGGACCGTGCCGGCGGGGCTGACCCTGGCTGCCCTCCATCTGGTGGTCGGTGCCGTGGTGATCGTCGGGCTCCGCCGCCGGCACGCGGACCGCGCAACCAACCGCGTAGCGTGACCGCCGTGCGAAGCCGGTTCGGCTGCTCGTGGCAGCGCAATGCCTCGGTGCTGGTGTGGACGCCAGTCCTGCTCCTCGGGCCGGTGCTCGACCTGCACGGCAGCGCCGGGCGAGATCGTCTTCCAGGTGGCGATGATCGTCGTGATCGCGGCCTCGGCGGTGACCGCGGCCCTCACCGGCGGACCTCCGTGGCGCGACCCGCGGGCCTACGTCGCGCTGTCGACGTTGGTGGCCGCGACCTTCGCCGGAGCGACCCACGGCAGCAGCCAGTGGCTGCCCACGTGGGTGCTGCTGGCCAACGCGTTGGCGGCGGTGCTGCGCGGGCGCTGGCTGGTGCTCGCGATCCCGGTCGTCGCGGCCGCGTCGATGTGGGCCGCGTGGGCGGTCGCGCCGCACCAGTCGAGCCGCGTGTTCACCGAGGGCTTCGTGGTGCTGCTGGCAGGGGTGGCGAACGCGGCGTTCACCGCGCTGCTGGACACGGTGGCCGAGCTCCGGCGTACCCGGGCGGAGCTCGCGCGGGTCGCGGTCGCCGAGGAGCGGGAGCGCTTCTCCCGCGACCTGCACGACCTGCTCGGCCACACGCTCTCGGTGATGGTGGTCAAGGCCCAGGCCGTACGCCGGCTGGCGGCGCAGGACCCCGACGCGGCGGCCGAACACGCCGCCGACATCGAGCAGCATCGGCCGGCAGGCGCTGGTCGACGTACGACAGGCGGTCGACGCGATGCGCGCGCCGACCCTCGCCGAGGAGCTGGACGGTGCGCGACGCGCGCTCGACGCGGCCGGGATCGCGACCACGGTCGACGACTCGGTCATGCCATCGGCTGCCGCAGACGAGGTGCTGGCCTGGGTCGTGCGCGAGGGCGCGACCAACGTGCTGCGCCACTCCGGCGCGAGCGCGTGCCGGATCGCCCTCACCGACGTGGGTGGACGGATCGCGCTGACCATCGCCGACGACGGCGTCGGCGGACCTTCCACGCCGGCGTTCCGGACCGGCGGGCTCGAGGGGCTGCGCGACCGCGTGGTCTCGGCGGGGGGCGCGTTGGTCGTGGAGCCGAGCAACGACGGGTTCCGGCTGGTCGCCACCCTCCCCGGAGGCGGCGGCGTGATCCGGGTGCTCCTGGCCGAGGACCAGGCGATGATGCGCGGCGCCCTCGCCGTCCTCCTCGACCTCGAGGACGACCTCGAGGTCGTGGCGCAGGTCTCGGACGGTGCCGACATCGTGCCGACGGCCCTGGAGGTCAGGCCCGACGTGGCGCTGCTCGACATCGAGCTCCCGCACGTGTCCGGGCTCGAGGCTGCCGCTGCCCTGACCGAGGCACTGCCGGAGTGCCGGGTGGTGATGGTGACCACCTTCGGCCGGCCGGGCTACCTGCAGCGGGCGATGGCCGCCGGGGCGGTCGGGTTCCTGGTGAAGGACGGACCGGTCGAGGGGCTGGCCGAGGCGATCCGGAAGGTGGCCGGCGGCGCGACCGTGGTCGACCCCGAGCTCGCCGGGAAGGCGCTGCGGACCGCGGTCAGCCCGCTCACGCCGCGCGAGCGCGACGTCCTGGCCGCTGCCGAGGACGGCTCCACCGTCGCCGACATCGCCGGTCGGCTGCACCTTCGGCGAGCACGGTGCGCAACTACCTGTCCGACGCGATCGGCAAGACCGGCACCCGCAACCGGACCGAGGCTGCCCTGCTCGCGCGCCGCAACGGCTGGCTCTGAGCGACGCCTCTCGGTCAGGGCGCCGGCGAGCGCAGGTACGCCGCGAATCCGGCTGGGCGCGGCCGGAGTTAGGACCGGCAACCGCGAGGTGGCGGTCTATGAGGCTCCGCACGCCTTGAGTCGCCGACGAGGCCGACGCTCGCGTCGAAGTCGCGAAAGCCGCCGAGAGCGTCCTCTTCGCGCGGCCCCCGGGACACTGCCGAGCGTGGTCTTCGGCACGACCTGCGGCCCGGCGACGCCGATCGCTTGGACCGCTAACCTGATCGAGGACGCGTCCCTCACAAGGCTCACGTGCCAACCACCTACCTGAACGGACCGACAACGACCAGCGCTCGAGCACCCCTTAGTTCGCTTGTCGCGTCCCGAGTCAGCGGCTGGCCATCCCAACAGCGCGTTGTGTCATGAGGCGCCGACGCGAAGCCCGGCCGGCGCTGCGCGAGCGGGCCGCCAAGAGTGCCGCTACTGGATGGACGAGTCGCCGGCGGGGATCAAGGACGACTGGTCGGAGGCGACCTCCGCGCGCGGTCATCCCGTAGCCGCTTTGGAACGGTTCTGGACCGAGCACCCCGAGGTCTCGGCGAAGGGAGCCGCCGGGTCGAGCTGGCACTCTTGCAGTGGGTGCGGATCGAGGGCCGTAGCCCGGGCACGCACGAACTGCCCTCGCGCGCGGTCGAGGCGCTGTGGAGGACCTTGCGGCGCGACGAGGGTGATTGGGAGGCATTCCGCGACTCGCTCGGCATCGAGCTGGACGCCGGGCTGGATGCGTTGACTCACTGGGTCCCCGACGAGGATTCGGAGTCGATGCGTGCCACGAGGTCCGACGCCTTCGCCGACGAGCTGCCCTTCGCCGGCGACCCGATGCTGTTCACCGTCGACGGCGAGGTCCGGGTTCGCAGAAACCCCCAGCGATCCCCCAGAGCCAGACTCGCACCGTCGCCGGACACGTACGACATCTACGAACCTGCCGAGACCGGTCCCGCACCCGTGCGCGGACCCCCAGCCTGGGACACCCGCGCCTGGGACAGGCTGTCTGGGATTGAGGCGGCCGTGGCCGACTGGCGCCTGCTGGTCCTTCGGTGCGTGGGGACGGTTTGCGGGCGGTGCTTCGCGAGCGGCGAGAGCGGGGCAGTAGGTCGCTGCTGGACGGGTGGGCGGTCCTGGCTGCGAACACGTCCATGCCACCGGGCCTCGCCGCTCGCTTCGCTGAGCAGTTCCCCGAGGTGGACGCCGAAGGCGTCGACCTGGTCTGGGATGCCTTCTTGCAGTGGCTGCGCATCGAGGGCCGCAACTACCCCACGGCGCATGCGATGCCGGCCACGCTCCGTGGAGGCGCTCCTGAGCATGCTCAGGTCAGACCCGAGCGCCTGGAATCAGCTACGCGAAGCGTGGCCGGTGAACCTGGACCACCTCTTCGCCGACCCTCCAGGCCTGTGGATGCCCGGTGATGCCTTGGAACCGTTGCGGGCCACCTGGAGCGACGCGTTCAACGAGGAACCGCCAAAGAGCCGCACACCGCTGCTGTTCCGCGTCGACGCCGAGGTCGGGATCACGGGCGCCCGTACGTACCAGACCGTCTGCAAGCAAGCCGACTGCGCCCCGCCCGGCCCGGTCATCTGCCTCCACTACTTGGGTTAGGCCACTACATGGACCCGGGGGCCCGCAGTCCTTGGTCGGCCGAGGGTCAGCGCCCGACCTTCTCGAAGTTGTCGTGCAGCACCTCGTGTGCCACCTGCCGAGCCACCCGGATACCGTCCTCGACGGCTGTGCGGAAGTGGATGCCGCCCCAGATCCGGGCCTCGCCGACCTCCCGAGTGAGATCCCGCACCGTCGCGAAGTGCCGCGATCCCAACCCCGTGAGGCTGGGCACCGTCAGATCGATGTGTCGAGTTCCCAGGAACTCGGCCAGTGCCTCGCCGCCAGCAGGCGTGATGCACGAGTGGGCGCTCGGGTACTCGGGGTGGTTCGGTGTGGCGGGAAGGAGCGGCGTCCAGGTGGGGTCAACGGTGGTCGCGTCGTTGCCGTCGGTGTCGCCCGCACGGATCGCGGTGATCGGCCGCCAGAACTCGTAGGCGTACTTGGCGTCGAAGCAGGCGATGGCCCCGTCGGCGTACGCCACCGAGACCATGGCCATCATCCGAGCGGCCTGGACGACGTCCAGCTCGTGTTGGGTGATGACCCCGCGCAGGGCGAGGTGGGCCTGCTGAACCGGTGCCTCTCCCCAGAACAGGGCTGCCTGTGTCTGCCAGTCCTTCCGAGTCGTGCTCGTCCGCGAGCCGATCTCCTTGACCTCGTTGTACTCTCGCGCCCAGCGCCTGCTCCCGAGTGAGGGGGGCCCGTCCGGTCGGAACTGGTCAGCGGACTCCAGGGCGAAGGGTCGCATCTGCCCGAGGTACGTGCCGATGGGGGGCGTGGGAGCTGTCGGGATCCAGTCGCCCGGTCCCGGCGGGGTAGGGGGTTTGTAGCCCACGTCGGCACGGAAGCCGTCGTCCGCCCTCAGGGCGATGAGCGCGTTGGCGACCCGCAGACCCACGGCGACACCGTCGGTCTTCGGCTTCCCGTCGGGGATGCTGGCCAGGGACGCGTCGTACGCCGGGTCGAGGATCGTCGTCTCCTGCGCCGGGAGGTAGTGCTCGTAGATCCGGTGGGCGGCCGCGGCCACAGCGGCCTCGGCAGACGCACCGCGGGCCACGGTGGTGCGGATGGCGAAGCGGCGCGTACTTGTGCCGGACCGCCACCACCGCGTCGTACACCGCGATGCCGGCGTACCCGAAGATGACGTGCCCCTCAGCGGGGGTGAGTGCCGCCGCTGTGAAGGCTTGCGTCCCTACCTCGTCCCAGGCCGACACGTAGGTGTCCGTCGCATGCCGACCACGCTGACGGTCGGAGGCGTTCGCGGTCGGCGAGACGGGTGCTATGGCGACCGTGGCGGTCAGGGCTGCTGCGACTCCGGCGAGGAGTAGCCGAGCCGACCTCCGAGCCCGCCGAGTGGGAATCGAGTACCTGCTCGTCGTGCTGTTGGCGTCCATGGTGCTACTCCCATGTGAGGTTGGACCACCACCGTCGGGACGTCCGAAGCCTGGTTTCCAGTACCTGACAGAACTGGCCAGCCGGAGCATGCTGGGGTGAAGTGTTCCGCTGGTGGGAGGCGCTTTGGGAGGTTTGGCACGGCCGCAGGTCCCGCCGGGTGCCCAGCGGGCTCTGGTCGACGCGCTCCATGCGCTGCACCACGAGGCGGGGTGGCCGAGCCTGCGGTGGCTGGCACGAGAGGCGGGGTTCTCGCACACCACGGTCTCGACCGTGTTCTCCTCGCCGCGGCTTCCCTCCTGGGGGGTGTTGGAGCTGCTCGTCGAGGCGATGGACGGGGACGTCGGTGAGTTCCACGACTTGTGGTTGACCGCGAGCAGCGTGGACCCGGCGCCGACCCCTCGCGCCTCGGGTCGCGGGACGCCGAGCCGAGCTGGCCGCGGTACGACGTCATCTCGAGTCCGGAAGGGGCTTGCTGCTGGTCACCGGCGAGGCCGGGATCGGGAAGACTCGACTGGTCGATACAGCGATGGGCTCGGCGGGCGACACCTTCGTGGCGAGGGGTGCCTGCTTGCCGTTGTCGGCGCAGGTACCGCTGCTCCCGGTCACCGACGTCCTGCGCTCGGTGTACGAGGTGGACCAAGGCCAGTGGGTCAAGATGGGCATTGCCGAGTGCGCGCCGTACGTGCTGTCGTCGCTGCGCCAGCTTCTTCCGGAACTTGACGAGCCAGGCGACGTGCCGGCGGCCCCCGCCGGGGATGACTGGTGGCGGCAGCGGTTGTTCTCAGCGGTCGGCACGACCTGGTCGGCGCTCGCTTCGGTGAGGCCGCTCGCGGTGCTGGTTGAGGACCTCCACTGGGGGGACTCGACGACTCTCGACCTGCTCGAGTACCTGCTCAGCCGGCTTCCCGGAATCCCGCTGGTGGGCACCTACCGACACAGCGATCCGTCCACTCCTACCGCGACGTGTGAGTGGATGGACCGCACCCGTCGTCGGTCGGCGGTCACCACGCTCGAGCTGGGACCACTCACTCGTGATGAGAGCGCCGAGATGCTCGCGCTGCTCGGCCGGGTCGCGTCTCCCAACGAGGTCGACCGGATCCACCAGCGCAGCGGCGGCCTGCCCCTGTTCACCGAGCAGCTGGCGGCGCAGTCGGCCGAGGAGGAAGCGCTGCCCCGCCTGCTGGCTGACCTGCTCGATGGACGATTCGCCGGCATCAGCCACGCAGAGTGGGCCATCGCACGCGCACTGGGCGTGGCGGACCGACCACTGACCGACGCCCAGCTGCGTTCGCTGACCGGCCTGGCGCCCGCCGCGTTGACCGCGGGGCTTCACGCGCTCGACGAGCAATTCCTGATCACCACAGGGATCCACGAGGTACGTCTGCGGCATCCGCTGTTCGCCGAGGCGGTACGCCGCCGCCTGGTCGCCGGCGAAGCAGCCGACGAGCACCGACGCCTCGCCCTGACCCTCGCCGAGTCGCCGCGTCCGTCGGCAGCGGAGGTTGCCGAGCACTGGCAGCGCGCGGACGACCCCGAGCAGGAGATCCTCTGGCGGATCCGGGCCGCACAGGAGGCCGGCGCACGGTTCGCCCTCGCGCAGGAGGCCGAGCAGTGGCGGCGGGCGCTCGAGCTCTGGCCGGACGACACGGACTACGCCGGGTCGCCCGGCGTACGCAAGGTCGACGCATACCTTGCCGCGATAGACGCGCTGGAGGGCGTCGACTGGCAAGCGGCAGACCGCCTGGCCGACGAAGCCATGCGGTCGGTCGGCGACCCACAAGGACCGAGCGCGGCCGAGGTCTATCGGCGGGCGGGGAAGATCCAGGCCAACCTGGGCAACCCGGACGCCGGCCTCGAGCTCGTGGATCGCGCCCTGCACATTCTCGATGCGGATCGACAGCCGGCCGACCGCGCGCGTGCCCTGCTCACCCGCGGGCTGCTCCTCGGCGGGCTCGATCGGATCGACGAGGCCGCGGCCGCGTGCGCGACGGCCGCCGACCTCGTCGCGCGCCTTGGGGACCCCGTCATGTACCGCCTCGCCCTCGCCGCGCAAGCGGGACACGAGCTCACGGCCGGTCGGGTCGAGCAGGCCTTGGAGCGCGTCAGGGCCGCGGCTCGCGTCGAAACCGAAGGGCCCGACCCACGAGGAGATCTGTCCGTCGCGGTGACCCACACCCACATCCTGATGACCACCTGCCACAGCGCGGACGAGGTCGCTGCCGCGGGCCGCCCGGGACTCGAGGCTGCGCACGAGTGGGGTATCGAGAACCATTCCGCCTCGGTGTTGCTCGGCAATCTGTCGGAAGCCTTGCGACATGCCGGCCGGGTGCAGGAGGCGGCACAGCTGATCGACCCGGTGACCGAGGAACCGCCGTTGCCCCACCAGTGGCCGACCTACAGTGAGCGTGGACAGCTCGACCTGCTCCGGGGCCGTTGTGAGGCGGCCACGCGTCTGCTCGAGGAGCTGTCGGATATGTTCGTCGTCGACCTGGCGAACCGGGTCCTTTGTGCGCAGGACGCGCCCACTGTCGACCTGTGGTGCGGCCGTCCGTGGTCGGCGTACGGCCGGCTGACCGGCCTGCTGCGGGAGGTCGTGGCGGTCGAGGACCCGGAGGTAGACATCGCCGGCTTGCTGGTGCTGGATGCCCGGGCAGCCGCCGATGGAGCCGCCCTCGCGAGCGCTGACCCAGAGGCTCGTACGCGTCTGCTCCGCGAGCTCGAGTGGCTACTCGCGAGGACCAGCCGAGATCCGTTCGCAGCTTCCGATGTCTACGCCGTCCGCGCCGCCCTCCGCGTTGGCTGGGCCGCAGAGCTGGCCCGACTGGCCGGCGCACCGTCGCTGGAGCACTGGGCCGCGGCCACTGCGGAGTGGGAGAAGATCGACCGCCCCCACGACTCGGCGTACTGCCGTTGGCGCGGAGCACAGGCGGCATTGGCGGCCGGGCAAGCGAGCACGGCGACGAAGCTGTTGCGACGGGCCGAGCGCGATGCACGTGAGCACGTGCCGCAGCTCGAGGCAATCCGAGCCACTGTCGGCTCCGGCCTGCGGCCGCAGGCGTGACGCGGCCAGTCCAGGGGGGATGGTTCGATGAAGACAGGCGATACGGAGCCCGGTTCGCCATAGCCGGGGCGGGAGGGGCTCGAGCGGTGGATCAGCCCGCGGTGGCCGTGATTCTGTCGGACTCCACCGCACGCTTGAGCGCAGCGTGGTCCTGCTCGTTCTGGTCCGCGTAGCTCTCCGCGAAGTCGGCCAAGGCGCTGTCGAAGCCTTCGCCGTATCCGAGGTACGCCGCGATCGCAGCCGCGTCACCCGAGCGCGCGTGGGCCCGAGCCAGGGTCCAGCCGCACACGCGGGCGTAGGTCTTCATGGCCGAGGGCTTCATCAGTTCCACGACGGCCGAACCCTTGCCGTCCCAGAGCTGACGGATGTAGAAGTCCCGCTGCGTCCCGTCGACGCCATCGGTCCGAGCCCAGCCGAGCAAGACATCACTCGTCGACTGCATCAGCCGCTGACCCTCGACCACCCGCTGCCCGTGGTTGGCATGCTTGCTCCTGCCCAGGAAGGGCTCCAGGACGGAAGCCTCGGCCTCCTTGGCCTGCAGGAACAACGGGTCATCGTCGCCGTTCCCCAGAAGGAACGCGATCCACGCCCGGGTGCCGACGCTGCCCACTCCCACGACCTTGCGGGCGGCTTCCACGAACTCGAAGCCCTCCAGCAGGTGTCGGTGATCACCTTGGAGGCTGCGCCGATAGGACTTGAGCACCGTGCGCAGCCCCGTCTCGAGCTGTCGGTACTCCGCACCAGCAAACAGCTCGTGCACGGGGACGACCAGCGGCGGATCGCTCACCAGCCTCGGCCGCCCGTCGACCTCGCGAACCAGCTTGTTGAACGCCTTCATGCTGTCCTTGGCCCGCGCCTTGGCCACGTTCTTCTCGAACCGCTTTCCTTGGCGTCCCTTGACCTGGTCGCCGATCAGCTGCTCGACCTCGTCCATGTCCAGTCGGGCATACCAGACGTCGAGCCTCTTCCTCTGGGCAAGATCCCGCATCGCCGTGCGATAGGACCGGACCACGGACAGGTTGACCGACCGGCGCTGCTTGGTGTCGAAGCCACGGTCGCGGCCGGCGACCGCAAAGCTGGCGACCAGCCGCTTCACGTCCCACTCGAAGGGACCGGGCAGCGTCTCGTCGAAGTCGTTGAGGCCGAAGACCAGCCGACGGTCCGGGGCAGCGAAGGTGCCGAAGTTCGAAAGGTGCGCGTCACCGCACAGCTGCACCGTCAGACCGGTGTGCGGGATGCCTGCAAGGTCAGAGGCCATCAAGTAGGCGGCTCCACGGAAGAAGGTGAAGGGCGACACCAGCATCCGGCCGTATCGCAGCGGTACCAGGTCCTGCACCCGGCTGACCGCTTGCGCCTCCAGGAGGGACACCGGGTCCGGCCGAGCGGGATCCGGCTTCCAGTCTCCATGGATCCCGCGCGGCACCAGCGCCCGCGCCGCGCGTCCGCGCGACGCTGGTTCGCTCCTGTCCGACGGAGCGGCGCCCCGGGACGCCGGTGACGAGTGAGTTCCGACGGTTGATTGGTGGGGCAGGCTCTTTGCGGTCTCGCGCGGCGTCATCTCCCCATCGCACGGCTGCGACGGGCTCAGCGCATCACCCGATCGATGTGAGTTCGCGTCAGGGCGCGCGCCCCTGGACCTACGAATCACGCGCACCGTTCGAAGAGTTGGTCGCTCGTGACCCGGACGAGGCGGGGTGGTGACGGCGCGCCCCAGCCGCCACACTGAACCGCATGGTGGTGCCTGCCACATCGCGAGCCCAAGTGCGCGCACTGGTCCCTGGGCCTCGTTTGGCGTATCGGTTGGTGCGGTGGAGCGAATGGGTGCGGGAGCGGTTCTGGTCGATCCCCGCAGTCCTGGTGCTGGCTGGAGTGCTCACAGCCGTGGTCGTCTGCAGACCCGACCTGCTGGGACTGCCCACGGACTGGGACCTCGGCCGTGTCGTCCGTATCCGAACCGCCGACACGATGCTGCAAGTGATGGCGTCGTCGATGCTCACCTTCGTGGGCGTGGTCTTCGCGATCACCCTGGTCGGGCTCCAGCTCGCCAGCTCACAGCTGTCCCCGCGGGTCATCCGCACGTTCGTGCGCTCCGCGATCACAAAGATTGCGTTCGGCGTCTTCCTCGCCACGTTCGCCTTCGCCGTGACCGGACTCGCCTTCGACAACGTCGATGACGTCGCGGCGGCCTCACGGACGGTCGGTGCGTGCGTCGCCATGCTGAGCGTGGCCGTGGTGGTGTTCGTCATCTATGTCACAGCGACCATGCGTCTGCTGGAAGTCGGTTGGGTGATCACCAACGTCGCCAACGAGGCTCGCGTGTCTATCCGGAGGGCGTTTCCAGGGGACTCCAGCTACGTCGCTGCTGAACCGCCGGTGTTGCGCGCGACGCCCTACGTCGTACGTCTGAGTGCAACCGACACCCGCGGCTTCAAGGGCGTGTTGGGGACGGTCCTGGGGATCGACCGATCGCACCTGGTCCGGCTGGCCAGCGCGCACGACTGTGTGATCGAGCTGCTCCCACGGATCGGTGAGTATGTGCCCACCGGTGGTCCGGTCTTCGCGGTGCACGGCGACTCGCGACCCGACGATGCCAAGATGCTGGCCTGTCTCGACCTGGGGCGTTCGCGGACCGTCTACCAGGATCCGACGTTCGGGATCCGGCAGCTGGTCGACGTCGCCACCCAGGCCTTGTCCCCGGCGATCAACCAGCCGTCCACCGCGGTGCAGGTCATCGACCGCCTCGAGGACCTCCTACAACGCATCGGAAGGGTCCCTGCGCCCACCGGGCTCCATGTCGACACGAACAGGACAGTGAGACTGGTAGAGCCGACCTTCACGCCGTCGTACCTCCTCGACCTCGCGTTCCAGGAGATCAGCCAGCTCGGGGCATCGTCCTGGCACGTCACCCGACGCCTGGCTGCGGCGTACGACGATCTGGCCTCCACCGCACCCGATGAGTGGAATCCTGCAGTCGCGCGACTGCAGGAGTCACTGACAGATCTCGCGCGCGCACACAGCCAAGGTGCCTGGCGAGACGGCATCGCCGTCCAGCCCGATCGACTTGGTCTGGGGTAGGGCCGCCCCGGCAAGACCTGGAGGGGCCTCTCGCGGGCGTCCCGATCGCTATCGTGGTGCTGGCACCCATCCTCGCGGGAGCCTTGTGGTGCATCGGGCGACCCGGAGAAGGTTGGGTGGAAGCCCGACTCGACGACGAGTCGGCACGACTACGCCGAACAGGGATGGGGTGGCCCGGTGGACCTCGATACCGGCCTGCGGGCACTGCTCGTCGTGTCCATCGTCTCGGCGGCCGCGCCGTTCGTGTGCGCGCTGCTGGCCCGGTTCCGGGTCCCCCAGGTGGTGGTGCTGATCGTCGGCGGAGTGCTGATCGGTCCCGAGGTTGCCGGGCTGGCGGAGCCGGACTCGATCGAGCTGGTCGCCAACGTCGGGCTTGGGGTTCCTCTTCCTGCTTGCCGGCTACGAGCTGGAGCTCGACCATTTCGGGAGCGGAGCGGGCGGCTGGCCATAGCCGGTTGGCTGGTCAGCGCCGTGGTCTCGATCGTGGTCACCGGCCTGCTGGCGGTCGGCGGCTTCGTGCACGCCTTCGTCCCGGTGGCGCTGGCGCTGACCACGACTGCGCTCGGGCACCTTGCTGCCGATCCTGCGGGACAACGACATGCTGGACGGGCCGCTGGGGCGGCTCATCATGCCCGCCGGCGCGGTCGGCGAGTTCTTCCCCATCGTGGGCATCGCGATCTTCCTCGGATCCCATGGTCGGCTGTACGGGCTGCTCTCGCTCGCTGGTGATGTGCGTGGTGGCGCTGGGCCTGGCCTGGCTGCCGCGCCTGGCCCGCTTCGATCGGTTCAAGGCGATCTCTACGGAGGGCGAGCACGCGACGTCGCAGACCACGCTGCGGCTGACCGTGATGCTGCTGTTCGGACTGCTGGTGTTCGCCAGCGACTTCGGTCTCGACGTGGTGCTCGGCGCCTTCCTGGCCGGCGTGGTCCTGCGCCGGTGGGCCCCGGGCGACGTGGATGCTCTGGAGGACAAGCTGGACGCGGTGGGCTACGGGTTCTTCATCCCGGTGTTCTTCGTCTCCTCCGGCATGGGCCTGGATCTCGACTCCATCGCGGACGCGCCGGCTCGGCTGGTGGCCTTCTTCGTCCTGCTGCTGGCGGTCCGCGGCCTGCCGTCGCTCGTTCCTCTACCGCCACGACCTGGACCGTGCGCGAGCGGGTGCAGATGATGCTGCTGACCGCGACCTCGTTGCCGCTGCTGGTGGCGCTCGCCGCGGTGGGGCTGTCCAGCGGTGAGATGCTGCCGGAGAACGCCGCTGCACTGGTCGGCGCCGGCGTCCTCTCGGTGATGGTGTTCCCCGGCCTGGCGGTTGCCCTCAACCGCCGGGTTCCCGTCCGCGCGCCCGATGAGACCCCGCCAGCCCGGACCTAGCGGGGTGGGTCGCCCAGACCATCGTGCTCCAGTCGTTCTGCATGCTCATCACAGCCCAACCAGCCGTAGTCACTCGGTACAGGGCCCGTGCTGCGCCCGAGGCCTAGTCGGCCGAGGCGCTACCGGGTCTCTGCCAGTTTCCACATTCCTGGTATGCCCTTTGCCATCAGCCCCTCATTGATGAGTGCGACGCGAGCACGACGGGCGGCATACTGCCATCGCAGCTCGCCTTCGGGCGTACGTTCAAGGTCTCCGGGCAGCAGCTGGTCCTCGACCAGGATCTCCAGCTCCAGGAAGAGTTCGTCTGCCTCCAGCTCGCCGCCGGACTCTTGCAGAATCGCGAGGATATGAGGCCGGAACGTCTCTGGGGGTGTCCACCGGCGGGTCAGCGGTCTTTCGACTGTCGCGGAGACTCGTGGCTTCGCGATCGGGCGCTTCCGAGGCTTCGGGGACGACTTGACCACTGGCTTCGGTGCCGGTGGCCGGCCGTGGATGCACTGAGCCAGAGGAAGTTCGCAGAAGTCGCAGTATTCATCGCGCGCCGTCATCGCCCACACCATAACGAACCCGTGGCGGCCGCTGCCCAGACTGAAGCCAGAAGGGGTGAGGTGGCCCGACTCGCGGCAGACCGTGATCTGCTCAGGCGAAATCCTGGGGACCGCATTTCCGAGTGCGTACGATCCGGTCATGACTCCGCTGGAGGAACGGGCAGTCCTGCCGTTCTACCTGGAGATGATGGGGCTGAACGCCCTCCATCTCTCGTTCGGCCTCTGGCCGGAACTGGTGACGGCGGCGAAGGCAGTCACGCTGGATGACGCGAAGTGGCTACTCCGCGTGGGTGCATGGCGGCCGGTTGTGATGGGCGCCTGGTTCAGCGTCCGATTCCCAGCCGCAGAGATAGGCCAGGAGCTGCGCCGAGCAATGGCCGTGTCACAAGGTTCTCTTACGGCACCACCCCTGGCCGTGGCCTGCGTTGTCGTGTCCGGTATCGATGCGGCGCCGGAGATGCGGCAGTACGTTGAGGCGGATCCGGGGCAGGATGGATCGGCGAGCTTTGTGGCAGCAGGCATTGAGCATCTCGGCGGGCCACCCGTCGGCTCGGTCGCGGATGAAGACCGGCAGGCCTTCGAACGGCTCGTGGATGTGGCGACGAGCTTGCGTGCTTCAGTCACCTGATCACGGCATGGCAGATCTGGGATCGGCGCCTGGCCGCCTTGCGCCGCGCCATGCTGGGAAGAGCGAGACATCCTTGTTCTCGCTACGCTCTCAGAGTGGCTGGGGCACGAGGGCGACGGTATCTCCAAGGCGATCCAGGGTGACGAGATGAGCGGTAGTAGCACGCGGTCAATGACCTTTCAGGCGAAGCCGCCGGAGGTCTTCTCGGCGCTTCTGGAGGCTGCGGGGCGCACGGGGTTCCAGTACCTGTCGGGCGACGTGAGCACTGGCACCGCGGTGTTCACCTCGGGGAGGTTCCTGCTGAGCTTCGGCGAGAGGGTCACTGCCCGGATGAGAGAGGTAGCGCCCGGGACCGTTCAGGTGACGCTGTCCTCGGATCCGAAGTTCGGCGTCGTCGGCTGGTCGGGCCGCCGCGGTCCGGGTGCAGACCGTCTGTCCGACGCGTTGAGCGGGCTTCTTCCGCACGCCGGATAGCGCAAGGGCCGCGGGCATGGCGTCGATGACCGGGCCGAGGCACACTGGCGGTGGAGGCACGGACGATGGCTGAGCTGGACCAACTACGGGAGCTCCACGACACGTATGTCTGGGAAGTGAACGCTGCGGTCGGAGAGGACCGCCTCGACCTCGTGTGGCAGCTGGCCGATGACTACATGGATCAGGCGCTGCTGCTGCTGGCGAGCGGTGAGCCGCCCACGTGCGGATCGCCGGACTGCGCGGTCTGCACTCGTCCACGGGACGTCCGCCCGGCGCCGCGGGCGCACCTGTTCCGTCGTCGTCGCCGCCGCTCAGCGTGAGCAGAGCGCTGTGCCATCGCGTTGCACCAGTAGCGGGTCCGGTCAGGTCAACAGGTGCACCTCGAAGGTGTAGCGGCTCGACGCGTAGACGTGGTTGCCGAACTCGACCGCCGACCCGTGGTCGTCGTACGTGACCCGCTGCGCGGTGATCAGGGCCGCCCCCCTGGATTCGTCGAGCATCCGGGCCTCCGCGGCGGTGGCGTTCCGGGCGCCCAGGGTCTGGGTGGCGGAGTGCAGCACGACGCCCTGGCGCCGGATGAGCTCGTAGAGCCCGTGGTCGACGAGATCATCCTCGGAAAAGACGGCGAGCCGCTCGGGCAGGTAGTTGGTCATCCTGGCGATGGGCTCACCGTCGGCCCGCCGAAGACGGACCAGCTCGAGGACCAGGGTGCCCTCGGGTACGTCGAGCCGCTCGGCGACGTCGTCGGCTGCCTCGACCCGCTTGAATGACAGGACCTCGGTGCTCGGCTTCTTGCCGGCCCGGGTCAGGTCGTCGTTGAGGCTGGTGAGCTCCAGCGGCCGGCGCAGCTTGGGCTGGACCACGCGCGTACCGACGCCACGCCGGCGTACCACGAGGCCCTTGTCGACCAGGTGCTGCATGGCTCGGCGCATGGTGGGACGCGAGAGTCCGAGGGACGCGGCGAGGTCGACCTCGTTCTGGAACAGCGTCCCCGTGGGAAGCGCGCCGGCGTGGATCGCATCCTCGAGGTGCTGCGCGACCTGGAAGTACAAGGGCACGGGGCTGTTCCGGTCGACGACGAGACGGGGCATCGCGTCAAGACCGGGAGTTCTCTCGGACATATCGTCAGTATGTCAGATCTAACTATCAAACTGGGAAATCCGGCGAATATTCGCGTCCGCATGCGCGGCGTCGTTCTGAGTCCGATTCGCGTGCCCGCTTGCCGTGCTTCCTCAGTGGAGGAGCAGCATGGCCGTCCCCGCGGAGAACCCGAGTGCGAGCACCTCGAACTGCCGCTGCCGCAAGCGACCGACCAGCAGGATCCCCAGTCCCGCGCCGAGGAGCAGTGCGGGCACCAACATCAGGTCACGGATGAGGCTGGTGGGCGTGATCAGGCCGAGGCCGGCGCTGAACGGGATCTTGGTCAGGTTGACGACCAGGAAGAACCAGGCGCCGGTGCCGATCATCCGCAGCATCGGCAGGCCCGCCCGGAGCAGGTAGACCGTGGTGACCGGTCCCGCCGCGTTGGCCGTCATCGTGGCGAAACCGGCGACGCCACCCGCGCCGAGCGTCGTGGCGCCGTGCGGACGAACGGGTGCACCACCCGTGGTCTGCTCCGCCGCTCGCGCCCGCTGCCACAGCTGGACGCCGCACATCACCAGCAACGTCACGGCGATCGTCCGACGCATCACCGCGTCGTCGGCCACGGCGAGGAACCACACCCCGAGGAGGAGCCCGGGGAGGACACCAGGCAGCAGCCGCCAGAGGATGCCCCAGTCGGCGTGACGCCGGTAGCAGACCACGGCGACGAGGTCCCCGCAGACGAGCAGCGGAAGAATCGCACCGGTCGACTCCCGGGCCGGCAGCACCGCGGCGAAGATCACCACGGCGACGGACCCGACCCCGGCGATGGCGGTCTTGGCGACTCCGACCAGCACCCCGGCCAGGGCCAGCCAGAGCCACGTGGTGAGGGTCAGCTCACCCGGCGACAACCGACTGCCGGACCACTAAGGGGCCTTCACGACAAGCACCGGAACGCTCGCCTCCAGGATGATCGTCTGCGCGACGCTGCCGAGCAGCGCCTTGCCCACCGGCGACCGGCGTCGCGCGCCGACGACGAGGAGGTCCGGGCCGAAGCCGGTCGGCGAGGTCCACGATGGCGTCGCCGACATCCCCGCTCACGCTCTGGAGGTGCAGCTTCCACGTGACGTCGGAGTCCGGTCCGACGGCGCGCTCGATCTCGTCGGACACGCCGAGCCGGTAGGCCTCTTCCGTGTCGGCGATCGAGCGCGGAGTTCACCACATGCAGCACGGCCAGGTCGGTGCCCCGGTACCTGGCCTCCTGCGCCGCGTGCGTCAGCGCCAGCCGGGCGGTCGCCGAGACCTGGTGCGCGACCGCGACGGTCATCGCTTCAGCTCGTGGGACAGCTCGGTGAGCTCGTCGCCGCCGGCCATCTGACGGGTGAGCTCGTCCAGGGACACCTCGCTGCGCTTCTTGTCGAGCACCGCCTGGCCGAGCTTGAGGATGACGAAGTGGTCCCCGACCAGGTTGGCGTGGTGCGGGTTGTGGGTGATGAACACCACCCCCAGGCCGGCGTCGCGAGCCGCGGCGGTGTACTTCAGCACGACACCCGACTGCTTGACGCCCAGAGCCGCCGTGGGCTCGTCGAGGATCAGCACCCGCGCACCGAAGTAGACCGCACGCGCGATCGCGACGCACTGGCGCTGACCGCCGGAGAGCTCACCGATGGGCTGGTCGATGTCCTTGACCACGATGCCCATCTTGCGCAGCTCCTCGTCGGCGATGCGCTTCATCTCCTTGACCCTCATGCCGGAGAACGGAATGCCGCTCGCCGTCAGCTCGGAACCGAGGAAGAAGTTGCGCCAGACCTCCATCAGCCCGACCACGGCAAGGTCCTGGTAGACCGTGGCGATGCCGTGGTCCAGCGCCGCGCGCGGCGAGCCGAAGTGCACCTCCGCGCCGTCGACCTTGAGGGCGCCCTCGTTGTGGGGGTGCAGGCCCGAGATGATCTTGATCAAGGTGGACTTCCCGGCGCCGTTGTCGCCGAGCACGCAGGTCACCTCCCCGGCGCGGACGGTGAGGTTGATGCCCTTGAGGGCACGGATCGCGCCGTAGCGCTTGCCCACGTCCTCCAGCTCGACGAGGGCCTCACCCTGTTGCAGGGTCTGGTCCGCATGCTCGCTGATGGTGTCGGTCATGACTAACCCACCTTCCTCGTGGTCGAGAGCCTCTTGACGTACAGGTTGACCAGGACGGCGAGCAGGAGCATCACGCCGAGGAACGCCCGGAACCAGTTCGGGTCCCAGCCGGCGTAGACGATGCACAGGCTGGTCATGCCGAAGATGAAGGAGCCGATGGCGGCGCCGATGGCGTTCCCGTAGCCGCCGGTGAGCAGGGTGCCGCCCACGACCGCAGCGATGATGTAGAGGAACTCGTTGCCGACGCCGTTGCCGGCCTGGATGCGTGTTGAAGTTGTAGAGCGTGTGCATGCCCATGAACCAGGCCAGGAAGCTCACCGTCATGAAGAGCCCGATCTTGACCCTGACGACCGGGACGCCGACCGCGCGGGCGCTGGCCTGGTTGCCGCCCACCGCGTAGATCCAGTTGCCGACCTTGGTGCGCAGCAGCACCCAGGAGGCGACGGCCACGAACAGGAACCACCACACCACGATGATGCTCACCCGGACCGAGCCGACGTCGAACGTGGATGCGAAGACCTTCTGGAGCGATGTGTAGCCGTTCATCTGGTTGATGTTGGGGGTGGAGACCGAGCCGGTCACGAGCTTGGTCACGCCGAGGTTGACGCCCTGCAGGACGAAGAACGTGCCCAGGGTGATCAGGAAGCTGGCGATCCCGGTCTTCATCACCAGGTAGCCGTTGAGGAACCCGATGGCCAGCGCGACGACCAGTGAGACGACAGCCCCGACCCAGAGGTTGAGGTTGTACTCGTAGGAGAACATCGCGTTGACCAGCCCGGCCGTCGTGACCATGACACCGGCGGAGAGGTCGAACTCGCCGCCGATCATCAGCATGCCGACGGCGACGGCGACGATGCCGATGGTGGCGCTCTGGTAGAGGACGGTCGCCAGGGACTCGGCCGACCGGAAGGGCGGCGCCACGATCAGGAAGAAGATGCCGATCACGATGGCGGCGACCAGGGCACCGATCTCGGGCCGGGCCAACATGCGGCTGAGCAGTCCGAGCTGGACCCGGTTGCGACTCCTCGGCTGGCGCTGTCGACGGCCGGCTTTTGAGACGTCGTGACTCATGAGAACCTCCGGGGTTCAGGTTGGTCGTGGGGGCCGGCCGACGCACGGCCGACCGGCTCCCACGGGGCTCCTTAGCGGGTGCCCTTCTTGCGCGAACGGAAGGATGACGTCGATGTTCGACTTGTCGACGAACGACGGACCGGTCAGGACCGGGCCGCCGCCGCCGATGTCGTTGCCGTTCTTCAGGTTCAGGTACAGCGCGGTCACCGCCTGGTAGCCCTGGACGTAGGGCTGCTGGTCGATCGAGAACTCGATCTTGCCGTCCTTGATGTCCTGCGCCGCGTCGGCGTTGAGGTCGAAGGTGACGAGCTTCGCCTTGCTGCCCGCGGCGTCCATGGCCTTGAGCGCGTCCAGGGCGATCGGGGCGCCCAGGGTGACGATGTAGTCGATCGACTTGTCCTGGGACAGCTTGGCCTGCAGGGAGGAGACCACCGCGGAGTCGTCGGCGCCGTTCACCTGGATGTTCTCGGTGCCGGGGGCCTTGCTCTTCACGCCGGCGCAGCGAGCCTCGAGGGCCACCGAGCCGGAGGCCTGGATCACGCAGAGCGGGTGCTTGCCGCCGGCCGACGGCGATCCGCTCACCCGCCGTGGCTGCCGGCCAGGGTCTCGTCGGAGCCGAAGTACATCTAGCGCGCCGACCTCCTTGTACTGGTCGATGCCGGAGTTGAAGGCCACGACCGGGATCTTGGCGTCGAGTTCGCGTCCTTGACCGCGCCGGCGAGGGCGTCGGGGGTGGCCAGCGTGGTCGCGATGCCGTCGACCTTGGAGTCGATGGCGTTCTGGATCAGCGTCGCCTGCTTGCCGGGGTCCGGGTCGTTCGAGTACTTCAGCGTCGATGCCGTAGTTCGTGGCGGCCTGCTGGGCGCCCGACTTGATCTTGTCCCAGAAGGTGTCGCCCGGGGTCTCGTGGGTGATCATCGCGACGGTGTAGCCGGAGTTGTCGCCGGCGCCGCCTCCGCTGCCTTCTCGGTGTCCTCGATGTCCGTGCGTCCGCCGCTGAGGCAGGCCGACAGGACGACGGCGAGCACGGCGCCCAGCGACGAGTGCGCCACCTGTTCGAGCTCGGGTCTGCTTCATGGTCGGTGTTTCCTTTCGTCGTGGATCCCCTGAGATCCCGGCGCGGGTGCGTGCCTTGTCGGCCCCAGCGAGCGAGGGCGATCCGACGCGGGGCGGGACCGGGGACGCTTGCCCGACCTCAAGGCTGCGTCTCGCCGCTCCAGCGGTGATGGCAGCGAACCTCATGCGTCGGAACCCTCGTGTCGTGTGCCGACCGAAGTGTCGGCCGTCACAGCCTCGCCGAGCGGATGTTCGCTTGTCAAGAGTTTGTCCTAACATTCTGAGGTCAGGAACTTTTGGTCGGACAATTTGTGCAGCAGACAGAATGTTAGAACAAACTCTTGACAGTCAAGACCGTCCTCGCTTGTATGGGGGACGGCGCCCGTTTCGCGGTTTCGGGCGCGACGAATCGTCATCCTTCGAGCTCCATCACACGCATGCGGGGAGAACCGATGTCAGACCTCTCGAAGCTTCGTCTTGGCACCGCCCCTGACTCCTGGGGGGTCTGGTTCGCCAGCGACCCCCAACAGGTGACGTGGGACGTCTACCTCGACGAGATCGCCGCGGTGGGCTACGCCTACACCGAGCTCGGGCCGCAGGGGTTCATGCCCCAGGACCCGTCCCAGCTGAAGGAGGAGCTCGCCAAGCGCAACCTCACCGCCTGTGGCGGCACCGTTTTCGCGGGGCTGCACAAGGGCAGGGACGCGCTGGACAAGGCGATCGCGGAGTTCGGCCAGGAGGCCCGGCTGTTGTCCGCCGTGGGTGCCGAGTACCTGGTGCACCTGCCGGAGCAGTACACCGACCAGCACACGGGGACCGCCACCGAGTCGGGTGATCTGGACTCCGAGCAGTGGAAGAACCTCGTGACCGGCACCGACGAGCTCGCCAAGGTGCTCTTCAACGAGTACGGCGTGAAGCTGGTCTTCCATCCGCACGCGGACACCCACGTCGACACCCAGGACCGCATCGAGCGGTTCCTGACCGACACCGACCCCGCGCTGGTGAACCTGTGTCTCGACACCGGTCACGTCTCCTACTGCGAGGGCGACAACATCGAGATCATCAAGGCGTTCCCCGAGCGGATCACCTACGTGCACCTGAAGTCCGTCGACCCGGTCGTGCGTGCACGTGCCCTCGCGGAGAAGATGCCGCTCTCGGAGTCGGTCAAGCTCGGGATCATGTGCGAGCCGCCGTACGGCGAGCCCGACATGCCGCCGTTGCTCGACGAGCTCGGCAAGCTCGACCGCGAGATCTACACCGTGATCGAGCAGGACCTCTACCCGGTCGAGCCGCACATCCCACTGCCCATCGGCGCGCGCACCGCCGGCTACTACGTCGGCTGCGGGCTCGGTCCCGTGCGCCGCTGGCCCTACTGACAACAGGAGAGAACAGACATGGCACTCAAGGTCGGAGTCATCGGTACCGGCATGATCGGTCGCGACCACATCCGCAGGCTCACCGAGGTCGTCTCGGGGGCCGAGGTGGTCGCCGTCACCGACGCGGACGAGGTGGTCGCCAAGGAGGTGGCCGCCGGTCTCCCCAACGCGACGGTGCACGTCACCGGCGAGGACCTCATCGCCGACGAGAACGTGGAGGCGGTGATCGTGTGCTCCTGGGGGCCGACCCACGAGCAGTACGTCGTCGCCTCGATCGCGGCCGGCAAGCCGGTCTTCTGCGAGAAGCCGTTGGCGACCACCACCGACGCCTGCCGGCGGATCATGGACGCGGAGGCGGCCACCGGCCAGCGCCTGGTGCAGGTCGGCTTCATGCGGCGGTACGACGCGCCCTACCGCGCACTCAAGAAGGCGATCGACTCCGGTGCCGTGGGTGCGCCCCTCATCTACTACTCGGGCCATCGCAACCCCTCGGTGCCCGAGCACTACACGAAGGACATGGCGATCGTCGACACGGCTGTGCACGACTTCGACGTCACCCGCTGGCTGCTCGGTGAGGAGCTCTCCTCGATCCGGGTGCTCGCCGCGAAGCCCAACAGCCATGGTGGCGACCTCCAGGACCCGCTGCTGATGATCCTCGAGACGGACTCGGGCGTGCTGGTGAACGTGGAGACCTCGGTGAACATCCGATACGGCTACGACATCCGTGGCGAGGTCATCGGCGAGGACGGCACGGCGGCACTCGCCGAGACCGGCCCGATCGTCCTGCGCAGCGCGCACAGCGTCGGTGTGGCGGTTCCGGAGGACTGGCGCGAACGGTTCATCGCCGCCTACGACGTGGAGTTCCAGGAATGGATCAACGAGGTGGTCACCGGCACCCCCTTGACCGGCCCGAGTGCCTGGGACGGCTACGCCGCGCAGGTCGTCTGCGACGCCGGCGTCGAGGCCCTCTACAGCGGTGAGCGGGTCGAGATCGAGCTCGGCAGCAAACCCGCCCTCTACTCCTGACGCACACCTCGGCCACCACGAACACCCGAGGAACAGACATGACTGAGAACTCCATCGGCGTCGCCGTCATCGGCGTCGGCATGGTCGGACGCGCCCACGCTGCCGGCTACCGCACCGCCGGCAGCCTGTTCGACATCGACCGACCCGACACCCGCCTCGTCGCCATCGCCGACGCCTACGAGCCGTTCGCCGTCGACGCGGCCAAGCGCTTCGGCTACGAGCGCGCCGAGACGTCGTGGGAGGCGATCGTGGACGCCCCCGACATCGACGTCGTCAGCGTCGCGGTCGCCAACTCGATGCACCGCGAGGTGGTCGAGGCGCTGCTCGCGCGCCGGCAAGCACGTGCTCTGCGAGAAGCCGCTGGCGCCCTCGGTCGAGGACGCGAAGGCGATGGTGGCCGCCGCCGAGGCAGCCACCACCCATGCCGGCGTCGGGTTCACCTTCCGGCGGGCTCCGGGGATCAACGCGATCCGCGAGCAGGTCCTGCAGGGCGTCGATCGGCGAGGTGCGCCACTTCAACGGTCACTACTGGTGCGACTACGCCCAGAACGCCGAGCAACCCGATCAGCTGGCGCTACCGCGGCGGCCCGGGCAGCGGGGCGCTGGCCGACATCGGCAGCCACATGATCGACCTCGGCGAGTACATCTGCGGCCCGATCGACGAGTGTCAGCGGTGCGGTCTTCCAGACGTTCACGACCGAACGCCCCGTGCCCCGTCGGCATGACCGTCGGCCACGCCGGTGGCGAGGTCGGTGACGAGAAGGAGGCGGTGGACAACGAGGACATCGCCACCTTCACCGCGAGGTTCGCCAACGGCGCCGTCGGCACCTTCTCGATCTCGCAGGGTCGCGCACGGCCTGCCCAACGGGCTCGGCTTCGAGGTGTTCGCGGCAGACGGGCTCGGCGGCGTTCGACCTGAACCGTCCCGGCGAGTTCACCTTCGCCGACCACGGTCCTGCCGGCGTCGATCAACGGCCCCCGGCAGGTACTGCTCGGTCCCGAGCACCCCGTACCTCGAGCGGGGCCTGCCGATGGACTTCCCGTCGGTCGGTCACGGCCAGAACGACTTCTTCGCCTGGCAGGCGCGCGCCTTCCTCGACCAGGTGGCCGGGCTCGACCGGCTGCCCGCCGTCCCACGCTGCCGCACGGGCTCCACAACATGGAGATCCTCGCCGCGGTCACGCAGTCCGCACTGAACGGCGGCCAGGCCGTCTCCCTGGCCTGACCCGCCACCACCCCACGAACCGAAAGGAACCACTCCCATGAAGCTCGGCGCCTACACCGCCTGCCTGCACGACAAGACCCTCGAGGAGACGCTGACGATCCTGCGCGACCTCGGCCTGAACAGCGCGGAGATCAACTCCGGCGGGTTCATCGGCACCCCTCACCTGCCCGTCGAGGAGCTCCTCGAGAGCGCCGAGGCGCGCGAGAAGTACCTCGCCATCTTCCCCGAGTACGGCATCGAGCTCACCGCCCTGAACTGCAACGGGAACCCGCTGCACCCCGACCCCGAGGTGCACCACGCCGAGGACCTCAAGCGCTCCATCAAGCTGGCCGGCCTGCTCGGGATCAAGACCGTGATCACCATGTCCGGGCTTCCCGGCACCGACCCGGACGGCAAGCGCCCCTCGTGGACGGTCATCCCGTGGGACAGCGTCTACAAGGAGACCCTCGACTACCAGTGGAACGAGGTCGCGGTGCCCTTCTGGAAGGAGATCCAGCAGCTCGCCGCCGAGCACGACGTCCAGGTCGCGATCGAGATGCACCCGCACAACCTCGTCTTCAACCCCGCCACCATGAAGCGGCTCGTGGAGCTGACCACGCCCGAGGGCGGCAAGAACCACGTCGGCGCCGAGATGGACCCGAGCCACCTCTTCTGGCAGCACATCGACCCCATCCAGGCGATCGAGGACCTCGGTCCGCTGGTGTTCTTCGCCGCCGCCAAGGACACGCTGATCCACGAGACGGCGGCGATCAACGGGGTGCTCGACGACCGGTTCGAGTGGATCCCCGCTGAGGAGAACCCGGTGGGCCTCGGCGGCCGCTACACCGTCACCAAGTGGCCCGAGGTTCCCGGCTGGTCCTTCGTCGCGGTCGGCCGCGGTCACGACGTCGACTTCTGGGCCCGCTTCCTCACGGCCATCTACAAGGTGGACCCCGACATGCCGGTCAACATCGAGCACGAGGACGCGACGTTCGGGCAGATCGAGGGCCTGAAGTACGCCGCGGACAACCTGCTCGCGGCGGCCGACCAGGCGGGACTCGCCTGAGGGCAGGTCGCTCTGCTAAAGTCAGAATGTAAAGACAAATAGGAGGAGGGGTTCCGTTGAGAACCATCGAGCACTGGGTCGCAGGCAAGCCGACCACCGGAGTGTCGGATCGAACGGCTCCGGTCTACAACCCGGCGACGGGCGAGCAGCAGGCCGAGGTCCTGCTGGCAGACGTGAGAGACGTCGAGGCTGCCATCGCGGCAGCGAGCGACGCCTTCGCGGACTGGTCGCAGACCTCGATCAGCAAGCGCACGAAGGTGTTGTTCGCCTTCCGCGAGATCGTCAACGCCCGTGCCGCGGAGCTCGCCGAGCTGATCACCGACGAGCACGGCAAGGTGCTCTCCGACGCGCTGGGGGAGGTGCAGCGGGGGCTCGAGGTCGTCGAGTTCGCCTGCGGCATCCCCAGCCTGCTCAAGGGTGACTACTCCGACCAGGTCTCGACCGACGTCGACACCTACTCCTTCCGCGAGCCGCTGGGCGTGGTCGCCGGCATCACGCCGTTCAACTTCCCGGCGATGGTGCCGATGTGGATGTTCCCGGTGGCGATCGCCTGCGGCAACACCTTCGTGCTCAAGCCCAGCGAGCGGGACCCCTCCGCCTCGATGCTGATCGCGCAGATGTGGCAGGAGGCGGGCCTTCCGGACGGCGTCTTCAACGTGGTGCACGGCGACAAGGTCGCCGTCGACACGATCCTCGACTCGCCCGACGTGGCCGCGGTCTCGTTCGTCGGGCTCGACCCCGATCGCGAAGTACATCCACGAGCGGGGTACGGCGAACGGCAAGCGGGTGCAGGCCCTCGGCGGGGCCAAGAACCACGCGATCATCCTTCCCGACGCCGACGTCGAGTTCGCGGCCGACCACCTCGCCGCGGCCGCCTTCGGCTCCGCCGGCGAGCGGTGCATGGCGATCTCGGCAGCCGTCGCCGTCGGCGACGTCGCCGACCGGCTGGTCGAGGCCGTCAACGAGCGGGCTCGTGCGGTCAAGGTCGGCAGCGGCCGTGACAGCGACAGCGAGATGGGACCCGTGGTCACCCGCGAGGCGCAGCAGCGCATCGTCGGGCTGATCGGCACCGGCGAGGAGCAGGGTGCCCGGATCGCGGTCGACGGCCGCGGTCACACGGTGGCCGGCCACGAGGACGGCTTCTTCGTCGGCCCCACGGTGATCGACGAGGTCTCCACCGAGATGGACGTCTACACCCAGGAGATCTTCGGCCCGGTGCTCGCCGTCGTACGCACCGACACCGTGGACGAGGCGATCGCGTTGATCAACGCCAACCCCTACGGCAACGGCACGGCCATCTTCACCAACAGCGGTGAGGCTGCGCGCCGGTTCCAGCGTGGTGTGCACGTCGGGATGATCGGCATCAACGTGCCGGTCCCCGTCCCGATGGCCTACTACTCCTTCGGCGGCTGGAAGGACTCGCTGTTCGGCGACAAGCACGTGCACGGTCCCGAGGGCGTCAGCTTCTACACGCGCGCCAAGGTCGTCACCGCCCGCTGGCCCCGCAGCGAGCACGCCAGCGACGCCAGCTTCCACTTCCCGACGTCGAAGTAGCCACGGCGAGCCGACCCGACCATCGACCGCACGCAGGAGGAGACCATGAAGATCGCGCTCGACCCGTACATGCTCCGCAGCACCCCGCTGCTCGAGCTTCCCGGTGTCGTGGCCGACCTCGGCTACGAGTACATCGAGCTCTCGCCCCGCGAGGACTTCACGCCCTTCTTCCTGCACCCGCGCGCGGACGACGGCACCGTCAAGGCCTTCAAGAAGGCCCTCGACGGTGCCGGGGTCAAGATCGCCTCGCACCTGCCGCTGTACCGCTGGTCGGGGCCGGACGAGGACGAACGCCAGGCGGCGGTGCGCAACTGGAAGCGCGCGATCCAGATGACCGTCGACCTCGACTGCCGGGTGATGAACTCCGAGTTCAACGGTCGCCCCGAGGCCGTGAGCAGGAGCGAGGGGCAGTTCTGGAAGTCGATGGAGGAGCTGCTGCCGGTCTTCGAGAGCGAGGGCGTCGAGCTCCGGCTCGAGCCGCACCCCGACGACTTCGTCGAGGACGGCCTGGTCGCGATCGACATGATCCGCGGCATCAACTCGCCGCTGGTCTCCTTCCTCTACTGCTGCCCGCACACCTTCCACATGGGCGGCAACATGGTCGAGATCATGGAGTACGCCGGGGACCTGATGACCCAGCTGCACCTGGCCGACTCCTTCGACCACACGGGGTCGTCGGGCCTGCGCTACATCACCAACCCGCCCGGCAACCCGATCCGGGTGCACCAGCACCTCGACATCGGCCAGGGCGAGGTGGACTGGGACCTGTTCTTCGAGACCCTGAACAAGCTCGGCTTCGGTGAGCGCGAGGGCAACATCATGACCTCCTGCGTGTTCGCGTGGGAGGAGCGTGCCGAGGAGTCCTCCCGGTTCATGCGGAAGACCATCGACTCCTATGTGGGGTCCTGGTGAGCACCGACGTCCCTGGAGCTGCTGACCGTCGGTCGGGTCGGCGTCGACATCTACCCCCAGCAGAACGGGCCGCTCAAGGACGTCTCGACGTTCGCCAAGTACCTCGGCGGCACCGCCACCAACGTCGCTGTCGGGGCGGCCCGGCTGGGTCGTCGTACGGCCGTGCTGACGAAGGTCGGACCGGACAGCTTCGGCGAGTTCGTGCGCGAGGCGCTGGTCGGCTTCGGCGTCGACCCGGCGTACGTCGGCACGGCGCCGGGCCTGCTCACCCCGGTCGTGTTCTGCGAGCTCGACCCGCCCGAGGACCCCGCCCTGTTCTTCTACCGGCAGCCGATCGCTCCCGACCTGACCATCGACGACGACGACATCCCCTGGGACGTCGTGCGCGACGTACCGGTCTTCTGGGTGACCGGGACCGGCGCGAGCGTCGAACCGTCCCGCACATCGCAGCTGGCCATGCTCAAGCACCGCGGCCGTCTCGACCCCGGGCTCGGGCCGGCACACGGTGCTCGACCTGGACTGGCGACCGATGTTCTGGTCGTCGCCCGAGCAGGCCACGCGCCGAGTACGACGCCATGCTCGACCACGTCACGGTGGCCGTCGGCAACCGTGCCGAGGTCGAGGTGGCGGTCGGCACCAGCGATCCGGACGAGGCGGCCACCCGCCTGCTCGACCGGGGTCGTGGAGCTGGCCCTGGTGAAGATGGGCGGCGAGGGCGTGCTCGTCGCCACGCCCGACAGCCGCGACGTGGTGGCGCCGCACCCGGTCGAGGTCGTCTGCGGCCTCGGCGCCGGCGACGCCTTCGGCGGAGCCCTGGTGCACGGCCTGCTGTCCGGCTGGGAGCCGGTCAGGATCGCGCGCTACGCCAACGCCGCCGGCGCGATCGTGGCGTCCCGCCTGGCGTGCGCGGACGCCATGCCCACCCTGGACGAGCTGACCCGCCTCGTCGACAGTGAAGAAGGTGCATCATGACGGTCGCCCAGGACGAGCTGACCAGCGAGCGGCGTGGGCCGATCATCACCGACGCCCAGTGGCGGGACCTGCTCGAGCGCCGCGCCACCGACCCCGGCGCGGTCGCCAGCGCCTACGCCGCCCGGCGCCGCCCCGGCCAGTTCGTCTCCGAGCGCGGCACGCTCTTCCTCGTCGCCGCCGACCACCCGGCCCGCGGTTCGCTCGCGTCCGGCGGCGATGCGATGGCGATGGCCGACCGGCGCTCGTTGCTCGCCCGCCTGGTCGAGGCGCTGCACCACCCGGACGTCGACGGCGTGCTCGGCACCCCCGACATCATCGAGGAGCTGCTGCTCCTCGGCGCGCTCGAGGACAAGGTCGTCATCGGCTCGATGAACCGCGGCGGTCTCGACGGCGCCACTCTGGACGATGGACGACCGGTTCACCGGGTACGACGCGGCGAGCATCGCCGCCTGCGGGCTCGAGGGCGGCAAGATGCTGCTCCGCATCGACGACACCGACGCCGGGCACGGCGACCACCATCGAGGCCTGCGCCCAGGCCGTCAGCGAGCTCGCCGCCCTGGGCCTGGTGGCCATGGTCGAGCCGCTGCCCTACGAGCGCGACGAGCGACGGGGCCCTGTTCCTGCGCAAGGACGCGCCCGCGCTGTCCCGCGCGGTCACGATCGCCTCGGGCCTGGGGACGACGAGTGCCTACACGTGGTTGAAGATGCCCGCGTGCGACGACTTCGAGACGGTCTTCGGGTCGACCACGCTGCCCTGCGTGGTGCTCGGCGGCGTACCGAGCTCCGACCCGGCCAAGGACCTCGCGTCGTGGGGCAAGACCCTGTCGCACCCCGCGGTGCGAGGACTCGTCGTGGGCCGGACCCTGCTCTACCCGCCTGACGGGGACGTCGGGTCGGCGGTGCACGCGGCCGCCGAGGTGCTCGACACTGCCAAGCGGGTGGGCTGATGACCATTCACCGCCCCTTCCCGGACTCCCCGGGAGCAGCCGGCGAGCTGGTGTCACTGACGCCCGAGGACGCCGGCTGGGAGTGGACCGGCCTCCGCGTCGTACGACTCGCCCCGGGGCGAGCCGCGTTCGGCTGGAGACCGGACCGAGCGAGGTCTTCGTGCTGCCGCTGCGCGGGTCGCTCGGGGTCGAGGTGTCCGCCGCGGAGGGAGGCTCGCCGGAGGCGAAGTTCGACCTCGACGGACGGCCGAGCGTGTTCAGCGCGGTCACCGACTTCGTCTACGTCGGCCGCGACAGCACGGTCGTGCTCCTCAGCGACGACGGTCGCCGAGGTGGCGCTGCCGGCCGCGCGCTGCGAGCACCCGTCTCGAGGCTCGCTACGGCGCCGCCGCGGACGTCCCGGTCGAGATGCGCGGTGCCGGCAGCGCCAGCCGCCAGGTCAACAACTTCGGCGTGCCCGGGGTCTGGGACCACGCCGAGAAGCTGATCTGCTGCGAGCTGATCACGCCGCCCGGCAACTGGTCGAGCTACCCGCCGCACAAGCACGACGCGTCGCGAGCCGTGCGAGGTGGTCAACGAGGAGATCTACTACTACCGGATCGCCGGACCCGACCAGGTCACGCCCTCGCGCACCGGCTTCGGGCTACCACCGGACCTACACCGGCCCGGAGCACGAGGCGGCCGGGCTCGCGCCGATCGACGAGACGCTCGAGGTGCGCGACCACGACGTGGTGCTGGTTCCGCACGGCTACCACGGTCCGTGCATGGCGGCGCACGGCTACCCGATGTACTACCTCAACGTGATGGCCGGCCCGGCGGACGAACGCGCGCTGGCGTTCTGCGACGACCCGGCCCACGGCTGGGTCCGCGACAGCTGGGCGGGCGTCGAGACAGACCCGCGCTGCCCGGTGACCTCGGCGTCCGGCCGGACGGACGGCCTCGTTCCCTCGTATGACGACGTCCCGACCCCAGCACCTGCGGAGGAAGCACGATGACCGGCACCACCAGGCTGACCACGGCCCAGGCGCTCGTCCGCTGGATGATCGCGCAGCGCTCGGAGCTGCTCGACGGCACCGAGGTGCCCCTGTTCCCGGGCGTCTTCGCGATCTTCGGCCACGGCAACGTGCTCGGCCTGGGCACCGCCCTGCACGAGAAGCGCGACGAGCTGCCGACCTGGCGCGGCCAGAACGAGCAGGGCATGGCGCTGGCCGCGGTCGGCTTCGCCCGGGCGACCGACCGCCGTCAGGTGATGCCGGTGACCACGTCGGTCGGCCCGGGCGCGCTGAACATGGTCACCGCGGCCGGGGTCGCGCACGCCAACCGGCTCCCGATGCTGCTGCTGCCCAGGGGACACGTTCGTCGGTCGGGCGCCCGATCCGGTGCTCCAGCAGGTCGAGCACTTCGGCGACCCCACGACCTCGGTGAACGACGCCTTCCGTTCCGTCGCGCGCTACTTCGACCGGATCACCCGACCCGAGCAGCTGCTCTCGTCGCTGCCCCAGGTGGCCCGGGTGCTCACCGATCCCGCCGACTGCGGGCCCGGTCGTGCTCGCGATGCCGCAGGACGCGCAGGTCGAGGAGTTCGACTTCCCGCTCTCGATGTTCGAGCCCCGCGTGCACCGGGTCCCGCGGCAGCGCCCCGACCGGGACGACCTGGCGCGCGCCGCCGAGACCCTGCGCACGCGCGCAGCGCCCGCTGCTCGTCCTCGGCGGAGGCGTGCGCTACTCGGGAGCTGCCCCCGAGGCGCTCGCCTTCGCCGAGGCGCACGGCATCCCGGTCGTGGAGACCGTCGCCGGCCGGACCCTGGTGCCGCACGACCACCGGCTCTACGGCGGCCCGCTCGGCATCATCGGGGCGACCTCGGCCAACGACCTCGCCGCCCGAGGCCGACGTCGTGCTCGCGGTCGGGACCCGGCTCCAGGACTTCACCACCTCCTCGTGGACCGGGTTCGCCTCCGGCGTGCGGATCGTCACGGTCAACGCGGCCCGCTTCGACGCGGTCAAGCACTCGGCGCCAGGCCGTGGTGGGCGACGCGCGAGCGACCGTCGTCGAGCTGGACGAGGCGCTCGGGGACTGGGCGGCGGACGAGGGCTGGGCCGCGGAGGCGTCCCGCAGAGCTGGCCGACTGGGACGCGCACGTCGACCGGCTGCGCGAGGGTGTCGCACCCGACGGCACGCTCACCTACGCCCAGGTCGTCGGCGTCGTCAACGACGCCAGCGGTCCGGAGGACTACGTCCTGACCGCGTCCGGCGGGATGCCGGGCGAGCTGCACGGAGGCTGGCGCACCGGCATCGTCAAGCACGACGGGTCCGCGACCTCAGGCGCCACGATGGACCTCGAGTACGGCTTCTCCTGCATGGGCTACGAGGTGGTCGCACCGTGGGGCGCCGCGATGGCGCGTGCGCAGACCCACCCCGACGGGCTGGTCACTGCGCTGTACGGCGACGGCTCCTACCTGATGCTCAACTCCGAGCTCTACTCCGCTGCGTTCGCCGGTCACCCCTACGTGTCGGTGCTGTGCGACAACTCCGGCTTCGCCGTGATCCACCGGCTGCAGACCAACCAGGGCGCGGAGGGGTTCAACAACATGCTCGCCGACTCCCGCGGCCCCGGAGCCGACGGCAGCGTGCACGTCGACTTCGCGGCGCACGCCCGGTCGCTGGGGTGCGTGGTCGAGGACGTGCCCGAGACGGCCGGGGTCGAGGAGCTGCGGTCCGGCGTACGAACGCGCCCGCAGGGCGGCTCGCGAGCAGCGGCGTCCGGCGGTCGTGGTCTGCCGCACCCACCACGCCGACCTGGACCGAGGCGGGTGCCTGGTGGGAGACCGGCGTGCCCGGGTCGCTCAGCGGCCGGGCGTCGTACGACGAGGCGAAGTCGGAGCAGCTGCGGTGGCTGTGAGGCTGGGGGTCGTTGGGTACGGCGTGGGCGGGCGCTGCTTCCACACGCCCTTCATCGAGGCTGCCGAGGGCATCGAGCTGGCCGGTGTGGTCACCCGTTCGCCCGTACGACGGGCCGAGGTCGAGCAGGACTGGCCGGGCGTGCGCGTCTTCGACAGCCTCCAGGCACTCCTCGCCAGCGGGGTCGACGCCGTCACGATCACCACGCCACCCGAGACCCGGCGCGAGCTGGTGCTCGAGGCGCTGGCCGCGGGGGTCCACGTCATGGCGGACAAGCCCTTCGCGCCCACGGCCGCCGTCGGCCGTGAGCTCGCGGCCTGCGGCCGAATCCTCCGGCCGTGCTGCTGTCGGTCTTCCACAACCGGCGCTGGGACGCCGACATCCGCACCCTCGCTGCCGTCGTCGGGGGCGGCCGGCTGGGGGAGCTGTGGCGGGTGCACTCGCGCTTCGACCTCGACGACCCGGCAACGCTCGAGGCCGGACCGGGCGGCGGGCTGCTTCGCGACCTGGGCAGCCACCTCGTCGACCAGATGGTCTGGCTGCTGGGCGACGTACGCAGCGTCAACGCCCACCTCGACTGGCTCGACCTGCCGACAGGGCGCACCGACGCGAGCTTCTGCATCGAGATGGAGCACACCTCCGGGGTGCGCTCACAGGTCGAGTCGAGCAAGGTCAACCACGTCGAGGTGCGCGAGCTGCGTGCCTACGGCAGCGCCGGAAGCTACCGGTCGCTCGGCACCGACGTCCAGGCTCAGGCGATCTTCGCGGGACTGCGGCCGGCGGACGACCTGGCGGGCTGGGGCTACGAGCTGCCCGACCGGTGGGGTGTCCTCGCCACCGCCGAGGGCGACGAGCCAGTGCCCTCGGAACAAGGCCGCCACCACGACCTCTACACCGCGTTCGCCGCGGCCATCCGCGGCGAAGGACCCCAGCCGGTCCCGGCCACGGAGGGGGTCCGCACCCTCGCCGTGCTGGACGCGGCGCGGGCCAGCGCCGAGCAGCGTTGCAGTGTCGAGGTCGATGCACGCGCGACCACCTCTGCGCTCCCTGCGCCGTCCCACTGACCTTGTCGAGCTGACCACGGAAGGATCTCCGATGACCGTGCCACGCACCCTCCGGGTCGGCGTCATCGGGTTCGGCTGGATGGGTCGGCTGCATGCCCGGTCCTGGGCTCGACTCTCGGCGCACTACCCCGGGCTGCCGTTGCGGCCCGCCCTGGTGGCGGTCGGCGACAGCAACCAGAGCGAGGAGCTGTCGCGGTCCGTCGAAGCGCACGGGTTCGCCGAGCTGCACGCCGACTGGCGCGACCTGCTCGCCCGTGACGACCTCGACGTGGTGTCGGTCTGCGGACCGAACCACCTGCATCGGGACATGGCGGTCGCCGTCGTCGAGTCCGGACGGCACCTCTGGATCGAGAAGCCCGCCGGCCGCAACGCCGAGGAGACAGCCGAGATCGCGACGGCAGTGGAGAAGGCCGGTGTGCAGTCCGCGGCCGGCTTCAACTACCGCAACGCCCCGGCGATCGAGTACGCCCGGCAGCTGGTGCGCGACGGGACCTGGGCAGGCTGCAGACCGTCGAGGTCCGCTTCCTGGCCGACTACGCCGCCCACCCGGAAGGGGCGCTGTCGTGGCGGTTCCTCAACGAGCAGGCGGGCAGCGGGGTATCGGGAGACCTGGCAAGCCATGCCGTGGACCTCGCGCACTTCGTCGCTGGCGACGGTGGTCGCGAGCTCGTCGCCGATGACGGGCGCTTCATCACCGACCGGCCCTGGTCAGCAGGTAGCGGCTCACACTTCGCCCGTGGCGTCCAGGGCACTCTCGGTGCGGTCGAGAACGAGGACTACGTGGGCGCGCTGCTGCGCTTCGCAGGCGGGGCTCGAGGCACCCTGGTGGCCGGTCGGACAGCGGTCGGCGAGCAGTGCGGCTACGGGATCGCGGTCCACGGTGACCGTGGCGCGTTCGCCTGGGACTTCCGCCGGATGGGCGAGCTGCGGGTGTCGATCGGAGCGGACTACCAGGACGCGTCGTACGAGACCGTGCTGGCGAACCGCACCCACGGGGAGTACAGCGCCTTCCAGCCCGGCGGTGGCATCGCGATGGGCTACGACGACCTCAAGGTCATCGAGGCCTACCGGTTGGCCCAGTCGATCGCTGCCTCTGCACCGGTCGGCGCCACCGTCAAGGATGCACTGCGCGCCGCCGAGCTGGTCGACGCGATGCAGCTCTCGATCTCCCAGCACAGCTGGGTGGCGACATGACGACCCGGACGCACGGGCGGCCGCGCGAGCCAGCCGCCGTCCACGACGAGGTGGGTGGGCGTTCACGGACGCGCAGCGTCGCCGTCCTTCGCGGGTACTCAGCATTCAAGGTGACAAGGCATCCAGCCGAGTCAGACGCTGAAGACGTCTCGAAAACGGCGGACGGCTTCCTCCGGGTCACCGCTCGCGAATGCCTCGAGGCCGACCGTGCCGGCGTATCCCATCTCCTTGAGGGCCGGGGCGACCGCGGGGTAGGCGATCTCGCCGGTGCCAGGCTCGCAGCGCCCGGGGACGTCGGCGACCTGGATCTCGCCTATCCACGGCAACGCCCGTCGACACAGCTCGATGAGGTTCCCCTCGCCGATCTGAGCGTGGTAGAGGTCGAGCATCAGACGCAGGTGCGGGCTGTCCACGGCCTGCACGAGGCGAGGCAGTCGTCGGCGCGCGCGAACGGCACGCCGGGGTGGTCGACGGCGGTGTTGAGGTTCTCGAGCACGAACGTGACTCGTGCTGCTCGCCGAGCCGGCGACGCGGTCCAACGTCCGCGCGGCCGAGCCACATCGGCCCGGTGACCGTGTCTGCCGGCACGGACGGGCAGACCTGCGCGTCGAGGCCGGTGCCGTGCAGGTTGAGCCGAGGGATGCCGAGCCGCTCGGCCACGGGCACCGAGCGCGCCGCGCTCGCGAGCAGGTCGTCGGCGCCGTCGGCGTCGACGAGCCCTCCGCGGACGTAGCCGGTCATCGAGGAGTAGACCGCGCCCTCGTCGCGCAGGGTCTCCAGCGCGTCGATGTCGTGGCGGGTCCAGTCCCAGATCTCCACCTGGAAGCCGAGCGCGGTGATGCGCCGCACCCGCTCCGCGAAGGGCAGGTCGACGAAGACCATCTCCGCAGAGACGGCCAGCGTGAACGGGCGACTCGGCCGCGGCTCGGGCGTCACGGTCGAGCCACCTCAGGCATGGGCCGCCTCCGAGGCGCCGAGGCGCACCGGGGCGCCCTGCTCGACGGCGTCGATGCGGCGAGGGCGATCTCGAGCGCCGCGCGCGCGTCAGCGCCGGTGACCGGGCTCGGCTCGCCCGCGCGGACGGCGCGGCAGAACGCCTGCAGCTCGGCCGGTACGAGTCGCGCATGAGCTCGGTGTCGTGGCGGGCGGTCGGGCTGAGCACGCCGGCGGCGGTCCAGTGCGTGGTGGCCAGGTGCGCGGGGCTCCCCGCCGTGACCATGCCCGCCGAGCCGAAGAACTCGCCGCGGACGTCGTAGCCGTAGGCCGCGGAGAAGCTCGCCTCGGCGATGGCGATGGCGCCGTTGTCGTAGCGGATGGTTACCACGGCGGTGTCCAGCAGGCCGGCGTCCTTGAAGTCGGGAGCGACGAGCGCGTCGGCGTAGGCGTGCACCTCGACCGGACGGCTGCCGGCGTTGAACCAGAGCAGCGTGTCGAAGTCGTGGATCAGCGTCTGGGTGAAGATCGTCCAGGGCGGCACCGCGCCCGGGTTGGCCAGGCCGGGGTCCCGGGTGAGCGAGCGCAACAGCTGCGGGGTGCCGATGCCCCCGCAGCGACGACCTCGTGGGCGGCCGCGAAGTCCGGGGAGAAGCGGCGGTTGAAGCCCACCTGCAGCGGGACGGCGGCCTGCTCGCAGGCCGCGATGGCGGCGTCGGCCTCGGCCAGGGTCATGGCCATCGGCTTCTCGCACCACACCGCCTTGCCGGCCGCTGCGGCGCGTTGCACCAGGTCGGCATGGACGGTGGAGGTAGAGGTGATCGCGACAGCTTCGACGCGCCCGTCGGCGAGAGCTGCGTCGTGTCGCGTGGTGGAGTCGGCGCCGAGCGGCCCGGCGAGACGTTCGGCCGAGTCACCGAACGGGTCTGCGACGAGGACCAGCTCGGCATCCGGCACGTGCCGGGCGAGGGCGGCGGCGTGATGGGTGCCGATGCGACCGGCGCCGATGAGCGCGAACCGGACCGGGCGCTGTCCCTGGGTGGTCATGCCTTCTCCTTGACTAGAGCGCGCTAGTTGCGTGCGCCCAAGTCTGCGCGCCGGTCCCGTCGCGCGTCAAGACCGTTCTGCTGGAGCGCTCTAGTAACCTCTGCCCATGAACCCTGATCGTCCGACCATGGAGGACGTGGCGGCACGTGCCGGCGTTTCGCGCGCGCTCGTCTCGATCGTGTTCCGTCAGGTGCCCGGGGCGTCGGAGAGCACGCGCCGACACGTCCTGGCCGCGGCTGAGGAGCTCGGCTACCAACCCGACCGTCGGGCAAGCAGGCTCGGGCGGACCAGGACCCGGATGCTCGGGGTGGTCTTCGGGCTCGGACACGACTTCCACGCCGAGGTCGTGGACAGCATCTACGCCGCTGCTGGTGACCACGGGTACGAGGTCGTGCTCAGCGGGGTCAGTGCGAGGAGGACTGAGCTGGACGCCGTGCGCGCCGTCCTGGCCGAGCGATGTGAGGCAGTGGTGTTGATCGGCTCGCAGCTCGCCCCGCGAGACATCGCTGAGCTCGCCGGGCGACTGCCCACGGTCTCCGTGCTCCGCCAGCTGCGGGTGCCTGCCGTCGACGTCGTCAGGACCGACGAGGTCGCCGGGCTGGAGGAGCTGGTCGACCATCTCCACGGCCTCGGCCACGAGCGCATCCTGCACCTGGACGGAGGGAAGGCGCCGGGAGCGGCACCGCGCCGACGGGGCTACCTGGCCGCCATGGGCAGGTGGGGCCTGGAGCCAGTGTCGCTGCCGGGCGGCCTCACCGAGGAGTCTGGAGCCAGCGCCGCCGACCAGATCCTTGCGCGCACCGCGTCGCATAGGCCCACTGCCGTCGCCGCCTTCAACGACCGATGTGCGCTCGGGCTCATGCACGCGCTCATGCGGTGCGACATCCACGTGCCCGAGGAGGTGTCCGTGGCCGGATTCGACGACATCGCTGCCGCCGGCTACGCGCACGTCGGTCTGACCACCGTCCGGCAGGACACAGACCGCCTCGGGCAGCAGGCGGTGGATCGCCTACGACAACGGCTCGAAGAGGGCAGAGCGCCGTCCCCGACAGGAGTGGTCCCCGCGACGCTCATGGTCCGAGAGAACGACCGCTCCTCCGAGTGCCTGAGGGTGCGGGGGGTCTACCGTCCGCCCTCGACTGAGCCCGCAGCCATGCAACGACAGATGTCGCGCAGCGAGGTGCCCAGAGATGGCGTGGCGGCCCCGCGAGCTGATTTGGACATGTGGATCAGGCGAACGTCCTGATCAGAGCCCTTCCTGTTCCATGTCGACGGTCAGACTGTCGAACAGCGCCATCGTGGTGCGGTGCGCGTCCACCAGCGCCTCCTGCAGCGGGGCGCCGGCGGTGTGCCTCGGAGATGATCTCGACACCCCATGGTCCGGCGAAGCCGATCCCTTGCAGTGTCCGGACGAAGCCGCCGACGTCGAACGTTCCCGAGCCGCACAGCACCCGGTGGTGGATGGTGTCGTGGAACAGATCGGTGGACTGGGGTGCGGGGGCGTCGTTGAGCTCGACGACGAACACCTTGTCGCCGGGGACCTCGGCAAGATCGGCCAGCGTGGAGGGCCCGCGCTCCAGGTGCCAGATGTCCACCACCAGGCCGGCTGCGGGGTGGTCGGCGGCGGCGACGAGCTCCGCGGCCAGCCGGAAGTCGGTGATGTTGGAGAACGGCAGCGGTTCCAGCGCCACCCGGGTCCCGACCTCGGCGGCCTGCGGCGGCCAGCTGGTGCAGCTCGGCGGCCCAGTGGGCGACGTCGGCCAGTGGCGCGACGGCGCCGTCGACGACCTCGACGTCGGGTCCGATCTTGATCTGTCGCGCTCCGAGGACCTCGGCGGCGTGCAGCAGCGACCTCCGTGTCTGGTCCGACTCCCGACGGCGGCTGCCGGTGGTCCACCAGCTCTCGAGCAGCTCGACCTCGAGGTGGACCAGGCCGAGGTCGTCGCAGATCCGCCTCACCTCCGAGCAGGCCGTAGGTGGCCCGCGCGGCTTCGAGGTCGTCGATGGTGAAGCCGATGCCGGTGAAGCCGGCGGCGGCCACGGCCTCCGCCCTGGCGCGGAGGTCCAGCGGGCTCAGGTGGTGACCGGGCACCGGCACCGCGTCACCGGCGTGGGTCCAGCAGGTGGCGAGCAGCTCGGTGGGCATCGAGTGGTCAGCCGCGGTGGGGGCGGGGGAGTGTGCGGGCAGCCTGGGCGTCCAGGGCGGACTCGAACGCCGCCTGGGTCCATTCTTCGGCGACGGCCTGGCGGACCAGGTCGGCCTGGGTCTGGGGTGCGAGGCCGTCGATCGGCTGGTCGCGGTCGAGGTTGGTCGGGAAGGCGTAGCCCTCGGCGGAGGCGGCGATGACGTTGTCCAGGTCGCCGTCGGACGCGCCGGCCGCCTTCTGCTGCCAGCAGCACCGGGAACAGCGCCCGGCACATCGCGACCCGGTCGACGGTCTCCATGGCGCGGCCGAACGGTGAGGACACCTGCAGCAGGTTGGCCATCCGTCGGACGGTCGGTCGAGACGTTCGTGCCGGCGCCGTGGAACAGGGCGGGGTTGAAGAACGCGGCGTCGCCCTTCTCCAGCGGCAGCTGGGTGTAGTTCTCCTGGAAGTACTCGGTGAACTCGGGCAGGTGGAAGGCGAGGTAGCCGGGCTCGTACTGGTGCGAGTACGGCAGGTAGAGGGTCGGGCCGGTCTCGACCGGCATGTCGCAGTGCGCGACCGCGCCCTGCAGGGTCAGCGCCGGCGAGAGCCGGTGCACCTGGGCCGGGAAGCGGGCGGAGGCCGCCGGCGTCCATGAAGCCGAGGTGGTAGTCACGGTGCGCGGTCTGCGCCTGGCCGCCGGGGTTGACCACGTTGACCTGCGAGGTGACCTGGTAGTCCGGACCGAGCCAGGCCTCGCTGATCAGCGCGATGACGTCGTTGGCGTAGTAGTCGGCGAACACCGCGGGTTCGGCGACGGCCAGCTTGTCCAGCGCACCCCAGACCCGGTCGTTCGCGCCGGGCTTGGCGAAGTGGTCCCCGGCGGCGACGCCGGCCGCCTTCTCGGCGGCGATCTGGGCGAGGAAGGCTTCGGTGGCGCGGTCGACCACGGACAGGTCGCCGAAGGCCTGCTTGAACACCACGATGCCCGGGCCGTCGGTCAGCGCCCGCATCAGCTCGGTCTGCACCGCGGTCCGGCCGGCGGTCGAGTTCCGACCGCGGCGCGGAGCTTCTCGCCGTAGATCAGCACGTTGCGCTCGACGGCGTCGGCGTAGGGGTAGTCCGCGAGGTCGGTCTGCTGGTCGACGAGGGCCGCGAAGTCGTCGATCGAGCAGTCGGCTGCGGAGAGCCATCCGGTCGTGCGGGAAGCGGTGGACGTGGTCATGGGTCGTGACTCCTTCGTCGGTTGAAGTGGCGAGCTGTCCGGCGTACGCCGGGCGGGGCTCGAGCCCGATGGCGCGGTAGCAGCTGTCGATGAGCGACATGGTCGCGACCGCGTCATCGGCGTCGGTGCGGTAGGGCGCGCCGTCACGGACGGCGTCGATGAAGGCCTGGAGCTGGTAGGTGTAGGACGTGGCGTTGCCGCAGTGCTCGGTCCGCTCTCCGGCACCGGACGTGATGATGATCCGGTCGTCGTACTTCTGGTAGAGGAAGTCGGGGATGAACGCCTCGCCCGCTGGACCCGACCACCCGCAGCGACATGTCCCAGTGGTCGCTGGTCATGCTGCACCGGGCGAGACCGGTCGCGCCGGAGGGGAACTCGAGGTGCGCGTCGGCCCACTCGTCGACGCCGGGAGCGCCGGCTCGTTCGGCGCCCGTGGCGTCGACGAGGCGGGGTTCGCCGCCGGCGAAGTCCCCGAGGACGCGTTGGGCGTGCAAGCGCGTAGCAGCCGAGGTCCATCAGGGCTCCGCCGGCCAGGGCGAGTGACCATCGCGGGTCGTCCGCGGGGGGTGCGGACATGAACATGGTGCTCTCGACGCGCTGCAGCGTCGCCCAGCTCGCCGTCGGCGAGCAGCGACATCAGGCGCTTCATCAGCGGGTGGTAGAGGTAGTGGAACCCCTCGAACAGCACCAGCGACCTGCCCCGCGCCAGGTCCCGCACCTGGGCGGCCTCGGCGGTGTTGCTGGCGAACGGCTTCTCGGTCAGGACGTGCTTCCCGGCGAGGATCGCCGCCTTGTTCCAGGGCGCGTGCAGGCTGTTGGCGAGCGGGTTGTAGATCGCCTCGACCTCGGGGTCGGCGATCACGTCGGCGTACGACTCGTGGACCCGCTCGATGCCGTGGGTCCTGGCGAAGGTCTCGGCCCGGTCTCGGTCACGCGCGGCGACCGCGACGAGTCGCGTCCCGGTGGCCGCGGCGGGGCCGACGATGGACAGCTCGCTGATGCGTGCCGCCCCCAGCACTCCGATGCGTAGTGGTTCCACGGGCCCGGTCAGCTCGCCGTGGTCGTCGCGGTGAGCAGGCTGCGGACGTAGTCGGCGCTGGTCCGTACGTCGGTCACGGGTCCTTCGCCGCGGGGCTCCTCGGTGAGGATGGTGTCCTGCTCGAGGGTGTACCAGCCGGCGTAGCCGTTGCCCTGCAGGGTGCTCACGATGGCCTCGACGTCGACGTCGCCGGTGCCCAGCGGTCGGTACATCCCCTCGACCACGCCCTCGGTGTAGCTGAGCCGGCCGGCGCGGACCTTGTCGGCGATCTGGCTGTTGACGTCCTTGAGGTGGGTGTGCGCGATGCGGTCGGGGGCCTGCCGGGTGAGGTCCGCCGGGTCGGTGCCGCCGATCAGCAGGTGACCGGTGTCCAGGCACAACGAGACGGAGGAGCCGCTGAGCACCCGCTGCACCTCGTCGCCGTTCTCGACCATGGTGCCCACGTGGGGGTGCAGCACGGCGCGCACACCACGCTCGGCGGCGCGGTCGCTGATCCGGTTCAGGTTGCGCAGCAACAGGTCCCACCCGTCGTCGTCGAGGACGGGCCGGCTGTCGTAGCCGTCGAGCCCGGACGTCGCGGAGAGCACGAGGACCTCGGCACCGGTGGCCTGGTACTGCTCCAGGATCGCGGTCGATCGCCGGGAGCGGGTCGTGACCGGGGCGGTGCATCACCACGGGTGTGAAGCCACCGACGGCGGTCAGCTGGTGGGCCGCGAGCACGCCGGCCATCTGGTCGGGGTCGGCGGGGAGGAAGCCCTCCGGGCCGAGCTCGGTGGCGGCGAGCCCGACGTCGCGCATCTCGTCGAGCACCCGGCTCGGTGAGAGCTGGTGGCCCCAGTTGGGGACCTCGCAGACCCCCCAGGAGATCGGTGCCCCGGCGATCCGGGCCTGGCCCGGTCGCTCAGGGGGCGCGGCGCTGGCGGTGGTGGGTGTGGTGGTCATCTGCTGGACCTCGGCGATCTGCACCGGGCGGTGCTGTTGCAGGGAAAGGGTGGCTGCCTCGGCGATCCACGTCACGGCGAGCGCGTCGTCGACGGTGCAGGGGCTGGGTCGCTGCCCGGCGACGACCTCGGTGAACGCGGTGAGCTCGGCGACGAACGCGTCGGCCAGCCGGTCCATGAAGAACGTCCAGGGCTTTCCGGTCGGCCAGCTGGTGCCGGGCTCGAGGTTGCGGAGCGGGGTGTTGTCGGTCCAGCCGGCGGCGACACTGTCGGCGGTGCCGTGCAGCTCGAGCCGGACGTCGTGCCCGCTCGGGTTGTAGCGGGTGTTGGACACGACCGCGGTGGCGCCGTCGTCGAAGGTGAGCAGGGTCTGCGCGGTGGCGACGTCGCCGAGCTCGGCGAAGAAGTCGTCACCGCGGGCGCTGCCGGTGGCGTAGACCTCGACGACCTCGCGGCCGGTGACCCACCGCACCGTGTCGAAGTCGTGGACCGAGCAGTCGCGGAAGATCCCGCCCGAGACGGCGATGTAGCCGCGCGGCGGTGGTGCCGGGTCCAGGGTGGTCGACCGCACGGTGTGCACCCAGCCGAGCTCACCGTCGACCACGGCGTTGCGGGCCGCCAGGTAGGCAGGGTCGAACCGGCGGGGGTAGCCGATCTGGACCGGCACCCCGCTGGCGTTGACGTAGTCGGCGATGGCGATCGGCTTCCTCGACGACCCCGGAGAGCGGCTTCTCGCAGAACACCGGGATGCCGGCGTCGACGCCGGCCTTGATCAGGGCGGTGTGCGCGTCGGTGGCGGCAGCGATCACGATCCCGTCGACGCCGCTGCTGATCAGCGCCTCCGGGGAGTCCGCGGCCTCGGCGCCGAACCGTTCGGCGACGGACGCGGTGACCGCGGGCACCGCATCGGTGACGACGAGGGAGTCGACCCCGTCGAGGTGGGACAGGGTGTCGGCGTGGAACGCGCCGATCCGGCCGAGTCCGATCAGACCTAGACGCATGACTGGTTCCTTTGCGATGAGGAGGTGCCGGACAAGCTGCTGTTCAGTCACCGAGACCACCGATGACGTTCTGGTCCCAGTCGATGACTGACCCGGTGACGACGCCGCTGCGGTCGGAGAGCAGGAACGCGACGAAGTCGGCGATCTCGTCGACCTGGCCGAGCTTGCCCATCGGCAGGGCCGCGGCGGCCCGTTGCTCCCAGTCCGCGTCGGCGCCGTGGGACTGGCGCTGGGTGAGGTTCTCACCGTCGGTGGCCGACCAGCCGATGTTCAGCCCGTTGATCCGGATCCGGTCCCAGCGGTGCGCGTGCGCCGCGTTGCGGGTCAGCCCGGCGAGACCGGCCTTCGCGGCGACGTACGGCGCGAGGAACGACTGACCGCCGTGGGAGTCGATGGAGATGATGTTGACGATCGTTCCGGGCGCCGCGCGCTTCTTCATGTCGGCGACCGCCGCCTGCATCAGGAAGAACGGGGCCCTGAGGTTGACCGCGATGTGCCGGTCGAACAGCTCCTCGGTGGTGTCCAGCAGGGTGCCGCGGGTGGTCAGCCCGGCGGAGTTGACCAGCGAGTCGATCCGGCCATGCCGGCTCCACCGTCGTCTGGACCGCGGCGACGGCCTGGGCCACATCGGTGATGTCGGCCTGCACGTAGCTGGCGACCGCCCCCGCGGCGACCAGCTCGGCGACGACCTGCTCGCCGTGCCGGCGTTGCGCCCGGCGACGACCAGTGTGGCGCCTTCCCGGGCGGCGGCCCTGGCGATGCCGGCACCGAGACCCTGGGTGCCGCCGCTGATCAGGATGACCTTCCCGGTGAGGAGATCCTTCATCACGCCCCTCCGGCGGCAGCAGTCGGCGGGATGCCGACTGACGCGGCGTGCGTCCAGTGTGGGTTGGCCACGGCGGCGGGTTCGCGGCCGTCCAGGACGTCGACGACCCCGGTGGCGGCGGCGGTGAAGGTCGCGGCCGTGGCCTGTCCGCTCAGACCCATCAGGTGGGGGGTGAGGACGACGTCCGGGTGGTCGAACAGCGGGTGGTGCTGCGGCGGCTCGGGGTCGAACACGTCCAGTCCGATCCCGGCGATGCGACCGGCGAGCAGGGCCTGGAACGCCGCGTCGTTGTCGATCAGGGATCCGCGGCCGCAGTTGACCAGGATCGCTCCGGGTTTGGTCGTGGCCAGCGCCTCGGTGTTGATCAGGTGATGGGTGTCAGGGGTGAGCGGCAGGTGGAGCGTGATCACGTCGCTGCGGGACAGCAGTTCTGCCAGCGTGCCACAGCGGAGCCCCGCGGGAGGTTCGGCGACGGGGTCGTACGCCAGGACCCGCATCCCCAGGGCCGCGCCGAGTGTGCCCGCGTGCTGACCGATCCGGCCGAAGCCGACCACGCCGAGGGTGGATCCGGCGAGGTCACCGACCGCGACCGAGCCGCGGTCGGCCCAGCGACCGGAACGGACCAGGTCGGTCAGGCGGCCGAGCCGCTTGACCAGGTGCATGGCCATCGCGATGGCACCTTCCGCGACCGCGACGGCGCCGGTACCGGGGGTGACCACCACGGCGATCCCGCGGGCGGTGACGGCGGCAAGGTCGATGCGTTCCACGCCGACACCGGTCCGGGCGACGACCCGCAGCCGGGGAGCCCGGTCGAGGAACCGGGCGTCGACGGTGGCGTCGGCGCGGGCAATCGCCCCTTGTGCTTCCCGCAGGTCGGCGTCGTTCGGGTCGGCGACGAACCGGCACCGGCCGGAGAACACGTGCGCGACCAGTCCGGGATCGACTTCGCCGAGCCCGACGACCAGCGGTAGCGGCTCAGACATGGGCGGGAAGGGCTGCGCGTGCGTGACCGAAGGTGGCACCTGAGATCTCGGGAACCTGGTGCCACTGACCGTCGACCGCCGACGCCGCGGCTGCCGCGATGACCTCGGCGTCGGCCAAGGCCTCCTCGATCGTGGAGTTGTGCTGCTCACCGCCGGTCACGGCGACGAGGAACTTCTTCGCCTCGATGACCTTGAGGTCGTCGTAGCCCATGGCGTTGCCGGGGCCCGGCTGGAAATGGGCGTAGTCCCCTTGGGCCTGGTTGCCGAGGATCGTGGTGTAGCCCTGGTTCGGCCCGGTCCGTCCGATCGCGAGACGCAGCTCGTTCATCTGCTCGAAGTTCCACGACGCAGCCCCCTCGGTGCCGTAGACCTCGAGGCCGAGCCCGCACTGCGGGCCAACACTGACCCGGGACGCCTCGAGGGTGCCCACCGCCCCAGCCCCCGGCGAGTCCGCCGCGAACCGGACGAGCGCGCCGGCGTAGTCGTCGTTCTCGACGTCTCCGAGCTCGCCGTTCTCGATCACGGCGAAGTGCGTTCCTGACCCCATGGGCAGGATCGGACGTTGCTGGTGGACCGTCGAGAGGAGTGCGGTGACGTCGGTGATCGGGCCGACGACGTACTGGACGAGGTCCACGACGTGGCTGAGCAGGTCGCCGAGGGCACCGCTTCCGGCCAGGTCCTTCTTGAACCGCCACGACAGGGCGCCGTTGGGCTCGGAGGCGTAGCCGTTGAAGAACACCGCCCGCACGTTGGTGATCCGGCCGAGGTCGCCGTTCGCGATCACGTCGCGGATCCGTTCCACCGCGGGGCGTGGCGGTAGTTGTAGCCGATCGAGGTGGCGACCCCGGCGATCCGGGCGGCAGCCGCGACCGCGGCGGTCTCGGCGGCGTCACGGCCGACAGGCTTCTCGATCCAGAACGGCTTGCCGGCCTCGGCGGCAGCGACACCGATCTCCCGGTGCAGCAGGTTCGGGGCGCAGATCGAGACCACGTCGACGTCCGGGTCGGCGAGGACCGCCCGGTAGTCGGTGCTGCCCTTGGCATAGCCGAGGACGTCCCGGGCGTAGTCGGCGCGATCGGCGGCGGTGTCGGCGGCGTGGACCAGCCGGGGTCGGATCTTGAGCTCCGGATAGACCAGCGGGATGGCCTGGTAGGCGCGGCTGTGCAGCTTGCCCATCCAGCCCACGCTGATCAGGCCGATGCCCAGCTCGGTGTGCCCGTCGGCGGTGATGTGTCCAGCCATGGCGGTGTCTTCCTTCGGTGAGAGATCGGGGCGGATCAGTGGGAGGGCGTGCGGGCTCGGCCGAGCTCGGTCTGGATGGTCGCGGCAAGCAGGGTGGAGTCGGAGCCGATGGCAAGGAAGGACCAACCCTCCGCGAGGCGGGCGGCCGCGGCGGTCCCGTCAGCGACGAGCATCCCGCAGGCCTTCCCGTGCCGACGCGCCGCGGCGAGGACTGCGGCCAGGGCCTCGATGTAGGCGGGTGCGGTGAGGTCGCCGGGCACGCCGAGGTCGTGGCTGAGGTCGCGGGGACCGATGAACAGCACGTCGACCCCGTCGAGGGCGGCGATGTCGTCGGCGGCGGCAACCGCCGCCGCGGACTCGATCTGCACCACGCACAACGTCTCCTGGTCGGCTCGGTCCAGTGCCGCAGGGTCGAGCCCGAACCGGCAGGCCCGGTTGTAGGTGGCGACACCACGGTCGCCGGCCGGCGGGTAGCGCAGATGGGTCAGCGCGGCGGCCACCTCTGAGGCGCTGTCGAGGCGCGGCAGCATGATGCCGGCGGCTCCGGAGTCCAGCGCGCGTCCGATCCGGATCCGCTCCGCGGCCTCGACGCGTACGACGGTGGGTACGCCGTAGCTGCCGGCAGCGGGGACCACAGCGCGGATCTGCTCCTCCCCGCCGGCGCCGTGCTCGAGGTCGAGCAGCACCCAGTCGAAGCCGGAGGCTGCGCACACCTCGGCGCTGCCCGGGGCAGCCATGCCGATGAACGTCCCCAAGGAGGTCTGCCCGCCACGCACGGCATCCGCCAGGGCGCCGCCGTTGAGTGGGGACAGCGTCGTGGGGCTCATCCGAACCAACGCTGGGTCTGCCGGCCGACCTCGTACTCGGCACGAAGCGGCGGCACGGTGTCGATCTCGGACACCTCGGCCGGTGCGACGTCCCACCACACGCCGGCCCCGGGCAGGTCGGCGTGCGGGATGGCGTCGACGACGATCACGACGGTGCCCTGGTGGCCACGGCTCTGGTTCAACGCGTCCCGCAGATCGGTGGCGGTCTTCGCGCGGACGGCGTGCGCGCCGAGCCCGGCGGCAACCTGCACCAGATCGACCGAGAGGTAGTCGCCGTCCAGGCGGGCCGCCTTGTCCGCGGCGTCCGTGCGGGCGAGCTGCAGAGCGGTGGTGCGGTAGCGGAACTCATTGCCGAACTCGCGGCCGCTGCGGCCCATCTGCAACCGGTGGATGACCTGGTAGCCGTGGTTCTCCGGGATGACCAGCGTGATCGGGAGGCCCTCCTGGGCGGCGGTGACCAGCTCGGTCGGTGCCATGAGGAAGGTGCCGTCGCCGAGGAAGGCGGTGACCCGGGCGTCCGGGTCCTGGTGCGCCAGCCGCACCCCGATCGCCGCCGGGATCTCGTATCCCATGCAGGAGAAGCCGAACTCGAGGTGGCAGGTCCGGCCGTTCGTGGCGTCCCACACCTTCTGCAGGTCACCGGGAGGGCCGCCGGCGGCGGCGATGATCACGTCGCCGGACTGAGCGTGCTCCTGCAGCACCCCGATGATCTGTCCCTGGGTGAGCACCGCGTCGGTGGTCGTCACCACGTCGGAGTCAGCGGACACTGCTGACTTGTCGAACAGCTGGTCGGGATCGAGCGCGAGGCTTCGCTCGATGGCCCAGCGCCGCTGTGAGCTCCTCGGTCCGCGATCGCCACGCGTCGGAGGTGCGGACATCGACGCTGGCGTCGGCCAGTGCGGCCAGGGCCCGCTTCGCGTCGCCGATGATGCCGAGCGCGCCGAGTCGGTCCGCGTCGTGGACGTTGACGTTGATGCTGGCGAAGCGGACGTCGGGGTTGGCGAAGATCGAGTGGGACCCGGTGCTGAAGTCGGTCAGCCGGGATCCGACGGTGAGGACCAGGTCCGCTTCCCGGGCCAGGGTGTTCGTCGCCGGTGTCCCTTCCAGTCCGATGCCGCCGAGCTGCCACCACGCGGCCTGCTGAACCGCGCCCTTGCCGGCGAAGGTCTCGGCGACCGGGATGCCCACCGAGTCGGCGAGTCGTTCCAGCTCGGGGGTGGCCTGCGAGTAGATGACGCCGCCGCCGGCGATGATCAGCGGCTTCTCGGCCTGGGCGAGAAGGGCGGCCACCGCGTCGACCTCGGACTGGTCGGGGGGCGGCCGGCGGATCACCCAGTCCCGCTCGTCGAAGAGCTCGGCGGGGAAGTCGTAGGCGTGGGACTGGACGTCCTGCGGAAGCGACAGCACCACCGCACCGGTTTCGACCGGGTCGACGAGGGTCCGCACTGCCGCGGGGAGGGCGGTGAGGAGCTGCTCCGGCCGGGTGATCCGGTCGAAGAACCGGGCCACGGGCCGGAACGCGTCGTTGACGGTCTGGTCGGCGTCGGTCGGGTGCTGCAGCTGCTGCAGGACCGGTCCCTGGTGCCGGGTGGCATAGGTGTCTCCAGGCAGCAGGAGCACCGGGAGCCGGTTCAGCGTCGCCAGGGCCGCGCCGGTGACCATGTTCATCGCACCGGGTCCGATGGACGCGGTGACGGCGAGAGTGGTGTGGCGATGGCTGTGCTTGGCGTACGCGGTTGCCGCGTGGACCAGGGCCTGCTCGTTGCGACCCTGGATGAACGGCATCGTCTCCGCGAGCTGATCCAGCGCCTGGCCGAGGCCGGCGACGTTGCCGTGACCGAAGATGCCGAGAGTCGCCGGGACCAGCCGGCGGCGGACACCGTCGGCGACGGAGTACTGGCGGGACAGGTAGGTGACGACCGCCTGCGCGACGGTCAACCGGACGGTGGGGGCTGCATTCATGGTCGGTCTCGATTTCGGGTTGGGCTGAGGACGGAGATGGAACAGGGGCGAGCTACCAGGGCCGGCCGTGCAGGATGACGGTCTTCACGTCGGTCATCTCGGCGACCGCGGAGCGGGGACCTTCCTTGCCGATGCCGCTGCCCTTGAGGCCCCCGTAGGGCATCAGGTCGGCCCGCCAGAGCGGGGTCCAGTTGATGTGGACCACGCCGGCGTCGATCTCCCGGATCGCTCGCACCGCACCCGCGACGTCAGAGGTGAACACTCCCGCTCCGAGCCCGTACGCCGTCCCGTTGGCCTGCGCGATCGCGCTCTGCCAGTCATCGGCGACCGAGACTGCCACCGCCGGGCCGAAGAGCTCGTCCTGGCTGAAGGGCGATCCCGGGTCGACGCCGGCGACCACCGCCGGCGACATCACCGCGCCGTGAGGAAAAATCGGCGACGGAGTGCTGGCGGGACAGGTAGGTGATGACCGCCTGCGCGACGGTCAACCGGATGGTGGGCGAAGCAGTCATGTCAGAGCTCGATTTCGGGTTGAACTGGATGGAAAGGAAGGGCCCTTTGAGGTGTCACGCTGGGCCGGGGTAGCTGGCCGCGCCCCTACCAGGGCCGGCCGTGCAGGATGACGGTCTTCACGTCGGTCATCTCGGCGACCGCGGAGCGCGGTCCTTCCTTGCCGATGCCGCTGCCCTTCAGACCGCCGTAGGGCATCAGGTCCGCCCGCCACAGCGGAGTCCAGTTGATGTGGACCACCCCGGCGTCGATCTCCCGGATCGCCCGCACCGCACCCGAGACGTCGGAGGTGAACACACCCGCTCCGAGCCCGTACTCGGTTCCGTTGGCCTGCGCGATCGCGCTCTGCCAGTCGTCAGCGACCGAGACCGCAACCGCCGGGCCGAACAGCTCGTCCTGACTGAACGGCGATGCCGGGTCGACGCCGGCGACCACCGCCGGCGACATCACCGCCCCGTCTCGCTGCCCACCGGTCAACAACCGGGCGCCTGCCCCGACCGCGTCCTGGATGGAACGCTCGACCCGTTCCGCCTCGCGCGACGGTGATCAGCGTGCCCATCCCGGTGTCAGAGGACTTCGGGTCACCGGTCTGGATCTTCTCCACCCGCGCCACCAGTGCGTCCAGGAAGTCCGTCGCGATCGTGGGATGCGTGATCACCCGCTGCACCGAGATGCACACCTGCCCGGCGTTCACATAGCCACCGATCGCGACGGCCGCCGCGGCGGCGTCGATGTCAGCATCCGGGAGGACGACCACGGGGCACGAGGCGCCCAGCTCCAGGGACAGCTTCTTCACCCCGGCCAGCTGCGTGATCCTGTTGCCCGACGCCGGTTGACCCGGTGAAGGAGATCTTGTTGACCCTCGGGTCGCTGACCAACGCGTCGCCCAGCTCACCGCCGGCGCCGGTCAGGACCGACAGCACGCCGTCGGGCAAGCCCGCGTCGACGAAGCACGCGGCCAGTGCCAGCGCGGTCAACGGTGTCGCCCGGGCCGGCTTCAGCACCACCGCGTTCCCCGCGGCCAACGCGGGGGCGAGCTTGTGCATCACCAACAACGCCGGGTAGTTGAACGGGGTGATCGCGACGACGACACCGACCGGCTGACGCACGGTGAACCCGATCTTGTCGAAACCCGTGCCGCGATTGGCGTCCAGCGGCAGCGAGTCGCCGTACAGCTGGGTTCCCTCGAAGGCGGCGAGCCGGATCATCTCACCCGACCGCGACGCCTCCCCCCGCGCTTCGGTGATGCTCTTCCCGGCCTCCGCGGAGATCGTCTGCGCGATGGCCTCAGCGCGCTCATCGGCGAGCGTCGCCGCCTGCAGCAGGATCCGCATCCGCTCGTGCCCGGGAGTGTTCCGCCACACCTTCGCACCCGCCACCGCCGCGGTCAGCGCCGCGTCGACATCGGCCACGCCGGCCATCGGAACGGACCCGGCGACCGCGCCATCGAACGGCGAGGTCACGTCCTCCTCGCGGCCCGACTGCGCCGCAGTCCACTGCCCACCGATCAACAGCTCCATGTTGACCCATCCATTCGACGTTGAAGGCACAGAAGGACTCGGGGCCACTCGGGGCGATGCGGCTCGGATCCGGTGGCCGAGTCCCTCAAGCCTGGGGCCCGCAAGCCGCAGCGTCAACAGCGTGAGAGCCATCAAAAACACCTCATTACGACGGCCCATGCTGGTCGGCACGCGCGTGAGTAGCAGGCTTGCCGTTGTTGACCGGACCTCATCAATCCATCAGACTTGCTCGCATGGGACATCCGTATCCGATCCGGGAGATCGCCCGTCAGGCGGGGCTCAGTGAGGCCACTGTCGACCGGGTTCTCAACAACCGGCCAGGGGTGCGCGCCAGCACCGCGAGCAACGTGCGGCAGGCCATCACCGACCTGGACCGCCAGCGCAGCCAGCTGCGACTGAACGGCCGCACCTTCCTGGTCGACGTGGTCATGCAGACCCCGGACCGGTTCTCCTCGGCGGTCAAGTCCGCGTTGGAGGCCGAGCTGCCGTCTCTGCGGCCGGCGGTGGTTCGGTCCCGGTTCGACTTCCGGGAGAAGGGCCGCCCCGCGGACATCGTGAAGGTCCTGGACGACATCCGCCACCGCGGATCCATGGGCGTCGTGCTCAAGGCCCCCGACGTCCCCGAGATCACCGACGCCATCGCGAAGCTCGACAAGCCCGGGATTCCCGTCGTCACCCTGGTCACCGACATTCCGCTGAGCCAACGCGTCGCCTACGTCGGAATCGACAACCGAGCCGCCGGCTCCACCGCGGCGTACCTCATCGACCGACTCCTCGGCGACGGCGCCGGTGACGTGCTGATCGCCTTGAGCCGCAGTGTGTTCCGAGGTGAGGAGGAACGCGAGATCGGGTTCCGCGCCACCATGAGGAGCCGTTCCGCCGACCGGGCCCTGATCGAGCAGACCGACACCGACGGGCTCGACGCCACCGTCCACGAGTCAACCCTGCGGACGCTGCAGCGAAACCCCGGCATCAACGCCGTCTACTCCATCGGCGGCGGCAACCAGGCCATCCTCGAGGCGTTCGACGCCGCCGACCGTCGCTGCCAGGTGTTCGTCGGGCACGACCTCGACCGAGACAACCTGCAACTGCTCCACGACGAACGTCTGACCGCCGTCTTGCACCACGATCTCAGGTACGACATGCGGCTCGCGTGTCACATCATCATGCAGGCCCAGGGCGCCATCGACGGCCCCATCGAATCCGTCCGATCCCCGATCCACATCGTGACCCCTTACAACATCCCGGCGCCACGAACTGCCTGACCCTCAGCACCGCAGTCTCGGTCCGCTTGGTCGACGTTCGGGCCCTTCCAGTATCAGGTCGGAGTTGGCGTGAAGGCCCTCGTCACCGGCCGCGACCTGCCGGGTGAGGTAGGTGATGCCCCCATGAATCCGGCCACGCGTCTTAGTCGTTGCAGTCCATACGTGCGGACGCCGCGAACAAGTACGTTGAAGATCCCAGGTGCCGAGCGGATGAGGGCGGTCTGTCGTGGCGTGATTTCTGGTACATGTCCGACGACGAGCCCGGCCAACCGAGGTGGTTGGCCGGGCTCGTGTGGTCACGACCCCGAGGTCACCGAGCGCTGACCTTGTTCGACCGTGCCGACTGGCTACCGTTGCCGATGGCGTTGACGGCCTGGACGGTGAACCGGTACTTGCCGGCCCGCAAGGTCATCTTCAGCTGCCGGGCCGAGGCCGGCCGGGTGACCCTCTTGGTGGAGAGGACTGCTCCGCGGGGGTTCACCCGCAGGGCCCGGACGACGTACCTGCGGATCGCGGAGCCACCGTTGCTGGGCGCCCTCCAGGAGACCGACGCGGTGACCGGGCCACGTGCCTTGCCCGACTTCGCCCTGGGTGCCGCCGGACGCGCGGGGGCCTTGGCCCCGACACGGGGGGTTCCGGCGACAGTTGGCACGGGTCCGATCCTCCAGGTGTGGACAGCTGCCGGACCGACATTGCCGGCGACGTCCACCGCGCGCACCCGGAAGGTGTAGACACCCGAAACCTGCGCGTCGTAGGTCAGCGGAGAGACGCAGGATTCCGATGCCCGTTCCACGGCCGCGGTGGCCGGGGTCAGGGAACACAGGAAGGTGGAGCCGGCCTCACCGGAGAAGTTGAAGGTGGGTGCGTTGGTGAGCGTGCCGTCCGTCGGGCGTGGTGATCCGATCGCACTCGCGGGACCCACCGCGTCCACCTGGATGTTGAGGACGCCGGACTCGAATGCACCGCTGCGGACCTTCACCGAGTGGAGGGCCGAGCTCAGCGCCGCGGCCGGCGTGAGTGAGTAGGTGCCGCCTGCGGTCACGGTTCCGGTGCCCGCCACGGCGCCGTCGACGAGCAGCTCAACCGCACTGCCGGCCAGGCCGGTACCGGTGAAAGTCGGCGTCGTGCTGTTCGTGATGTTGTCGCTGTTCGACCTGCCGGTGTCTGTGCCGACGCTGAGATCGGGGGTCGAAGGCCGGTTCGGGTCGACCGCACCGAACACCTGAGCCTCCACTGTGAAGGTGTCCTGCCTCATCACGTTGACGCCGGGACCGCCTGCATTGGGTCCCACGACCTCGTAGAAGTTGGTCAGGAACGGGCTCCCCTTCACCGCGGTGGGAGTGGCCGGGTCTCCGATCTGAGTTCCGGCCGTGGCAGTCGCCGGGTTGAAGCCGGCTCCGGTGACGAAGTTCATCGACGTCGCGGACGCGTCACCGATGAAGCTCGGCAACACCGCGCCGAAGTCCCCGCACGGGGGGGCGAGACAGCCCTGGTCGTCGGTGAAGTTGACGACGCCGGCAGCATTTGCGGTCAGGTCGAGCACCCCGTACGGGTGCGTGATGTGATAGCTCGCACCCGGAACCAGGCCGGGAATCCGGACCCGGATCCGGTTGAAGAGAATCTCCTGACCCGGGGTCGCGTTGTCGCCCGTGTAGGCCGCTTCCACGGCGGCGATGTAGGACCCGTCGGCAGAGTTCATCAGGTAGTAGAAGCTCTCGCCCGGGAAGTTGTCCGGGTACGACAACGGAGCGCCTGGGTCCGGCAACACTGCGCTCGCGCACCCCTGGGCGGGGTCGTCGCACAGACGCAACCGCAGTCCGGACGTGTCCTCGAAGTAGCTCGGATACCCGTTCGCGGCCACCGGGCCGACACCGGCCAACGAGGCACTCGCGGGACCGACGGTGAGCAGGGAGGTCACGACCGCGAGCGCCGTACAGACGCCGACGCGGGCGACAGCCCCCCATGAGCGCCGACGACCCCGCGCGAGCAATACGGGTGGACCAGAGCGGGCGGATGATGCTGGTGAGTGCGCTGACAAGGTCATGAGCGGTCCCCTCGAGAAGCGGTTGGTACACCCAGAAGACGCCACATACCTTGAAGAATCCTTGACAAGCCCAAATGGTCGACCCCATTGAGGTCGGCCCCACCGTCTCTTCAAGGGTCTGTGTCGACGTCGCCGCGCTCACGCTGAGAGGACGCTTCCCGAGCGGAGGCGGTTGAGCAGCGGATCGAGGACGCTCCTACACGGGCGCACTTTCGTGGTTCGTAGAACGGTCCGACCCGGGCGGCGAGCAAGCGTTTGCCGCAATCGAATGCCCGGCAATGGGGGTCGGGCCCCCTACTTCGGGGGTGGTGAGCTGGGGGCGGCGAGACTGTCAGGTCACCGGGGTGTCTGGTGTCTGGAAGAGCTCGATCAGGTTCCCGGCGGGGTCGCCGAGCAGGATCTGGCGACCTCCGGGACCGGCGACCACCTCGCTGCGGATCGCCACGCCGGCGTCGCGGAGCATGGCGACTTCGGCATCGAGGTCGTCGACGAGGAGGTGGATGCGGTTGCGGCCGGGGGCGGTGGCGTCGTCGGGGGTTGCGCGGGCCCCGGAGCTGGTCGGTCCGGAGAGCAGTAGCCGCAGCTGACCGCGCACAACGTCGGCGAACGCGGGTGCCGGGTGGGTATTCACGGTGAATCCCAGGTGCGTGGTGTAGAAGTCGATAGCCGCTTGGACGTCGTCGACGATGTAGCGGACGCTGACGTACTGCTGGGGTGCGGTCACGGTGGAACCTCCATGCGGGGTGGGCTCAGTTGCTGGTCGCAGTCAGGGTGGGTAGGAGGTGTTGGACACGGGTGTCGATGGTGCTTGCGATCTGCTGGAAGGTGGCGTACCTGGCCTGGTCGGAGCCGGCTGGGTCGTGGATGCTCCAGTGGGCCCGGCGTGGCTGGTTGGCGAACTCGGGGCACGCTTCGCGTGCCCTGTCGCACAGGGTGATCACGTGGTCGAACCTGCGGCCGGCCACCGTGGAAATGTCTCGAGGCTGTCGGTCCGCGACGTCGATCCCGAACTGCTCGCCCAGGACCCGCACGGCGTGCGGGTGCAGCTGAGGTTTGGGGTGCGTTCCGGCGCTGGTCACGTGCACGCCGTTCGCGCTGTGGTGGCGCAGGAGTGCTTCTGCGATGGGCGAGCGGATGCTGTTGCCGGTGCAGACGAACAGCACGGACGAATGGTGCCGCGGTCGCCCTGTTGGCCCGAGTGCTGCCGCCGAGGCGTCGCTCGCCAGGGAGGGGTGCAGGGCAGTGCCGGTCTCGGCCAGTGCGCCGGCGCAGCGGTTGAGGTCGAGGTGGTAGTAGCTGTCGCGGCCGTCGTGGCTGCTGCGCGTGGCGGCGACGAAGCCTTCGTCGCGCATGACGCGGAGGTGGTAGGAGAGCAGGTTCTGGGGCTGGTCGAGCAGGGCAACGAGCTCGCGGACCCGGTAGTCGCTGGCGGCCAGGACGGTGAGCAGGTGCCAGCGCAGCGGGTGGGCGGCCAGCCGGACGAACGCCGGCGGCGCCGGGACTTGACCGGTGGGCGCCATCACCGCAGGATACATCAAACAGGCTTGATGGACTATGGGTGTGGAGGTCGGGAGAGCCCGTGTGGCCCGCGGGTCAGATCGCATGCAGCGCACCCTGGTCGATGAGAAGCGATGGATCGGGTCAGCAACGGTTTCTCCATGCCCCGTCTTACTGCGCTGCTTCCCGGCCCGGAGACGCAGCAGCAGCCGGCCATCTATGTCGGGTGGCTGCTCAACGGCGCGCGCGGAAGCCTGTTCGCCGGTGTGCTGTTCGTACTGCCGGGGTTCGTGGCCCTGCTCGGCCTGACGACGATCTACCTGGCTGCTGGCGACTCGACACTGGTGACCGCCCTGGCGGTCGGCTGCCGTCCGAGTCCGCGTGGCGTCCACGTGGGTGCAGGTGTCCAAAGGTGATGCTGATCTGCGACTGGCCCAGGATCTCCAGCAGCCGAAACCTCGGAGGAGGGGCTAGCGCTCATTCTGACTTCTCGCCGATCCGCAACACCTGGACGGGCGCGGCCATCGTTGTTGGGGTGCAGCAGCCGTCCGTGCATCCGCCGGTGTCGTCGCATCCGCCGGCGTTGTCACTCCCGCCGTCGGCAGCGCGCGCGCTGGGTGCGCAGCACCCTTCACCACGCCAGGCCTCGAGGCCTTCTCGGACCGCGACGGCGGCGATGACCAGGCCGGCGATCGGGTCGGCCCAGGACCAGCCGAGGGTGGCGTTGAGAACCAGGCCGACGAGCAGCACGGCGGACAGGTAGGTGCACAGCAGGGTTTGGGTGGAGTCGGCGACCACGGCGTTCGAGCCGAGTGCTTTGCCGGTGCGGCGTTGCGCCCAGGACAGGAACGGCATGATGACCAGTGACGCGGCGGCCAAGCCGATTCCGACCGGTGACGGGGCCGGCTCGCTGGCCGCCGAACAGCGCGCGCAGCGACTCGACGCTCACGTAGGCGGCGAGCGCCGAAGAACGAGAACGCCATCAGCCGCAGCGCCTGGCGTTCTCGGGTCTCGGGGAGTCCGGTGGCGGAACTGCCACAGGATGATGAGGCCGCTGGAGACCTCGACGACGGAGTCGAGCCCGAACCCGACGAGCGCGACCGATCCGGCGACGAGGCCGGCGGTGATGGCGACGACCGCCTCGATGACGTTGTAGGTGACCGACGCGCCGGCGAGCAGCTGGGCGCGGCGGCCCAGCCGGTTGCCCGGTCGTCGCCGTGTCAGGAGCACCGGCCCGGTGTCGGTGTCCCGTGTGGCGTGCTCATGGCGGCACTCGTCGGCAGGGTGCCGATGCCGTGGTTGGGGCACAGCGCGACGGCGTCGCCGGTCAGGGCGAGCAGCCGCTCAGCGGCAGCCAGCAGGCTCATGGGTCGCCTCGGGGTGCGTCAAGCGAGAACATCGAGGCGCGTCCCTGCGGGGCGCGACGCACCAGGACCGCAGTCCGAGGCAGGCCAGGTGCTTGGACACGGTGCACTGGGCGAGCCCGAGGTGGGCCGTCAGGTCGACCACCCGGTGCTCGCCGAGGGCGAGGTGCCGCACGATGGCCAGCCGGGACGGGTCGCTGAACCCGTGGAACAGGCACGCCGCGACCTTGAGGGAGTCGGTCTCGACCGCAACTGCGTGGTTTCTTTCAGCGGCAGAGATTGTTTTCATCGCCACGCGACGATGTTAGGTCTGGATGCCTCCGATCGGCCACCGGCCAGGTCAAGCAGGGCCGGCCATCCCGAGCACTGGTCTCAGGAGCGGAACCGCCCTCATCGAGGACGCGCTGCGCGCAGACTGCTGACCATGAACCGGTCGGGGCGGTGGATCACGAGCCTGGCGATGGGTGTGGTCATCGCGGGAGGCGTGTTGTTGGTGGTGGCCATGTTCGGGCTCACCGAGCACGCGGATACGCAGTACGGCGAGTGCGGTTCGATCCTCGCCCACGACCAGGATGGAACGGCGTCAAACAGGCGCGCCTGCGAGGCGGCCTACGCCGATAGGTGGGTCCTGGTCATCGTCAGCGGCACGGTGGGGCTGCTGTTCATTGGCGGCGGCGTGGCGGCTCACCGCCGGGCAAGGTGACCCAGGCGGTGACCGCGTTCCGACCGGGGCGCGACGGCACTCCATGGAACGGCGCAGCGCCGAGGCCGGAACCTGACCGGCCTACTGGCGAGCGGGGTCCAAGTCGGCCTTCTGCTCGCCGAGTGAGGAGTCTTCACCGCGACACCAGCCGGTCGACCTCCCGGCTTCGCGTCCCCCACGGCACCGTCAGATCGAGGTGGATCGTGAGGCGGCTGGGGCGCGGCCCAGTCAGCGGCTGGAAGAACATCGCGAACCCATCCGGCCGCGCTGCCGGAAGGTAGACCGAATCGTCAGCGCGAGAGGGGGTGCCACCAGTGACCGTTGCCCAGAACCCCGCTAGCGCCTTCGGATCAGTTGCTTCGATGTTGATGGATCCAAGGGTGATGTGAGGAACGTCCATGCCGTCGACCCTAGGTGCAACGCAGCGGTTGAAGTCGCCAGCGGCAAAGTGACGGATCGACCCGGGGTCAGCTCTTCTTCAGCTCCTCGGCAAGCATGACGATGATGCCGCTGGGGCCGCGGACATAGGTGAGCTTGTACATGTCCCCATAGGTCGCCACGCCGCGAAGCGGGTGGCAGTCGTGCCTCGCGGCGATCTCGAGGGCCTCGTCGATGTCGTCGACCGAGAAGGCCACGCGGTGCATGCCGATCTCGTTGGGCCGGGTGGGCTCCGTCTCGATCGCGTCGGGGTGGATGTACTCGAAGAGCTCGAGGCGACCGTTGCCGTCTGGCGTCTGGAGCATGGCGATCTTGGCGTGGTTGCCGTCGAGGCCGACGGCTGTGTCGGTCCACTCTCCACTGACCGTGTCACGGCCGAGGACGGTAAGCCCGAGGTCGGTGAAGAAGGCGATCGTCGCTTCGAGGTCGCGGACGGCGATCCCGACGTTCTCGAGTTTGATGGGCATGCGTTGCACGCTATCGAGTCCGCGCGAAAGACGCGGATCTTGACCGCGCCGTAGGGTGTCGGCGTGACGAGGACCGCGGACGCTGTCGTGGTCGGTGCTGGGGTGATCGGCGCGGCGATCGCCCTGGAGCTGGCCCGAGCCGGGCGCAGCGTCGTGGTGGTCGACAAGGCAGCCGGGATCGGGCACGGCTCGACCAGTGCCTCGAGCGCCATCGTGCGCTTCCACTACTCCACCCGCACCGCCGTGGCGCTGGCTTGGGAGGCCCGCCACTGCTGGGAGGACTGGCGCGGGCACCTCGCGCACGATGACCCCGACGGGCTGGCGGGCTTCGTGCGCACGGGGATGCTCGTCCTCGAGCGGGACGCGGAGGCCTCGGCCGCGACCACCACCCACTTCGACGCCGTCGGAGTGCCGTGGGAGCGCTGGTCGGCCGACGAGGTCCGGCAGCGGGCATCCGTTCTCGACGTCGGTGCCTATGGGCCACCGAAGCCGGTCGCCTCGGATGAGTTCTTCGCACCCGCGCGGGGCGTGCTCGGCGGCACCTGGACCCCGGATGCTGGGTACGTCGACGACGCCACCCTGGCCGCCCACAACCTGGCCGCAGCAGCACGTCGCCACGGGGCGGGGTTCCAGCTCCGCCACGAGGTCACGGGGCTCGAGCCTGCGGGCTCGCGGCGTTGGCGGGTCCACACTCGGCACCGGGAAGGGTCGGACGCCATCGACTGCGATGTGCTGGTGAACGCGGCCGGTCCCTGGTCCGGCGCCGTCAACGCGCTGGCGGGTGCGGGCGCGGACTTCGCGGTGACGTCGCGGCCGATGCGCCAGGAGGTGCACTGGCTGCCCGCACCGGGCGAGGAAGGGCTGACGCTGGCGCTGGCGGACCCCGACCTGGGCGTGTACCTGCGCCCGACAACCGGAGGCATCCTGGTCGGCGGGATGGAGCCCGAGTGCGACCCGCTGGAGTGGCTGGTCCGGCCCGAGGACGCAGGCCAGCACGTCACCGCCGCGACATACGAGGCGCAGAGCCGTGCGGGCCGCCCGCCGAGTGCGCGACCTGAGCGGTCCCCAACCGGCCGACGGGGATCGTGGGGGTCTACGACGTGTCGACCGACTGGGCGCCGATCTACGACCGGACCGCGCTTCCTGGGTACTACGTCGCGATGGGCACGAGCGGGAACCAGTTCAAGAACGCCCCGGTGGTCGGGCAGCTGATGGCGGCCCTGGTCGCCGCGGTGGAAGAGCGGCCACGACCACGACCGCGATCCGCTGGTGTGGACCGCGCCCCGGACCGGGCATCGGTTGGCGCTGGCGACGTACTCGCGACTGCGCCGCGTCGACCCCGACGCTCCCGACCAACGTGATGGGCTGATCTCAGCTGCCCGTCGACTACGACGATCGCCGGCACTCGATCGATGCTCATGGCTGTTGAGAATTTTCCCGACCGGTTGTCACAGTATGGACCGGGCCGGTGTCTGGATGTCGACAGCAAGTTCGACGCCTAGGAGGAGTCATGACCACCCGGATCCCTGCCAAAGAGATCACTGGCCTGTACGGCGCACTCATCAAGACCTTCAGCAAGAGAATGTTCGGACGGGTGCCGGAGTCGCTCGGCGTGATGTGGCACAACGTGCCGGTACTGAAGGCATCGATGGGCTTCGGCCAGAAGCTGCAGAAGTGGGACCAGTGCGATCGGACCCTGAAGTCGTTCGCGCACATGGCTGTGGCGTCGTACATCGGCTGCTCGTGGTGCCTGGACTTCAACTACTTCATGGCGTTCAACGAGGGACTCGACGTCGACCGGGCGCGGGAGATCCCGCGGTGGCGGGAGTCTGACGTGTTCACCGCTCTGGAGCGGGAGGTCTTCGAGTACGCCGAGGCGATCAGCAACACACCGCCGACGGTGACTGACGAGATGGTGGCCAGCCTGCAGGAGCAAGTAGGCCCGGCGGCCGTCGTCGAGCTCACCTCGGTGATCGGGTTCGCGAACCTCACCACCCGTGGCAACGTCGCGCTCGGGATCGAGTCTGAGGGCTTCGCCGCCGCCTGCGACCTCAAGCCACTCGCGGAGCGGCCCGGGGTAGCGTCCCCGGCATGAGCGTCGACCCGTTCATCACCCACCGCAGCCTGTTCTTCACGGTCGCCTACGAGATGCTCGGCTCGGCCGCTGACGCGGAGGACGTCGTCCAGGAGACCTGGCTGCGGTGGGCGGCGGTCGACCAGGCGGAGGTGCAGGACCCACGCGCGTACCTGGTCCGCTCTGTCACCCGTCAGTCACTCAACCGGCTCCGGACACTCAGCCGTCGGCGTGAGGAGTATGTCGGTGAGTGGCTGCCCGAGCCCCTGCTGACGAGTGCGGACGTGGCCGAGGACATCGAGCTGGCCGAGGGTGTGTCGATCGCGATGCTCACGGTGCTGGAGACGCTCACGCCGACCGAGCGCGCGGTGTTCGTGTTGCGCGAGGTCTTCGACGTCCCGTATGACGAGATCGCAGCCGCCGTGGACAAGTCGCAGGCGGCGGTCCGCCAGGTGGCGCACCGGGCCCGGGAGCACGTGGCTGCGCGACGGCCACGAATGCAGGTCGACCGCACCGAGCAGCAGCAGGTGGTGGAACGGTTCATCGCCGCCGTGACGGCTGGTGATGTGCAGGGCCTGATGGACGTGCTTGCCCCGGACGTGGTGCTCCTCGCCGACGGCGGCGGGATCGCGCAGGCCGTACGGGTGCCCGTGGTCGGTGTGAAGAAGGTGGTGAACCTGCTGCGGCCGTACCCTGCGGTGTCGGTCAATCCTTCGGTCGGGACCATCAGGCTCAACGGTGCTGTTGGCGTGCGGATCGAGGACGAGGTGGGCGGCACCACGATCGTAAGCGTCGTCGTCGAGGACGGGCGGATCACACGGATCTTCGCAATGCGCAACCCGCACAAGCTCACCCAGCTGGACGAGGAGGTCGAGCTCACCCGCTGAGCGAGGCCCTACTCCGCCGCGCCGTCCGTCCGGTCGACGAACCGCCTGTCCAGCGCGTCGGTGTACCCGTGGAGCGGGTCGTCAGTCTCCTCTACCGCAAAGCGGCACTGGCTGTCGCCGAGCGAGAGCAAGGACGTGCGCTCGGCGCGCAACCCACTGACGGCCGGGTCGATCGCCCGCATCCAGTTGGTGTCCCACGAGCACATCACGGTGGTGACCAACCGGTCTCCATGGCGGGTGAAGAAGTCGCGCCAGAGACAGCGGTGCACCGTCATCTCGAACTAGCTCGGGAGTCGGCCGTTCGTACCCGATGTCCCAGCCGGTGCCGTACAGCCCTTCCATGGCGCGGCAGGCCTTGTCGATGGTGTCGAGGGGCTCGTCCTTCTTGCTGAGCCGCTCGAACATCATCTCGTAGGGGCGCCGCAGAACCGGGCCCATTGTGTGCTGCAGCAGGAGGATCGTGCGACGTTCGTCGCCGTCGAACAGCGGCAGCAGTGTCTCGAACGCCGCGAGCACCACCGACCCGAGGGCTACGGCCCCCACGCCGGCCGCGTCGACCGCGAGATCCGCGTCGGCCTCCGCCAGCTGGTCAGCGCGGGCCTTGATCGCGGCGATCATTTCCTTCTTCCGGTCCGGCGCCGCCTAGTCGAGGTACTCGCCGATGCCGTCCAGGAAGTCTCGCGGCATCACCCGGCCCATGAACAACTGGCTCTCGGCTCCCATCACCTTGTCGCCGACACTCATCGTTCTACCTCCTCCGATTCGGTGGGTTCGCGCGCGACGTCGCGTCTGCGGGTCGTCGAGCGCTCGAGGGATCGCGTCCGCGAGCTGCGCGGCGTCGAGGCCGGCGCCAGAGCTGCGAAGGGCTCGACGTCGCCGGTGCTGCCAGCGCTGAGTACCAAGAGCCCGGCCATGGCCCATGCTAGGACTGGCTCGGAGGTCCCGCAATCGGTCGCTGACGGTGCTCGGCGTGATGCTCGATCTGACCGACATACCAACGATTGACGGGCGGCACGAGAGCCAGGCAATTCGCGAAAGGCGATTCCCGTGAACACAACACCGTCTCCAATTCCGCACTTGACCCCGACGACGGCCCCCGCCCGTCCGAGGTCCGACCAGGATCAGCCACAGGTCTACGCCACGAGGCGGGTGCCGGCCGGGGGTGAGCGAGCCTTGGTCCTCGGTGGCGGCGGATCGACAGGAAATGCGTGGCTGATCGGCGTCATCGCCGGCCTGTTGGATGCGGGGCTGGACGTGGCCTCAGCCGACCTGACCATCGGGACGTCGGCCGGCTCGACGGCCGCGGCCCAGATAGCCGGCGCGACCCCGACCGAACTGCTTGCCGGCATCCTGGCCGCTGCCCCCCGGCAACGGACCGGTCCGGTCGGATCTGACCGAGGACGCGTTCCGATCAGACCGGTGGCGGACCACATGGAGAGAACGAGCAAGATCATCGCCTCCGCGGAGGATGCGGCTGACATGCGCCGCAGGATGGGCGCGGCGGCACTCGACATGGATGCGGCGTCGGACGGCTCCGGACAAGCACAGTGGCGCGCCACTGTCGCCTCGCGGTTGCCCAGTCAGCGCTGGCCCCAGCGAACGGTGCTCATCACGGCGGTCGACGCCCATACCGGTGAACCGGTTGTCTTCGACTCCCACAGCGGAGTCGACCTGGTGGACGCCGTCGCCGCCAGCTGTGCCAGTGGCGCTCCCTACAGGATCGGGGACAACCGATACATCGACGGCGGCTACCGACGCAACGAGAATGCCGATCTGGCAGCCGGATACGGGCGGGTGCTGGTGCTGTCACCATTCGGCGGCAGGTCACGGCATCCGCTGGAGTGGGGCATGCACCTTGCAGCGCAGGTCGACGAGCTACGCGCACGCGGCAGCCGAGTCGAAACGATCTTCCCGGACAGCAACTCCGAGCACATGTTCGGCGCCAATGCGATGGATCTGTCACTGCGTCCGCCCGCCGCTCGTGCCGGTTACGACCAAGGCAGGGCCCTTGCCGGGCAGCTCGCGGAACTCTGGCGCTGACCTCCTCGGCATCAGTCGACTCGCTCGGCATGACGACACCTGTATGCCACAGTCCGCGCCGAGCTGCTGACCTCGGCGGGGGAGCGCTGAGGTCGAGACGGTTACCGCTCCCGGACTGTGTAGGTCAGGTGGGTCACCCGCTGCGTCGCCTCCGCGCGGAGCTGCTCCAGGGCCACGCGGCCCGCGTCCACGCCCTCGAACAGGCGGATTCCGGAGCCGAACAGCACGGGTGAGAGCGCGATCGAGAACTCGTCGATCAGGCTCGCGTTCACGTGCTCCAGGATCGTTGCGCCGCCGCCTGCAATGCGGACGTCCCGGTCGCCGGCGGCCTCTCGGGCCTGGTCGAGCGCGGACTGGATGCCGTCGTTGACGAAGTGGAAGGTGGTCCCGCCCGGCCGCTCCCAGGGGTCACGCTTCTCGTGCGTCACGACGAAGACCGGCGTGTGGAACGGCGCCTCCTCCGGCCACGCCTGCTCGCCGGCATCGAACATGCGCTTGCCCATCACGCTCGCACCGGTGCGCTCGAACGTCTCCCGCAGGATGTCGTTGTCGCGCCCTTCCTCGCCGCCCTCACCGAGCATCAGGTTCTCCCGGAAGAACCGCTGCGGGAATACCCACTGCTGCAGTTCCATCCACTGCTGCCCCATCAAGTCCTCGGGCGACTCGGGCGCGATGAACCCGTCCAGCGACATCGACACGCTGAAGAACACCTTCCCGGCCATCAGTCCTCAACTCCCAACCGAGCGATCTCGGTGACGTAGGCAGCCAGGTTGCTCAAGGTCTGCCGGCCGCCCTCGATCGCGTGGTACTTCTCGACCGCCTCGTCGCGCAGCTCCTTGGTGGGGAACACCGTGCGCATTCCGATCCGGGTCGCCGCGCCGTCCGGCGCGAACGTCAAGACCGACTCGAAGGCGTTCGGGTCGCCGCGGGACTCACCGTGCAGCAGTGCGATCCGCTCCGGCGGGGTGATCTCGGTCCAGGAGATCCACTCCTGGTAGTCCGTCCCGTCCGGTCCGTGCATCACGAAGTCCCACTCCCCGCCGACGCGGAACTCGAACGCCCGCGTGGTGGTGGTGAACCCCTCCGGTCCCCACCACCGCGACAGGTGCCGCACCTCGGTGAACGCCTCGAACACCAGCTCCCGCGGGGCACTGATGACCCGGGAGATGACGATCTCGCGGTCGGCCGTCGCTGACTGCGCCGGCGCGTCCCGTCCTGTCGCTGCCATCGGTCACTCCTCCTCCTGCCTTGCCTGCTTGAGGTCCTGCACGTACGCGTCCAGCCGGTCGAAGCTCTCGTTCCAGAACCGCTCGAACCCGCCGGTCCACTCGTGGACCGGTCGCAGCCCTCGGGCGTCAAGGTCGTACAGGCGCTGCTTGCCTGCCTTGCGGTCCCGCACCAGCCCGACCTCCCGGAGCACCCGCAGGTGCTTGGACGCCCCCGGCTGGGTCATCCCCAGCTCCCGGGCCAACTCGGTCACCGGCCGCTCACCCGCCCGCAGCAGCACCAGGATCTCCCGGCGCTGCGGCTCGGCGATCGCGTTGAAGACGTCCGACGTCGTCGCTGCTCGTGCCATGACCGCCATCATATGCCGATATCGGTATGCGTCAAGCAGGAGGAATCACCCTGATCAACCGAGCCGGATCGGGTGTGTGAGCGTAGGTGTAGAAACGAGAATTCCTACCGATGACTTCTGCGCAGCTACAAAGTCGTAGTGCTAGCGGCCGCGCCCATCGGCGCACCAACATCAAGGGAAACGAGCAAGCATGGCTACGTTCATGACCATCGGCTACGGCGACCGCGCCGGGTACGAAGCAACTGCACAAGCTGTCCGTCATGCGTGATCCACGACCCCGGAAGGGGGAGGGAGCGGGAAGCGAGGTCTCGCCGCCGACCGTCACCCCGGTTCTCGTGGCCGAGCTGCTCGCCGAGGGCGAGCGGATGCCGGTCTACGTGCACGTCATCGACCATCCCGACGCGCGCGTGCTTGTCGACACCGGTATGACGCAGCTGCACCCGGCGGTGGCCGACATGGATCCACGCCTGATTCCCCTGAGCGCGCAGGCCAACTTCGACCTGGCCAGCATCGACGTCGTCATCAACACGCACCTGCACTTCGACCACTGCGGCGGCAACCACCTCTTCACGGGCCGGCCGATCTACGTCCAGCGCCGGGAGCTTGACGACGCGCGCAGCAAGGACGACTACACGATCCGCGAGTGGGTCGAGGCGCCCGGCGTGCAGTACGTACCCGTCGACGGCGCGCTCGAGTTGCTGCCGGGGCTCCGGCTCGTCCCGGCGCCAGGCCACACCCGAGGCTCGCAGGTGGTCGTCGTCGAGACGGGCGGGCGTTCAGTCGTCGTCGGCGGCGACATGGCGGTCTTCTTCGCCGAGCTCGACGAGCCGCGCACCGAGGGCCAACGGCTGGTCCGGGCGCTCGACCCTGAGGAGGTCTGGCTCTCGCACGAGCACGAGCCGTGGCGGCCGCAGGTTGACCAGCACCTCTGATCCGAGGGACGCCCTTGCTCGTTGCCTGACTGGCGACTCAGCTCTGGACTCCGCCGGCACGAGACCGGGCGCCATGCGACGATGTCGGGGTGCCTCTGGAAGGTCTGCATGGCGACCGAGACCGCGCTGCCTCGTTCGGATCGATGCCGGAACAGTACGACCGGTTACGTCCCTCGTATCCAGGAGCACTGTTAGACGACTTGGCCGGGCTGCAACCGACCGCTGTCCTCGATGTCGGCTGCGGAACTGGCAAGGTGGCGCGGGCGCTGATCGAGCGGGGCATTGCCGTCCTCGGTATCGAGCCGGATGAACGTATGGCCCGGGTGGCCCGCAGTCACGGGGTCCAGATCGAAGTTGCGTCATTCGAGGAATGGGATCCGGCGGCACGTACCTTCGATCTCCTAACAGCCGGGCATGCATGGCACTGGGTGGATCCCGCGATCGGTCTGTCCAAGGCGGCATCGGTTCTGGACGCGGGCGGAACCGCGGCCCTGTTCTGGAACTACCACGCCCTCGATGAGGGTCTGCTGGACGCGTTCCAGGCGGTGTATCAGGTGCATGCACCCGAGTTGGAGGTCCTCGGTCGCGACCCCACCGGGCTTGTCGACGTGGACCCGTTCACCGGGTGCGCGCACTTCACCCCGGGTCAGTGGCAGACCTACCGATGGCCGAGAGAGCTCAGCGCGGACGAGTGGGTCGGCATGTTGGCGACCTTCAGCGACCATCAACGCTTGGGACTGGACCGCCTCACCCTTCTGCAGCACGCGCTGCGCGCGGCAATCATTGGCGCGGGTGGGGTCGTCCGAAGCATGTGTGGCACCCATGTTTGGTCGGCACGGCGAACGTAGACCGCCGGCGCCGATCCCGGTCGCGGGAAACGCACGTTGGGTGCGGCCACCGGCACAGTCCTGGCGCTCGACGACCAGCCAGCCGCACGAACGGCTGGTCAGGCGCCCTCTTCGAGGGCCCGGTCGACTGGCGTTCCCGGCTTCCAGAGATCACAGCTCCGACGCTGGTGATCCACGGGACCGCCGACCCGGTGCTGCCCTGCGCAACGGCCGAGGCGATGGCTCACGAGATCCAGGACGCCAGCTTCCTCCCGATCGAGGGGATGGGGCATGAGATGCCACGCGCCGCCTGGCCAGTGATCCTGCCCGCCATCCTGTCCCGCGTCGCTTCGCACACTCGCAGTCGTCATTTTCGCGGAGCTCGACCAGTGACCAGCGGTAGGCCGGCAGACCACCGCGATCAGGACGCACGCACGCGTGCACGATCGTGTAGTTGAGCTGGACTGCCTTTCACTCCTCGCTCAGTCGAGCGGCACGCGCCCCAGCCCGGCCACCGGGTCCGGGACGGCCTCGTCCGCGGCGGGTTCCCGATCCGGGATGCCGGCCCGCGGCACGGCCGGGTCGGCGGCGTGGGCGGCCGCCTCGAAGTAGCGCAGCAGCTCCACCGGGAACGGCAGCACCAGGGTCGAGTTCCTCTCGGCCGCCACCTCGACCATCGTCTGCATCAACCGCAGCTGCAGGGCACCCGGTGTCGCGGTCATCGCCGCCGCCGCCTGCGAGAGCTTCTTGGACGCCTGGTACTCACCGTCGGCCGTGATGACCCGGGACCGACGCTCCCGCTCGGCCTCCGCCTGGCGCGACATCGACCGCTTCATCGCCTCGGGCAGCGCGACGTCCTTGATCTCCACGCGGTCGATCTCGATCCCCCACGGGGCGGCCGGGCTGTCGAGCATCACCTCGAGGCCCTGGTTGAGGCGCTCGCGGTTGGACAGCAGGTCGTCGAGCTCGCTCTTGCCGATGATCGACCGCAGCGAGGTCTGCGCCACCTGCGAGATCGCGTACTGGTAGTCCTGCACCTCGACAACCGCCCGCATCGGGTCGATGCACCCGGAAGTAGACGACCGCGTCCACGCGCACGGTCACGTTGTCGCGGGTGATGCCGTCCTGCGCGGGGACCGGCATGGTCACGACCTGCATGTTGACGCGCCTCATCCGGTCCGCGAACGGGATCAGCATGGTCGGGCCCGGTCGCCGCACCTCCCGCTGGGCGCGTCCCAGCCGGAAGACCACGCCGCGCTCGATCTGCTTGACCACGCGGAAGCTGGCCGCCAGGCCCACGACGACGAGCGCGAGCAGGGCCAGCAGCACGAAGAGCAGGACGTCCATGACGACCTCCGGGGACGAGTAGTGCCTCGCCCTCGAGCGTACGTCGGCCGAGTCGCTCTCCCCATCGGCCCACAGCGCACCTCGCAGAGCGCGGATGGCCTTGCGGCAGAGAAGCGGGTCTGGGGGGCGGGCATCGTCAGCCAAGGGTCACCGTGCCATCGTGGTCGATGCGCCACGAGGGGTTGTGGGCGATTTCCCAGATGATGCCGTTGGGATCCTGCACGTGTGCGTGGTAGATGCCGCCAAACGCGCTGGTCTGTGGAGCCTTGAGGACGGTACCGCCGGCTCGCTGCATGGCGTCGACGACCGTGTGGACGGCCTCGGGTGTTTCGACGTTGTGGGACAGGGTCAGCCCGGACACGGTTGAGTAGTCGGCACCCGCGGCGATATCGGCGTTGAACTTCTCTGAATCGAACAGGCCGAGCACCAGCCCGGGGGCGACCTGGAAGAAGATGATTTCGCCGGCGACGTCCATGAGGGGGTGCCAATCCAGGCCCGTGACGTAGAAAGAGCGGGCCGCATCCAGGTCAGCGGTGCTGACGCTGATGAAGTGCATCGACTGATCCATGGGATTCCCTTTTGTGACCAGATGGCAGCGCGGGATGCGTCGCCGTTGTGGAGTACCACCTTCGCGTACCGAGATCGAACCCGACGGGAAGCAACCAGACAGGCCGCTCCAGCGTCTTAGTGGATGTGGGAGTGGGGGATCGGATGAGAGTCAGGTCACGGACGCGGAGTACGCCGAGCGTGTCGCGGGTGCTGGTAGGCGAGGTCGCACGGTCCGCGGGACACCGGGACTCCTCGCGCTGGCCGCGTCCGTGGCGGTGGTGACCACCGGGTGGGCCGGGTTGAACCGGCTCCTCCCCGACGACGCTCCCGGCTCGTCGTCTGACCCCGCGAGCAACGCCTCCGTTCCCTCGGCAACGGTCGTCGTTGGCCCTGTGGACGTGTCCGGCTCCGGTGTGGGAACGCAACCTTTCGGGACTGACGCCGACGAGGTTCTGGCTGCTGTCGCCGCTCGTTTCGGGGAGCCGGACCTCACCGTGGGGCCGCAACGCTACGTCCGCATCCCCGGCAGCGATGCCTGGTACGAAGCTGCCGATGACCCGCTCTCGCCGAGCTGGCAGTACCCGATCACCTCCGTCACTTGCTGGGACACGCTGTGCCTGATGTTCGGCGGGGACGCGGCTGACACGTTGCAGCTGCGAGGCTGGGAGCTCGCTCAGCACCGCCGTTGGTCGGGCTTCGAGGAGCGGAAGGACCTGCCCTCACCCGACGTACGCCTGACCCATACGGGAATCGGGCTCGGCGACAGCTGGGAGCGGCTCCATGCCGCATACCCGGACACCGTCATCGGCGGCGCAGAAGGGGCGACCGTGGCCGTCCAGAACACTCCGTGGACCGGGGTGTTCGACGGTGTCGCCGGCTGGCGTCTCTCGGGTCAGTGGGACTTCTCCCACCCGACCCAGGCACCGGCCGGCGCGGTCGTGACCCGGCTCTCCGGCGGCGAAGGGCCGCAACCCGGCTGCTGCTGACCGCCCACGCGGCTGCTACACGATTGCGTTCACACGCCAGAGAGGGCGCTCTCCTCCTCGGTGCTGGGGTGACCGGCGGGGAGGTGGAGCGGGTCGTTCTTGCGGAGTGCTTCGCCTTCCACGTCGATGATGGGCAACCAGCGCATCCAGGTGGGGAGTGCCCAGGCGGTGTTGCCGAGGAGTGCGATGGCGGCGGGCACGATGATCATGCGGACCACGAACGCGTCGACGACGACGCCGACGGCGAGGGCGAACCCGATGGCCTTGATGACGCCTTCGCCGGGGATGGCGAACCCGGCGAACACCGAGAACATGATGGCTGCGGCTGCGACGACGACCGGTGCCGCTTGTCGGAACCCCGCCGCGATGGCGTCACGGGGTGCTGCGCCGTGGGCCTGTGCTTCGTGTATGCGGGACACGAGGAAGACCTGGTAGTCCATCGCGAGGCCGAACAGGATGCCGACGACCAGGATCGGCATCAGCGAGAGCAGCGGACCGGTCGAGTCCACACCGAACACGCCCGCGAGCCAGCCCCACTGGAACACCGCGACGGTAGCGCCGAATGTTGCTCCGATGCTGAGAAGGAACCCGAGGACACCGACGAGCGGCACGAGCAGCGACCGGAAGACCAGCATGAGGAGCACGAACGCGAGCCCGACGACGATGATGAGATAGATCGGAAGGGCGGCGTTGAGCTTGTCAGCGATGTCGATGTCAACGGCGGTCGTGCCGGTCACGTACACCTGGGGGCCGTCAACGGTTTGGAATGTGTCGCGCAGGTCGCGTACCAGACCGGCGGTGGCTTCGCTGTCTGCGGCGGACTTGGGGATGACGGTGACCATGGCTGCGGTGCCGTCGGCACTGGGCTGTGCCGGGGTGGCGGCGGCGACGTCGGCCAGGTCGGTCGCGCGGGTGCTGAGCTCGGTGGCCTTGGCGACCGCGTCATCCCCGTCCACGAGGATGACGAGCGGACCTGCGAGACCTGCACCGAAGTGGTCGGCCATGACGGCTGCGACCTTGCCTTCGGGACTGCCGGGGGCGGGGCTCGGGCTGAGCGAGGTCTGCATGGACATCACCGGGATGCACATGACGCCGAGTGCGACGATCCCGGCGGCGAGGACCGGCCAGCGGTGCCGGGTGACGGTCTTGGCCCAGCCGACGAGGAAGCCGGTGTCGCGTTGGGTGTTCGGTTCGCCCTGGTGGCCGAGGACGGTCTTGCGGACCCGCTTGGGGAGCACTCGGGTGCCAAGGTAGCCGAGGACGGCGGGCACCAGCGTGATGGCGACGAAGACCGCAATCGCAACGGTGGCCGCGGCAGCGAGGCCCATCTGGGTGAGGAACGGGATTCCGGCGGCGAACAGACCGACCAGCGCGATGATGACCGTTAGACCGGCGGTCACCACAGCGGAGCCGGCGGTGCCCACCGCCATGGCCACGGCGTCCTTCACGGGACGTCCGGCCAGGAGTTCTTGACGGAACCGGATGAAGATGAACAGGGCGTAGTCGATGCCGACGGCGAGACCGAGCATGACCGCCAGGAGCGGGGTGGTGGAGGACATGTCCACGAAGCCCGTCAAGGTGGTGATGCCCGCGACGCCGATGCCGATGCCGATGATGGCGGTCAGCAGGGTCATGCCCGCCGCGACCAAGGAACCGTAGGTGACGGCGAGGATCAGGAACGCGAGTATGACGCCGATGCCTTCGCCCGCACCCCCGCCCTGAGGCTGTTCGGTGGCTCCCGCTGCGAGCGCGTGTACGTCGCTGGCCTGGAACGAGGCGACAGCATCTTCAAGGGCAGACTTCTGAGCATCGGTCACCCTGGTCGGGGGCACGGAGTATGTCACCGTCGCGTACGCGGCCTGCTGGTCAGCCGAGACTGTAGGAGCCTGCTTGTCGAACGGGTTCGACACGGTGGCGACGCCGGGCAGCGTGCTGAGCTCCTTCGCGGCTGCAGCTATCTGACTAGCGACCTTCGGGTCGGTGACCGTGGCCCCGGCGTTGGCCTCGAAGACGACCTTGTACGTCGCGGGTGCGTCTTCAGGGGCAGGGGCCCCGAACTTGTCGGAGATGAGGCTCATCGCCTCGACCGACTCGACGCCGGGAATGTTGAACGAGTCCTGCGTCTTGCCCGACAGGGTTCCCGCGCCGACACCGGCAGCCAGGAGGACCGTGATCCAGGTGAGGATGACGGCAAGACGACGTCGATAAGCGAAGGCACCGAGTCGGTGCAGCAAAGTTGCCATGACAGTGGCTCGTTTCTATACGACGGACGAGGAAATGGGACGGGGGTTCTCAGGCGTGCCCGAGGGCGCGAGCCACCGCAGCGATGAGGTGCTCCTGCTCTGTCTCGGTCCACTTGTCAGCGGGCCACGAGATGGACGCGGAGAGCAGTCCGCCGAGCGCGACGGCAACGTTCATGCCCCGTGTCTCGGACTCTGATCCGGGCCCCCAGAACGCGTCCACGATCTTGGCGACGAAGACCGCCGTCAGATCGTGCGCCGGGTCCCCCTCGGGTGCGGTGATGGTGGACGACAGGAGTGCCGCCATCCCGGGGTTGGCCAGGGTCACCGACAACGTGGCTCGGATGGCAGCCAGGTCCCGTACCGGTCCGGAAGGCATAGCGAGCAGCTCGTCGGTCGCGATGGATGCGGCGAGTGACTCCATCCGCGCCAGGACGGAATCGATGAGCGCCTGCTTGGAGGGGAAGTGGTGCAGCAGCCCGGTCTTGGAGTACCCGACCGCGTCCGCGATCTGCTGGACAGACGTCCGAGCAATGCCGTGGCGCGCAAACGTCGCGGCGGCAGCGTCGATGATGCCGTCGAGAATCTCGTCCTGAGTGGGTCTCATACCGACCACTCTAGTCGGTCACAGACCAGAATGGTCGGCATGTGTGTGTGTTCTGAACCACACGAGCTCGCTCCAGGGTGGCGCGGCGTCAGCCCGGGCAGTCCGTGAGAGGTGTCAGCGGAGCTGGAAGGCCAGCCAGGGTGCGGTGCCGTCGGCCAGGTTCACCTCGACGCGGTAGCAACCTGCTGTGGTGGGTGTCTTCCAGTTGTAGGCGAAGCTGCCATCGGCTTGTACGCGCAGCCCGGAGCTGCCGGCCGCGGTGGTGTCGAGCGCGTCACCGGTCATGAGGTCGAACTGGCCGCAGGGCACGGACCGGGCCTTGATCGATTTCACAGCCGCAGGACTGGGTTGGGGCGCACGGTCAGCGTCGTAGAGCGTCCAGCCAAGCGGGTAGGTTCGGCCGGCCTTGCCGACGTTGACCGATGGTGCGGGCACGACCCGGTCGTCGTACCCGGAGAACGCGTACTGCACCTGGTAGGTGAGGCTGGTCGTGGTCTCGGCGCCGGTCTCGTCGACGGCGCGTGCCACCACGGTGTGAGCTCCGACAGCGGAGGTGTCTGCTCGGTCGCGGACCTGGCAGGTGGTGACCGCGATCCCGCGGTCGGTGCAGGTGACTGTCAGCGGCACGCGCTGGTTGAGGGTGAGCACCACCCCGTCGGAGATTCCGCCGATGGAGACCAGCGGCGGCAGCGGCGGCGGGCCCTGGTGCTTCACCAGCGCCCAGGTGGATGCGTGTGAGGTCCGTACGGTCAGCTGCACGTTCCCGAACGGATCTTTGGACCGGGCCGCCACGCAGGGGTCCGGGGTCGCCGAGGCGCCGGCGGACGCTGCGCAGTCGGCAACGATGGCGCCGTTGCGGACCGGACGGATGTCCGCGAGAGCCGTGCCGGCCGGGATCGCGGAGGAGTGCAGGGTAAACGACAGGACCAGGGGGTCGGCGGTCGAGGCTGGCGGCGCGGTCACGTCGAACGGGACCCCGAGCAGCGATAGGCCGGGCAGAGTCCGGGTCGGATCTTCGGTGATGGAGATGTCGCCGGCCACGGGGGTGCGGACGGCGAGCTGGACCGGGTCCTGGGCGCTGACCGCTGGTGCGGTGCTGAGGGTGTCACCGGCTGCGGCCTGCGCCGTGGTGGTCAAGGTCGGACCGGCCAGCACGAACAACGCGTTGTTCTTGGTGTCCTTCGAGACCTGCACCGACGTGGCGCCGGCGAACCCGAGCCGTCGCGGCTCATCCACCGACGTGGTGTCGCCGGTGGCGAGGTCGCCCTCGACGTTGTCACCCCACACCCACACGGCGCCGGTGGTGGACAGGCCGATCCGGACGTTTCCGCCGGCCGCGACCTGGCTCATCGGCGGCAATCCATCGACCGGGGCGGGGGTGCCGGTGCCGGTGCGGTCGGGCAGCACCCGACCCCACTCCCACACGGTGCCGTCGTCGGTCAGCGCCAAGGTCTGGGCGTCGCCGGCGGCGATCGCGGTCAGGTTGTCCGGCAGGCCTGGCACTGGCTCGAAGTTGAAGCGCCGGTCCAAGCCAACGGGGGGTGGGCCGCCGAGCTGGCCCTCGTTGTCCCAGCCGGAGGTCCACACGGTGCCGTCGGCGGCGAGCGCGGCGGCGTGCTCCTCCCCGGCGGCCACGTCCACGATCTGGTCCGGCAACGGAACGGGATACGGGGTCAGGCGAGGATCGAAGTCGCCGGTACCCAGCTCGCCGCTGGAGTTTCCGCCCCAGGTCCATGCCTGCCCGGTCGAGTCGACGGCGATGGTGCTGAAGAAGCCGGAGTCCAGGTCGGTGACCGGGTCGGGCAGGTCGACGGGCACCGGTGTGGCGCGCTGGGTCTCGGTGCCATCGCCGAGCAGGCCGTCGCGGTTGCGGCCCCACGCCCACACGGTGCCGGTGGTGGTGATGGCGAACGAGGAACGCCAACCGGCCTGGACGCGTGCCACGGGGGCGGGAATGTCGACGGGCTGGGCGGTCGCGAACTGAGTAGCGCCGGGACCGACCTGGTTCAGGCTGTTGTTGCCCCACGCGAACACCTGGCCGTCACCGGTGAGGGCCAGCGCGTGGAATTCGCCAGGGGAGATCTGCACGGTGCCGATCGGGGTGTCGGCGATGCGGGCCGGGGTCAGCGTTCGGCCGTAGGTGTCGCCCAGAGAGCCGTTGGTGGCATCCCCGAAGCTGTACAGAGTGCCATCCTCGTCCAGGATCATGCTACCGAAGGTGGCGGCGTCGGCGGCGATCATCGGGGGCAGGTCAGTGGTTACGTAGGAAGGCACGGGGTCCTGGCCGCCGGCGTAGGGCCGCCCCAGGGCGGGGGAGGACTGGCCCCACGTGTGCGCGACTCCGGCGATCCCGACGGCGATCATGTGGTTGTCGCTGGCCGCGACCTCCGCGATCGGCGGGAGACCGGGGACGGGGGCTGGGGACGGGACCCGGTCAGGTCCGCCGGCCAGGAACCGGCCGAAGTTCTGCCCCCACACACGCACGTTGCCACTTACATCGGCGGCCAGGTTGGTCTCACTGCCGGCCGCGATGGCTCGGATGTTGGTCAGGCCGGGAACGGCGACCACGCCCGTGATCGCGGAGAAAGTGCCTTGTCCGAGCTGGCCGGTGTAGTTGCCGCCCCATGCGAGGACCTGGCCGCTGGTCGTGAGCGCCAGGGCGTGGTTGAGCCCGGCCCTGAGGTCGCGGACGTTGGTCGCCCCGAGTACCTGGTGTGGGACGACCGTCGGCCCGGGAGCGCTGAAGGATCGTCCCCAGGTCCACACCTGGCCGGTGGCGTCGACGGCCAGGCTGTACTGGTAGCCGGCCTCGACATCGACGAACGCAGGCAGACCCGGTGTGGCGCTGTCCAGCCGGGTCGGCGTCGGAGCGGAGCTGGTGATGCCCAGGCCGAGCTGACCTTGGTCACCGGAGCCCCACACCCACACGTGCCCGGTGGTGTCGACGGCGAGGAAGTGGTCGTCGCCGACCGACACGGCAGTGATGTCGGCCAGTCCGGGCACACGTCGCGGGGTGGACGTCTGCTTGAAGCTGGGCTGGCTGCCGAAGTTGGGCGGGCCACCCCAGGTCCACACCTGGCCGTCCACCACGGCGGCACCGAAGTTGTCGCCGAGCGCGAAGTCGGCGACGTCCCTCAAGATAGGCACCGGGGTGGACCGTGCCCGGGTCAGCGCGTCGAGCATCTGCCCGGACTCGTTGCTGCCCCACGCCCAGACCGACGGGGGAACGGTGTCGGTCTCGGCCTCGGCCGGCGTGCTGCCGGTCAACATCGTCAGTGCCGACACCACCACCACACCGAGAGCCGTCGCAGCGATGCCGGATCGGCGCCGGGCCCGCGGTCGGAACGTCCACCGCGACTGGCGTCCTCGTGCGTGAGCAGCGGCGGTGACGGTATGCGTCATGGGTTCCCCCTCGGAACGCCCGGCCAACCCCGTCGGCGAACTCTGGCGCAACGACGTCAACGATTGCGCAGCCCCTCTGCGCGGTGCTTCGAGTGTTCCAGCGCCGCTGCCGAGTGTCTGTGAGCCGAACGGGCCGGGTGCACAAACGGAACTAACTACCCGATTGGTAAAACCGATAGCCAGGGGATCGGAGTCGCTCCGAAAGCTGTACCAATGGGAACCGATGCGCCGTGGGTGTCGTCGGGCAGGCGTAGGCCGACCAGCGCGCTCTAGCGCACAGGAGATCAGGCCGGGACGGAGAGCCCCTGCAGCCAGGCCTGCCAGGCCGGCTCTTCGCGCCGCACGTAGTCCGCCGCGTCTGCGGAGAACAGGTACGCCCGTACGCCCGCCGTCGCCTTGCCGCCGCCCTCGTCCCACGCGAAGACGCTGAGCATTCCGGGCACCGGCGCGGTGAGCCGGACCAGCGTCTGCCGCTCACCGACGCGCTCGACCGTGCCGGTGGCGCCGCGCACCTCGACCGTCGCGCCCTCGTCGCCCAGCCCGAGCGCGTCGTGCAGGGTCGACCAGAGCGCCTCCGCGTCGCCGGGGTGGGAGGCGGTGGCCTCCAGGTGTGTGGCCTCCTGGCCGGGGAAGTGCGACAGGTAGAGGCGCAGGTTGTCGAAGAACGGCATCCAGCCGGGGCCCATGGTGTCCCAGAACTCCGACTCCCAGGCGGCGCCGGTCCCGAAGCCGCTGCTGGTGACGCGCACGATGCAGGTGCCGCCGGACTGTGCCTCGACGAGGAACTCCGACGTCAGCGGGCTGAGCGCATCGGGGTCCTTGCCCATGAGGGCGGCCCAGTCCTCCTCGTAGACGAGGCGGCGCGGCGGCTCCCATGCGGTGACCTGGCCGTCCGAGCCCATCTCCGGGCCCATGGTGAAGTGCAGGGAGCCGCCTTCGCGCTCCTCCATCTCGGTCGGCGCGAACCAGGCGCTCATGCCCTTGGCGGTGGCGATGGCTTGCCAGACCTGCTCCGGGGTGCCCGGGACCTCGACGCTGAACTCCAGGCGGTACGGGACGTTCGGGGTGGTGCTCATGGGTTCTCCTCAGGAAGGGGGTGGGCGGCGACGAGGAGCCGGTGCGGGCGCCCGTCGTCGTGGTGGTAGCGAGCGGCCAGGTCGAGCACCGCTGCGGTCAGGTCGTCCGCGAAGGCAGCCCGGTCGGCGGCCGACCGGAAGCCGATCTGCGTGTCGATGGTCAGGGTCGGCAGGCGCTTGCCGGACGCGCCGGCCCGGCGCGCCAGGGCGCCGACCTCGCGCACCAGCCGGCCGGCCAGCGCGACGAGGTAGCCCGCCGACAGGTGGTCGGCGTTGGCGTCCGGGTCGGCCGCGGACGCGCTGAGGGCCGCCGGCGACACGACGTACGACGCCGCCGACGCCTGCAGCACCCGCTCGGTGATGCCCCCGTGCCGGCGCTCGTCGGACAGCTCCACCAGGCCGTGCGCCTCGAGCGCCTTGAGGTGGTAGTTGACCTTCTGGCGCGCGATGCCGACTCGGGCGGCGAGCGCCGGCGGCGGAGGCCGGGACGGCCAGCTCGCCGAGCAGCCGGGCCCGGACCGGATCCAGCGCGGAGGCGGCTGCCTCCGCGCTCTCGATGACCTCGACGTCCTGCATGTCGCCACCATGCCCTTGACAAGAAATCTTGTCAAGGCCGTGTCACCAGCACGACCGCAACGCGTTCCTCGTTGCTGTTGCTCGCTCTCTCACCAATTCAGGGCTGCGAGAAGCTCGTCGACGAGGCTTTCGGCCTCTTCGACGAAGACTCGGACCGGCTGGCGCTGCGCAACGTCGCCTCTGCTGATGAGCACGATCTGGCGGGTCAAGGGTTCGCGCATGTGCAGCGTCGTGAGGTCAAGGCTGGTGTTCAGTCGGCGCATCAGTCCCGTCATCAGGGTGGCACCGAGCCCCGCCGCGGCGAGTTGGAGGGACGCTGCGGTATCGGTTACCTCGTGCGCGACCTGGGGCTCGAAACCAAGACGTCTGAACCCTGAGCGGATGGCGCGACCGTACTGCGAGTTCTCCGGAGGGAGGATCCAGTCCATGTCCTCGAGCACATCGATCTCGACGTAGTCGCGGTTCTCGACCGGGCCGGATGTCTTGCGAGCCTCGGATCGGGCGGTGTTCGGGTCGTACGTGGAGCCGGCTGCTACCGCGACCGCGAACTTCTCCGGTGGAAGCCGCGCCAGTTGGAGCGACTTGTCGCGTGGCATGGGGGCGTCGAGATAGTCCAGGCCGAAGGCGACATCGACCTCCCCGTGTCGGACGCTGGCGGTGGCTGAGTCCAGGTCCACCTCGCGCGAGCTGATGCTGACATCGGGGAAGGCGACAGACATGCGCGAGATGATCGGAGCCAGGAGGGTCGCTGCGCTGCTGCCCCAGGTCCCGACGACCAGGGGGCCGGCGACGGTGTCGTGGGCGGACCGGGTCGCGTTGACGGCGCGGGCCTCAGCGGTGAGCAGCTCCTCGGCGTGCTCAGCCATCACGCGGCCGGCATCGGTGAGGACCAGGTGGCGGCCCGACCGCTCGACCAGGGCGACGCCCAGCGCTGCCTCGAGCGAAGCAAGGTGTTGGGAGACGGCGCCCGGCGTGTAGCCGAGGTGTTCGGCGGCTGCCGCCAGGGTGCCACGTCGCACCAGCTCGCGCAGGGTGCTGAGCTGCGTCAGGTTCAACCGAGGGCCCTGAGGCATCGTGGCACGCTCCTGTCCCGCGCGATGAACGGACAAGACTTTAGCAACTCTGATGGTTTTCCGGCAGTCTTCTTCGCTTGTGCTGAACTGTTCATCGGGGTCAGGCTGGGCACTGTCCGACCGGGACGCCGTACGGCGTTCCCGTCACCGCACTGAGATGAGGCCGAAAGGGTGACACCGACAGCACTTCCGTCCCGCGCCTCTGTCGTGGTGATCGGCGGCGGTGTCATGGGACTCAGCACCGCCTACCACCTGGCCCATGCCGGGGTCACCGACGTCGTCCTGGTCGAGAAGAGCGAGCTCGGCTCCGGTTCCACCTGCAAGGCTGCCGGCGGTGTGCGCGCCCAGTTCTCCGACGCGGTCAACATCGAGCTCGGGGCACGCAGCCTGCGCACGTTCGAGACGTTCAAGGCCACGTTCGGCCAGGAGATCGACCTGCACCAGGTCGGTTACCTGTTCCTGCTGGAGAAGCCCGAGCACGTCGAGGCGTTCGAGAAGAACATCGCCCTGCAGAACGAGCTGGGCGTCCCCAGCCGGCTCATCGACGTCTCGGAGGCGAAGGCGCTCTCGCCCCTTGATCAGCACCGAGGGACTCCTCGCGGCCGCGTACTCGCCGACGGATGGGCACTGCACCCCCGAGAGCGTCGTCAACGGCTACGCGGGAGCGGCGCGGCGTGCGGGCGCGCGTCTTGTCCGCGGCTGCGCGGTCACCGCGATCGAGTCCAGCGGGGGAGCAGTCACCGCCGTCGTGACGGACAGGGGAGCGATCGCGACCGACACGGTCGTCTGCGCCGCGGGAGCCTGGTCCCACGGGCTCGGGTGCAATGGTGGGCGTCGACCTTCCGGTGGAGCCGCTGCGCCGCCAGATCCTCACCACGGCGCCCATGCCTGGTCTGGACCCGCATACGCCGTTCACCATCGACTTCACGACCTCGTTCTACTTCCACGGCGAGGCCCAGGGCCTGCTCCTGGGCATGTCCGATCCGAACGAGACCCCGGGGTTCAGGCTCACCGAGTCCGACGAGTGGCTGGCCGGCCTCGGTGAGGCCATCGAGCGTCGGGCCCCCGCCATCAGCGAGGTCGGGCTCGGAGCCGGCTGGGCCGGTCTCTACGAGATGACTCCGGACCACAACGCGCTGGTCGGAGAGGCGGAAGGAGTTTCACGTTTCCTCTACGCCACCGGCTTCTCCGGTCACGGTTTCTTGATGGGCCCGGCGATCGGTGAGGTGATGCGCGACCTGTACCTCGCCCGGTCGCCCGTCGTCGACGTCAGCCCCCTGACTGCGGGTCGCTTCGCCGGCTCCGACCTCCGGCCTGAGCTCAACATCGTCTAGCCGGTCCCACAGACCATCACTGGTACTTCGATGCCCCGTCCGAGAACGTCACCCCCGCAAGGAGAAGTCATGACCGACACCATGCGAAAGATCCCCAACAGCTCGGCACTGAACCAGCTTGCTCTCGCCACCGCCGGTCGTTGTGGAGTCGACGTGGACGCCGTCACCGGCGACGTGGTGACCATCTCGCCGATCAACGGGGAGCCACTTGCCCACGTCAGCTGGGTCGAGGGCTCCGCCGTCGACGCCAGCGTCGCCCGGGCACAGGCTGCCTTCCTGCAGTGGCGCGCGGTTCCTGCCCCTGCCCGCGGCGCCTTGGTCAAGCGGCTGGGCGAGCTGCTGGCCGTGCACAAGAACGACCTCGCCACCCTTATCAGTCTCGAGGTCGGCAAGATCACCTCCGAGGCGCGGGGCGAGGTGCAGGAGATGATCGACATCTGCGACTTCGCAGTCGGTCTCTCCCGTCAGCTCTACGGGCGCACGATGACCTCCGAGCGGCCGGGCCACCGACTGATGGAGACCTGGCACCCGCTCGGCGTGGTCGGTGTCATCAGCGCGTTCAACTTCCCCGCAGCCGTGTGGTCCTGGAACACGGCCGTCGCACTGGTCTGCGGCGATCCCGTCATCTGGAAGCCCTCGGAGCTGGCCCCCCTGACTGCGCTGGCCAGTCACGCGATCCTGGCCCAGGCCATCGCCGACTGCGGCGCGCCCGCCGACCTCAACCAGGTCCTCATCGGTGGAGCAGACATCGGGACGGCGCTCGTGGAGCACCCTGGGGTCGCCCTGCTCAGCGCGACCGGCTCGACCCGCATGGGTCGGGCAGTCGGACCGCGCGTCGCGGATCGCTTCGGCCGCTCGCTGCTCGAGCTCGGGGGGAACAATGCCGCCGTCGTGAGCCCGACCGCAGACCTCGACCTGACGACGCGTGGGGTGGTGTTCTCCGCGGCCGGCACGGCAGGTCAGCGATGCACGACCATGCGCCGAGTCATCGCGCACGGAAGCGTGATCGACGAGCTCACCGACCGACTGGTCTCGGCCTATGGCCGCCTCCCTATCGGCAACCCGATGGAGGACGGCACGCTGGTCGGGCCCCTCATCAACCGAGCCGCCTACGAGGCGATGGAGAAGGCCATCGAGCGGGCCGCCAACGAGGGCGGCAAGCTCGTCGCGGGCGGCGGCCGCGAGCTCGAAGGGGCCGCCCCCAACGCGTTCTACGCCAGGCCCTCGATCGTGCGCATCGACCAGCAGACCGAGGTCGTGGCGCAGGAGACGTTCGCTCCCCTTCTCTACGTGCTTCCGTACGACGACTTCGAGGAGGCCATCGCACTGAACAACGCCGTCCCGCAGGGCCTGTCCTCCAGCGTGTTCACCTCGGACCAGGCCGAGGCGGAGAAGTTCGTCTCCGCCGAGGGGTCGGACTGCGGAATCGTCAACGTCAACATCGGCACGTCCGGCGCCGAGATCGGCGGCGCCTTCGGCGGCGAGAAGGAAACCGGCGGCGGCCGCGAGTCCGGGTCCGACGCCTGGCGCGCCTACATGCGCCGAGCGACCAACACCGTCAACTACTCCGGCGAGCTGCCGCTCGCCCAGGGCGTGAACTTCACGGTCTGAACCGCTCGAGGCGTCCCG